>CAWHYR010000006.1:0-398031 GCA_963833735.1 uncultured Actinomycetes bacterium | reverse complement strand
CGACGCGTGCCGGCCGACGCCGTGGTGTCGCTGCCCGCCGAGAGCCCGGAACCCGGATCTCGGTAGGGTGTGGGCCGCCCGCCGGTCGACTCATCGCTCGCTCAGGTTCCGGCGGATCGGCATCGTCCGGTGGCGGGGATCGAGCAACGGGGGACGGGATGGACGATCTGGACGGCAAAGTCGCCGTCGTCACCGGCGGAGGAAGCGGGATCGGGCGAGCATCGTCTCTCGCCCTGGCCCAATCCGGCGTCGCGGTCGTCGTCGCCGACCTCGACGGCGATCGCACCGAGACCGTCGTGGCCGAGATCGTGGCTGCCGGCGGCCGCGCGATCGGGTTCCGTTGCGACGTGGCGTCGGACGACCAGGTGAATGCTCTCCGAGAGGCGGCACTCGGCGCCTTCGGGCAGGTCGACATCGTGATGAACAACGTCGGGATCTTGGCCGTCGGCTATCCCGAGCAGATCCCGATGGACGGCTGGCGTCGCCTGGTGGAGGTCAACCTCCTGTCCGTCGCCCGCAGCATCACCACGTTCTTGCCCGACATGGTGGCGCGGCGCAGCGGCCACATGGTCAACACGGCGTCGACCGCCGGCCTCTATGCCTACAGCTACGAGCGGTTGCCCTATTCGGCCACCAAAGGTGCCGTGATCGCACTGTCCGAGGCGCTGGCCCTCTACTGCCGCCCGCGCGGAGTCGGCGTGACGTGCCTGTGCCCGGGGCCCGTGATCACCAACATCGGCGACCAGATCGAATGGTTCGGAGAGCCTGGGCCTCTCCACGGGCCGGACCTGCCTCCCCTGCAACCCGAGGTGGTGGGGGCCCAGGTGGTCGAGGCGATCCGCACCGACCGCTTCTTGCTCCTTACCCACGCCGAGGTGCAGGAGGTCCTCATCGCGCGGGCGCAGGACCCGGAGGGCTTCCTGCGACAACAGATCCAGCGGATCAGCGACCAGGACGCACCGCGGGGCAACTGAGACGGTGGGTTCCCCAGGCGCTCGTGCCAGCGCTCAGGTGAGGTAGTTGCTGACCTGGCCGAGCCATCGGGTGTAGTAGCGGGCGACCAGCGCGTTGGGCAGGAGCTTGATCAACCAGGGCCGGTACTCGTTGGTGTCCTCCTTCCCCGACTGCTTGGCCACGAGGCCGGCCTTCGGGGCCCGGGCATGCTCGTAGTTGCGGAGCGCGTCGGCCGCGTCGCCGCCGCGTCGGAGCGCGACGGCCAAGGCCCAGGCGTCTTCCAGCGTCTGGTTCGCGCCCTGGGCGCGTGTCGGCGGCATCGAGTGCGCGGCGTCTCCGAGGAGCGTGGTGACGCCGTGTCCCCCAGGTGGACGGGACCGCGTGCCGGTAGTGCGGGAAGAAGCCGACATCGTCGTCGCTGACCGCGGCCAGGACCTCTTGGACCGGCGCCGCCCAACCACCGAAGCGCTCCCGTAACGCGGCGATCGGTGATGCGGGCGTCGGCGTATCCGGTGTCCAGCGCTGGTCGAACCACCACTGCAGCAGCCCCTCGCCCGCCGGCATCAGGCCGCACAGTCCGGCCGGTCCGACGAACATGACCCCTCGGCGCGACGAGGTGATCTCGAGCGGGATGGGCGTCACGCCCTGCCAGGTGGCCCAGCCGCTCGGCTCGGCGGGATCGTGGCCCCACAGGGTGTCCCGGACCACCGAGCTGCGACCGTCGGCGCCGATCAGCAGGTCGCCCGTCTCGCGACTTCCGTCGGCGAAGTCGACCTGCACGCCGGTGCCGTCCTGGGTCGACGGCGCGTGCAGGCGCGGCCGTAGCGGACCATGGCCGGCGGCAGCCCCTCGGCCAACCGTTCGAGCAGCCGCCAACGGGGCAGGCAGATGTGGGGATGGCCGTAGTGGGACGCCGACCGACCGACATCGACCGAGAGCAGCGTCCGGCCCCGGAAGTCACGCTGTTCCAAGACGTCGATCTGTCCGCCGACGCCGTCGAGCGACACCCTCAGCTCGCCCAGGATGCCGGTGCCGTTGCTCCACAAGGTCACCGCCGCACCACCGTCACGGGGCCCGGTTGCCCGTTCGAACACCACGACGTCGTGGCCGTCTGCGCTGAGCGCACGCGCCGCGGCCAGGCCGCCGACCCCTGCTCCGACGATCAGGATCCGCATGCGGGAATCCTCCAACCTGGCCCGCGGGCCGACGGAGAGGCCGCCCGAGAAGGACCCCGAGCGCGCGAGCATCGGCCGTTTTGCCAGAACCGGCTGCCCGGAACGCGGCCCGAGCTCGGTGGAAGAGGCGCGGGCGGAGCGGGGCCATCCGGAGAAGGTAGCGCCAGGAGCGCTCCTTGACTCTTCTGTTGCAGTTACGCGAAAGCTCATCGAAACTGCGCTGGAAGCCCGGGGCACACCCCTACTCTGCGGTTATTCCCTGACTCACCGATGCGTGCGTCGTGGAATAGAAATCGCCCCCTCCCAACCCCCCGGGCAGGGGGCGATTTCTGTGGGGACGCTAACCCGAATCGCCGTTCTTCGCGGTGCGGGGTTCCGTGCGGCGAACGTCGACGACGCTGCACGCGGCACCCGTATTCCGCCGGGCTCGCGCCGGCTGTGCTCGTCCCGGTCGCTCGGCGGCGGGCTTCGGCCGCACGACCCGGTTCAGCCGATCGGCTTCAGCTCGGTCAGCGTTCGGTAGGAGGCGGGTCTGAAGCCCGTCACGGTGAGACCCGCGGTCTTGGCCAGGGCTGCAAGCTGGGCGAGCGTGCGTTCGCGGCCGGACATGTAGGCGAGCATCCGGATGTCCATGCCCGTCCTCGCCGACCGGCTCTCCGCGTCGATGAGCCCTTCGATCACGACGACGGTCCCGTCGCTCCCGGCAGCCGTGGCGCACCGGCGGAGGATGGTGGTGGCGTCATCGTCGTTCCAGTCATGGAGCACACCACACAGCACATAGACATCCCCACCCACGGGAAGGGGGTCGAAGAAACTGCCGACGACGACCTCGCACCGATCGCCGAGACCCTGTTCGGCCACGGTGGCCTCGGCGGCCAAGGCCGGACCGGGCAGGTCCACCAGCGTGCCGCGTAATTCTGGGTGCCCTGCGAGGATGGCGCACAGCAGCGTGCCGTTCCCGCCGCCGACATCGACGACGTGGGCCGCTGCGGTCAGGTCGAAGGCATCAACGAGCTCACCGATGTCGGTGTGGACGTGGGCGCCCATGAGCGCGTCGAAGGACGAGGACAGGACGGGGTCGTCGGCGAGGTCCTCCCAGAAGCTTCGTCCATAGACGAGCGGGTAGCCGGCCCGCCCGGTGGTGACGGTGTCGAGGAGCCGGAGCAGCGCGAGGTCTGCTCGGCCGACGGCGCCGCCAATGTCGAGCCAGTCCCTCCCCCGAGCCGAGTCGTCGGAGAGAAGCAGCCGACCGAGTGGTCCGAGACCGTAGGTGCCGTCACCGCCTTCGGTGAAGACGTCGACCGGGATGAGGTGGCGGACGATCCGGCCCAGGGCGTCGGGATCGGAGCCGGTGCGCTCGGCCAGAGCAGGGATCGTGACGGCGCCGCCCGCGATGTGATCGGCGAGGTGCAGCGTGGCCGCCACCCGTAGCGCCATGGGTGTGACGAGGTCGGCCAGGGCAAATAGCTTCATCGGCGACGAGTCGGGCACCGGTTCGCTGCTCCTCGATGGTCTCTCGGCGGCGACGCCACGCGGGCCGGCTTCTTCGAGACGACCGGAGCGCTTTTCGCAATGTAGTTCGTCTACCAGGTCCGGGTGAGGGTCGGTCGAGCCCCTCCGGGGCGTCCCCGGAGCCCGTTCCCGTGACGCGACGCCAGAGGCGAGACACCGCCGGAGAGTCCGGGGAGCGAAAGGAGGGGCCTCCGCACTCACCCCGTGTGCGGCCTCCTGACGTCGATGATCGCTCGCCGGCGAGCGTGCTACCACGAGCCCGCAAGGCCAGCTGACCCCCTTGGGCAGGACCGTCCGATGGGCCACATTGGGCAGAGGAGGTCGTCTTGGGGGCTGTCGGGTTGGTGTTTGGCGCGGAGCTCCGCCGCCGATGGCGCTCGTGGCTGATCTTGGTCGTGTTGATCGCCGTCATCGGCGGTGTGGTGCTGGCCGGCGTCGCGGCGGGCCGCCGGACCGCCACGGCGTTCCCTCGCTTTGTCGCCGCCTACGGCTTCGACGCGTACATCTACAACGACCGACCGGTTCCGCAGTTGGCGAAGCTGCCCGAGGTCGCCTCCGTCATATCGGTGCGGGCTCCGGCAAGCGGGCAGCCGACCTGTACGTGCAGCCACCGCATCATCGAGTCGGACTTCTACGTCAACGAGCTGTCGCCGGCCGCGTTGGCCCGGGTCGTGAAGTTGGTCGCCGGACGGATGCCCAACCAGTCGGCGACCCGACGAGGTGCTGGCCTCCTACAACCTCCAGCAGGACTACGGCGTGCACATCGGGACGGTGATCCACATCCCGTTGGCATCCAGGTGCCAGATGGGCAACCCTCGTCGGGGCCGACCGTTGCCGTGCACGTGGTGGGCCTGGAAGCGGCTGAGCTGGAGTTTCCGTCGGGACAGGCTCCCGAGTACGACATCTTCACCACGCAGGCGTTCGCACGCGCCGTGAACACGCACACGGCGCTGGCCTCGGTGTACCTCGTTCGGCTGCGGCACGGGACGGCGGACCTCCCTCGATTCGCCGCCGACGTCAGCGCCCTCCACCTCATCTACGTGTCCAACCAGGACACGTCCGCCGCAGGCGGTCGCGGCCTCGATCCACCCCCAGGCCGTCGGCTGGTGGGTGCTGGCCGCACTGGCCGCTCTGGCGGCGCTGGCCGTGATCGGACAGGCGCTCGGGCGCCAGAGCGTGGTCGAGAGCGAGGAGTACCCCACCCTCGTTGCCCTGGGCCTGCCGCGGCGTCAGCTGGTCGCCCTCGGCACCGCACGCAACGTGCTGGTGGCGCTGGTCGGGGCGGCGGGGGCCGTGGCCGTCGCCTTCGCCCTGTCCCCCCTCACCCCGGTCGGCGAAGCGCGGCTGGCTGAGCCGTCCACCGGTCTCTCCTTCGATCCGCTGATCCTCCTGGTCGGCGCACTGGCCACCGTGCTCGTCCTGCTGGCGCTCGGCACCTGGCCCGCCGTGCGCGCCTCACGGGTACACATCGGCGACGACCGAGCACCCGATGCGCACCCGTCGTCGCTCGTGGCCCGGTTCACCTCGACCGGCGCGCCGCCGAGCGCCGTCATCGGGGTTCGCCACGCGCTCGAACGGGGTCGCGGGGCGGCGTCGGTGCCGGTCGGTACCGCGCTGTTCGGCACGGCGCTGGCCGTCATGGCGCTGTCCGCGACGGCCGTGTTCGGCGCCAGCTTGTCGCACCTCACGGCCAGTCCCGCGCTCTACGGCAGTGACTACCAGTTGATCTTCTCGAACCTCGGTGGGCGTGGGAACCCCACCGCCTTGGTGACCAGCCTGAGGGCCGACCCATCCTTGACGGCGATCATGGAGGTCTCCCGAGACGAGATCACGATCAACGGGACCAGCGTCGGCGCGGTGACCGGGAAGTCCGTGCGCGGCCCGCTCCTCCTGTCCGTCGTGGGCGGGCGGCTGCCCGCGGCCGACGGCGAGATCGCATTGGGCACCACCACGCTGCACCAGGTTGGTGCCCAGGTCGGCTCGACCGTCCGCGTCACCGTGCAACGGCCGACCGGCGGGACGAGGACCGCCTCGTTTCGGGTGGTCGGCACGGCATCGTTCCCGAGCGACGCCGGGCTCGGGGGCCTCGGCACCGGCGCGGCGTTCACGTACGGCGGCTACCTGCACGCGGTCGTGCCCACCCGGGCCGGCACAGCGCAGGTGCCAGAACGCCGTCCACCGCGGATCAGAGCTTCGCCGTCTTGGCGAGAACGACCGGCGGCCCGCAGGGGACGCGCGGCCGTCACCCGGTACGTCTCCCGCGGCATCGCCGTACGGCCGTCCACTCCCGTCTCGCTCATCAACTTCGGCGAAGCGGTGAACTTCCCGCTCATCGTGGGGATCATGCTCGCGTTGTTCGGCGTGGCGACGCTCCTGCACCTGCTCGTGGTCAGCGTGGCGCGCCGCCGCCGCGAGATCGGCCTGCTGAAGGCCCTCGGGTTCGTCAACCGCCAAGTCGGCGCAGCGGTCTGCTGGCAGGCGACGACCGTTGCCCTGGTCGGGATCGTCGTGGGCATCCCACTCGGCATCGTCGTCGGTCAGGCGGTGTGGCGGGCGTTTGCCACGAACCTGGGTGTGGTGCCCGTCGCCAGTCTGCCGGTGTGGTTGCTCGTGGCGCTCGGCCTCGGCGTGCTCGTGGTCGCCAACCTGTTGGCCGTCGCACCGGCTCTGGCCGCACGGTCGAGGGCCGCCGGACAGCTACTCCGCACCCAGTAGCCGGTCTGCCAGGTGCCGTCCCGGCCCGTCGGAGATCGGGGATCCCCGGTGCCGGGCATAACCTGAACTAAATTTCTGCCTTCAGCAGCTTCGGCGTCGGCCGAGACCCCGTCGGCGAAACAGATCGAGTCCAGAGGCCAACGGGTGCGCCTGAAATCCACAAACGGATCGGTCGGCTTCGCTGGCCCTCCAGCGCTGGAACCCCCGTCGTCGGCAACCCGCCTCAGCGGCGCGCCGGCCGCCGGTACGCCCATGCCACCCAAGGAGCGACACTCCTTCGCACCCTGGGTGTACCTGGGTGTGAACGTGCCGCTCGTCGTCGCCGTGTTCCTGCTGCCCCGGTATCACCTCTACCTGTGGGGGCTGCTCAGTCTGGGCTCGGCTGCGGCGATCGCGATCGGAGTGATCCGCAACAGGCCGACCCACCGCATGGCGTGGATCTTCGTCGGACTCGGAGTGACGACCTTCGCCCTTGGTGACATCTCCTACGATTTCTTGACCAGGGTTCTGCACCAGTCCAACCCGTTCCCGTCGATCGCGGACGCCTTCTATCTCGCCACCTACCTGCTCCTGGCGACGGGGCTGGTCGCGATGGTGCGACTCCGACGGCGCCGCGATGGCGACCTGGGATCCCTGCTGGACGCCCTCATCGTGACCTCGGGCCTCGGCGTGCTGTCGTGGATCTTCTTGATTCAGCCGTACGTACGGGCCGGCGACCTGAGCCTGTTCCCCAAACTGGTCTCGATCGCCTACCCCCTCGGTGACATCTTGCTGCTGTGCGTCGTCGTCCGCCTGGTGGTGGGGGGCGGCACGCGAAACGGGTCGGTCCGTCTCTTGACCATCGGCGCCCTGAGTCTGCTCGTGGCCGACTCCGCCTACGGCTGGATCCAGTTGCACGGTTCGTGGAAGGTGGGTGGTCCAACCGATCTCGGGTGGGTCGTGTTCTACCTGTGCTGGGGAGCCGCGGCACTGCATCCGTCGATGCGCCAGCTCACCGTTGAGCAACCCCGGCGCTCCCGGGAGCTGAGCCTCTTCACGCTGGCGCTCTTGAGCGCCGCAGCGCTGGCCGCCCCGGTGCTCACCGTGTGGCGCGACGTGGTCGGCGTTCCGAGCGACGCCGGCGTCCTCGCCGGTGCCTCGGCGGTGGTGTTCGTGCTGGTCATGGTTCGGCTGACCGGCTTGGCGCGATCACAGGCCGTCAATGCCCGCCGCGAACAGGCACTGCGGAGCATCTCGGAGCGGCTGGTGGCGGCCACCGAGCGCTCGAACGTGTGGGACGCCGCGGTCGAGGCAGTTGCCGCCCTCGGTGGCGCCGTCGTCATCGGCTGCGTCGTGACCGACGCTCGGGCGAGCAGGGCGAGGAGATCGTCTCTTCCACCTGGACCGGTCTTCGTGGGCGCCGCCGTCGCATGTGACGTCGAGCAACGGGCCACGGTGACCGACGATCGGTCCGACTCGCCAGTGGCGAGACGGTGGCGGGGACGCCGCAGGGCACGATCTGGACCCAGCTTGAGCTGTCGAGTCGCGACCAGACTCACGAGAGGCTGATACTCGCTCACACCCGGCCACTCCCCTTTGATCTGCGGGAGATCCTCGACTCCATTGCCGCCCAGCTGACGCTGGCGTTCGGCCGCGTCGAGCTCGCGCGCGTGCTCTACGAGACGAGAACCGAACGACGGTTTCAGTCCATGGTGCAGTATTCCTCGGACCTCATCACGCTCCTCGGCGCCGATTTGCGCATCGTCTACGAGAGCCCCGCGGTCGGCGCGGTGCTGGGCCACCCACCGAGCGAGATCGTCGGGAAATTCCTCGAGGAGTTCATCCATCCGGACGACGCGCTGACGGTCCAAGCCCAGTTCACCAAGGTCCTCACCGGGGGACTCCGCGCCAGCGCGAAGTTCGAATACCGAGCAGCGCACGCGAGCGGCGGGTGGCGAACGATCGACACGGTCATCAACAACCTCCTCGACGAGCCGGACGTCGGCGCCATCGTGCTCAACGGTCGTGATGTCACCGATCGTCGCGAGCTGGAGATGGAGTTGAACCACAAGGCCTTCCACGACACCTTGACCGGCTTGGCGAACCGCGCCCTGTTCTTGGACCGGCTTTCGCACGCCATGGACCGGGGAGACCGCCAGGCCGATCCCATCGCCGTCCTCTTCTTGGACCTCGATGACTTCAAGACCGTCAATGACAGCCTCGGACACCCGGCGGGCGACCGCTTGTTGGTGGCGGTCGCCGAACGCCTTCGCCGAGCCACCCGTCCGGGCGACACCGTGGCCCGCTTCGGTGGAGACGAGTTCGCCGTCCTGGTCGAGTCGGGATCGATGCCCGCGGCGGCGGAGGCGGTCGCCGAGCGCATCACCGAGGCGCTGATTCCCACCTTCCAGGTGCTGACCAGCGAAGTGTCGATGAGGGCGAGCATCGGCATCGCTCTCGGCCAGCGGCCCGCAGGAGACGCCCGACGACCTGCTGCGCGACGCCGATCTCGCGATGTACCTGGCGAAACACAACGGGAAGGGTCGCTTCGAGATGTACCGACCCGACATGCACTCCGACGCCGTCCGTCGCCTGGAGACGGCCGCCGACATGCGAGCCGGGCTCGAGGCGGACCAGTTCGAGGTGTTCTATCAGCCGATCGTCAATACACACACGCGGCCGACTGATCGGAGCCGAGGCCCTCGTGCGGTGGAACCATCCGAGCCGAGGCTTCCTCACCCCGATCGACTTCATCCCCATCGCCGAGGCCACCGGTCTCATCGTTCCGCTCGGAAGGCGGGTCCTGCGCGACGCCACTCGCCAAGCCCAACATTGGCGGCAGAGCGGACTGGTCGACGAGGACTTCTACATCAGCGTCAACCTCTCCGCGCACCAGCTCCAAGAACCCGACCTGGTCGACGACGTCTCCCGCGCGCTCGACGATTCCGGCCTGCCACCGGAGGCCCTGGTCTTGGAGGTCACCGAGAGCACCCTCATCGACAACCTCGACCTCACGCTTCCCCGTCTCCACGCTCTCAAAGGTCTCGGACTCCGCCTCGCCGTCGATGACTTCGGCACGGGATACTCCTCGCTCAGCTACCTCGCCGACCTTCCCGTCAGTCTCGTCAAGATCGACAAATCCTTCATCGACCGGATCACCCCCGATGCGGAAGGCTCGGCCATGGTCAGGGGGGTCATCGACATCAGCCGGGCGCTCGGGTTCACCTGCATCGCCGAGGGGGTCGAGACGGACGATCAGCTCCTCGTCCTCGACCAGCTCGGCTGTGACGACGCCCAGGGATATCTCTTCGCCCGACCGGCGCGGGGCGCTGACATCGCGCAGACATTGAGACGGCTTCGCCGGGGCCAAGCCGCTCCGCGACTCGACACGACGAAGGCCCCGGCTCGGTGACCGCGTGCTCCATCGGTCTCGCCGCGCGGACGGGCGACCGGCGTCCGGCCGCGGGCCGCGGGTGAGGGCTCGGTACGATGATCCCGATGGACAAAGAGGTCGAGGAGGGCTGGTACACCGACCCGTTCGGGCGCCACGAAGCTCGTTGGCTCTCGAACGGCCACGCGACAAAGCTCGTCCGTGCGCGGGGACCGAATCGTACGACGAGCCGCCCGATGCGCCACCCGTCCAGGACCCGGTGAGGATCGAGCCGGACCCCGCGTCGTTCAGCCCTGATGATCTCTTGCGCGCAGATGGCGCAGAGGCGAACCCGATCAGGGCGGATGCCAAGGACCTGAAGCGGGCAGACGACAAGGAGGCCGGAGAGCCCTTCGACTGGAAACTTCCGGTCGACGCCGCGTTCGACGCCATGCCGCACAAGCCGTAGTCCTTCTGAGGGGCAGGCTCCCCCACTCGAGCCGCCTGCCGGCTGCCGGCGCGGGCCGCTCGGATCGCCGGCGGACGAAAGCGCCACGGCTCCGGTGCGGGACCTACGAGCCGGAAGGCCCACGTGGGCGCCGAGGGCGGCCCGTGACCATTTGACCTTGGATTTCGGGTGCTGCCACCAGCGAGATCCGGGTCCTGGCCCCCTTGGCGACCGACCGACCGTGGGTGACACTTTGAGTGATGGCCCGGGTAGAGGGGTTGAGGGAGCTCTGACGTCGTGAGCACGGGGTGCTGACCGGCACCTGGTATCGGTTCCGGGCCACCTTTCGCCGTCGGTGGCCCGGCTACCTGACCATCATGGTGCTGATCGGGCTGGTGGGCGGCCTGGCCATGGGGTCGATCGCCGCGGCGCGGCGCACCCAGTCCTCGTACCCGACCTTCCTGGCCGGGACCAATCCATCCGATCTCCTCGTACAGCCGACCGACACCCTGGACTGCGCCTCGGGGTTCATCGCCCAGATCGGCCGGCTGCCGCACGTCAAGCGGGTCGGATGTGCCGTCTCCTTCAACGGCGCGACCCTCACGCCGAGCGGTGGATTGGGCACCGTGCTTCTGGCCCAGGTGGAGCTGATCGCCAGCCAGGACGGCCAGTACTCCCGGCAGGACCGGGTGACGATCACCTCTGGACGGTCGGCGGACCAGAACCGGGCGGACGAGATCGTCGCCACCCCCACGGCGGCCGCGCTGTTGGGTCTCCACGCGGGTTCCCAGGTCAGGATCGGGATCTGGAAGTCCACACAGACGAGCCTCCGGCCCTACCGGATCATCGACTTCCACGTGGTGGGGGTGGGTGTGTTCAACACCCAGGTGATCCAGGACGACATCGACCGGGGCAACACCGGCTTTCTCCTGGGCACGGCCGCACTGAGCCGTGAGCTCCAGACCTGTTGCGAGGCCGGCACCTATGACGGGGTGCAGATCACGGGAGGGAGCCGACTCGACGCCACCGTCGAGCACGAGTACGCCCACCTCCTGGCCTCCAGCTCCTTCACCAAGGGCAGCGGGGCCCAATCGCTCCAGGTCTACGACACGGCGGCGATCGAGGCCGAGGCGCAGCGGGCGATCCGGCCCGAGGCCATCGCGCTCGGCGTCTTCGGGGCCGTCGCCGCCCTGGCCGCGCTGCTCATCGGGATCCAGGCCCTCTCCCGCCAGCTGCGGGCCGACGCCGTGGAGACCTCGGTGCTGCGAGCCATCGGCGCCGGACCGCTGGTGACCTCGACCGACGGCCTGCTCGGGCTCGTCGGGGCCGTCGCCGCCGGCGCGGTGCTGGCGGCCGCGGTGGCCATCGGCCTGTCCCCGCTCGCGCCGTTCGGGCCGGTGCGCTCCGTCGACCCGTCTCCCGGCGTCAACTTCGACTGGACGGTCCTCGGTCTGGGCGTCCTCGCCCTCATCCTGGTGATCGGCGGGGCGGCGGCGGTGATCGCCTACCGCCAGGCGCCGCACCGCGCCGGCGCCCGGGACGGGGCGAGGGACCGACCGTCCGACGTCGTGCAGTTCGCCCTGGTCGCCGGGCTGCCCGTCTCGGCCGTCGCCGGACTGCGCTTCGCCTTTGACGGCGGGCGGGGCCGCAGCGCGGTTCCCGTTCGTTCGGTCATGGTCGGCGCGATCCTGGCGGTCACCGTGGTGGTCACCACCGTGACCTTCGGGGCCAGCCTGAACACGCTGATCTCCCGGCCCAGTCTGTACGGGTGGAACTTCGACTACGCCTACTACTCGACCGACGGGTACGGACCCGTTCCCACCGCGGTGGTGCGCCCACTGTTGGCGCATGATCCCTCGGTGGCCAGCACCACCGGGGTCTTTTTCGCGACGGCGACGGTCGATGGCCAGGTCGTCCCACTCCTGGTCGAGCCCACGCACGCGGCGATCACCCCACCCGTCCTCAGCGGTCACGGGATAGAGGCTGGCCGCCAGATCGTGCTCGGTTTCGGCACGCTGGCCCAGCTGCACAGGCACATCGGCGACACGGTGGTCCTGCGGGGCGCCGCCGGGACCATCCAGCTGCGGATCGTAGGCACCGCCACTCTGCCGACGATCGGGACGGTGCTCGGCGTCCACCCCACGATGGCCACCGGGGCGCTGATCTCCACGTCGATCATCCCGAAGGCGCTGCTCGACCAGTTCGGCCCCGAATCGGGACCGAACGCCCTGTTCATCCGGCTGCGCCCCGGGACGAATGCGGCTGCCGCACATCGAACGCTGGCCCGCATCGCCGGCAAGGCCCTGCGGGTGTTCCGTACCCCGCAGTCCGTCGCCCATGGGGGTCCCAATGCCTACGGCGTCACCCTGCAGCTCCTGGGCGCGCAACGCCCCGCCGAGATCGTGAACTACCGCACGATCGGCGCGACGCCGGTCTATCTGGCCGGCGGGTTGGCGGTCGGGGCGGTGGCGGCGCTCGGGCTCACCCTGGTGGCGTCGGTCCGACGGCGCCGCAGAGAGATGGCCCTCTTGAAGACGTTCGGCTTCACGCAGCGCCAGCTGGCGGTCGCAGTGGCCTGGCAGTCGACGGTGGTCGCCTTCGTCGGCCTCGTTGTCGGGATACCCCTCGGCATCGCCTTCGGTCGGCTGCTGTGGGACCTCTTCGCACACCAGCTTTCCGCGGTGGCCGCCCCGACCGTCCCGGTCGGCACGATCGTTCTGGTTGCCGTGGGGGCGCTCGTTCTGGCCAACCTGGTGGCAGCAGTGCCAGGCCGCAGTGCCGCCCGCACCCCGACCGCGACCGTCCTCAGAGGCGAGTGACGACAGCTGTATGGGCCTCGGTCGACGGCCTGCTCGGGCTTGTCGGGAGCGGCTCTTCCGGCTACCGCCGTTCAAGCCCGAAATTCCGTCTCTCAACGAGCAATCGTTCGTTCCGGTGACATTTTAACCGCCCGGCCATGAACGGAATGTGGCTGTTGCGTTACATTCGGGGAATCTTCCCCACTGCGGGGGGTAACGACTTCAACGGGGGTTCCGTAGAGCAAGGGAGAAGGCTCATGGGAGTTCGTACGTTGGCTGGAGCCGCTGCTGCGGCGTGCATGTTGACCCTGGGGATCGTGACGGTGGTTCCTTCCGGACCCGCCGGAGCCAGCTCTCAGCCGGCGGGCTCCTACGGGCAACTGCCCGCGCAGGCCGGGAAACCCGCGTCGGGCGGGACGGTCACCTTCGCCGAGCAGCCCTCGGGGGGCCCGACCTACATCTTCCCCATCACCCCGGGCTCCAATCTGAGCGCCTATGACGTCTCGCAGTTCCAGGACCTGATGTGGCGGCCGCTGTGGTGGGCGCCCAAGGGCGCCGACCCCGACGGTCGACTACACCCAGAGCATTTCGCCCGCCCCCAAGTACAGCAACGACGACAAGACGGTGACCATCACCATCAAGCCCGGCTGGAAGTGGTCCGACGGCACCCCGGTCACCTCGACCGACGTGGCCTTCTACATCGACCTGCTCAAGGCGGCGGTGAAGATCAGCCCGGCCAACGACGGCGACTACACGCCGGGCCTCTTTCCCGACAACCTCGTCTCCATGACAACGCCCAACGCGTCCACCCTGGTGCTCAACCTGAGCAAGACCTACAACCAGCCCTTCATCCAGCTGGACCAGTTGGGCGCGCTCGAGCCGCTGCCGGCCCAGGCCTGGGCCAAGACCAGCGACAACGGCCCGATCGTCGACTTCACCAACCCGACGAACGCGACGGCCATCTACAACTTCCTCAACACACAGTCGAACTCCCTGTCGACCTACGGCACCGACCCGCTGTGGCAGATGGTCGACGGCCCCTTCAAGATCTCCACCTTCGACCCCTCGACCGACGCCACGACCCTGGTGGCCAACCCCGCCTACAGCGGTCCGCAGAAGCCCCACATCGCCGACATTGACGAGGTGGCCTTCACCTCCACCTCGTCGGAGTTCGACCAGCTCCTGACGGGCAAGCTCGATGTGGGATACGTCGACTTCAGCGACCTGCCCCAGGTGCCCAAGCTGGAGAAGGAGGGCTACAGCGTGTGGGGGTACCCGGACCTCGGGTTCGAGTACGCCGCCTACAACTTCAAGGACAAGACGGGCGACTTCGACAACATCGTCAAGCCAGCTCTATACTTCCGCCAGGCCATTGCCCACCTGGAGGACGAGCCGGGCCTGATCAAGTCGAAGGCCGGGTTCGACGGCGCCGCCGGCCAGGCCTACGGGCCGGTCCCGGCCATCCCGTCCACGCCGTTCACCCCGTCGGACGCCCTCACCAACCCGTACCCGTTCAGCGTCTCGGCGGCCTCGACGCTCCTGTCGTCGCACGGGTGGGACGTGAAGCCCGAACGGCACGACCACGTGTGCCAAGGCGGGCACCGGGTCGAGCGACTGCGGAGCGGGGATCCCCAAGGGCACCCCGCTCACCTTCAACATGTCTACGCGAACCGGCGTGCCGGTCATCGGGCACGATCGTCGAGTCGCTGGCCTCGGAAGCCAAGCAGGTCGGCATCACCATCAAGCTGCAGTCGAAGACGTTCAACTACATCACCTCGAACCTGTCGGACGTGTCGAACCCGAACAACGACAACACGTGGGCGATGGAGGACTTCGGCGGCTTCACCGACGACCTGTACCCGACCACCAACGAGCTCTTCAACACGACCGGCTCGTTCAACCAGGGCGGCTTCTCGATCCCGATCATCGACAAGGACATCATGACCTCGGCCAACTCGTTGAACCCGACCGCGGTGAAGACCGAGCTCTCCGACATCACCCACCACCAGCCCGGGCTCTTCCAGCCCGAACCCGACCTGATCTTCGCCATCAAGAAGGGCCTATCGGGGACCGCCGGCCAGCTTCGCTGCGATGTCGCAGTATCAGCCCAGCCGGAGTACTGGTACTTCACGAAGTAGCCAACAGAGCACCGTGTCGAGTGCTCGGCATGCCTAAGCACGGCGAATTCGGGACCGGCCGCCACGACCCGGCTGCCGGTGACCGCGTACCTGATTCGCCGCGGGGCGGCCTCGATCGTCGTCATCTTCGGGATCGCGCTGCTCACGTTCGTCATGCTGCACGCCATCGCACCGACCCCCGGCCGGGCGCGTGCTGGGCGATCGGGCCAGCCCGGCCGCGGTCAACGCGTTCAACCGGGCGCACGGCTACGACCGGCCGTCTGGAGCCAGTTCCTCTCCTACCTCGACCAGCTGCTCCACGGGAACCTGGGCTACTCCTACAAGCTCAACCAGTCGGTGAACTCGCTCCTGGCGGAGAACATGGCGCGCAGCGCCTGGCTGTCCGGCGTCTCCTTGCGCTGAGCGTCCTGATCGCCTTCCCGCTCGGCATCTTCCAGGCGGTGAAGCGGAACTCGGTCGCCGACCAGGCGCTCACCGCGGTCGCCTTCACGACCTACTCGATGCCGCAGAACTTCCTCGGCCTCATTGTGATCGGCGTCTTCGCCATCAACCTGGGCTGGTTCCCGGCCGAGGCCAGCCAGTCCGAGTCGATCTGGAGCTACATCACCGACGTCCACGCCATGTTCCTGCCCATCATGGTGCTGACCCTCACCTCGGTGGCCGGCTACTCGCGCTACATGCGCTCCTCGGCGCTCGACGCGTTCGCCCAGGACTACATCCGCCTGGCGCGGGCCAAGGGCCTCCCCGAATCCAAGGTCCTGCGGCGGCACCTGGTCCGCAACGCCAGCCTGGCCATGATCACCCTCATCGGCCTGTCCATCCCCGCGCTCCTGGGCGGCAACCTGATCGTCGAGAACCTCTTCAACTCCCACGGCGTTGGGCTGCTGTTCATCAACGAGCTCAACAACGAGGACTACCCGACCGTCATCGCGCTCGTGCTCATCGGTGGCGTCCTGACCGTGGTCGGCAACTTCGTCGCCGACATCGCGCTGAGCGTGGCCGACCCGCGGATCCGGATCGCGTAGCGAGACGACCATGGTCCTCATCGGCGACGCATCCGACGCCCTCCTGATACCGCCCACTCCCGAGGGTGGGCAGGTCCAGGGCCCACGGGCCGGCTGGCGCCTGGCCCTCTCCGCGTTCGTCGAGAACAAGCTGGCCGTCGTCGGCGTCGTGATCATCGTGTTCTTCGTGGCCTTCTGCTTCCTCGGGCCGTTCGTGTACCACTCCGACCAGGTCGACACCAACGTGCTCAACGCCTTCCAGTCACCGGGCGCCGGCCACCCGCTCGGCACCGACGCCAACGGCTTCGACGAGCTGGGGCGCATCATGAAGGGCGGCCAGGCCGCCCTCGAGATCGGCCTCTTCGCCTCGCTCATCGCCACCGTGATCGGGACCCTGGTCGGCGCCGTCGCCGGGCTCGTCGGCGGCTTCGTCGACGGCCTCCTCATGCGGATCGTCGACGTCCTGCTCTCGATCCCCCTCCTGTTCGTCATCCTGATCGTGAGCGCCCACTTCAACGGGGCCACCGTCATCAGCCTCTCGCTGATCATCGGCGCCTTCTCCTGGCTGGTGTCGGCCCGCCTCGTGCGAGGGGAGGTCCTCACGCTGCGGGTGCGCGACTTCGTCCTCGCCTCGCGCACCATGGGGGCCTCGCAGAACCGGCTCATCTACAAGCACCTGATCCCCAACGCCCTCGGCGTCGTCATCGTCAACATCACCTTCCAGGTGGCCGACTCCATCAACCTCCTGGCGTTGCTCGGGTTCCTCGGATTCGGGCTGAACTACCCGCAGGTCGACTGGGGCGACATGCTCTCCGATGCGCTGAACTACCTCCAGGACGGCTACTGGTGGCTCGTCTACCCGGTGGGCATCTGCCTGGTCCTCGTCGTCATGGCCTTCAACTTCATCGGTGACGCCCTGCGCGACACCGTCGACGTCCGTCTGCGGCGTCGCTGAGACCGGGCTCGAGAACGCCGGTGCCCGTCCTCGAGGTCAGCGACCTGTCGACCGACATCCACCTCTCCCGGTCGACCGTCCATGCGGTCGGCGACATCAGCTTCTCCATCGAGGCGGGAGAGACCCTCGGCCTGGTGGGCGAGTCCGGCTGCGGCAAGTCGATGACCGGCCTGTCCATCATGCGGCTGCTGCCGTCGGGGGGCCACATCGTCTCGGGGTCGATCAAGCTCAACGGCCGAGACCTGGTGCCGCTGAGCGACCACGACATCCAGGCCGTGCGGGGCAACGACGTGGCCATGATCTTCCAGGACTCCCTCACCTCGCTGAACCCGACCATGAACATCGGCGACCAGATCGCCGAGCCGATCCGCCGTCACCGCGACGCCTCCAAGCGGGCGGCTCTCGAAGGGGCCGCCGAACTGCTCGGCCTGGTGGGCTTCCCCCGACCCGAGGGACCAGCTGGCCACCTACCCGCACCAGCTCTCGGGTGGCCAGCGCCAGCGGGTCATGATCGCCATCGCGCTCTCCTGCGAGCCGAAGCTCCTGATCGCCGACGAGCCCACCACGGCGCTCGACGTGACCATTCAGGCCCAGATCCTGGCGCTCCTCGACGACCTCAAGGCGCGGCTCGGTATGGCGGTGCTGCTCATCACCCACGACATGGGCGTGGTGGCCGGTCGGGCCGACCGGGTGAACGTCATGTACGCCGGCCGCATCGTCGAGACGGCGCCGACGAGCCCGCTGTTCTCGCACATGCACCACCCGTACACCCAGTCGCTGCTCGGATCCATCCCCAAGCTGACCCAGGACCCCGACATCGAGCTGTTCTCCATTCCCGGCTTGCCCCCCGACCTGACCGACCCACCACCGGGCTGCCGCTTCGCCCCTCGCTGCCGCCTGGCCACCGACGGAGTGCCGGATCGACGAGCCGCCACTCAGCAGCCACGACGGGGGGCACGCATTCGCGTGCTGGCACCCGGTCGACGGCCCGGTCGAGCTGACCGCGGCGGAGAACGACGCCGGTCCCGGTGACCTTCACCGCCTCGGCCGCCGCCCGCCCCCGCGACATCCTCGTCCTCGACAACGTGGTCCGCGAGTACCCGATCACCTCCGGCGCTGGTGCTCCAGCGGAAGACGGCTTCGGTCAAGGCGGTGAGTGGCGTGTCGTTCTCGGTGGACGTCGGAGAGACCTTCGGCCTGGTCGGTGAGTCCGGCTGCGGCAAGACGACGCTGGGCAAGATCATCGTCGGGCTGGAGAGGCCCGACGGCGGGACCGCCCGGTTCGAGGGCACGGACATCTTCGGCCTCTCGAAACGGTCCTTCCGCCGCTTCCGACGTGACCTGCAGATGATGTTCCAGGACCCGATCGGCTCACTCGACCCCCGGATGCGCGTCGGAGCGATCCTGCGCGAGCCGATGGAGATCCAGGGGATCGGCAATCGCCGCTCCCGGGACGCGGTGGTCAGCGACCTGCTGCGCGAGGTGGGGCTGCCGCTCGAGCGCGGTCGAGCGCTTCCCCCACGAATTCTCTGGCGGCCAGCGCCAGCGCATCGGCCTCGCCCGGGTCCTGACCCTCAATCCCAAGGTCATCGTGGCGGACGAGCCGGTGAGCGCGCTGGACGTGTCGATCCGGAGCCAGGTGCTCAATCTCATGAAGCGACTGCAGGACGCCCATGGCATGACCTACGTCGTCATTTCGCACGACATGGCCGTCGTGAAGTACCTGGCCGACCGCATCGGTGTCATGTACCTGGGAAAGATGGTCGAGACAGGGTCGGCCGACGACATCTACCAGCGCCCCGTGCACCACTACACGGCCGGGCTGATCGCGACGATCCCCGAGCCCGACCCCGACAAAGAGCGGGCCAAGCGGGTCGTGCCCATCACGGGCGAGCTGCCGAGCGCCGTCCACCCGCCCTCGGGCTGCCGCTTCCGCACCCGGTGCCCGGCGGCGGCGCCGATCTGCGCCGAAGAGGAGCCACCGCTGCGGCCGTTCGGGCCCGGGCACATGGCGGCCTGCCACGTCCCCCTGCACCCCCCCATCGAGACTCGGGAGGGCGGAGCGCTCTTCACCGCCCGCACCGAGAGCCAGGGCGGGTCACCGACATAGGCGCAGGTGCGCCGGCGGCTGGGGTCATCCGCAATGCGGGCAGCGCCAGATCGCCAGGTCAATCCGTCGGAGCCACCAGATCAAGGACCCGACCGACGGCGATCTGTAGTTGCTCCACCTGCACTATCAGGGGAGGGATGGCTGGGTCGATGGGCCCGCTGTGGTCACGCTCTCGAATGATGTTGACGAGGTTCTCGGAAATCTCGTGCAGGAGAGCGCGGATCTGATCCGGGGAATTGGCCATGCCGGCAACGGTAGCGCCGGGCGGTGACCAACGTCGTGGGCACCACGGTGCGCCGGCCACCGTGCCGGACAAACCTCCTGGTGGCGAGGTCAAGCGGTCGAGGCAATCGGGATTCCTCCGGAGCCTCGAGGAGAGTGTGAGCAGGTCGCTTGGTGCGCGCCACGCCCATATCTCCAGGCCAAACCGTTCCCGTGATCGATCGAAGTGCAGAACGGTCGCGGCGCGGCAAACCGAAAAAGGCCTGATCGGGTTTGCGTGAATCGCGTCGCCACCGAGTCTTTGATGACCGTCGTCGGCGGCAAAGATACGCTCGCCACATGATCACCTCGATCCACACCCTGATCTACTCCGACGACCCTCCGGCGACGCGGGCGTTTCTTCGAGACGTCGTCGAATGGCCCTGCGTCAGGGACGGGGAATCAGAGCCGCCGTGGCTGATCTTTCGGAGCGGGCCGAGCGAGATGGGCGTGCATCCAACACACTCTGTCTGGGAGGGTCGTACGTACGACTCGCCGCGGCACCACGAGATCTCGCTGATGTGCGATGACCTCGACACAACGATGGCGGACCTTGCCGCAAAGGGCGCGACGTTCAGCGGGCCGACAGTTGAAGAGGACTACGGGCGGATCGCGATGCTTGAGGTGCCGGGCACCGATCCGATCATGCTGTACCAGCCCAAGCACGTCATCGCTTACTCCGCGTGAAGCTGCGGAGCACCCGGTCATGAGCGGGTCGGACTCGAAGAGCTCCGGATCCCCCACGTCCTCAAGGGTGTCTCTCTCCGTCAACGTGACGGGTAATTTCGAATCGACCGCGCCAACGGCGCGTCAGTGAAGCGAGCCGCGAGACCACACGCCTTCGATGACGTCGGGGCTCAGCAGCCCGAATGCACCGCCGAATTGCACGTTTTGCCGTCGATCATGCTGACGGTGTCGGTGCCGGCGTTACTCACATAGATCGTGTCGGTGCTGGGATCGATCACCACCCGTCCGGGGCTCGATCCCACCACGACCCGCGCCGGCCGGCTGCAGCCAGAATGCACGCGTCCGTTGCACGTTTTCGCACTGAGTACGGTCACCGAGTTCGAGCGTGTGTCCACGACGAACACCGTGTTCGTGCTGTCGTCGACGGCCACACCGCGGGCGCCGTTGCCCGCGGCAACGTGAAAGGCCGGTTTCCGGCATCCGCTCGTCACGCTCGCGTTGCAGGATGCGCCACTAAAGACACTGAGTTGGTCGCTGGTCTCGTCGGCGACGTACACCGTGTCCGTGGCCTGGTCGATGGCGATTCCCGCGGGTCCGGCTCCCACGGGCACAAAGTCGGGAGTGCACCTGCTGGTAATGGTCCCATTGCACGTTGCCCCGTCGAGGACCGCCACCGTATGCGTGCCCAGATCGGTCACGTACACGGTGTCGGTGGACGGATTCACGGCGACTGCAAAGGGTTCAGAGCCCGAACCCGTCTGAATGGAGGCGACCAGCGCCGTGCTACAACCCGCCGTGGTCTCGGCGTTGCAGGAACTCGTGTTGATCACGCTGATCGTGCTGCCCTCAACGTTCGCCACGTAGAGCGTGTGGGTCTTCGGGTTGAGGTCGCCGAACTCGGGTCCACTGCCGACGGCGATCTGGCCCAGGGTGGTGCTGCAACCGGACGTGGCGGCTGCGTCGCAGGTCGCTCCGCCGAGCACGACGACGCTATCGCTGGATGAGTTGATCACGTAGATCGTGTTCGACGATTGGTCCTCGATGCTGCCGATCGGGTCCCGTCCGGCCGACACCGCCACGATGTGCTGCCCGCATCCGGTCGTTGACGCTGCGTTGCACGTCCGCCCGCTGATCAAACTGACATTGTCAGCGGTCCCGTTGCCGACGTAGAGCGTTCAGTCGCCGGGTTGAGCGACATGCCGGTCGGAAAGCCACCCACATGGATTTGTGGATGGGTGACTACGGCGGATGCGCTCAGGACGCTGAGGCCCATGAGGCAGAACGTGGCGACGGCTGAGAGGAACGCAACGGCCGCGACAAATCGCCAACGGTGGATGCCCGCCTGTCTCACGCCGAAAAGGTATCCGATGTGGCCGGCACTGCTCTCGTCCTTAGATGTCACGCAGCAGTCACGGTGACGTCACGCAAGTGAGCGTTGTCACTATGGCGTCGACGTAACCTGGACGAGCGGAGCGTTCGCTGTGTCGTTCTGGCCATCGAATCGGCCCGCGGTCGTCGAAGAGCCACCGATCCTCAGCACGGGTGTCGGTCGCGCCTTCTAGTCCCGGGCCGGACGGTGGTCATCGCCGGGCTGAAACCCTCACCTCGTGTGTCCAGCATGTGACCGCCAGGCCTGGTAGTAGGGGTTCCGCAAGGCTCCAAGCAGAACGAAACAACTTGGGCCGCTCGCCAGACGACTCTGTCCTCGACACCAAATGGGCCGGCAAGTAACGAGCGACAGCCCCTTGCCAAGTGCCTGTCGCCTCGGGCGCTTAGCGGGCGTGGGCGGCGAGAAACTCCTTGATCGCGGCGTCGGCGGCGGGAATGTCGGCCGGATCCTTCCACCGTTCGACCAGCGATGCCGACGGCACCTGCGTCGCCAGTTTCCGCGAGACCGACGAAGGGTGGAACTCGTCGTTGCCTTGTAAGACGAGCAGCGGGTGGGTCACAGTCGGGAGGAACTCGTCGTCGACGCTCCACATCAGTGCGATCGGCTCCGAAGAGCGCCGACCCGAAGGCGTCCCAGTCGGCATCGCCAGCCTCGGGGTGCTCGCTGGCGATATCCCGGCGCCAAGCGTCGAACATGCCGAGGAATGTGCTCCGGTTGTCGTCGAGTCCGATGGGCTGCAGGGCGACGGCGGCGGTCACGCGCTCGGGGGCTTCCTCGAGCAGGCGCATGATGAACGCACCCCCGATGCACATCCCCACCACTGCGAAGGTCTCGATCCCGAGATGGTCCATCAGCGCCAGCTGGTCTGCCGCGTAGCTGCCCCACCCATCACCGGCCGTGACGGGAGCGAAGGACGTCCCGGTATTGCGTTGGTCCATGGCGACGATCCGGTACGCACCGGCCAACTCCTTCACCGGGTTCCACGGCATGCGCTGCCAGATCTCGATACGGGACGCTGACAGGCCCCCCGGGGCAAGGCAGAGGACCGCCGGACCCTCACCAGAGTCCTCGTAGACGAGCCGGACCTCACCGAGGGAGAGCGTTTCCATCCCGAGACGGTAGTCTCATGCCCGAATTGCCACACTGTTGTCGTGAGCGTCATCTTCCGGCACGTCACGGTTCGCATCGTGGAATCCACTTCCGACATGTTCGCGACAGAACGTCGTGGCCGCGGATAGGAATGCACCGGCCGCGACAAATCGCCAACGTCGCATGCCTGCCCACCTCACGCCGAAAAAGCATCCGATGTGACCGGCACTACTTGCGTCTTCGACGTCACTCACTCGGTCTGTTGCGTCACGCAAAGTCACCAACGACCGGGGATGGCGAAGACGGAGTCGGCGAAGTGGTCTCCGACAGGGAACCTAACGCCGGGTTGCGACCAGTCCATCGCACATCGTTGGCCTTGTCGGCGACGTCCCCAGCCGAGCCCGCCGGCAGGAACGACGAGAGGGAGGGGCCACGGGAGGACCCTCCCTCTGTCGTGCCCTTTCGTCGGGCCCTCCGCCGTGCCCTCCTATTGGGCAATGTCACACTCTGTGGTGAGGTATACGGAGGATCTGACCACAGAGAGTGACTGCAAGGGACTGTACGCGAAGCCGCTCGGCGCCGCCACTGGCCACTTCTCCCGGATCTCCCGCCCGGACGCCGGCCCCCCGAACGGGTATCCGTTGACCGGGCTCCCCGGCGGGAACGGGAGACCCGGATATCGCTCGGTCGGGCGCGTTCATCACCGGAAGCGACTTGCTTATGGACGGCGGAGTCACGGCGTCCTACTTCTACGGCGAAGTCGCCCCCAGGTGAACCGAACCGCAGCTAGTCGGGCTGGCCGGATTTGAACCGGCGACCTCTTGACCCCCAGTCAAGCGCGCTAACCAAGCTGCGCCACAGCCCGTGTGGGGGCCCACGATAACCGCCCCTGTGCGGAGCGGGTTTCCTGGCGCGTTGACTCATCAGAAACCTCCGCGTGGTTGGGATCGTTGCCTCACGTAAGAACCTCCGCCTGGGGAGGTGCGAGCTACGCCAGATCGATGGAGCTTTCGATGGGCGAGCGCAAGGCGGTCACGACCAAGATGGCGGCGCGGCTATCGGCGGGGACGAAGGCCGAGAAGAAGGCATCCTCGACCAGCTCGTCGAGCTCACCGGCTGGCACCGCGACCACGCCGAGCCCGGCTGCGCTAGGCCGGTGAGATCCGGGTCGTGCGAGAGCGGTCGCCGCGCCCGCCGGTCTACTCCGCCCGGGTGATCTCGGCCCTCGAGCTGTGCTGGCGGGTCGCCCGGGCGCCGGCCGGCAAGCGCCTGGCGCCGATGCTCCCGGTCCTCGTGCCGCTGCTGCGCCGTGACGGCGAGCTCGATCTCAGCGACGCCGAGGCGGCAGCTGCTGATGCAGATGAGCCCGGCGACGATCGACCGCCGGCTGCGTCGGCGCCAAGGTCCTCGCGCAGTTCCGTGGGTCGCAGCCACACCAAGCCCGGCTCGCTGCTCAAGTCCCAGATCCCGATCCGCACCTGGTCGGAGTGGGACGAGGCCCGCCCGGGCTTCGTCGAGATCGACCTCGTCGGCCACGAGGGCGGGAACTCCTTCGGGGAGTTCTGCTTCACCCTCACCATGACCGACATCGCGACGGGCTGGACGGTGAACCGCTCGGTGCCGAACAAGGCGGCGATCTGGGTCACCGAGGCGATCGAGCACGCCGGGGGTCTTTCCCTTCCCGATCCTCGGCATCGACTCCGACAACGGCTCGGAGTTCATCAACGCCCACCTCTTCGACTACTGCACGAGCGAAGGATCACCTTCACCCGCTGCCGGCCGGGCAACAAGAACGACGGCGCCACGTCGAGCAGAAGAACTGGACCCATGTCCGCGAGCTCGTCGGCTACCTGCGCTTCGACACCGGGGCCGAGCTGACGTGCTGAACCGGATCTGGGAGCTCGACCGCGCTTACACCAACCTGCTCTTGCACCCAGCAGAAGCTCGCTCGCTCGCCAGCGCATCGGGGCCAAGGTCATCAAGCGCCACGACGCGGCGCAGACCCCCTCGAGCGGGCGATCCGCTCCGGCGTGCTCAGCCCCGCAACGGCGTCGGCGCTCGACGCGGGCCCGCAACACCCTGCACCCCGGCCAGCTCCAGCGAGAGATCGACCGGCTCTGCGCCCAGCTCGAGCGCTTGGCGCTCTCGAAGACCGCGGCACCGCGCCGAGGGCCGTCAACCGGGCCTTCACGCACTCACGTCAGGCGGAGGTTCTTACGTGAGGCAACGAATCACCGTTCCCGGAGGATTTGACGTGAGGCAACAGGCCTGGTCCTAACCGTCGACGTACAGCTCGCCGCTCGAGCTCTCGGCGATCGGGATCGTCGAGAGGCCGTGCGGCGCGGGACCCCGCACGAGCCCTCCGGTGAGGGGGTTGAACTCCGAGCCGTGGCAGGGACAGACGATCAACGTCGCGTTCCGGGCGTAGCCGACGGTGCAGCCGGCGTGCGGGCAGACGGCGTCGAAGGCCACGAACTCGGCCCTGGGAATGCCGAATGATCAGCCCCGGGTTCCCGCTCTTCGGGTCGGTGAAGTTGAGCGAGCCGCCGACAGGGATCGTGCTGGCCGCGGCGATGGCCTTGCCGGCCGGGACTCCCCCGCTGCTCGGTGGCGCCGTCGTCGTCGGCGTCGACGGGTCCCCCCCGCTGCTCGCCTGCGGGGTGGCGGCGGCCGCCTTGGTGCCGTCGATCAACCGGCTCAGGCCGATCACGACTCCGGCGCCGAGCGCTCCGAGCGCGGCCGTCGTCCCGAGGGCCTTGCGGCGGTCGATGGCGCCCGCGGCCGGCGTGGCGGGCGTGCGCGCCGCCAGCACGGCGTCGAGCGAGAGCACGCCACCGGCGCCCGCGATGATGAACGGCATCCAGGCGAAGAAGAAGACGATGTCCGCACCCGTGTAATAAGGGGAGGAATGAAAGCTAACCGTGAGGAAGAGGGTGAGGGATAGGAGCGCTCCCCCGACGGCGGCGAGCCGGGTCCACAGGCCGACCAGGAGGCCGATCGCCACGGCGATCTCGGCGATGGCGATGGTGACGCCGATCGGCGTGGAGAGGGAGATGAGGTGGCTCAAGATCGTGTGGACCGGGCTGACGTGGGCGGACGCCTCGAGCTGGGCCTTGATGCCGGTGGGGTTGGACGAGCTCCAAAAGGTCGGGTTGGCCAGCTTCTGGAGCCCGGCGAACAGGAACGTGGCCCCGATGAAGGCGCGCAGCGGGAGGAGGGCCCAACCCGAGAGCGAGGCAGCATCGGCCGGGCGCGACGCCCACCATCGGGCGATCGCCCGCCGGGGCGACCCGCCGCCCTGCGTCGAGCCCGCTACGGCCATGGGGTCTGCTTTCTCGAGAGAGTCGACGAGTGATTCGGATGCGGACTCGCCGTCGGACGCGCTGCGGCGCCAGGTCAGAAGGTCATACTGGCCGCTGGCCGGGGTGGATTGGGCGCGCCGGCCTAAATGTCGCCTAAATGTGGTGCACGACCCAGGCGACCCCCTGGTAGGTGCGCCAGCCGAGGTAGATCACGAAGGCGACCAGCATCGCCTTGAAGTACCAGGGCACGGGGCGCCGGGCGACCGCCACCGAGCACCGTGCCGCAGGTGGGGCACTCGCCGTCGACCAGCTCGTCGTCCTCGACCAGGTGATCGCACTCGTCACACCAGGCCACGGGACCTCCTAGCGCCCCCCGCCGAGGCGGACCCGCAGCTTGATGGGCGTCGGGCCGAGGGCGAAGCGCTCCCGGAGCGAGCGCTCGACGTAGCGCAGGTACTGGGGGCTGAGCCGCGCCGTGGCGAACAGGGTGAAGGTCGGCGGGTCGATGGCCCCCTGGACGCCGTAGCGGATGCGGGCCCCGCCGGGGGCGGGCGTCGCCGTCTGCAGGTCGCTCAGCGCCCGGTTGAGCGCGCCGGTCGGCGATCCGGTGGTGGTAGGCCTCGACCGAGGTCGAACAGGGCGGGGAGGATGCGGTGCACGCCGCGACCCGAGCGGGCCGAGACCCGCAGCACCGGGGCGGCGCCGAGGAAGGCCAGCCGGTCCCCCACCCCGGCCAGGATGTCCTCCCGCTGGTCCGTCTTCGACCAGGTCCCACTTGTTCACGATGACGACCGCCGGGCAGCCCGACACGCCGATCCGCTCGGCCAGCCGCTGGTCCTGGTGGGTGGCGCCGACGGTGGCGTCGATGACCAGCAGCGCGAGGTCGGCCCCCTCCAGGGCGTCGAGGGCCCGCAGCACCGAGTAGTGCTCGGTGCCGAAGTCGGTCTTGGACGGCTTGCGCATGCCGGCGGTGTCGACGAAGCACAGCGGCCCGTCGGGCGTCTCGATGACGGTGTCGATCGCGTCCCGGGTGGTGCCCGGGCTGTCGTGGACGATCGAGCGGTCCTCGCCGATCAGCCGGTTGAAGAGGGTGGACTTGCCCGCGTTGGGCCGGCCGACGAGGGCCACGCGGGGCACGTCGTGTCGGACCGCCTCGGTCTTCGGGCTCGGGGCTCCGTCGGGCGTGTGCTCGGCCACGAGCCTGGACCACCTCGTCGAGCAGGTCGCCCGCGCCCCGGCCGTGCAGCGCGCTGATCGGCCAGGGGTCGCCCAGGCCGAGCGAGACGAACTCCCAGGTCGCCGCCTCGCGGTTGCTCGTCGTCGACCTTGTTGGCCACCAGCAGCACCGGGGCCCCGGCCCGCCGGACCATCCGGGCGGCCACCGGTCCTCCTCGGTGACCCCGACCGGTGACGTCGACCACGAACAAGACGAGGTCGGCGTCGGCCAGCGCCCGCTCGGCCTGCGCGCTGACCTTGGCGCTCGAGCTCGTCGCCGCCGGCCAGCCAGCCGCCGGTGTCGACCAGGCGGAAGGGCACCCCGGTCCACTCGGCCGCCGAGGATCTTGCGGTCGCGGGTGACGCCCGGCTCGGCTCTCGACGACGGCCACGCGGCGGCCGACGACCCGGTTCACCAGCGAGGACTTGCCCGACGTTGGGCCGGCCGGCCACCACCACGAGCGGCAGCGACGGGTCGATCGGCGTCTCGGTGTTCACGAGCCGCAGCCCGGGCGCACGGTGGCCAGCGGCCGGCTCGCGCGCCGGTGGCCGGTCGGCCGTCCAGCGCGCAGCGCAGCGACCAGCCGTCGGTGCGCCACGATCTCGACCGCGCGGGGCAGCTCGTCGGGGGCCGAGCCGTCGAGGAACCGGCCCTTGGAGAGGCAGGCGTCGGGCAGCAGGTAGCGGTGGTCCTCGGGCTCGGCCGGCCAGCACCCGGGCGAGGTCGGCCCCGGTCAGCAGCCCGGCGACGCCGATGGTGCCGCCGAAGAACTGTTCTCGACCGCGGACCATCCGCACGTCGGTCCGCCGGTGGGCGGCCAGCAGCGGGGCCAGGACCTCGTGCGCCGAAGGTGCCGGTGAGCACGGCGATCGGCCGGTCGTCGGCGTCGCCCGTCGCGGCCGACGGGGCCGCTCGGGCCCGGTGGTCGGCGCCCGGTAGCCCTCGGCCGGGGCGCCGTCGACCCAGGCGAAGAAGCCGGGCCGCACGCCCGTGGGCGCTCTCGGGTCGCCCGCGAAGGCGTCGCCGAACGCCCGGACCATGCCGATCCCGTTCTCGTGCTGGGGGTAGCCCTCGTAGGCGGCGGGGGCGGGGAACGGCTCGCCGGCCATCAGGTAGTACTCGTCGGAGGCGTAGACGAGGCGGCGGCCGAGGGTCGAGCGGTAGAACTCCTGCCAGTCGGCCGACGGTCGCGAGACGGCCGGCCGCCTCGGCTCGGGTGTGCGGCCGCATGTCGGGCTCGTTGGAGAACCGGCTGAGCCCGAGCGGCACCACGCCGACGGTCGCCAGCGCGGGGTACTGGTCGAGGACGCCGAGCAGGGTGTCCTCGAGCACCGCGCCGTCGTTCACGCCCGGGCACACCACCACCTGGCCGTGCACCTCGATGCCGGCGTCGAGCAGGACCCGGAGCCAGCGCAGGCTGGTCGCGCCCCTGGGGTTGCGCAGCATGGCGGCGCGCACCTCGGGATCGGTGGCGTGGATGGAGACGAACAGCGGGCCCAGGCGCTCGTCGATCACCCGCTCGGCGTCGAGCTCGGTGAAGCGGGTGAGCGTGGTGAAGTTGCCGTAGAGGAAGGACAGCCGGTAGTCGTCGTCCTTCAGGTAGAGGCTGCGCCGCATGCCCTTGGGCAGCTGGTAGATGAAGCAGAAGGCGCAGTGGTTGTCGCAGGTGCGCACCCGGTCGAACACCGCCGCGGAGACCTCGAGGCCGAGCGGCTCGCCGGCCTCCTTGCGGACCCGGATCGCGCCGGTCGAGGTCCGCTGCCGGCGCCGTCGGACCACGACATCGAGCGCGGCCGCGTCGATCAGCTGCTGGTACTCGATGACGTCGCGGGGCTGCTCGCCCGTTGAGCGAGACCAGCTCGTCGCCGACCGGAGTCCGGCCACAGCCGCGGGCGAGGCCTCGGCGACGGCGGTCACCCGGGGCGCCGACATGACCCCAGGCTACCGGGGTCAGGCCCGGTCCACCGTCGGTCCCGAGGCCCTGGCTCAGCCGGGGCTGCCGGCGATGAAGCGTCCCCGGTAGCCTGGTGCCCGTGACCGTGGACAAGGTGCTCCTGGCCGAGCCCCGGGGCTTCTGTGCCGGCGTGGAGAAGGCGATCAAGGCGCTGGCCTGGATGGTGCCGGGTCTTCGAGCCGCCCGTCTACTGCTACCACGAGATCGTCCACAACCAGCTCGTGGTCGAGGCAGTTCCGCGGCCCTGGGCGTGATCTTCGTCGACGACGTGGCCGAGGTGCCCGCCGGGCGCGCCGCTCATGCTGAGCGCCCACGGCACCGCGCCCGAGGTGGTCGAGGCGGCCCGCGCAGCGGGCCGGCGTGGTCATCGACGCGGTCTGCCCGCTCGTGACCAAGGTCCACCACGAGCTGAAGACGCGCAGCCGCAAGGGCTACACGGTCCTCTACGTCGGCCACGCCGGCCACGAAGAGGCGGTCGGCACCATGGCCGTCGCCCCCGACGCGGTCCGCCTGATCGAGACCGAGGCCGACCTCGACGCGCTGGGCGACCTCGACGCCGGCGACACCCCGGTCGCCCTGCTGGCCCAGACCACCCTCAGCCACGACGAGTGGCGAGGGCTCATGGAGGCGGCCGCAGCGAGCGGTTCCCCGACCTGTGGCTGCCCGGGCGCAGCGACCTGTGCTTCGCCACCACCAACCGCCAGGCCGCGCTGCGGGACGATCGCCGCACCGGGCCGACGCGGTGGTCGTGATCGGCTCGGCCAACTCCTCCAACACGGTCGCCCTGGAGAAGGTGGCCGCGCGCCTCGGGCTGCCCCCGGGTGGTCCGGGTCGACGACCGCCGACGAGGTGCCCGCCGATCTCGACCGGCACCGTCGGGCGTGACCGCCGGGGCGTCGGCGCCCGAGGCACTCGTCCAAGAGGTCCTGGCCGCGCCTGGCCCCGACCGAGGGGGTCGAGCTGGTCCACGTCACCACCGAGGACGAGTACTTCCCGCCGCCGCCCGAGCTCCGCGAGCTGCTCCGGGCCCTCGGCGCACGACGCTCGGCGTGCTGCTGGCGGGGCCGCCGCCGCGGACCCGACGATCGGGCCGTCGACGACCGGGGCCTCTCGGCGGCCGACGTCCTGGCGGCGCTGGCCTGTGAGCCGCCGGGTCGACCGCCGGCGGCATGGATCGGCGAGACTGGGCGCCGAGGGAAGATTGACGAGATGACCGACACCGGCGCCAGCGCCGAGCGACCTTCACCCGCATGGACGAGTCCACCGCCGAGCAGTGGCAGACGATCGCCGGCGAGACGGTGAAGCAACCAGCCCCGGGTGGCCGACCGGGTCCTCGCCATGCTCGAGTCGCTGGCCGAGATCACCGACGGCTTCGCCGTCGACCAGCTGACCCACTCGCTGCAGACGGCCACCCGGGCCGAGGAGGCCGGGCGCCGACACCGAGATGGTCGTGGCCTCGCCTGTGCCACGACATCGGCAAGGCCGTCTCGGTGAGCAACCACCCCAGGATCGCGGCCGAGATCCTGCGGCCCTACGTGCGCGACGAGGTGTCTACCACGTGATCGCGGCCCACCAGGACTTCCAGGGCCGGCACTACTACGCCTACTTCGACCTGAGCCCGATGCCCGCGACCAGTACCGCGGCGAGCCCTGGTACGAGCTGGCCGAGCAGTTCGCCGACGACTGGGACCAGACCAGCTTCGACCCGGACTACCCGACCCAGCCGCTCGAGCACTTCGAGCCGATGGTCCGAGAGGTGTTCGGCCAGCCCCGCATCATCTGAGGCGTCCGAGTGGCCCCCGCCGACGCCCGAGCCGCGGGCAGACCCCGGAACGCAGCCGCGCACGAAGGCGCCTCCGAGCGCCTGGTCGTCGACCTGGCGCCGGCGCAGCGACTTCGAGGAGCGCTATCCCGGACCACACGCTCTCCCCGGTGGTCGCGCTCATCTGCGCCTACGAGGAGGAGCGACAACATCGGCGACGTGCTCAAGGCGGTCCCTGCCAGAGGCCTGCGGCCTGGCGGTGACCACGCTGGTGATCGTCGACGGCGGCGACGACGACACCGGCCAGGTGTCAGTCGCAAGCACGGCGCGCTCACCTTCGTCTTCCCGACCAACCTGGGCCACGGGGTGGCCCTCCGGGTCGGCTACCGCCTGTGCGTCGAGGGCGGGGCGCGCTTCGTGGTCACGCTCGACGCCGACGGCCAGAACGACCCGGCCGAGCTGCCCGGGCTGCTGGCCCCGCTGGTCGACGACGCGGCCGACTTCGTCGTCGCCTCGCGGCGGCTCGGCGTCGACGAGACGAGCGACCGCGTCCGCCAGGCCGGGCGTGGCTTCTTCGCCTGGCTCATGAACCGCCTGACCGGCTCGACCTCACCGACACCTCCAACGGCTACCGCGCCCTGCGCGCCGAGCTCCTGGCCGACGTCGTCGACCGACTGGACCAGGACCAGTACCAGACGGCCGAGCTGTTGATCACCGCCTTCGGACGCGGCTGGCGGGTGACCGAGCGCCCGACGGTCTGGCACGAGCGGGCGTCTGGGCACTCGAAGAAGGGCTCCAACCTCTCCTTCGGCTTGCGCTACGCGAGCGTCGTCCTCGCCACCTGGTGGCGGGAGCGGCGCGGGGGCCTGCCCGCCGTCGCCGACGCGCCGTAGTTCGACGCGCTGGAGTCAGACGCGCGGGAGTTCGGCGCGCGGTAGCCAGATGCGCCGCAGTCAGCGGCCGGCGGCCCGGGCCTCGTCGTAGACGGCCTGGAGGCGGACGCGCAGCTCCTCGGTCGCCTCGTGGACCCGGCTGCGGGCGACGCGGCCGCCCTCGCTGCGCTGGGGCGGGGCCATCGGCTCGCCGATCACGACCCGGATGCGCAGGGGCTTGGGGATCTTCGCGCCCTTGGGCATGGCGACGTCGGAACCGCCGATGCCGACCGGCACGATGACGCGACCGGTCCGCGCCGCCAAGAACGCGGCACCCTCGAGCAGGTCGCCGATCACCGGCCCGCTCTGGCGCGCGCCCTCGGGGAACAAGACGAGGAGCTGGTCGCGCTGCAGGACCTCTTCGGCGTGCCGCATGGACTCACGATCCGGCGCGTCGCGGTGCACCGGGAAGGCGCCGAGGTCGAGCAGCAGGTCGCCGAACCACTTGTGCTTCCAGAGCTGGTGCTTGGCCATGAAGAAGAGCTTGCGGTCGGAGCAGAACGGGGCGAAGCCGAAGTCGAGGTTGGAGCGGTGCACCGGGGCGAGGATGACCCGGCCCTCGGTCGGCACGTGCTCCTTGCCGCTCACCTTCGGCCGGAACCACAGCGCCATCAGCGCGTGGAAGATCCCCCGCAGCACGCGGTAGGTGGGGCTCCAGCGCGGGTCGGCCACGAAGGCCACCCCGTGCCCGGGGACCTCCTCGCTCACAGCCACGAGAGCACCTCCTCCACCACATCGTCGATGCTGCGGCCGGTCGTGTCGAGGACGTGGGCGTCGCTCGCCCGGGAGAGGGGCGAGACGGACCGGGTGGAGTCGATCCGGTCCCGCCGGGCCAGGCCCTCGGCCGATTCGTCGCCGCCGCGCCGCCGGGACCGCTCCTCCATGGACGCGGTGAGGAAGACCTTCAGGTCGGCGTCGGGGAACACGACCGTCCCGATGTCGCGGCCCTCCACGACGCCGCCGTCGCGGGTGCCGGCCCACTGGCGCTGGCGCTCGACCAGGTGCCGCCGCACCTCGGGGTTGGCGGCCACGGCCGAGACGGCCTGGCTCACCGGCGGGGTGCGGATGGCTGCGGTGACGTCGTGCCCGTCGACGACCACGGCCGCCCCCACCTCGAGGCCGGCGCCGGCCGCCACGGCCGCCACGGCCGGCTGATCGGCGGGATCGACCCCCCGGTCGAGGACGAGCCAGGCCATGGCCCGGTACATGGCACCGGTGTCGAGACGGTCGAGACCGAGTCGCTCGGCCAGCGCCTCCGACACGGTGGACTTGCCGGCGCCGGCCGGGCCGTCGATGGCGATGAGGGGTCGGCCCACGGCTACTCGTCCGCCAGCGACGTCGGTCGCCACCGGCGCGCCGGCCAGGGCGTTCAGGTCGGACAGGAACGCGGGGTAGCTGGTCGCGACCGAGCCGAAGCCGGCGACCATGCTGGTCCCGGGCGCGGCCAGCGCCAGCACCGTGGCCGCCATGGCCAGGCGATGGTCACCGCCGCTGTGGAAGCTCCCGGTCGCCGGCCGGCCGAACGGGCCCAGGCCCGAGACGGCCAGCGTGTCCCCGTGCGCCTCGGCCGTCCCGCCGAACCCGGTGACCATCGAGACCACGCCTGCCAGACGATCGCTCTCCTTCACCCGCAGCTCGCCGACGTCGCGAAAACGGGTGGTGCCGCGGGCGAGGGCGGCGGCGACCGCCAGGATCGGGATCTCGTCGAGGGAGGGGATCTCGGCCGCGTCGACGTCAGTGGCGGCGAGGGGCGCGTGCGTGGCCGTGAGGTCCGCCACGCGGTGGCCGGTCGGCCGGATCTCGATGGCCGCGCCCATGCGCTCGAGGACGCGCAGGTAGCCGATGCGGTCGGGACCCACGTAGACGTTGCGGACGGTGATCGCGCTCCCGGGCAAGATGCTGGCCGCCACCAACCAGAAGGCGGCCTGGGAGGGGTCGCCGGGCACGTTCAGGGTGAGGGGGTGCAGCGTCGACGGCCGCAGGCGCACGATGCGCCCGGCCCCGTCGGGCTCGACGTCGATGTCCGCGCCCGCCTCCGCCAACATCTCCTCGGTGTGGGCGCGCGTCGCGACCCGCTCGCGCACGGTGGTCTGCCCGTCGGCGTCGAGCCCGGCTAGCAGCACGCACGACTTCACCTGCGCGCTCGCCACCTCCGGCGTCCACTCGATGCCCCGGAGCGGACCGCCGAGGACGGCGACCGGCGGCAGGCAGCGGTCGCCCCGACCCTCGACGCGCGCCCCCATGGCGCGCAGCGGCACGGCGATGCGGTCCATGGGGCGCTGAGAGAGGGAGTCGTCGCCCGAGAGCGTGCTCTCGCCCGTCAGGCCCGCGACCACGCCCGCCAGGAGGCGCAGGCTGGTGCCCGAGTTGCCGCAGTCGATGGCCGCCCCGGCGCGCAGGCGGCCCCGCCCCCCTCGCACGCGGCGGACCCCGTCAGCGCCGAGCGCGACCTCGGCACCCAAAACACGGACGGCCGCCTCGGTGCGGGCGACGTCCTCGCCGTCGGAGAGGCCGGAGAGCTCGCTCCAGCCGTCGGCCAGCGCACCGAGGATGAGGGCGCGGTGCGAGATGGACTTGTCCCCCGGCGTGGCCAGGGCGCCGCCCAGCGCGCCGCCCCCGCTGATGCGGATGCGCTCGGGTTGCACCGGGGCGGCTGCCATCAGGAGAGCTCCCCCACAGTGCAGGCGTGGCCCCGACCGGCGATCGCGCCGCGCAGCTCCCCCGCCCGCTCGGCCTCGACGACGAGCACCAGGACGCCGCGCGGCCCTTCGGTCGAGTGCGCGATCTCGATGTCATAGATGTTGATGCCGAGGTCGCCCGCCAGCGTCGTGATCTCGGCCAGCACCCCCTGGCGGTCCGGCACCGGGACGCGCAGCTCGGCCAGCCGGTCCGGTCGGGTGACCCCCGCCGGCAGGGCGCGGCGAGCCCCGCTCGCCGCCTGGAGCATCGAGAGGATGCCGGCCCGGTCGACCGCGGCCACCTGATCGCGGATGGCGGCCAGGTCGGCCAGCACGTGGTCGAGCGCGTCGACGATGGCCGCCGCGTTGTCGGCGCAGATGTCGGGCCAGATGGACGGCTGGCCGGCGGCGACGCGGGTCATGTCCCGGAAGCCGCCGGCGGCCAGCCGCAACAGCGCGCCGTGTGACTCGGCGGTGTGCGACGCCGCGTTCATGAGGGTGGCCGCCACCAGGTGCGGCACGTGGGAGACCACGGCCACCAAACGGTCGTGGTCGGCCGGCGTCAGCGCGACGACATCGGCGCCCAGGTCGGCGACAACGGCGGCGACCAGCGCGAACGCCTCCTCGTCGGTGTCGGGGGTCGGGGTGAGCACCCAGCTGGCTCCGACGAAGAGGTCGGGATCGGCTCCGTCCAGCCCCGCCTGCTCGGAGCCGGCCATCGGATGGCCGCCGACGAAGCGCGGGTGGGTGACGGCACCCACGACCGCCGCCTTGACGCTGCTCACGTCCGTGACGACGACGTCGGACGGCCGCCCCGGTTGGGCGAGCACTGCCGCCGCGGTCGGTCCGGCGACCGCGCTCGGGGTGGCGACGAACACGATCTCGGCGTCGGGGTCGTCCCCCGCCGCGTCGAGGAGGCCGAGCGCGGCGCGCGCGCTCGAGCCGCTCGCCGTCGACGTCGCTCCCCGTCACGTGCCAGCCGCGTTGGCGGAGCGCGGCGCCGAGGGAGCCGCCGATCAGGCCCGTGCCGATCACGAGTGCTCGCCGCGCTGCGGACCGGCCGTCACGGGCGGCGGTCGCCGGGCTCACGGCCGTCCGCGGAGTCGGTGCCGCGCGGCCTCAGCCCGGGAGGTCATCGCGGAGCCCTTGAGCCCCGTGCAGGTAGATGTGGCGCAGCTCGTCGCGGCCGAGAGTGGTGTTCACGTGCAGCAGCACGCGCAGGCAGCGCGGCGTGGCGTTGGTCACGTGGAGCTCGCCCACGCACAGCAGGGGCACGGCCCCGAAGCCGATGTCGCGCGCGCCGGTCGCCGGAAAGGTCGCGATGAGGTCGGGCGTCGCCGTGAAGATGATGCTGATGATGTCGTCCTCCACGAGCTGGTTGCGCTCCATGATGGCGAGGAGCAGCTCTTGGATGCGCGCGTTGATCTGGGGCGCCTCGTCGGCATCGACGGTGGTGGCGCCGCGGAGCGCGCGAACGGAGGAGGGACCGGGCATCGGGGGAGCATGCTATCCGGCGCCCTCGCGGCGCCGACAGGGCCCGTCGATCGGTCGTGCCTAGTCGATGGCCTTGTGCGCGGCGACCGACAGCGCCCGGACCTCGGCGACCCCGAGCGGCCGCCAGTGGCCCGGGGCGAGGGAGGAGTCCGAGAGGGGCCCGATCCGGGTGCGCACCAGGCGCACGACCGGGTGCCCCACCGCCTCGCACATCCGGCGCACCAGGCGGTTGCGCCCCTCATGCACCACGATCCGGAGCACCCCGGGGCTGACCAGCCCGACCGTGGCGGGGGCGCTCCGGCCGTCCTCCAGTTCGACCCCCTGGCGCAGGGCCCGCAGGGCCCCCGGTCCCGGGGTACCCTCCACCTCGGCCAGGTACTCCTTGGCCATCCCGTGGCTCGGGTGGGAGACGAGCTGGGCCAGCTCCCCGTCGTTGGTGACGATCAGCAGCCCCTCGGTCGCCATGTCCAGGCGCCCGACCGGGAAGACCCGCGGCTCGGCGGGGACGAGCGACAGCACCGTCGGCCGGCCCTCCGGGTCGGCGGCGGTGGTCACCACCCCGGCGGGCTTGTTCAAGAGGTAGTGCACCAACCCCGGTGCCGCGCCGACCGCCACGCCGTCGACGGCCACCTGGCTGTGGGAGGGATCCACCCGCTGCCCGAGGACGGCCGTCTCGCCGTCGACGGTCACCCGGCCGGCGGCGATCAGGTCGTCGCAGACCCGGCGGCTCCCGAAGCCGGTCCGGGCCAGGATCTTCTGCAGTCGCTCCGGCTCGCCCTCGGCCACCAGCTACTCGCGCTCGGTGGCCGACCCCGCCGTCGAGTGGAACCGCTCCTCGAGCTCGCCCAGCACATCGGGCCCGGGGAGGAACTCCTCGATCGGGGGGAGATCGTCCAGCGAGGCGAGACCGAGCCGCTCCAAGAAGAGGTCGGTCGTGCCGTAGAGGACGGGCTGGCCGGGGCCCGGGGCGCGCCCGACGGCGTCGATGTAGCCCCGCTGCTCGAGCAGGCGCACCACGCCGTCGACGTTCACGCCGCGCAGCGCCGAGATCTGCGAGCGCGAGACCGGCTGGCGGTAGGCGACGATGGCCAGCGTCTCGAGCGCCGCGGTCGAGAGCCGGTGCGAGACGTCGCGGTTGGCGAAGCGCTCGACGTAGGAGGCGAGGTCCGGTGCCGTCTGGTAGCGGTAGCCACCGGCCACGTGCGCCAGCACGAACCCGCGCTCGTCGCGCCGGTACTGGGCATCGAGCGCGGCGCAGGCCGTCTCGACCCGCTCTGCCGGCTCCTCCAAGAGCTCGGCCAACAGACCGGGGGCCACGGGCTCGATAGCCACGAGCAGCATGGCCTCGATGGCTCGATACAACTCGGGATCGTCCACCAGAACCTCAGCCGTCGTAGTCGTCGACGTCGAGCGAATCCGAGCCGACCGCGACCAGCATGCGCTCGCCCAGCCAGGTGACCTCGAGATCGCCGAACGTGTGCCCCTGCCCGAGCGACACCTTGCCCATCTTGCACAGCTCGAGCACGGCCAGGAAGTGGACGATCACGTCGATCCGGCGGGAGAGGTGGCTGGTCAACTCCCGGAACGAGATGGAACGGCGCCGCGGCAGGTCGCCGAGCAGGGCGGCCACTGCCTCGGAGACGCTGACCGCGTCGACGGTCACGTGCGAGAGGTCGACGATCGGGACCGGGCGCTCCGCCGTGGCGTTCAGGTAGGCGTTGGCCAGCCTGATCGGGGTGACCCCAGCCAGGAGGTCCGGCGCCTGGGCCACGAAGCCGTCGTCGAGGCCCGAGAGGCGGGGGAACGATCGCGCCTCGGTCTCTGTCATGGCGACGAACGCGTCGGCCACGGCGGCGTAGGCCCGGCACTCGAGGAGGCGGGCGAGGAGCAGGTCCCGCTCGTCCCAGCCGATGAGCTCGTCGTCGGCCTCGACGTCGTCGGGCCCGGGCAGCAGCCGCTGGGACTTGAGCTCGACCAGGATCGCCGCCACCAGCAGGAACTCGGAGAGCACCTCCATGGAGTAGCGCTCTTGGGACTGGACCAGCTCGGCCACGAAGGCGTCCACGATCGGCGCCAGGGGCAGCTCGAGGATGTCGAGCTCGTGGGTGCTGACGAGGTGGAGCAGCAGGTCGATCGGCCCCTCGAAGGCGGGCGCGGACACGACGTAGGGCATTGCGTTGACCCTACCGAACCCGAGTGGGACCGGCGCGCACCCACGGGGCACGCCGCGCGCGCCGGCGACCGGTGCCCGTCGGGATCGGCGCGGCGGCTACTCTGAGCAGCGTGCGCCTTTGATTTCTGATTGCCGAGCCCTTCCCGCCCGAGCTAACCGGAGATCCCTGTGCCCCAACCCCTCGTTTCCTCCCTTGCCACCGTCGTGGCCAGCCGCGTCTCCAAGGCGCGCGGCCCGGCGCAGATCCTGACCGACGTCGATCTCACGATCGGCCCCGAGCAACGCATCGGGGTCGTGGGTCCGAACGGGGTCGGCAAGACCACCCTGCTGAGATTGCTGGCCGGCCTCGAGCCGCCCGACTCGGGCAGGGTCGTGGCCACTCCCCCGACGGCGACGATCGCCTACCTGGCGCAGGAGCCGGAGGTCGCCACGACCGAGACCCTGGCCGAGTTCCTGGCCCGCCGGGCCGGCGTGGCCGAGGCCAGCGCCGAACTAGAGGCCGGCGCCCGGGCCTTGGCGGCCGGCGATCCGGGGGCGGACGATCGCTACGCCGCGGCGCTCGAGCGCTACCTCGGCCTGGGCGGGCCGGATTTCGAGGCGCGCTCGGCCACGGTCCTCGACGACCTCGGGCTCCCCGAGCGGCTCCTCGCCCTGCCGACCGCCTCGCTCTCGGGCGGGCAGCGGGCGCGCTCCTCCTTGGCGGCGCTGCTCCTCGCCCGCCACGACATCCTCCTGCTCGACGAGCCCACCAACGATCTCGACTTCGACGGGCTGGACCATCTCGAGCGCTTCTTGAGCGGGCGGCGCGGTGGCCTCGCCGTCGTCTCCCATGACCGCGCCTTTCTCGAGCGGATCGTGAGCTCGGTCCTCGACATCGACGAGTCCTCGCATCGCGCCACCCTCTACGCCGGCGGCTTCGCCGCCTATCTGGAGGCCAAGGCGACAGCGCGCCGGCATGCCGAGGAGGGCTACGAGACCTACATCGCCGAGCGGGACCGGCTGCGCTCGCGGAGCAGTCCCAGCGCCAGTGGGCGGTGAGCGGCGTGGCCAAGGAGAAGAAGAACCCGAAGGACCACGACAAGGCGCAGCGCGATTTCCGGCTGAACCGGACCGAGAAGCAGGCCTCCAAGGTGCGCATCACCGAGAAGGCGCTGGAGCGCCTCGAGGCGGTGGAGAAGCCCTTCGAGGCCTGGCAGCTCCACCTCGACATCGCGATGGCCCGGCGCAGCGGCGACGTCGTGGCGCGGCTCAGCGGAGCGGTCGTCCGCCGCGGCGAGTGGCAGCTCGGCCCGGTCGACCTCGAGGTGGCCTGGGCGGACCGCCTGGCCATCGTCGGTCCCAACGGCAGCGGCAAGACCACGCTCCTCGCCGCCCTGATCGGCCGGCTCCCCCTGAGCGAGGGCGACCGCTGGATGGGGCCGTCGGTCATCGTGGGCGAGCTTGGCCAGGAGCGCCGCCGCTTCTCCGAGGGGGCGGGCACCCTGCTCGACACCTTTCTCGACGCCACCGGCACGGAGATGACCACCTCGGCGGCGCGATCGTTGCTGGCCAAGTTCGCGCTGGGCGCATCGCACGTGTTGCGGCCCGCGGCGTCCCTCTCCCCCGGCGAGCGCACCCGCGCCGAGCTGGCCCTGCTCGCCGCCCGCGGCACCAACTGCCTCATCCTCGACGAGCCGACCAACCATCTCGACCTGCCCGCCATCGAGCAGCTCGAACAGGCGCTCGACACCTGGGAGGGGACGCTGCTCCTCGTCACCCATGACCGCCGCCTACTCGAGGGCGTGCGGACCACCAGCCGCCTGGAGCTGGCGGACGGGCGCGTCTCGCTCCAGTTGCGCTGAGCCCCAGAGGCGCTGAGCTCCAGAGGCACCGAGCCCCAGAGGCGCTGAGCCCCAGAGGCGCTGAGCCCCAGAGGCGCTGAGCCCCAGAGGCGCTGAGCCCCAGAGGCGCTGAGCCCCAGAGGCGCTTCCAAGCGAAGCGCTTGTCGCCTATTGATCCGGCAGGCTCTCGGCGAACCGGGCGATCAGCTGCTGCTGTTCCACCGTCTCGACCGCCAGCGGATGGTATTGCTCGCGGACCCAGGCCACCGCCTCTTGGGGCGATCCGCCCGCCAAGATGGTCAGGCAGCCGAGCACGGTCCCCGTCCGCCCGACCCCGCCGTAACAGGCCACCTCGACCAGGTCACCGTCCCGGGCCCGCCCGTAGAGGTCGGAGATCGCCGCAAAGAGGTCCGGCTCGTCGACGGGCAGTCCCATATCCGGCCAGTCGATGAGCCGGTGGAGCCAGGTGACCTGGCTGTCGTCCTCCCAGCGCCCGTCGAGGTACAGCGCGAAGTCGGGATTTCGGGGCCGCGCCGAATCGACGAGGTCGAGCCGGCCGCGGGCCAGGACAATCGTGCCGTCGGGCAGCGTCACCTGCACGCCGCATTCTCGTCTCCGCGGCCACGGCGCGCAACGGATCGACGTCGACGGGGCTCGGCGGCGTCGGGCCGGGTTCCGTTTTGCCCGCGCCTACCATGTGCCATGCCGCGCGTCCTTTCAGGTGTCCAGCCCTCCGGAGAGGCGCACATCGGGAACTACCTGGGCGCGTTCCGCCAGTGGGCGGCCACCCAGCACGATCGGGAGTCCTTCCACTGCATCGTCGACCTGCACGCGCTCACGCTCGAGATCAGCCCCGAGCAGCTGCGGCAGCGAACGACCGACACGGCGATCACGTTGCTCGCGACCGGACTCGACCCGGACGTGACCACGATCTTCGTGCAGAGCCACGTGCCCGAGCACCCGCGCCTCGCCTGGCTCCTGGAGTGCACGGCCACGATGGGCGAACTGGGCCGCATGACCCAGTTCAAGGACAAGGGCCGCGGGCAGGAGTCGGTGCGGGTGGGACTGTTCACCTACCCGGTGCTCCAGGCGGCCGACATCCTCTTGTATCAAGCGGACCTCGTGCCCGTCGGTGACGACCAGCGCCAGCACATCGAGTTGACCCGGGACCTGGCGATCCGCTTCAACCACCACTACGGGGACATCTTCACCGTGCCCGAGCCCGAGGTGCCCAAGATCGGGCGCGGGTCATGGATCTCCAGCACCCCGAGCGCAAGATGTCCAAGTCCGTCGACTCCCCGCTCGGCACCGTCGGGGTGTTGGACGACCCGAAGGACATCGAGCGCAAGGTGAAGCGCGCCGTGACCGACGCAGAGACAGATGTCGTCTACGAGCCGACCACGCGACCGGGTCTCGCCAACCTTCTCGACCTGCTGGCGGCGTCGACGGGCGGCGACCCGGCGCAGCTGGCCACCGCCTACGCCCGCTACGGCGACATCAAGCGAGACCTGGCCGAGGCCCTGGTCGAACTCCTCCGGCCGGTGCGCGAGCGCACGGCCGAGCTCCGGGCGGACCGGGGTGCCGTCGAGCGCGTGCTGGCCGCCGGCGCGGACAAGGCCCACGCCGTCGCGGCCGTCACCTACGCCCGGGCGGCCGAGGCGATCGGGCTGCTCCCGCCCCGCTGAGCTCCCGGCCCTGCGCTCTGTGGCCCTGAGCTCTGTGGCCCGAGCTCTCTGGCCCTGAGCTCTGTGGCCCTGAGCTCAGTGGCCCTGAGCTCTGTGGCTCAGTTCCCGCCCAGAACGTGGACCCACCAGTTGATGGTCCCGTCGGAGAAGCGCTGGAAGGCGGTCTCCCCGCCCACGCTCACGTAGCTCCCGATCACGACCACGAGCAGGACGAGCGGGAACGCGAAGCGGCGGAAGTTGAGGTAGCCGGGCCACCACTTGGCGGGGAGGAAGCGCTCGATCAGGACAGAGCCGTCGAGGGGCGGGATGGGGATCATGTTGAAGGCCGCCAGCCAGATGTTGACGAGACCCAGATAGAAGAGGATCCGCGCAAACAGGTCGAAGTTGTTCGCGCCGTTCGAGAGGTGGAAGACGAGCGCCGCCAGCGCCGCCAGGACCACGTTGGTGGCCGGCCCGGCCAGCGAGACGAGGACCCCCTGGTTGCGTGGGCTACGAAGCTTGCTGACGTTGACCGGCACTGGCTTGGCATAACCGAACCAGCCGAAACCGCTCAGCACCAGGATGATCGGCAGGACGATCGTGCCGATCGGGTCGATGTGGGCGAGGGGGTTGAGGGTGAGCCGGCCGGCCCGCTTCGCCGTGTCGTCGCCGCAGGCGAGCGCCACCCAGCCGTGCGCGATCTCGTGGAGGATGATCGACGGGACGAGGACGCAGAACAGGATGATCTCGTCGCTCGTGATCTTGTGCGACCGGCTGAGGAGGATGACGGCGCCGACGAAGATGGCGATCCACAGCGTCCGCCGGCCGTCGAGGGCGGGAGCCCGCCGGGGCGCCATCGGTCCGGGACCGCCGGGTCCTGCCGGCCCGCCCACGCCGTTGGTGCCCCCCGGGGGCCGGCTGCCGGGCGGGTAGTACCAGGTCGACGGGTCGCCCGGCGGCGGCGTCTTGGGCCCCGACCCGCTGGGTTCGGGGGGCGGCCAGGTGGGGCCGGGGTCGCTCAAGGGCTCAGGCCCGGTTGGCGTCGGCGATGCAGAGCCGCGCGGCCGGCATGGCCTCGAGGCGGGCCGGGGCGATCTCCTGCCCGCAGCGCTCGCAGCGGCCGTAGGTTCCCAGGGCCAGGCGTTCGAGGGCGGCTTCGACCTCTTCGAGCGTCTCTTTCAACTCGCCGGCCAGCACCTCGGCCTCGCCGCGCTCGGCCGTCACCTGGCTCGTGTCGGCGAAGTTGGAGTCGTAGCTGAGCCCGCCGGCGTCCCCGAAGCCGAGGTCGTCCAGCTGGCGGCGCAGGCCGGCCCGCTCCTCTTCGAGGAGCTGCGCGTACATGGTTGTCGCCGTACCCGAGGACGGGGCGTCGCTGGCCATGGGGGCAGCCTAGAGGCTCGCCCACCCGAGAAGGGCCTCGGACCTGGGCGGGGGGCGCGCCGTCGCCCCCCGCCCCCTATGACGAGCGCCGGGCCCGGGGGTGCGCGGACTCGTAGGCGGCGCGGAGGTGCTCGGGCGAGACCTTCGTGTAGAGCTGGGTGGTGGCGATCGAGACGTGCCCCAAGAGCTCCTGGACGACCCGGATGTCGGCGCCGTGGGCCAGCATGTGGGTCGCGCAGGAGTGGCGGAGCGCATGCGGGCTGACCGGCGTCGACAGCCCGGCCTTGGCGGCGTGCGCGCGCACCACGTCGAAGGCGCCCTGCCGGGTGAGGCGACCGCCGCGGGCGTTCAAGAAGACGGCCTCGGAGTCGCCGCGCCGTCGCCCAGCGCCGGGGCTCGAGCAGGGGGCGGCCCGAGCCCAACCACTCCTCCATGGCCACAGCCGCGCAGCGGCCGAGCGGCACCAGCCGCTCCTTGGAGCCCTTGCCGTAGAGGCGGACGAGGCCCTCGTCGTCGGCCAGGTCGGCCAGGTCGAGCCCGACCGTCTCGGAGATGCGGGCCCCGGTGCCGTAGAGGAACTCGAGCAGCGCCCGGTCGCGCCGCTGGCGCGGTTCGGTGCCGTTGGCCGAGAGCAGCAGCGCCGTGACGTCGGACTCGCTCAACGCCTTGGGCAGCCGCAGCGCCGGACGGGCGCCGGCCACGTCGGCCGTCGGGTCCGTGGCGGCGACGTCCTCTTCGAGCAGGAATCGGTGGAGCCCGCGCAGCACCGAGAGGCTCCGGGCGACGGTCGACGGGCTCTTGGCCGAGGTGCGCATCGTGGCCACGTACTCCTCGATGTCGCGGGTGGTGGCCCGGCTGGGCGTGCTCCCCCGCGCGGCCAGCGCCTCCTCGTAGGCGGCCAGGTCCCGCCGGTAGGCGGCGAGGGTGAGGGTGGCCCGGCCGCGCTCGACGGCCAGCCAGGAGAGGAACTCCTCGGCCTCCCTCGACAGCACGGCGCTCGGCATAGCCGCCCGCCCGCTCAGTCGGTCCGGGAGTCGGGGTCTGCGGGGGCCGGGCGCCGGGCCTCGAGCGCGTGCGCGGCCAGCGCCAGGCCGACGATGCTCTTGGCGTCGCTGAGCACCCCCCGGGCCACGAGGCCGGCCAGGTCGCGCACGTCGTGCCTCTCGACCGACATCCACCGCTCCTCGACCCCGGCCGGCGCCTTGGCGCAGGGCCGCAGCCCGGTGGCCAGGAACACCGTGGTGCGCTCGTCGGTGTAGCCCGGCGAGTTCCAGAAGCTGCCCAGTTCTTCGACCTCGTCGGCCTCGAGCCCCGCCTCCTCGGCCAGCTCCCGCCGCGCCGTCGTCTCGAGCGGTTCACCGTCCACGTCGCAGGTGCCGGCCACCACCTCGAGGACCTCGGTGCCGACCGCCGGGCGGAACTGGCGGACAAAGACGCAGGACCCGTCGTCGTCGATCGCCACGACGGCCACCGCCCCCAGCCGGCGGACGATCTCGCGTTCGAAGGGCTCCCCGTCGGGGTCGGCGAAGGTCGCCAGGCTCACGGTCATGAGGCGTCCCTGCCAGACCTCGCGCTCGCCGCGGGCGGAGAACCCGCCGCCGGGTTCGTTCAGCGGACGACGTCGAGGTCGATCAAGCGGGGCTCGCGTCCCTCGGCTCGCTCGACCGACGCTCCCACCAGCTCGCGGAACAAGGGATGGGGCCGCTCGGGGCGGCTCTTGAACTCGGGGTGCGCCTGGGTCCCGATCCAGAACGGGTGGCCGGGGAACTCGATGAACTCGACCAGCCGGTCGTCGGGCGAGCTGCCCGAGCAGCGGAGCCCGACCGCTTCCAGGCGGGACCGGTAGCGGGGGTTGAACTCGAAGCGGTGGCGGTGGCGCTCCGAGACGACCTCGGTGCCGTAGCAGAGCGGCGACCTGGGAGCCGGCGACGAGCATGGCCGGGTAGGCGCCCGAGCCGCATGGTGCCGCCCATGTCGACCACGTCGAGCTGCTCGTCCATCAGGTCGATGACCGGATGCGGCGTGAGCGAGTTGAACTCGCGCGAGTTGGCGCCGGCCAGGCCGGCCAGCGAGCGGGCCACGTCGATGACCATGACCTGCAGGCCGAGGCACAGCCCGAGGCAGGGGATCTCGTGCTCCCGGGCGTAGCCGGCGGCGAGCACCATCCCCTCGATCCCCCGCTCGCCGAAGCCGCCGGGGATGACCATGGCGTCGAGGTCGCGCAGGCGGTCGGTGACCAAGAGGTCGGGGACGTGCTCGGCGTCGATCCAGTCGAGCTCGACGCGCACCTGGTGGAAGAACCCGGCGTGCCGGAGCGACTCGACCACCGAGAGATAGGCGTCGGGCAGGTTGACGTACTTGCCGATGATCCCGATCTTCACGCTGCGCGTCGGCCCGTCGGCGGCGGTCACGATGCGCTCCCACTCGCTCAGGTCGATCGGGTACTCCTCGACCGGGATGCCGAGCGTGCGCAGGACGATCACGTCGAGGCCCTCTTGGTGCAGCACGAGGGGGATCTCGTAGATGTTGCGCGCGTCGGCGGCCGAGATCACCGCCTCGACCGGGACGTCGCAGAGCGGCGAGATCTTGCGCTTCAACGAGTCGGGGATCGGATGGTCGCTGCGGCACACGATCACGTCGGGCTGGATGCCTCGGCTGCGCAGCTCGGTCACCGAGTGCTGGGTGGGCTTGGTCTTCTGCTCCCCCGACGGGCGCCAGATACGGGACCAGGGTGAGGTGCATGAAGCAGACGTTGTCGCGCCCGACGTCGCGGCGGTGCTGGCGGATCGCTTCTAGGAACGGGATGATCTCGATGTCGCCGACCGTGCCGCCGATCTCGACGATCACGATGTCGACGTCCTCGTCGGCCAGGCGCCGGATCCGGTCCTTGATCTCGTCGGTCACGTGCGGGATGACCTGGACCGTCTTGCCCAGGTAGTCGCCCCGGCGCTCCTTCGCGATCACCGAGGAGTAGATCGAGCCGGTCGTGGTGTTCGACGTCCGCTTCAAGTTGACGTCGATGAAGCGCTCGTAGTGACCGAGGTCGAGGTCGGTCTCCCCGCCGTCCTCGGTGACGAACACCTCGCCGTGCTCCCCCGGGTTCATGGTGCCGGGGTCGACGTTGATGTACGGGTCCAGCTTGCACATGGTGACCCGCAGGCCCCGCTGCTTGAGGAGTCGACCGAGCGAGGAGGCGGTGAGGCCCTTCCCGAGCGAGCTCGAGACGCCGCCGGTGACGAAGACGAACTTGCTCAACGGCCTCGCACCCGGGAATCACCCCACCGGATGCACGCGGCATATCGCTGGTGCACCTTCACAACTTAGTCGTCGGGCGCGGACGCGCCGGACATCCCGCGACGTGCGCACGTCTGCGCGCGCTCTGTTCGGCGGCGCTCTGTTCGGCGGCGCTCTGTTCGGCGGCATCGTGTCGCGCGGCCAGCAGCTCCTCGGCGTGCGCCCTGGCGCGCGCGCTGTTGGGGTGGCCCGAGAGCATGCGGGAGATCTCGACGACCCGGGCCTCGTCGGACAGCGCCACCGCCTCGGTGAAGGTGCGACCCTGTCGCTCGCGCTTTTTGACCGCGATCTGCTGGTCGGCGAAGGCCGCCACCTGCGCCAGGTGCGTCACCACCAGGACCTGGGAGCCGTTGGCCACCTCGGTCAGCGCCCGCGCCAGCGCCAGCGCCGCCTCGCCGCCCACGCCGGCGTCGACCTCGTCGAAGACCATGGTGGCCGGTCCCCCGACCGCCACGAGGCGCAGGGCCAGCATCGTGCGGGCCAGCTCGCCGCCGGAGGCCACCTTGGCCAGCGGCCGGACCGGTTCGCCCGCGTTGGCCGAGAGGAGGAACTGCACGTCGTCCCCCGCCCCCTCGCCCACCGCGACCTCGACGCGGGCCCCCTGCATCGCCAGGTCCTGCAGCCGCGCCGTCACCGCGAGGGCGAGCCGAGGTGCGACCTCTCGCCGCGCGCTGCCGAGGACCGCCTCGGCGGCGCGCAGGGCGACGGCGCCGGCCACGTGCTCGCGCTGCAGCGTGTCGGCGAGGTCGTCGGCCGATTCGAGGTCTGCCAACCGCACGCGGGCATCGTCCGCGAACTCGAGGACCGCCACATGGGAGCCCCCGTACTTGTGGTTGAGATCGGCCAGCAGGCGCCGCCGCTCCTGGACGGCGGCGAGGCGCGCCGGGTCGTCCTCCCAGGTCTCGACCACCGCGCGCAGGTCGCTCGCGATGTCCGCCGCCTCCGCGCTGATGGCGCTCAGGCGCTCGAACCACTGGGCGAACGCCGGTCGCGCCCCAAGGGCGCTCAACGCCCGGCCGAGGACGTCCAGCGCAGAGTCGTCGGACCCCTCTTCGGAGTCGAGGATGGCCAGCGCCGCCGCCGCGGCCGCCCGGTGGGCCGAGAGATCCCCGAGGCGCTCCTCATCGCTCAGCAGCACCGCGATCTCGTCGGGGTCGTCGAGCGCGGCGCGGTCGATCTCGTTGATCTGGTGCCGCAGGATGTCGGCCTCGCGGGCCCGCTGGTGGGGATCGCCGCCGAGGGCGGCGAGCCGCCGCTCCAGCTCGTGGAGATGGCGGCGTCCGGCCTCGACGGGCCCGGCGTCGAGCCCGCCGAAGGTGTCGAGCGCGGCGCGCTGGGCGGCGGCCGAGAGGAGCGACTGCTGGTCGTGCTGTCCATGGATGTCGACCAGACCGGGCGCCAGCTCGACGAGGCGCGAGACGGGCGCCATGTCGCCGTCGATCAAGGCAGCGCGACCGGCCCTGCACCGGCACCGAGCGCGACACGATCAGCTCGCCCCCCTCGTCGTCGACGAAACGGGCCTCGACCACGGCCTCGGCCGCGCCCGCGCGCACGAGGCCCGGATCGGCGCGCTGGCCGAGGACGAGTTGGAGCGCCTCGACGAGCAGGGTCTTGCCCGCCCCGGTCTCCCCCGTGAGCGCCGTCATCCCAGGCGCCAGCCGGACCGTCAGGTCGTCGATCACCCCCAGCTGGCGCACGCGGAGATCGCTCAGCATGCGAAGGCCCGGTTCAGCGGTCCCGGTTGGCGGCGAGCGTCGCGCGCAGACGCGTCCCGAATCCGCCGCTGCCGAACGCCACGAAGCGGACCGGCTTCTCGGCGGTGCGGCACTCGACCGTCGCCCCCGGGGCCAGGCGCCCCACCTCGCGGCCGTCGATCACGAGCACGGCGGGGCGGCGATCGAGGACCGTGATCGACATCACCTGGGACTCGTCGAGCACGATGCTCCGATCGAAGCCGAGGTGCGGCGCGATCGGCGTGAGGAGGAGGGAGCGCAGGCGCGGTGAGACCACCGGGCCGCCGGCCGAGATGTTGTAGGCGGTCGACCCGGTCGGCGTCGCCACCAGGAGCCCGTCGGCCACGTAGGTGAGGAAGGCCTCGGCGTTGATCGCGGTGGCCAGGCGGACGGTGTGTCCGGGCACCGTCTTTTCGACGACCAATTCGTTCAGCGCCAGCCACCAGCGGCCTGCGCTGGGCGCCCCGGCGGCGACGACCGAGCTCTCGGCGCCGTCGACGAGGTCCAAGTCCCCCGATACCGAGATGGCGAGCGCCGAGCGCTCGTCCAGCGCGATCTCGCCCTCCAGCGCGTCGCGCAGCACCCGCTGGAGGTCGGCGGGTTCGACCGGCAGGAGATAGCCCAGGCGGCCGAGGTTGACCCCGAGGATCGGCACGTCCGCCGCGTAGGCGAGCGGGATCAGGGACAAAAAGGTGCCGTCGCCCCCGAGGCTGACCGCCAGGTCGACGCCGTCGAGTTCCACGCCCGAGAGCGGCACCTGCGCGCCGTCCTCCTGCACCTGCCCGGGGCCCTCGATGAGGAGCATCCGCGCCTCGTGCCCCGCCGCGGTGACCCAGGCCGCGGTCTCGGCGGCCAGTCGGCCCGCCTCCTCGTTAGTCGGGTTGGCCAGGATGGCGACGGTCCGGCTCACCTCGCGTCACCGGCGGCGCGGGCCACCGCCTCCTCCAGAAGGGCGCCGGCTTCGGGGGTCGAGGTGTGGCCGCGGCGGGCGTGCAGGAGGAACTCGACGTTGCCCGACGATCCGCGCAGGGGTGACGGCATGGCACCCATGATGCCGGTTCCGGCGAGAGCCGAGCGCGCCCGCGACCTCGGCGAGCACCCGGCGCCAGATCTCGGGGTCCCGGACCACGCCGCGCCCGCGGCTCACCTCGACGCGCCCGGCTTCGAATTGCGGCTTCACGAGCACCACCAGATCACCGCCGGGCCGGCAGAGGTCGACGAGCGCCGCGGCGACGGCCGTGAGCGAGATGAACGAGAGGTCGGCGGTCACGATGTCGACCGGCTCGAACGGGTCGTCGGCGAGGTCGAGCTGGCGGGCCGTGAGGTCCCGCGCGTTGACCCGCTCGAGGACGCTGACCCGCGGGTCGCTGCGTAACTGCTGGTCGAGCTGCCCGTGGCCGACATCGACCGCGTAGACCCGGGCCGCACCGCGCTGGAGGAGGCAGTCGACGAACCCCCCGGTCGAGGCGCCGGCGTCGAGCGCGCGCCGGCCGACCACGTCGATGGCGAACTCGTCCAGCGCGCCGTCGAGCTTGTCACCGCCGCGCGAGACGAACCGGCGGGGCGGTCCGGTCACGACGATCGCCTCGGCCGCCGCCACGAGCCGCGACGCCTTGTCCGCTTGAGACCCGCCGACCAGGACGAGTCCCTCGTCGATGGCGATGTGCGCCTGCTCGCGGGTCGCCACGAGCCCCCGGCGTACCAGCTCGAGGTCGAGCCGCTGGCGTGCCCTGGTCAGGTGCCCCTTCCGGCGCTCTTGGGGGCTGCTCGCTTCTTCTCGGAGTTCGCGCTCTTCTGCGCCGCCTTGGCGGCCGCGTGGGGCGCACCCTTCTTGCCGGCACTCGCCTTCTTTTCCTGCTTCTTCTTGTCGGCGCCCTTGGGCTTGGCCGTCCGTTGTTTGCTGGCCGAAGGGGTAGACACCGACTTCTTGGTTCCTGGCGCGGCCACGGTCGCGGCCGCCTCGATCGGCACCACCGGGCTCGGCGGAGGAGAACGGTCGGCGCTCTCGGATCTTCCGAACGTCTCGCTCAGGCGGCGGAACAGCTCCTCGGGCGAGCCCAGCCCGAGGGTCTCGAGCTGGCGGGTGACCTCGGTCCGGACCACGTCGACCACCTCGTCGACGACGGACCGGCTGCGCTCCAAGAGGTCGTCGGCCCGCTGCCGGGCCTGCTCGCCCTCGGTCGCCCCGCTCGCCCGCAGGTCCCGCGCGATCTCCTCCACCCGGGCCCGCGCCAGTTGGGCCAGCGCGCTGGCCGCGTCCACGTAGCGTTGCCAGCCGTCGTCTTCGGGCATGGATCCACGGTACCGGACGGGCCGCCGGCCCGATCGCCGCCGGACTACCCGAGTTGCTGGATGACCAGGGCCAGGAGGTCGCGCGCACACAAGGCGGGGGCCGGCGACGCCTGCGCCTTGGAGGCCGTGACGCCCGACAGCACCAGCGCGTAGGGCACGCCGAGCGCGTCGGCCAGTGCGCCGTCGGTGGCCGGTCGGTCACCGACCACCAGCGAGACGTCGTCGCTCCGTTGCCCGATGAGTCCGACGATCGGCGGGTGGGGCTTGCCCGCCACCTCGGGCACCGTGTCGGCCGCGGTGGCGACGGCGGCGAGCAGCGCCCCGGCCCCGGGCAGCAGGCCGTCGGGTGTCGGGTGGGTTGAATCCTCGTTGGTGCCGATGAGCCGAGCCCCGGACCGGACCACCCGGGCGGCCAAGGAGAGCCGATCGAAGTCGAACTGGTGGGTCCAGCCGACGACGACCGCATCGGCCGGCCCGTCCGCCACGAGCTCGACGCCCCGCGCCAGGAGCGCCTCGGTCGCCCCACCGTCGGCCAGGGCGACGACGCGCTCACCGGGGTTGAGCATCGCGGCCGCGGCCTGGGCGGAGGTCACGAGATCGTCGGCGACGGCGGGGATGCCCGCACGCGACAGCCGCGCCACGAGCTGGTCGAGGGTGGGGGCGGAGTTGTTGGTCACGAACAGCACGCGCACCCGGGCGTCGCGCAGCCGGTGGATCGCCTCGCGGGCCCCCTGGATCGCCGTGCCGGCGAGCCACACCACGCCGTCGAGATCCACGATCCAGGTCCCCTCGGTGTACGGGCTCACCGCTCGCCATCCTGGTGGTTGCGGGAACGCGATGCCAGGCGGCGCACGGTCTTAGCCGCTACCGTCGCGCCGTGGCCACCCTGGCGGTCGTCGGAGACGACCTGGTCGTCAAGATGTCGTGGTTCGAGCGCTTCGAGGCCGTCCACAGTGACGTCCACGTCCGGCGCTCCGCCGTGCGCGAGGTCCGGGTGGTCGACTCCGCCTGGCCCGAGCTGCGCGGCGTACGGGCACCGGGCACCGGGATCCCCGGCGTCGTGGCCGTCGGCACGAGGCGCGGCGGCTTCGGCAGGGACTTCGCCGTCGTGCACGGAAAGGGTCCGGCCGTGATCGTCGAGCTCGCCGGGGAGAAGTACGCCGCGCCTCGTCGTGACCGCCCAGGACGCGGGCACGTTGGCGGCGGCGGTCACGGGGACGCCCGGGGACTGAGAGCGGCGCTCGACGGTCGCTGACCGCGGGCGCGATGAGCTGGGGCGGGGGCAATGGCACAGGTGGTCTTCGATGCGGTGACGAAGCGCTACGACGATGTCGTGGCCGTCGACGACCTGTCGCTGCGGGTCGCCGACGGCGAGTTCCTCGTCCTGCTCGGCCCGTCGGGCTGCGGGAAGACCACCGCGCTGCGGATGGTGGCCGGCCTCGAGACGCTGTCGAGCGGGACCATCTCGATCGGCGACCGGGTGGTCAACGACGTCGAGCCCAAGGACCGCGACGTCGCCATGGTGTTCCAGAGCTACGCGCTCTATCCGCACCTCACCGTCCGTCGCAACATCGAGTTCCCGCTGCGCCAGCGGCAGTTCGAGAAGGCCGAGCGCCAGCGCCTGGCGGCCGAGGCGGCCGAGACGCTCGGTCTCACGACGCTCCTCGACCGCAAGCCGGCGCAGCTCTCCGGCGGCCAGCGCCAGCGGGTGGCGCTCGCCCGCTCGATCGTCCGTTCCCCGCAGGTGTTCCTGATGGACGAGCCGCTCTCCAACCTCGACGCCACGCTGCGCGTCCAGACGCGGGCCGACATCGTCGACGCTGCAGCAGCGCCTGTCGACCACGACCCTCTACGTCACCCACGACCAGGTCGAGGCGATGACGATGGGCGACCGGATCGCGGTCATGAACAAGGGCTTCCTCCAGCAGGTGGCCCCGCCCCAGGAGCTCTACGAGAAGCCGGCCAACACCTTCGTGGCCGGGTTCATCGGCAGCCCCGGGATGAACCTCATCACCGGCCGGGCCGAGCAGGCCGGCGCCTCGGTGGCCTTCGCCGGGGGCTCGGTGCCGGTTCCGCCGCGGCTCCGGCAGGCGGCGGCGCAGGCGGGCGACGTCGTGGTCGGGATGCGCCCCGAGACGCTGGCGCTCGACCCCGACGGCTCCTTCGGCGCCACCGTGCTGATCGTCGAGCTGCTGGGCGCCGAGGTGCACGTGATCGCCGAGACCGACGACAAGAGCCGCATCGTGGTCCGCCAGGAGGTGGCGAGCACGCGGCCGCGCATCGGCGAGCGCGTCACCGTGCGGACGCAGGAGGAATCGCTCACGCTCTTCGACGTCTCCACCACGCGGCGCATCGACGAGGTCGGGTGAAGTCCGATCTGCAGTCCGTCCGGCGCCCGGCGGCCCGCCGGCGCGAGGCGCTGCTGGCCTACCTGATGCTGCTGCCGGCGCTGGCCGTCTTCGGGGTCTTCGTCTTCTACCCGTTCGTGGAGAACTTCAAGTTGGCCCTCTACGAGAACCCGCCCTTCCCGGGGCTGCCGAGCAAGTACGTGGGGTTCCACCAGATCGGACACGTGCTCGCCTCCACCGACTTCCTCCAGAGCCTGGTGTCCACCCTCCTCTTCGTCGTGATGGTGGTGCCCATCGGCCTGTTCCTCGGGCTGGCGTTGGCCGTGGCCGCCCACCGCCGCCTGAAGGGCATCAGCGCCTACCGGCTCATCTTCTCCTCGAGCGTCGTGAGCTCCGTCGCGGTGGCCGCCGTGATCTTCGGCACCCTCATGGACCCGGTGGTCGGCCTCCTGCCGTGGCTCGGGATCAGCCCGCACCCGGCGCTCCTGGAAAGCCCCACCTGGGCCCTGCCCGCCGTCGCCTTCATCTCGGTCTGGCAGTTCCTCGGCCTCTCGTTCATCGTCATGTCGGCCGGGCTCCAGTCGGTGCCCGATGAGATCCTGGAGGCCGCAGCCATCGACGGCGCCGGGGCCTGGACGCGCTTTTGGCGGGTGACGGTGCCGCTGCTCTCCCCCACCATCTTCTTCGCCGTCGTGATCGGCACCATCTTTGCCTTCCAGCAGTTCGGTGCCATCGACATCCTGGTCGGCCCGGAGAACGCGGCCTTCGAGCACGTGAACGTGCTCGTCTACTACGTGTACCAAGCGCTCCAGGTGCAAAGCGACCCGGGCCTGGCCGCCGTGCTCTCGATCGTGCTCTTCTTCATCACGCTGGCGTTCACGCTGGCCCAGGTGCGGGTCCTCGAGCGGCGGGTGACCTATGCCCGCTGACCGGGCCGAAGGCGCCGCCGTGGCGCCGGACGGGCCGGGCGTGCGCGCCGGGACCGTGAGAGCCCCGATCAGCGCGGACCAGGCGCGCCGGCGCCGGCGCCTGCGCACGACGGCGAGCTACGTCGGCCTGACGGTGGCGGCCGTCGTCTTGTTGTTCCCGCTCTACATCACGGTCGTCAACTCGCTGCTGCCCACGGGCTCGATCGCCCACCAGCCGCCGCCGCTCTTCCCGCTGCACCCGGTCTGGCACACCTACAGCAACGCCTGGTCGAAGGGGCACCTGTCGATCTACCTGCGCAACAGCGTGATCCAGACGGCGATCATCGTGACCGCCCAGCTCTTCACGTCGGTCCTCGCCGCCTACGCGTTCGCCTTCCTGCGCTTCCCGTTCAAGCGCACGCTGTTCATCCTGGTGCTGGCCACGCTCATGATCCCCTTCGAGGTCACGTTCATCACCAACCTCTCGACCGTCACCCGGCTCGGCTGGTACAACACGTTCGAGGGCCTGACGGTGCCGTTCCTCGCCACCGGCTTCGGGATCTTCCTGTTGCGCCAGGCCTTCTTGCAGATCCCCCGCGATCTCCAAGAGGCGGCGACCCTCGACGGCTACGGCCACTGGCGCTTCATGGTGCGCGTGGCGGTGCCGCTGGCCCGCCCGGCGCTGGCCGCGGTCGGGGTGTTCTCCTTCCTCGGGTCCTGGAACCAGTACCTGTGGCCCCTCGTCGTGACCGGATCGAACAACAACATCACGACGCTGCAGATCGGCCTCAAGCTGCTGGCCGGCAGCCAGATCGACGCCAACGTGAACGAGGTCTTCGCCGGCGCCATCATCGCCCTCGCCCCCCTCGCCATCCTGCTCATCGTCTTCCAGAAGCAGCTGGTGCGGAGCCTCACGGCCGGGTCGGTCAAGTAGCCCGCACCGGCCCCGCCGCGCCCTCCAACCAGCCGGTACGACGTGGTAGGCATTCGCCCATGAAGCGTCGCCGTCTCCTTCGCGTCGGGTTGGCCCCGGTCTTGGCCCTGGCCACGCTCACGCTCGTCACCGGCGGCGCGCTCGCCGCCTCCGGCCTGCCGGCCGGCGCCAGCGCCCTGCCCACCTGCCCGATCAAGGCGCTGAAGGCGGCCAAGGGAACGGTCGACATCACGTTCTGGGAGTCCACCAACAACGCCAACCTGACGGTGCTCACGGGTCTCACCAACGCCTTCAACACCTCGCAGAGCAAGATCCACGTCTCGCTCGTCACCCAGGCCGGCTACGACGACACCTGGGCCAAGTACACGGCCGGCCTCTCGAGCGGCAACCTGCCCGACCTGGCGCAGATCCAGGACATCAACCTCCAAGAGGCCATCGACACGCGCTCGTTCCTGCCGGCGCAGTCCTGCATCAACGCCACGCACTACTCCACGAAGGACTTCTTGCCCCGCGGCCCTCGACTACTGGAAGGTCGACGGCGTCCAAGAGGCGTTGCCCTGGGCCGTCTCCACCCCGGTGCTCTACTACAACAAGAACTCGTTCAGCACGGCTGGGCTCAACCCCGACGACCCGCCGGCCACGCTGGCCCAGATGCTGAGCGACGCCGCGGCGCTCAAGGCCCACGGCATCGGCACCGGCCTCGTCCTCGACCCCTGGTACCTCGAGACGTGGCTGTCGACGGCCAACGAGCCCTTCGTGAACAACGGCAACGGCCGGTCCGCCCGGGCCACCAAGGCCGTCTTCTCGACGCCGGCGGCCACGCAGATCTTCACCGACCTGAGCGCGCTCGTGAACAAGGACGGCGGGGTCACCAACCCCTCCACCGGGTCCGAGGACTTCGACGACCTGCTCGGTATCGGCAGCGGCAAGTACGGCATGGCGATCGACACCTCCGCCGCGCTCGGCACCATCTACACGGTGCTCAAGAACTACCCGAACGTCTCGCTCGGGGTCGGCCCCTTCCCCGTCTTGAGCCAGCCGGCCAAGGGCGGCATCGAGGCCGGCGGCTCCGCCCTCTACATCTCGGACAAGGTGCCCGCCGGCGGCGCAGGCGGCGGCCTGGGAGTTCGCCGAGTACCTCGACACCACCCAGAACATGGCGACCTGGGCGGCCGGCTCGGGCTACATCCCGATCCGCAAGTCCTCCATCGCCACGGCCACCATCCAGAGCCTGTGGGCCAGCCAGCCCGCCTTCAAGATCGCCTACGACCAGCTGGAGAGCGGCGCCAACTCGGCCGCCACCGCCGGCGCCGTGGTCGGCCCCTACGAGCAGGTGCGCACCGACGAGCTCGACGCCCAGGAGACCATGTACCTCCAGGGGGTCGCGCCGAAGACCGCCCTGGCGGCCGCGGCCAAGGCCGTCGACGCCACCATCGCCCAGTACAACCAGCGCCTCGGGGATTAGCGGGCGGAACCCGCGGCCCCGGCGGGCGTGCCCCCGGGGCCCTGCCTGCCCCGGCCGGCCGGCCTGCCTGGCCCCACCGAGAGTGGTGGAGCCGGGATGTCGGCCACCTTCCGCGTTTTTTCGGTCACCCCCGGTTACACTTCGTCCCACCAGGGACATCGGCCCCGTGCCGCTCCGCCCGTGTCGAGACCGTTGCGCGGTCTCCTCACTGGCCGCGCGAATGCGGGGCTCCAGGACGACCCCTGCAACCAGTGGGATGGACTGAGGCGTGGCAGAACCCGAGTTGTCGGCCGGGAACAAGCAGGGCATCCGATCGCTGCACGGCGAGCGGCCACGACGGCCGCGCCCAAAGGCGCGCGGTGACCTGGAAGGATCGAGCTCGATCGCCGGTGCGTCGGCACGGAGCGGGCTCTCGCCGCGCGGCGAGCCGGGCGGTCTCGTCGCCCGCAACCGGGAGCTGGCCCACCTCGACCACCTGCTCTGGAAGGCCCGTGCCGGCTCGGGGAGCGCCGTCGTGCTGCGCGGCGAGCCCGGGGTCGGCAAGAGCGCCCTCCTCGAGGCCACCGTGGCCCGGGCCAGCGATTTCGGGATCGTGCAGCTGCGGGGCACGGCGCTCGAGGACCCGGCCGGCCTGCCCCGCGAGTGGCCCTCCCAGGTCCTCGAATTGCTGGGCGCCCACGAATCGCGCGGACTGAGCGAGCTCGGCGAGGAGCACGGGACGCGCCAGTCCGTCGTGCCGGCCCGCCTCCAGCTGGCCACGACCGAGGCCCTGCGCGGCCTGTTCGGCTCCGTCCAGGCGCCGACCCTCGTCACCGTCGACGACTGCCAGCTGCTCCCGGCGTGGTTCCCGGTCGCGCTCGGTCAGGCGGTCACCACCTCGCTCGCCGACGCGCCGGTCGCCCTCGTGCTCGCCTGGCGCGACACCCCCCACATGCCGACCCTCGAGATCGGGCTCCCCCAGGTCCCCGAGCACCGCCTCGAGGGGCTCAACCACCAGCAGGCCGCCAGCCTGCTGCGCCAGGCCCACGGCCACGTGCCCATCGAACGGGTGCTCAACGCCCTGCTGGCGGCGACCGCCGGCAACCCCGCCGCGCTCTTGGAGGCGGTCAGCCGGCTGGGGGCCGAGCAGCTGAACGGCTGGCGCCCCCTGCCCGAGCCGCTGCCCATGAGCGACCTGCTGGCCGCCGCGTTCAGCGAGCGGCTGAGCGACCTGTCCGTCGACATCCGCCAGCTCGGTGGCCGCGGCCGCCGCCGGCCGCCTACCGGTGAGCGTCCTCGACTCGGCGCTGAGCCAGCTCGGGCTCGGGATCGAGGCCCTGCGCCCGGCGCAGAAGGCGGGCATCCTGTCCATCCGCGGCGACCGGCTCGACTTCGCCCACCCCCTCGTGCGCGCCGCCGCCTTCGCCCAGATGCCGGCGGACTTCCGCGCCGCCGTGCACGCCGCCATCGCCGAGGCCTTCAGCGCCCGCGGCAACGTGGAGCTCGAGCGCGTTCTTCGCCGGGCAGATGCCCCGGCGCGACGAGTCGGTCGCCCGCCTCTACAGCCAGAGCGCCCGCATCGCCCTCGACCGCGGCGACCCCGAGGCCGCCGCCCGGCACGAGGAGTTGGCGTCGGACTTCGGCGCCACCGACGACGCCAGCGCGCTGCACCTGTCGCGCGCGGCCGCGCTGTGGATCACCGTCGGCGAGGTCGGGCGCGCCCGGGTCTGCGTGGACCGGGCGGCCGGGCTCGCCTCGTCGGTGCGCATCGACGCCGACGTCCGCTACCAGGGGGCCCGCGCCCGCCTGGCGGGCGACCTCAGCGCCGAGGTGGCCGACGAGATGCTGGTCGCCGCCAAGCTCTGTGAGTCCGACACCCCCTACCGGGCGGTGCTCATGCTGGTCGACACCGTCGCCTGCAAGCTCTTGAACGGCTGCTCGGACGACTCGGGCGGCGTCGCCGAGCGGGCCGCTCGAGCTCTCCCGGGCCGTGAGCAGCCACGCCGAGGCCCTGGCCAAGGCGACGCTCGGCACCGTCCGGGTCTTCGAGGGTGCCCGCGCCGCCGCCGAGCACGACGTCGACATCGTGGCGGCCACCTCGCTCCTCATCGGCCAGATCCAGCAGTTCCCGGCCTCGCCGCAGCTCGCCTTCGTGATCGGCGCCGGGCTCCTCCAGGTCGGCATGACCGAGCAGGCCCTGCGCTGGGCGCGCTGGATCGAGGACTGCTCCGACACCGTCGGCGACCGCGCCCTCGTCGCCGTGCCGGCCCTCCTGCGGGCCGCGGCCGCCGTGAGCGCCGGGCCAGCTGGCCGACGCCATCCGCGACGCCGGGGCGGCCGCCGAGTTCTCCGAGCGGGCCGGCCAGCGCACGCTCCTCGCCCGGGCGCTCGGCGACCTTGACCGAGGCCCACGGCGCGCAGGGCTCCTACGACAGCGGCTTCGAGTGCGCGGCCAAGCTCTTCGGGCTGCCCGGCGAGATGGGCCGCGCCCGCGCGTCCAGGCGCTGACCACGCTTGGCCAGCCTCGAGCTCCAGCGCGGCCGGGCCTCCTCCGCCTTCGCCTGGCTGGGCGCGGCCGACGACGACGCGGTCCCCAAGGTCGGGCTGCAGGCGGCCAACCCCACCCACGACGCGGTGCGCGCCCAGTTCGCGCCGGCCGCCGCCCAGGTCATGCTGCTCGGCCGGCGCCGCGCCCAGGCCGGGACGCTGCGCGAGGTGGTCGAGCGGGCCCGGCGCGACGACGCCGTGCACCGCGCCTGGTCACCGTGGATCGAAGGCATCTGCACCGAGGACATCGACGAGGCCGTGGAGCTCTTCGCCGCGGCCCAGGAGGCCCTGGCCGGCCTGCCGCTGCTGGCGGCGGAGGTGGAGCTGTGCTCGGGCGTCCGCCTGGCCGAGGCCGGCCGGCGCGAGGCCGGGCGCGAGCGGGTGCTCGGCGCCCTCGCCCAGTTCGACCACCTGGGGGCCCAGGGCTGGGTGGAGCTGGCCGAGCGGGAGCTGACCCTGCTCCCGACGGACGCCGGCGGCGGCGTGGCGGAGCGCCTGGAGGAGACCGAGACCTTCGAGCTCGGCAACCCCCCCTTCGCCACGGTGCGGCCGGGCTCGCGCTCGGAGGAGGCGCCCTGGGAGATCAACGTGCTGGGCGGGTTCTCCGTCCACCGCTTCGGCCGCCCGGTCTCCCTCCCCCTCAGCCTGGCCGCCCAGGGCCTCAAGATCGTGACCATCAACCAGCGCATCCCCGTCGACGAGCTGGTCGAGCTCCTCTGGCCCGAGGCCGGCCCCGGCGTCGGCACCCGCCGGCTGCGCAACGTGCTCTGGCGGGTGCGCGCGGCGAGCGGCGAGCTGCTCGTGCGCGACGACAACTTCATCCGGCTGGCCGACGACGCGGTCACCGACATCGCCCAGTTCCGCCGGCTGGCCGAGCAGGCGCTCGACCGCGAGACCGAGCCGGAGACCGCGGCCCGCATGGCGCGCGACGCGCTCGTCTTGTACCGGGGCGAGCTCCTGCCGGGCGACCGCTACGCCGACTGGGCGGCCGGCGTGCGCGAGTCGCTCGCCCGCGGCCACATCCAGCTCCTCGACCTGCTGCTTGAACGACGCGCTGACCCACCAGCACATCCAAGAGGCCCTGGCGCTGCTCGAGCGGCTCATCGAGGCCGACCCCTACGAGGAGCACCACTACGTCCAGGCGGCCGAGCTCGAGGTCCAGACCGGCAACCGGCGTCGGGCCATCTACACCTTGGACCGGGCCCAGCGGACGCTCTCGGAGCTCGGCGTGCCGCCGTCGCGCGGCTTCCTGGCCGTCCGCAGCACGCTCGTCTCGGACTGAATCCGCCCGCGAAGAGCGGCGGTCCGCTCAGTGGTGGTCTGTTCAGTGGCGGTCTGTTCAGTGGCGCAGCGCGTCGAGGCGGCGGCGCAGCTCCTGGCGCTGGCCCTCCCAGCGCTCGAGCTGGGTGGCCTGGGCCTGTTCGGCGGCCGCCTGGAACGCCGGGTAGTCGGTGGCCAGGCGCCGCAGGCCCTCGGCCAGCGCCTCGGGCGTGTGGAGCACCTGCACCGCAGAGGGGAACAGCGCGCGGTCGACGGGCGAGTCGCTCACGACGAGGGGCCGCCGCGCGTAGACCGCCTCGTAGGCGGCTCGCATCACCGACGCCGGCTCGGTCGTGAGCGTGAGGATGGCGTCGGCGTCGATGATCGCCTGGCGGTAGGCGGGGGCGTCGAGGAAGCCCACGAAGGTCACATTGCCCGGAGCCCTGCTGCGCAGTTCGGGCGGGCAGGCGTCGATGTCACCGGTGAGCAGCAGGTCCATCTCGGGCACGAGGCGGGCGGCGTCGATGATCGCGCCGACGGGCTCGTCGCGGGCGAAGCGGCCGACGCAGAGCACCGACAGGCGCGCCGCGGGGTTCTTGACGGGGGCGTCCCAACCGGCAGGTGCCTCGTGGACGACCATGGCGTCCACCCCCCAGGCGGCCAGCCGCTCCCGCCACGGCTCGTCGGCCACCAGGCAGAAGGCGCTGCGCCGGGCGACGAAGCGGTGCAGCCACTGCAGACGCGCCGAGAGGTGGTCGCCCTGCGCACCGAACGCCCCCGGGTGGCTGTCGAGGACCAGCGCCGCGCCGACGAGCCGCGCCCAGCACCAGGTCACGAACGCGGCCGGCACCGGCGGGTTGGTCATGAGCACGACCCGCGGGCGCCGGGTGAGCAGCGTGGCCCCGGTCAGGGCGCTCGCGAGCAGGTAGCGCAGGGCGGTCGGCGGGCGCCTGGCGCTGCCGGGTGCGAAGTAGGTGCGCGCCTCGCCGCCCAGGGCGCCGGCGATCTCGGCGGAGCGCCCGGCGACGGCCCCCCAGGAGACGAACAGGAGCTCGGGCCGGGCGGCCCTGCGACGAGCACCGCCGCCGACTGCGGGATCGCGGTCGGCCAGGAGGACGAGGTGACCCCGACGTCGATCCACTCCCCCGCGTCCGCCGGCACCGGCGGAGTCTGCTCCCCCCGGGGCGAACACCGGGGGCTTCGGCGGGGCCACGACGCCGGCCCGGGGGCTGCGCGGTGCGGTCACGGCTGGCGCAGGACGAAGGAGCCCGGGGCCTCCTGGCGGACCACCCGCCGCCCGCTGGCGGCCGCCAGCTCGGCGCCGCTGATTTCGTCCGCCGAGGCGGGGAGGGCCAGGCCGGCATGGCCCAGCGCGGCCGCCACCTGCAGCTGGTGGTCGTCGACGTGCTCGCCGTGGTCGGCCCGCCGGGCCACCAGCACCGGGCAGTGGCCGGCCCGCATGGCGGTGAGCGCCGCGCCGACGCCGGCATGGGCGATGACGAGGTCGGCCCGGCGCATGGCCGAGAAGAGCTCGTCGCCCGAGAGGAAGGGTCGCCAGGTGATGCCCGGGGCGTCTTGGAGGTCCGAGACGTCGGTCGATCCGGTCTGCCAGAGCACCGAGGTGTCGCGGGCAGCGCGGCGCGCACCGCGTCGATGAGCCGACGGAACCCGTAGCGGCTGGCGCCCAGCACTACGACCACGTTGCGCAGGGACTTCTGCGCGCGCTGGCCGGGGGCGAACCCGTCGAATACCGAGCCGCGGTAGGACCAGCCCTTGCGGTTCCAACTCTCGTACTGGCTGTAGAGGCGGACACCGGGCACCTTCTCGATGAGCCGGGCGGAGACCGAGGGGCCGTCGAGGCGCGTGGCGCTCTCGATGAAGTGACACGGGATGCCTCGGGCGCGCGCGAGCGCCAGAAACGGGACGGCGTGCAGAGAGCCCGGTGCTGATGACCTGGCTCCAGCGACCACTGGACAGCACCTGGTCGCGCGGCCCGGCCGAGGGCGAGCGTGGCCCGGGGATCGCGGGCCGCGCCCAGGGGACGAAGATCCGCCGCTCGCCGTCGAGCAGCGCACGGCTCTGCGGGGTGTCGCAGGTGACCCAGGTGACCTCGTCGGTGATGCCCAAGACGCGGGCGCAGCAACCAGAGCTCGTCGAGGTGCCCGCCGGCATTGGCCACGAGCAGCGTCTGCGTGGGCGGCGACCCCGGGCGCGCGCCGGGGGGTGATGACCGGATCGGCCCGCCAGCCGGGGGGCGCCGGGAGGCTGCCGCACCCCGGCCGCGCGGGACGAACTGTTCGAGCCGGCGCTCGGCCGTGCGTGTCGGCGAGGACGCGGTCATTGCAGGCCGGTGCCGAGGGGCCGGTCGGTGGTCCGCAGCGCCCCGCTCTCGCCGCCCCCGCCGCGCAGCAGGCGGCCGGGCGTGCGGGCCAGGATGCGCATGTCGCCCCTTGAACGACCAGGTGTTGACGTACTGGCAGTCGAGACGGCACAGCTCTTCGAAGCGCAGGTCGTGCTGCCCGCACACCTGCCAGAGGCCGGTCAGGCCCGGGCGGATGGCGAAGCGACGGTGCACCCAGTCCGGGCAGTGCGCCGCACTCCTGGGGGACGAACGGGCGCGGACCGACGAGCGACATGTCGCCGCGCAGGACGTTGAAGAGCTGGGGCAGCTCGTCGAGGCCGGCCCGGCGCAGGACGCGGCCGATGCGCGTCACGCGCTGCTCGTGCAGCGGGTGGTCGAACAGCGGCCGCGGGACCAGCCGCTGCGCGTCGTCGGCCTCCGCTTCGGCGCCGGGCTGGCGCATGGTGCGCAGCTTGAAGATCTGGAAGGGGACCCGGTTGCGACCGAGCCGCTGCTGGCGGAACAGCACCGGTCCGGGCGAGCAGGCCTTGATGCCGACCGCAGCCAGCCGCGAGTAGCGGCGACAGCGCGACGAGCGCGCCGAGCGAGACCGCGATGTCAAAGGCGCGCTTCGCGACGCGGGCCACGAGGGTCTGGGACCCGCCGTCGAGGCTGATGACCGGCAGGCCCTCGAGGTCGTCGAGGTCGGCCGCCCAGCCGGTGAGCTCGAAGTAGCGGGGGACCACGTCGATGGCGACGGTGCCGGCCAGCGAGCGCAGCATGTCCGTCGTGCGCGCCGGGTGCGAGCGGGAGAACGCCACGACGACCCGGTCGACGGCCTCGAGCGAGCAGATCGACGGCAGGGCCGCGAGGTTGCCCAGCACCGTCACGCCGTCCTGGGGGTCGTCGTCGACGAAGCCGATGAGCGCCACGTGACGGGAGCGCAGCAGGCGGGCGGCCACGTCCGAGGCGATGGTCCCGGTGCCGAGGACGACGACGCGCGCCGGCTGGGCTGAAACCCGGCTGTGCACCGAGATCGCCGCGGCCCGGGCGAGCGGCATGGCCAGCGCGCAGATGCCGAAGCCGACGAGCACGCGGGAGACCGAGGTGGCCGGCCCGATGAGGGAATGCCACAGGGCGACGCCCCCGAGGGCCACCCAGGCCGCCGTGAAGATGGCGGTGAGGAGCACGGAGAGGTCGTCGGCCGGCGCCGGGGCGATATGCCGGCGCAGGCGCCGGTAGGCGCGCTTGGCCCACAGCGTGCCGACCAGCGCACCCCAGGTGAGCACCAGGTAGCCGAGGCGATCGCCGAGGCCGGTGGTGCTGAAGGGGATGCTGAGCGAGACGAAGCCGAACACGGCCAGGGCGGTCATGGCGTCGGTCAGGGCGACCAGGGCCCAGGCGCTGGTCCAGGCTCCGGCGTGGCCGGCGAACGTCTCGCCGTGCGAGACGGCCCTCGTGGGTGCCCCCGGGATCGACCGCGCCCCGGGCGGCGAGCCGGGCAGCTGGCGGGTCCCGGCGGGCGGGGCCAGCGCCGTGGCCTGCGAGGGCATGGCCCGGGCGTTCACAGGTCCTCCGCCCGGACCGCCAGGGCATCCCGGGTGAGGTCGACCTCGTCGGGCAGGGTTTCCAGCACGAACGACATCACCTCGTCAAAGGAGCGGACGGCGTAGCGCTGGCCGCTCCCCACGGCCTCGACTTCCCCGACAAAACGCCGCTTGCTCAGGCTTTCGGGTCGGACTCGCAGGACGTAGGAAACGAACATGGGTGGCACCGTACGGACGAGGTGTCCACCGCTCGTCCCTGCAAACAGGGCAATTCGGGGGAATTGGCTGGGACACCCGATGGACGCGGGTGGGACCGGCCGCCCGTATCGTCTCCAACATGAGCCTGCCCGACGAAGGCATTGCCGAGGTCCTGCGCCTCGCCCGCGACCTGTGCATGGGCACGGCCTCCTTTGCCGTGTCCAGCGCCGGGGCGCTGCGCTACGAACTCTCAGCCAGCGACCCGATCGGGGACTTCGGACCGCGGGTGGAGGCCCTGGCCCGCAGCTGCCTGGATCGACCGGGGGCCAGCGGCTCGGACGCCTTCTGGAACGCCGAGATCATGGGCGAGTCCGACTCCGCCGACGACTCCCTCGCCTGCGTGGCCGTGCCTGTGCACGCCGATCACCAGTGGCTCGGCCTGCTCGGGGTCGTCGATACCTGGCTGCCCGAGCTCGACGAGGAGCAGCGCCAGGGCCTCCTGCGCCTCTCCCAGGTGCTCGGCCAGCGCCTGGCGGCGAGCGGGGCCGGGCTCGGCCCGCCACCGGCCACCGACGCATTCCCGGCGGACCCCCCCGCGCCTCCTCCGCCCGAGTTTTCGGAGCCTCCGGCTCCCCCCGCGGCGGGCGCCGACGGGGCGACGGCGACCGATTTCCTGGGCGAGGTGGCCGACCATCTGCCGGACGGACTCGTGGTGGCCCGGGCCGACGGCACCATCCTGTTCGCCAACGCCGCGCTGGAGAGCCTGAGCGGCCGCTCCCCCGCCGAGGTGCTCGGTGCCGACGTCACCACGCTGTTCGTCGACGACGGCACTGCAAAGACCCTGGCCCAGCTGGTCGGCACCGCCTCGCCGGGCCGCCGGCTGCAGCTGGCCGCCCCCGGGGGTCCGGCCGTGGCCATCGACGCCTCCGGGACCCGCTTCACGAGCAGCCTGGCCGGCGACTGCTACGTCGCCCTCTTGCACCAGGCACCGGACGGTCGCCTGGTCGCCCCGGACGCCGGGCTCGGCGGCGCGGCGATCGTCGACCTGCTGAACGCCCTCGACGAGGGTATCGTGCTCTGCGACGCCGAGGGCACCGTCCTCGTCGCCAACGCGGCCGCCAAGGTGCTGCAAGGACTCCCGGTCGAAGACGACCTTCGGGGTCGGCCGTTCCCCTTCTCCCCCAGCCTGTGCTCGTCGGACGGCTCTCCTTTGACCCGGGCCCACCACCCGCTGGTGCGGGCGCTGCACGGGACCGTCGTGCGCTCCGAGCAGCTGCAGCTGGCCGGCGAGGAGTCCGAGCGCCGGCACATCGTCGCCTCGGCCAAGCCGTTCAACGTCGGCACCGAGCACGGTGCGCTCCTCGTGCTGCGCGACGTCACGTCGCAGCTGGAAGAGGAGGCCTGGCTCATGCACCTGGCCCTCCACGACCCGTTGACGGGGTTGGCCAACCGGTACCTGCTCTTGGACTACCTGCGCCGAGTGCTGCTCCAGTTCCGCACCCGGGGCGGATCGATCGCGCTCGTGTTCCTCGATCTCGACGACTTCAAGATGATCAACGACCGCTTCGGCCACGACGTCGGCGACGAGGTCCTGGTCGCCGTCGGCCGGCGCATCCAGGGCGCCGTCCGCTCGAGCGACATCGTGGCCCGCCTGGGCGGCGACGAGTTCGTCGTGGCGCACGCCGCCTCGGAGGACCCGGGCGAGATCGACCTCGTGGTCTCGCGCATCCGCAAGACCCTGACCGCCCCCTACCAGGTCCGCGGCCAGACGCTGGCCGTGTCGGCCTCGATCGGCTGGGTGGCGGCCGACCCGCGCCACGAGGACCCGACCACCCTGCTCGTGCGGGCCGACCGGGAGATGTACCGGCGCAAGAGCGCGCGGAACCGCTCGCGCCAGGCCCCGGCATGAGCGGCGTCCCCCGAAACGGGAGCATCGGCGTGGCCGGCAACGAGGTCGCGATCAGCGGTTCGGGGATCCGTCGCTTCGCCGGGCTGCCCGACGACGGCCTGCCCGAGGCCGACGCCCGCGACGCGGGCCGCCGGTTGGCGAGCCACCCCCTGCTCATGTCGCGCCTGGCCACGGGCGACGAGGCCATGCCCGAGATCCTGCGCGACGCCCACTACCTCTTGAACGGCGTCGGCCTGCACTTCGACGTCCTGCGCACCCGACCGGGCTGTGCCGTCGTGCGGGCCGTCCCCGACGTCGGCGTCTCGCCGGTGGCCGCCTGCGAGCTCGTCCGGGGTCTCCTCGAAACGGTGACCGAGATCGTCTGCGGCGTCCGCGGCACGATCCTCGAGACGACGTGCTCGCGGGCGCGGCAGCCCCGCCTGTCTCTACACCCTCATGTGGGACCAGGCGCCGGCCGCGGCGCCCGAGGACTCCGCCGCGCGGCCCGTCGGCTACGCCGAGCCGGCGCCGGCCCCCGCCACGACCGTCCACGCCGCAGTACCGGCTGCCGCTCCGCTCACCGCCTACCGCTACCTGGGACAGGTGGCGCCGGCCCAGGCCCCGCCCTCCGTGGCGACCCCGCCGACGGCTCCCAACCGGACCCCGTCGGCGCCGCCGGTGGCCCCCCCGGCCCCCGCCCCGGTGGTCGCGTCGCCTCCCCCGCCCGTCGCCGCTCCGGTCGAACCCGGCCCGGCCCGCGCGCTCGGAGCCCTCGGCCCGCAGCACCGGCCGCAAGGTGCCGACCTGGGTGCTGCGGCGCAGTTGGCTGCTCGTGCTCGCGCTCTTGGCCGGTACCGCCGGCGGTTTCCTGGCCGCGGCAGGCTCGTCGACCAGCTACAGCGCCACGTCGACCCTCGTCGTCCAGTCCGGGGCCGGCCGGGCCGGTCCGGGCAGCGCCAACGACGCGGAGGCCCTGGCCACCACCTACGCCGCCTTGATCCCGAAGGACCAGGCCATCTTGCAGCGGGTGGCCGGCGCCCTGCACACCTCGACCAGCGCGGTGTCGCAACACCTCTCGGTCTCCGTGGAGCTGGGTACGTCGCTCCTGCTCGTCCGGTACAACGCGCCAACCGCCGAGGAGGCCGTTGCGGGTTCCGCTCTGCTCGCCCGCACCGTGGTCGGCTCGGCCGCGCCCACGCCGGCCATCGCCTCGGGTTCCGTCGTGATCGTCCAGCTGCCGACCACCGGTGTCGCCGGCGGGGCGCTCCACAAGTACGGCGCCCCGATCGGCGCCATCTTCGGGATGCTGCTCGGCATCGTCCTGGTCCTGGCCGCCGAGCGCGCCGATCCCCGGATCGACGACACCTTCACCCTGGGCCGGGCGGCCGGCTGCCCCGCGGCCAGCGTGCCCGAGGACCTCTCGGTGCCCGAGCTCGCCGGGGCGCTGACCCGCAGCGCGGGTGGCGCCACGGTGACGGTGGTCCCGCTCGAGGATCCCGACGGCGCCGCGGCCCTGGCGCTGGCGCGCCGGCTGGTCACGACCATGCCGGCCACCAGCTCGGGGTCGCCGCTCGCGGTCGGTCCGTCGTTCGCCACCGGGGCCGTCGATCTCTCCCGCGGGAGTGGGCCGACGATCCTCGTGCTGCGCACGGGACGGCGGCTGCGCGACGTCTCGGCCGCGGTGGAACGGCTCCGGCTCATGGGGCGCGCGCCGGTATGGGCGGTGCTCGTCGGCAAGCGCACGGACCAAGACGCGTCGATCCATGCTCAGTGAGACCGTGCTTCGTGAAACGAGCCGACCGGCCCCGCTTCCGGCCGACCTGACCGGCGCCCCCGGGCGGCCGTCGGAGGCGTGGCTGGCCGACCGGCCGCGCCCGGTGATCCTCGGTCTGGGTGGCGCCCTGGCCGCGTTCGCGACCGGTGCCGTCGCCACCTACCAGCTGCGCTACGGCGTGGCCTTCCTGCTCGGTCTGGTGCTCGTCGTCGCCGCGCTGCTGCGCCCGTTCATCGGCGCGGTCACCCTCGTGGCGCTCGTCCCCGTCCTCTCGGGGCTGGCCCCCGGCGTCCCCGTCCCCTACGTGCGGATCTCCGAGGTCCTGATCGGCGTCGTCGGCACGACCCTCCTCGTCTCCGCGCGACCGCGAGGAGGCGGTGCCCTGGGCCGTCCTCGACTGGCTGCTGCTCGCCTACGGCGTGCTGTGGGCCGCCTACGGCGCCTTCAACGGGATCACCCTCGGCGAGCACCTCAGCCTCTCGGACTGGGGAACGGTCCTCGGTCAGCTGCAGTTCTTCCTGCTCTACCGGGGTGTGCGCGTGGCCCTGCGCTCGCCGCGCGAGCGCCGGGCGGCGCTCTTGGTGCTGATCGGCGTCAGCGCGCCGGTCGCCCTGTTGGCCGTGCTCCAGGAGTTGCGCTTCCCGGGCATCGCCTCGTTCATCACCGCCATCACCGGTGGGGTCTCGGGCCCGGCCGGCGCCACGGGCTCGGTGGCCCGGGCCACCGGCCCCTTCAACAACTGGGCCGTCCTTGCCGGGTACCTCTTCCCCCTCTTGCTCTGCCTGTGGGCCCTCTCCCTCGCCGGCCAGGTGCGCCGCCGCCGCGCTGTGTGGGTGGTGGCCGCCGCCGCGTTGACGGGGCTCCTGGTCACGGCCGAGCTGTCCGCGATCAGCTGCCTGTTGATCGGGGCGGTCGTCCTGGCCGCCCAGTACGGGCACCGGCGAACCGCGCTCCGCTGGCTCGGCGCCCTGGTCGTCGTGGCCGCCCTGGTGGCCGGGCCCTTCCTGTTCTCCCGCCTCAACCAGGAGCTCTCGTCTTCTGCCGGCTCCTCGCGGCCGGCCGGCGTACCTCAGACGCTCGACTTCCGCTGGGAGGTCTGGTCCGGCCAGTACATCCCGGCCATCGAGCAGCGGCCCCTCACCGGCTACGGCGTCACGCTGCCCTCCACCATCAACTGGGTGTACCCCGAGTCCCAGTACGTGTCGTTCCTGATGGAGGGCGGCGTCCCGATGCTGGCCCTCTTCGCCCTGTTGGCCTGGGCCATGGTCGAGCGCGCCCGCGCCGCCGCCCGGTCGCGCGATCCCCTCGAGCAGGCCCTCGGCCGCGCCCTGCTCGTCATCGTCGTCGCGGCACTCGTGATGAACGCCATCTGGCCCTATCTGAGCAACGGGGGACTCCCCCAGGTCCTCTGGTGCCTCTTCGCCATCGCCAGTCCGCGCCCCGTACGGGCGCCGCTCTCGGATGCCCGTCGTCGGGTCCCGGTCGGCGCCCTCGAGGTTGCTAGGAGCACACCATGAACACCCCGCGTCCTTTCGCCGCGGCCTCGCGCGGCGTGCGATCGCTCAGCCGGGAGGTGCTGCGCCTCACGGCGCTGGTGCTGAGTGCCACGCTCGTCATCGTCCTGTTGCTCATGGCTCTCGACTGGGCGACGCCCGGCGCGACCGGCACGGCCGCGCCGGCGAAGCACCCGGCCCCGGCGGTGACCCCCAAGGCGGCGAAGCCCAAGACGCCGAAGCCGCTCGCCGCCGCCGTCCCGCTCGGCGTCTACGCGGGCGCCGGCTCACCGGCCGCCGCCACCGTCTTCGCGGCCGACACGGGCACCACCGTCCCCTACGCGCTCGACTACTTCGACGACACCAACTGGTCGACCATCAGCGACCCGTCGTGGTTCCTCGCCCGCTGGGCGGACACCCGCTTCCAGATGATCTTCGGGGTCCCGATGCTGCCCAAGACGGGCGCCAGCCTGGCCGCCGGGGCCCGCGGCGACTACAACGGGCTGTTCGCCGCCCTGGCCCAGGTCCTCATCGACAACGGGCAGGCCTCGGCCATCCTCATGCCGGGCTGGGATCCCGAGGACTCGAGCTATCCGTGGGCGGTGTCCACGACGACGGAGGCCGAGCAGTACGTGGCCGAGTTCAACCAGATCGTGGCGACCATGCGGGCCGTCCCCGGCGCCCAGTTCCAGTTCGTCTGGGACGCCTCGAATTCGTCGAACAAGATCTCGCCGTCGGCCGTCTACCCCGGTGACGCGGTCGTCAATGTGATCGCCACCGGGGCCTTCGACATCGGGACCGGCCCGGCCGGCCAGCGCTGGTCGGAGGTCGCCCAGGCCCCCTACGGGTTCAACTGGTTCGACGACTTCGCCGTGCGCCACGACAAGCCGTTCATGATCGCCGAGTGGGGTCTCGCCCCGACGTCGGCCGAGGGTGCTGGGGACGACCCGCTCTTCGTGCAGGATCTCTTGACCTGGGCGAGCCAAAGGCACGTTTTCGCGGCGGTGACGTGGGACTATGGGACCTGGGCGATCACCGGCGGCGCATTCCCGCGCTCGGCGGCGCTCCTGCGCCAGCTCAGCACGGAGAGCGTCGAGACCCCGTTGTCCAACGTGATCGAGAGCACCGCCGTGTCCCCTTCGGGCCGGGCATCGCGGGACGGGCCGTAGACGTTCCGGGGACGCCCCGTTCCTAGGCTGGCAGCAAGCGGCGCCACGGCGTCACCAGAACCACGACAGGCGGTTGCAGCAACCGGGCGGGTGAACCGACCGGCGAGCACGGTGGCCACCCGACCGGCACCGCTGCGCTAGAAGCGAGAGAGGAGCGTCGGTGGTCACCTCGACGATGGAGAGCTCTGGCATGGAGAGCAGCGCACACGGCGGCGTGGGCCACCTGCTGCGCATGGCCAAGACCCAAGGTGCGGCGTGGCAGTGGCCTTCGCGGCGCTGCGCAAGGCCGACGGGGGCTTCGCCATCGCCACCTTCCCCAACCTCACCAACGACCCCGCCTGGACCATCGAGGCCATCGACGAGCTCGTCCGCCAGACCTGGGACGACCCGGTGCTGGGCGGGGGCAAGGTCATCGTGCGCAGCGGCCGCGTGCTGCGCGGCATGTGGACCGGCCAGGCCCATCACACGAAGATGGCCGTCGCCGCCCTGAACGACCCCGACCTGCCGGAGCGACCCTGGGGCCTGCTCTGCCTGGCCGAGCCGCTGGCCGGGCACTTCGAGCAGGACGACCTGACGCTGCTGCACACACTGGCGCTGCGGCTCACCTCGTACCTGCGGGCGCGCCAAGAGTTGCTCGAGGGCTCCTTCGCCTCGCCGGCCTCCCCAACCGCCGTCCCGCCGGTTGCCCCGCCGGTGGCTGCCCCAACCTCCGCGGTCCCGACGGCCACCCCACCCGCCGCTGCCCCGACCGCTCCCCCGCTCCCGTTGATCAGCGACAACCCGGTCATCGTGCAGCGGATGGACCAGGTCGCGTGGATCCCGATCGAACCGCCGCCGTTGGGCGACCCGGATGCGTCCAGCTACCGGTTCGATTCGGAGCCGCCGGCCCCGGCCACGGCCGCCGACCTGGCCCTCGCGGTCGAAGAGCCCGTCGAGCCCGCGCTGTCGACCGTGGCGCGCACCGCCGAGGAGACGGCACCGCCAGAGCCGTTGGCGGGTGACTGGGCGCTGACCGCCGGCACCGGCGGGGAATGGGTGGAGGCCGAGCCCGTGCCCCTCGGGGGCACGATTGGTGGTTTCGCGACGGCCCCCCCGCCGGCGACGGACCCCGCACCGCTCGAGCTCGACGACCTCGTGGTGACCGCCCCCGGCGCCGACGAGGCTCCCGAGCCCGTCGCGCCCCCGCTCGAGGGTGCGCCGGCCACGGATCGAGGTTTCAGTGGCGGACTCCGATCGCTGCTCGGCCCCGATCCGGTGACCGGGCTCGCCAGCCTGCCCACCCTGCTCGGGCGGCTGGCCGAAGAACTGACCCGGGTCCGCAACCACGAGGGCTCCGTCGCGGTGGTGCTGCTCGACGTGAGCTCGCCCGACCAGCCGGGGCCGCTCACCGACCCGGCGCTCCACGCGGTCGCCGGCCGCCTGCGCAACCGGGTCCGCGAGAACGATCTGGTGGCCCGGGTCGACACCAACCTGTTCGCCGTCCTGGCCCACCTCCGCGAGAACGGGATCGACGCCCCCGCCATGGGCGAGCGCATGACGGACGCCGTCATCGCCCGCGCCGACCGCTCGGCCGGGGTCCTTGTCGCCCGCTCGTCCATCGCCGCGGCCGCCCCGGGTGACTCGATCAGCGCCGAGGAGCTTCTCAACGAGGCAGCCGAGTCGCTCGGCGCCCCCTAGTTTTCGCCGGCGCGGCTCTCGAGGCCCGATGACCGTCGTCGACCAGTCCGAGCCACCCGAACAGGGCGCCTCGGCCCAACCACCGCTTCCTGCGACCGCCGCGTCGGCGTTCCCGGCGTCGTCGGGGTTGGGCGACGTCGTCGTCCGCAGCGGGTCCTACCTGGTCGCTCGCGAGGCGATCGGGGGGTCATCCGCCTGGTCGGCATCGTGATCACCATGCGGGCCATCGGCCCCCGCTCCTACGGGCTCTACGCCGGGGCGGCCGCCTTCGTCATGTTCGTGTCGGGATTCGCCCAGATGGGCGCCGAGATCTACCTCATCCGCGCGCCGGGGAAGCTCGAGCGACGCGACTACGACCAGGCCTTCACCTTCCTCTTGTGCACCTCGATCGCGGTCACCGCCGTGGCGGAGGGGCTCAGCTACGCGGCGGCGCCCTGGCTCCGCCCGATCGGCGTCCTCCTGCCGCTGCGGATCCTGCTGCTCAGCATTCCGGTCAACGTGCTGTGGGCCCCGGCCCAGGCGGCCATCGAGCGCCAGTTCCGTTACCGGCGGATGGGCATCCTCGAGATCGGCGGCGACATCGCGCTCTACGCCACCGCGGTGCCGCTGGCGCTCTTGGGAGCGGGGCCTTGGGCGCTCGTCGCGGGATTCTTCGCCTGGCAGACGTGGCTGCTCGTCGGCGCCGTCCTCTTCTCGGGCCTGCGACCCCACTGGAACTGGTCCGTGCCGACCATGCGCAAGATGACGCGCCACGGGCTCACCTTCTCGGGGTCCCAGTGGGTCACGCGACTGGGCGGACTCGTGAACCCCCTCGTCGTCGGCACCTTCGCCGGTGCCGTCGGCGTCGGCTACGTGGCCTTCGCCTACCGGCTCACCGACACCTTCGCCTTCGCCCAACGCGGGGCCTACCGGATCGGCATCGTGGCCATGTCCAAGATCCACGCGGACGATACGAAGCGGCTCCGCCACGGGATCGAGGAGGGCTCACTCCTCCAGCTCCTCGCGCTGGCCCTGCCCTTCGCGGCCTTCGGCATCGCCGCCCGCTGGGTCGTCCCGCTCCTCTTCGGGCGGGCGTGGTCGGCGGCCATCCCGATCTACACCCTGCTCGCCCTGGCGGCCGTCCTCAACGCCACCGGGTTCATCCAGACCACCTTCCTCTACAGCCGCGGCCGCAACAACTCGGTCACGTTGGCGGCCGCCGTCGCAGACCGTGGTGCTGGCCGGGGCAGCCGTGTTGTTCGTGAAGCACCTGGGCGTCGACGGCTACGGCTACGCCTTCCTGCTCGCCTTGGTCGACCTCGTCGTCCTCGACCGCATGGTCCGGCGCGTCACCCCGATCAGCTATCGCCGGCAGATCCCCTTCATCGTGGCCTACGCGCCCCTCGTGATGTTTCCGCTCGTCGCCATGCCCTGGGCGCTGCTGCTGCTCGCGCCGCTCTTCGCCGTCACCTTCGTGCCCAGCTTCCGGGCCGAAGAGGCGCGCGTCGTGCGCCTGGTCTGGACCTCGCTGCGGCGGCCCCGATGAACGCCCCCGACCCGGCGGAGCTCCAGGCGACCGTGCAGGCCGCTCTCGGCGCGCGCTGTGTCGGTGGGCATCGACTTCGTGGACATCGACGAGGTCGCCCGGTCCATCGAGGCGCTGGGCGACGCCTATCTGGACCGCCTCTTCACGGCGCAGGAGCGGGCCAGCTGCATCGGGTCGCCCCGGGCCCGGGCCGCCTCCTTCGCCGCCCGCTTCGCCGCCAAGGAGGCGGCGTTGAAGGTGCTGGCCCCGACGGGGCCGCGCCCGGAGTGGCGCTCGATCGAGGTCGTCCGCCTCCCCCACGGCGCCTGTGAGCTCCACCTGCACGGGACGGCGGCCGCACTGGCCGACGCAGCCGGCCTGCGGGGCTTCTCGGTCAGCCTGACCCACGAGGGGGGCCTGGCGGCCGCCGTCGTCGTCGGCGAATGCCCAGCCCAGGCCGCCAGCATCACTCGTCTCGACGGACGAGACGACCACAATGGACCGCCGGAGAACGGTGGAACGGACAGGCCACGCCACCGCGGCCCGTCCCCTCGACAAGGAGACCGGTGATGGACCAGGAGATCCGACAGGTGCTGGCCGACCACGCACGCCTACCAATCGACGTCTCGGCGGTCGGCGATCATGACGACCTCTTCCAGCTGGGCCTCACCTCGCACGCCAGCGTGAACGTCATGCTGGCGTTGGAGGACGCCTTCGACATCGAGTTCCCCGAGTCGATGCTCCGCAAGAGCACCTTCGAGTCGGTCGCCGCCATCCACGCCGCGCTGAGCGATCTGCTCGGCGTGCCGGCCCCGTCATGACGGCCCTCGAGACGACCGACCGGCACTCGCCGGCACCGGTGCTCGCCGACGTCGAGGGGGCGGCGGCGGCCAATGCGGACGACGTCGACCGCCGCGCCCGCTTCCCGCACGAGACCCTGGACGCGGCCCGGTCGGCCGGCCTGCTCGGCGCGCTGGTGCCGGTGGATCTGGGCGGCGGCGGGGCGACCTTCAGTGAGGTCGGCCAGACGATCCACGCCATCGGCCGGCACTGCGCGTCGAGCGCCATGGTGCTGGCCATGCATCACCTCCAGGTGGCCTGCCTGGCCCGCCACGGGACGACGCCCGAGTTGCGCCGCTACCTGGCGGACGTGGCCGCGACGCCGTACCTGCTGGCCTCGGCCACGACCGAGGTGGGCGTGGGCGGAAACCTCCGCACGAGCATCTGCGCGCTCGAACGGGCCGCAGACCGCTTCACGCTCGAGAAGCAGGCGGCCGTCATCTCCTACGGCGCCCACGCCGACGCCATCCTGGCCACCTGCCGCCGCGGGCCCGACGCCCCACCGAGCGACCAGATCCTGGTCGTCTGCCGGCCGCCGGGCCTGGCCCTCGAGCAGGTGAGCGAGTGGGACACGCTGGGCTTCCGGGGCACCGAGAGCCCCGGCTTCGTCCTGCGGGCCGAGGGATCGCAGGACCAGGTGCTGCCCGACCCCTTCGGCGACATCGCAGCGCGCACGATGATGCCCGTCTCCCATGTGCTGTGGGGATTCGTCTGGCTGGGGTTGGCGTCGGGTGCCATGGCCAAGGCGCGCACCTACCTGCAGGCCGAGGCCCGCAAGACGCCGGGCACCACGCCGGCCGGGGCCGTCCGCCTGGCCGAGCTCGTCGTCGCCTACCAGCAGATGGACGGCCTCGTGCGCAGCGCCGCCCGGCGCCTCGACGAGACGCCGCCGGGGCACGAGCCCAGCCTCAGCGAGGCGATCTCCTTCAACGCCCTCAAGGTCTCCGCGTCGACGCTGGTGGTCGACATCGTCGAGCGGGCGCTGCGCATCTGCGGGATGGCCGGCTACAGCCAGCGCTCCCCGTACAGCCTCGGCCGGCACCTGCGCGATGCGCACGGCGCGGCGCTCATGGTGAACAACGACCGGATCCTCGCCGACAACGCGCAGATGCTGCTCATCTCGAGGGAGGAGCGATGAGCGCGCTGGCCGTCGGGGACACCGGGGTGGGTGACGACCCCTACGGCGAGCTGACGGCGCGCCTCGTCGACGCGCAGCTTCTCTACCCGCTAGGGGTGACGGGCCTCTACGGGCGCTCGGCCACCTACCAGTCCATCGCGGACGCCATCGACGCCATGGTGGGGCGCTGGGCCGCGACCCTCGGCGCCGAGATGATCCACTTCCCGCCGATCATCGCCCGCGGCACCTTCGACCACACCAACTACCTGCAGTCCTTCCCCGACCTCATGGGATCCGTGCACGTCTTCACGGGCGACGACCGCGCGCACCGCGAGCTGCTGCGGCGGGTGGAGAGCGACGGCGACTGGCCGGCGCTGCTGGAGCCGGCCGAGGTGGTGCTGTCGTCGGCGGCCTGCCACTCCGCTCTACCCCCTGTGCACGGGCGAGCTCCCGGCGGGCGGCCGCTACTTCGAGGTCGACGGCACCTGCTTCCGCCACGAGCCCAGCCTCGACCCGGCCCGCATGCAGTCCTTCTCCATGCACGAGGTCGTCTACGTCGGCGAACCCGACGGACGCGGAGCGCCACCGCGACGAGGGGCTGGCCCACGGCCTCGGCCTCCTCTCCGACCTCGGGCTGGCCATGGAGGCCGTCCCGGCCAACGACCCGTTCTTCGGTCGCCTGGGCACCGTGCTGGCCGCCGGCCAGCTGGACGAGCAGCTGAAGATCGAGGGCGATCACCCCCATCTGCTCGACCGAGCGCCCGACCGCCATCATGTCGGCCAACTGCCACCGCGACCACTTCGGGCTGCCCTTCGCCATCTCGACGGCGACCGGCGGGGTGGCCCACAGCGCCTGCGTCGCCTTCGGGGTGGACCGGATCGTCATCGCGCTGCTGGCACGCCACGGCCTCGACCCCGACAGCTGGCCGGCCGCCGTGCGGGGTCGGCTCTGGCCGTGAGGTACCAGCTCCTCGCCCTGGAGCCCGCCACCTACCGATCGCACCGCGCTCCACGACGACGCCCGCATCTGGCCCGAGACGAACTGCGCGGCCGACCTGTGGATCGAGGCGCTGCACGCCCTCGGCTACGACCCGACGGCGGCGACTGGCGTTCACCCTCAGCACCGACTTCGACGGCGAGCAGTGGCGCATGTTCAAGTACCCGCACGAGGACCTCCGACGCCTCTACGGCGTCGAGGTCCACGAGCTGAACGTGTGGCGGCCGCTCGTCGAGCACCTGGTCGAGCAGCTCGCGCTCGGTCGCCTGCTCACGCATCGACGTCGACGCCTGGTGGCTCCCCGACACGGCGGGTCTCACCTACCGCTACGCGCACCAGAAGACGACGGTGTTGGCCCAGATGATCGACACCGAGGCGCACGGCGCTCGGCTACTTCCACAACGAGCGGCTACTTCGATCTCGACGGCGAGGACTACGACGAGCTGCTCGCCGGCCGCCCGGGCTCCCGCCGTACGTGGAGAGCGTGCGGCCGACCCGCAGCGCCGTCCGGCGTGCCCGTCGACGTGCGACGCGCCGTCGCCCTCGCCCGCGAGCACCTGGCGCGCCGGCCCGACACCAATCCGATCACCCGCTTCGCCAAGCGGCTCGAAGAGGACCTCCCGTGGCTGGCCGCCCAGGACATCGACACGTTCCACCGCTACGCCTTCGGCATGGTGCGCCAGTGCGGCTCCAACGCGGAGCTGGCGGCGTCGTTCGTCGACTGGCTGGGCGCCAACGATCCGGCGGCGCCGGCACTGGGCGACGTCGCCGAGCAGCTCGGGCGGATCGCGACCGGGATGAAGTCGCTCGAGTTCCTGGTGGCCCGGGCCGTGCGCGGTCGGGTCGCCGATCTCGGTCCGGCGACGAGCGAGCTCGCCGCGGCGTGGCAGACGGCCATGGACGAACTGGCCGGCCCTATGGACCCTGAGCCGGCGGGCGACCTGCTCTCCGGGCGCGCCTGGGAATGTGCGCACAGCCCGCCCGGTGCGTTGGCGGGCCCGGACGACCTCGAGGCGGCCGGCCTCGACTGGCTGGCGGCCAGCGTGCCGGGGACGGCCGCCGGGGCCCGCGCCGCGGCCGGGTTCGTCGACGTCGACTCGCACCCCTACGACGATGACGACTGGTGGTTCCGCTGCCGCTTCGACGCGGCGGACGGGCACCGGCCAGCTGCGCTTCGAGGGCCTGGCGACCGTCGCCGACGCCTGGCTGAACGGCGTCCATCTGCTCCACTCCGAGAACATGTTCCGTGCGCACGGGCGTCGGACGGACCGCTGCAGGGCGGGGCCAACGAGCTCGTCATCCGCTGCGCCGCGCTGGCGCCGCGCCTCGCCGAGCGTCGGAGCCGCCCGCGCTGGAAGACCTACATGGTCACCCACCAGAACCTGCGGTGGTTCCGCACCAGCCTGCTCGGCCGGATCCCGGGGTGGGCCGGTCGTTCCGGCCCCCGTCGGCCCGTGGCGCCCGGTGCGGCTGCACCAGGGGCCGGACCCGGTCCCGCGCCGGTGCGCCTGGTCGCCTCGTGCGAGGGCGACGACGGGATCGTCGAGGCGACGATCCGCCTGCCGGCGACGGTGCCGCCCGGGGCGCGCCGACGCTGGTGGTCGCCGGGGTCCGCCGCGCCGTTCGAGCGAGCGGCAGGACGGCGGCGCGGGCGCAGGTCCGCGTGCCCGGTGTCGAGCGGTGGTGGCCCCACACCCACGGCGCCCAGCCCCTCTACGACGTCGCGGTCGAGCTCGAGGCGACGACCGCATCGGCTCGGGCCGGGTCGGCTTCCGCACGATCGCGGTGGACCGCACCGACGGCGGCTTCCACCTGCTCGTCAACGGCGAACCGGTCTTCTGTCGCGGCGCCTGCTGGCTCCCGCCCGACCCGGTGACGCTGGCGCCGCCGACGCGGCGCGCTCGTCGACCACCGCTTGGAGCTGGCCGCGGCGGCCCACCTGAACATGCTGCGCGTGCCGGGCACACGGCACCTACGAGGACGACCGACGTTCTTCGACGCGCTGCGACGAGCTCGGCATCCTGGTCTGGCAGGACTGCATGTTCGCCTTCATGGACCCGCCCGACGACGAGGCCTTCGTGGACATCGGTGACGGCCGAGCTGCGCGAGTCCTTCGACGCGACCTCGGCGGGCATCCCGCCCTCGCCGTCGTCTGCGGCAACCAGGAGGTCGAGGAGATCGCCGCCATGAACGGCCTCGCCGGCCGCGGCCTGGCGGGCGCCGCTCTTCGACAAGACCGTGCCCATGCTCGTCGAGGCCCACCTGCCCGGGCGTGCCCTACGTCGTCGTCCAACCCGACCGGCGGGCGAACTGCCCTTCCAGATGGACACCGGCGTCAGCCAGTACTTCGGCGTCGGCGGCTACCTGCGACCGCTCGAAGACGCCCGTCGCGCCGGCGTCCGCTTCGCCGCCGAGTGCCTGGCCTTCTCCACCCCGCCCGAGCCGCGCAGCATCGAGGAGCACTGTCGGCGGCGCCAACCGCGCCGGGCACGACCCGAACTGGAAGACGGGCGTGCACCACGACGCGGGCCGCTCCTGGGACATGGAGGACGTCCGCCACTACTACCAGCGCCTGCTCTTCGGCACGGATCCGCTGCTGCGAGCGCTACGTCGACCCCGAGCGCGCCCTCGATCTCGGCCGGGCCACCAACGCCGAGCTCATGAGCCGGGTCTTCGCCGAGTGGCGACGCGCCGGGTCGACGTGCGCCGGCGGTCTCGTGCTCGCACTGGCCGATCTGCGGCACCGGCGCGGGCTGGGGGGTCATCGACTTCGCCGGTCGCCCCAAGGCGCCGTGGTTCGCGCTCCGGCGCGCCTTCGCGCCCGGTGACCGTGCTCGTCGACCGACGAGGGACTGAACGGGCTCCGGCTCACCTGTCGCAACGACACCGCCCACGACGTCGCGGCGGTGGTGCGGGTCGATCTGTTCGCCCGCGGCGAGGCGCACATCGAGGGCGCCGCGGCGGCGGTCGAGATCCCGGCCCGCGGCGCGCTGGCACTGGACGCGGCCGCGCTGTTCGAGGGCTTCCGCGACATCAGCTACGCCTACCGCTTCGGCCCGCCCTCCCACGACGTCGTGGCGGTCACGCTCGCCGACACCGAGGGCCGGACGCTGGCCGAGACGGTCTACCTGCCCGGCGGCCAGCAGCGGGCCACCGAACACGACGTCGGTCTTGCCGCCCGACTCGACGCACAGGACGCGCACGGTTTGGCCCTCGAGGTGTCGACGCGGCGGTTCGCCCAGTGGGTGTCCATCGACGCGCCGGGCTGGCGGCCGGCCGACTCGTGGTTTCACCTCGCGCCCGGGGCGACGCGCCGGATCGAGCTCAGTGCGGAAAGCTTGGAGTCACCTGTGATGCCACCAGTCGGGACGGTGCGGTCAATAAACTCGACCACGTCGGCCAGGTTTGTCGGCACCAGGGAATCCTGATGACCTCTTCGATCGCTCGGTGGTTTGGGCCACCGCATCGTCCCCTCTTCGGGTGGGTCCACGTCCCCGATTCCGAGACCTGCCGCGGGGCCGTCGTCTTGTGCCCGCCCCTCGCCCGCGAGCACACGAGCGTCCACTACACCTACCGCAAGCTGGCCGAGGCGCTGGCCCAAGACGGGTTGCTCGCCGTGCGTTTCGATTACGACGGCACGGGCGACTCGTCGGGGTCCGACGACGATTCCGGGCGCGTCGAGGCGTGGCTCGACAGCGTCGGCCACGCGATGGCGCTCGCCCGCGCCTGCGGCGCCAAAGAGGTCTCGGTCCTCGGCATGCGGATGGGTGCCCTGTTGGGCGCGGTGGCGGCCGCCCGGCAACAGAGACGTGCACGCGCTCGTGTTGTGGGACCCCTGCCCGTCGGGTCGTGCGTTCATGAAGGAGCAGAGCGCGCTGCAGCGGCTGCGCACCAATGTGCCGTCGCCGTCCGATTCGGCCGGGACGGAGCTGCCCGGGTTCGTCTTCCGAGCGGATACGGCGGCCGACCTCGCCGCGCTGCGCGTGCCGGCGGCGAGCGAACCCGCAGTCGAGCACCTGCTCGTCCTCACCCGCGACGAGCAGCCCCCGCCGGTCGATCTCGTCGAGCCGCTGGCCTGCGCCGCCGTCGAGCGCCGCCCGGCCATCGGGCAACCGGCGCTCCTCGGCGTCGAGCCGCTCCACAACGAGGTCCCGCGGGAGACCACCGATGCGATCGTGGCCTGGCTGGGCGCGGTCCACAGTGGGCCCCGCCTGCCCGTGCGGGTGTGTGCGCACCCGGCGCGCGCCGAGTGGCTGGGGAGCGACGGGGTCCGGCTGCGCGAGGAGCTCGTGGCGATCGGCCCGGTCGGCCTCTTCGGCATCGTGACGACGTCGGAGCGCGCGTCGAGCGGACCGACGGTCCTCTTCTTGAACAGCGGGAACGACTGGCACGTCGGCCCCAACCGCCTCTGGGTGACCCTCTCCCGGCGCTGGGCGGCCGCGGGTGTGCGCTGCGTGCGGTTCGATGCGAGCGGCCTCGGCGACAGCCCGGTGCGGCCGGACCAGCGCGACCACGTGGTCCGGGCCCCGCAGGCCTTCGACGACGTGCTGGCGGCCACCGTCGCCCTGTGTCCCGCACGACCCGACCGACGTGGTGCTGGCGGGCCTGTGCTCCGGCGCCTACCAGGCGCTGGAGAGCGCGCTGCTGCTCGGCCCGCGGGGCGTGCTGGCCGTGAACCCGGTGCTGCGGTTCGACCCGCCCGAGGCGGCCGGCGGCTCCATCGACCCGCGCCGGCAGATCTGTCGACCCATGAACCCCCTCATCGCCTCCTACCGGAGCCTGCCGATCCCGGCCTTGCGGCGGCGGATGCGGGCGCTCGCCTGGCGGCTGGCCAACCTGACCGGCCCCAACCGATCGGCGCGCAGCTGGCTGGCCCAGCTGGTGGCCGACGGCGTCGACACCTACTGCATCTGCGGCGAGGACGAGGCCCGGCCGCTCACCGAGGGCACGCAGCTGGCCCAGCTGCAGGCGTCCAAGGACAGCTGCCTGCGCGTGGAAGTGGTGCCGGGGCTCGACCACGCGCTCATAGACGCCGGTCAGCGCGCCCTCGTGAGCGACCGCCTGACCGAGCACCTGCTGGCCCGCTTCGGCCCGGGGGCCGGAGAAGCTCAGCTGAGCGCGACGATCGCCGCGCAGTTGTCGATCGGGTAGCCGCCCGCGTAGCGCATCTGCTCGGCGGCGACGCCGCGCCGGGAGAGCACGCGGTAGTCGAACAGCACCGGCTGATTGATGTTCCCTTGCGCCGTGTCCTGGCCGATCAGCGTCCAGCCGGAGCGACCAGGTGAAGCGCTCCCCGTGCGGCGCGTTGCCTCCGTTGTTGAAGGCGGCCAGCACCAGATCGGGGGCCTGCCGGGTGGCCCGCGTCGGTGCGGACCGCGCTGGACGTCGAGTCGGTCTTCGTGGTGGGGCCGCTCGTCGAGGCGCCGGCCACGTCGACGGCGACGCGCTTGGGGGCGCCGGAGAACTCGGCCAGGAAGATCGTGACGTCGCTGACCGCGTCGCGCGAGATGGTCGTCGCCGGCACCGAGCGGATCCCGCCCGGGTTGTCCGGGTAGAAGTAGATGGCCGCCTGCAGCCCCCCCGTCGTCCAGCCGCCGCCCGGGGCCACGTTGCCACCGATCACGTCCTGGCCGGCCGTCCATCCGGGCATGCGGTCGCGAGGCTGGGGCTCCCCGCTCATGCCCACCCCGTCGATCACTGCGGCCACCAGCAGGTCGCCCGCCCGGGTGGGGGTCGAGAACCTGGCGGAGATGGTGCGCGGCCCCCGCACCCCTTGACCGCCGGGGCCCGGGACGGCCGTCTCGCGCACCTGGACCAGGTGCAGGTGCCAGCGCACGGCGGCGCCGGCCGTCGCCGGCACCAACAGAGCGACGCTCGCGCCGAGCGTCGCGGCGGCCAGCACCCAGCGGCAGCGTCTCAGGTGCTTCGCCACGGCCCGGGCAGGTGTCGGCGCAGCGGCGAACCGGGCCGGAGGTGACGGCGGGCGATCGCCACGGCCCGCAGCAGGCCGCGGTCGGCCAGCCCGCCGGTGGCGACGACGATCGCGCCCATCGAACGGTGATCGGGGAACATGCGCTCGAGCGTGTCGTTCTTGGCGTAGGTGCACGGGTCGATCCACTCGACGCCGGTCATCGCGTCGAGCTGGTCGATGACGTCGAGGTGCAGCTGCACCCCGGGCGTGTACTTGGCCTGGGCCTCGTCGTAGGCGACCTTCAAGATGAACAGGCCCTCGTCGCCGGTCAAGCCGATCTCGGCCGCCAGCATCCCGTCTCCGGCTTCGAGCGACCAGAGGCGCAGGCGTCCCGCCTCGCGGAACCGGTCGCAGAGCTCGCGGAACCACGCCATCTCGTCGGGGAACAGTTCGGTGGCGATCCCGGTCGTGCTCTTGTAGCCCGCGGCTTCGAGGGCCAAGAACGCGTCGACGGCGTCGCGGTCGTCACGGTGATCGACGAGCCGGACCGCGGCGCCGAGCTCTTCCTCCCAGCGGCGCCGCAACCGGGCGACGTTGTGGAGGAACTTCTTGCCGTGCAGGGCGCGGTAGTCACCGTCGGGGCGGCGGTGGATCATCGCGCGCTCCCAGCGCTCGTACTGGTAGGTGCCGAGCCCGAGCGTGAGGGCCGCCTGGCGCAGGTGCCGGGTCGCCGGCCCGGCATCATCGAGCCAGTCGAAGACCACGAATCCCGGCGTGCCCGACGAGCGCCCGTCGCGCAGCGCCTGCAGCATGGCCACCATCGCCTCGTGGCCGCGCTCGGCATCGAGGAGCGGCGTCCCGTCGTACTGCATGCGCCGGACCTGAGTCGCCAGCACCGGGCGGGGCAGGCTCTTCCAGCGCGCGGCCCGCTGCACCGGGAAGCAGCCGAAGAAGCGGCCGGACTCCTCGGCCAGCACCAGGGAGATGTCGGGGCCGTTGCGCAGGTGGCGGGCCGCCGGCACCAGGCAGTCGACCTCAAAGAGAGGATTGGGCTGCGCCGCGCGCCGGGCCAGGTCCCGCCAGGCGAGTATCTCGTCGTCCGTCGCGTCGTTGACGGCGATGATCCGGCCTCTCACGGTGCCTTCCGTCGTCTCGTGGTCGATCTGCCGTCCGCTCGCCGAGGACGGCGAACACTGGGGAAGGGCGGGCGCCCGGCGGCCGACACCTTGCTGCGGATTGTTGCACAGCCCCCTGGCGGCGACCCGTCATGGCCGCTCGGTTTCGCCACTACGAGCGGAATGATCCCGCAGCCGCCACGCGGTCTTCCTCTACAATCGACCGATCCCCCGCGGCGATGCCGCCCCCCTCTCGCATGCACGTCCGAATCGAACTGATCAGCGAACTGAGCGACGAGGACATCGCCGCGTGGCGTGCGCTGGCCGCCGATCCGCTCGAGGCGAACCCGGCGCTCGACCCCGATCTGCTCCTGGCCGCCGTCGCGCACACGCACGCCCGCGCCGACCTGCGACTCGTCCTGATCGAAGCGGACGGCCTGCTCCACGCGTGCCTGCCGATCCGCCAGATTGATCGCTGGCGCCGCTTCCAGCGCGTCGGGCTGACCTCGCGCCTCGACGACACGCCCGTCCCGGTGCTCCCGGTCTTGGGCGCCCCGCTCGTGCGGCGCGAGACCAGCGAGGTTGCCGTGCGCGCGCTGCTCGTCGCCCTGCGCGCCGAGGCGGGCCGCCACGGCGCGAGCTGGGTCGTCTTCGAGCGCCTGAACCGCGACGGCGAGGTGGCGCGGCTGCTCCAGGCCGCCGCCGCGCGGGAGCACCTCCCCGCGCACACCTACGACCACTGGGAGCGCCCCGTGCTGCGGCGGCGGACCGAGGCCGACGGCTGGGCGGCCGGTCTCAGCCAGCAACGGCTGCGCGACCACGCGAAGAAGCAGCGGCGTCTCGAACGCGACGCCGGAGGCGCGGTGACCGTCGTCGACCGCCGGGGGGAGCCCGCCGCGATCGGGGACCTGCTGCGCATCGAAGCGTCCGGCTGGAAGGGGGCGGAGGGCACCGCCATGGCGACGCAGGCCGACCAGGCCGCCTTCCTGCGGGCCTGCGTGGCCGCGCTCGACGCCGTCGGGCACTCCCATCTCTTGACCCTCGAGGCGGGCGGCCAGACGATCGCCGTCTGCTGGGCGGTCGAGTCCGGTCACGTGCTCTACCTCCTGCGCATCGCCTTTGACGAGCGCTTCGCCCGCTGCAGTCCCGGAGGATTGCTGGAGACCGCCGCCGCGGAGTTCTTCCACCGCTCGACGACCGCCGCGTACATGGACCCCTGCTGCGCGCCGTCGAACGCGTTCCACTCGCACTTCCTGCCCGATCGTCAGGGGGTGTGCTCGATGCTCGTCGGGGTGGGATCGAGTCGCGATCGGGCGATGGTCCGGCTGCTGCCCCTCTACTTCGGACTGCGCGACGTGCTGGGCAAGGTGCGGGCGCGCCGGCGTGCCGGGGTCGGGTGAAGGACCAGGCCACCGCTTGTGTCGCGCCCTGCCGTGACGCGCCGGGCGAGAGTCGTGGCCCGTCGAAGCCACCGGCATGGCACCGTCGAACCGGTGCTCGGTGACCACCACCCACCGGGCGCCGGGTAGAAACGATCGCACGCGATGAGCGATCTCGTTGAGCGGTTGTTGGCTGCTCCGGGGGTCTATTGGGGGCACGGGGACGGACCCGAGATGGACCTTCGTCGGTCGCATCGAGGTGCAGCCGATGCTGTCGGCCGTCTTGCTCCACTACGAGGCCTACGGAGCATCCGGGCTTCAGCATGTGGAGTATGCGCTTCTCGGGCGAAGCGCAACAGGGCCGGAGCTGTACACCGTGATCGATACGCGTTCGGAGGTGATGACGTTCTCCGAGGTCGAACCGGGCATCTTCGGTCTCCGTGGCCCTAGCGACATGAGGATCGTTCTCGAGACTCCTGCAACTGACACCTTGTCCTATGCCTGGTGGTGGGCAGCGCCCGGCGAGGCCGTCATCGAGCGCTCCCGGCTGGTGGCCCGACGCGCGGCCGGCTAGCTGGGCGGGCTCAAGGGATCCACGCAACGCACCGGCGTCGGGCTATTCGAGCCCGTCGAGCCAGCTCGTCACATTGGCGCGGAAGACGTCGAGTCCGAAGCGTTCCGTCGTCGCCCGGAGCGCCACGGGCGACCAGTGGCGCGCCAAGACGGCTCTGAGGGCATCGGACCAGGCCGCCTCGTCCCAGGAATCGACGAGGATCCCGTTCACCCCGTCTTCGACGGTCTCGAGGGCCCCCCCGGCGCGCAGCGCGACCACCGGCCGCCCCGCATAGTTCGCCTCGACAGGCCCGTAGCCGAAGTCCTCGAGCCCCGGCGCCAGGACGACGCTGTGCCCTTCGAACAGATCCCGGAGCTCGTCGTCGGACTGGCGTCCGAGAAAGACGACATCGCCGTCGGCCGCGAGGCGCCGCAGGCGTGCTTCCTCGGGGCCCTCCCCCACGATGGTGAGGCCGATACCAGCTCGCCGACAGGCCGCGATGGCCATATCGATCCGCTTGTAGGGAAGCAGTCGGGCGATGACAAGGGCTCGAGGAACGCGGGGCGGTGGCGACAGGCGATCGGGAAGGTGGCCGGTCGCCAGGGGCGGGTAGATCACCCTGCTGTCCCGCCCGTAAACCGCCTTGATGCGACGACTGGTCTGGACGGAGTTGGCTGTAGAGGAACGATGCCGCGCCGCCGCGGCGCGATCGAGGTGTCGAAGCCAGGCAAATGGGGCGCGCACGACCGCTGCCCGAGCCCAGCTGCCGAGGTACGCCCTCGTGTCGTACAGGAAGTGGGGCGGCGTGTGACAGTAGACCGCGGTGCGATCATGCCTGACGTGGTGGGCGAACCCTGAAGTCGAAATGACGACCTGATCGAACTGAGAGAGGTCGAGCTTCGAGAAAGCACCGGGAAGCCACAGAGCCAACTTCCGGAACTGATCGGGACTCCCCCTCTGTTGCAAAACGGAGGTCCGCACTTCGATGTCCTTGAACGCCGGGTAGGTGCGCTCGGGCGCATAGATCGACGTGTAGAGCGGTGCATCGGGAAAAAGGGCACAAAGCCCGAGAACGAGCCGCTCGGCACCGCCGCGTTGGGAGAGATAGTCGTGCACGATGGCGGTCTTCATCCGGCTGACCCCGATCGGCGTCCCGTGGACGCGTCGGCATGGCTCGCACCTCGCAGCACTGTCTCGGCGCCGCGGCGCTGGGCGACCCTGCGGAGGAGGCGGGCGGTGAGGAGCTCGAGGCGAAAGCAATGCAGGCGGCCCAGGAGAAAGACGATGGCTTGAAGGGCTCGCTGCAGGATCTCGCCAACCCGCGGATGGCCGGCCGCACGCACGAGGAGGGCGACGGGCGGCCAGAGTTCGGCTTCGAACTGCGTGACATCGGGGTCACCGGTGATCTCGGGATGTCGTTGCTGGAGGAGCAGCCGCCCCATCCCTTGCGATCGTGCGTCACGGAGAAATCCGTCGAGATCGCGTTCGTGGAGGTGGGTCGCAACCAATGACCGATCGAACTCCCCGTGCAGGCCCGCGTTCGCGCAACGAATGCCGAAGTCCTTGTCCTCGTGATAGATCGCTCCAAAAGCAGCGTCTGTCACCCCAACCCGTTCGACGTCTGCGTGACGTATCGACACGTTTCCCCACCACAGGTCACGCAAGATTCCCGAAGGGTCGCTGTCATACCGTTCGCACTGGCACTCGTACTCGTGGGCATAGAGATACGTCGGGAACTCCCCCGCGTGTCGGCTTGACGGCAACCGGACGGGCATGTAGCCGACAACGACGACTCCGTCTCGTTCCTGGTGGTGTGCAAGGTGGCCCCGGGCGAGGTCGGGCGAGGCAAGTACGTCGTCGTCAAGAAAGAGGACGACCTCGCCGACAGCCCGACGAAACCCATCGGCACGTGCAACTTGTGCACCGCCGGCTGATCGGCGCATGATCGCCACCAGATTCGGCGCCGATTCGGCCTTCTCGCGCAACCACTCGATCGAGCCGTCGTCGCTGCCGTCGACGACGACGATGACCTCGCCGATTGCTCCATCGGACAAGAGCGGCGCGAGGACGGTCGGCAGGAGGGCCCGCCGACCACGCGTGGGCACGACGACAGATAGGTTCATGGGCGCGGATACGACGAAGGTCCCGCGGGGGCGCGACGGTGATCTTTTCCGGAGCGACGCGAATCGATGCAAGGAGGCTCTTGGTCGATCGTCATGGTCCAAGCGTGATCTGTACGCGTCTCACGAGCGTCACATCGACCGGGGCGTGTATCTGGGACGGTGCAGGGATGCCGGTGTGGCATTAATCACGGGTGGCATTTACGCCTGTGACCAGCCCATTCGGGCCCTGCTCCGCAGTCTCGATGCGGCTCGGTCCCTCAGAACGTTCCGAGGCCAGCGGACGCTTGCCCTTGGAGGGAATTCACCGGTTCGACCACGCACCGTGGGGGATCGATCACCCTGAGGCGGTCATGCGGCTCCCGGGCGACCATCTGAGCCATCACTTTGCCCCTGCGCCCGTCGGTGGCGAGGTCGGGTCGGCTTCCGTGGCTCTGCCCGCCGCTGCGTCGACCGTTCGATCTCCGTCACCCATAGACCGGCAAAGGAGCCAACCATGATTGGTCGACCGGGCTACAACCGCCATTTCTACCGTCAGACACTCGGATCGGGGCCCGCAGGTCCCCGTGCCCTCGCCGCCCTCGTGCTCGAGATGGTTCCGGTCGCCAGCGCAATCGACTTCGGTTGTGGGACCGGTGACTGGTTGGCCGCGTTCGCCGCCAACGGTGTCGAAACGATCCTCGGGGTTGATGGCGACTGGGTACCCAGGCAGCTGCTCCAGATCCCCCCCGAGCAGTTCATTCCCCGGGATCTGGCGAAGCCGTGGCAGCTCGACCGGCGGTTCGATTTGGCGGTCACCCTCGAGGTGGCGGAGCACCTACCGGCGAGCGCCGCCGAGGGCTTCGTTTCCCTGCTCGTCTCCGCCGCCCCCGTGGTGCTGTTCTCTGCCGCCATCCCGGGCCAGGGGGGCACCGGACACGTGAATGAACAATGGCCCGAGTACTGGGCCAGCCTCTTCGCCGCCCACCGCTATGCAGTGATCGACAGCCTTCGTCCCGCCATCTGGAACGACGAGCGACTCGCCCCCTGCATCAGGCAGAACATCCTGCTGTTCGTGCACCCAGAAGTTCTCGATCGATCCCTTCGGTTGCAAGACGCCCGGGCCCGCACGGACGACTCCCGCCTCGCCCAGGTGCACCCGGCGGAGTTTGCGCGGGTGACCGATCCGTCGCAGATGTCGCTGCGCCGAACGCTCGAGGTGCTGCCAGAGGTTGGGACGGCCACCTGGCGCCGCCACACCCGCCGGCAACGCACCTCTGTCTGATCCGGGCGGGCCGCCGCGGTCGGCCGCCACCGACCGGCGGGTGCAGTGTCCCCAGGCGAGCCCAACGGGTGCTCGCTCCCGTCAAGCCGCTCCGGCGAGGGACGACCCGGCGCATCGACGGGCAGGTAGGTTGCTAGTAACCTAGGAGCGTGCCCGCCACCGCGCCCCCTCAAGCAGTTCAACGTGTACCTCCCGCTCGATCTGATCCGGGCGGTCAAGCATCACGCGGTCGACGCCGAGCGTTCCCTGTCGTCGATCGTCGAGGAAGCGCTGTGGGAGCACCTCGAGCGCCGGGGGCCGGCGAAAAGGAGGAACCGTGGCGACTGAAGGATTCCTGGGCCTCTACGTGGAGACCCGGAACTACGGGGCGACGGCTGCCTTCTGGTCGTCCCTCGGCTTCGAGCAGGCCTTCGAGACGGGGCACGGCTCGGGGCAGTGGGAGCACCCGGGGGGTGGGCCGTATGTGTTCATCAACGAGCAGCACGGCTCGGCGCTCTCGACCTACCCGATCCTGCGCGTCGCGGACGCGGACGCGTTCGCGCCCGTTCGGCCCCCGGACTTCGCAGAGCCGTTCACGCCGCAGCACTGGGGGATGCTGCAGGCGCTCGTGCGCGATCCCGACGGCCGGACCGTCGCCCTCCAGGCGCCGCTGCCGGCCGGCCTCGCAGCCCCGGATGCGGACGCTCACCACCAGGAGAAGTACGGATCGGCCTGAGGCGCCGCCAGCGGTCCCCTCAGGAGGGGGTCTTCGGACCCCCCGGCGCGACCGTGCGGGCCAGGATGCCGAGGGTGGCCCGCAGCGCCCCCTCGGAGATGACCGGGAAGATCCCCGAGTCCTTGTAGGCGGGGTCGATGGACGACCAGTCGCAGTAGGAGGTCACGAGCGTGCCCCCGTCCACCGGCGCCAGGGTGTAGCCGTAGATGTGGCCGATCGGGGGACGCATGACCCCGAGGATCGTCCAGGCGATCTCCTTGTCCGCCACGAAGCTCGTGATCGTGACGGTCACGTCGTAGCGACCGAGCGGGTAGTCGTTGAGCGACTCGCGGTCCATGTGGACGACGAAGCTGTCGCCGACGGCGCCCACCGGCTCCCCCGTGGCCGCCATAAGCATCCCGGAGCTGTCGATCGCCACGTGTCCGCGCGGGTCGCACAGCGCCGCGAAGATCGTCGCTGCGTCGGCTCCGATGATCCGCTGGGTCTCGAGCCGCTCGGTCGTCACCTCCGCATCCTGCCACCGCCGCCGCGCCGACGGGGCCCCCGTCGGGTTCAGACCGGCTCGGTCCGGTCCGGGTTCTCGGCGGCCTGCGCCGCGACCACTGCGTCGAAGATCTTGGCGGTGTCCGCCTCGATGTGGCGGCGGGCGGCCAACAAGAAGAACGCGCCCACGAAGGAGATCGGCATGACGATGGCGAACGCCACCCGGTAGTTCCCCCCGAAGTGGGTGGCGACGGCGGCGGTGGCGAGCGGTGCCACCGCCGAGCCGAAGATGATCGACGCCACGTTGAACACGCCGGCGCCCGTCCCCCGCACGCTGGCCGGCGTCGCGTCCGTGAGGCCGGCCCGCAGCGCGGGGACCGCTGAGGAGTACACGAAGAAGCCCGCGAGCTGCAGCGCGAACATCGGTGCGAACGGCATGGGGATGAACGACGCCAGGAACAGCGATCCGGCACTCAGCAGGCAGACGCCCGGGATGACCACCCGGGCCCCGATGACCCGGTTGACCCAGCGATCGGCGATCCGCCCCCCGAGGATGGTGCCCGGGATGCCGGCCAGGATGGCGAGGGCGCCGAAGGCGGTGTTCGCCGAGCCCTGGCTCAGGTGGAATTGGCGCTCGTAGAGCGTGGGCATCCAGGTCGCGACCGCGGTGACGACGAAGCCGGCGACCGACACACCGACCAGCGCGTAGCGAATGGTCGGGATTCGCAAGATGGTCCGCGCGTCGGCCCGGAGTCCCCGACCCATGCCGACCACGAACTGGGAGAACCCCCCGGGGAACAGGGCGTGGCTCTCGTTGTCCAATTCCATCCCGACCGCCCCGGTCACGTGGGCTCGGTCGGCGGTCCCCCGCTTGGGCTCGGGCAGGCGCCAGCAGAGATAGGCGATCACGAGGCCGGGGAAGATGGACACCCCGAAGGCGAGGCGCCACCCGTCGTGGCCGAACCTCGTCCCGAAGAACGACCCGATGGCCAGGCCCAGGCCCAGGCCCACGTAGGTGAGGCACTGCTGGATCGAGAAGGCCTGCCCGCGCCGCTCGATGCCGTAGTAGTCGGCGACCAGGCTCGCGCTCGCCGGGCCGGTCACCGCCTGGCCGAAGCCGAGCGCGCCGCGCAGCACCACGAGGAGCACGAACGCGCCGGCCGGCACCAGCCCGCCCAGTGCGCTCATGAGCGACCAGAAGACGATCGTGACCGCCATGATGTTCTTCCGGCTCCAGCGGTCACCGAGATAGCTGGCCGGCAGGGTGGCGATGCCGTTCACGATGATGAAGGCCGAGAACAGCACGCCGATCTGGAAGTCGCCGACGTGGAACACCCGCTCGATCTGGTTCGAGGTGCCGCGGACGATGTACTGGTCGACGGTGTCGATCATGACGGCCAGGCCGAGGAGCCACATCGGCCAGTTCGACACCTCGACGAGGCCCGCCGGGGCGCCGTTCAGCGCCAGCGACCCCCCCGGGGGCGGCGCACCCGGCTGACGGCGAAACATGCCTACCCTGACCTCGAGAGCAGTTGGTCCCCCCTGTCCGCTGGATGCACCCCCGGCACCGTTTTCGCAGGTTAGGCCACCTCGCTAGGGTCGGACCGTGCGAACGACCGCTCGGAGCGCCACCCCCGAGGTGGTCGTCGACGGCCTGCGGGCCGACGGGTACGTGATCGTCGAGGGGGTGCTCTCGCCCGACGCGGTGCGGACCGCCCGCGACGATCTCGCCCGCGTCCTCGCCGCCACGCCGACCGGCCGGAACTCCTTCGAGGGATTCTCGACCCAGCGCGTCTACGCGCTGTTCGCCAAGACGCGGACCTTCGACGAGGCCGCCATCCACCCCCTCGTGCTCGGGACCCTCGACCGGGTCCTGTCCGAGTACCAGCTGAGCGCGCCGGTCGGCATCCAGATCGGACCCGGCGAGACGGCGCAGTCCCTGCACCGGGACGAAGGCCATCTATCCCCTCCCCCGCCCCCACCCCGTGGTGGTCGTCAACTCGATGTGGCCGCTCGACGACTTCACGGCCGCCAACGGCGCCACCCGGCTCGTCCCGGGGAGTCACCTCTGGGACGACGACCGGCGCCCCGGCGCCGACTCGGAGATCGTCGTGGCCGAGATGCCCGCCGGGTCGGCCATGTTCTACGTGGGCAACCTCTGGCACGGCGGGGGCGCCAACGAGACCGCGCACCCCCGGCTCGGCGTCATCCTGGAATACGTCGTGAGCTGGCTGCGTCCCCAGGAGAACCACTGCCTGGCCGTGCCCCGCTCCGTGGTCCGCCAGCTACCCGAGCGCCTCCAGGAGCTGCTCGGCTACAACATCTACCCGCCGTTCGTCGGCTACGTCGACGGCCGCCACCCGCGCTCGGTGCTGGCCCGCCCCGACTGAGCCCGTTCGGCGCGGGCCCGGCCGTCGAGGCCCTCGGCGCCGGCACCGACACTACGATTTGTCCGTCCGCGCCGAGGGTCGATCCGCTCTGGAGCGAGCCGGAACGGGCGTAGAGAGAGGGGCAGCCCCCATGAGCGTCTTCCAGCGAGCGCACGACATCATCCAGGCCAAGACCAACAAGGCCCTGGACGCGGCCGAGAAGCCCGACGAGATGCTCGATCTGTCCTACGAGAAGATGCTCGAGCAGATCACCCAGGTGCGCCGGGCGCTCGTCGACATCGCGGCGTCCAAGAAGCAGATCGAGCTCCAAGAGACCCAGCTCCAGCACACCGTCGACCACCTCAACGATCAGGCCAAGGCGGCGCTGACCATGGGCAAGGACGACCTGGCCAAGGAGGCCCTCTCCCGCAAGGCCACGGCCCAGGCCCAGGTCGACGCGATGGTGCCCCAGGAGCAGCAGCTGGCCGAGGAGGAGGAGAAGCTCACCCACACCCTCTCGGCCCTCCAGGAACGGGTCAACGCCTTCCGCACCCAGAAAGAGACGCTCAAGGCCCAGTACACGGCGGCCAAGGCGATCTCGAGCGTCGACGAGAGCACCGCCGGGATCTCGAAGTCCTTCAGCGACTCGGGTGCGGCCCTGACCCGGGCCCAGGACAAGATCGCCAACATGCAGGCCCACGCCGGCGCCCTGGACGAGCTGCTCGAGTCGGGCGTCCTCGAGGACGTCGGCGGCCAGACCGACGACATCCAAAAGCAGCTCGACGAGGTCGGCAACGCCGCCGGGGTCGATCAGGAGCTGGCCGCCATGAAGGCCGAGCTGGCCGCCAGCAGCGCCGGCGGCGGCCGTGGGCCCGGGCCCGGCGGCCGCGCCCCCCTCGTCCTGACGGCGGACGAGCCCTCCGGTGCGGCGTGACGAGCCGCCGCGAGCGGTGAACGGCAACGCGACCTTCGGCCGAGGCTGACCGCCGGTGCCGATCACACCCGACACGAAGGACTGGACCTGGGTCCTCGAGCGACCCTGCGCCGAGTGCGGGTTCGACTCGTCGCTCGTCCCGGTGACCGAGGTCGCGTCGCGGATCAGGGCCAATGCCGGCGCCTGGGCGTCGATCCTGCGGGAACCCCCGGGCCTGCTGAGGGCCAGGTGGCGTGACGATCGATGGTCGCCCCTCGAGTACGCCTGCCACGTCCGGGACGTCTTCGTCCTCTTCGACGAGCGCCTGCGACTCATGCTCACACAGGACGACCCCTCGTTCGCGAACTGGGATCAAGACGAGACGGCGGTCGAGCGTCGCTACAACGAGCAGGAACCCAGCGCCGTGGCGTCAGAACTCGCGGACAGCGCCGATGCCCTCGCCAGGTCCTTCGACACGGTCGCCGGTGCGGCCTGGGACCGCGCCGGCTCACGGAGCGACGGCGCCAACTTCACCGTTGCCTCATTCGCCCGCTACCTGCTCCACGACCCCATCCACCATCTCCACGACGTCACCGTCGACCTCGAGCGAAGCACGTCGTAGGCCCGCCAAAGGGCGACTCACGGGTCAGGCACCCGACCGCCGACCTCGCCGAATTGATGGTGACCGTCGGCGGCGTAGGCTCCGTCGTCCCCTAGTCCCGGGCGAACGCAGCGATGTCTCGGGCGGTGTCGCGGCTTACGTCCGGACAGGCGATCGTGAAGATCTCCGTGGCGTGCATCGTGCCCATCATCTGCCGGCACCGCGCGGCGACGCCGGCTTGGAGCAAGAGGCGGTAGAAGTTGATCCCCTCGTCACGTAGGGGGTCACACTCGTTCACATTGACGACCGTCGGGGGGAACCCGGTCACGTCTTCGACGGTGGCGAAGGACGGCCAGGCGAGCGGGTTGCGCTCGTTGAACGCCTCGATCCCGTAGCCCATCGCGCCACGGTTGTTGTGCAGGTCCAAGAGGATGCCGTTGTTCTCGGTGGACGACGGGTTCTCCGGCAGCGGCCACTGGCCGGCGATATAGGGGCAGAGCGCGTAGAGGCCCTTCACGAGGCCGATGTCGCCGTCCCGCTTGAGTTTCAGGCCGGTGGCGATGGTCAGGTTGCCTCCACCGCTCTCGCCGGCAATGACGAGACGGGCGGGGTCGACCTTCGAGCGCCGCCGCGTTGGCCAGCACCCAGTGGAATCCCGACACGCAGTCGTTCAGCCCGGCTGGGAACGGGGCCACCTCGGGCACCGATGACGGGGAGACACAGTTGCGAAAATCGACCATGACGACCGCGACCCGGTTGGCGGCGATCAGCTTGCCCCAGCCTCGGTACATGCCGTCGAAGCAGGACAGCGACGCCATGCCGCCGCCGTGGATGTAATAGACACAGGCGACGGTCTCGTCCGTGTCGGGTCGGATGACCTGCAGGTTGATGGTGTTGCCGTCTGGTACCGAGACGATCTTCTCGGTGTGGATCCGCAGTCCGGCCGACGGTGCCGCCTCCTCGGTGTCGCACAGGTCCAGGAAGGCTTTGAAGAGCTCGGCGGCCTCGACCGCGGCCGGGGTATTGGCCTCGGCCAGGAGCGTCTCCCGGCTGCCGACATCACCCTGGCCCTCGGAAGCCACCGCGGACAGAATCGCCTTGATCCTGGGGTCGATTCGGACGTCAGCTGCGAAGTCGTAGGCCATCGTGGTGAGTCTCCCCTTCGTGGTTGGCACCGCTCTCGCGGGACTGGCTCGGACGGGTGGGGCCGAGCCATCCGGCGGGCCGCCCCCCTCATTGACTTCGCCAGAGCGTCGGCCCCTATGCCGAGCGCAGTTCGGGCAGCACCGCCGCCCCGACCTGCGCCGCCAGCGCCACGGCCACGACGCGCCGCTGCCTGGACACCGGGTAGCCGGGTGTCGGTTTGAGCACGAATCGGCCGAGCGTGCGGCCGCGGGCCTGGACGGGCAGTTCGAGCTCGGGACCGGGCAGGCCCAAGCGATGAACACCCCAGACGCCGCCTCCGAGCATGACGTGTCCGTCGGGCTCGATGCGCGTTCTGCGGCGTTGGGGCAGCTTGGACTCGTAGCGGCAGTCTCGAAGGTGCAAGAGCTCGATGAGCTCTATCCGGACCCGCTCGATGACCTCGTCGGCCGGTGCCCCGGATGCCGCGAGCTCCGAGACGACGTGGATGAGACCGACCGAATCCGACCCCTCCGTCGCGGCCTGCCAGTGGTGCCGGTTGCGCGCGGCCAACTCGGTCACGACGATGCCGACGACGAAGAGGCACACGGCGGTCTCAATATCGGGCCGGTGCGTGATCGCCAACCGTTCGTAGGGGCGGGTCAGGAAGAAGTCGAACCAGAGCGTCGCCGAGATGGTGGCCAGGATCCCGGCGCCCCGGTGGCCGAGGGCGGCGACGCCGACGACCACGGCGACGAGGACCAGCGCCGAGGCGGGGCTGGCAAAGCTCGCTCGGAAGGGGACCAGGATCGCCGCAATCCCGAGGGGAAGAACGAGGGCGGCGACGGTGGCCACACGGTCCCTTTGGTTGCGAAATCTGTCCATGGCGACCTCGCTTCTCCTGGCAGTCTCCAGTCTTCCACGGGTCTGGTTGGTCCGTGATGCCCGGAGCTCTGGGCCTTCTGTGACCCTTGACGGCAGCCCGAGGGGACGCGGCCGGACCGCATCATCCCAGGCTGATCAGAAGGAGACCACGCCGAGGGCGACGTTCGGGTCGCCCGTCGTGACGATCTCCTTGCCGAGCGGGGCGATGGCGACCGCGGCGAGCTTAAAGTTTCCGAGCCCGAGCGGGACCCCGATGATGGTGAGGCACAGGAGGATCCCGAGGATCAGGTGGGCAAGGGCCATCCACAGGCCAACCAGCAGGAACCACAGGATGTTGCCGATGGTGGAGGCCGCGCCAGCGTCCGCGCGCCGCACCAGCGTCCGGCCGAACGGCCACAAGACGTAGGCGGCGAGCCGGAACGATGCGATGCCGAAGGGAATCGTGATGATGAGGAGGCACATCACCAGGCCGGCCACCGCGTAGCCGAGGGCCAGCCAGAAGCCCGACAACACGAGCCACAGCACGTTGAGCAGGGTGCGCACCGCCCCAGTCTCCCATTGCACTTGCGAGGGACGACGCTGCATTTGGCGCCGGCCGCGGACGCCTGATGGGGCTCGGGCCGGTTCGGGAGTCCGAATGGTCCAGCCGTTGCCGGTCCTGCAGTCAGCAATGGTCCGTGCGGTATGGTCCCCCGCAGGCCCCTGTGGCCCGGCTTCTTTGGGACGGGCCGGCGATGCTTTGGGGATGGGATCGGATTCCGAGGTGGCGCGATTCCCGGTGCCTGTGGATCTGGTGGTCAGGAGCGGGGCGACACCCCCGAAGGCGGCCGCGTGTCGCCCCCGACCCACGCGTCGCGACGACTCGCGCTCTCGTCCATGTCGATGACGCCGGCCGCCGTTCCGAACCGAGCGCGCTCGATCCTGCGCCGTACCGGTAGAACGACCCTCACCGCCGCGTGGGGAGGACGATCGCCGTGATGAGGACGCACCGGGACCGGCCGAACCCGGACGCCTCCACCGAGTCGCGCGATCGAGGTCGCCGTCAGCTGGGCCTCGTGGTCGAGCTCCAGCGCCTCTTCGTCCTGGTGAAGACGGCGCTGGCCTGTGGCAGGCGACCGTGGTTGGGGATCGCCCTGGGCTCGACCTCGATCGCCGTGTCGCTGCTCCTCCACAATCATGTCGTCGGGCCGGACCTGTGGCACTCCGGTGCGGTGTACGCGTCGCTGCCGCTGACCACGGAGCTTTCCCGGCTCCCGATGTCGCTCTTCCTGCCCACTCCCTTGCTGCCCGTCTGGGGCGCCGCCCTCCAGCTGGTGCTGGTGATCGGCATCGCGGAGGTGGTCCTTGGCCGCTGGCTGGCGATCTTGGTGGCGACGGTCGGACACGTCGTCTCCACGCTCAGCGCTCGATTCGTGATCGATTCCGTCCACGGGAGCCTGTTGGGTCTCACCCCGGCGCTGGGCCATGTGCTCGACACCGGTCCCTCCGCTGCGGCCACGGCCGTCGGCGCCTACTTGCTCGTGGTGCTCGGGATGAATCGCGGCGCCGTGCTTCTCTGTGTCTCGCTGGCGATCGCAGCCGTCATCGCGCCCGGCATCGATGGCGTCGAGCACATGGTGGCCCTGGCCTGTGGCCTACTGGCTGGGCGCTGCATCCCGCTCAGTGTCTCGCTGCGGCGGGCACCCGACGACACCCTGCTTCTGCGCTCGTCCCGAGTGCACTCCCGCGCGTAGCGGGCACCCCGGGGTCTCGCCCGGTTCCGTCAGTCGATCTTCTGCAGGTCGACAATGAACAGCAGCGTGTCATTGGGGGCGATCCCGGCGCCCGGCGACTGCGAACCGTAGGCCTGGCTGGGCGGGATGATGAGTTCGCGGCGGCCCCCGACGCGCATGCCCGGCACGCCCTTGATCCACCCCGGGATGACCTGGCCGGTCGCGAGCGTGATCTGGAGTGGCTGGCTGGTCCACGAGGACTGGATGACCTTGCGCGACGAGTAGGTGGCCAACACGTACTCGACCGTGACCTTCGATCCCACCGTGGCCACCGCGCCGGTCCCGGTGATGAGATCGGCGCTCTCCAGCTGCGTCGGAGGAGCACCGGGCGGGACGATGAGGGTGGGCGCGGTTCCGGCCGTGCCGGCTGGCGAGAGATCCTGGGTGGGAATCGGGGCGATCGTCGTCGTGGGGGGCTGTACCCCAGCCGTGGTCGCGGTCGATGCCTTCGTCGAGGGAGTCGTCGAAGCGCTCGGGGAGGAGGTTCCGCAGGCGGCCAGGCCGACGGCGAAGGCCGGGATCAGCACGAGCGGCCAGACACGGACACGAGACATGAAAGTTGATTCCTCCGAGGGGTCGCCCCGCGCGGGCGGGTGATCCGCCAGACGGTAGTCGGCGATGGGTCGTCGCCAGAAGGCACCCCGGCTGCATGCCACCACTGGCCGGCTGCATGCCCCCACAGGACTGACGGCGGCTCTTGGCGCAGCTGCAGGTCTCCAACTCCCCCGCCAGGCGATATACCCCGCTCCATCCGGATGCCACCCGCAGTGCGATGGCGGGAAGGCTCCGTCGGCGGCAGGATCTGCACCTTGCAGATCGATCTGTTGTTCGACCCGTTCGGCGTCAGCTGGCGAGACGTTCGGGAAGGCGCCATCGCCGCCGAGGGCGAGGGCTTCGACGGTGTCTGGCTCTACGACCACCTGGCCGGGTCCGTGCACGGGCGCGATCGAGTCCTCGAGTGCTGGACGACACTCACCGCGATCGCGGCCATGGTGCCCCGCATCGCCATCGGGCCGATGGTGCTCAACGTGGCCAATCGCGATCCGGGGACCCTCGGGGTGATGGCCGCCACGCTCCAAGAGGTCAGCGACGGCCGCCTGCTCCTGGGCCTCGGTGCCGGCGGGGGGCGCGACACGCCGTATGCGGCGGAACAGCAGGCACTCGGACGTTCGGTGCGCGGCGACCTTGCCCGGCGCGGCGCGCTGGAGCAGGCGGTGACGACGCTGCGATCTGTCTGGTCCGGGACGGTCGGCGGCGTGCGCGGATTCCCGCGCCCAGACGCTCCCCCGCCCATCATCATCGGAGGCTTCGGGCCGAAGGTAGCGGCCTTGGCCGGCCGTGTCGCGGACGGGGTCAACCTCCCGGGTGGAGCCGGCCTGCCTCGCCTGCTCGAGGTGACCCGGGAGGCGAGAGCAACGTCTGGACGCGACCCGTCGTCGTTCGTCGTGACGGTGTCCTCCGACCTGCGAGCAGCCGCCCTGAGCCGGCTGGAGACACTCGCCGTCCAGCGCGCCGTCGTCTTCGTGGGCGCACCGTTCGCCGAACGCATCCGGGGACTGGCGGCGAGACGGAGCTGAGCGGTCGTCGAACGGCGAAGCAACTGCCCGATGTCGGCCTCGATCGGTCCGTGCTCGGTTCAGTCAGCGGCCGAATGGAGGGTCAGTGCGCCGTGGTTGTCGTCGGGTAGGCGGCGTTCCAGAAGCCCGTCGGCGGCGCGGATGCCAGCGTTCCGGTCGTGGTCGAGGTCTGGCGGAGGTTCGCGGTAGTGACCTTGAACGCCGCGTACGCGTCGCCGGTCGGCGCACCGCCGAGGAGCCATCGTTGTCACTGACCACCCAGCACGTGCCCGAGTTGTTCGCGGAATAGTCCTCCAGCACGATCTGCTGCCCGTCCGTGGCGACCTGGAATGAAATCTTGTTTCCGGCCGTCGTCAAGGATCCGGTGGTGAAACTCAGCTCCGGCTCCTGGGTCGACATCGTCGCGATGAACGAAGCGGCGCTCGTGTACAGCCCGGCCGTGGAGTAGAGCGCCTTGGCCGACGTCAGCCCGTTGGTCAGGTTGCGCTGAGCGGCACCATCCGCTTCGTGAGCCGGGTCGTGTCACCCCCGCGTAGGATCCGCATGGAGGCAGCTGAGGAGGGATCGATGGCCCGGCGGATCGACCTCACGTTTGATTGCGCAGATGCGTCGGTGCTGGCTCCGTTCTGGAAGCTGGCGTTGGGTTACATCGACGAGCCGGCGCCGGCGCCGTTCGAGAGCCGCGGCGAATGGCTGGCCAGCTTCGGGGTTCCCGAAGAAGAGTGGGGCACGGGAGCGTGGCTCTGTGACCCGGCGGGGTTGGGTCCGCGGCTGTCGCTCCTACCGGTGCCCGAGAACAAGGTCGCCAAGAACGGGCTCCACATCGACGTCCGTGTGTCCGGACAGGGAACCGAGAATGAGGTCTGGAATCGGGTCATCGCGTTGGTGGACACGTTGACCGCAGCCGGTGGCCGAGTCCTGAAGCCGTTTCCCATGCACCACGTCGTCATGGCGGATCCGGAGGGCAATGAGTTCTGTGTCGGCTCTCTGCCGCTCTCTGCCGCGTGACCAGGGATAACTGGGCACTCAGCTCCCCCCGGGTCTCGGGCGACCAGCACCGGCGGTCCGGCGGGATCCCAAAGGCGTGGGACAGGCCGAACGTCGAAGTCACACCGAATGGCCCTCGGAGACGCGCAGCCCCACCGGCCGGGGGCCGGCGACGTCCGCGCCGGTGATCATTCGGTGGCAACCTGTCAGCGGAAACTCGATCCGATTCGGAGCGTCCCCTGGCCATACACGGAAAAGTTGTTGGCGCCCTGGCAGTGCTGGTGCTGCCCGTGATCGCGGCGGCGCCACTGCCGGCCGGGGCGAGCACGGCGCCGTCACCCAAGTCATTGTTGAAGAAGCTTCTGCCCAGTGCAGACGCGAAGAGGGCCGGCTTCACCGAGGTGGCGGAAAAGGCCACCACCACCTCCAAAACCGGAGTGAAGTCCTGCCCCAACGGCGCACAGGAGGCGTTTCAGAGTGCCACCGCCCCCACCGGTGTGGCGTCCGAGATCGTGGGCTGCACCACCAGCCAGGCCGCTGCGGCAGTGATGAAGAGTGCCCGGTCGTCCGGCGCGGCGACGTCGTCGGTCCCTCCGAAGCAACTCGGGCCGTCGGCTGTTGAGGTGAGTGGCGGCGGCTCGACCTATGCGATCTATTGGCAGCGAGGCAAGGAGGTGGAACTGGTGGCCCTCACGACGAACGTGTCGGCCAGTGGCAGCTCGTCAACCAGCACCACGACCGTCACGCCACCCATCACAGCAGCTCAACAGAAGGTTCTGGCGAAAGCGGCCCAAGAACAGGACGCCGTACGCGGCTGATCGACGCCGCAGTGCCGCCCGGCCGAGTCAGAGCGCTCGTCGGGGTGTGGTCGTTCCCGAAATCAAGGGATTGCGATTGATTCGATCACGCAGCCACCGCTCGTGGCGCTGCGTTCGTCGGCCGTCAGAAGGGATCACCAGCCCGAAACAGGGGGGTGTGATGGTCCCATTCAACGTCTGGCAGGATGCGACGCGCGACGTCGATGTCCGCTGTCAGCCAGCACACGGTGTCTTCTCGCAGGTCATTGGCGTGAGGCTCGTGCGCCTTCCACCCGCGGCGGTTCAGGTAGTTCACCACCGCTGCCGACGGCTGCCAGATCTGGAGATGCCACCAAACCACTCCATCGGGCCGCGGCCAGACGAGACGAAAGGCCCGGAAACTGCCCGCACATTCCATCGGGCCGTCATACCCCTCGATCCGTGGGGGGTTGCCTCGGATGACGTAGTAGTGGGGTTCGTCAGGTTCCCAGTTGCCCTCATCGTCGGTTGGCATGTCGAATCCCTGGTAGCCGTGGCGCCGGGCTGGGCGTGGTCATGAAGACCACTGGCGCCGACCGGTGCATCGTGCACGTGACGGGTGCGGTGACGGAAACCGCACCAGCGCGACCGACGGCTCCCGACGGTGAGGCACCGGGCATCGCTCCGGTCATGCCTGAGCGTCCGGGAAACGCTCCCCTGTTTGCCGCCTGGTGCTTCGCCATGCCGAGGTACTCGGTCCGCGCCGTCGTGACGCTGATCTCAAGACAGGAACGGTATCGGTCCGGTCCGCCTTGTACGAGTCGCGCCATGCTGGGGACATGCGCGCGGCGGTGGTTCCCCGGCACGGCCCGGCCGAGGTCATCGAGGTTCGGGACGACTGGCCCGAGCCGGATCCGCCGGGCCCCGGTGAGGCGCTGGTGGCGGTCCGGGCGGCCGGTCTCAATCCGAGCGACGTCAAGATCCGCGCCGGGGGCGGACGCCCGGACGGGGTCGAACTCCCGTACGTGAGCGGCCGGGAGGCGGCCGGCCGGGTGGTGGAGGTGGGTCAAGGCGTCCACTGGCCGAAGCCGGGCCAGGAGGTCTTCGCCTTCTTCGGGTGGGGTGCCCGTCCCGGTGGCCACGCCGAGCGCCTGGTGGTGGCTGCCTCCTCCCTGGCCCTCGCTCCGACCGGGGTGCCGGTGAACGAGGCGGCCGGCCTGCCGCTGGCCGGCCTCACCGCGTTGCAGGGGCTGGAGGCCCTGGGGGCGGAGGCCGGCGAGCGCGTATTGGTGACGTCCGGCGCGGGTGGGGTCGGGCATCTCGGCGTGCAGATTGCGGTGGCCCTGGGCCTGGAGGTGGTCGCCACCAGTGGGCCCGCCAACCTGGACTTCGTGCGAGGTCTCGGCGCGGCCGAGGTGCTGGACTACCGGGACGAGGAGCACCGCAGGCGGCTCCGCGGGATCTCGTACGTGCTGGACAGCGTCGGGGCCGCAAACATCGAGTCCTACCTCGGCTGCCTGGCGCGCGGGGCGAAGGTGGCGGCGGTGGCCGGCGTGCCGAGCGAGGTACCCGAAGGGATCACCGTCACGCCGATCCGCTGCGAAGCCAGCTCCGCTCGCCTCGCCCGGCTGTCCCAACTCATGACGGACGGACGTCTGTCGGTCACCGTGCAGCAGGCGTTCCCGCTGGAGCAGGCGGCCGAGGCCCATCGCCTGCTGGAGGGCGGCCACGTCCGCGGCAAGCTGGTCATCGCCACAGGGGTATGAGGAAGATGCCCCGGGTGAACGGGGAAGAGCACCGGGAGCGCCCACCATGAAGAATCCTTCCAAACCGGTCGTTGTCTTATTCGACATCGATGAAACCCTGGTCCACACCGGCGGTTCCGGGGCCCGGAGCTGGACGGCGGCCTTCCAGAAGCTCTACGGCATACCGGCCGACATCGGCGAGCACAGCTCTGCCGGGGAGACCGACCCCCAGGTGGCCCGAGCGACGTTCAGCGCCGTGGTGGGCCACGACCCGAGCGACGACGAGCTCGACCGGCTGTACGTCCAATACCTCCTCCATCTGGCCGACGACATCTTGGTCTCCGAGCAGTACCACGTACTTCCGGGCGCAGAAGCAGACCCTGAGAGCACTCGGCGAGGCCGGTGTGATGCTCGGCCTGGTCTCAGGCGCCATGGAAGGAGCGGCGCGCACCAAGCTCGTCCCGGCCAATCTCAATCGGTTCTTCATCTTCGGCGCCTACGGCTCGGACTCCCCCGATCGGGCCGAGCTGACCCGGATCGCGATCGAGAAGGCGACGAGATTGCACCGGCAGCTCACCCCATCGGACGTCTACGTCGTCGGTGACACGCCCCGTGACGTGGACGCCGCCACGGCCGCTGGAGCGATCTCTGTCGGTGTCGCCACCGGTCGCTACTCGGTCGACGAGCTGCGGGCGGGGGGCGCCGTTCACGTGCTCGGATCCCTCGAAGAGGCGTTCCCCGGGCTGTGATGGCCGACACGGCCGGCCGCTGACGGCCGACCCGCACCGGCACATGGGCCCCGGTTCACCGATCGCCGTCGCCAGAAGCCTCCTACGAAGAAGACGCGGTGATGGTGGCGAGGTCCCGCACCGGGCAGCCCGAGCTACCGCGGGTGGGCGCTCCTCGTGTCTGCGCTTGAGGTCCCTGCAGCCTCGGCACAATCAGCGCCCATGTTCCGCGACTTTGACGAGGCGTCGCGTTGCCTGAGTTCTCCGGCGCCGATGCACCGTGTGCACCACCGCGACGAGGATCGCTCCTGCGATCAGACAGGAGCCGAACACCAGGTCTCCAACGATCGTGGTGGGTCCACCCTGGAAGTTCACTTCGGGCATCCGGATCAAGGGGTCGGCCGGATCTACATAGGCGGTCGACTGCTCGCCGTAGTCCAGCACGAAGCTGAAGCTGAGACCTTGGTAGTTGTACGTGAACCGACAAAGGTGGGCGGCACCGCGGCGACTCGTGTAGGCGCATCCAACGAGTTGTCCAGGTACCGCAACTCGGTGCGATGCCAGCGCGTCATACCCACTGTTTGTCTGCGCCGCGTCAACCAGGAAGGCTCCAGCCAACGACAGCTGCACCACCACGAGGATCAACGCCGTACTGAGTACAACGTGGTGCTTACGGATCTTCATTGAGACGCACCGCAAGAGAAGCTAATGGCGCGAAGGCGGGAAGGCTGGAAGGCTGGGTTTAGGGCGGTGACCACCCCGTCACCCACGTCGCCGGCAGTGTCGTTCGTAGAAGTCCGGGAGCTCGATGGGCTTCGGGAGTTTGCGTCGGCGACCGCTCCTCAGTTCCAGCTCGGGGTCGGTGGTCCCTCGCCTTGCTTCGATTGGCGGCCGCCGGACCAAGGCGACCAGTACAGAAGCGCCACACCGAGGCCCACGACGCCGACAATGAGCATGATCCAGGCGAGGGGTTGGAGGTCGACGCCGCCGATGAAGGTCCTGATCCCTGGGCCAAACCGGATTGGCCCGGGTATCAGGACACGTTTGGCCGGACCGGACCCGAAGAACGGAACTTGCCCCGGCCCTCCCACGAAACGCCGGACCGCGACGGCAACAGAGCTCGTGCGGTTCGCTCCCAGGAGTACCACGCCGGCTCCGATGGCGAGAATACCCACGAGTGAAGTGAGGGCGACTGCCAGGGGCGGCCGGTGTCGGGAGGAAAGGTTGGGGTCTGGCGGGGCCGTCACACCGCGTGCGGCAGCCCATGAAGCGGCGAAGCGACGAGGATCGAAGGCGCTGTTCCCGAGGACGTCCTCCGCTGAGCCGCCCTCGGCCTCGGCCTCCTCGAGATCGGCCGCCAGGTCAGCGGCCATCTCATTGGCGATGGGATCTGGAACTCCGAGGCGCCGCCACTCCCGACGACACTCCGCAACAAACTTGTTCACGGGCTTACCTCCGCGTTGACCAGACCGAGGGCACCATCAACGGCGTCGCGCGCAGCTGCCACTCGCCGACACCGACCTCCAACGCGCGTTCGCCCTCGTGCGAGAGGCTGTAGTACTTCCGGGGGGGCCCGCCGTTACTGGCGGCGCGCCGAGTCTCAACCAGGCCGTCACGCTCCAGCCGACCGAGCAGGGGGTAGATGGACCCCTCCCCCACGATCGAGAGCCCACGGGCCCGGAGTCGTTTGGTCATCTCGTAGCCGTAGGCCGGGCCCTCTCCCATCACTGCGAGCAGGCAGAGGTCGAGCACTCCCCGAAGTAACTGACTCCGACGCCCCTCCGCGCTACCCATGCACTACAAGGTAGCTGGCCCTATCTTGCATTGCAAGGCACAGACCCGAAAACGTGGGAGCCCGAGAATCAGGGCGTCGCCAGGCAAGCTCCGACCCCTCGGATTAGCGCGGTGACAAGTCCTCGAACGCGAAGAAAGGAAAGGATCCGGGGCCAGTCGTCTCCGTGAAGAGGGTCGCTGTCCCGATCCGTGAGAAGCACCCGCCCGCTGTGCACCCGCCCTCGAGGATCGTCCTCGCGTTGACACCGTCAGCGCCATCACTTCGGCTTTCGCGCCCGCCGCATCGGCGACCCGAAACGAATCACGTTGCCGTCGGGGTCGACAACGGCCCCTTCGTGCTGGCCCCATTCGGTGTCGACCGGCGGGTGGACCTCTACGCCCGCCGAGAGCCATGCCGCTGCGAGCTCGTCAGCATCCTCAACGAACAGGTAGGCCGAACTGACGCGAGCCCCCTCGGCCGGTGAAGTCCCGAGATGAATCTCGACGTCATCACGGGCGGCGAAGCCGTAGCCACTGTCGTACGCCCGTGTGGCAAAACCCAGTCGTTGATAGTGCGCCATGGCGAGGTCAAGATCCTGGACAGGAAAGATCGGCGCAATCCGCTTCAAGGTTCGCATGGGAGCAAGCTTTGCAGAAGCGCCGTTCTCTTCACCGGTGGCTCACCGTTGCTGGCCGTCCGTGAACATCCGGTCGGCCGATGGCTTTCACAACCGCCGGACGCGGAGCACGCCGGTCAGCATCGGGAGAGTGAACTCGCCGCGGGCGGTCTCCGGTCTGCTCGCCAGGAACGCGCGGATCCGAGCGAGCGTGGCCTCGTGTTCCTGTTCTGGCATGACCAACAACCCCGCCCTCGTCGCGATCGTCGCGACGAGGGAGTCGGCGCTGCGGCGCTGCCCGTGCGGGAACTCGGCCTGCTCCGCCGAGCCGAACCGGGCGACGACGCCCATGCTCGGAAGGTGCGCGTCCGCCGTCTCGGCGCGCCAGCTGCTGAGCGTGTCCCGCGGGCCGATGGCCGCGCTCCCGCTGACCCGCTCGAGTCCGGCAACCCAGTCGACCCGGTCGTCGATGACGTTCCACAGACCAGCCAAGATGCCGCCGGGAACGAGGACCCTGGCTATCTCGGGTCCCGCGACGTCCATGTCGAACCAATGCAGGGCCTGGCCGGCCAGCACGGCATCGACGGAAGCGTCGGGCAGCGGGATCGCCTCGGCACTTCCGGGCAGGGCACGAACAGTCGGCAATGCGCGGGTCAGCTCGGTCAGCATCGCCGGGTCGGGTTCGACCGCGATGACGTCGGCGCCCAGTGCGACCAGCGTGGCGGTCAGCTTGCCGGTTCCGGCGCCCAGGTCGAGCACTCGCGGGCCGGGTGCGGGGTCGAGCGCCCAACGCACCGCGGCCTGCGCGTAGTCCGGCCGGTGCTCGGCGTAGGCGGCCGCGGCTGCGCCGAACACCAAGCCGTGCGGTCGCCGTTCGTCCTGTTCTATGCCGTCACCCCGGGTAAGCCGAGTCATCCGACAGGTTGGGACCACTATGCCCCAACCCGCCGGAATATCGGTGGGACCCGGACATCTTCGAAGTGCGGTACCGGGCGCGGATCTTCCACCTGCGGTCCGAGGGCAAGAGTTACCGAGAGATCGGATCGGTGGTCGGGAGCAATGCTCGAAGGCGATGGCGATCGTCGGTCTCCGGATCTGCCTCAGGAAAAGTGCTCTACAACCGCGAATGGTCCGCGGGATCCATGTCAGCTGCGGGCTCTGTGGGTGGTAAACCGCGCCGCCACGGAATCACCCCTCGTTGCGGTTTCTCCGGCGCTTGAAACGCCAATTCTGCACTGCTACGGTCCGTCGTCACACCCGTCCGGAGGTGACCCCTTGCAACAGAAGGGCCTACGGCTTCTGGTCCTCGTCGGCGTCGTTGGGTTTGTCACTTCCGCCCTCGTCTTGGTCGGGTTTGGGCTCGCGTCGAGATCTTCGACTTCTTCCAACGCTGCCACGGCGGCGGCTGTGCGCCCCGCGATCTCCGACATCGAGGTATGTGGCCTCCTCAGCTCCGAAGAGGTCTTGGCCCTCTTGAATTTTCAACCTGCGACCGGGCCGGGAACGCCTCAGCCGGACTCCGCCGGCGGCGCCTGTGCGTGGGGGACGGGCACTGGAGAGTCTTTTGAGCTGACTGTCGTGCCCCACGAGCGGGGTCTCATGTTCCGTCCGTGCGCGGGCATCGTTGGATCCGAGATCCACATCGCCGGGTGGGTCGGATGCATCCGCCTGGCGTTTGGGCCGGGCAACGTGTTGACCGCATTCAAGGGCACCTACCGTGTCTCCATCGAGCCCGAGGTGAACGTCATCGGGTACCCGTACGCCTCGACTGAAGAGTCGACGATGAGCCGCGTGTTCCGAGAACTCCGAGCCTGAGCCCTGGGCCTCTGGCTGTGGACACCCGGCACGCCCTACGCGGACGAGATGACAGGAGCCACCGGCACGCATGGCACTGGTTGGGCAGTCAGCGGGTCGAGCGCATTAAGCACGTCCTGCGCAGCCACCGGGTCAGCCGCCAGCGCCACGTGATCGGCAAAGTCGAGCGCGCACTGATCCTGCACCACGATATTCGTTGAGTTGGGCGCGACCACCATGCCGTTCGTATAGGGCACGACCAACTCGTCATAGTGGGTCATGATCTGCGTGTAGACAACTCCGGGGACTGCCACGCCGCCCGCGTCGAGTTCCTCAATGAATGCCGAGTCCGGCGCAAACTCGGAGCAGGACGCGCAAGCTTCAGCGACTGCTGTCTCCTCGGACGACGACCCACCGAAGGCGGTGAGGAGTGCGTCGATCAGGCCAGACCCGAGTGCGACGTCAGTGCCATGTACGACCGGAGCCAGTCCCACCATGCGGGCGACCTTGGTCGCTCCACCGTCGAACTTGATGTACCAGTAGGGCATCGTCGCCCCCTCCGAATGGCCCACAATGTCAACCTTCGATGCACCGGTGGCCGCTAGGACCTGATCAACGAAGGCGCTGAGGACTTGGGCGCTCTGCTCCATCGGGGCAAGGCCCCCGACACTGTCGAGCGGGGCCTGTGTCGAGAGGTCGTTGCCGTAGGTGAAGGAGAAGACGCAGTAGCCATTGTCGGCGAGGAGTGGTCCATAGGTCTGCCAGTTGTCCGTCTCGTTCGCGAGGAGACCGTGGACCAGGACCACCGGGTAAGGGTGCGCCGCCGACGGCCGACAGGACCAGATGTCGGCCCCCGGAGGGGGCGTGTCGGGCCCCGAGGGCGCGGCCAAGATGTCCGCCGTAAATGTGTAGGGGACCGGGTAGGTCGCCGCGGCGAAAGCTCCCCCAGCACCAGGACCGAGCGCCAGCCCGACCCCGGCCACCAACGAGACCACCATCGCCTGCACTCGGAACGGCCGTGCGCGCATGACCTTTTCTGTACCCTCCTCGAGAGGGTTCATGCGCCGTTCGTGCTGCCCAGGTGGGCCGTCGTCGAGCGAGCGTGTGGCCCGACGTCGTGAAGTCCCGTGACCCTGGGGCGCCGCCTACTGCGTGCCGGCCTCCGGGTCCTCAGTCCGGAGCTCTCGCGAGGCCGGATCGACGCGGTAGCGAACACCCGGCTGGACCTCGTCGGGATCGATGTGGAGCACCGAGAGATTCGGCCCGTCGTGACCGCGTCCCACCGCCAGTGCAAGCGCGCGCCGTTCGATCTCGCTGAGTGGCCGCTGCGCGGCGCCCTCCACGGTGACCAGGGAGTACGTGTGCACGATCGTCCCGTCATGATCGAAGACGACACAGCTACGTATGACGGAACTACCTCGTGTGTGGACGGCGCGGAGCAGCATGCGCCTAATCCCAGCCGTCCATGCGGACCATCAGATAGCCCTGCTGGTCCGAGCCCTCGGCCAGTCCAACCGTCACGGCGCTGATGTAGTCGTAGATGACCGCCACCCAATAGAGGTCGGTGCCCAGGTCGACAACCTGATCCTCCCCGTTGCTGAGTCGCAGCCGCCAACCCTGGATGCCCATCATGGAGGTGCCGCCACCGGAGGACCCGTACAGGGTCGTCTCCACCGACACCTGAGCGGGCGGTATGTCGATTTCGACGGTATCGTCCCCCCGACCCGTTCCCGTGTAGGTGTACCAGCTACTCCAACTGAGGCCCACGCGCATCCTTTGACGAGTGCCGACCCGGCCAGAAAAGTCTCGACCCAGGGACCGGACATGTCAACGAACTTGTCTGAGTTCGGGTCTTCGCGCCTGTCGTCAAGCAGGACCTGGCACGACTCGCGCCCACAGCGGGGCGGGACTAAAGAGCCAGTCCACGATGGCGTCGGAGAGGGGACTTGAACCCCTACGCCCTTGCGGGCACCAGCCCCTCATGTGGGTTTTGGCCCGGCTGGGTGTGATCACCTGATGTGGCCCCACCGTGATCATTGGTTCTGGCCCCATGTGGCTCTCAGCAATGGCGGGGTCCACTGATCGATGACCTGTGGGCTGGAGCCTGGGCCCATGGCAACGAGGTCGAAGGTGGAGCTGTTCGAGGAGATCCGCAAGGCGGCCGCAGGGAAGGACAGCCCATCTGTCCGTGAGCTTTCCCGCACCTTCGGGGTCCATCGGCGGATGGTGCGTCAAGCACTGAGCTCGGCGGTGCCGGCGGCCCGCAAGATGACCCAACGGCCCTCTCCCTCGCTCGGACCGTGGAAGAACACCATCAACGGATGGCTGGCCGACGACGAGTTGGTGCCCAAGAAGCAACGGCACACGGCCCGGCGGATCTTTCAGCGCCTGGTGGACGAACACGATGCCGAGGTGAGCGAGTCGACCGTGCGCCGTTATGTGGGTTCGCTCAAGAAGGCGCGTTCTCTGTCACTGTCCGACGTGTGCGTCCCCCAGACCCACCTCTTGGGAGACGAGGCCGAGGTCGACTTCGGACAGGTCCGCTTCTTCCTCGAGGGCACGTTGGTCGACGCCTGGATGTTCGTCATGCGGCTCTCGGCGAGCGGGAAGGGCTTCCACCGCGTCTACTTCAACCAGGCCCAAGAGGTGTTCCTGGACGGTCACGGGCGCGCCTTCGCCCATTTCGGCGGGGTGCCGAAGAGGATCCGCTATGACAACCTCAAGCCGGCCGTGGTGCGGGTCATGAAAGGACGCGGCCGGGTCGAGACCGAACGGTTCATTGCCCTGCGCAGCCATTATGGCTTCGAGTCCTTCTTCTGCCTGCCCGGCGTCAAGGGAGCCCACGAGAAGGGCGGTGTCGAAGGAGAGGTCGGCCGGTTCCGCCGCCGACACATGGTTCCCGTGCCTCATGTTGGGCTTGATCCGGTTTGACGGACAGGTTGGTTGTGTTCACTATGCCGCCTGACGGTCGGCGTTGTGGTGGACAGCTTCGTATCGGGCGGGGCTGAGATAACCGAGTGTCGAGTGCAGCCGCCGGGTGTTGTACCAGCCCTCGATGTACTCGAAGACGGCGCGTCGAAGTCCCGCTCGCGTCGGCCAGGCGCGGTTGTCGATGAGCTCGCGCTTGATGGTGGCGAAGAACGATCTCGGCCACCGCGTTGTCCCAGCATTCCCCCTTGCGTCCGACCGAGAGGACGACGCCGTTGGCCCGGGCCAGCTCGGCGAAGTCACCGCTCGTGTATTGACACCCGCGGTCCGAATGAAAAATGACGCCTTTGTCAGGTGCCCGGTGCTCGAACGCCATGGTGAGCGCGTCTTCGACCAGCTCGGTGCGCATGTGATCGGCCAAGGCCCAGCCGACGACCCGGCGGCTGGCCAGGTCGATGACCGTGGCCAGGTAGGCCCAGCCCTCCCAGGTCGAGATGTAGGTGATGTCGCCGACATAGCGCCGGTCCATCTCAGCGCACGGCCCGAAGTGGCGCTGGATGAGATCCTTGGCCGCCTCGGCGTCGGGGTCGGCGACGGTGGTCTTGCGCCAGCGCTTCTTGCACCGGCCCTCGAGGCCGGCCTGGCGCATGAGCCTGGTCACCTTGCGCTTCCCGCAGGCCACCTGTCGATGCCGGAGCTCCTGGTGGATCCGCGGGGCGCCATAGGTGCCCTTGGACTCGGCGTGGACGGCGGCGATCTTGCCGACAGCTCGGCATCGGGGAGCTGCGGGCCGAGGGGACGCCGCCTCGGCGCTCGTAGTAGGCGGACTTGGAGACCTCGAGCAGATCACACGCCTTGGCGACGTTGTGGCCTGCAGCCTTCTCCGCCTCGATGAAGGGGTCCACCTTCACCGGGTCTCCTTGCGCGAAGAAAGCCGTTGCTCGCTTGAGGATCTCGACGTCCTCGCGCAAGGAACGATTCTCCCGGCGCAGCTTCGTCAGTTCGACCCGCTCCTCGGTCGTCAGTCCCGGGCGTTCGCCCTGGTCAATCTCTGCCTGTTTCACCCAGGTGCGCACGTTGGTCTCGGTCAGATCGAAGTCCCTGGCCACCTGGCCGATGCTGCGATCGCCGCGCCGACACAGCTCGACGATCTCAGCTTTGAACTCCGGAGTGAACGAGCGACGCGGACGCGGCTTCTTCCTCTCCATGGTCTCCATTTTGGACATCCTCTCTGGGGCGGTGCCCCTGATGTTGGATGTCCGTCAAACCGGTGGAAGCCCATGTCATCTCCCTGGCGGCACTGAACGAACTGGTGGCGATCGGCGACGAGCGAGACGACCTCCGGCACATCGAAGCCCGTCGTCTCACCGTCGCCCAGCACTTCGCCGCCGAGCTCCCGCTCCTCGGCTCGTTGCCCGATGAGCCCTTCGACGGGGCCCTGGCGCTCAACTGCCGGGTCGACACCAAGAGCCGGATCTGTGTGCGCCAGTCGTTCTATTCGGTCCCGGTTCGCTATGCCGGCCGCCGCATCGACGTGCGGCTCGGGGCCGACCGGGTCGCAGTCCTCGACGGAGTGGCGGTCGTCGCCACGCACCCCCGGGCCCCGGGCAAAGGGGCCGAGACTCTCGAGCTCGACCACTACCTCGAGGTCCTCTCCATCAAGCCCGGAGCCCTGGCCGGGGCCAGTGCGCTCGTCAGCGCGCGGCGCAGCGGCGCCTTCAGCGCCACCCACCAACGGTTCTGGGATCTGGCCCGCCGATCACTCGGCGATGCGGCTGGGACGCGGGTGCTGATCTCCGTCCTCCTGCTGCATCGCAGCATGGCGCGAGCCGCGGTCATCTCGGGAATGGAACGGGCCATCGACGTTGGCTCGATCGATCCCGAAGTGGTGGCCGTCGAGGCCCGCCGCTCCCTCGGCCGCTCCGTGGCCGCACCGGTCATCAGCGAGTCGTTAGCTGCCTTTGATCGTCCAGCACCAACCCTGTCGCACTATGACGCGCTGCTGGAGGTCGGGTGATGGCCAAGATGACCGACACGGCCGCCCAAGCGGCCATCGGGGCCGCCACCCGGGACCTCCACCTCCCGACGGTGCGCAACGAGTGCGTGCGCCTGGCCGACGTGGCGCAACGCACCCAGGCCACCTATCTCGGTTACTTGGCCGAGATGCTGGCCGCCGAGGTGGACGACCGGGCCGAACGCCGCCGACAGCGCCGTGTGCACGAGGCCCGGTTCCCGCGCCTCAAGCGACTGGGTGACTTCGATCTCGGTGCCGCCCCGAGTGTGAACGCGGCCACCATCTCCATGCTGGCTTCGGGGAGTTATCTGAGCGCCGGCGACCCGATCGTCTTGCTCGGCGACAGCGGGACCGGCAAGAGCCATCTCCTGATCGGCCTGGGCATGGCCGCCTGTGAACAGGGCAAGGCCGTCCGCTATGTCACCTGCGCGGCCTTGGTCAACGAACTGGCCGAGGCGGCCGATGAACGGCGACTGTCCCGGCTGGTGGCGCGCTATGGACGACTCGACCTGTTGTGCCTCGATGAGCTCGGCTACGTCCAGCTCGATGCCAAAGGGGCCGAGCTGTTGTTCCAGATCCTGACCGAGCGTGAAGAGAAGGCTTCGGTGGCGACGGCCTCCAATCTTCCATTCTCCGAATGGGGCCAGGTGATCGGTGATCCTCGCCTGGTGGCGGCCATCGTGGACCGGCTCACGTTCAATGCCCACATCATCGAAACCGGGACCGAGAGCTTCCGACTCCGCCTGACCAAGGCCAAGCGGGGGACCCCGAAGCGGAGTTGACTCAGCGCACCCGCTGGAGCGCGGCGTTCGTCGCCGCCAGGTCGAAGGCCTCGGGGTCGAAGTGGTGACCGATCCATCCGACGTAGTCGTCGTGCTCCTCGTGGTCGGGATCACCAATGGCGTCAAGAAAGTCGCGATAGCCATGGGTGCCCCCGCAGTCCTCGGGGGGACAGGCGCGCTGACCGTCGATGCAGGTGGCGAACTTCAAGATCAGCGGCACCGGTTCCATCGACTCGACGACCACCTCGTGGCGCCAGGAGTCCCCGAAGTCGTATTCATAGAAGAACCGGGTCCGACCTTTGACGAGATCGGAGAACACCACGGTGTCCTCATCGATGTCCTCGATCTCCCACTCCGGGTCCGGCAGGCCATAACGCTGCCCGGCGATCTCGAAATAGTGCAGGTGGTAGTCCCCCCAACCCATCGCGGCCTGGAAGATCGCATGGAGCTTGGACAGCTTGATCTCTCCGGGCACCAGCAGCCGCCGCCAGATGGTCGGCGTGAGTTCCATCAAGGAGATCCGCAGCTGGACAGCGGTCTTGCTCGCGGCGCGTCGTCGTTGGGCGACCATGCTGGCAGGTTACGAGACCGACAAACCACCAGCTCAGGGGTGGGGCCAAATCAGATGATCACAGTGGGGCCAAATCAAGTTGACATTCCCACCCGGCTCTGACCTGGGGTTCCGAGCATCGTTGCAGGTCAGCGTTCCCTCCCCCATCACCTGCCGACACTTGCCGACACCATCTCCCACGTCGCTATTGCACGTTGTTGCACGGACCTCAGTACTCGGCCAACCCGGTTCCGGCGGCCGGTCCCCCTCCCACTCCTCGAGCTCCCCTTGGCCTCTGCGGCGCCAGTGGCGCCCCGCTGCGTCTGTGAAGGTCACTTCAACCGGAGGGCCGGAACCTCACGACGGATAGCTGGGTGGCAGATCCATCCTGAATCCCACCGTCTGGGTATTCCTGGGCGGCAACACTGCAAGGCGCCTCCATTCCAGTTTGTAGTCGCTACCCCAAGTTGACTTCACTCGCACGCAACGGTTCCAGACGGGCTCGTCGCTCCCGTTGGTCACGTCGACCGAAATATTGGCCAGGTACACCTCGGAATGGGTTGACGTGTCGGTCGCAATGCCGCCATCGACGCTCGTGATCCACGCCGAAATCAGGCGTGCTTGATCCCGCTTTCGATCGGCCTTACGCTCGGCGTCCTGCCTCTTCAGCAGGTCGAGCTGGCCTCGCTGCAAGTAGAGCAGCAGCAGGGTTCATCCAAAGGCCAGTAGAGACGCCCCAGCGATTGCCCAAGTTGCGTCGGTCAGGGCGGTCGCCACTGAGTGTCACTCCGCCTTTACCGGGCCCTCGAGCCCTTCCGCGTGCCCCTCGCAGGACCACCCTTCAGCAGCTTGCCATTCCGCCCGGCGAGCCTTGTGCGGCCCTCCACGACGACCGGCTCCTGACAGTGCGTCGGGCGGCCGGCACCGGAGCCGTCGAGCACCATGCGCCAACAGCTGCCCGGCTCGGAGAAGACGCACTCTGCGACGTGGTCCACGGTGACCGTTTTACCGTGGCCTATCCGGGTATCAGCATTTCAGCGGCGAGCCCCGCCCTGCCGCCAAGTCAAGGTCGAGGATGAGGTGACCTCCCGGGCGCCTCGTCTTCGATCTCGGCATCGCTACCACGTCCCCCGCTGAGCCCGAGTGCCCGCCGGAGACGACGAGAGGGAGGGGCCACGGGAGGACCCTCCCTCTGTCGTGCCCTTTCGTCGGGTCCTCCGCCGTTCCCTCCTCTGGGCAAAGTCACGCTCTGTGGTGAGGTACACGGAGGATCTAACCACAGAGAGTGACTAGACTGGACTGTACGCGAAGCGGCTTGCCGACGCCACCGGCCCTTGACCCTGCCTCCCTGACGGCGCAGACTGGGCCTGGTAGCGGGTGAACCGGCGTTCGGCCCGGTCGGGTCGTGTTCGTCCGCTGCTCTACGGCTTGTTGATCGGCCGGGTCATGCCAAGGCCGCTGGGGCCGAGCGGTTTCAACCGATTCGGCTCGGGGCCCTTGCCCCCCTTCCTTGAATCGAAGCTCGCGCCCGGCCTTCTCGGCCCACTTCTCGACCGCCTCGCGCTTCCACACCCGGCCGCTGGCCAGCTCGACCTCGGGCGCCGGGAAGCCGCCCCGCTTGGTCAACCGATCGACGTACTGCCGGGACAGAGTCCTCGGTGGTTGTGATTAGTCGATAGCAGGGGCCGGACTGTCGGTGTGTTTGCTCATAAACAGGTTGATGCCTTCAACCATCAGAAGGGTCCGTGCACACGTTAGGTCGTCAAAGTGTACGTGCGCAGCATCGTTGCGCTGGTCCGCCCAAGCCGTTACGTCCTTTGCCTCGCCTCGACTGATGACCTCAGCTTTCCGTAGGGCATCTGCGTACGCGGCTATGCCCGGTTTGCCGACAATTGGCTTGCCACAGTCGACCACCATTGAACGCAAAAACTCTTCGAGAGCAGCGCCCGCGAGAACTACAGGGGCGGCTGGGTGGACCTTTGCATCACTGAGCAACTGTTGGGCCTGTTCCTTGATGTCGGTTGCGGCCTCAATACGGAATCGGACCTCAAAGGGCATTTGGCCTGCGACACCGCTCTCCTCGTAAGTGGCCCACTCGTCGAGTTGGAGGGCTACCGCCTCAATAGCGATCTGATTCGAGTTGTAGTACGCGATCGCCCCTCGGGCAGCGACTTTGAAAAGTCGACTCGGCCGCATGGTCCGCCAGGAACTGCATGGCGCGAACAGTCACATGTCCCGCCTCCCGCCCTGCGTTCGCGGCAATACCCCGGAGTCGCTCGGCTTCTGCACGGGCCCACTCAACGGGGATGATCCCAGAAGGAACGGCGCCTCCCCTTCAGATTCGAGATCGCTATTGCACGCTCCAAAGCGACCAGGTGGACGGATCTCATGGTCGCGGGAGTTGTCCCAGGTCAGTCCAGTGTCGGAGAGGGGACTTGAACCCCTACGCCCTTGCGGGCACCAGCCCCTCAAGCTGGCGCGTCTGCCTATTCCGCCACTCCGACGCACGGGCCGCGACCAGGAGGCCACGGCGCGTCTGGCGATGTTAGTCCGACCGGCCGCTCGGGCCTCCCCGGGCCGGGTTCAGCCCGGAAGCGTCGGAGTGCCCGAGAAACTGACGGGTTCGGCCGTCTGGAGTCCCCACGTCTGGAGCTCCCAGAGCAGCCCAAACCCGAAGGGGTTCGGGCTGACGCCGGTCGTGAAGTCCGACCAGGCGAGCGCCGTGGGTTCGGCGAAGAGGGGCAGGGCCACCATCTCGGTCCACAGGGCCTGATCGGCCTGCGCGTAGTAGGGCTGCGCGGTGACGGGATCGAGCTCTTGCATCGCCTCGGTGAAGAGCTGGTTGACCTTCGTCGAGTCGTAGTTGGTCCAGTCCTGCGAGCCGGCCTCCCCGGTGAACCCGAGGATGGGTGTGTACCAGGCACTGGTCTCGGTCGTATAGGGGCCGGCGGTGAGCGGGATGAGCGCCGCGTCGGCGCTGCCGAGCGCGAGCTCGCTGCCGGCCGCCTCCGCGCTCGGGGCGCTCGAGAGGTCGACGTCGATGCCGGCCTTGATCAGCTGGGCCACCAGGAGACCGGCCGTCGTCTTGGCCCAGGTGTCGCCGTCGTCGATCACCAGGCGCAACGTGAGCGGCTTCCCCGAGATGTCGGTCCAGGGGCCGTCGCCGGCCCGGAAGTACCCGGCCGCCTCCAGCTCCCGCGCGCTCGACACGAGGTCGGCCCCGGCGGGGAGCTCGCCGCTCGTCGGCGGCACGGTCGTCGTGGTCGTCGGCGCCTCGAGGTTGACGGGCCCGGTCGTGGTCGAGGGATAGGGCCCCTGGGTCTGCGAGTAGATGTGGCTGGACGACGGCATGATCGAGATGTCGGCGAAGCCGGCCACCTGGTTGACGAGGTCCTGGCGGTCGACGGCGTGGGCGATGCCGAGCCGGACGGTGGCGCTGGCCGTCAGCGGCGCCACGGTCGACAATTCGAGCTCGAGGAAGGTCGACGAGATGTTCACCTGGCTGCGCACGTAGGGCATGTTGGTGACCGACTGCAAGAAGGCCTGGCTGAACGAGGACGGGGCCGCCACCTGCACGACCCCCTTGCGCAGCCAGCGCGCCAGCTCGGCCTCGCCGCTGGCCTCCTTGATCACGACCCGGTCGAGCTTGGCCGGCTGGCCCCACCACCGGGGGTTCTGCACGAGCACGATCTGCTGCGGCGTGACCGAGTGCAGGACGTAGGGCCCGCCCGAGAGGTCGACGGCGGGGTCCAGGGTGTGGCAGGCGGGCGACCAGCCGACCTTCTCCATGACGTGGGCGGGCAGCAGGTCGTTGAACAGGCTCTGCCAGTCCGCGTAGGGGGTGGAGAAGACGACCGTGACCGTCTTGCCCTTGTTGGATCCGATCACCGACTTGATGTCGTCGTAGCCGGCCGTGCTGGCCACGTCGAGGGACCCGACGGGCAGGCCGGCCAGCACGCCGCGCTGTTCGTGCCAGGCGTAGACGAAGTCCTCGGCCGTGATCGGCACACCGTCGGACCAGACCGCCTCGGGGTCGATCGTGTAGACGACGGTCTCGGGCTGGGTGCTCTGCAGCTCGGCCTGGACGATGACGGCCTGGTCATACTGGGAGAGGCCCGCGTCGCTCACGAGGAACGAGCTCGGGAGCACCGGCTCGAGCAGCATGCGGTCGGCCACCGTGTTGCCGGCGGCCGTGTTGGGGTTGCAACCCGCCGGCTGCTGGTCGATCCCGATGGTGAGCGTGCCGCCCACGGCCGGAACGTAGGTGACGCTCGGCGTCGTCGGGGCGCCGCCGCCCGACCCGCAGGCCGACAGCGTCAGCACGACCATCAGGCTCGCCGCGCCGACCCATCCCGCCCGGTGCCGCCCTGCGGGGCGGCCCCGGTGGCTCACTGCAGCCGGAGATCCAGCGTGAGGGAGGTGAGGGCGAAGATGACGGCCACGGTGACCGTGATGCGGTCCAGGTTCTTCTCCACCGCCGTCGAACCGGCGGCGGCGGCGCCGACCCCCCCGCCGAACATGTCGGAGAGCCCGCCGCCCTTGCCGCTGTGCATGAGGATGAGGAAGATCAACGACAGCGCGGTGATGATCTCCAGCACCACGTAGACGGTCGTCAGCACCTGCACGCTCCTTCACCTGTGTCGCCGCTGCCCGGGCGCGCGGTCAGCTCATGTGGCTAGGGAACGGTAGCAGCCGTCCACCGCCCCGATGATGTCGCGGAAGGGGCCCGCCTCCAGGCTGGCCCCCCCGACCAGCAGCCCGTCGATGTCCGGCTCGGCCACCAGGTCGGCGGCGTTCTCGGCGCTGACGGACCCCCCGTACTGGATCCGGACCCCGGCGGCCGCCTCGGCCCCGCCCAGCTCTGCGACCACCCGGCGGATGAACACGCAGGCGTCCTCGGCGTCGACCGCTGTGGCGGCCCGCCCCGTGCCGATGGCCCACAGGGGCTCGTAGGCGATGACGAGCGAGCCCAGCGTGGTCCCGTCGAGGCCCCCCAACGCGGCCTGGACCTGGTCCCGCAGGCGCTGCTCGGTCCGGCCGAGGTCGCGCTCCTCCTCGGTCTCCCCCACACAGCAGATGGGGGTCATGGAGTGGCGCAGCACCGCCCGCAGGGTGGAGGCCACCAGCTCGTCGGTCATGGCGAAGAGACGGCGCCGCTCGGAGTGGCCGACCAGCACGTAGCGCACCCCCAGGCGGGCCAGCATGGGTGGGCTCACCTCGCCGGTGAGCGCCCCCTCGTCCTGGTCGCTGCAGTGCTGGGCCCCGAGCGAGATCGGCACGTCGTCCCCCTCGACCAGCACCTGCACCGAGCGCAGGTCGCTGAAGGGGGGGTGCACCGCCACCTCGACCGTGGCCGCCTCGGCCGCGCTCAGCCGCAGGCCCAGGTCGCGCACGAGGTGGAGCGCGGCCATGTGGTCGTGGTGCATCTTCCAGTTGCCGCTCACGAGCGGCCGACGCGCCGGCGGGGCCGGACGCGACCGTTTGGCGGGGCGGCCCTGGGCGGCGGGCTCGGGACTCGACACCGGCGCTAGCGCCGGGGGCGCTTCGAGCGCGGGAGCGTTGGGGGCCGCCCGCAGTGCGGCGAGCGCCGGGAGGTCACCGTTCTCGATGAGCGCCAGCGACGCTCCCCCACCGGTCGAGACGAAGTCGATGCGGTCGGCCAGGCCCAGGGTGTCGACGACCATGGCGCTGTCGCCGCCGCCGACGATCGTGTAACCGGCGCAGGCGGCCACGGCCTCGGCCAGGCGCCGGGTCCCCGACGCGAACCGGTCGTCCTCGATGGCACCGAGCGGGCCGTTCCAGAACACGGTGCGGGCGGTCCCGATGGTCGCCGCGAACGCGTCGGCGGTGTCGGGGCCGATGTCGAGGCCCTTCCAGCCGTAGGGGAGCTCCTGGCCGACGACCTTGGTGTCGCTCCTCGGCCCGACGGCCGGCGGGCTCGACCCGAACACCCCCCCGGGCTCGAGGGCCAGCACGTCGCTCGGCAGCACGATGTTCGAGTGCTCGGCCAGCAGCTCGCGCGCAGGACTCGATGTGCTCGGCGTCGAGCAGCGACGCCCCCACCTCGCGGCCCATGGCGGCGAAGAAGGTGAAGGCCATGGCGCCCCCGATGAGCAGGACGTCGGCCTTGTCGGCCAGCGAGCGGAGCACGCCCAGCTTGTCGTGGACCTTGCCGCCGCCGACGACCGCCACGAAGGGCCGCGCCGGGTTGACGAGCAGGCCGCCCAGCACGTCGACCTCCTCGGCCAGCCGGATGCCCGCCGCGCTCGGCAGGCGGCGTCGGGGGGCCGACCAGCGAGGCGTGCGCCCGATGGGCGACGCCGAAGGCCTCGTTCACGTAGGCGTCGAAGCCCCGCACCAGGCGGTCGACGAACGCGGGGTCGTTGGCCTCCTCGCCCGGATCGAACCGCAGGTTCTCGAGCAGGGCGACGTCGGGGGCGAGGATGCGCAGCGCCCGGCGGACGGGCTCCATCGAGCAGCGCTCGGGCCCGTCCTTGGTCGGGCGCCCGAGGTGGGAGGCGGCCGTGACGCGGGCCCCGCGCCGCTGCAGCCATTCGATCGTCGGCAGGGCGGTGCGGATCCGGAAGTCGTCCACGACGTGGCAGGAACCGTCGGCGTCGGCCTCGACGGGGACGTTGAAGTCGGTCCGCACGAGGACGGCCGCGCCGTCGAGGGCCCCCAGGTCCTCCAAGAGGGGCACCCCGATGAGCGGCGAACCGATGCGTCTGGTCACCGGGCGGCGCCCATGATCTCGACCAGGTCGACCAGGCGGTTGGAGTAGCCCCACTCGTTGTCGTACCAGCCCTGGGCCTTGACCAGCGTCGTGGCCGCGTCGATCGGCTGGACCATGGTCAAGCCGGCGTCGAAGGTGCACGAGGCGGGGTTGCCGATGATGTCCGAAGACACGAGCGGGTCCTCGCTGTAGACGAGGACCCGGTTGAGTGGGGGAACCTGGGCGGCGGTCGCGAAGGCCCGGTTGACGTCCGCGACTTGGACCTGGCCCCGCACCACCGCGGTGAAGTCGGTGATGGACCCGTCGACCACCGGGACCCGCAGGGCCGTCCCGTCGAGCCGGCCCTGCATGGCCTTGAGCACCAGGCCGGTCGCCCGTGCCGCCCCCGTGCTGGTCGGCACGATGTTGACTGCCGCCGCCCGAGCCCGGCGCAGGTCGGTGGCGGGCAGGTCCAGCAGGTTCTGGTCGTTGGTGTAGGCGTGCACCGTCGTCATGAGGCCGCTCACGATCCCGAACGCGTCGTCGAGGACCTTGGCCATCGGCACGAAGCAGTTCGTCGTGCACGACGCGTTGGACACCACCCGGTGGTGCACGGGGTCGTAGTCGCCGTCGTTCACGCCGACGACGAAGACGGCGTCGGCGTCCTTGATCGCCGCCGAGATGATCACCCGCTCCGCGCCCGCCTTGATGTGGAGGGCCGCGTCGGCGTGGCTCTTGAACCGGCCGGTCGACTCGATGACGATCTCCACGCCGAGGTCGCCCCACGGCAGCGCCGCCGGGTCGCGCTCGGCCAGCACGGCGATGCGCCGGTCGCCGACGACGAGGTCGCTGTCCTCGATGCCGACCGGCACCGGCAAGATGCCGTGCGTGGAATCGAACCGCAGGAGCTGCGCGTTGACCTCCGGCGAGAGGAGGTCGTTGACGGCGACCACCTCGACGTCGGCGTCGCGCGCCAGCACGGCCCGCAGGAAGTTGCGGCCGATCCGGCCGAAGCCGTTGACGCCGACCCGCACCGTCATGCCCTGTGTCCTTCGTCGAGCAACGGACCACGCTCCTCTCGACGGATACCCCGTCGAGCCCTTTTGTCACCGAATCGCCCGCTCATCGCAGCAGATCCGACAGTGCGGCCGCCAGTTTGCCAGGATCGTGGACCAGGCCGTTGGGACCCGCCAGGGGCCGGTCCACGACCGGGACCCGGATCCGGCCGAGCGCCATCCCCCGGCTGGTGTCGCAGAGCACCACGTCGACCATCACCCCGTGGTCGGCCAGGGCGTCCAGATGGCGCCCCACGTCGTAGCCGGCGGTCTCGGGCAGCTGGGGCCGCAGGTTGCAGACGAAGACCCGCTGGGCCGGGCTGGCGGCGATGGCGGCGGCCACCTCAGGCACGGCGGCGGCGGCCAGCACGCTCGTGAACAGGGATCCCGGGCCGATCACCACCTGGTCCGCCCCCCGGACGGCCACGGCGACCTCGGGGGGCGGGGCGGCGTCGCTCGGGACGAGCGAGATGCTCCGGATGCGCCCCGCCAGGGAGACGGCGACCTGGCCGGCCACCTCCCCGTCCTCGGCGTCGGCCTTCAAGACCACCGGCTCGGTCGTGGCCGGCAGCACCGAGCCGACGGCCCCGAGGAGCCGGGCGGCGGCCTCGACCCCGGTCACCAGGTCGCCGGTCGCCCCCACCAGGCCGGCCAGGATGAGGTTGCCCAGCGCGTGGCCGGCCAGCTCGCCCTCGTCGAAGCGCCGCTCGAAGGCGCGGGCCAGCACCGACCCCGGGGCCGCCAGCGCCACCAGGCACTTGCGCATGTCGCCCAGCGCGACGACGTCGAGCAACTCGCGCAGGCGACCGCTCGATCCCCCGTCGTCGGCCACCGAGACGACGGCGGTGACCGCTCCGCAGTACTGGCGCACCGCGCGCAGCGTGACCGCCGTGCCGTGGCCGCCGCCGATCGCCACGACCGTGGGCGGGCTCGACGCGGGCGTCCCCGCTCCCCGCTCACCGGTCGATGTCCCGGTGAAAGACGCTGCTCGAGACGCCGGTCGCGGCCAGGCGACCCCGCAGCTCCTCGGCCAGCACCACGGAGCGGTGTCGCCCCCCGGTGCAGCCGAGGGCGACCGTCAGATAGGACTTCCCCTCGCGCCCGAACGCCGGCACCAGCATGGCCAGGAGGTCCCCCACCTTCTCCAGGAACGCCTGGGTCTCGGGTTGGCCGAGCACGAAGTCACGCACGGGCTCGTCGAGGCCGCTCAGGTGTCGCAGCTCCTCGACCCAGTAGGGGTTGGGCAGGAAGCGGCAGTCGAACACGAGGTCGACGTCGAGCGGGATGCCGTGCTTGTAGCCGAACGACACGACCGAGGTCTGCATCGAGAAGGTGCCGTCGTCGCCGCTGAACAACTCGCGGATGCGCGCCCGCAGCTGGTTGGAGTTCAGCTCGCCGGTGTCGATCACGACGTCGGCCCGCCCGCGCAGCACCTCGAGCAGCCGCCGCTCGTCGGTGATCGACTCCTCGACGCCGCGGGCGGCCAGGGGGTGGCGCCGGCGGGTGCCCTCGAAGCGGCGGATCAGGACGTCGTCGGGGGCGTCGAGGAACAGGACGCGTCACGCGGTGGCGGGCCTTGGCCAGCGATTCGAGGACCGGGAGCACGTCCTCGTGCTGCTCGCCGCCGCCCCGGCCGATGACGAGCGCCACCCGCTCGGTCTCCGACCCGGGCACACCCACCAGTTCGGCCACCTTCGGGATGAGCGACGGCGGCAGGTTGTCGATGACGAACCAGCCGATGTCCTCCAGGGTGGCGGCCGCCGTCGAACGCCCCGCCCCCGACATCCCGGCCACCACCAGGAATTCGCTCATCGCCTGCCTAGTCTGGCCCAACCGCTCCCGAGCGACGCGGTCCCTCGGCGCTCGAGCGACCGGGGCCGGGCGGCGGGAGCGCCGCCGAGGTGCAGCTGGCTGAAGACCGCGTCGGCGACCGGGGCCGGGCAGCCAGCCGAGCGCGCGCAGCTCCTCGAGCGAGGCGCCGCGCAGCGCCTTGAGGCTCCCCATGTGGGTGAGCAGCCGCTTGCGGCGGGTCGGGCCGAGGCCGGGAATCCCCTCGAGCACGCTCGCCGTCATGCTCTTGCCCCGTCGCTCCCGGTGGAAGGTGATGGCGAAGCGGTGGGCCTCGTCGCGGACCCGCTGCAAGAGGTAGAGGGCCTCGGAGCCGCGCGGGATGCGGATGGGTTCGCTCAGGCCCGGGCGGAACACCTCCTCGAACTGCTTGGCCAACGACGCCAACTCGATCTCGCCGCTGAGCCCCAGCTCTTCGAGGACCCGGATCCCGACCCCGAGCTGCCCCTTGCCGCCGTCGAGCACGAGCAGCTGGGGCGAGTAGGCGAAGCGGCGGCGGCCGGCGGCCCGGCGGCGGCCGATGTCGTCGCGCCAGCTCCTCGTCGACGGGCTCGACGACGGGGCGCTCCCGCTCGGCCAGCAGGTTGAGGAGGCGCCGGCGCAGCACCTCCTCCATGGCCGCGTAGTCGTCGTTGCCCGGCACGCTGTTGACCTTGAACCGGCGGTAGTCGGACTTCTTGGCCAACCCGTCCTCGAACACCACCATCGACCCCACGTAGTTCGGTCCCCTGCAGGTGGCTCATGTCGAAGCACTCGATGCGCAGCGGCGCCTGGTGCAGGCCGAGCGCCGATTGCAGCTCGGTCAGGGCCCGGGCGCGGGCGTTGTGGTCGCCGGCGCGCTTCAGCCGGTGACGCGCCAGGTCCTCGGTCGCGTTGCGGGTCACCGTCTGGTGCAGCGCCCGCTTGTCGCCGCGCAGCGGGACGGCCAGCTGCACCGGGCCGCCGCGCAGCCCGGTGAGCCAGGCGGTGTGCACGTCGACGTCGTCGGGCATCTCGGGCACCAGCACGCGCCGCGGGACCTCGGCCCCGGGCGCGCCGTAGAGCTCCTCGAGCACCCGGCCGACCAGCTGGGGCCGCGTGAGGTCCTCCACCTTGTCGGCGACGAAGCCCTTGCGCCCGACGACCCGGCCCCGGCGGACGTAGAACACCTGGACCGCCGCCTCGAGCTCGTCCTCGGCGATCCCGACGACGTCGAGGTCCTCGGGGCGCTCCGAGACCATCTGCTGGGTCTCGGCCGCCTTGCGCACCGCGCTCAGCCGGTCGCGCAGCCGCGCCGCCTGCTCGTACTCGAGCGCGTCGGCGGCCTCCTGCATCTCGGTCGTGAGCCGCGCCAGCACGGGCGCGGTCTCGCCCGACAAGAAGCGCATCAGCTCCTCGACCAGCTGGCCGTAGCGCTCGGCGTCGACGGCTCCCGACGCACGGGCCCGAGCAGCGCTCGATGTCGTAGAGGAGGCACGGGCCGCCCGAGCCGGTGGTGCCGGGCGAACTTGGCGTCCGAGCAGGTGCGGATCGGGAAGCTGCGCAGCAGGAGGTCGAGCGTCTCGCGGAGCGCCCCGACGTGGCCGTAGGGGCCGAAGTAGCGGACCCCCTTGCGCTTCTTGCCGCGGAAGACGACGGGACGGGGCCACTCGTCGCTCACCGTGACGGCCAGCCACGGGTAGCTCTTGTCGTCCTTCAGCCGGACGTTGAAGCGCGGCTGGTGGGTCTGGATCAGGGAGTGCTCGAGGATGAGCGCGTCGACCTCGGTGTCGACGGTGACCCACTCCACGCGATCGGCCAGGGCCATCATCTGGGCCGTGCGGGGGGCGAGCCGGGTCGGCCCAGTAGTTGGGCAGGCGGTGGCGCAGCGACTTGGCCTTGCCCACGTAGAGGACCCGGCCCTCGCGGTCGAGGAACTGGTAGGAGCCCGGCGCGTCGGGGATGGTGCCGGTGGGCGGCCTCGTCTGCATCGCCCACATTTTCGCGCCCCGGCCCCGCTCACCGTGCGCTCGGGCCCGAAGCCCGTCGGGCCCAGAGAGGTCGCGCCGCAGGCGAGCACCTACACTGGGGGTCTGCCGGCCTGGTATCCCGGCTACATACGTGCTCTGAGGCCGACAACCCCGCGGATGGGCGACCAGGCTGTCCCCGCCGGCCACATCAGAGCCTTCCCCACCGAGGGGGTACAGCATGATCCGGCTGCAGGGCGCCCTAGCGGAGCGCTACACGCGGCGCGCGACCGAGCGCAACTGGCCGAGTGGATCGGCGCTCGCCAAGGAACGGCTGGGCCCCCGGCTCCTGATCCTCGGCCACCACTACCAGCGCGACGAGGTGATGCGCTGGGCGGACGCCCGGGGCGACTCCTTCGGGCTCTCGCGGATCGCCGCCGAGCGAGGCGACGCCGAGTACATCGTGTTCTGCGGCGTCCACTTCATGGCCGAGTCGGCCGACATCCTGACCGGCGAGCACCAGCAGGTGCTGCTCCCCGACCTGAACGCCGGCTGCTCGATGGCCGACATGGCCGACATCGACGCGGTCGAGGAGGCCTGGGAGGCGCTCGGCCGGGTCACCGACGTCGAGCGCATCGTGCCGATCACCTACATGAACTCGTCGGCCGCCCTCAAGGCCTTCGTCGGCCGGCACGGCGGCGCGGTGTGCACCTCGTCGAACGCCCGGGCCGTCCTGCGCTGGGCGCTCGGCGACCGCAGCGACGAGGGCCTGGCGCCGCGCGGCGACAAGGTCCTCTTCTTCCCCGACCAGCACCTCGGGCGCAACACCGGCTTCCAGCTCGGCTACGGCGCCGGCGACATGGCGGTCTGGGACCCGCGCCGGCACGCTCGGCGGCCTCGAGGACACCGACGTGAAGGCGGTGACCCTGCTGCTCTGGAAGGGCCACTGCTCGGTGCACCAGCGCTTCCGCCCCGCCCACGTCGCGGCCTTCCGCGAGGAGCACCCCGACGGGCATCGTCCTCGTCCACCCCGAGTGCGCGCACGACGTGGTGGAGCTGGCCGACGAGGTCGGCTCGACCGACGCCATCATCCGCGCCGTCGAGGGCGCGCCGGCCGGCTCGGTCATCGGCGTCGCCACCGAGATCCATCTGGTCAAGCGCCTGGGCGACGAGCACCCCGACAAGACCGTCGTGTGCCTCGACCCGCTGGTCTGCCCGTGCTCGACCATGTTCCGCATCGACGCGCCGCACCTGGCCTGGATCCTCGAGGGCCTGGTCGACGGCGAGGTGCGGAACCGCATCACCGTCGACCCCGAGATCGCCCGCTGGGCCCGCGTCGCGCTGGACCGGATGCTGACGACGACCTGAGCCGCCTCAGGCGGCGGGGGCGCCCGCCGTCCCGGCGAAGGCCCGGAGCTGGGCGGCGCGGGCGTTCCAGGCGTAGATGACCACGGTGCCCGCCGCGAAGTCGTGGAGCGCCCGGCGCTCGCGCTGGAAGACCACACCGGACAGGGCGAACGGCGCCAGCGCCACGCTGAACGGCAGCACCAGCGCGCGGACCACCGCCTGGCGGGCGGAGATGGAGCCGCCGCTCGGCGTGACCACCCGGATGCCGAGGACCGCCATCCCGAGCGACTTGCCGCTCAGCGCCCACGGGTAGGCGAGGTAGAGGAACGCCCAGACGCCGAGCAGCGGATCGACCACGGCCGGGTGGTGCGAGAAGGACACGTCGTGGCCCGTGACGACCCGCCAGGCGAAGGAGACGGCGGCCAACACCACGTTGAAGATCCCGATGCTGGCCCCGAAGTCGGCGCGCGGCGGCGGCCAGCCGGGAGAACGGGCCGGCGTAGCGGCCCTGCAGTGCGAGGTTCCGCTCGTGACGGGGCCGCTCCGCCACGACGGCTCCGTCGACTCGGCCGGCCAGCCCGGGCCCGGCGGGCGGCCGGTGCGGCCGTGGAACACGGCGGTCGTCACCCGCTCCACCCACTGGTCGAGCCCGGCGACGTGGCTCCGCACCAGATCGAGCACGCCGGTCACCACGCCCGTCGTCGAGGCGGCGAGCACCCGGCCCAGGTCCGTCTGGCTGACCAGTTTCGAGACGTCGATCTGGCCCACCAGGCGGTTGATGTCGATCCGCTGGATCAGCTGCTCGATGTCGATGCGGGCGACGAGCGCCTCCACGTCCACCCGGGCCACGATCCTCTCGACGTCGACCCGCTCGACGATCCGCTCGACGTCCATCCGTTCGACGATCTGCTCGACATCCACCCGGCGGACGATCTCGTCCACGTCGACGCGTTCGACCAACTCGTTGACGTCGACCCGCGCCAGGATCGCCTCGAGGTCGACCCGCTCGAGGACCCCGTTGACGTCGATCGCGGCGACGATCAGCTGCACCACCCGCTCGGCCACGGCCTGAGCCAGCTGCTCGATGGGGTCGGTCAGCCGACGCCGGAACACCTGCCGCGGGTCGAAGGGGGGCACGTCGTCGGCACCGTACCCGGTGCGGCCGCGCCGGGTCGGCGCGGCGGTCAGGCCGCCGGTTCCTCGGCGCGCAGCACGCCGCGCAGCACCACGCCGGTGTAGCTCTCCGGCGTCTTGGCCACCTGCTCGGGCGTCCCCTCGGCGACCACCCTGCCGCCGCGGTCGCCGCCCTCGGGCCCGAGGTCGATGACCCAGTCCGCCGACTTGATCACGTCGAGGTTGTGCTCGATGACGACCACGGTGTTGCCCTGGTCGACCAGGCGCCGAGCACCTCGAGCAGTCGCCGGACGTCCTCGAAGTGCAGCCCGGTCGTCGGCTCGTCGAGGACGTAGAGGGTGTGCCCGGTCGGTCGGCGGCTGAGCTCGCACGCCAGCTTCACGCGCTGGGCCTCACCGCCCGAGAGCGTCGGCGCCGGCTGGCCGAGCCGGATGTAGCCGAGCCCGACGTCGACCAGGGTCTGGAGGTGCCGGGCGATCGGCGGCTGGTTGGCGAAGAAGCCACGAGCCCCTCCTCGCACGACAGGTCGAGCACGTCGGCGATGGTCTTGCCGCGGAACGTCACCTCGAGGGTGTCGCGGTTGTAGCGCGCGCCGTTGCAGATCTCGCAGGGCACGTAGACGTCGGGCAGGAAGTGCATCTCGATCTTGATCGTCCCGTCGCCCGCGCAGGCCTCGCAGCGGCCGCCCGCGACGTTGAAGGAGAAGCGCCCGGGCTGGTAGCCGCGCACCTTGGCCTCGGGCGTCTGGCTGAAGAGCCGCCGGACGTGGTCGAAGACCCCGGTGTAGGTCGCCGGGTTCGAGCGGGGCGTCCGCCCGATCGGCGCCTGGTCGATGTCGACCACCTTGTCGAGGTGCTCAGGCCGGTGACCTTGTCGATGGCGCCCGGGCAGCGGCTTGGCCCGGTGCAGCGCCTGGGCGAGCGCCCGCAGCAGGATGTCGTTGACGAGCGTCGACTTGCCCGAGCCGGACACCCCGGTCACCGCCGACGAGGCAGCCGAGCGGGAAGGCGACGTCGATGTCGTCGAGGTTGTGCTCGCGGGCGCCGCGGACCACGACGGTCTCGCCGTTGCCGGGCTCGCGCGCCGGTCGGGCACCTCGATGCGCCGCGCCCGAGCCAGGTACTGCCCGGTGATCGACTCCTTGTTGGCGATCAGGCCCTTCGGCCGAGGACCGGGCCGGCGTGGACGATCTCGCCCCCGTGCTCGCCGGCCCCCGGACCGATGTCGACGACGTGGTCGGCGACCCGGATCGTCTCCTCGTCGTGCTCGACGACGATCACCGTGTTGCCGAGATCGCGCAGGCGCATCAGGGTCTCGATCAGCTGCTGGTTGTCGCGCTGGTGCAGGCCGATCGACGGCTCGTCGAGCACGTAGAGCACGCCGACGAGGCCGCTCCCGATCTGGCTGGCCAGCCGGATCCGCTGCGCCTCGCCGCCCGCAGCGTGGCGGCCGAGCGGTCGAGCGTGAGGTAGTCGAGCCCGACGTCGACCAGGAACTGCAGCCGCGCGCGGATCTCCTTCAGCACCCGCTCGGCGATCAGGTGCTCGCGCTCGGTCAGCTCGAGGCCGCCGATGCGCTTCGACGGCCCGGACGATCGAGAGCCGGCACAGCTCGGAGATGTTCAGCCCGCCGACGGTCACGGCCAGGGTCTCGGGCTTGAGGCGAGCGCCGCCGCAGTCCGCGCAGTCGCACCTCGCGCATGTAGCCCTCGACCTGCTCGCGCTCGCAGTCCGACTCGGCCTCGGTGTGGCGCCGCTGTCAGCCAGGGCATGACGCCCTCGTACTGGAGTGGTAGTTGCGGGTCCGGCCGTAGCGGTTGCGGTACTGCACGTGGACGGGCTTCGTCGCCCGAGCCGTAGAGCACGAGCTTGCGGTCCTTGGCGGCAGCTTGGACCACGGCGTGGTCGACCGAGAACCCGCCGAGCGTCGGCGAGGCCGCGCAGGATCCCGCTGAAGTACTCGCTCCGCGCGCCGGCCCAGGGCGCGATCGCACCGTCGTCGAGGCGAGGCTCGGGTCGGGCACGACGAGCTCGGGGTCGACCTCGAAGCGGGTGCCGAGCCCGACACAGGTCGGGCAGGCGCCGTAGGGCGAGTTGAAGGAGAAGCTGCGCGGCGCGAGCTCCTCGAAGCTGAGCCCGCAGTGGGTGCAGGCGAGGTGCTGGGTGAAGGTGAGCACCTCGTCCCCGTCGTCGGGCCCGCCGTCCCCGTCTCCTCGGCGTCACCGGTCCCGGATTCGACCACCGCCACCTTCGGCCGTTTCCCGTCGCCTTGGACCAGCACCTCCGCCGTCCCCCGGTCAGGCGCAGCGCCGTCTCGATCGACTCGGTCAGGCGGCGCGCGATGCCGTCGCGGCGCACCAGGCGGTCGACCACGACCTCGATCGTGTGCTGCTCGTAGCGGGCGAGCGTCAGCTGCTCGGCGGTCGGCCAGCTCGAGGATCACCCCGTCGACCCGGACCCGGGCGAAGCCCTGGCGGGCGAGCTCCTCGAGCAGCGCGCTCGTACTCCCCCTTGCGGCCCCGCACCACCGGCGCGAGGACGTGGAACCGGGTCCCCTCGGGCAGCTCCATGACCCGGTCGACGATCTGCTGGGGCGTCTGGCGGGTCGACGGGGCGGCCGCAGTTCGGGCAGTGCGGCCGCCCGATCCGGGCGTAGAGCAGGCGCAGGTAGTCGTAGACCTCGGTGACCGTGCCGACCGTCGAGCGCGGGTTGCGCGAGGCGGACTTCTGGTCGATCGAGATCGCCGGCGAGAGGCCCTCGATGAAGTCGACGTCGGGCTTGTCCATCTGGCCGAGGAACTGCCGGGCGTAGGACGAGAGCGACTCGACGTAGCGGCGCTGGCCCTCGGCGTAGATGGTGTCGAACGCGAGCGAGGACTTCCCCGAGCCCGAGAGGCCGGTGAAGACGATCAGCCGGTCGCGCGGCAGCTCGAGGGAGACGTTCTTCAGGTTGTGCTCGCGGGCCCCGCGAATGACGAAGGTCGGACACGGTCGGAGGTTACCGGAGGGTCGCGACAGGCCAGACGGTCTAGTTCAGACCGCCTGACCGCTCGAACGCGAGGTCCGACCAGCTCGTCGCGCAGCAGGGCGGCCTCCTCGAAGCGCAGCTCCGCCGCGGCCCGGCGCATCTCGGCCTCGAGCGTCGTCGATGAGGCGCGTCAGCTCCTCGGCGGGCAGCTCGCCGACGCTCTCGGGAACGGCGCCCCGGCTCGTCGACAGCCCGGCCCGCCGGCCCGCAGTGCCTGCGCCCCGTGGCGTGACCGCACCTCGGCCCGGCTGCGCTTGGCGCTCCGCGACGACCCCGTCGCGCCCCGGAACTGCGCGACGAGGTCGGTGACCGCCTTGCGGATCGTCTGCGGGTCGATGCCGTGCTCGAGGTTGTAGGCGATCTGGCGCGCCCGGCGCCGCTCGGTCATCGACATCGCCTCGCGCATCGAGTCGGTGATGGCGTCGGCGTAGAGGACCACCCTCCCGGCGACGTTGCGCGCGGCCCGGCCCATCGTCTGGATCAGCGAGGTCGCCGAGCGCAGGAAGCCCTCCTTGTCGGCGTCGAGGATCGCGACGAGCGAGACCTCGGGGAGGTCGAGGCCCTCGCGCAGCAGGTTGATCCCGACGAGCACGTCGAACTCGCCGAGGCGCAGGTCGCGGAGGATCTCGATGCGCTCGATCGTGTCGATGTTGGAGTGCAGGTAGCGGACCCGCAGCCCCGACTCGAGGAGGTAGTCGGAGAGGTCCTCGGCCATCTTCTTCGTCAGCGTCGTGACCAGCACCCGCTCGCCGCCGCTGGCTCACGGCGTCGTCGATCTCGGCGATCAGGTCGTCGATCTGGCCCTTCGTCGGCTTGACGACGACCTCGGGGTCGACGAGCCCGGTCGGGCGGACGATCTGCTCGACGACCTGGGCCGAGACGCTCGATCTCGTAGGGCGACGGCGTCGCCGACATGAAGATGCACTGGTTGATGCGCTCGTCGAGCTCCTCGAAGCGCAGCGGCCGGTTGTCGATCGCCGAGGGCAGGCGGAAGCCGTGCTCGACGAGCACCTCCTTCCGCGAGCGGTCGCCGGCGTACTGGCCGTGCAGCTGCGGGCACCGCGACGTGGCTCTCGTCGAGGACGAGCAGCCAGTCCTTCGGGAAGTAGTCGAGCAGCGTGAACGGCGGCTCGCCCGGCGCGCCGGCCGTCGAGGTGGCGGCTGTAGTTCTCGATGCCCGAGCAGATGCCGATCTCGGCCAGCATCTCGAGGTCGTGCTCGGTGCGCATCCGCAGCCGCTGGGCCTCGAGCAGCTTGTGCTCGCCCTCGAGCTCCGGCAGCCGCTCGCCGAGCTCGACCTCGATCGAGGCGATGGCCCGCTGGCATCCGTGTCGTCGCCGGCCACGTAGTGGGTCGCCGGGAAGATGACGCAGCTCCTCCAGCTCGCCGCGCAGCTCGCCGGTCATGGCGTCGAAGCGGACGATCCGCTCGATCTCGTCGCCGAAGAGCTCGATCCGCACGCGCGGTCTCCTCGTAGGCGGGGTGGATCTCGATCGTGTCGCCGCGGACCCGGAACGTGCCGCGGACGAGGTTCATGTCGTTGCGCTCGTACTGCAGTCTCGACCAGCCGGCGCAGGAGCGCCCGCTGCTCGTGCTCCTCGCCGCGGCGCAGCGACGATGATCCGGTCGCGGTACTCCTCGGGCGAGCCGAGGCCGTAGATGCACGAGACCGAGGCGACGACGATGACGTCGCGGCGCGTGAGCAGCGACGAGGTCGTCGAGTGGCGGAGCCGGTCGATCTCGTCGTTGATCGACGAGTCCTTCTCGATGTAGGTGTCGGTCGTCGGCAGGTAGGCCTCGGGCTGGTAGTAGTCGTAGTACGAGACGAAGTACTCGACCCGGTTGTCGGGGAAGAACTCGCGGAACTCCCCGGCCAGCTGGGCGGCGAGCGACTTGTTCGGCGCGATGACGAGCGTCGGCCGCTGCACCTGCTCGATCGTCCAGGCGATCGTCGCCGTCTTCCCGCTCCCGGTGATGCCCGAGCAGCGTCTGGAAGCGGTCGCCGCGGCGGACCCCCTCGACCAGGGCCGCGATCGCCGTGGGCTGGTCACCGGCGGGCCGGAACGGCGAGACGACCTCGAATTCGGGCATCACGACGATCGTACCGGCGGGTTGCGACAAGCCGTCCTGGCCAATTCTTCCGGGCCGTGGCCGTCGATAGGCTCCCGGGCATGCCCGACGAGTCCGAGGTCACCAGTCCATCGCCCATCATCACGTACCTGGTCGAGCAGCTGGATCTCGTGCTGCCCGACGCCGAGAAGGCGCGCCTGGCCGGCCATGCGGACGCGGTGGCGCACTCCACCCATCATGGGGATCTCCACCGGGCGTGGCGCTGTGCCGGCTGGGCCGTGGACCTGGCCGAACGCTCGTCGCATTCGCACCTCGGAGAGATCGCCAACGCTCTGAAGGAAGCGCACAAGCTCTGGAAGGACAGTTGGTTCGGCGCCGAATACGGGATCATGAAGCGCGATGGGGTCGGTCCGGTGTTCGACAAAGAGATCCAATGGGTCGATGACGCCGCCGCCATCGCGGCGAGTGTCGGGCGGGAATCGGGCTGGGACACCGTTCCCTGGGAGGACCTGCTGACCGAGCTGCTGGCCATCGGCCACTAGGCCCCGCCGCACCCACTCCGTCCGAGCGCGGCGGGCCCAGGCCCGACGCCGGCCCCGAGCGCGGGTCGTCGCCAACCTGGCCGGTCCGACCGGCAGGTCGGCCCCCGAGGGCGGCTTCGAACCCTGGGACCCACCTGGATATGCTCCCAACCGGTCTTTCCCGATGAGCGCTGCCTCCTCACAGCCGTCTTCGTCGGCCTGGTCCCGCCTGATCGGCCGCTTCAACAGAATCGACCCGGTCCTCGGCCTCTTCACCGTGGTCCTGGCGGGACTGACCTACACCCCGTCCTTCTTCACCCGGCCGGGGATGATCGCGGCGGACTCCAAGCAGTACCTGTACCTCGATCCGGGCAAGCTCATCTCGAGCGCCATCTCCATGTGGGACCCCGACGTCGGCGCGGGGACGGTGACCCACCAGAACATCGGCTTCCTCTTCCCGATGGGTCCGTACTACTGGATCGTCCAGGAGCTGCACATCCCGATGTGGGTGGGCCAGCGCTTCTGGATGGGGAGCCTGTTCTTCTTCGCCGGTACGGGCGTGGTGTTCGCCGCGCGCCTGCTCGGACTCTCCCGCTGGGGCTGCGTGGCGGCCGCCCTGATGTACACCTTCACGCCGTTCGTCATCGACTACATCGGCCGCATCTCGGTCATCCTGATGCCCTGGGCGGCCCTCGGCTGGATGGTCGGCCTGGTCGTCCTGGCGGTGCGCCGGGGCGGTTGGCGCTATCCGGCGCTCTTCGCCATCGTCGTCGCGCTGGTGGGCGGGGTGAACGCCACGTCGATCCTGCTGGTGGGCCTGGCCCCCTTCATCTGGCTCCTCTACGCGGTGTTCATCACCCGGGAGGCCACGCTCAAGGCCGCGGTCGGGGCGGTGCTGCGCCTCGGCGTCCTGTGCGTGGGTGTGTCGCTGTGGTGGGCGGCCGGACTGTGGGCCGAGGGGGCCTACGGCCTCAACATCTTGAAGTTCACCGAGACCATCCCGACGGTCACCAGCACGTCGCTGTCCTCCGAGGTGCTCCGGGGCCTCGGCTACTGGTACTTCTACGGGCAGGACAAGCTGCAGCCCTGGACCACCGCGTCGCTCGGCTACACCCAGACCGTCTGGATCATCGCGGTCAGCTTCGCCGTCCCGGCGCTGTGCGTGGCCGTCGGCGCGGTGGCCCGCTGGCGCTACCGGGCGTTCTCGGTCGTGCTGGTGGTCTCGGGAGTCGTCATCGCGGTGGCGGCCTACCCGTTCGCCGACCCCTCGCCGCTCGGCCGGGTGCTGAAGGCGGCCGGCTCCGAGTCGACGATCGGCCTGGCCATGCGCTCGTCGAATCGCGTCATCCCCCTCATCCTCCTGGGGCTGGCGCTCCTCCTCGGATCGGGGATCAGCGCGCTGGTGGCCTCCAACCGCTGGGTGGGCTGGTCGATCCTGGCCCTTGCCGCCGCCCTCATCCTGGCCAACCTCACCCCGCTGTGGGAGGGCACGCTCGTCGCCACCAACCTGGCCCGGCCCGAGACGCTGCCCGCCTACGTCACCGACGCCGCCCAGTACCTCAACTCGACCGGGGGTGACACCCGGGTGCTCGGCATCCCGGGCGAGGACTTCGGCTACTACCGCTACGGCGTGACGACGGACCCCGTGTGGCCCGGCCTCCTCAACCGCCCCTACCTGGCCCGCCAGGTCGTACCGCAGGGCGAGCCGGCCAGCGTCAACCTGCTCCAAGCCCTCGACGAGTCCGTGGAGGACGGGGTCTTCGTGCCCGCCAGCCTCTTGCCGATCGCCCAGCTCTTCAGCGCGGGCGACGTCCTCTTCGAGTCCGACGAGCAGTACGAGCGCTTCAACACCGCCCGGCCCCAGCCCCTCTACTTGCAGCTGACGAACCCGGCCACCGGTCTCGGCGCGCCGAAGACCTTCGGCAAGCCCACGACCTACAAGACCCTCGTCTACCCGCTCCAGGACGAGACCCAGCTGGGCATCCCGACGGGCGCCCCACTGCCCCCGCCCGTGGCGGTGTTCCCGGTGGCCAACCCGCGGCCGCTCGTGCGCGCCGAGTCCACCGGCATTCCGCTGCTCGTGGCGGGCGACGGCCAGGGACTGGTCGACGCCGCGCCGACCGGGCTGCTCGACGCCGACTCCGCCATCTTCTACAGCGCCTCCTTCGCCAAGGGCTCCCGTGCGCTGAAGGGGCTGCTGAACGACGCCGCCGTTTTGGTGCTGACCGACACCAACCAGCGCCAGGCGAGCACCTGGGGCTCGATCAACGACAACGTGGGCTACGTCGAGCAGGCCAACGAGAACCCGCCCAAGGCCGAGCCCGGCGAGGTCTCGCTCCCGGCCGTGCCCGGTGCCGGGTCCGCCACCCAGACCGTGACCACACTCACGAGCGTGAAGAGCATCCGCGCCTCGGCCTACGGCAACCCCATCACGAACGCCCCCGAGGACCGTGCCTTCAACGCCTTCGACGGCAACCCCGACACGCGCTGGGCCGAGGGGGCATTCAGCCCGGCCACCGGTGCCAGGCTCACGGTGAAGCTGCTCAAGCCGGTCACGGCGTCGCACATCACCCTGCTGCAGCCCCAGACGGGACCCCGCAACCGCCACGTCACCCGCGTGACGCTCTCCTTCAACCACGGGCCACCGGTCACCGAGACCCTCTCGACCGTGTCCCGGCACCCTCCCGGCCAGGTCGTCTCCTTCGAGGCCCACACGTTCTCCTCCCTCACCATCCGCATCGACGCCACCAGCTCGGGGAACCGCACCGAGTACAACGGCTACTCGGGCGTCGGGTTCGCCGACGTGACGATCCCGGGGGTGGCCCCGGTCACCCAGACGCTCCGGCTGCCGACGGACCTGTTGGCCAAGGCCGGCGCCGCGTCGCTGTCCCACGAGCTCGTGATCCTGCTCAACCGGCTCCGGGCCCCCGCCGTCCCGCCCCGCTCCGATCCCGAGCCGGCCATGAGCCGCAGCTTCACCCTGCCGACGGCGCGCACCTTCAACCTCGGTGGCACGGCCCGCGTCTCGACACTCGACCCCGACCCGGTCATCGACCAGCTCCTGGGCCGGACCGCGGCGGGCCCGGCACTGGCGTCGATCGGCACCCGCAGCGTCGCGCCGACGGCCGGCAGCGGGACCCAGATCCTCTTCGCCAACTCCTCGGGCCGCCTCCCGGGCGATCTCAACGCCAGTGCCGAGGCCGCGGTCGACGGCAACCCCGCCACCGCCTGGATGCCCGGGTTCGGGCACCAGGTGGGGAGCTGGGTGTCCTACTCGTTGAACCGCTCGATCACCCTCAGCCGCCTCGACCTGCAGATCGTGGCCGACGGCCGCCACTCCATCCCGACCGAGATCACCATCACCACCCCGAGCGGGTCCGATCGGATCGCGTTGCCCGCCATCGCCGACGGTCGAGGCCGGGCCCAGGGCTCGACGACCAGCGTGCCGATCACCTTTGCGCCGCTCGCCGGATCGCAGGTGAAGATCACGATCGACGCCGTCCGCACGTTGCACGAGCGCGACTACTACTCGGGCAGCCCCCAGACCTTCCCGGTCGGCCTGGCCGAGCTCGGCCTGCCGGCCTCCGCCCCCGCCACCCCGGTCACGGTTCCCACGCGCTGTCTGTCGGGGCTGCTGTCGATCGACGGAACCCCGATCGACGTGTCGGTCAGCGGCACCAGCGCGTCGGCCCTCAACGGCGACGGGCTCGTGATCGGCGGCTGCGGCAACTCGGCCAAGGGGATCACGCTCAGCGCCGGGACCCACGTGCTCTCCACCGCCCCCTACCAAACGGACGGCCTCACGCTCGACGCGCTGTCGCTCTCGTCGGCGGCCGGCGGTGGCCCGCTGCCCTCGACGGCGACGGGGCAGATCCCGCCGCCCATCAGCGTCGCGGGCCCGGCCGTCAAGGTGCTGCACCAGAGCCGGACCGAGCTCACGGTGTCGGCCGCCGGCCGCGGCGCCCCCTACTGGCTGGTCCTCGGCCAGTCCCAGAGCCGGGGCTGGAAGGCGTCGGTCAAGGGCGGGCCCTCCCTCGGCTCGTCCACGCTCATCGACGGCTACGCCAACGGCTGGCTGATCGGCGGGTCGCTGTCGTCGCACACCATCACCGTGCAGCTCACCTGGACGCCCCAGCGGGTGGTCGACGCCGCGCTGCTCCTCTCGGGCGCCACCCTGGCCGCCAGCCTCGTCCTCGTCGTCCTGCCCCGGTCCTTCCTGCCCGCGGCCTGGGACCGCGTCGGCGGCTTCGCCCGGCGCCGGCGGCGCCGGAGGACGAAGAGCGAGGTGGAGACCCCGCCGCTCGCCACGACGACCGGCACGGCGGTGGTCGTGGAGCGCGTCGAGGCACCGGACGACGTCCCCAGCCTGGCTCCGGCGCTGTCGAGCGACGGGGAACGGCCGTCGTGGATCGGGCTCATCGGCTGGCCGGTCGTGACCGGACTGGTCGCGGGGGCGCTCACCGCGCGCATCGCCGCGCCCATCGTGGCCGCCCTGGTCCTGATCGGCCTGCTCGTCCGCCGGTCACGGCTGCTCTTCGTGCTGGCGCCCGTCTTCGGACTGCTGGCGGCCGGCGACTACGTGACCGTCGAGCAGAACCAGTTCCACTACAAGCCCGACATCGGCTGGCCCAGCCGGTTCGGCGTCGCCAACACCCTCGCCTGGATGGCGCTCAGCCTGCTGCTGGCGGGGGCGGTCGTCGAGGTCGCCCGCTCCCGGCCCTGGCGGCGAGCGGCCCTCACCGAGGAACCGTCGGCCGCACCCCTACCGCCGTCCCCGATCGAGCCGCCGGATCATCCCCTGCCCGAGCTCACGGTCCACGTCGCCACCCACCGTGAGCGGGTCCTCGCGGCAGCCCACCCCGACGAGGGCCCGGGCGAGACCGCGATCGTCCTCCCCGCCGCCGACGACGACGCGGCCGCGGCGGAGCCGGCGCCCGACACCGGCGCCCAGAGCGCGGCGGCGCCGGGGGACGAGAAGCCCTCCGCAGGCGAAGAGATCGAGGACGCACCGAGGGGCGACCCCGCCTGACGTCGCAGCCGGGCGAACGTCAACCGGGTGAGGCGGGCCGCGCCGGCTGAAGCCTCCTCGTGCGGGGCCGGCGGTGCGCGCCGCTCGGCCGCCACCAGGTGAAGCGGCGCTTCAGGCGCAGCGCCGGTCGCTCGACCACGAAATAGGAGAGCGTGGCGGCGGCGACCGAGGCGCCGAGCACGCCGAAGAACAGGGCCCAGAACTCGAGGTTGAACAGCGAGTGCGGCCCGAGGCGGGCCAGGGTCTCGTCGATCCAGGTCTGGTGCCACAGATAGATGCCGTAGGAGATGACGCCGAGAGAGGCCATCGGCCAGCAGCGCAGGAACCGGCGCACGAGGCCCCGGTCCTGCGGACCGAACACGGCGGGCAGGAGGAGGAACAGGGCGAAGAGTCCGTAGAGGGTCTGGCGGGCGAGGTCGAGGTCGCTCTGCACGTAGTCGGGCAGGATCGGCGTGCCCAGGTGCGCGATCCCGAAGAAGGTGACGCCAGCCAGGGCCCAGCTGGCCCACGGTAGCGCCGCGTGCGAGAGCCACCGGGGCTCCCCCCGCTCCCGGCCCCAGGCGCTCAGCACGGCGAGGCCCATGCCGAGGGCGAAGAGGTCGAGCTCCGCCGGCAGCCACACGGCCATGGCGGCCGACAGCGAGTTGGGACCGTGCGGGTGCGCGTAGACGAAGAGCCGCCAGACCACGCTGATGATCACCAGCGCCAGCAGCCCGAGCGACTCGGCCCGCAGCCGCTGCCCCGGATCGCGCCGCGCTCGCCGGGCCCCGATCGCCGCCGCGTAGAGCGGGAGCGCGAGGTAGAAGCTCATCTCGACGCACAACGTCCAGGCCTGGGTGAGGCCGTGCAGCCGCTGGTCGGGGAAGTAGATCTGCGCGAAGAGGTAGTGCGACAGGTAGGCCCGCCACCCACCGGGACCGATGGTGGCCGTCCCGAGGATGAGGAGCGAGGCCGTGAGCGCCACCCAGTAGGCGGGCACGATGCGCAGGATGCGGCGCAGCCAGAAGGAGCCGGTGGCCGGCTTGGGGGCGCCGCGGCAGGTGGGCCACGACGAACGGGCGGTAGAGCAGGAACCCCGAGATGAGGAAGAACACCGCCACGCCCGCTTCGAGGCGGGCCGTGTAGATCCCGACCGCCGGGTCGCGCGGGGTCAGTCCCGAGACGAAGGCGCTGTGCACCCCGAGGACCGTGATGGCCGCGATGGCCCGCAGCCCGTCGAACGCCGGAAAGCGGGGCGTGGCCCGGGCCGGTGCGCCGCTCTCCCCCGCGCGCTCCGTCGCGTCCGGCAGCGCGGGTACGACGGCGGACCCGACACCGCTCATCGGCGGTGGCGCGACCTCCCGACGGCGTCGGACAACGCGTCGAAGGTGAGCGCGGCGGTCGCCCCCCAGGTGAAGCGCTCGGCCTGGCGGGTGGCGCCGAGGCTCAGGCGCCGCCGCAGCATGGCGTCGTCGATCAACCGCCCGGCGGCGGTGACGAGCTCGTCCATCGAGTCGACGAGCAGTCCCGACACCTCGTCGTCGACGGCGTCGCTGTGCCCGGCGATGCGCGTCGCCACGGCCGGCGTGCCGCAAGCGGCGGCCTCGGTGAGTGTCATCCCCCACCCCTCGCGGCAATGACGTGGAGGCGACCATCCAGGCCCGCCGGTAGAGGTCGACCAACGCGGTGTCGTCGAGGCGGCCCGGCAGGCTCAGCCACTCCTCGGCGTCCGCCGCCCGGATCTGCTCCTCGAGGGCGATGCGCTCGTAGCCCTCACCGACGATGACCGCCCGCAGCGTGGGGTGTTCGGAGCGGATACGCACCAGGGCATCGACGAGCAGGTCGAAGCGCTTGACGGGCACCAACCGGCCGACGGCCACGATGAGCGGCGTCGGTTCCTTGGCGCCGAAGGGGGTGAAGCGCTGGTCGATGCCGGGCGGCGCGACCCGCACCTGGCCCGGCGAGAAGCGGAGGCGGTCCACCATCTCGGCCTTGGACGACTCCGACAGCGTCACGATCGATGTCGACCGGTACAGGGGCGGGGCGATGCGCTGCTCGAGCGCATTGCCGACGCCGGCCAGTCGGGGCGACAGCACCATCTGCCACATCTCCGCGTGGACGTGGTGCAGGAAGACGACGCGGGGCCGCCGGCTCCACAGCGGGGTCAGGAACGGCATACCGTTCCAGATCTCGACGACGGCGTCGCCGGTGCCGATCTGGCCCGAGAACCCGCCGACGGCGGTGCGGGCGAAGACCGCGTAGCGACCGGCCCGCCTCGTGACCCGGTAGCCGTCACGGCGGATCTCGCGCGGGGCGCCGTCGACCCGCGAGGTCCACACCCTGACGTCGACGCCGGCGGCGGCCCAGCGGGAGAGGACCTCATGGGCGTGGAGCTCGGAGCCCCCCGCCTCGGGGTCGTCGAGGTCGCGCCAGGCGACGACGTCGACCCGACGAACGTCGGAGGCGGCCACCATCGAAGAGAGCGCCTTGGCGCTGGCGGCATCGTCGCCCAGCGCATCGAGGGCCTCGAGGCGACTGAGGGGGTCGATCGCACCCGACGCGAACACGTCAGCTCCCACCTTCCTCGCACTGATGCGCTCCGCCACGGTCCCCCGCCCTCACGTCGCCCGTGCCCCGGAGCGAACGGCCCACACTAGTGGCGGGCGGCCCCCGAACGCCCAGGCGGGCGCACTACGGCGCCGGCGGCGTCCCGCCGGTGGCCCGGGTGGTCGTGCGATCGCCGGGGCCGATTCTCGGGTCAGTGACGCGAATGCTAAACAGTCACCCGTGTCTGGACCGGGGGCGGCGGCGCCAGCCATTGCAGCGCCGACCGCCAGGGGTCGGGCGAAGCGGGACCTCTCCTACCACCTCGAGATCCTGCTGGTCAGCTTCGCCACGCTCTTGATCGAGATCAGCTACACCCGTGTCGTCTCGTTCAAGCTGTACTACTACTACACCTACCTCGTCATCGGTCTCGCCCTCTTGGGCATCGGGGCCGGCGGGGTCCTGGTGGCGACCTCCAAGCGGCTGCGCAACGCCAGCACCGACGGGATCTTGCTGTGGGCTCTGCCGATCACCACCGTCACCGTGATCGCTACCTACATCGTCGTCGCGCACATCTCGATCAACACGCTCGACATCTGGCACTACGGCACCTCTGCCTCCTGGCACGGGCTGTTGCTGCTCGTCGCCATGTGCGTGCTCGTGTTCATCCCGTTCGTCACACCGGGCATCGTGCTCGCCACGCTCTTCGGCCGGCGCCCCGACAAGATCGGCGGGCTCTACTTCGCCGACCTGTTCGGTGCCGGCCTGGCCTGCGCCATCGTCGTCTACCTCACCGCCACCATCGGGCCGCCGGCCACGATCATGCTGGCGGCGCTGGTGCTGGCCGTCGGCGCGTTGCGGATCGGCTTCCGCCGACGCTCCAAGCTCCTCGTGATCATCGTGCTCCTGGTGGCGTTGAGCGCCGTCCTCGTCGCCTCGCCCAGCCTGCTGCCCGACCAGCGGGTGGACCCGTCCAAGGCGTTCCCGACCACCAAGGCGATGTACACCTCGTGGAGCCCCGTGTTCCGGATCGACGTCTACCAGGCCACTCCCAACATCCGGCTGCTGTACCACGACGGCATCTTGGGCTCCGCCATCTACCGCTGGAACGGCACGCACTCGTTCCTCAAGCGCTACGACTTCCCGAAGGACCCGCGGTCGATCCCCTTCACGACGCTCGGGACGCCGCCCAAGAACGAGGCCATCCTGGGCGCGGCCGGCGGCCACGAGGTCCTGACCTCGCTCTACTACGGGGTCGGCCACGTGGACGCAGTCGAGCTCAACCCGGTCACCTACTCGCTCGTGAAAACCACCTATGCGGACTTCGACGGTCACCTGGCCCAGAACCCGCACGTCACCTACATCAACGGGGACGGGCGCTCCTTCATGCAACGCTCGGACCAGAAGTACGGGCTCATCTGGTACCCGGCGCCGGACAGCTACTCGGCCACCAACGCCGCGGCCGTCAGTGCGTTCGTGCTGTCCGAGGCCTACCTGTACACGACCAACGGCCTGGAGGCGGACCTCAGCCACCTGACGAAGAACGGGATCTTCGTCGCCCAGTTCGGTGAGGTGGACTACGCGCACCGGCCTTACCGCACGACCCGCTTCGTGGCCACCGCCCGGCAGGCGCTGAAGGACCTGGGCGTGTCCGACCCGGCCTCGCACATCCTCGTCGCCACGTCGCCGGTCTTCTTCCTCGGCCACTACACGTTCTCCACCATCGAGGTGAAGCTGACACCGTTCTCCACGGCCGAGGTGAACCGCTTCGTCGCCGGACTGAAGTCGGTGCCCGACACCAAGGTGGCCTACGCCCCGGGCCACCCGGTCAAGCCGTCCCCCGTCAGCATCGTGGCCAGCGCCGGCCCGACGGCGCTCACGCACTTCTACAACACGTACAAGTACAACGTGGTGCCGACGACCGACAACGACCCGTTCTTCTACCACTTCGTCCGCTACGGCACCGTGCTGAAGGACCTGTTCCATTCGATCAACACCGACGACCGCGAGGACGCCGTCGGTGAACGGGTGCTCGTCCTGCTGCTCGCCATCTCGGTGATCGTCGCGCTCGTCTTTCTGCTCGCCCCGTTCGTCGCCATCCGGCGCACGTGGCGCAAGCTCCCCAAGAAGGGCCGATCGGCCCTCTTCTTCGCCTCGCTCGGCTTCGGCTTCATCTTCTTCGAAATCACGCTCATCCAGCTGTTGAACCTGTTCCTCGGCTATCCCACCTACGCGCTCACCGTCACCCTCATGTCGCTCCTCATCTTCACGGGGATCGGCGCCTATCTGAGCGGGCGCCTGCGCCAGCAGAGGAACACGGTGCCCCTGCTGCTCGCCGGCATCGTCGCGCTCACCCTCTTCTACCTGTTCGGCCTGACCCCGATGACCGACGCGCTCCTCAGTCTGGCCTTCGCCCTGCGGGTCCTCATCTCCTTCGTCGTGCTGGCGCCGCTCGGCCTGTGCCTCGGCATGTTCATGCCGCTCGGCCTGGAACGGGTCTCGGGTCTGAGCGACTTCCCCCGCGAGTACGTGGCCTGGGGATGGGCCGTGAACGGTTTCGCCTCGGTCACCGGTTCGGTGCTGGCCACCATCCTGTCGATGATCGTCGGTTTCGACGTGGTCCTCGTGCTCGGCCTCGGTGCCTACGTGCTGGCGTTCGCCGCCTGGTCGACGCTCTCGCGCCCCGAGCTCGCCGCCGCCTCGCCTTGATCACCACGGTCGGCCACCGTGGGGGCACCGGTCCCCCCGATTACGCTGACGGGCCGATGGCCACCCTGGCCCCCGCCCCTCTTCCCCCCTCGCCCGGCGCGCCCCGGCCGCTCCCCGCTCTGCCCCGCCGGGGGCTGCGGCGGTCCCTCGCCCTGGCCAAGGTGTTCCGGCTCGAGCAGTCCGACCCCGACACCTTCTACCGGTCGGTGGCCGACGACACGGCGGCCCAGATCGAGCGGTACACGACGCTCGAGGGCGCCACGGTGATCGACGTCGGCGGCGGCGCCGGCTACTTCACCGAGGCCCTGCGGGCCGCGGGGGCCCGTTGTGCGTTGGTCGAGCCCGAGGCGGGCGACCCGCCCGTCGCTCCCCCCGGCCCGAACAGCACGCCCGCGGAGCGCCACCGCTACGCCGTGTCGGCCGGCCGGGTGGCGCCCGGAGTCACCGTGGCGGGCGACGGCTACCACCTCCCGGTGCCCGACGGTGCCGCCGACCTCACGTTCTCCTCCAACGTCCTCGAGCACGTGGCCGACGTGGCGGGGTTCCTCGACGAGATGGTGCGCATCACGCGCCCGAACGGCCTGCTCTACGTCTCGTTCACCGCCTGGTACTCGTTCTGGGGCGGCCACGAGACCGCGCCCTGGCACTACCTCGGCGGCCACCGGGCGGCCCGCCGCTACGAGGCCAAGACCGGCCACCCACCGAAGAACCACTTCGGGACCTCGCTCTACGCCTGCCACGTCGGGCCGACGCTGCGACTCGTGCGGCGCCGCTGCGACGTCGAGGTCATCGCGGCCATCCCCCGCTACCACCCGCGCTGGCTGCTCTGGGTGGTGCGCGTGCCGGTCCTGCGCGAGCTCGTCACCTGGAACCTCCTGCTCGTGCTGCGCCGCCGGGAAGAGGCGCCATGACCCACCACGCCCACCTGGCGGCCGGCGTCGGCCTCACCGTCATCTCGACCGTCTTGTACAACGTCGGCTTCGTGGTCGAAAAGCGCCGCGCTCGGCTCGCTGCCCGAGGTGCATGCCCGGCGGGTGGGCCACCTCATCCGCTCGCTCGTCTCGTCGCCGCTGTGGCTGGGCGGGTTCGTCCTCTTGCTGGTGGGCCTCGCCCTCCAGGTGGCGGCGCTCTCGCTCGTCTCGATCTCGGTCGTCCAGCCGATCTTCGTCTCGGGGATCGTCATCCTGCTCGTGCTCAGCCACGTGTCGCTCGGCGAGCGGCTGGGGCGGACCGAGTGGGTCATCGTGTCGCTCATCGGCGCCTCCCTCCTCGCCATCAGCCTGTCGCTCGACGCCGGGAGCGACAAGGCCGGCAGCCACGGCGACTTCGCGCTGCTGGCCGCCGCAGCCGTCCCGACCGTCGCCGTCGCACTCTGGCTGTTCTTCACCGCCGACCGCGCCCAGCCGGGTGTCGGCTGGCTGGGCCGGATCCGCGCCCCCCTCTACGGCCTGGCGGCCGGCCTCCTCTACGGCGTGGCCGCCCTGGCGGCCAAGGCCGTCTCCGCCCAGATCGAGAACGACGGCCTCATCCACTCGATCCCGCACATCGTGAGCTCCCCGTTCCTCTACGCCCTCGGGGTCACCTCGGCCACCGGGCTGCTGCTGTTCCAGACAGCGCTCCAGCGGTGCCCGGCGTCGGTGATCGTGCCCATGTCCAACGTGATCTCGAGCACCTACGTGGTCGTGGTGGGCTCGGCCATCTTCGGCGAGCACCTGCCGACCGCCGGCTGGAAGCTGGCGCTGCGGGTGATCGGGTTCATCGGGGTGCTGGCCAGCGTGGCGCTCTGGGCGGGCGCCCATGCCGGCGAATCGCCGCCGGTCGGCGCCCCCGAGCCAGCGGACGCGGTGCCGGCCAGCGCCCTGGACGTCGAGCCGGCCGAGTAGCCGACGACTCCGCGTCAGGCGGGTCGGCCCTCGAGCAGCGCCAGTTGCTCGGTCAAGGAGGCAAGCACCCGGTCCTGGGCGAGCAGGTGCTCTTGGAGCTTGACCGCCTCGTGCAGCACGGCGTCGGCGTCCTGGTAGGTGGCCTCGGACCGCTTGTCGGCGGCCCGGGCCAGCACGTTCTGCCCGACGATGATCACCGACAGCAGCACCAGCTGCAAGAAGGTCTGGGAGATCCACGAGACGATCACGACCAGGCTGTGCGACCGGATCGCCGACGGCAGGCTCACGAGGGCCAGTGCGGCGAACAGGTAGGCGCACCACATGGTGCCCACCCCCGCCGTCACCTTCACCGCGAACCAGGCGTTGAAGCGGGCCGCCGGGCTCCCGCTCGGGAGTTGATCGGCGACCTTGACCGGCGCCCCGCCCCCGCCCATCTTCGCCTGGGTCCGCTGGTGGGGCGTGTACTGGTAGATGGTCTGGGCCGTCACTGTGGCACTCCTCGGGTCTCACGCCTGCGCTGCCTGCGGTTTGGGTGGACCACCCATCATGTCGCCGGCCCCGGTCCTGTGTGAGTGGGCGGACTCCCCGTCGAGCGACACCGGACGCCGGCTCACCAAAATCGGGACCTTCGCCTCTTCTGCCGCACCGGCCGACAGCCAAAGCTGCCTAGAGACACACAAGGTCTCCCACCGCTCTCGTGGCATGGCTCGTCACGGAGGCCGCGGAGGCCGTAGACATCCGGTTCTGGACGCCGATGTGCCTGACCAAGGCGCCGCGGCGGAAGGGCAGAGCAAGGACGGGTGACTTGATCCCGCTCACCACTCTCGGCACGGTCATCAACCTCAATCAGCCGGGGCGCTACCTCCACTGGTCGATCTTCACGGTCTCGGTGGCCAACCTGGTGCTGATCGCCGTGATGGTGCTGATCTTTGGCGCGGCATTGGTGGTGCCGTTTCCCAGGGGTCGAGCCGGGGACACCGGCGAGCCCGTCGACTCGGCCGAGCCGGCCGACGCGGCGCCCCGGGGAACCCCCGATCCCGGAGACGGCGCCGATGCGGCCATGTGGACGGCGCGGCTGCGCCGACGCGCGCTCGGTCTACTGCCGCCCGGCAAGCTGCTGCCGGACCGTCAGCCCGCCTACGTCGCCTCCTGGGTCTACGTCTTCGGGGTCGCCGCTCTCGCGGCGTTCGGCGTCGCGATCATGTCGGGCTTCGCCATCGCGATCGGCGGCCCGGACTGGTGGCACACCAATCCGGTCGGCCACTTCTTCAACAGCCTGCACCTCTGGAGCGTCGAGCTGTTCATGGCCTTCCTCGTCATCCACCTCTGGGGCAAGTTCTGGATGGCCGCCTGGCGCGGCCGGCGGCGCCTCACCTGGATCACCGGCGTGGTCGCCTTCGTCCTATCCATCGTCGAGTGCTTCACCGGCTATCTCTCCCAGCAGAATTTCGACTCCCAGTGGATCGCGACCAGCGGCAAGGACGCCTTCAACGCGGTCGGGGTGGGTGCGTTCTTCAATCTCCTGAACTTCGGGCAGATGTTGCTCTGGCATGTCGTGCTCATCCCTATCGTGCTGGTGGCCCTGGTCGGCGCCCACGTCTTGCTGGTCCGGGTACGCGGGGTGTCTCCACCCCCTGCCGGTCCAGCCCAGTCGCGGCCGGGCGGCCCGGCGAGCGGCGGCGGCGGCCGACGCCGCGGAGTGGCGCGGCCCCACTCGCCGCTACGACATCGTGAAGGAGGCCAGCATCGCCTCGCTGGTCGCGCTGCTCCTCGTCGTGCTGCTGGCCGGCCTGCTCTCCTCACCCGACGACCCACCGGTCACGGTCGCCAGCTGGGCCAAGGTGGCACCGGCGGACTTCCTGGCGACTGCGGTCAGCGAGCTCGACGGGACCAGCGAAACGGCCACCTACGGCCCGCCCTACAACCACCAGTCAGGCAGCGTGCAGCAGATCGGCCCCAACTGGCAGCTCCTGGCCGGGGTGCGACAGCCGATCAACGCGGCCCAGACGTTCGTGCTCGATCCGCTGTCGAAGGTGGCGCCGACGGATCCGCCTTTGGCGCGGGCCCTCGCCGCCTACCGCCGGGCATCCACCCGCCAGCAGCAGACCTGGACCCTGGCCTACGCCAAGGCGGTCAACCATGTCACCTTCCGCGGGGGTCGGCCGGTGCTGCCTCGTGCGGCCGACGGTCCCGTTCCGCTCCTGCTGTCGACCGAGCTCTCCCTGGCCGGCTCCGGCGCGCTGGACGCCGATCTGCTGGCGCAGCACCCCTTCTATGGCACCGACTTCACGAAGCCGCTCCTCTTCTTGGAGGACGGCAACTACTTCTCGGCCAAGGCGACGGCCGAACATCTCTCCGGCGCCCAGTGGGGGGTCATGAACGAGACCGGGAGCTACCCCGGCCAGCCGTGGCTGTGGCTCTACACCCTCTGGTACCAGGTGCCCGGGTTCGACAACTCGGCCAACGTCGACCTCATCGCCATCTACCTCACGGGCGTCGCCACCCTCCTGCTCGTGGCCGTCCCCTTCCTCCCCGGCCTTCGCGACATCCCCCGGCTGCTACCGGTCCACCGGCTCATCTGGCGGAACTGGAACCGGTCGCAGCGCGCCGGACGGCCTCCCGGTGCCCCCGGTGCGCCCGAGGTGGAAACCGCCGGTGGCGGTCCACCGGGGGAGGCGACCGCTCAGCTCGTCGGGTCGGCACCCGTCGAGAGCAATCGGGCGGGATCGGGCCAGACGTAGCGCAGGCTCGTCCCCGGCTGTGGCGCTCGGGACAGCGTTTCCGCGCACGAGCCGCCGCGGGCGTCGTAGAAGGCCTGGCCGGCGCGGTTCTGACCGAGCACGAAAAGGTAGAGCGGCGTCCCCGGCCGCTCGTCGATCACGAAGCGCGCCGCCTGCGCCATCAGCGAGGCACCGATGCCCTGGCGCTTCACGCCGTGGGCGACGTGCAGGTTGTCGATCAGGCTCCCCCAGACGGGGTCGGCGTCGAGGACGACGTGGACGAAGCCGACGATGCCGACGGAGCGTCCCCGCTCGGCGACGACGGTGGCCGCCCCCGGCCCGGGGTGCTCGAGCCGGCCCGTCCACACGGTCAGGCGTTCCGCGTCGACCTCGTTGTCCAAGAAGTCGTCGGCGTAGGCCCCCCGGTAGTTGCGGCGCCAGCTGTCGGCGTGCAGGGCGGCGATGGCCGCGGCGTCCTCGCGCGTCGCCGCCCGGAAGGCCGGCCGATCGCTCAGGAGTTCGACCGCCGCGGCAGCACCGGTGCGTCCCGGCCCGTCCCGCCCGTGCCCGAGGAGGCAGCCGGCTCGTCGCCACCGCGGCGCTCCTCGTGGTACTCCTGCTCGACGTTCACCGACCAGATGTCGTGGTCGGCCCCGTGGATGTTCTCGACGGTCAGCATCGCCGTGTACATCGAGTGGTCCTGGTTGTTGTACTTGTGCATCCCGTTGCGCCCGACCGGGTGCACGTTGGGCGCGTTGGCGTCCAACCACTTGACGATGGTGGCCACGTTGTCCTGGTAGGCGAAGTCGTAGGTGGGATAGGCCTTGGGGACGCGCACGACGTAGCCCTGCTGGACGGCCGCGGCGGGCACGAGCCCCAGCACCTCCAGCTCGCGACTGGCGAGCGCGATCAGCTCCTCGTCGCTCTTCGTCCACATGCCGTCGCCCTCGAACACGAAGTACTCGAGGCCGAGGCAGGTGCGCCCCTCCTTCACCATGTACGGCGACCACGCGCCGAAGTTCTGGATCCGGCCCACCTTCACCTCGGGCGAGTGCACGTAGATCCAGTTGTCGGGGAACCCGAGCTCCTCTGGGATGACGACCGCCACGGTGAGGAAGTCCCGGTACTGCAGGTCGCCGGCCGCGGCCAGCACGTCGGCCGAGGGTGGCGGGTCGAGCGCCGCGACCAGCTGGGCCATGGGCATCGACGAGATGACGTGGGACGCCGGCTGGCGCACGGACTGGCCGGCGTGCTCGAGCGTGACCGCCTCGGCCCGCCCGTCGACCACGTTGATGGCGCGGGCCCTCGTCTCCATCCGCACGTCGCCGCCGGCGGCCTCCACCTTCTCGCGGCAGACCTCCCACATCATCCCGGGACCGAACTTCGGGTAGCGGAACTCCTCGATGAGAGTGGTGATCTCGGTCTGGTTGCGCTTGGGGGTGAGCGCGTTGATGATCGCCTTGCCGAGGTCGAGGTTCTTCACCCGCTGGGCGGCGAAGTCGGCCGGCATGTCGGAGACCGGGATCCCCCACACCTTCTCGGTGTAGGTCTTGAAGAAGGTGCGGTAGAGGCGCCAGCCGAAGCGGGCCACCAGCCAGCCCTCGTAGTTGGTCTGGTCCTTGGGCGGCCGCACGCGGGCCCACAGATAGGAGAGGCCCCACTCGACCGCCTTGAACGGACCGGCGTTGCGGATCGCGTTGATGGGGCGGAGCGGGTAGTCGTAGTACTTGCCCTCGTAGAAGATGCGGCTCTTCCTCGGCCGCAGCAGGAAGTCCTCCTCGGGCAGGATCTCGTGCCAGAGCGCCTCGACCGGGCGGACCTTGGTGAAGAAACGGTGACCCCCGATGTCGAAGCGCCAGCCCTCGCGCAGCACGGTCCGGCTGATGCCGCCGACCACGTCGTCGGCCTCGGCCACCACCACGGGATCCCCCGCCTTCACCAGCTCGTATGCGGCGGTCAGGCCGGCCGGGCCGGCCCCGATCACGACGACCGGGTCGCCGCTCCGCGCGTCGCCTTGCGCAATCGACACCGGGTCTCCTCCGCGGCCGGGCGAACCGCTCGCGGCCGGCCCTCGTCCGTTCTCATGGGTCCTGCGCGCCCTGGTCCGGCGGTGGGGGCACCGCGCCCTGGACGCGACGCCCGCTGCACCACCGGACCCTGCGGGCACGGCCCCCCGTACGGGGGCGAAGGATAGTGGATCGGCCGGGTGGCGAGCGCCCTACCGGGGGCAACGGTGCCCGGAGGCCCGCCAATCAGGCAGGGCCGGGCTCCTCAGGCGCCGTAGTCGAGCTCGGCGTACCAGTCCCCCCGCCCCTTCGGCGTGAGGTCGAGCAGGCCCCACACCGGCGACAGCAGGTCGAGGCCTCGTTCGTTGATGCCGTCCCCCATCGACGGGCGGGCCGTATAGGCGTGGCAGGGCGACCCCGCGGCGTCGAGGGTGAACACCGAGATCGTCGAGTCCTGGGTGCCGTCCGCGTCCTCGCTGCCCAGATCCCGCTTGAAGGTGTTGTCCCCGCAGCTGAGCAGCCGGAGCCGGTCCCAGCCCCGGTCGCGGGCGTGGCCGCGGAGGGGCGCGACGTCCGCCGCGGCGACGATGACGAGGTCGGCGTTCTGCGCGAGGTGCTCGGCCAACGCGTTGAAGCCGTCGATCCACATCGTGCACATGGGGCACGGCGACGTCTGCGCCTTCCCGTACATCAGGTGGTACACGATGAGCGGCCGCTCCGGTGAGGTGAACAGCTCGCTGAGCCGCACCGGGCGGACCGGGTCATCGCCGCCGCTCAGCTGGGCCGGGCCCTCGTAGAAGACGTAGTCCTCGATGCCCGTCTCGAGCGGCAGCGAACGCCGCAGCGCCGCCACCTCCTCGCGCTGGGCCATGAGCGCGATCTCGGCCCGCCGCAATTCCTCGCGGGCGGCCCCGTAGTCCGCAAATTCGGTCACCTGGTAGTTCCGCACGGGCTCCATCCTTTCCCATCACGTATCTGATCGGGGGCCGGCCGACCCGCGGCGCTCTCGCTTCGCACTACGGCACCGACACGTTGAGGAGGGCGAGCAGGGTGTAAGCAGCCAACCCGAGGGCGGAGAGCACCAGCACGACGCGTTCGAGCGAGCGGTGCCGCAACAGCGTGGCGGCGGCGATCACGATCGGGAACGCGCTCAGGGCGTAGCGCTCGAAGGAGTCGAGGTTCGTGCCCGAGAGGGCCACCAGGACGACCCCGGTCGCGAAGGCGGCATAGGCCACCGGCAGGCGGCGCCAGCAGACGACCAGGAGGAAGAGGACCAGCAGGACCCAGGGGACGTGCAGGGCGGTCCCGATGTGGTGGTGGAGCGCCCCCTTGGCGTCGTCGATCAGCGTGCGCACGGGGTCCGACAGCCCGCCGTGGTGCCCCGCGCTCGTCTGGACGCGCAGCGGCAGCCAGAAGTCCCCGAAGGCGACGGCCGACCAGGCGAGGAAGGTGACGAGGCCGAGCAACGGCGCGACCAGTGCCAGCAGGCCCTGCACCCGCTCGCCGCCGCCCGCCGCCCGCCAGCGGCCGAACCCGACGACGGCCACGGGGAGCACGAGCAGCACGCCGAGCGGCCGGGTCATCGCCGCCGCGTACCCGAAGAGGGCGACCCACACCCAGGCCGGCCGGCCGGCCGACGCCGGGCGCAGGGCGACGAAGCACGCCGTCACGAACAAAAGGAGCAGGCCCTCGGCGTAGCCGAAGACCAAGGTGAAGGCGGGCGGCGCCAGCGACAGCAGCCAGGCACTGCGGGTGGCGAGGGCGCGGTCGTGCGTCTCGCGGCGCACGAGCACCACCACGAGGGCCGTGCCGAAGAGCGCGGCCACGTTGGCGATGACCACGAGCGACGCCCCGACGCCGATCCCGGTGGCATCGGCCAGCGCCCGGCCGGCCAGCGGGAAGAGCGGGAAGAAGCGGAGCGCCTGGTGCCCGAAGGGGCGGTAGCCGAGGCGCGCGATGGCCTCGTAGAACCCCCCGTCCCAGGCCAGGAGCCCCTGGTGGACACGGAGCGTCATTCCGGGGCTGGCCGGGTGCCTGCGCCACAGGACGAGATGGGCGATCCCGAGCGCCCCGAGGACGATGACCCGGGCCAGCGCGAACGGCAGCAGCACGCTGCGCAGCGCCGCCCACCCTCGGCGCACCGACCCGCCGGGCCCCCCGCCCGGCCGGTCGGTCACCCCCCGGTGCTCGGGGCGGCCGCCTCTGCGACCGGCTTGGCGGCGACCGGCGTCAGCTGCGTGAGGTTCATCGGCTCGTAGTAGTGCGCGGGCCGGGCAACCACGCGTTCTCTCGCACTGCGGCCCGGCGTGGCCTCGAGGTTGGCCACGATGGTCTCACAGCGCGTCCCGTAGCCCTGGTAGTTCGACGCCCAGACCATCCAGATCTGATGGGTGGAACCGGCCAGGGCCTCGAGGTGGTCGGCGAAGGCCACCGGTGAGGCCGCCTGCACCGCCTGCTTGTAGTTGATCCAGTCGATGAGGTCGGGCACGGTCCGGTGCGGGAACGTGATCTGCGTGTAGCGGCTGGGCCCGGTCAGGCGGTACACGGCGGGGCCCACCTGGTCGGGGCAGTAGGCCACGATGTCACCGGGTCGGCCGTCGGCGGCCAGCACCGCGGCCACGCTCGTGGCCTGGGTTCGCTGGGTGTTGACGTTCTGCACCCCGACGGCCAGGCCGCAGACGGCGGCGACCAACAGGACGATCGCGCGCAGCCGCGGCTCGGCGAGCGTGGTCAACCCCAACGCCACCAGCAGCATCAGCGGAATGAAGACGACCGCCGCGTAGCGGTCGCTGAAGCCGCTGCCGGCGATGAGCCCGCCCGCGATGGCGACGCCCAGGGTGACCACGACCACGAAGGCGACCGGACGGCCGCGGGGTCGGGTGCGGATGTCGAGCACGACGTGCCAGCGGTCGCGGGCCGCCCCGAAGAGGCCGAGGAAGGCGAGCAGGAGGTAGAGGACGGCGAGCAGCCGGCCCTGGTTGGAGCCGGCCGCCGACAGCGTCGCCTGGTTGTCGGTGAAGCCGGTGACGGCGTTGATCGTGGCGGCGAAGTTGGCGGGGGCCGCCCACGGGGTCCCGGTGTGGCCCGACTGGAAGATGAACGTGGGCAGCCAGGGGACGAAGGCGAGGGCGCCCACGACAGACGGCGAGCGAAGCTCCGCCGCGCCCCGCGCCGGCGCGCCGGGTCGGCTCGCTTGGACCAGCCCTGCCACAGCAACCAGACGCCGATCGTGGCCAGCAGGTAGACGGCCCAGTACTGGGTGTAGAGGAGCAGCAGCGGTGACGACCGCCGTCGCCACCAGGTTCCCCGGCCGCGGTGCGCGCGACCGCCCGGTCGAGCGCGAGGTACCCGCAGGCCGTGAGCAGCATGACCAGCGAGTACATCCGCGCTTCGGTGCCGTAGTAGATGGCGAACGGCGCGCTCGGCCACCAGCAGCAGCACCATCCAGGCGAAGGAGCGACCGCCGAAGCGCCGCCCGGCCAACCAGGCCACCGGGAGGGTCGCCACCGAGATGACCCCCGAGAGCGACCGCACGCCCAGGTTGGAGCTCCCGAACACCTTCATCCAGAAGTGCAGGAGGACGTAGTAGAGGGGCGGCGCACCGTCCTGGCGCAGCGCGGCGTGCAGCGAGTGCAGCGGGAGCCGGGCGATGTCGACGGTGAGCGCCTCGTCGAGCCACAGGGCGGATCGCGTCCAGAAGCGCAGCAGTACGCCGACCGCAACGACGAGGACCACCGCGACGGCGGCCGCGGTCCGCCAATGGCCCGTCAGGCCCCTGAGCCCTCGGCGGGCTGCGCCTCGGGATCCTCCAAGAGGAGCTCGGGCTCAGGGATTGTCGAGACGAGCAGCGACGACTCCCCCGTTTCCGCCCCTGCCATGGCGGGCATGGTAGGCGACGGCGTTGGAAGCCGGTGGTGCCCGGCGGCTACTCGCCGGCCGGTGCTTCGTCGGCCACCGCTTCGCCGAACCGGCGCCTCGGGAGCCACCTCGGCGACGACCTCACTCTCGGGGGCGGCCGCAGCGTCCGCCGCTCCCTCGACCGGCGCACGCCTCGGCGGGCGCGACCTCGGGCGTGGCGCCGTCGGCCGGGGCCGCGCCGCCGGCCAGGTCGGCCCACGCCGCCTGCGCCTCGGTCTCGGGCGTGAACTCCGCCTCGGTGTAGTCGTAGTTGCCGATGTAGTTGCCCTCGGCGTCGTACGCGTGGGCGCCGAAGGCCTCGCGGTACTCCTCGGAGACCTCGCCGCCCTCGGCCGCCTGCTTGATCGAGAGGCTGATCCGGCGGCGCTGCAGGTCGATGTCGATGATCTTCACCCAGAGCTCTTCGCCCGGGTTGACCACCTGCTCGGGCAGGTCGACGTGGTGCGCCGCCATCTCCGAGATGTGCACCAGGCCCTCGATGCCGTCGCCCACCTGCACGAACGCACCGAAGGGCACCAGCTTGGTGATCCGCCCGTAGACGAGCTGGCCGACCTGGTGGCCGTTCGCGAACTCCTGCCAGGGGTCGATCTGGGTGGCCTTGAGCGACAGGCTGATGCGCTCCTTGTCGAGGTCGACGTCGAGCACCTCGACCTCGATCTCGTCGCCCACCGGACACGACCGAGGACGGGTGGTCGACGTGCTTCCAGCTGAGCTCGGAGACGTGGACCAGTCCGTCCATGCCGCCGAGGTCGACGAAGGCGCCGAAGTTCACGACCGACGAGACGACGCCCTTGCGGCGCTCGCCCGGCTTGAGGTTGGTGAGGAAGTCGCCGCGCTGCTCCTTCTGGGCCTCCTCCAGCCAGGCCCGGCGGGAGAGCACGACGTTGTTGCGGTTGCGGTCGAGCTCGATGATCTTGGCCTCGATGGTGCGGCCCACGTAGGGCTGCAGCTCGCGCACCCGGCGCAGCTCGACGAGGGAGGCCGGCAGGAAGCCCCGCAGGCCGATGTCGACGATCAGCCCGCCCTTCACGACCTCGATGACCGGGCCGGTCACGACCTGGTCGGTCTCCTTCAGCTTCTCGATCGTCGACCAGGCCCGCTCGTACTGGGCCCGCTTCTTGGAGAGGACGAGGCGTCCCTCCTTGTCCTCCTTCTGGAGGACGAGCGCTTCGACGTGCTCGCCCAAGCGAGACGATCTCCTCGGGGTTCACGTCGTTGCGGATCGACAGCTCGCGGGCGGGGATCACGCCCTCGGACTTGAAGCCGATGTCGAGCAGGACCTCGTCCCGGTCGATCTTGACCACGGTGCCCTCGACGAGGTCGCCGTCGTCGAACTCGATGATGGTGCTGGCCATCACCTCTTCGAGGGATTCGGTGCCCATGTCGTCCTCGGTGACCTGGCGGGGGATGTAGATCCCTTCGGCATCGAAGGTCCCCATGGTTTCCTTGGACAACAGGGCGGTAGAGGTCGCGTCGGGCATGACGATCGAATGGTCTCTCTTTCAGATGGTGGCGAGCGGACCCGCTGCCGCGAACCGCCGCTCAGAAGGCCGAGCCGAAGGCGTCGGCCAGACGGAACAGCGTACCACCAGGCTCATCCGCCCTTCGCTGCCGCCCACGAGGATCCCCAGGCCATGGACACCTTGAGGGGCACGGAGAGCTCCGCCGCCCCGGTCATGGCGTCGGACACCAGGGCCTCGACCACCGGGTCCTCGCCCGGCGCCACGTCGACCAGGACCTCGTCGTGGACCTGGAGGACGAGGCGGCTGGCCAGGCCGCCGTCGCGCAGGGCGAGGTCGAGGCGGACCAGCGCCGTCTTGAAGAGGTCGGCCGCCAGCCCCTGGATGCCGGCGTTCATGGCCTGGCGCTCGGCGGCCAGGCGCACCCGGTAGTTGCGATCGGCCAGCTCGGGCAGGGGCCGGATCCGGCCGAGCGCCGTGCGGGTGTAGCCGCGGGCCCGGGCCTCCGACACCGTCGTGTCCATGTAGAGGCGGACCTCGGGAAAGGCGGCGAAGTACCGGTCCATGATCTCGTTGGCCTCGTCGACCCCGGTCGCCAGGCGCCGGGCCAGCCCGAACGCCTCCATGCCGTAGGCGAGCCCGAAGGAGACCATCTTCGCCCGCTCCCGCTGGGTGTGGGTCACCTCGTCTTCGGGCAACCCGTAGATGCCGGCGGCGACCGTGCGGTGGACGTCGGAGCCCGAGCGGAAGGCCTCGCGCAGGCCCGGGTCGCCCGAGAGGTGGGCGATGACCCGCAGCTCCATCTGGTCGTAGTCGGCCACGAGCAGCCGGTTGCCCTCGGCCGGCACGAAGGCGCGCCGGAATTGCCGGCCGGCGTCGGTGCGCACCGGGATGTTGTGGAGGTTCGGCCGCTCCGAGGACAGGCGCCCGGTGCGGGCCACGGTCTGGCGGAACGAGGCGTGGATCCGGCCGTCGGCCCCCACCTCGGCGAGCAGGCTCTCGCCGTAGGTGGAGCGCAGCTTCTCGAGCTCGCGGTAGCGCAGGAGCGTCTCGACGATCGGATGGTCGTCGCGCAGCGACTCGAGGGTCTGCGCGTCGGTCGAGTAGCCGGTCTTCGTCTTGCGGCCCGTGGTGAGCCCGAGCTCGTCGTAGAGGACCGTGCGCAGCTGGGGGGTCGAGTTCACGTTGAACGGGTGCCCGGCCAGGTCCTGGATCTCGGCCTCGAGCGCGTTGGTCGCCTCCACCAGCTCGTCGACGATCCGCCGAAGCTCGACGGTGTCCACCTTGATGCCCACGACCTCCATGCGGGCCAGCACGCCGACCAGCGGGGACTCCACCTCGTCGTGCAGCGGCCGCAGCCCCGCGGCGTCGAGCGCGCCGAAGAGCGGCGCCACCAGCTGCGCGGCCGTGCTGGCTTCGCCGACCGCCCCCTCCGCGTCGTGCGCGGGTGCGTCGATCCCGAGCGACAGCTGGCCCTTGGCCGCGGTCGGCCGCTCCCCGAGCGCGCTGCGGTCGAGCCAGGGCGCCGCCACGGCGTCGATGGTGTAGTCCCCAACGGACGGGTCGAGCAGGTAGGCGGCCACCGCCGTGTCCATGAGGAGCTCGGGGCAGGCGACGCCGAGCTCGAGGAGCGAGCGGAACAGCTCCTTCACCTGGTGGCCGACGACCGGGCGGGTCGCCCAGAGGCTGCCCAACGCGCCCAGCACCTCGCTCTCCGCGAGCCGCGCCGCGTCGATCCACACGGCCGTCGTCGGCGGGTCGCCGCTGGCCACGGCCAGGCCGCTCAACGGCGAGCGGCCGATCGCACCGACCCAGTGGCCGGCGACCGCCAGCGCGCCGTCGTCCGCTGCCGCGAGCGCGGCCAGCGCGGCGAGGGCGTCGGGTGCGCTCGAGGGCTGCCCGGCGACGGGGGCGGCGCCTCGGGCGACGAGCCCGCCGCCGGCCCGGTCGGCGTGCCGTCCAGCTCGTCGGGCACGAGCGCCCGCGCGGTGGGCGTGGCTGAGCCGGCGACCGGGGACCCGAAGCTCCCGTCCGCCAGCAGCGGTTCGAGACGCGTCCACACCGTGCGCAGTTCGCAAGTCCTCGAAGACCCGACGGGCGGTGTCGAGGTGCCAGCCGCCGAGAGTGAGCTCGGACAGCGACACCGCCATGCCGACGTCGCGCACGAGGGGGATCACCGAGCGCGTTGGAGCGGGCCAGGGGCTCGCCCTCGATCAGGTTCTCCCGCAGCTTCGGCGTCAACGCCGCGAGGTTGGCGTAGATCCCGTCGATGTCGCCGTAGGTGTTGAGGAGCTTGGCGGCGGTCTTCTCGCCGACGCCGTTCACCCCGGGCAGGTTGTCGGAGGGGTCGCCGCGCAGCGCCGCCAGCATCGGGTAGAGGCTCGGGGTCACTCCCGTGCGCTCGACGATGCCGGTCTCGTCGTAGAGCGCGTAGTCGCTGACGCCGCGGCGGTTGTAGAGGACCCGGACGTAGGGGTCCTCCACCAGCTGGAAGCAGTCGCGGTCACCGGTCACGACGATCACCGGGCACTGGCGGTCCCTCGCCTCGGTGGCAAGCGTGGCCAAGACGTCGTCGGCCTCGTAGCCGGGGACCTCGACCACCGGCACGGCCAGCGCCGCCAGGATCTGGCGGACGAGCTCGAACTGGGGCGAGAGATCGTCGGGGGTGGCCGGCCGGCCCGCCTTGTAGCCCTCGATCATCGTGTCGCGGAACGTCTCGCCGGGCGGGTCGAACGCCACCGCCAACGACGATGGCCGGTGGTCGCGCACGAGCAACACCAGCATCGAGGTGAAGCCGTGCACGGCGTTCGTGACGACTCCCGAGGCCGTAGCGAGATCGGCCGGCAGCGCGAAGAAGGAACGGAAGACGAGCGACATCCCGTCCAAGAGGAGGAGGGGTCCCGAGCGCGGACCCGAGCCGCTCGTGGTCATGGTCGGCGGCGGCGCGCCCGCGGTGTGCGGACGAGCGTTCGGATCACGGGCCGAGGGTTCCCTCGATGACCCGCTGCGCGATGTCGCGCATCCGCGCCCGCGTCCGCATGGCCGTCTGTTGGATGAACGAGAACGCCTCCGACTCGCTCATCTCGTGACGGTCCATCAGCACGACCTTGGCGTCTTCGACGAGGCGGCGGGTCTCGATCTTGTCATCGGCCCCCTCGGCACCCGCCTCGAGGCTGGCCGCCTCCGCATCGATGGCCTGCTCCTGGCGCCAGGTGGAGAGCACCCGGTCGATGGCGGGCAGGATCTGCTCCCGGCGGAAGGGCTTCACCAGATACGCGTGCACGCCGGCGTCGCGCGCCTCTTCGATCAGATCCCGCTGGCTGAACGCGGTGAGGATCATGATCGCCACCGACTGCTCGGCCGAGATGGCCCGGGCCGCCTCGATGCCGTCGAGGCCTGGCATCTTGATGTCCAAGATCGCGAGGTCGGGCTGATGCTCGGCCACCAGGCTGACGGCCTCGTCCCCGCGGGCGGTCTCCCCGACCACGACGAATCCGGCCGACTCCAGGATCTCTCGCAGATCGAGCCGGATGATCGCCTCGTCCTCCGCGATGACCACCCTCGTCGGGGCGGCCACCTCGGGGGCGGCGGTCACGTCGGCCTCCCGACGACCGACTGCAACAGCTCGTCCCGCCGTCGCTCGAGGTCGACGACGTTGGCGGCCATTGCGGTGCGGGCGCGGGTCATGGCGTCGGCGTGACGCTGCTGTTCGCTGTAGTCGTGGGTGGCGAGCGGCGTCTCAGACACGAGCGATCGGATGCGGGCCTCCTCGGTCGATTCGGACACGACGGCCAGCTGCTCGTCCATGATCGCGAGCTCCTCGCGCGCCCGGACCAGCCGGGCGTGGACATCGCGAAGCCGGCGTTCCACGAACAGGCGCTGCATGGGCGGCCGATTCTACGTCCCGCGCGCCGGGGGCCGTCCGGCCGAGTGCGGGCTCAGCGCGCGGCGAACCGCCTGGTCCGCACCCGGCAGGATTCGAGCAGGCCGGGATCCGGCGGCGGACCAACTCCCGGCTCGGCCCGCAGCGTCACCAACCCGTCGACCACGGGGGGGTACCCGAACGGATCAACGGAGAGGTAGGACGCCGGGGCCGAGAGGTCGCCGGGGAGGGTGAACCCGGGGAGGCCGGCCAGCGCCGCATTGGCACCTCGGGCCAGTCCCGCTTCGAAGAGACCGCCGACGAAGGCGGGCACCCCGGCCGCCAGGCAGAGGTCGTGGGCCCGGCGGGCCGCCAGCAACCCACCGAGCCGCGCCGGCTTCAGGCAGGCGACGTCGCAGGCCCCGTAGCGGAGGGCCTGCTCGACGTGGCGGGCCGAGGCCAGGGACTCGTCCAGCGCGATCGGCGTGGCGATGAGCGCTCGCAGCTCGACGTGCGCCGCCAGATCGGCGGCCGGCAGCGGTTGCTCGATGCATGTGAGGGCCAGGTCGTCGAGGGCCGCCAGCCGCCGTGCGTCGTCGGTCCGCCCGATCGGCCCCGACTCGTGATCGAGCCGGTAGGCGCCGTTGGCGTCCGCCTGCAGCGCGAGGTCCGCGAAGCGCGACCTCAGTGCGCAGAGCGGCTCGACGTCCCATCCAGGGGCGATCTTCACCCTGACCCGGCGAGCGCCGGTCTCGACCGCAGCGGCCACGACCGCGATCAGCGTGTCGACCTCCCGGTCGGCCGGGATGCCTGCCAGCGCACCGACCTCGACCTGTTCACGGGCGACGCCGAGCGAACTCAACAAGGACGCGCCGCTCGAACGCAGCTCCAGGTCGACGAGGGCCATCTCCAGGGTGGCGGCCATCATGCGATCCTCGGCCCGGGAGCTGAAGAGCTGGGGAACGACCGAGGCATCGAGCACGCCGCCTCGCGCCTGGACCGCAGCCACGAGGCGCGGAATCCCGACCGACTCGAGACGGTGTTCGACGGTCAGGGCGGCCGGGTCACCACCGGCCGCCTCCGCCAGTGCACCGCATTCGCCCCAGCCATCTCCCTCGTCGTTCAGCACATGCACGAGCACGAGCGGCCGGCGATCGAAGACGCCGAGCGCACCCTCGATCGGCCCGAGCCCGAGCTCGAGCACCACGAGTTCGATGACGTCGATCCTCACGACCGTTCCGGCCGCCCATCGGATCGGTGCACGACCCAACGGTACGCTTGGTCGCCCGGCCCGGATGGCGGAATCGGTAGACGCGGAGGCCTCAAAAGCCTTTGCCGGCAACGGCGTGCGGGTTCGAGTCCCGCTCCGGGCACGAAATGGGCTTGACCCCGTTCAGTGGACCTGCAGCGGCGGGCTGTGTCGTCACCCACGTCCCTCCTGGTCACAGTCTGGTCACTGGCGCAACGGCAGCAGCCCGTGCCACGGCTACGAGGACAAGGCTCGGCCCCTGAGCAGCAACGAGTCGTACGCGTCGAAGAAGGGCAAGGAAGACGACGAAACGTGCGGGACGTCAACGATCGGAGATCAGTAGATCGAAGTTCGATGCATCCGCATTCGCATCACCTGGACCCTGTTCACACGCTCGCAACCCGCTGACAACCCAACGGGCAACGTTTTCACAGCCGACTCTGATAAACGGCAGGATGAGAACTCCGTTGAGTTCGCACGGCGAAAGCGAGGCTCAATGGCCGACGACGACGAGGTCGCAATCTCGACCGAAGATCTCGTTCGTCTGATGTTCCGAGCGGAGAGACAAACGACCACGCTTGGGCGGGCACTTCAGCAGTTGATCGATGCCGACGACACCATCGAGGTAGAGTTCCCGTTCCAAGATGACATCGCTCGAGGCGACTTCGTGCAGTTCGTGATGTCCGAACTGCACTCCGCGTACGAGACGATCGTCCTCCTCGCCATGAAAATCGACCGGCTCAACGAACCGGGCTAGCGGACGGCGCGGTGGTCGCTGCGCGAGCGAGGGAGGGGCTTGCGCCCCTCCCTCGTCGTCCTCCGCCCTGCCCGCAGTATCGCAAGATGGTGTATCAGCTGCCAGTGGTCGCTCCGCCAGCGGCCTCCTAGGCTGACCGGATGTCGATCTATGCACTTGACGATCGCGTGCCTGTCGTCGACGAGCTCGCGTACATCCACCCCGACGCGACGGTCATCGGTGATGTGCGACTCGGACCCGAAGCCTCGGTGTGGCCCGGCGCCGTGCTCCGCGGTGACTACGGAACGATCATCGTCGGGGCCCGGACGTCGATCCAGGACGGCACCGTCATTCACGCGACCGCCGAACTCCCCACGGTCGTCGGTGCGGGGTGCGTGATCGGGCACCTGGTCCATCTGGAGGGCTGCGAGATCGAGGACGCGTGCCTCATCGGGTCCAACAGCGTGGTGTTGCACCGGGCGATCATCCGCACGGGTGCGACCGTCGGCGCCAGCGCGGTCGTCACCAACGGCACCGAGGTTCCGGCGGGCGCGTTGGCAATCGGCGTCCCGGCGACCATCAAGCTGAGTGCATCGTCCGCTGACGCGATCAGGCTCGGCGCCGAGGTCTACGTGGAGAATGCCAAGCGCTACCGGACCGGGCTGCGTCGGCTCGACTGACCGTCGTTCGTGCATCACGGCGCCCCGCCGGTAAGTGGGCAAGCGCTGTCCTCGCCACCGCCCGCGCCGAGCTTCCCCTGGGCACAGGGACCGACCATCCACGGATCGCGGACCGGTCGCTTCTTAAGCTGGCCCGAGAGCCCGCACCCCGCATCGGTGCTGGCTTCGCGCCGCTGACCAGGGTGGTCGGAACGCTGGCGGGCGCCATGTCGGATTCGCGGGCGAGCAACGATGAGCGACGCTTCCCAGGGGCCGGGCTGGTGGATTGCGTCCGACGGGCGCTGGTACCCGCCCGAGACGCATCCCTCGGTTCGCGCTAGCGGAGCCACACCGGCACCGGCGACCGGGACCCAGCCGACTGCACACCAGCCTCCTGCACACCAGCCACCAGCACAGTGGTGGCTCGCCTCCGACGGGCGGTGGTACCCGCCGCACCTGCACGCCTCCGCCCGGCTCCCCGACGTGACCTCGCCGGCCGGCGCCTCGAATCAACCCCGGTGGTCGACCGTTGCCCCGGTGCCGGCCCGCCGTTGGCGCTGGACGGCCCGTCGTTGGCCGCTCCTCGTCCTGCCGGCCTGCTCGCCGCGTCACTCGTCGCGGCTCTGCTCACGCTGGGCGGGAGCCCGCCCCGCTTCGTCCCCGCGCAATGTGTTCCGGGGTTCTGTTCGAACAATCCGGTGACGGTCGCCCGGGGCGCCAGCCTCCGGTTGTCCGATCTCAGCGGTTTCCGGCCCTCCTTTGTGAAGGATCCCGGATCGACCATCGTCGTGTCGAGCGCGACCCCACCGGGACCCTGCACCCCGGTCACCGGTCAGGCCCTGCTCGCCTCCGTCACCTCGCCGTCGTACGAGGCGGGCTCCGATGAGGTCACGGTCCTGTCCAACATCTTCATCCTCGCCAATCACGAGGACGCCCTAACCGGGATCGCCACGGTGGCCAACCCCTCCTTTGCAACCGATTGCTACCTCCCCGAATTCAACGAGATCGAGAAGACGTCGATCTCCGCCACCAATCAAGAGACGCCGTGTGGGTTGTCCTTGGTCGGCTCCTCGATCGTCCCGTACGACGCCGGCACCGGGTCCTTGAATTACCGGTACACCGCGCAGCTCTACTGCTCGCTGCACAAAACGACCACGCCGGTCTACCTGGACGTGATGGACGAGATCGTCGGCCGCGCGTTCGTGCGACTCGAAATCGAGGCGGTCGGGGCGCCGACCGCTCAGCTTGAGTCCATGGTGTTGTCGAACCTGACGGGCAGGGTCGCGGAGTACCCACTGATCGTCGGGCCTGCATTGACCCAGACCGCCATAAACGCCGAGGAGGCGCCACCCATCCCGCTCACACCGGCGCTGGCCGCCGCCCAGCCGACCAGCGCCGTGCCGTTGTGCGAGGTGCCGTCGGCCGCGGTCTGTTCCACCCAGCCGCTGCCCGCCCAGTCGGTGCTCACGCTCGGCGCGTCTTCGAGCGGCGGCTCCTACGAGGTGGCACCCGAGGGGCGGATCACACTGACGCTGCCTCTCGCCTACCAGGGCAACGGGGGCGGGCCCCCCGGCTTGCGCATGCTGTCCGACAGCACTTCCGGCGCCACCGTGACGTACGTGTTCGAGGCTGCGGGGCTGCCCGGCGGCCAGCTCGTCATCGGCGGCCCCGGGGTGCCGAACTGGTCCGCGACCATCAGCGTGGCCTGAGCGCGCCGGGTGACGGCGCGACGACCGTCAGCCTCAGCGGCGGGGCTGGACGCTGAACCGTCGGTGCTCGAGCACCGGGAGGGCCCGGCGCACCTCGGCGACGGTCCCGGCGTCGATATCGACCACCGCCAGCGCACCAGTTCCCCCATCGGTCTCGCCGTCGAGGACGGCCAGCGGCACGCCGAGGGGGTCGATCACCATCGAGTGCCCCGCGTACTGCGGCCCGGGCTGCGCGGCCGCCACCACGTAGGCGGTGTTCTCGATGGCCCGGACCCGCAGCAGGTCGCCCCACACCTCGGCCTTGCGCGGTCCGGCCACCCAGGCCGCCGGCACCGCCAAGACGTTGGCGCCGTCGTCGACGAGCACGCGGGCCAGTTCGGGGAACCGGAGGTCGTAGCAGGTCATCACGCCGAGCGTGAGGCCGTCGGCGAGGGCGCAGACCGCGGGACCGTCACCCGCCGGGTCGCCCGCCCGCAGCTGGTCCGACTCGCGCCAGCCCAGCGCGTCGAACAGGTGGAGCTTGCGGTAGCGCAGGGCGATGGCACCGGCCGACACCGCCACCACGGTGTTGTAGACCCCGCCGTCGGCCGCCTCGAACATGCCGGCGACCGCCGTCGTCTGCGTGGCTGCGGCCGCATCGAGGAGCGCCGTCACGAACGGGCCGTCGAGGGGCTCCGCCACGGGGAGGAGATCGCTCCCTCGCGGACCGAACCCGCACATCGCCGCTTCGGGGAGCACGACGAGCGACGCACCCCGATCGGCGGCCAGCACGATCGCCGCCGTGGCCCGGCGCCGGTTCTCCACCTTGTCCTGCACGGAGCTGAACTGGGCCGCCGCGACGCGCACCGCGGCGACCCTACCGGCCGCCACCGACCCGCTCCCGACCCATTCCAATGGGCGGCGCCGGGTGCGCAGATGACACACTGGTGCCTGGCGCCCGGGATCGGCTGGTCGTGGGGCCGGCGGCCCGGACCCAGGGGCGGAGACGAACAGCGTTGCTGGTATTCACCTTTCCCGGTCAAGGTTCCCAACGCTCGGGTATGGGCGCGCCCTGGGTCGACCACCCCTCCTTCGAGGTGGTGGCCGAGGCGTCGAACGCCGCCGGCCGCGACATCGCCGAACTGCTCCTGGCTGCGCCGATGGAGGAGCTCACCCCGACCGCCAACGCCCAGCTGGCCACCTTCGTCCAGAGCCTGGTGGTGCTCGACGCCGTCGAGCGTCTCGGCCTCTCCCCCGCCGCCTGCGCCGGCCACAGCCTCGGCGAGTACACCGCGCTCGTCGCCAGCGGCGCCATGTCCTTCGAGGACGGCGTCCACCTGGTCGTCGCGCGCGGCGAGGCCATGACGCGGGCCGGCGAGGACGCGCCCGGCACCATGGCGGCGCTCCTCGGGATCTCCGACGACGACGCCGAGGCCGCCTGCCAGCGGGCCGAGGGCGACGTCTGGGTGGCCAACTACAACGCGCCGGGCCAGGTCGTCATCGCCGGCACCTCCGACGCCGTCGCCACCGCCTCGGCCCTGGCCAAGGACCTGGGCGCGAAGCGGGTCCTGCCCATCCCCGTCTCGGGCGCGTTCCACACCCCGCTCATGGCCGGCGCGCGCCCCGCCCTGCGCAAGGCGCTCGGCGACGCGGTGTTCCTCACCCCCGAGGTCCCGGTGGTGGCCAACGTCGACGCCCGCGTCCACGGCGATCCCGCCGAGTGGCCGGGGCTGCTGTCGGCCCAGCTCTGCAGCCCGGTCCGCTGGCGCCAGTCCCTCGAGACCCTCTCGGGGCTGGGCGCCACCACCCTCGTCGAGCTCGGCCCGGGCGGCGTGCTGACCGGCCTGGCCAAGCGGGTGGTCCCCGACCTCTCCACCCTGTCGGTGGCCGTTCCCGACGACCTCGACAAGCTGATGGACGCCGTGGCGGCGACGACCACCGAGGCCGCGCGCGAGGACGCCGCCCAGCATGTCGGCGAGCACCTCTACATGTCCGAGCGGGTGGTCGTGAGCCCGAGCAGCGGCATCTTCGCCCCCGAGCAGACCCTGGCCGCCCCGGGAGCGGGCCTCCTCCCCGGCACGCTCGAGCCCGACGGTGCCCACTCCACCATCGACGTGGGCGACCTGGTCGGCCGGGTCGGCGTGGCCGAGGTGCGCACGCCGTTTCGGGGCGAGGTCGTCCGTTGGTTGGCGGCCGGCGGCGAGCGCGTCCAGCAGGGCCAGCCCCTGCTCTGGCTCCGCGTGAATGGGGACGGCCATTGACCTGGACATTCCGCGACCCGGCGGGCCCGGTGACCCGGAGCCCCCGGTGAGTCCGGAGTCATCGGTGAGTCCGGAGGACAAGCCCGAGGAAGCATCGGTGGAGGGCCGGGTGGTCCTCGTGAGCGGGGCCACCCGGGGCATCGGGGCGGCCTGCGCGGCCTGGTTCCTGGCCAACGGCGACCGCGTCGCGGCCACCTACCGGTCCGAGCCGGTCCCACCCCCGCCGGGCGACGCCGCCCGGTATCTGCCGGTGCCCTGCGACGTGACCGACGCGGCGTCGGTCGATGCGGCGTTCCGCCGTGTCGAGGAGCACTTCGGCCCGGTCGAGGTCCTGGTGGCCAACGCCGGCATCACGCGCGACGCCTTGATCCTGCGCATGGACGAGGACGCCTGGCACGCCGTCTTGGACACCAACCTGACGGGCGCCTACCGGGTGGCCAAGCGCGCCGTGGCCAAGATGGTGCGCCTGCACCGCGGTCGCATCATCCTCATCTCCTCGGTCGGCGCCTTCGTGGGCCTGCCCGGCCAGGCCAACTACGCGGCGTCCAAGGCCGGTCTGGTGGGCATGGCGCGGGCCCTGGCCAGGGAGGTCGCGAGCAGGGCCATCACGGTCAACGTCGTCGCACCGGGGATTGTCGCCACCGATATGATCGCGGCGCTCGGTGCGGAGAGAGTCGAGCAACTCCAGGGCATGGTCCCACTGGGGCGGGCGGCCTCGGCCGACGAGATCGCAGCGGCGGTGGGTTTTCTCGCCTCCGACGGCGCCGGGTACATCACCGGCGCCGTGCTCCCCGTCGACGGGGGCATGGGCATGGGGTTGTGAGATCCGTTTCACGGTGACACCGATTCACTGCGACACCGATTGACGGCGACAACGATTGACGGTGACAACAAGGAGATGACAGTGGACAGCGATGCAGCCTTCGACAAGTTCAAGGAGTGCGCCGTCGAGGTCCTCCAGGTGCCTTCGGACAAGGTCACCAAGGAAGCCCGCTTCGCCGACGACCTCGACGCCGACAGCCTGGACCTGGTCGAGCTCGTGATGGCGCTCGAGGAGTCCTTCGACGTCACGATCGACGAGAACGAGCTCGAGGACATCGAGACGGTCGGCCAAGCCTTCGACCTCGTGAGCTCCAAGCTGTAATGCGGCTCGGCCAGGGCCCCGACGGGCCCGTGGCGGGGCGTCGCGTGGCAGTGACCGGCCTCGGAGCCGTCACGTGCTGCGGCATCGGCATCGAGGCCCTCTGGGAGGGACTCTGCCACCCCACCATCACCGGTGAACGCCGGATCCCCGACTTCGACCCGGCCGAGTGGTTCGGCCCGAAGGAGGCCCGCCGCCTGGACCGCTTCGCCCAGGTGGCCATCGCGGCGGCCGAGCTGGCGCTCAACGACGCGGGCGAGCTCGGCGCCGACCCGGCGCGCTCGGGCGTCATCTTCGGGGTCGGCATCGGCGGCTTCCACACCTCCGTCGAGCAGATCCAGGTCTTCTTCGAGAAGGGGGCGAAGCGGGTGTCGCCGTTCTTCGTCCCGATGATCATGGGCAACGCGGCGCCGGCCAACATCTCCATGCGCTTCGGCTGGCGGGGCCCGTCGGAGGCCATCGTCACGGCCTGTGCCTCGGGCACCCACGCGCTCACCAACGCGGCCCGGATGGTGGCGAGCGGCCGCTGCGACGTCGCCATCGGCGGGGGGACGGAGGCGGCGATCAACGATGTCGCCATCGCCGCCTTCGCCAACATGACGGCCCTGTCGAACTCCGGCGAGTCCCGCCCCTTCGACGTGCGCCGCGACGGATTCGTGATGTCAGAGGGCGCCGGCGCGCTCGTCCTCGAGGATTGGGACCGCGCCGTGCAGCGCGGCGCCCGCATCTACGCGGAGATCCTGGGCGGCGCCAGCACCTCGGACGCCCACCACATCACGGCCCCCGAACCCGGCGGCAGCGGGGCGGTGGCCTGCATGGAGCTCGCCCTCGAAGACGCCGGCCTGCAGCCCTCCGACGTGGCGCACATCAACGCGCACGGCACGTCCACCCCGCTCAACGACCTGGCCGAGGCCAAGGCCATCAACAAGATCTTCGGCGAGCCGGGCCCGCCGGTCACGTCGGTGAAGGGCGTGACCGGGCACGAGCTGGCGGCGGCCGGCGCCATCGAGGCCGTGGTCTCGGTCCTCAGCATCGACACCGGGCTCATCCCCCCCACCTACGGGTGCGAGCAGCAGGACCCCGAGATCCGCATCGACGTGGTGACCGGCGAGCCCCGCGTCTTTGTCCCCGGACCCGTGCTCTCCAACTCATTCGGGTTCGGCGGCCACAACGGCTGCGTGGTCTTCGGCCCACCCGGCTGATCGGGCCCAGCTGATCGGGGGCGGCGCGGCCCCGAGCTCAGGCGTCGATGGCGCGCCGCAGCTCGCCCACGAAGGTGGCCGCGGCGTCGGGGCCCTTCCCGTCGAGTAACCGGCGCACGACCGCCGAGCCCACGATGACCCCGTCGGCCGACGCGCAGACCTGGGCCGCCTGGGCGCCCGAGGACACCCCGATCCCGACGCAGACCGGCCGGTCGGTGTGCGGTCGGATCTTTTTGACCACCGCCTCGCTCTCGGGCCCGAGCTCGGCGCGCTCGCCGGTCACGCCCATGCGGGCGGTGGCGTAGACGAAGCCCCGGGCCCGGGCGCACAGCTGCGCCGTGCGGTCGGGCGGCGTGGAGGGGGCCACCAACAGCACCGTCTCGATGCCCGCCGCCGCGGCCTCGGTCGCCCAGGGCTCGAGCTCTTCGAGCGGCAGGTCCGGCAGGATGGCCGCGCTCACCCCGGCGGCCGCCAACGAGCGGGCCATGCGCCGCTCGCCGGCCCGGAAGACCAGGTTGTAGTAGGTCATGACGATGAGCGGCACCCCGAGATCGGCGCCGGTCAACGCGTCGAGCACGCGGTAGGGGGTGGTGCCGCGGGCGAGCGCGGCGATGGCGGCCTCTTGGATCACCGGCCCGTCGATCATCGGGTCCGAGAAGGGGATGCCGATCTCGAGTGCGTCGGCGCCCGCCGCCACGATGGCGTGCGCGGCCTCCAGCCAGTCGGCCGTCATGCCCGCCATCAGGTAGGGGATGAGCAGCTTGTGGCCCTCGGCCCGGCGCGCCCGCAGCGCGGCTCTCGAGTGTCCCGGGCTCGCTCATCGGCCGCCGCAGGCGCTCGCGCACCTGCGCCACGTCCTTGTCGCCGCGTCCCGACAGGGTGAGGAGCACCGTCGCGCCCGGCTCGATGGCGCCGCCCACCTCGCGCACGATCCAGGCCAGGGCGTGCGAGGGCTCGAGGGCCGGCAGGATGCCCTCGGTGCGCGCCAGCAGCATCATGGCCTCGACGACCTCGTCGTCCTCCGCCATGGCGTAGAGGGCCCGGCCCGTCTCGGCCAGGTGAGCGTGCTCGGGCCCGATGCCGGGGTAGTCGAGGCCGGCCGAGATGGACTCGGCCTCCCGGATCTGGCCCTCCTCGTCTTGGAGGAGCCGGGACCGCATGCCGTGCAGGACCCCCGGGATGCCGGTCGTGGCCGCGGCCCCGCCCGCCGCCTCGACGCCGACGAGGCGCGCCGCCGTGTCGACGAACCCCGAGAACGTGCCCGCCGCGTTGGACCCGCCACCCACGCAGGCGACGACCACGTCGGGATCGGCGCCGTCGAGGAGCGACCGGCACTGCGCGTTCGCCTCGGTACCCACCACCCGCTGCAGCTCGCGCACCATGTAGGGGAAGGGGTGCGGCCCCATGACCGAGCCCAGGCAGTAGTGCGTGGTCTCGACCGTGGCCACCCACTCGCGCAGCGCCTCGTTGACCGCGTCCTTGAGCGTCCGGCTGCCGGTGGTCACGGGCACCACCTCGGCGCCGAGCAGCTCCATGCGGAACACGTTGAGCTCCTGGCGCTCCGTGTCGACCTCGCCCATGAACACCGTGCACTCGAGCCCGAATAGCGCGGCGGCCGTGGCGGTGGCGACCCCGTGCTGGCCGGCGCCGGTCTCGGCGATGAGCCGCGGCTTGCCCATGCGCCGGGTGAGCAGCGCCTGGCCGAGCACGTTGTTGATCTTGTGCGACCCGGTGTGGGCCAGGTCCTCGCGCTTCAAGAGCAGCCGGATGCCCAGCTGCTCGCCGAGCCGCCGGCACTCGGTGACCGGCGTCGGCCGGCCGGCGTAGGAGGCCAGGACGGCGTCGAGCTCGGCCCGGAAGTCGGGGTCGGCCCAGGCGTCGCGGAACGCCGCCTCGAGCTCCAGGCAGGCCGGCATCAGCGCCTCGGGGACGAAGCGGCCGCCGAAGTTGCCGTAGCGGCCGCTCGGTCCGGGGTCCCCCATCGCCGAGGGCTCCGGCCCTCTCACCCCTCCATCCAGTCGTAGGGGGCGGCGGACTCGTCGGGCTCGGTGTCGCCCAGGTCGCCCGCCTCCTCGGGGTGCTCCGCGCGCACGAGGCGGGCCGCCTGGCGGGCCGCGGCCACGAAGTCCCGCAGCTTCTGAGGATCCTTGTGGCCGGGCGACGACTCCACGCCGCTCGACACGTCGACCCCGAAGGGGTGCAGATAGGCGATCGCATCCGCGACGTTGGCCGGCGTGAGGCCGCCCGCCACGAACATCCGCGTCGGGTCGGCCACCCCCTCGGCCAGCCGCCAGTCGAAGACGGCGCCGGAACCCGGGTTCGCGCCGTCGATCAGGAGGAAGTCCGCACCGAAGTCCGCGAAGCGGCCGATGGCCGCCTCCCCGGCGCTGAAGGCCTTGATGGTGCACGGCACCCGCTGGCGCACCCAGCGGGCGTCCTCGGGCGTCTCGCGGCCGTGCAGCTGGACCGCCCCGAGCCCGACGGAGTTGGCGATCTCGACGGTCCGCTGGCGCGACTCGTCGCGGAAGACACCGACGGTCAACACCTCTCTCGGCAGACGTTTCACGATGTCGGCCACCGCCGACGGCGTCATCTGGCGCGACGACGGGGCGAACACGAACCCGAGCGCGTCGGCCCCGAACGCGACGGCCAGCAGCGCGTCGGCTTCCGAGGTGATCCCGTCGATCTTGACGAACACCGGGCCCCCTATCCCGACGCCAGCCGCGCACCGGCCGCCGGAGCGACGCGGGGCGAGACGCGATGGCCCCGCATGGCGGCCACCGCCGCGGCCCGGTCACCGGCCCGCACCAGCGACTCGCCGACCAGGACGGCGGCGAAGCCGGCACCGGCCAGGCGGCGGGCGTCGTCTGCGTCGCGGACCCCGGACTCGGCGACCGCCACGATGCCGGCCGGGATGCTGGCCCCCAGTCGCTCGGCCCGCCGGCCGTCGACCTCGAAGGTCTGCAGGTCGCGCTGGTTCACGCCGACCAGGCGGGCCTCGGCCGCCAGGGCACGCTCGAGCTCTGCCTCGTCATGCACCTCGACCAGGGCGTCGAGCCCGAGCTCACCGGCCAGCTCGGAGAACCGGGTCAGCTCATCGTCGCTCAGCGCGGCGACGATGAGCAGCACCGCGTCAGCCCCCATGATGCGGGCGTCGCAGACGTCGGCGGCGCTGACAGTGAAGTCCTTGCGCAGGACGGGCAGCCCGGTCGCCGCGCGGGCCGCCGCCAGGTCCTCGGGCGAACCCGAGAAGTAGTCGCGGTCCGTCAGCACCGACAGGCAGGTGGCACCGCCGCGGGCGTAGTCGCGCGCCGCGTCCGCCGGGTCGAGCGAGGTGTCGATGTCGCCGCGCGAGGGCGAGCGGCGCTTCACCTCGGCGATCACCCCCAGACCGGACTCGGCCTGGCGCGCCAGGGCCGCGGCGAACCCGCGGGGGGCGTCCGCCTCGGCCGCGGCCCGGCGCAGCGAGTCGAGGGGGCGGGCGTCCGCCTCGGCCGCCGCCCGGTGGGCGGCCACGATGTGGGAGAGGTAGCTGCCCATGGCGAGAGCGTAGTGGCCGACCTGAGCGACTTCGGGCTGGTCGGGGCCCCGGATCCGACGGCTCAGATGAGCGGCAGCACCCGCACCTCCGCACCGATGCCGCCGTCCACCGCCACCGTGACGGCGGCCGGGACCTCGACGCTGCGGTGCACGTAGGCGAGGGCGCCCACCGCGCCGAGGCCCGGGCAGTGGGCGGCCGACGTCACGCGTCCGACCGGCCGCTCCGCGCCGGCGAGCGCGAGGTCGGCACCGATCACGCTGGCGGGCTCCACCGAGGTGTCGAGCACGAGGCCGCAGAGCCGATGGGCGACCCGGCTGCCCCGCGAATCGATGCGCGCCACGAGCTCCTGACCGGTGTAGCAACCCTTGGTGAAACTGACGGTCCGCTCAACGAGCCCCGACTCGGCCGGAATCGTGCCCTCGTCGAGTTCGCGCCCCATGACGGGCAGGCCCGACTCGATCCGGCACGCCTCCCAGGCGTCGTCCCCACACCACTGCGCATCGTCGGGGATGGTGATCGCGCCCGCGGGACCGAGCAGGTCGACGCCGCGCCAGCCGTTCCAGTCGACGGGCAGGCCGAAGACCCCGCCGCCGACGTCGCCCTCCAGGTGGCCGCCCTCGAGGTGGCCGCCCTCGAGGTGGCCACGCAGCGCGATGCACTCCCACTCGAGCGCCTCGATCTCGACCTTCGACCGGAGCAGGAACCGCCCGAGCCGAGCCAGGACCGCGTCCCCGAACCCGCCGTCGACGTCGATCACGTAGGAGTGTTCGGCGTTGCGCAGCACCCGGATCAGCGCCACCACCTTCCCCTCTGGCGCGAGCAGGAGCGAGTCGGCCGCCCGCCCGACCTCGAGGACCGCCAAGTCCTGGCTGCACTGGCCCTGCAAGTAGGAGGCGGCATCGGCGCCGGCGACGGAGAGCACGTCGCGGGGCAACCGGTAGGCGCCGCGTCCGGTGCGCAGCGCCCGGTACTGCTCGTCGAGGGTCAGAGACGCCACGCTCACCCGGCCACCGAGGCCGGTTGGCGGACGGTCCCGGCCCGCGCCGCGCCCATCGCACGGGCGGCCGCCACCGCGAAGAGGAGCGCCGCCGCCTTGTCCGCGCACTCGGAATCCTCGCTCTTGGGGTCGCTGTCGGCGACGATGCCCGCTCCCGCCTGCACGTAGCCGCGCCCGTCGGGCGCGACGACGAGCGTGCGGATGGCGATGGCGGTGTCGAGGTTGCCCGAGAAGTCGAGGTAGCCGACGACGCCGCCGTAGACGCCGCGCTTGGTCGGCTCCAGCTCGTCGATGATCTCCATGGCCCGCACCTTCGGTGCGCCCGACAGGGTCCCGGCGGGCAGGGTGGCCCGCAGCACGTCGATCGGGCCCAGCCCGTCGCGCAGCGTGCCCGACACCTGCGAGGTCAGGTGCATGATGTGGCTGTAGCGCTCGATGGTCATGAACTCGTCGACCACGACGGTGCCGAAGTTCCCCACGCGCCCGACGTCGTTGCGGGCCAGGTCGACGAGCATGACGTGCTCGGCCCGCTCCTTGGGGTCCTCGAAGAGCTGTCCGGCCAAGAAGTCGTCCTCGTGCTCGGAGGGCCCGCGGGGCCGGGACCCGGCGATCGGTCGGGAGATCACGACGTCGTCGCGGAGGCGCACCATCGGCTCGGGCGAGGAGCCGACGACGGTCACCTCGTCGAAGCGCAGGAAGTAGAGGTACGGGCTCGGGTTGAGCAGGCGCAGCGCCCGGTAGACCTCGAACGGCTCGGCCTCCAAGACGAGGTCGTAGCGCTGGGAGAGCACCACCTGGAAGATGTCGCCCGGCCTCGATCAGACCCTTGGCCACCGCCACGGCGCTGCAGTACTGCTCGGAAGTCATCGTGCGCGTGGCCTCGGCCCGCGCGCTCGCCCGCGGGGAGGGGATCGGCACCGGGGCCGCGTCGCGTCGGTCCGAAGATGTCGCGGGCGAACTCGGCGAGGCGGGCCCGGGCCGCCTCGTAGGCGGCGGACAGGCCGGCGGCGCTCCGATCCTCCCCGACCACCACGTTGTCGACGAGCACGACGCGCTGGCGCCAGTGGTCGAAGGCGGCGACCTGGCCGATCACCGCCAGCACGGCGTCGGGGAACCCCTCGTCGTCGGGGGGCACGTCGGGCAGCCGCTCGATCTCGCGCACGACGTCGTAGCCGAGGTAGCCGACCACCCCGGAGTAGAGCGGCGGGAAGCTCGGCCAGCACCGGCTGGTGATAGGCCTTGAGCACCGCTTCGAGGGTGGCCAGCACGCCCTCGCGGGTCGGCACGGCCAGCCGCCCGTTCGACTCGACCCGCCGGTCGCGGGCCGAGATCGTGGCCAAGGGGCCCGGCCGACGAACGAATAGCGGCCCCAACGCTCGCCGCCCTCGACCGACTCGAGGAGGAAGCCGGGCTGCTCCCCCACGGCGTGCAGGAACGCGGCCACCGGGGTGAGCGTGTCGGCCACGATCTCACAGGAGATCGGCACGATCGGCTGGGAGGCGGCGCGCGCCGCGAACTCCTCGGGGCCCGGGCTGAGCGCCAGTTCCCCGTCGCCCAAGCGCGCCGGCCCGTTCACCGATGCGCCGGGGCCGGCGAGGTGGTCGCGCCCGGGCCCTCGGCGACACGGCGGGCGAAGCAGCTCCAATCGCCGGTGTGGCAGTTGCCGCGGCCCGACTGGTCGACCCGCAGCAACAACGCGTCGCCGTCGCAGTCGACGCGCAGCTCGCGCCGCGTACTGCCGGTCCCCCGAGGTGTCCCCCTTGCGCCAGAGCTCCTGGCGGCTGCGGCTCCAATACCAGACCCGACCGGTTTCGAGGGTCAGCCGGAGCGACTCCTCGTTCATGTAGGCGACGCCCAGCACGTCACCCGCCTGCCGCGTCCTGGATGACGACGGTCACCAGGCCGGCCGCGTCGAAGCGGACGGCGTCGAGGATCTCGGGGTCGACCGAGAGCGAGGTGCCCTCGGGCACCGCGCCGTCGGCACTCACAGGTACAACCCCGTGCCGCCCTTGATGCGCTCGGAGGCCACCGCGTGGATGTCGCGTTCGCGCAGGATCACGTACTCCTCGCCCTGGACCTCCACCTCGAAACGGTCCTCGGGATTGAACAGGACCTTGTCGCCGGGCTTGACCGAGCGGACGTGGGGGCCGACCGCCACCGTCTCGGCCCAGACGAGCCGGCGGGAGACCTGGGCGGTGGCCGGGATCAGGATGCCGGCCCGCGAGCGCCGCTCACCGTCGCTCTGGGTGACCTGAACCAGCACCCGGTCGAACAGGACATCGATGGGCTGCTTGAGCTGCGAGGCCGGCACCGGCTCGCTCTTTGCCATCAGGGCACGGTACCGCATCCACCGCAGGACCCGGCACGCAAGCCCAGCCCGGGTGGCTCCCCTGCCGTCGCCGTCGCCGCCGGGTCAGCGGACGTGGCGACCCGGCGTGCTCGGCCGGACGGTGATGCCGTGCTCGGCCAGATAGGCCTTGGCCTCGCCGACCGTGTGCTCGCGCCGGTGGAAGATCGAGGCGACCAGCACCGCATCGGCCCTCCCGGCCGTCGCACCCTCGACCAGGTGCTCCAGCCGACCCACGCCTCCGGAGGCGACGACCGGGATGTCGACCGCCCCGCTCACGGCCGCCGTGAGCTCGAGGTCGTAGCCGTCCCGCGTGCCGTCGCGGTCCATCGACGTGACCAGTAGCTCGCCTGCGCCAAGGCCGGCGCAGCGCTCCACCCACCCGAGCGCGTCGACGCCGGTCGGCTGGCGCCCGCCGTGGGTGAAGATCTCCCAGCGGGACTCGCCCGGGATCCGGCGGGCGTCGAGGGCGACGACCACACACTGGGACCCGAACTCGTCGGCCATCTCGGCGACGAGATCCGGCTCGGCCAGGGCCGCCGTGTTCACCGCCACCTTGTCGGCCCCGGCGCGCAGCAACCGGCGGGCATCGTCGACGCTGCGCACCCCGCCGCCGACGGTGAAGGGGATGAACACCTGCTCGGCGGTGCGCTCGACGACCGACAGCATCGTGTCGCGCCCGTCCGACGACGCGGTGATGTCGAGGAACGTCAGCTCGTCGGCGCCCTCCGCGTCGTAGCGGGCGGCCAGCTCGACCGGGTCGCCGGCGTCGACGAGGTCGACGAATTGCACGCCCTTCACGACGCGGCCGCCGGTCACGTCGAGGCAGGGGATCACCCGGATGGCGCGCATGCCAGGCTCGCTTCGCCGATCGACATCGTGTCATTGAGGAGGGCGGTGCCGACGATGACCCCCGAGAGGGCCCGGCCCGCCGCCGGCGCGCGCAGCGCGGCCAGCGCCACCAGGTCCTCGCGGCCGCCGACGCCACCCGAGGCCACGATCGGCAGCTCGGTGGCGTCCAGGATGCCGACGAGGCCGGCGACGTCGGGACCGCGCGAGGTGCCGTCGCGTTCGATCGACGTCACCACGACCGCGGCCAGCGGCAGGGATGCCGCATCGGCCAGCAGCTCGCCGACCGTGCGGCCCGAGCCGCGCAACCAGCCCCGGCTGGCGGCCTCGAGCTCGTCGTCGTCCCGCCGCCGGTAGTCGAGCCCGAGGACGACCCGGTCGGGGTGGGCCGTCGCGCAGCGGGCCAGGAACGCCGGATCCTCGAGCGCCGCGGTGCCGAGGACCACGCGCGCCACGCCTGCGCCCAAGAGCTCGGCCACGTCCTCCTCGCTCCGCACGCCGCCGCCCACCTCGACGGGCACCGGGACGGCACCGGCGATGGCGGCCACGACTGCGCGGTTGTGGCGGGTCCCGTCGCGCGCCGCGTCGAGGTCGACCACGTGCAGCCGCTCGGCGCCGCGCCCGACCAGGCTGTGCGCCCACTCGAGGGGTTCGCCGTAGTCATGGCGCCTCGCGAAGTCCCCCTGCACCAGCCGGACGCACCGGCCGTCGAGGATGTCGATCGCCGGCCACAGCTCCATCACAGGGCGGACTCCCCGAGGCGGGCGCTGCAACGCTCGACGAAGTTGGCGAGGAGGCCGAGGCCGGTCGTGCCCGACTTCTCCGGGTGGAATTGGGTGCCCCACACGTGGTCCCGTTCCGCCGCTGCGCACAGCGTCGTGCCGTACTCGCAGGTGGCGACCGTGGCGTCGCTGCGCTCCGGGGCGAAGGAGTGCAAGAAGTAGACCCAGGGCTCCTCCCCCACCCCCTCGAGCAGCCCGCTCGGCCGGTCCGGCACGGCCACCAGCCGGTTCCACTGCATCTGGGGCCGCTTCACGCCGTCGGGCAGGCGGCGCACCGTGCCGGCGAAGACGCCCAGGCCCTTGGCCCCCGGGCTCTCCTCGGAGTCCTCGTAGAGGAGCTGGAAGCCCACGCAGATGCCGAGGAACGGCGTGCCGGCGTCGACCGCGCGGCGGGCGGCACCGCCCAACCCCGTGCGCTCCAGGGCGGCGGCGCAGGAGCCGAAGGCGCCGACTCCGGGCAGGACCACCCCGGCCGCCCCGTCGACCTCGTCGGCGTCGGACACGAGACGGGCCGGGGCGCCGAGGTGCAGGAGCGCCTTGTAGGCGGAGCCGAGGTTGCCGATCCCGTAATCGAGGACGGCGATCGCCCCGGCGCTCCCCCCGCTCACAGCGTGCCTTTGGTGGAGGGGACTCCGACCCCTTCGACGCGCACCGCGTCGCGCAGCGCCCGGGCCACCGCCTTGAAGGTGGCCTCGACCACGTGGTGGGTGTTCTTCCCCTGGCGCCGCACGACGTGGAGGGTCACGCCCGCGCGTCGTCGCGAAGGCGCGCCAGAACTCCTCGGCCAGTTGCGGATCGAACGGGGGCGACCCGAGCCCGGGCGTATCGGCGGCGAACGGCACGTCGTAGGCGAGGTAGGGACGCCCCGAAAGGTCGAGCGCGACCTCGATCAGCGCCTCGTCGAGCGGGATCAGCGTCGAGGCGAAGCGGCGCACCCCCGCCTTGTCGCCCAGCGCCTCGGCCAGGCACTGGCCGAGGACGAGCCCGACGTCCTCGACGGTGTGGTGCGCGTCGACGCTCAGGTCGCCCGTGGCGTTGACCGACAGGTCGAGCCCGCCGTGGCGGCCCAGCTGCTCGAGCATGTGGTCGAAGAAGGGCAGGCCCGTCGTCACCTGCACGGCGCCGGTACCGTCGATCGCCAGCTCGACCTCGACGGTCGTCTCCTTCGTCGCCCGCCGCACCGTGGCTCGTCGCTTCGACGTCATGTGAGACTCGCCTCCAGGGACTCGAGGAACCGGTTGTTCTCCTCCGGCGTCCCGACGGTCACCCGCAGGCAGCCCGCCAGGCCGTCCCAGCCCGAACAGTCCCGGACGAGGACCGACCGCCCGACCAGGTCCGACCAGACCGTGGCGGCGTCGCGCCCCGTCGGGCGGAAGAGGATGAAGTTGGCGTCGGAGGGCCAGCTCTGCACGGGCAATTCTGCCAGAGCCGCCTGCAGGCGCCCGCGCTCTTCGGTGATGAGCGCGACCCTCGCCTCCATCTCGGCGCGGAAGCGCAGCGCCAGCACGCCCGCCGCCTGCGTGTAGGCGGAGAGGTGATAAGGCAGGGAGACCTGCTCGCAGGCCGCCACGACCGCCGGGTCTGCCACGAGATAGCCGAGGCGGGTGGCGGCCAGGGACCAGGTCTTGGAGAAGGTGCGGACGACGACCAGCCGGTCGGAGCGAGGTCCGCCGCGCAGCGACAGGGCCGAGCTCCGGGCGAACTGACCGTAGGCCTCGTCGAGCACGAGAAGGCCGGGCACGACCACCAGCAGGCCCGCCACCACGTCGGGCCGCTCGGCGTTGCCGGTCGGGTTGTTGGGCGAGCAGACGAACGTGATGACGGGGTCGCGCTCGGCCACCAGCGCCGCCGCCTGATCGGCGTCGATCGCGAAGTGCTCGTCGCGCTGTCCGGTCACGACCGCCGTCCCCGTGATGTTCGAGATGTGGCGGTGCAGCGCGTAGGTCGGCTCGAACATGACGACGCGACGGCCCGGCCCGCCGTAGGCGAGGAGGAGCGACTGCAGCACCTCGTTGGACCCGTTGGCACAGAAGATCTCGTCCTCGTCGACCCCGTGCAGCTCGGCCAGCCCTGCTCGCAGCGCCCGGCGCGTCCCGGTCGGGGTAGCGGTGCGGGTCGATGTCGGCCACGGCGGCCGCGAACGCGCTGGCCCACTCGGCCGGCGGCGGGAAGGGCGATTCGTTGGTGTTGAGGCGGACGTCGGTCTCCACCTGGGGCGAGTGGTAGCCGGTCAGCGCCGCGAGATCGGGGCGGACCGGGACGGGCCCGCTCACTGCCGGATCCGCACGGACGCCGCGTGGGCCGGCAGTCCCTCGGTGTCGGCCAGCGCGATCACGTGCGGCGCCAGCCGTCCGAGACCGGCGCGATCGGTCTCGACCGCGTGGATGTGGCGCCGGAAGTCGTCGGCGCGCAGCGCCGAGGCGAAGCGGGCCGACCGGTTGGTCGGCAGGACGTGGTTGGGCCCGGCCACGTAGTCCCCCAGGCTGGCCGGCGACCACGGTCCGAGGAATACCGCGCCGGCCGACTGCACGAGGCCGAGGTAGGCGTCGGCCCCCTCGAAGAGCAGCTCGAGGTGCTCGGGCGCGATCACGTTGGCCACGGCCAGGGCGGCCTCGACGTCGTCGACCAGGCAGGCGTGCCCGCCGCCGTGCAGCGTGGACTCGAGGTCGGCCCGCCGCGGCGAGGCGACGACGATGCGCTCCACGGCGGCATTCACGGCGTCGAGCACCTCGGGCGACCAGGTGACCAGCCAGGCCAGCCCGTCGGGCCCGTGCTCGGCCTGCACGACGATGTCGATGGCGGCCAGCTCGGGGTCGGTGTCGGGGCCCGCGACCACGACCACCTCGGAGGGGCCGGCGAACGCGGCGGGGACGCCGACGGTGCCGGACACCTGGCGCATCGCCTCGGCGACGTAGCGGTTCCCGGGCCCGCAGATGACGTCGACCCGGCCGATCGTCGCCGTCCCGTAGGCCATGGCGGCGACCGCCTGGGCGCCGCCGATGCTGTAGACCTCGTCGATCCCGGCCACCGCGGCCGCGGCCAGGGTGGCGTCGTCGACCCGTCCGTCGGGGCCCGGCGGCACGCACAGGACGACCTCGGGCACGCCGGCCACGTGGGCCGGGGCGGCGCACATGAGCACCGTCGACGGGTACGCGCGCCCGACCGCCGGGCACGTAGCAGCCGGCCCGGGCGACAGGCCGGACGAGGTGGCGGACTGTGACGCCGTCGGCCCGCCAGTCCTCGGGTGGGGTTCCCTCGTGGGCGTGATAGGCGACGATGCGCCCGTAGGCCACCTCGAGGGCCTCGCGCACGGCCGCCGGCACCCGTTCCCGGGCGGCCGCCAGCTCCGCGGCCGGCACCCGGAGCTGGTCGAGGGTCACGCCGTCGAACCGGGCCGTCAGCTCGCGGAGCGCCGCGTCCCCGTCCCGGCGGACCTGCGCCAGGATCTCGGCCACGACGTCGTGCACCGATTCGCCGACGTCGTCGGGGCGCGGCAGCACGTCGACCAGGCGTTCTGTCGTGCCGCGCAGGTCCAGACGCTCGAGGATCATGAGCCCCCGATGCTACCGGTGGCTCGTCGACGTCCCGGAAGGCCGACCGGCGTCCACGGCAGTGGGCCGCCATCGGGCATCATCAGTCGGTGGCCACCCCCGCCGAGCTGTCGTCCTTGTCGTCCTCGCTCGACGAGCTCACGCGGCGCGTGAGCGGGCTGGCCGAGGAGGCCGCGGCGGCCGACCACGAAGACCTGGCGACGGAGCTGTTCGGGATCGAGCGGGCCTTGACCGGCGCGCTCCGACGGCTGCGCAAGCTGGCCGAGACGTCGCGCCCCTGACCGAGCGGCCGTCGCAGGCGCGCCGTCCCAGACCAGCCGGTTGGATCGAGCGCCGCGCGCGCGACCGCAAGAACGGCTGCTCAGAGCGCGTGCAGCACGAGCTTGTGACCGAGGAGATTGGCGGCCGTGGTGAGCGCCGTCTGTCGGGTCGCCACCACGGCGCAGTTCCGCCGCGCCGCCACCTCGGCGACGGTCGCCGCCACCAGGTCCGCCGTGGAGGCCTTGGCCGCCAGCTCGCCGGCGCGTCGCGCCTCGTCGTCGGTGAGCACCTCGACCTCGGAGCCGTCCAGGAGGTCCGAGATGCGGTCGCTGCGGGCCTCGGTCCGGAACCCCTCGGCGATCGCCGGTGCGGGCACGATCGGGACGATGCCGCTCGTGAGCGCCGCCCGGTGCAGTGCCCAGAGAATCCGATCGCCCCGCGCGGCGGCCCGCAGAGCGCCGACGCCGTAGACGAGCCCCGCCCGCGTGACCGCCATCAGCGCCGGCGGGTCACCCGGGACGCCACACCGGAGACGCCCGAGAGCAGCCGGGCGAGCAGGGCTTCGCCCGCCGCGATCTCCTCGGCGGTCAGGGCCCCCGCCTCGGCCTCGAACGCCGCCACGCCTCGCAGGCCCTGGCGGACGCGCAGCTGGCGCTCCGCCGCGCTCGAGAGCCAGGCGCTGAAGGACATCCCGTCCTCGTGCGCCGCCTGTTCGACGTCCTTGGCCACCTCGTCGGCGAGGGACACGGACCGTTTGGTCACCACGACGGCATGGTAGCACCCCGAGTAGTACCCAGGGGGCTACTTCTTGGCGCGTGGCGCCCTCGCCCGCTTCGGGGGCGCGGCCACCAGACCGGCCGACGGGCAGATGTCGGCCAACACGCACTGGTCGCAGCGCGGTCGGCGGGCGATGCACACCGCCCGACCGTGCAGGATCAGCCGGAGGCTGAGCGCCCCCCACTCGGCGGGGGGCGCCATCTTGCAGATCTCCGCCTCGACGACCTCGGGATCGGTCGCGGTGGTGAGTCCGAGGAGCCGGGTGAGGCGACCGACGTGGGTGTCGACGGGCAGACCCGGCAGGTCGAAGGCCACACTGAGCACCACGTTGGCCGTCTTGCGGCCGACGCCGGGCACCGTGACCAGGTCTTCCATCGCCGTCGGCACCTCGCCCCCGAAGCGCTCGACGAGGGCCCGCGCCATCCCCACCAGGCTCTTCGCCTTGGCCCGGAAGAACCCGGTGGAGTGGATGATCTCTTCGACCTCCAAGAGGTCGGCACCGGCCAACTCCGCCGGCGTGGGATAGCGGGCGAAGAGCACCGGGGTGACCATGTTGACCCGCAGGTCCGTCGTCTGGGCCGAGAGGATGGTCGCCGCCAGGAGCTGAAAGGGCGTCGAGAAGTCCAGGGCGCACAGCTCCCGGGCCGTGCCGGGGTACTCCTCGGCCAGCCGCTCGACGACGACGGCGATCCGCTGGCGGGCGCCGCGCGGGGCGGCCATCAGCGGGGCAGCGGGCGGGTCATCGCCCCGGCACGCTATCGGCGCCGGAGCCGCCCGTTAGCGTGCACGGGTGCCCGCGCAGACGATCGAGGTCCTCGACACCGTGCCATCGGACGTGGGCGAGCTCGAGGCGCTCCTCGCCGCGGCGCGCGCCGCCGACGATCATCAGCCGCTCGCCGAGCAGAAGCGTCTCGAGCTGCAGGGCAAGGGGCCGTTTCTGGCGCTCCTCCTCCGCCGAGGCGGCGGCCGGGGACCGGGCGAACTCGTGGGCCTGGCCCAGATCGACGCGCAGCCGGACGCCTTCGGCCTGGAGGTCGTGGTGCACCCGGCCCGCCGGGGCGACGATGCCCGCGGCGAGGGCGACGTGCGCCAGACGCTGGTCGAGGCGGCGCGCGCCGAGGTGGCCCGGCGCGGCGGCGGCGTCCTGCGTTACTGGGTGGCGCGGGCGACGGCCGACGACGATGCCGCGGCCCACTCGCTCGGGTTCACCGACGAGCGATCCTTGCTGCAGCTGCGGATCGATCTCGCCGCCTTCTCCCGGCGCGAGGAACGATTCTCGATCGACGTCCGGCCCTTCGAGCCGGGCCGTGACGAATCCGCCTGGTTGACGGTCAACGAGCGGGCCTTCGCCGATCACCCCGAGCAGGGCCGCTGGGACGCGCCGGCGCTCGTCGCGCGTGAGTCCGAGCCGTGGTTCCAACCGGACGGCTTTCTCCTCACAGAGGAGGGCGGGCGCCTGGCCGGGTCGTGCTGGACCAAGCTCCACCTCGACACGGAGCCCCTGGTCGGCGAGATCTACGTGATCTCCGTCGACCCGGATTTCCAGGGCAAGGGCCTCGGCCGACGCCTCACCGCCGCCGGCCTCGACTGGCTGGCGGGCGCCGGTGCCCAGATCGGCATGCTCTACGTCGACCACGCCAACGAGGGGGCGCTCGCCATGTACCGCTCGCTCGGCTTCTCGGTCGACCACGCCGACCGCTGCTACGTGACCCGGGTCCCGCCCGCCTGAACGTCCGTGGCGGCCGGGCTCGTTAGTGCCCGGTGCCCAACCCGACGAGCCGTCCGACCCCGTAGGTGACGGCGGCGGCCACGGTGCCGATCGCCAGCTGGCGCAACGCCGAGCGCCATTTCGAGCGGCCGCTGACCGCGCCGAGCAGCGCGCCCGAGGCCAGGGCGGCAATCGCCGCGGCCACGACCGAGGCGATGATCGCCGCCCCGCCCGACGGTGATCAGCCAGGGCACCAGCGGCACGAAGGCGCCGGCGGCGAAGGCACCGAAGGAGGCCGCCGGCGGCCTCGAGGGGTAGACCGAGCGCGGACGGGTCGATGCCGAGCTCCTCGCGGGCATGGGTCTCGAGCGCCAGCTCGGGGTCCTGCATGACCTCGTCGACCAGGTCCCGGGCCACCTCGGCGTCGATGCCGCGCTGCTTGTAGATCTCGACGAGCTCGGCGCTCTCGGCGACCGGGCTCTCCTTCAGGGCGCGGCGCTCGACGTTGAGCTCGCGCTGGAACAGCTCCCGCTGGGCCTGCATGGAGATGTACTCGCCGGCCGCCATGGAGAAGGAGCCGGCCACCATGCCCGCGATACCCGCCAGGCGGACGAATGTGCCCGCGGGGTGGGCGCCGGCGACGCCGAGGATCAGCGAGACGTTCGTGACCAACCCGTCGCTGAACCCGAAGACGGCGGCCCGTGCCCCCCCGCCGCGCAGATCCCGGTGCTTGTGATCGATGTCTATGTCACTCACTCGTGTGCTCCAGCGCGCATCTTCGCCCGAATCGTACGCGCCCAGCTCGCGCCGACCCCGTGAGAGGATGGGTGCGTGGCGAATCGGCGCTTTCTCGATCCCAGCCAGCCCCAGACGCTCCAGGGCGCAGTGCTCTTCTGCTACATCAATGCGGCCTTCAGCATCTTCTACCTCCTGGCCGGGACCCCACTGCCGCTGATCCTGCTCGTGGCAGCCGTCGGCGCCTACGGCATCGCCAACGACCGAAAGTGGGGCTACCGCCTGGCGGTGGTGGCGGCCAGCATCTATGTCGTCGGCCAGGCCATCGCCTTCGTCACCTTCGAGCACAACTTCAACGGGATCCTGACGCTGGCATTCGCGGTCCTCTTGATCGTGCTCCTCTTGCACCCCCAGAGCCGCCACTACCAACGCATCTGGTTTCGCTGACCGCGCTGACCGGGCCCGATGCGCCCGGTCACCCCGGCCGCGGGACAGCGCTGCCGCCTGGCACTACGGGCTGACCCAGCACCAGCGACCGCCGTCAACGGCCCGGTCCGGGCGTCCCTCCCCGGCCGATCGCCGGCAGCCCGACTGTCCCCGAGTGCTGGTCCGCGGAGCGATGCCGCCATGAGCCCACCGCCCAACACCGACTAATCCTATAAACTCGATTGACTTACTCATATATTGTCCCCTACGGTGGCCGTCCATCTTGAAGGGGGAGGTCCGGTGCACCGAGGGATGACCTTGCAGTCGGGGTGTGTACGGCCCATCGATTACGACTTCATGTCGTTGGACGAAGCGGCGAGCATGGGGCTGCTCACGCCCGGCAGCGTCCGCCGCGGCGGGACGCGGTCGACGCTGGCGGTGGTTCGCTGCGTGGACGAACAGGGCGAGCGGCTGACGGCGATCGGGGTCGCTCGGCACTCCCGGGCGCTGCTCGCCTCCGGCGAGGCCAGCGAACCCTGCGGCGTGGTGCTCTCGAAGAAGGAGTTTCCGGTCGTGCTGCCGGGGGGCAGCCCCCGCTCCTCGATGAGGGCGACGAGAGCGCCGTCGCCAGACCCCAGGTCATCTGGGCCACGGCCGGGCCACGGCACGCCCCCCTGAGCCAGGCGTCTTGGCGGCGACCCGGAGTCACCGGAGCGCACCGCCGGGACCGGACCGGCGAAGAATCGGGTCCCACCCGGCCCCGCAGGCCGCCGCACGGGTTGGGGCCGCCCGGGGGCGGTGATCTATCGTCGATGGCGCAGCCGGGCCACTGCGTCCGGCAGGGAGCCACCATGAACACCGTCGCCAGCACCGCTGACCTGCCCTCGTGCGCCGCCCAGGTGGTCTTGCGCTTCTCCCGCTGAGCGCTGTGATGACGGCGCGCCGGTCCTCCGCCGGCTCCGAGGACGACGCGGCAACCCTCCCGACCGGGGCCGCCAAGCGGGCGGCGGTCAAGGACATGTTCGACGCCATCGCGCCGCGCTACGACCTCGTCAACCGCCTCATGACGGGCGGGCTCGACCAGCGCTGGCGGCGGCGCACCCTCGACGCGCTGGGCCTCCCGGCCGGCTCGCGCATCGTCGATCTGGGATCGGGCACCGGTGACTTCGTCCGACTGGCCCGCCGCGCCGGACATCAGGTGATGGGAGTCGACCTCAGCTGGGAGATGCTGGCCGCCGGGCGCGCCCGCGGCGCGCTCGTGGCGGTGCAGGCCGACGCCGAGCTGCTGCCCATCGCCGATGCGTCGCTCGACGGCCTGGTGAGCGGCTTCGCGCTCCGCAACCTGCGCGACCTCGCCGCCTCCCTCGGGGAGGCGGCCCGGGTGCTGAGGCCCGGGGGGCGCCTGGCGCTCCTCGAGGTGGCCCAGCCCCCGCCGGGCCCACTGCGGTTCGGCTTCGGGCTCTGGTTCGACCATGTGGTGCCCCTGATCGGCGGCCTGCTCTCCGATCGGGCCGCCTACCGCTACCTCCCCAAGTCCGTCGCCTACCTGCCCGACGAGGCCGGGCTGCGCACCCTGCTCCAGGACAGCGGATTCGCCACCGTCGGCCGCCGGCTCCTCAACGGCGGCCTCAGCCAGCTGATCACGGCGACCCGCACCGGCCTGCCGGCCGGCGCCACCACGGGGCGACCCCGGTGAGCGGTCGGCCGGTGGCCCGCACCAGACCGCTCGAGCGCCACCTCACCTACGACCCGTTCGAGCTGGTCGGCAGCGACGGTTCGGTGTTCTCGAGCGAGGCCCTGACCCTCGTCGGCGTCGGCGAGGCCGCGTCGATCGTCCTCGAGCGGGGCCTGACGGACGACGTCGGGGCGGCGGCCGACGGCGTGCTCGGCGCCATCGAGGTCGACGACGCGGTCGGCCGGGCCGGCACCGGGCCGCTGGCCATGGGGGCCCTCCCCTACGACCGGGGCGCGGCCGGCATCCTGCGCGTGCCCTCCCTCCTCTACGGCTGCGACGACCGGGGGGCGTGGGTCACCGTCATCGGCGACGACCCGGAGGTGCCCGACGTCTGCGACGCCACCTGGGTGGAGGCGCAGTTCCCGCCCATCCCCCCGACCCAGCCACCCGGCGGGCTCGACTCGATCACCCTCGCCGCCGATCCCGACCCGCGCGGCCACGTGGACGCCGTGGCCGCCGCGATCCGGGCCATCGCCGCCGGCGCACTGGCCAAGGTGGTCCTGGCCCGCTGCCTCACCGTGACGCTGTCGCCGGTACCCAACCCCGGAGAGGTGGCGGCCCGGCTGCATCACCAGGAGCCGTCCTGCACGGCGTTCATCCAGGCGGTGGCGGGCGGGCACTTCGTGGGGGCCTCGCCCGAGCTGCTGGTCTCGCGCCGGCGCGACGTCGTCGTGTCACACCCGCTGGCGGGCACGGTGGGCCTCGACGGCGCCGCCGCATCCGATGCCGAGGCGTCAAGTCGACTGCTCCGCTCGGCCAAGGACCACGAGGAGCATCAGCTCGTCGTGGAGCAGATCGCGGGGATCTTGGCGGCGCGCTGCCGCGAGTTGCACGTCCCTGCCGCCCCCACGCTGGTGCCGCTGCGCTCCATCGCCCACCTCGGCACCCGGATCGAGGGACGGCTCCGCGCCACCGAGGCCGGGTGGCCGTCGGTCCTGTCGCTCGTGGCCGCGCTGCACCCGACGGCCGCCGTCGGCGGTCTGCCCGAAGCGGCGGCGGAGGCGTTCATCGTGGCCACCGAGGCGGTGCCCCGCCAGTGCTGGGCCGGACCGGTGGGCTGGATCGATGCGGGCGGCGACGGGGACTGGGTCATCGGCATCCGCTCGGCCCTGCTCGGGGCGAGCACGGTGCGCCTCTGGGGCGGGGGCGGGATCGTGGCGGACTCCGACCCCAAGTCCGAGCTGGACGAGACCACGCTCAAGCTGCGACCGGTGCTCGAGGCCATCGCGCCCGGGTCAGGAGAGCTGCTCAGCTCGTGAGCTGCCGGGGTCCCGGCGGGCCGGCCACCGGCTCGGCGTACGGCTCCTCGGCCACCGGCTCCTCGGCCACCGTGGTCCCGACCGCCACCGGATCGCCGCTACCGGTTCGCCCCTGTCGGTTCGCCCGCCGCGGTTCGCCTCGCTGCCGGTTCGACGGCGGGCGGGCTGCTGCGGACGACCTTGGGGGGGCCGAGCGGCAGCTCCACGATGAAGGTGGCGCCCACAGCCGGGGGCCGAGCGGACCGACGCGGTGCCCGACAGCGCCTCGGCGATGGCGCGGACGATCGACAGACCGAGGCCGGTGCCCTCCCCGGTGCGGGCCACGTCCCCGCGGTAGAAGCGGTCGAAGACCAGGGCCTGGGCCGCGGCGTCGAGACCCGGGCCGTCGTCGCTCACCGCGAGGCGGCCCATCTGACCGTCGACGCCCACCTCGACGCGCACGGGCGTGCCCGCCGGGGTGTGGGCGAGCGCGTTGCGCACCAGATTGTGCGCCACCTGCCCCACCCGGTCGGGGTCGCCCATCACGACCACCGGGACCGGGGCGACCAGTTCGACGGGGCGGGCGGGCTCGACGGCACGAGCGTCGTCGACCGCGTTGGCGCCGGCCCGTCGCAGGTCGACCGGGATCCGCTCGAGCGGGCGACCCTGATCGAGGCGGGCGAGCAGGAGCAGGTCGTCGACGAGGATCCCCATGCGGATCGCCTCGTGCTCGACCCGCGACAGCGCTCGTTGGCGGCTCTCCTCGTCCTCGAAGGCCCCCTTGCGCAGGAGCTCGGTGTACCCGCGGATGGAGGTGAGCGGCGTGCGCAGCTCGTGGGAGGCGTCGGCCACGAACTGGCGCAGCCGGGCCTCGGACGCGGACTTCTCCGAGAAGGCCGCCTCGATGCGGCCCAGCATGAAGTTCAGCGCGTGCCCGAGGCGGCCCACCTCGCTCTGCTCGTCGTCGACCGGGACGCGCTGGCGCAGGTCGCCGGCCGCGATCGATCCGGCCGTCCGGGCCATGTCCTCGAGGGGACGCAGGCCGCGCCGCACCGTCCAGAGGGCCAGGATGCAGAGCGTGACCAGCACGGCCAGCGATGCGCCGAGCTCGACCTCGACGAGCAGCGACAGCGTGGCGCTGGTGGGGTTGAGCGAGACCGCCGTCACGAGCACGCCCTGGGGCACGTCGACGGCGGAGGCCCGGTACTGCGCGCCGCCCGCGCCGCGCGCGCTGATCGTGTAGCTGTTGGCCTCCGGAGCGAAAGACGCCGTGGCGACGGCCGAAGGTCCCGGCCCTCGGGGTGGGCGACGCCTTGAGCGCGGCCGGCAGCACGGGCCGGGGGTCCGGATGCAGGTCCGACCCCGACGGCCGCGACAGGCTGACCGAGCCGTCCGGCGCCACGAGCAGCAGGTAGACGTCGGGGCTCACGCGGTCGTCGAGCGCCCGCTCGCTCGGCTGGCGCCCGTTGCGCGCCGCCGCGGACAGGTAGCCGAAGGCCTGGTGCTGCGCGACGTCGAGCTGCGCGTCCAGGCGGCCGAAGAGGAAGGAGCGCACCGTCGTGTAGGTGACGACGTCGGCGATCGACAGCCCGAGGAGGAGGAGCACCGCCATCGTGATGGTGAGTCGGCGACGCAGCCTCACCGGATCCGGGGCCCTCCTCGGCGCGCCGGGGAGCGCCCCGGCGACGCGCTCACGTGCGCGGCAGGCGCAGGGCGTATCCCACCCGGCGCACGGTGTGGATCAACGGCGGGTCGAACTCGTCGATCTTCTTGCGCAGGTAGCTGATGTAGGTCTCGACGATGTTGGCGTCGCCCTCGAAGCCGTAGTCCCAGACGTTGTCGAGGATCTCGGACTTCGACACGACGCGCCGGGCGTTCTCGAGGAGGTAGTGGAGCAGGTTGAACTCGGTGGCCGTGAGCTCGATCGGGACTCCCTGGCGCCACACCTCGTGGGCGTCGACGTCCATGACCAGATCGCCGAGGCGCAGCGGCCGGTCGGGCGCGCCGTCGCCGTTGCGGGTGCGGCGCAGCACGGCGCGGATCCGGGCCACGACCTCGCTCAGGCTGAAGGGCTTGGTGACGTAGTCGTCGCCGATGGTCAGGCCCGCCACCTTGTCCTCGGTGGCGTCGCGAGCGGTGAGGAAGAGGACCGGGCACCTTGTCCCCGCTGTCGCGCAGGCGCCGGCAGACCTCGGTGCCGTCGAAGTCCGGCAGCATGATGTCGAGGAGCACGAGGTCGGGGTGCGTCGTCCGGGCCTTCTGCAACGCCTCGGTGCCCGTCGCCGCCACCTCGACGGCGAAGCCCTCGAAGCGCAGCCCGGCCGACAAGAGGTCCGTTATGTAGGGCTCGTCGTCGACGATGAGCACACGATCGATGTTGACCACCATCACACAATGATCGCAGACGTGGCGGTCCACGGCGGTCGCGGGCGGGCGACCGGCCGAAACGGCCGCCTCAGGGGGCCGGCGGGACCTGGACGCGTTGTGCCTGGGCCACGCCCCGGCGCGACCGGCGCAGGAAGCGCGGGACGAGGCGCCCGAGGCCCCACCAGGTGACGAGTCCCAGCGCCTCGACCACGATCGCCGAGGACATCTTGGACTCCCCCGCCACCCGGTCCACGAAGCAGATCGGCACTTCGACGATCGAGGCCCCCGCCTGCTTGGCCCGGAACGTCATCTCGATCTGGAAGCCGTAGCCCTCGGCCCGGATGGCGTCGAGGTCGAGGCGCCGCAGCACGGTGGCGGCGTAGGCCCGGTAGCCGGCGGTCGAGTCGGCGACGCCGAGGCCGAGCATCGCCGATGCGTAGCGGTTGCCGCCCCGCGACAGCAGGTGCCGGTGCCAGGACCACTTGGGGATCGACCCGCCGTGCACGTAGCGCGAGCCGATCGACACCTCGTGGCCCTGCGAGGAGCGGCGCGACGAGGTCGGGCAGGGCGCCCGGGTCGTGGGAGAGGTCCGCATCCATCTCGACGCAGGCCTCGTAGTCCCGTTCCAGCCCCCAGCGGAACCCGGCCCGGTAGGCGCTGCCGAGCCCGGACTTGCGGGCCCGCCGCAGGACGAAGATCGTCGTCGGTCGGCTGGGCCAGTGACTCGACCAGCTCGGCCGTCCCGTCGGGGCTGCCGTCGTCGACGACCAGGATCCCGGCGTCGGGGAGGGCCTATCTTCACTCGTTCGAGCACCGTGGCGATGTTCTCGGCCTCGTTGTAGGTCGGCACCACGACCAGCGTCCGCACGGGCGGGAGCTTAGGAGACCCGGCCGGACCGCCCCAGACCGGCCTCAGGCCCCCCGCCGCGCCGACGTGCAAGCATGAGCGGATGGCAGAGAAGCCTCGTCGTCGCTTCCACCTGCCCAAAGTGCCGCCGAGAGGTCCGCTGGGCGATCAGCATCGTCGTCCTGATCTTCGTGGTCGAGCTGGTCGTCCTCCCCGACATCGCCAACGTCCGCAAGTCGGTGAGCCTGCTCGGCCGGGTCAACTTCGCCTACCTCTTCCTGGCGGTCGCCCTCGAGGTGGCGGCCCTCCTCTCCTACGCCGAGCTGAGCCGGTCCGTCCTCAACCCGAACGCCCCGGGCCGCTGGCGCATGTTCCGCATCAACATGGCCAGCCTCTCGATCTCCCACGTCGCTCCCCGGTGGCGCGGCGCCGGGCTCGGCGATCGGCTACCGGCTGCTGCTCGAGTCCGGCGTCTCGGGCCCGACGGCCGGCTTCGCGCTGGCCACCCAGGGCATCGGCTCGGCCGTGGTCTTGAACGCCATCTTCTGGGTGGCGCTCATCATCTCGATCCCCTTCAACGGCTTCAACCCCCTCTACGGCATCGCGGCCGCGTTCGGCGCCGTGCTCATCGGCGCCTTCGCCGGCACGATCCTCCTCCTCACCAGGGGCAAGTACCGCTCGATCGGCTGGCTGCGCCGGCTGGCCACGCACATCCCGTTCGTGACCCCCGAGCAGGTCTCCCGCCTCCTCCAAGAGGTGGCCGACCGGCTCGAGGTGCTGCTGCGCGACCGCCAGCTGCTCGTGCGAGCGCTCGGGTGGGCGGCGGCCAACTGGTTCTTGGACGCGGCGTCGCTCGGCGTGTTCCTGCTCGCCCTCGGCGCCCGCCTCGACCCGATCGACCTGCTGGTCGCCTACGGCCTCGCCAACATCCTGGCGGTCATCCCGATCACGCCCGGCGGCCTCGGGGTCATCGAGGGCATCTTGATCCCGACCATCGTCGGCTTCCACGTCCCGAAGACCGTCGCCATCCTCGGCGTCATCGGCTATCGCCTGGTCAACTTCTGGCTGCCGATCCCGGTCGGCGGAGTGGCCTACCTGTCGCTGCGCATCGGCGCCCACCCCAGGCGCAACGGCGGGGCGCTCGTGAGCGGCGCCCCGCCGCCGGGCGGCGCCCCACTGCCCCCGAACGGTGAGCCAGCCCCCCTCCCCGACGATACGACCGCACCGGCCTCCGGGCCGCCGGACGCGGAGGGATCGAGCACGCCGGACGGGGTCTCGGCGACGGGGTCTCAGGCGACGGGGCCCCGGGCGACGGTGATCCCGCGGAGCGGGACCCGGACGCCGAAGTCGACGGCGGCCGGCGACGCCCTCCCACCCCAGAGCAGCGTCGGGACGACCTCGACCTGAGGCCGGGTGCCGCTAGGAGCCGGCCGGTGCGCCCTGGGGCTCGGGGGCGCGGCGGCGGCGGGCCCGCCCGAGGGCGAGCTCCTTCAACCGCTGCTGGGCGTTCAGGCCCTCCGTGGTCGGCACCCGGCGCCAACGCCGGTCCGCGCCGAGCGTCCACGAGTTGGTGTCGTCGGCCAGCACGAGATCGAGGATCTCGAGCAGGCGGGCCTGGAGCTCGGGATCGGCCACCGGGACGAGCACCTCGATGCGGCGATCGAGGTTGCGCTCCATCATGTCGGCCGAGCCGATGAGCAGCCGCAGCGGGGGGTGGCCGGTGGCCCCGCGTCCCGTCGGATCCCTGGTCGGCGCCGCCGAAGCGGAAGATCCGCGAGTGCTCCAGGAACTGGCCGACCACCGAGCGCACCCGGATCGTCTCGGAGAGCTCGGGGATCCCCGGGCGCAGGCAGCACAGGCCGCGCACGACGAGGTCGATGGGCACGCCGGCCCGGGACGCCCGGTAGAGGCCGTCGATCATCGCCGGGTCGGTCAGGCCGTTCAGCTTGAGCACGATCCGGCCGCGCTCGCCGGCCGCCGCCTGCTCGTCGATCAGCTCGAGCAGACGCGGGCGCAACGTCACCGGCGACACGAGGATCTGCCGGTAGCCGGTGTGGCGCGAGAAGCCGGTCAGGAAGTTGAACAGGTCCCCCACGTCCGCGCCGATGGCGTCGTCGGCGGTGAGCAGCCCGAGGTCCTCGTAGATGCGGGCCGTCTTCGAGTTGTAGTTCCCGGTCCCCACGTGGCAGTAGCGGCGGATGCCGTCCTCCTCGCGGCGCAGCACGAGCGCCGTCTTCGAGTGGGTCTTCAGCCCCACCAGTCCGTAGACGACGTGGACGCCCGCCTCCTCGAGCGCCCGGGCCCAGCCGATGTTGGCCAGCTCGTCGAAGCGCGCCTTCAGCTCGACGAGCGCGGCCACCTGCTTGCCGAGCTCCGAGGCGCGGATGAGCGAGGCCACGATCGGGCTGTCGCCCGAGGTCCGGTAGAGCGTCTGCTTGATGCCGAGCACGTCGGGGTCCTCGGCCGCCTGGGCCACGAACGCCTCGACGGAGGTGGCGAAGCTGTCGTAGGGGTGATGGACGAGGACGTCGCGCTCGCGCAGGACGGCGAACAGGTCCGTCGGCTCGTTGGCCGCCGTCGCGAGGTGCGGCGGCGTCATCGGCGTCCAGGACTCCTCATGGAGGTCGGGGCGGTCGAGCGCGTAGACCGCCCACAGGCCGCTCAGGTCGATCGGAGCGTCGATCGGGTACACGCTGTTGGGCGAGATCTCGAGCTCGGCGATGAGCAGCTCGCGCACGGCCGGGCTGGCCCCGGCGGCCAGCTCGAGGCGCACGGCGCGGCCGAAGCGGCGGCGCTGCAGCTCCATCTCGACGGCGACGAGCAGGTCGTCGGCCTCGTCCTCCTCGACGGCCAGGTCGGCGTTGCGGGTGACCCGGAACGTCTCGTGGGCGCCGATCGTCATGCCCGGGAACAGCGTGTCGAGGTGGGCGGCGATGACCTGTTCCAGCGCGACGAAGCGTTCGCCGTCGGCCATGACGACGAAGCGCGGCAGGACGGGCGGCACCTTCACCCGGGCGATGCGGCGCTCCGCCGTCACCGGGTCCATGACCTCGACGACCAGGTTCAGCGACAGGTTCGAGATGTAGGGGAACGGGTGCCCCGGGTCGACGGCCAGCGGGGTCAGCACCGGGAACACCTGGTGGTCGAAGATGTCGACGAGGTAGGCGCGGTCGTCCTCGTCGAGCGAGGACCAGTCCGAGAGCCGCACGCCGGCCGCGGCCAACGCCGGCACCAGGTGATCGAGGAAGATGCGGTCCTGGCGCGCCGTCAGCTCCGACACGCGGTTGCGGATGGCCTCGAGCTGCTCGCCGGGGCGCAGCCCGTCCGCCGACCGGGTGCGCACGCCGGCCGCGACGCGGTCTTCGAGTCCGGCGACGCGGACCTGGAAGAACTCGTCGAGCAGGTCGGCGAAGATCGCCATGAACTTCACGCGCTCGAGCAGCGGGACCCGCTCGTCCTCCGAGAGGTCGAGCAGGCGCGCGCCGAAGTCGAGACGGGAGAGCTCGCGGTTGGTGAACCGGCGCGGACCGAAGGCCTCGATGGCCGCCTGCACCGGATCGGTCACCTCGGCGGCCGCCGCCGCCTCGGGGCGGGGCGAGATGGCGACCAGGGGTTCGGGAGCGGGAGCCACGCCCTCCTTGGCGAGGAAGTCCACATGGGCCGACGGCTCCCGGGGCGCGATCGTGACCGCGCCGGCGCCGAACTCGACGCCGGCCTCGCGGGGCGCGTCGGAGTGGTCGTTCACATCCATGGAACCACCGATTCTACTCCCGCCACTACGATCGGCACCGAGTGCCAGGCGCCCTTCCGCCGCTCCGATTGCGCCCGTGGGCTGCACCCAGTGCCTGGGTGTGGCGCCGCCGCGACGCTTTGGTGGCGTCCGCGTGACGGGATGGACCCCGTCGTGGTGAGGACCCTGCCCCCCTCGCTCGCCCGCCCGCCCTTCTACAAGCGCCTCCCGCCCTACCAGAGGGGTCCGAAACCGAAGCGCCGCACGGAGCTCGGGCTCCTCCTCTTCGGCGGCGTCATCGTCGTGAGCCTCTACGTGCTGGCCTCCCTCGGCACCACGTCGCACATCCCCCCGCACCTCGGCCCCTTCCTCGGGGTCGTGCTGTCGCTGTCGATCGTGGGCCACCTGGCCAACCGCTGGCTGGCGCCGAACGCCAACCCCGTGGTGCTGCCGATCGCCGCGCTCTTGAACGGCATCGGCTACGTCGTCATCGCGCGCTGGGACCCGGCCTTCGCCTCGGCCCAGGCGGGCTGGAGCGCCCTCGGCGTCGGGTTCTACGTCGCCACGCTCCTGGCGATCCGCCGCTCCCGCGACCTCGACCGCTACCGCTACGTGCTCCTCCTGCTCGCCGCCCTGCTCATCCTCGCCCCGCTCGTGCCCCACATCGGCCTCGACATCAACGGCGCGCGCCTGTGGGCCCACATCGGCCACCTGCGGTTCCAGCCCGTGGAGATCGGCAAGATCCTGCTGTGCGTCTTCTTCGCGTCGTACTTCGCCGACAAGAAGGAGCTGTTGAGCATCCCGACCGCCCGCCTCGGCAACCGCCTCATCGTCGACCCGCGGCCGCTCATCCCGATCCTGTTGGCTTGGGGCTTCGCCATGCTGGTCATCGGCGCCGAGAACGACATCGGCTTCGCCCTGCTCATCTTCACCCTGTTCATCGCGCTGCTCTGGATCTCGGCGGGCCGGGCCCGCTATCTCGTGTTCGGGCTGCTGCTGTTCGGCGGCGGCGTCGTCATCGTCGCCACCCTCGGCCAGCACTCGCACCTCTTCGCCCCGTTCCACGAGCGGGTCACCATCTGGCTCGACCCGTGGAAGACCCCCGACGGGAGCGGCTACCAGCTGGTGCAGTCGTGGTACTCGCTCGGCGCGGGCGGGGTGGGCGGCGTGGGCATCGGGCTCGCACACACGCCGCTCAACCCGCTGTACCTGACGAGCGACCTCATCTTCGTGGCCATCGGCCAGGAGCTCGGCCTCATGGGCGCGACCGCCGTGGTGTTCGGCTTCCTGCTCCTCGTCGGCGCCGGCCTGCGCATCGCCCAGACGGCGCGCAGCGACTTCTCCCGACTCGTGGCCACCGGGCTCACGATCCTGATCGGCTTTCAGGCCTTCTTCATCATGGCGGGGGTGACGCGCCTGCTACCGCTGACCGGCATCACCCTCCCCTTCATGGCCTACGGGGGGTCCTCGCTCGTCAGCAACTACATCGTGATCGCGCTCTTGATGCGGATCTCCCAGGAGGGCAGCTCCACGCCCGACGAACGCCGCCTCGGGCTGACGCAGCCGGGCGAACAGGCCTTCCAGGTCGCGAACTGACCCGGCCGGCGATACCCCAGCCAGCCGCTACAGCGGCTCGGGGACGTCGCCCTCGGCGTTGAACAGCCGCTCGTCGGCCAGGATCGGCGAGGGGACCCCCTGGCGCAGCGCCAGCGTGAGCCCGTCCGTCGGCCGGCAGGAGACGACCTCGTGCCCGTGCACGCCGACCAGGTCGAGCTCGGCCACGTAGGTGCCCGAGAAGCGTCCCACCAGGCGCACAGCCGCCAGATCGGTGTTGAGGCGCTGAAGCACCTCCACCATCAGCTGGTGAGTGAGCGGCCGGGGCGTCGCCACTTTGTAGAGCGCGTGGGCGAGCGCTGTGCCCTCGGGCAGCCCGACCGGGATCGTGAGGGTCCGATACGGGGGCTCAGCCTCCCGGAGTGTCACCGTCGGGAAGGGCGAGGGCAACGCCATGGCCACCTCGACCACCTCCATGACCCGAAACACCGGCATCGGGTCGGGCAGGCTCCAGGGCTCCGGTTCGGGGTGGGGTTCGCTCACCGGCTCGCCGACCGCCACCTCTTCCGCGGGACGGTCTTGCACGGGATGGTCTTCGGCGGGAGTCGCCCCGCCGGATGGTCCGTCGGGAAATGGCTCGCGGCTCACTTCCGACGCTGCCGTGTCGGGTTGCGGGGAGTCAGATTCGGCGGGGAGAGACTCGGCGGGAACAGGATCAGGCATAGCGCCGGCTCCGCTGGCGGTAGACGCTGATGGCGATGCCCACGGCGGCGAAGAAGCAGATGGCCGCCGATCCCCCGTAGCTGACGAAGGGGAGCGGGATCCCGGTCACCGGCATGATGCCCATGCTCATGCCTGCGTTCTGGAACACGCTGTAGGCGACGAAGGTGAACAGGCCGGCGCAGAGCAGGCGACCGAACGTGTCCCGGGCCATCTGGGCCGCCCGCAGCAGCCGCCACGACAGCACCGCCAGCATGATCAAGACGGTCGTGGCACCGATGAATCCCAGCTGCTCGCCCACCGCGCTGAAGATGAAGTCGGTCTGCTGCTCGGGCACGTAGCCGAAGCTCGTCTGTCCGCCGTGTCCGAGACCGGTGCCCCGGAACCCGCCGTTGGCGATCGCGATCTTGGACTGGGTGGTGTTGTAGACGAGCTTCTGCTCGGTGGCCGAATGCGAGTCCTGGTTCAAAAAGCTCGTCAGACGCTGGATCTGGTAGTGGTGCAGGAGCCCGACCTTGACCGAGCCGACGACGAGGATGGCGGCGCCGAGGACGAGGATGATCAAGATCCGCGCCGGCAGCCCGGCGACGGCCAGCATCACGAGCAGCACGACGAACATCACGATGGCGGTGCCGAGGTCGGGCTGCTTCATGACGAGCAGCATCGGCAGGGCGGCGAGCGCCAGCAGCTTGAAGACGTCGGGCCACGCCAGGCCCTCGTCACGGCGCGCGCAGTAGGTGGCCACCGCGGCGATGAGGGCCAGGATGGCGAACTCGGAGGGCTGGATCTCGATGGGGCCGATGCTGAACCAGCGCGCCGCGCCCTGCACGCTGCGCCCGACGACGAGGACGGCCAGCAGCGCCACGATGGTGACGCCGTAGATGGCCATGCCGACGAGCTCGATGCGGCGGTAGTCCAGGCTGCCGAGGACCACTGCGGTGACGATCCCGATGACCACGAAGAGCAGCTGGCGTTCGAGGAAATACTTCGGCGCGCTCCACTCGTGATCAGCGCACCGCGCGACCCCGTGTAGACCATCACGAGCCCGACGGCCGCCACGAGCAGCGTCGTGAAGACGAGGACGAGATCGATCCCGAAGAAGCGCCGGGAGGGGCCGGGGCCGCTCAGGCTCATCACGGGGCCAGCACCGCAGAGAGAATATCGGTCATGGCCGCACAACCCCCGGCGGCGATGGCGCTCTTCGCCTCTTTTCCCAGTTCAGCGGGCTTGGGAGCCACCAACAATGGCTGGTTCTACGAGGTCCTGGTCAAGGCCGGGCTCTCCCACGGCTCCGCCCACACGGTCGTCACCCTCGTGCTGCGGCCCCTCGAGATCGTCCTCCTCCTGCTGGCCGCGCTCCTCGTCGCCCACTTCGGGGCGAAGGCGGTGCGGGCGTTCCTGGGTCACCTGGCGGGACCGGCGCTGCACCGCTCCGAGCCGCGGCGGGCCGACGCGCGCCTCGCCACGATGCTCTCGCTGGCCGCCAACGTCTGGCGGTTCGCCGTCTTCCTCATGGCCGTGTTCCTCATCCTCGGCCTGGTGGGCCTCGACCTGGCGCCGCTGCTGGCGAGCGCGACGGTCATCGGCGCCACGATCGGCTTCGGTGCGCAGTCGCTCGTGCGCGACTACCTGAGCGGGTTCCTCTTGGCCATCGAGGACCAGTTCGCCATCGGCGACACCATCGCCGTCAACACGGTGAGCGGCACCGTCGAGGACCTGACGCTGCGCGTCACCCGGCTGCGGGCGGCCGACGGGACCGTCTGGTACGTCCCCAACGGCGAGATCCGGGTCATGGCCAACACGTCGCGCGGCTCCGCCCGGGCCACCGTGCTCCTCACCCTCACCCCCGCCGACGCCACCGACCTCGAGCGGGCGCGCCAGGTCGTGGCCGACGCCGCCCGCTCGGTGACCGAAGAGCCGCGGTTCGCCCCGCACTGCCCGGACCCGCCGAAGCTGGTCGCGCTGGCCGACTCTGACGCGTCCACCTACACCATGCAGCTGACGGTCAAGACGCGCCCGGTCGAGCGCGACGAGCTGACGGTGGCACTGCGCGAAGCGGCGATCCGCGCACTCGCCGAGGCCGGGCTGTGGCCGGGTCCGCCGTCCGAGGCGAGCGCGCCGGATCCGGCGCCGGGGTAGGCGACTCACCACGGCCGAGCAGGTCGGCCCCGTGTGCTCGAATAGCGATCCGCATGAGCTGGCTGGCCCGCTACCAGGACATCAACCGGTCGTTTCAACGGATCTGCCTCTACCGCGTCGGGGCGTCGGGGGCCGGCTTCTTCTCCGAGTACAACAACTTCCTCCTGGCGATGCTCTACTGCCTCCATCACCGGATCCAGTTTCGTCTGGCCGCGGCCGGCGCGGACTTCGCCATCCACCCGGGTTTCACCGAGTACTTCGTGCCGGACTTCCCGCTCGAGGAGCACTCATACGACGCGCTCAACAACCGGCCGGGGCTCCTGAGTCCCGAGGAGAGGTCGGCGGCCGAGGAGGTCAAGGTCGCGCAGGGCATCTCGTACTTCACCCAAGATCTGTTCGACGACTTCCGCAGTGCGCAGTTCGCCCGAACGACATTCGACATCCCGGCGCTCGGGATCCAAGGCGACTTGCTCGCTGCCGCGTCGGTCGTGCTCGGGCACATCTGGGAACTTCGGCCCTCGGTGCGCCAAGCGGTCGAGGCCAAGATCGCAGGCCTGGCGCTCCCCGCTGAGTACGTCGGCTTCCACATCCGGCGGGGCGACAAGGCGAGTGAGACGCCGCCGGTGGCCACCGAGGACTACTTCGAAGCGGCCGCGGAGCACACCGATGTACGCGCCGCCGTCATCGCGACCGACGACTACCGAGCGGTGCGCGAGGCACGAGAGGGATTTCCGGACTGGACGATCTCCACGCTCTGCGACGAGGCCGCTCGGGGTCATGACCAACAGCGGTTCGACGCGCAGAGCCGAGCGGCGATCTACGACGACTTCGTCACCCTGCTGGCCGACACCGAGCTCCTGTTCGCCGCAGGGACCGCCTTCGTCACCTACACCGCGAACATGGGGATGTTCCTCGGGATGCGTCGGGGGCACGCCGACCGGCCGGCCATCCATTCGCTGGACGTTCCCCATTGGCAGATCTGGTGAGCCCGGTGTCACGACCCACGCGGTGCTCTCCCGACCGTCGGCGTTCAGCCGGTCGCCGCCTCCGCGGCCGCCCACATGGCGGCCACCGGCGCCTCGCGCCCCGTCCAGGCCTCGAGCTGCGCACCCGCCTGGTGGACGAGCATCCCGAGGCCCCCGAGCACCGTCGCCCCCGCGGCCGCGCAGGCCTCGAGCCAGTCGGTGCGCAACGGCTCGTAGATGAGGTCGACGACGACCTGGCGGTCCGACAGGCGCGCCGGGTCGACGGTCGGCCGCTCCGCGGCCGACGGTGTGCCGGCCATGCCGGCCGGGGTGGCGTTGACCACCAGGTCCATGGACGCGGCCTCGCCCGGGTCGCCCACGCGGCCGGCGGCGCCGGCCAACGCGGCAGCCAGCGCGGCCTGCTCGGGACGGCGCGCCGAGACGGCGACCTCGGCCGCACCGGCGTCGGCCAGGGCCACCACCACGGCGCGGGCAGCACCGCCGGCGCCGAGCACGAGACAGCGCAGACCCGCCGGATCCCTGTCCGCGCCGCGTTCGAGCGCGGCGAGGAAGCCCCGCCCGTCGGTGTTCTCCCCGGTGAGCCGCCGCCCGTCGGCGATCACGCAGTTCACGGCCCCGAGGCGCGCCGCCGTCGGGGTCAACTCGTCGACGGCGGCGGCCACGGCGGCCTTGTGGGGCATGGTCACCGACAGCCCGCGCAGCGACAGGGCGCGCACCGCCGCCAGGGCGTCGGCCGCGCCGCCGGCGGGCACGCGGAAGCCGACCGAGACCCAGTCGAGCCCGAGCGCAGCGAAGGCGGCGTTGTGCAGGAGGGGCGACAGCGAGTGCGCGACGGGATCGCCGATGACGGCCACCACGCTCGAGGCGGCCGACGGCCAGGTGCCCGCGGCTCGTGGCGAGTCGCTCATCCGAGCCCCTCGCTGGCGGCCAGCTGCTCGGCGGCCAGCTGCTCGGCGTAGGTGGCGGAGAACTGCTCGGTGCCGTCCTTGTTGACGAGCTCGAAGTAGAGCCAGTCGCCGGCCGGCGGGTCCGCGGCGGACCGCAACGCCGTGGGCGACGGCGTGGCGATCGGGGTGGGCGGCAACCCGGTGTGCAGGTAGGTGTTGTAGGGGGTGTCCACCTTCTCGTCGGCCGGGGTCACCGGGCCGCCGTCCTGGCCGAGGGAGTACAGCACCGTCGAGTCCATCTGCAGCGGCATGCCCTTGGCCAGCCGGTTGTAGATCACGCGGGCCACCATGCCCATGTTCTTCTCGATGTAGCCCTCCTTCTCCACGATCGAGGCGACGGTCACCAGCTGGTAGGGGGTCAGGCCGAAGCCGTGGGCGGCGCCGGGGAGGCCGGCCTCGTCGGCCTCGCGGTCGAAGCGGGCGACCATGGCGGCCAAGAGCTGCGTGGCGGTCTCCCCCGGCACCACGTCGTAGTCGCCGACGCCGAGCATGCCCTCGAGGTCGGTGGAGCCCGGGGTCTGCAACGGCGAGTGCACGGCGCCGCTGCGCAGTGCCGCCGCGAACGAGGTGTCGCTCAGGCCCGGCACCGCCGCCACCCGGACCGCCACCTCGGCGGCCGTGTAGCCGGGCTGCAGGTCGAAGATGTACACGTCGGTCCCGCCCTCGAGCACGCTGCGCACGGCGCCGAAGGTCTGGTTCCGGTGGAAGTAGTAGAGGCCCGGCTCGGTCGGCGGCGTGCCGTGGACGATGAAGGACAGCCGGAAGGCGAACGAGCTGGCGATCACGCCGTGGCTCGCCAGGTCGCCGAGCACGGCACCCTCCGACTCGCCCCGGCGCACTTCGATGATGACCCCCTTGCCCGGCCCGCCGAGCGGGTGGGCCTGGAACTCGTACCAGGTCCCCGCGCCGACCACGATCACGAAGAGCACCGCGAGCACCACGAGCAGGCGTCGCCGGCGGTGGCGGCGCCGGCGCCGGCGCTCCTCGCCGCGCACGGACGCGCCCGGGGCGGGCACCCGGGACACCAGCCGCGGCGCCCGCCGGGCCCTCGCCCACCCAGCTGGGTGGCCCACCGTCGGGTGGCTGCGTCGCGCTCACCGACGGCCCCCGTCGAGCCAGGCCTGCAGGAGCACCGCCGCGGCCGCGCTGTCGATCGTCGGCCGCGCCGCCTTGGCGCTCTTCCCGGCCGCCCGCTGGCCGGCGGCCGCCGACACCGTGGTCAGCCGCTCGTCGAAGGTCACGACCGGGATCGGGGCGACGGCCGCGGCCAGCCGCGCCGCCTCGGCGATCGCCGATGCCGCGGCCGGTCCCCGGCTCCCGTCCAGCGAGAGCGGCAGCCCCACCACGACCGTCACGACCTCGTGCTCCGCGACCATGTCCGCCAGGCGCCGGTGATCCGCCGCCGGGTCGCCGGCCCGGTCGATGACGCACAGCGGGAAGGCCAGGGCGCCGCCGCTGTCGCTCACGGCCACGCCGATGCGCCGCTCACCGAGATCCACCCCCATCGCCTTGTGGCGGCCGGGTCGAGCGGCCGGGCCCTCCCCGCCCCCGTCGGCCGCCGTCATCCCTCGACGAGCAGGCGGCGCGCCTCGGCCAGCGCCTGCGTCGAGCCGGCCCGGGTCCCGTCCCCCGGCCAGCGCCAGCTGCGGCGATCCACCGCCCCCGCCGCCCACGATGGGGGCGACCGCCTTCACGAGGGCCGTGGCGTCGGGTTCGCCCTCGGTGGCGACGACGATCGCGACCTTGCCCTCCTCGGGACTCCCACCGAGAGCCACACCCCGCACGCCGTCCGTGCGCAGCACCGCCTGGGCGAGGGCGCGCAGGTCGTCCGCGCTGCGGCCGTCGACCCGCGTGACGACGACGCCCCGCTCCGCGCCCGCACCGAGCGCGGCGGCCTCGGCGTCGCGGGCGCCGCCCCGCAGGCTCTGCAGCTCGCGCTCGGTGGCCCGCTGCCGGTCGAGCAGCCGCTGCAGCGCGTCGAGCAGCTGGTCGGGCTCGGTGCGCAGGAGTGACGCCGCCTCCTCGAGTTGGGCCTGGCGCTGGACGGTCCGCTCGAGCGCCACGGCGCCGGTCACCGCCTCGATCCGGCGCGTGTTGGCGCCGATCGACCCCTCCGTCACGACCTGGAGGGGCCCGATCTGCCCCAATGCATGGACGTGGGTGCCGCCGCAGAACTCGAGCGAATGGGGGCCGGCGCGCACCACCCGGACCACGTCGCCGTACTTGTCGCCGAAGAAGGCCAAGGCGCCCATCGACTCGGCCTCCGTGCGGGTGGCCTCGGTCGTCTGCACCGCGTCGTCGGTGAGCACGTCCTCGTTGACGAGGGCGACCACCGCGTCGAGCTCGGCGCGGGCGGGCGCCCCGTGGTGGCTGAAGTCGAAGCGGAAGTGGTCGGGCGCCACGTACGAGCTCTGCTGGCGGACGTGGTCGCCCAGCACCCGGCGCAGTGCCGAGTGCAACAGGTGCGTGCCGGTGTGGTTGCGGCGCAGGGCGTCGCGTCGCACGCCGTCGATGGTGGCCAGCGCCTCTTGGCCGACGAAGATCTCGCCGGTGACCCGGGCCCGGTGGGCGACGAGGCCCGGGACCGCCGGCACCGTGTCGTAGACCTCGGCCCGGCCCGTCTCGGTGACGATGGTGCCGGTGTCGCCGACCTGACCGCCGCCCTCGGCGTAGAAGGGGGTGTCGGCCAGGAAGATCTCCACGCCACCCCCCTCGCCGCCGCCCAGCACGCCGATCACCCGCGTGGCCAGCGCGTAGAGGTCGGGCGAGCGCCCGAGGAAGTTGGTGGGGCCCTCGGCCTCGAGCAACGCGCGGTAGGCGCCCTCGTCGGCCGCGGCGGGCGAGCGCGCGGCCTCGCGGGCCCGGGACCGCTGCTCGGCCATGGCGGCGTCGAAGGCCGCCCGGTCGACCGAGAGACCCGACTCGCGGACGAACTCCTCGGTCAGCTCGATCGGGAACCCGTGGGTGTCGTGCAGCCGGAACGCGACGTCGCCGCCCATGGTCGGCGGCCTTCTCGGCCCGGGCCGCGTCGAGGGCCTCGCCCAGGAGGGCGAGGCCGGTGCGCAGCGTCCGGTCGAACCCGGCCTCCTCGCGGTCGAGGACGGACTGGATCACCGAGAGCTCGTCGACGAGCGCCGGGTAGGCGCCGCCCATGACCTCGGCCACCGCCGCGGCCAGCGCCGGCGTGAGCCGCTCCTCGGTCCCCAGGCGCCGGGCCGCCAGCACCGCGCGGCGGATGAGGCGCCGCAGCACGTAGCCCCGGCCGTCGTTGGAGGGCAGGACGCCGTCGGCGATGAGGAAGGCGGTCCTGCGGGCGTGGTCGGCCAGCACCCGCAGGGTGACGTCCTCCTCGGCGTCGGCGCCGTAGGTGCGCCCGCAGAGCGCCTCGGCCCGGGCGATGAACGGGCGGAGCACGCCGGTCTCCCAGATCGACGGCACGTCCTCCAGGATCGTGAGCAGCCGCTCGAACCCGGCCCCGGTGTCGATGTTCGGGCCGCGGCAGCGGCTCCAAGGTGCCGTCGGCCTGCCGGTCGTACTGGGTGAAGACCAGGTTCCAGATCTCGACGTAGCGCTCGTCGCCGCCGTCGGCCGGGCCGCCGGCCGCCCCGAAGTCCGCCCCCCGGTCGTAGTAGATCTCCGAGCAGGGGCCGCAGGGGCCGGTCTCCCCCATCTCCCAGAAGTTGTCCTCGCCCATGCGCTGGATGCGCTCGGCCGGGACGCCGACCACGTCGCGCCAGATCTGCGCCGCCTCGTCGTCGTCGGTGAACACCGTCACCCAGAGCCGCTCGCCGTCGAGGCCGAGGTCGCCGGTGAGGAGCTCCCAGGCCCAGGGGATCGCCGACTCCTTGAAGTAGTCGCCGAAGCTGAAGTTGCCCAGCATCTCGAAGAAGCTGAGGTGCCGGGTCGTGCGGCCCACCATGTCGATGTCGTCGTGCTTGCCCCGGATCCGCACGCACTTCTGGATCGACGTGGCGCGCCGGTAGGGGGGCGTCTCCTCGCCCAGGAAGTAGGGGATGAACTGGTTCATGCCGGCGTTGGTGAACAGCGGCGCCCGCGGGTGGTGCGGGATCAGGCTGGCCGAGGGCACCGCCGTGTGCCCGCGTTCGGTGAAGAACGCGGTGAACGACGATCGAAGCTGGCTGGCGTCCACGGGGCTCCTCGGGGTGATGCGTGGGCACCGATGCTAGAAGCCGCGGGCGGTCGGGCGGACCAAACCCGGGTCCGATCCGGCGTCGACGAGTTCCAGGCGGTTGCCGAAGGGGTCGTGGACGTAGCAGCGCTCCACGCCCTCGATGTTCTCGTCCCACTCGACGCCGACGCCGGCATCGGCCAGGCGGGCGACCAGGGCGGCGAGGGGGTCGACGACGAAGGCCGGGTGCGAGCGGGTGGACGGGCGGAAGTCGCCGTCGGCGCCCAGGTGGAACCGGACCGGCCCCGCGCGATACCAGCGGCCGCCCCGGGCCGCCAGCACCCGCGGCTTCTCCTCGATCGAAAAGCCCAGCAGGTCGACATAGAAGCGGTCCGCCTCCTCCTCGCGCCCGGGCGGGAGCGAGAACTGGACGTGGTCGAGCCCGACGATCGGCATGCGGCGCCCTCCCCCGGCTCTCAGCTCGGCGGCCGGCGGCGTGCGCGCAGCCGCCCGTCGATCTCGGCCTCGGCGCCGTGCGCGGACGGTTCGTAGTAGACGTGGCCCTCCACGCCCTCGGGCCGGTACTGCTGGTCGACCCAGCCCTCGGGCTCGTCGTGCGGATAGCGGTAGCCCGCCCCGTGGCCGATCTTCTCCGCGCTCTTGTAGCTGGCGTCGCGCAGGTGCTGGGGCACCACCACCCGCGGCCCGCCGCGCACGTCGGCCCGGGCCCGACCGAGCGCGACCGTCACCCGGTTCGACTTCGGTGCGGTGGCCAGGTAGACGACCGCCTGGGCCAGGTTGAGGGCCGCCTCGGGGAGCCCCACGAACTCGACGGCGCGCGCCGCGGCGTCGGCCACCACGAGGGCCTGGGGGTCGGCCATGCCGACGTCCTCGCTGGCCAGGATGACGAGGCGGCGGGCCAGGAAGCGGGCGTCCTCCCCCGCCTCGAGCATCTGGGCCAGCCAGTAGAGGCCGGCGTCGGGGTCCGAACCCCGCACGCTCTTGATGAGCGCGCTGATCTGGTCGTAGTGGCTGTCGGCCCCCTGCTGGACGATCCGCCCGTCGCGCGCCGCGGCCACGTCGGCGACGGTCACGACGACGTCGCCCTCACCCGCGGCGGCGCGCCGGACCCGCGCCACGGCGACCGCCAACTCCAGCGTGTTGAGCGCGCTGCGGGCGTCGCCGCCCGCCACCGACACGAGGGCCGCCAATGCGTCCTCGGGGGCGCTGGCCCCCTCCGCCTCCAGGCCGCGCGCCAGGATCTGGCGCAGGTCGTCGTCCTCCAGCGGGAGCAGGCGCCACAGCGTCGAGCGGCTCATCAGCGGCGCGTTCACCTCGAAGAAGGGGTTCTCGGTGGTGGCCCCGACGAGCACCACCAGCCCGTCTTCGACCGCCGGCAGGAGCACGTCCTGCTGCGCCTTGTTGAAGCGGTGCACCTCGTCGATGAAGAGCATCGTCCCTTGGCGCTGCTCGCCCAGGCGCCGGCGCGCCTCGTCCAAGGCCGCGCGCACCTCCTTCACCCCCGACGCCACCGCCGAGAGCGGCACGAACGTCTTGGCGGTGGCGCTGGCCAGCAGGCGGGCCAGCGTCGTCTTGCCGGTCCCGGGCGGGCCCCACAGGATCACCGAGCCCAGCCGGTCCGCCTCGACCAGCGAGCGCAGCGGGGCGCCGGGCGCCACCAGGTGCTGCTGGCCGGACATCTCGTCGAGGGTCCGGGGCCGCAGGCGGGCGGCCAGCGGCGCCGCCTCGGCCAGCGCGGACTCGGCCGCCGCCGCGAAGAGGTCGCCGCTCATCGTCAGCGCAACCGAACTGGTCGGCGCCTCAGGGCCCGACGATCCTGATCCCGAGCTCGGCCAGGCTCTCGGGGGTGAGCGCGGCGGGCGCCCCGGTGAGCGGGTCCGAGCCCGACTGGGTCTTCGGGAAGGCGATGACCTCTCGGATGTTCTCCTCCCGGGCCAAGATGGCGACCAGGCGGTCGATGCCGATGGCGAAGCCGCCGTGGGGCGGGGCGCCGAAGCGGAAGGCCGACAGCAGGAACCCGAACCGGGTGGCGGCCGTCTCCTCTGAGATCCCGAGCGCGCGGAACACCTGGGCCTGGATGTCGGCCCGGTGGATCCGGATGCTGCCCGAGCCGAGCTCCCAGCCGTTGAGCACCAGGTCGTAGCTCTGCGAGCGCACCGACAGCGGGTCGCTCGTCAGCTTCTCGAGGTCGTCGGGGTGCGGCATGGTGAAGGGATGGTGCGCCGGGATCGGCGCGCCGGCGTCGTCGAGCCCCTCGAACAGCGGGAAGTCGACGACCCAGACGTAGTGCAGCGGGCCCTCGCCGACCGGCGTGCCGCCGAGCTCCACCCGCAGCGCCCCGAGCACCCGGCAGGCCAGGGCGTGCTCGTCGTCGGCCACCACCAGCACGAGGTCGCCGGCGGCCGCGCCCGTCGCCGCGAGCAGGCCGCCCTGCTCCTCGGCGGAGAGGTGCCGGGCGAGCGGCGACTCGAGGGCGAGCGCGCCCTCGGCCGCCGTCACCTTGAGCCAGGCCAGGCCCTTGGCCCCGAGCACGCCGGCGCGCTCGACCAGCGCGTCGAGGCGAGAGCGGGGCAGCTCGGCCCCGCCGGCCAGCACGATGGCCTTCACGCAGGCGGCGGAGAAGGCGCGCACGCCGGTCGCCGCGAACACGGGCGTCAGCTCCACCAGCTCCATCCCGAAGCGCAGGTCGGGCTTGTCGGTGCCGTAGCGGTCGAGGGCGTCGAACCAGGTGATCGTGTCGAAGGGCCCCGGGCGCTCGCCGCGGACGGCCTCGGTCACCTCGGCCATGGCCTCGGTCATGAACCCGAGCACGTCGTCGCGGGTGACGAAGGAGGCCTCGAGGTCGAACTGGGTGAACTCGAACTGCCGGTCGGCGCGGAGGTCCTCGTCGCGCATGCAGTGGGCGATCTGGTAATAGCGGTCGAGGCCGCCCACCATCAAGAGCTGCTTGGCCAGCTGCGGGCTCTGGGGCAGGACGTAGAACGAGCCGCGCTGGATCCGGCTCGGCACGGCGAACTCGCGCGCCCCCTCGGGGGTGGGCGCCCACAGGAGCGGGGTCTCGACCTCGCAGAAGCCCTGGCTGCTCCATGGAGCGGCGGAGCGCCGAGTTGACCTTCGCCCGCAGGCGGAGGTTGGCCTGCATGCGGGGGCGGCGCAGGTCGATGAAGCGGTGGCGCAGGCGGACCAGCTCGTCGGCCTCGGTGTCGTCCTCGACCGCGAAGGGCGGCGGCTGCGCCTCGGCCAGGATCTCGACCCGGCAGTCCCCGAGCTCGATCTCGCCGGTCGACAGGCGCGGGTTGACGGTGCCCTCGGGCCGGTGGCGCACCGTGCCCTCGACCGCGATGACGTACTCGCTGCGCACGTCGTCGGATCCGTCGAGCACGCACTGGACGATCCCGCTGTAGTCGCGCAGGTCGACGAAGGCGAGGTGCTCCCCGTGCTCGCGGCGCCGGGCCACCCAGCCGCACAGCCGCACCGTCCGCCCGACGTCCGCGACCGAGAGGCGCCCGCACAGGCCGTCGCGCATGGACGTGGCGCGGGCGTCGTCGGTGCCGTAGACGGGGTGGGCTCGGCCGCGCTCACGGCGTGGCCACCGTCTCTGCCCGCGCGTGGCGCACGGCGGCCACCGCGTCGGCCTGGGGCACCGACCGCTGGTCCCCCGCCGCCCGCAGCGGCTTGATCTGGACGGTGCCGGCGGCCAGCTCCTCGGGCCCGACGATGAGGGCCAGCGCCGCGCCGGAGTGGTCGGCCGCCTTGAACTGCGCCTTCATGGAACGGCCGTCGAAGGCCCGGTCGGCCGACAGGCCCGCCGCCCGCAGGGCCGCGGTCAGCTGGCGGGCCGACTCGCCGCCCGCGAAGTCGACGACGAACGCGTCGAGCGGACGGGGCGGCACCGGGAAGACCCCCTCGGCGTCGCAGGCGAGCAGCACCCGCTCGATGCCGCTGCCGAAGCCGATGCCCGGCGTCGCCGGGCCGCCCATCGCGGCCACCAGGCCGTCGTAGCGGCCGCCGCCGAGGACGACGTTCTGGGCCGACTCCAGGGCGCCGGAGGAGAACTCGAAGGTGGTGCGCGTGTAGTAGTCGAGGCCGCGCACCAAGAGGTGGTTGAGCACGTGGTCGACGCCGAGCGCCGCAAGACCGGCCCGGACGCGGGCGAAGTGGGCCGCGCAGTCGTCGCAGAGGTGGTCGACGATGCGCGGCATCGCCGCGCTGACCGCCTGGCACTCGGGGCGCTTGCAGTCGAGGATCCGCAGCGGGTTCGTCGTGATGGTGTCGCGGTGCTCGTCGCAGAGCTCGTCGCGGCGCTCGAGGAGCGCGGCCGTGAGCAGCGCCAGGTAGGCGGGGCGGCAGTTCTCGTCGCCGATCGAGTTGAGCGAGAGCGTGATGCGGGCCAGGCCGATCGAGGCCAGGTAGGCGTGGGCCAGCCAGATCACCTCGACGTCGAGGTCGGGGTCGGCCGGGCCGAGCGCCTCGATGCCCAGCTGGTGGTGCTGGCGGTAGCGGCCCGCCTGGGGCCGCTCGTGACGGAAGGCCGGGGCCGCGTACCAGGCCTTGAAGGGCAGGGTCGGCCGGTGCTGGAGGTAGGCGCGCACGACCGGTGCCGTGCCCTCGGGGCGCAGGGCCAGCATGGTCCCGTCGCGGTCGGCGAACTCGTACATCTCCTTGCCGACCACCTCGCTCTCGGCCCCGATGCCCCGGCGGAAGACGGCGGCGTCCTCGAAGATTGGCGTCTGGGCCAGGCCGTAGCCGGCCGCCTCGACGATGCCGGCGAAGCGGACGACGAGCGCCTCCCAGCGGGCGGACTCCGGCGCGAGCACGTCGTGGGTGCCCCGCGGGGCGCGCGGAGTCGAGGGTCGGTCGCTCACCGGGGGCTCACGGACGCTTGCCGGGCAGCAGCCGGTAGGCGTCGAAGACACCGTCGAGGTGCTTCAAGGAGCCCACCAGCGAATGCAGATGCGTGGGGTCGGCCAGTTCCACGTCGAAGGCCATCCGGCTCACGCGGTCAGAGGTGGTGGCCGTGCGGGCGGCCACGATGTTGAGGTGGTGCTCGGAGACGACGCGACTCACGTCGGCCAGCAGGCGCGACCGGTCGAAGGCCAGGACCTCCAAGGTGGCGACGAAGACCCCCTCGCCGCCGCGGTCCCACTCCACCTCGATCAGCCGCTCGCCGGCTCCCCGGGTGAGGGCCAACGCGTTCGAGCAGTCGGTCCGGTGCACCGACACGCCACGGCCCTGGGTGACGAACCCCATGATCTCGTCGCCGGGGACCGGCGTGCAGCAGCGGGCCAGGTGGACCATGACGTCGTCGAGGCCCTCGACGTAGACGCCGACACCGGTGCGGCGCCCCGTGCGCAGCGAGCGGGCGCCGCGCGTCGCCGTCGTCGGCAGCTGCTCCTCCTCGCCGCCGGAGAGCTCGCGGGCCAGGCGCTGGACGATCGACTGGGTCGAGACCTGGTTCTCGCCGATGGCGGCGTAGAGGGCCTCGATGTCGGTCAGGTTCATGGAATCGGCCACCTGGGTGAGCGAGACCGACCCCAGGATCTTCTGGTGGGGCAGCCCGGCCCGGCGCAGCGCCTTGACCAGCTCCTCGCGGCCGTTCTCGATGGCGTCTTCCCGCCGCTCCCGGCTGAACCACTGGCGGATCTTGTTACGGGCCCGCGAGGAGGCGACAAGCTTGAGCCAGTCGCGCGACGGGCCCGCCCCGGTCGATTTCGAGGTGACGATCTCGACGGTGTCGGCCGAGCTCAGCTGCGTGTCGAGCGGGACCAGGCGACCGTTCACCCGCGCTCCGATGCAGTGGTGGCCCACCTCGGTGTGGATGGCGTAGGCGAAGTCGACCGGCGTGGAGCGGGCCGGCAGGGCGATGACGCGGCCCTTCGGCGTGAAGATGTAGACCTCGTCTTGTTCCAGGTCCCACTTCAGCGCCTGAAGGAACTCGACGGGGTCGGTCGTCTCCTGCTCGACGTCGGCCAACCGTTGCATCCAGGCCATGTCGGCCGACGTGTGCTCCTTGTCCTTGTAGCCCCAGTGCGCGGCGATGCCGTACTCGGCGCGCCGGTGCATCTCCTCGGTGCGCACCTGGACCTCGATCGGCTTGCCGTTCAGTCCCACCACCGTCGTGTGCAGCGACTGGTAGAGGTTGAACTTCGGCGTGTTGATGTAGTCCTTGAAGCGGCCCGAGACGGGCGACCAGATGGCGTGGATGGCGCCGAGGGACGCCCAGCAGTCCTTCTCGGAGGCGACGACGACGCGGATCGCCAGCAGGTCGTGGATGTCGTCGAACTCGCGGCCCCGCACCACCATCTTCTCGTAGATGCTCCAGAGGTGCTTCGGCCGGCCGGTCACCTCGGCCTCGATGCCCGCGGCGGCCAGCCGCTCGCGCACCGCGACGAGGACCTTGGCCAGGTCCTCGCTCCGCTGCGGCGCCCGCGAGGCCACCATCTGCTCGATCTCGGCGTAGCGCTTGGGGTGCAGCGTGGCGAAGGCCAGGTCCTCCAGCTGCCACTTCACCTGCTGGACCCCGAGGCGGTGGGCCAGCGGCGCGTAGACGTCGAAGGTCTCCTGGGCGGTGCGCCGCTGCTTCCACTCGTCCATCACGGCGAGGGTCTGCATGTTGTGGAGGCGGTCGGCCAGCTTGATGAGGAGCACGCGCCAGTCGTTCGCCATGGCGATGAGCATCTTGCGGATGGTCGCGGCCTGCTGGGCCTCCTTCGAGTCGAACTGGAGCCGGTCGAGCTTGGTCACCCCGTCGACCACCCGCGCCACCACCGGGCCGAACTCGGACTCGATGGCGGCCAATGTGATGCCCGTGTCCTCGACCGCGTCGTGCAGCAGGGCAGCGGCGATGGTCGGGGCATCGAGGCCGAGGCCGGCCACGATCGTCGCCACTGCAATGGGGTGGGTGATGTAGGGCTCGCCGGAGCGCCGGAACTGGCCCTCGTGGGCGGCGATGGCCGCCTCGGCGGCCCGGCGGATGAGGACGGTGTCCTCGTCGGGGCGGTGTTCGGCCACCGCTCCGAGGATCGGGTGTAACAGCTCCTCGAGCGCGCGGGACCGAGCGTCGGTCGGCGGCGAAACCCGCGCCAGGGTCACCATCTCTCCACGCTACTCGACGGCCCCAGGCTCAAAGCACCTGTGACCCCTGGTCAGCGCCGCTTGCGGCCCTTCCCGCCCTTCTTTCTTGGCGGGGGCCGTCGAGCGCCCGAGGCACCCCCCGGACGGGGCCGGGCGGCTCCACTTCCGGCGCCGGCGCGGGCGGGCGGGCCGGTGGCGGCCGGGGCCTCGCCGGTCGCGCTGCGGGCGGTCGGGGCCGGGCTCCGCCCACTGCGCGCCGCGCCGGGACGCAGTGTGCCCTGGCGCTGCGTGCGGGCGGCCGCAGCCCGCGTCGTCCCCCCGGCCGCCGAGGCACCGAGCAGCAGCGCGGCCGCGCTGGGCGTGAGGAGCCCCAGGCGGTCGCCTCGTGAGTCGAGGCGCTGGCGGATGGCGGCGTAGCGGCCCTCGCGCTCCTTCAGCATGGCGAGGATCGGCGACGCGATGAAGATCGACGAGTAGGCCCCGGACAGCAGGCCGACGAAGAGAGCCAGGCCGTAGTTCTGCAGCGTCGTCGCGCCGAGGAGCTCCGCCCCTATCACCAGGATGGCGAATACCGGCAGGATGGCGACGAGCGAGGTGTTGATCGACCGGGCCAACGTCTGGTTCATCGAGAGGTTGACCATCTCGGTGTAGGTCATCCGGCCGGACGCGCCCAGGCCTTTGGAGTTGTCCCGCACGCGGTCGAACACGACGACGGTGTCGTAGAGGGAGTAGCCGAGGATGGTCAGGATGGCGATGACCGTGTCCGGTGACACCGAGAACCCGAACAGCGAGAAGACGCCGACCGTGACCGCCAGGTCGTGCAGCATGGCGATGAAGGCGGCCAACGCCATCTTCGGCTCGAAGCGGAAGCTGATGTAGATGACCACGACGATGAAGAACACGATGAGGGCGATGAGGGCGCGGTTGGTCACCTGACCACCCCAGGTCGGCCCCACCTGGTCCTGGGAGACGTTCTCGGCCGAGGTGTGCCCCAGCTTGGCCAACGCGTTGGTGACCGCGGTGTCGACGTGGCTCTGCTGCCCCGACGACAACGTGTTCAGGTCGTCGGAGACCTGGAGCGTCTTCGAGCCCAGGATCTCGACGGTGGGGTCGCTGAGGCCGGCGGTCTGGACCGCCTTCTGCGCCTGGCTCTGGCTGACGCCGGGCGCCAGCACCGTCCACGAGGTGCCGCCCTTGAAGTCGATGCCGAGGTTGAGGCCGCGCGTGCCGAGCGAGGCCATCCCGGCCACGATGATGATCCCCGAGAGGAGGAACCACCACTTCTTGCGCCCCACGAAGTCGAACTTCGTGTCGCCCCGGTACATGCGCATGAAGGCCCGGGCCCGCTTGCCGTCCGCGCCCGACCGCTGCCGCCCCCGGCGGGGGGCCGGCTCACGCTCGCGGACGTCGTCGTAGGCCTCCTCGGCCTCGATCTCGTCGTCGACGAAGTCGTCCTCCGTCACGTCGTCCGCCGTCTCGTCGACCGGCGGGGGTGGCCCGCCCTGGTCGTCGGCGGTGACCTTCAGGTCGACCAGGTTCGGGTTGAAGCGCTCGGTCGGGCTCACTGGTCAACCCCCGTGACCGCCAGGCCCCGGGAAATCCCGAAGCGCGCCGAGGTGAGCCGCTCGTTGCGACCGAGGAGCACCACCAAGGGGCGAGTGAAGAAGTAGGTCATGAACACGTCGAGGAGGGTCGAGAGCCCGAGGAAGAAGGCGAACCCCTTCACCTCGCCGATGGCCACGATGAACAGCACCGCCGCGGCAGCGAAGGAGACCAGGTCGGCCGCCAGCACCGTGCGCCAGGCGCTTTGGAAGCCGCGGTCGACGCTCGTGCGCACGGTCCGGCCCGCCCGCGTCTCATCCTTTAGTCGCTCGAAGTACACGATGTACGAGTCGACGGTGATGCCGATGGACACGATGATGCCGGTGAGGCCGGCCAGGTCGAAGCTCGGCGCGAGCGAGGTGTGCCCGAGGGCCGAGATGATCGCCCACAGCAAGGCCGCGGTCACCGCCAGGCCCGAGAGCACGACCAACCCCAAGAGGCGGTAGTAGACGATCGTGTAGAGGAGGACGAGCACAAGGCCGGCGATGCCGGCACCGAGGCCGGCCCGCAGGGCGGAACTGCCCAGCGTCGGCGAGACGGTCTCGGTGGTCAGCGGGTTGAGGCGCACCGGCAGGGAGCCGAACTGCATGGCGAGGGCCAGGTTCTTGGCGTAGGCCTCGGTGAAGGTGGAACCGCCGCTGATCTCCCCCTGCCCGGCGAACGAGGTGAACGTGCTCTGGGTGGGCTGGATGAGCGGGGCGGACTGGACCACCCCGTCGAGCTCGATGGCGACCAGTGCGTGGAAGTTCTCCTGGGCCAGCTTGTCGAACCCCGTCGAGCCCGAGGGCGAGGTCAAGGTGTAGTTGACCACCCAGGCGCCGGTGGCCGACTCCTGGGCGAGCGCCGACTTCACGGCGTGGCCCGTGAGCGGCGACGGGCCGAGCAGATAGCGGGCGCCGCTGCCGGGGAGACCGGGCAGGAGAACGGTCTTGCTGGCCGTGTCCTTCGTGCTGGGGGTGGACTTGTAGGCCTCGAACACCGGATCGGGCGGGACGTTGGCCGCGTTGCCGGTGGAGGTGTTCACGGCGAGGTTGGCGGCCGTCGTCTGATACTGCGACGCGCAGGATGTGGGCAACGGCGGCAGCTTGCCGTTGGCTGCCTTGATGGTCGCCTTGGCCACCGAGGGGACGTACTCGGGGGCGTAGCAGAGCACGGGCCGGAACAAGAGCTGGGCGGTCTGGCCGATCGTCTGGAGGACGGCCCGACCGTCCTTCACGCCGGGGATCTGGACGACGATGTCGCCGCCCTGGGTCGACACCTCGGCGCCGGAGACCCCGAGGCCATCGACGCGGTTGGTGAGCACGGTGACCGTCTCGGTCAGGTCCGACGGCGACACCTTGTGGGCCGGCCGGTAGGTGACCGAGAGCCCACCGGCCAGGTCAAGGCCGAGCTTCGGCTTCCACTTGGCGGCCAGCGTCCCGCCCAGTGCGGCGACGGCGACGATCACGACCAGCAGCAGGCTCACGACCAGGGCGCGCTGCCGTCGGGCTTGCGAGCGCGACGGCGCCCTCATGCCCCGGAGCCCTCCTCGGCCTCGCTGTCGGACACGCCGTCGGCCTCCTGATCGTGGTCGTGGTCATGATCGTCTGAGTGATCGTGACCGTCGTCGTACCCGTCGTCGTCATCGTCGTCGTCATCGTCATCGTCGTCATCGTCGTCGACGTGGGCGTCGGCCGCGGCGATCTTGCGGGAGATGGCCGAACGCAGCACGACCATCCGCGAGGGCGTCGCGCCGTAGGAGTCCCCCGAGTCGGCGCCGCCCGACTCGATCACCAGGCGGTCCGGCTGGGTCTCGATCACGACGCCGATGATCCCGCCGGCCGTGATGACCTCGTCGCCCACCTCGACCGACGACATCTGCTCACGCTGGCGCCGGGCCCGCTGCTGCTGGGGCCGCAGGAAGAGGAAATAGACCGCACCCACGATCACGACGATGAAGATCAGCGACAGCGGATTGGCGGAGGTCTTCTTCGTCGTCGTGGCCGCGAGCGTCGCCGCGAGGTTGAAAACGGCAATCATCAGGCCACCCCCGCCGCGCGCGTCTGATCGTTCAGTCTCCGCACAGGAGGGACACCATACTCCAGGCCCGATCGGGATCGGCCGTCGCAGGGCCCCCGGAGTCCCCTCAGAACAGGGGCGCCACCTCGGGAATGAGGCCCAGATGGGCCCAGGCCCGCTGCGTCGCCACGCGACCCCGGGGGGTGCGCTGGATCAGCCCCTGTTGCAGGAGAAACGGCTCGTAGGCGTCCTCGATCGTGTCGGTCTCCTCGCCCACGCACTGGGCGAGCGTGGTGAGGCCGACCGGCCGGCCGGCGAAACGCCGGCAGAGCGCGTCGAGGATCGCCCGGTCCAGCTTGTCGAGCCCGAGCTCGTCGACGCCGAAGAGGTCCAGGCCCCGGTCGGCCGTCTCCCCGTCGATGACGCCGTCGCCGCGGACCTCGCACGAAGTCGCGGACCCGGCGCAGCAGCCGGTTGGCGATCCGCGGCGTGCCCCGCGACCGCTCCGGCGATGCGGATCGCGCCCGCCGTCGTCGATCTGGACGCCGAGGATCCGGGCCGACCGCTCGCACGATCGCCTCGAGCTCCTCGGGGTGGTAGAGGTCCAGGCGGCCGACGAAGCCGAAGCGGTCCCGCAGCGGGCTCGAGACCAGCCCGGTGCGGGTGGTGGCGCCGACGAGCGTGAAGCGCGGCAGATCCAGGCGGATCGAACGGGCGGTCGGGCCCTTCCCGATCAAGATGTCGAGCTTGGCGTCCTCCATGGCGGGATAGAGCACCTCTTCGACCGAGCGGTGCAGCCGGTGGATCTCGTCGATGAACAGGACGTCGCCCTCCTGCAGATCGGTGAGCGAGCGCGGCGAGGTCGCCGGCGCGCGCAGCACCGGGCCCGAGGTCACCCGGAACCCGACACCCAGCTCCCCGGCCACGATCCCGGCCAGCGACGTCTTGCCGAGGCCGGGCGGCCCGGCGAAGAGCAGATGGTCCACCGGCTGGCGACGCTGCTGGCGCCGCCTCGAGCACGATCCGCAGGTGCTCGACCAGTTGGGCCTGCCCGACGAACTCGCTCGAGGTTCCGGGGCCGCAGCCCGACCTCCTCGGCCTCGTCGCGCACCCCGGCGATCACCTCGAGCGGGCTGGCCGCATCGTCGTCCGGGTCGACCTCGCGTCGCCAGGACCTCGCGGCGCGCCCGCGGGGTCATCGGGCGGCCAGCTCGCGCAGGGCCGAGCGGAGCAGCGCCTCGACGGAGAGCTCGCTCGTCGCCCGCCTCGCCCAGGCGCTCCGAGCGCGCTGCGGATCTCGTCGGGCCCGTAGCCGAGCTCGGCCAGCGCGGCCCGGACCTCGGCCTCGGGCGAGTCGGGTGGCGCCGCCCGGAGCCAGGTCCGGGCGTGGAGGTCGGGCAGATCGAGCCGGCTCTTCAGGTCGATGAGGAGGCGCGCCGCGGTCTTGCGCCCGATCGCCCGGGACGGGCAGAGCGTGCCCAGGTCCTCCTCGAGGATGGCGGTCGACAGCGCCGCCGGCGAGAGCGGCGAGAGGATGGCGAGCGCCAGCGCCGGGCCGACGCCGTGGGCGCCCAGCAGCACCTCGAAGCACCGCCGCTCGTCGTCGTGGAGGAACCCGTAGAGGACGATCGCGTCCTCGCGCACGTGGGTGTGGACGTGGAGGAACACCGCTGACCCGACGGTCGCGAGCGAGCTGGCCGTGGCCGTGGCGACCGCCACGCGGTAGCCGACGCCGCCGACCTCGACGATCACCTCGGTCTCGCCGGTGCGGGCGGCGAAGGTGCCGCGCAGCGACCCGATCACGCGTCCGCCGCCAGTGGCCCGTCCGGGCCGAACCGCTCGTCGCCAACTGCACCGCCCGGCGGAGCCCGTGGGCGCTCAGGTGACACACGGCGAGGGCCAGGGCGTCGGCCGCGTCCGGCGGCTTGGGCACCTGGGCCAGCCCGAGCACCTCGGCCACCATGCGCTGCACCTGCTCCTTGGTGGCGCCCCCGTAGCCGACCAGCGCCTGCTTCACCTCGTTGGCCGTGTACTCGGCGACCTCGCAGCCGTGCCCGGCCGCGGCCGCCAGGGCCAGTCCGCTGGCCTGGCACACCGACACGGCCGTCTTCACGTTCACCTGGAAGAACACCCGCTCGACCACCACGACCGAGGGCGAGTACTCGCGCGAGGAGCGCCTCGAGCTCCTGCTGGAGGATGAAGAGCCGTTCGGGCATGGGCGTGCCGGGGTCGGTCTCGATGACCCCGGCCGAGCCGCGCCGAGAGCTTCCCGTCATTCGGATCGCGCGCCGACGAGTCCGTAGCCGCAGCGAGAGACAGCCCGGATCCACCCCCAGCACGAACACGCGTTCGACAGTAGTGGGCGGCCCCGCCGTCGCGGCGGATGGCCGCTCTCAGCCGTAGAACCCGGCCAGGACCTCGTCGGCGATGTCGTAGTTGGCGTGGACCGCCTGGACGTCGTCGTGGTCGTCGATCGCCTCGATCAGGCGCAGGACCCGCTTGGCGTCGCCCTCGTCTTCGATGGCCACCGTCTGGGACGGCTCCAAGGAGAGCTCGGCGGAGTCGACCGTCAGGCCGGCCTCCTCGAGCGCGCTGCGCAGCGCCGCCAGGCTGGCCGGGGGGCAGGTGAGCACCCAGCGGTCGCCGTCGTCGGAGAGATCCTCGGCGCCGGCGTCCATGGCGACCTCCATCACGCGCTCCTCGTCCAACGTCCGCGGCAGCGACACCACCCCCTTGCGCTCGAACTGCCAACTCACCGCGCCCGGCTCGGCCAGCGAGCCGCCGTTCCGGGAGAAGAGGTTCCGCACGTCGGATCCGGTGCGGTTGCGGTTGTCGGTCAGGGCCTCGACGATGACGGCGACGCCACCGGGCGCGTAGCCCTCGTAGCTCACCGCCTCGTAGCGCACGCCCTCGAGCTCGCCGGTGCCGCGCTTGATGGCCCGCTCGATGGTGTCGATCGGCACCGAGGACTCGCGGGCCTTTTGGAACATGGTGCGCAGGGAGGCGTTGGTGTTGATGTCCCCGCCGCCCTCGCGCGCCGCCACCTCGACCTGGCGGATGAGCTTCGCGAACAGCTTCGCCCGCGCCTTGTCCTGCGCGCCCTTGCGGTACTTGGTGGTCGCCCACTTGGAGTGCCCTGACACGTCGATTCCTCTCGGCTTATGCCGCGGCCATCGACACGAAGAGCTCGTGCAGCCGGCGGTCCGCGGTCAGCTCGGGGTGGAACGCGCTGGCGAGGAGGTTGCCCTGGCGGCAGACGACCGGCACGGCCGCCCCGCCGTCCCCCGGCAGCGACGCCAGCACCTCGACCGCCGGGCCGACGGACTCGATCACCGGGGCCCGGATGAACACGGCCGCCATCGGCGCGTCGTCGACGCCCAGTTCGGCCGAGATCTTGGGGCGTCCACCCAGGTCTCGAACGACTCGGACTGGCGGCCGTAGCCGTTGCGGCGCACCACGCAGTCGAGCACCGGCGAAGCTCCGCTGGTCCGGACGGCCGCCGTGCACCTCGCGTGCCAAGAGCACGAGGCCGGCGCAGGTGCCGAACACGGCCAGGCCACCGGCCAGCGCGTCGGCCAGCGGCTCGTAGAGGCCGGAGGACTCGAGCAGCATCGACAGCGTGGTCGACTCCCCCCCGGGCAGCACGATCCCCTCCAGGCCGACGAGGTCGTCGGGCCCGCGGACGGCGCCGGGTGGACACCCCGAGTTCGTCGAACGCGCCGCGGTGCTCGCGGACGTCGCCCTGCAGGGCAAGGACGCCGATCGTCATCGCTGGGCGCCGGCGGCGGACTACCAGCCGCGGTCGGCCAGGCGCTCGCCCAGATCCGACAGCTCCAACCCCGGCATGGCCTCGCCCAGGCCCTTGCTGACCTTGGCCACGTGCTCGGCGTCTTCGAAGTGGGTCGTCGCCTCGACGATGGCGCGGGCCCGGCGGGCCGGGTCCTCGCTCTTGAAGATGCCCGAGCCGACGAACACGGCCTCGGCGCCCAGCTGCATGACGAGCGATGCGTCGGCCGGGGTGGCCAGCCCGCCCGCGCAGAACAGCGGCACCGGCAGCTGTGCCGGTCTCGGCGATCTCCTGGACGAGGCCGATGGGAGCGGACGAGCCGCTTGGCCCAGCCGTAGAGCTCGGCGCTGTCGGCCTGGGTGATCTGGCGCAGGTCGCCCAGGATCGAGCGCAGGTGCCGGACGGCCTCGACCACGTTGCCCGTGCCCGCCTCGCCCTTGGAGCGGATCATCGCCGCGCCCTCCGAGATCCGGCGCAGCGCCTCGCCCAGGTTGGTGGCCCCGCAGACGAACGGAACGGTGAACGCCCACTTGTCGATGTGGTGCGCCTCGTCGGCCGGGGTGAGGACCTCGCTCTCGTCGACGTAGTCGACGCCGAGCGACGCCAAGACCTGGGCCTCCGCGAAGTGCCCGATCCGGGCCTTGGCCATGACCGGGATCGTCACGGCCTGCTGGATGGCCTCGATCAGGGCGGGGTCGCTCATGCGGGCCACACCGCCGTCGCGGCGGATGTCGGCCGGCACCCGCTCGAGCGCCATCACCGCGACGGCGCCGGCGTCCTCGGCCACCTTGGCCTGCTCGGAGGTGACGACGTCCATGATGACCCCGCCGCGCAGCATGTCGGCCAGACCTCGCTTCACCGTGAAGGTCCCCGTGATCCGGTCCCCCCCGGTGGCGTGTTCGTGCTGGTCGTCGCGGATGAAGACCATCCTACCGACCGGTCGTCGGGGGACTGACCGGGCCCAGCAGCTCAGCTCAGCGGGCGGCCCGCCGCGCGCACTCGCCTACCACTCGGCCAACGCGGCGATGCGGACGGCCGTGGAATCGAGGTCTCCGTCTTCGACCTGGAGGCGGCGCCCGACCGTCGGGTCGACCCACAGCCAACGGGTCATGAGATGGCGGCGCCCGGCGAAGAGCGAGTTGCGCCCGGCGACCTCCGTCGACACCAGGGTCTCGAGCGCGTCATGGAGCCCCGGCGGGTAGCGCACCGAGGCCACGGCCACCGAGTCGGCCCGCAGCTCGCGCCCGCGGCCGACCGCCGCGTGCAGCAGGCGGTCGCTCCCGGTGAGAAAGGACAGCGGGCCGACGACGGTCACGGCGACGGCCGAGACCACCGTGTCGTGGCGCTTCACGTGGGTGAGCTCGTGGCCGATGACGCCCTCGAGCTCGATGAGCCCCAGGCGGTCGATGAGGCCGGACGTCAAGACGAGGACAGCGGAATCGGCGCCTCGCCCCAACGCGCAGGCGTTCGGCACCGCCTCGTCGACGACCATCAACCTCGGCACCCGCACTCCGAAGGTGGGGCACAGCCCCTCCACCGTGTTGTACAGGCCGGGCGCTTCTTCCTCGGGCAGCGGCCGTGCGCCGAGCACGCGCAGCGCGATCGGCGTCGCCGCCCGCCAAACCACTGCGGCCACGACGAGGAGGACGCCGACGCCGACCGCCGCGCCGACGATGGGCGAGGTCACCAGCGCCAGGACGACACCGACCACCACTCCGGGCACCACGGCCGCCGCGATGCACATGGACCAGGCTCGCCGGCGATTGGACCGGGTCTCGGCGGCGCTCACCCGGGTGGCAGACGTCGCCTCGGCCCAGGCGGCGTCCGCGGCCGCCAGTTCGGCCGCACTCTTGGTGGGTGACTTGGCAGCCGGGCGTGGCTGGGAGCCCGATCCACGGGAGCGTCGCTGCTGATTCGACGACTGCTGGGGTGCCCCGCCGGTGCGCTGCCCGCTCCCCCGGCCCCGCCGGCGGCGGCTCGGGGAAGATCGGGCGCCGCCGCCTGACCCGCCGCCCGTTGACCCACCGCCCGTCGACCCGGCGCGAGGCGCCCGCCCGGAGGACTCACCACGCGGACCGCCGCCCCGGGACGGCCGAGACCGATCCCGCCCGCCCGACCCCGGCGTCGAACTCACCGGGGCCCAGACGCGAGAGCAGCGAAGCGAGCGAGTGTGGGCATCGACCCGAGGCTACCGGTCGCCCGAGGGTGTCAGGAGGAACTCGCCTCCTTGTAGACGTCGGCATAGGCGCGAGCCAGGTGTTCGAGGGACCACTCCTCGACGTGGCGGCGCACCGATTGTCGGGCCGACGCGGCGGCCCGGCCGGTCCCCGAGGCGGCCTCGAAGAGGGCGGTCGTCAGCCCGTCCGCCAGCGCCGCAACATCGCCTGGGCGCACCAGCAGCGCGTGCGTTCCGGCCGCCACCCGATAGCCCTCGAGGTCGGAGGCGACCACGATGCACCCGGCCGCCAGGCCCTCGAGCACGACCATCCCGAAGGACTCGCCGAACAGCGACGGGGCGCACAGCACGTCGGCCGCGGCCATGCGGGCGGCCAGCTCGTCGTCGGGCAGCTCGCCGATCCACTGGAGGCGCGGCGACGGCGGATGGGCGGCCCGCAGGCGCTCGGTCTCGGGACCCTCCGACGCCACCCACAGCGTGGCCGGCCCGGCGACGGCGGCGAACGCGTCCAGCAGGACACCGAGGCCCTTGCGCTCCTCGTGGCGGCCGACGTAGAGGACGGTGGGCCCGTCGGTCGGGTACGGCACCGCGTTGGCGAAACGGGACACGTTCACGCCGTTGAAGAGCACCCGGTACTCGCCGCCGAGCGCGCCCTGCGCGGTGGCCCGAGCGGCTTCGGAGACGGCGCAGCGCACCTCGAGCCGTCGGGCCGCCCAGCGGGCCAACGGGCGGAGCGCGGTGTACCAGGCGGTGCCGCCGGAACGATGGAACGTGGCGACGATCGGCGATCGCGCCGCCAGGATGCAGCCGTAGGGGACGATCGGGGTCATTGGCTCATGTAGGTGCACGACGTCGAAGGAACCCTCGGCCACGAAGCGGCCCGCCCGGAACGCCACGCTCGGGTACAGCGCCACCGGGGCCACCGAGCCGTTGGTCCGGATCCCCGTCGAGCGCCCGACCACGTACGTACCGTCCGGCGTGATCGCCCCCACCGGTCGCCGGTCGTCGGGGGCCACGACGCTGACGTCGTGACCGAGCTCACGCAACGCGTGACTGAGCCCCATCACCTGGCCCTGGACGCCGCCCGGGCGCGACAGGCTGTAGGGCGAGACCATCGCGATGCGCATGGCGGTCAGTCGGCGACGGCCGGGGTGCCGACGCCTCCGCTCGACGCGCGACGCTCGCTCGGCCAGTTGGGCTGGAAGAGATGCCACTGCTCGGGCGCCCGCCGGATGAACACCTCGAACTGCACCGCGATGTCCTGGGTGAGGCGGGCCACGTCCTTGCGCAGCGTGGCCTGTCGGGTCGTGTCGAGCGGTGGCCCGATCACGGCCGTGTGGTACTGCCCCGGGCCGCTGTAGACGACGGTCGGGAGGAGCGCGGCGCCCGAACGCAGGGCCAGGGTGGCCGGTCCGGCCGGCATCGTCGTGCGCTCGCCGAAGAACTCGACCTCGACGCCGTTGCCCACGAGGTCGCGGTCGCAGAGGAGCCCGACCAGGCGACCTGAGCGCAGCGCCTTCAGCACGACGGCGCTCGAGGCCACATCGAGGGGCAGGATCTCGAGCCCCATTGCCTTGCGCTGCTCGATGAACCATTCGAAGAGCTCGGGCGGCTCGAGCCGCTCGGCCACGCTGATCATCGGGTACCCCACGGCGTTGAGCCAGGCGCCGCCCCACTCCCAGCTGCCGACGTGCGGCAGCGCCATGACGGCACCGCTCCCCTTGTCCATCGCCTGCTTCAGGTTGTCGAAGCCCTCGACCAGCATGCGCGAGCAGACGAGCTCGCGGCTGAGCGCCGGCAGGCGCGCGCCCTCGGCCCAGTAGCGGGCGTAGGCGCGGTAGGCGCGCCGGGTCAGGCGGCGCAGCGCGACCGGATCGAGATCGGTCTCGGTGGTGTTGGGCGACTGGGCTAACACGCGACGCAGGTGTGCGGTTGCCAGGTCGTGGGTCTCCCCCCTCTTGAGCGCCATGACCTCGCCCACCACCGCGGCCACGGCCCTCCCCAGCGGCTCGGGGGCGTTGCGCAGCGCGGTCGCGAGCGTCGTGTAGGTGTGGAACGTCAGCCGATCGCGCCGCTCAGTCACTGCGCGCTCCGAGCCCTCTCGCACACCCGCCGAGCGACCGCTCGGTCAGGAGCTCGAGCGAGTGTCGCGCGCCGAGCCCGGGCGACCGGCCACCCGGATCCGCCGCGCCCGTCGTGCCCGCACCGTGCGGCTGGCCGGCGCCTCCTGGCGCCGCGCGCGCCAGCGGCCCCCGGGTTCACCGGCCTGGCGGGACCGCGGGCGCGTCTCGGTGCCCTCCCGCCGGGCGCGCCAACGCGACTCGACTCGGCCCTCGCGCCAGCGCGACCGCGTCTCGAGCCGGCGGCGGCGGGCCGACTCGGCCCAGGACAGCTCGGGTCCCTCGGCGGAGCGCCACACCCGGACGAAGCGCCCGATGGCGGTCGCGCCGGTCAGCGCCAGGAGCACGCAGATCACCGGCACCAAGAACCCGTGGGCGAGGAAGCCGACGCCGAGGAGGATCATCCGCTCGGCGCGCTCCATGAGCCCGCCCTTCGCCTCGAGACCGAGCGCCTCGGCCTTGGCCCGCTCGTAGGAGACGAGCGCGGTCACACCGAGGACGGCCAGCGGCAGGATCGCCAGGTGCCCCTCGTGGATCGAGATCAGGTACCAGGTGACGCCGCCCATGAGGACGGTGTCGGTCACCCGGTCCACCACCGAGTCGAAGAACGCCCCGCGCACCGACGCGGTGCCGGCCGCCTTGGCCACCGGCCCGTCGAGGAGGTCGTGCATCCCCGTCAAGATGAGGAGCGGGATGGCCCAGTGCAGGTGGCCGGTCGCCACTGCAAAGGCCGTGCCGAGGGCAGAGAGCAGCCCGGTCGCCGTCAGGATGTCGGCGGTGACCCCATGGCGGTACAACACCGAGCCGACCGGAGCCGTGCTGCGGTCGACCGCTTCGCGCCAGCGACCGTCGAACATTTCGCTGGTCAACCTACCACCGGGGCCAAGATGACCCGGGCCCTGGGCACGGCCGGGCCCCCCCGAGCGGGCGGTGGGCGCCCAACCTAAGCTCACCTCGACGTGCCCTCGACGGGGTCCGAGCGGCGCGCCAGAGGAAGGCCCCAGGGGGAGGTCGCTCGGTGTCAAGCGTGTCGCCGTCGAACATCCGCAACGTGGCGCTCGTCGGCCACCATGCCGCCGGGAAGACCGCGCTGGCGGAGGCCCTGCTGGCCGCCACGGGAACGATCCCCCGCCAGGGCTCGGTCGAGAAGGGCACGACCGTCTGTGACTTCGAGCCCGAAGAGGTCCACCGACAGCTGTCGGTGTCCTTCGCCTCGGCCCCCTTCACCCACGAGGGCGTGAAGGTCAACCTCCTCGACGTCCCCGGCTACGCGGACTTCGCGTCGGAGATGGCCATGGCGCTGGCGGTGACCGACCTGGCGGTGATCGTGGTCAACGCCAGCGACGGCGTGCAGGCCCAGACCGAGGACGCCTGGCGGGCGGCCGGCGACCTCGGCATGCCGCGGATGATCGTGATCACGAAACTCGACCGCGAGCGCGCCGACTTCGAGCGGACGCTCGCCGAGGTGACGAAAGCATTCGGTGCGGGGGTGGCGCCGGTGCAGCTGCCGATCGGCGCCGAGGCGAACTTCCATGGTGTCGTCGACCTCCTCGACGACACGGCCACCGTCTACACGCTGGGCGAGGGCCCGCCGGTCGCCGGCCGCGAGGGGCCGATGCCCGAGGAACTGGCGAACCAGGAGCACGCCATCCACGAGCAGCTGATCGAGGGGATCGTCGTCGGCGACGACGACCTCATGGCCCGCTACCTCGACGGCGAGACCATCGAGCGCCACGAGCTGGAGGTGGCGCTCGCCCAGGGCGTGGCCGACGGCACGGTCTTCCCGGTGCTCTGCTGCTCGTCGATCACCGGGGTCGGGATCGACCGCCTCGCCCATGCGCTGGTCGAGCTCGTGCCCGCGGCCGAGCGGCGCCCGCCGGTCCTCGTCCGGGCCGGCACCGAGACGACCGAGGTGGCCCCCGACCCCAACGGCCCGCCGCTCCTCGCCGTCTGCAAGACGCTCTCCGATCAGCACGCCGGGCGCATCTCGCTCTGCAAGGTCGTCTCGGGCACGATCACCCCGGACCTCGTCCTCGTCAACCCGCGCACACGCGCCGAGGAGCGGCTGCACGTCCTCGAGGAGCTGCGCGGCCACGAGACCGTCCCGGTGCACGACGCGGTGGCCGGCGACTTCCTGGCGGTGCCGCGCCTCAACGGGACGAAGACCGGCGACACGCTGGCCCCCAAGGGCTCGCCCGTGCTGGTCGCCCTCCCCTCCCCGGAGCCGCCGGCGTTGTCCATGGCCGTCCGGCCGGCCTCTCGCGCCGACGAGGACAAGCTCATGTCGGCCATCCAGCGCCTGGCCGAGGAGGACCCGTCGCTCACCGTCACCCGCGTCGACGAGACGCACCAGACCGTCCTCGGCGTGGCCGGCGAGGTCCACCTGGCCGTCACCTGCGAGCGCCTGTCGCGCAAGTACGGCGTCACCGTCGAGCGCGAGGAGGTCCTCATCCCCTACCGCGAGACGATCACCGGGACCGCCGAGGCCGAGGGCCGCTACAAGAAGCAGACGGGCGGCCACGGCCAGTTCGCCGTCGTGCACCTGCGCGTCGAGCCTCTGGAGCGCGGCGAGGGGTTCCAGTTCCGAGACGAGGTGGTGGGCGGCGCCATCCCCCGCCAGTACATCCCGGCCGTGGAGAAGGGGATCCTCGAGGCCATGGACCAGGGCGGGGTGAACGGCTTCCCCGTCGTCGACGTCGCGGTGACCTGTGACGACGGCAAGTTCCACGCCGTCGACTCCTCCGAGATGAGCTTCAAGATGGCGGGTGGCATGGCGCTACGGGCCGCGATGGAGAAGGCCGGTCCGATCATCCTCGAGCCGATCTCCCGCCTCGAGGTGACGGTGCCCTCCGAGCTGCAGGGTGACGTGCTGGGCGACCTGCACTCCCGCCGGGGGCGGGTGCAGGGCACCGAGGTCGCCGACAACGGCCACCAGACGATCGTGGCCCTCGTGCCGACCGCGTCGCTCGCCCGTTACGCCATCGACCTGCGCGCCATCAGCGGCGGCCGCGGGCGTTTCCGCACCGCGCACGATCACTACGACCAGAAGCCGTAACGGCGGGACGGACTAGCGAGCGCGCACCGAGCCCGCGAAGGCTCGGCGCTCCCGGTACTCAGCCCGCGGTAGTCAGCGCTTTCGATACAAGGACCGGCGGGTGGTGACGACGTAGATCGGCCGCTCGGCGCGGGTGATCGTGACCTTCCCGGGCTCGATCACGAACGGCTGGCCGTCGTGCTGGCCGATGATCGGCTCGCCGTTCACCGACTCGACCGTGAACTCCATGGCCCGACTGGTCACGCGTTCGGTCGGCTGGGTGAGTTGCATGGCGAAGCGGCCGAGCACCGGCGCCAGGGAGGCGGGTCGCTTGTCGGCCAACTCCAGCAGGGCGAAGGCCTGATCGGGCAACGTCACGTCGAAGCGTCCGTACTTGGCCGCCCGGCGGCCGTTGACGAGCAGCACCTCGACCCGCTCGAGCCCGTCCTTGCGGAACGGCCTGCTGTCGCGCAGACCGCGCAGGATCATCTGGGACTCGGGGATCCGCTTGAGGACCGGCACCCGGCTGAGCGGGTGCTTGCGGAACTCGTTCGTGTCGAGCTGCAGGGCCGAGACGCCGGTGATGCCGATACCGATGGCGAACAACGCCAGCCGGGCCTCGACCTCCGGACGGCCCTCGGCGCGGAACACGAACGGGTACATGGGGACGATCCGACCCCGCCGGAAGATGCTGACCGGGCGCCGGTAGCGCAGCGGCGTGTTGAGCATCAGGGCCATCTGATTGGCGTGACCGAGCGGAAGCGGCGCCAGCGGGATCGGTCCCAGGTCGTCGCGCAGGGCGATCGCCCCGGCGGCCTGTCCCACCGTCGAATCGCCACCGAACGGAGCGACGATGTCGCCCTCGCGGAGGTACTCGGCCACGTGTTCGATGTTGGCGAACGGGTCTCGGTAGGTCGTGATCTCGTGCAGGCGACCGGGGAACGCCTCGCCCAAGAGGCCGAGCAGCCGCTGGCCGCTCTTCGCGTTCGTGCTCTCCGGATTCCGGGTGACGACCAGCCGCTCGAACTCGAGGGGTTCGACGAGGGCCATCCATCCATCCAACCATGTGGCTGGGCGAACCCACAATGGGTGGCCGAGGCGCGGCGGCGCCTCCCCGCTCGCTAGCGCCCGGCGCTCGGGGCGGCGGTGCGGACGCTCTCGGTGGCCCCGGCCGGGCACAGTCCGGCCGGGCGGGCGGGGCCGGGCTCGGCCGACGGCGGGTGGCCGAAGTGGTACAGCAGGATCGACCCGCCGAGCTGGCCGACCGGGCAGTACGCCCGGAGCCAGGCGAGCGAAGACCGGTCGGCGCTCGTGAGGTCGGTGGCCGAGACGGCGACCCAGCCCGCAACGTTCCCGGGCCGGGCCCCCAGGAGCCGGCGGGCGCCGCCGATGTCGCCCACCCCGAACCCCCGCGGCCCGAAGTAGGCGACCCAGGGGTCCTTGCCCGCACTCCAGTCCTGCAGCCGGTAGAGGCCCTGGCCCCAGTCCACGTCGGAGTTGGTCACGACCCGGTAGGCCGGTGCGAACGGCGGGGCCGCCCAGGCCAGGGAGTCGGGCGCCGAGAGGACTACGGCGACCCCGGAGATGGCGACCGCCGCCGCGACCAGCGACACGCCGGCCCGGCTCTTCCGGGCCAGCCCCACGATCGGGCTGGCGGCCACCAGCCACAGCGCGATGACGGGCAGCAGGTAGCGGACCCCGATGTCGCGGGGCGTGGCGACGGTGAACGCCAGGAGGCACAGCGCGGGCACCGCCAGCACGAGGCCGGCCTGGCGCCGCGTCGACTTCTCGAGCGACCGCCAGGCGAAGGGGCCGACGAGCAGCAGCAGCAGGGTCGTGGGCACCGTCTTGACCACCAGCGCGCCCGGCCAGTACCACCAGCGGCCACCGGTCCAGGCGGCGCCGAAGAGGTAGCCGGGACCGGCCACGGTGTCGTGGCGGCCGAGGTACTCGATCCCGTGCAGGTACGGAGACGGGAGGATGACCGTCGGATCCAGCAGCACGCGGGGGTCGAAGGCGCCGTAGAGCACCCACACCGACGCCCAGGCCACGAGGAGCAGCAGCCCGCACTGGCGCAGCGCCCGGCGCCGGGACGTCCGCCACCCGATGGCGAGGACGGCGAGCGCGGCGATGGCGGCCAGCAGCAGACCGGTCACGTCGGTGAGGACGGCGGCGCCGGTCGCCAGCCCGAGCACCGCCGCGCGCCGGGTGGTAGGCCGGCGCAGCCAGCGCAGCAGGACCCACGACCAGATCGCGACCGCCAGCGCGAACGAGACGTCGAGGCTGTCGAGATGCCCGAGCCCGAGAACGAACGGCGAGAGCAGCCACAAGAGACCGGCCAGCAGGCCCGCCGCACGGCCGAACAGGTCGCGGCCGAGCGCGAACAGCACGAAGGCGAGGCCGATCGCCTCGAGCAGCGGGAGCACGCGTGACGCGAGGGTGACGGCGCGCAGGGTGCCGGCCCGACGCTGCGCGTTCAGGAAGGTCGCGCTGTAGGTCCGCTCGTCGTTGCGGTCCCAGTGCCCGTTGGCCGGGACCACTGGGTGCACGAACAGGACGGGGAGCACCGCCACCACCTTGGCCAGCAACGGGTGCTCGTCGTTGTAGGTGACGTCGTGGTGGAGCACGGCGGCCAGGCCGGCCGACACGTAGACGGGCTCGTCGAAGGTCGGCGAGTCGAGCCAGGCCTCGTGGAGCCCGAGGGCGAGGAATCCGACGGCCACCAGGACCAACAAGACGACGGGCGAGACCCGGCGAAGGCTCCCGGGTGACCCTCGGCCGGCCGCTGTCGTGCCTACCACCGTCGTCTCGAACTGTGACAGCCCGGTGAATTATCGCTAGCGTCCCGTGCACAGCTGAGAAAACGCTGAGACGCCTGGGTAATGTCCATCAACCCAAGTGTGATTGAGGGGAAGCGGGCACGACAGGGATGGCCATCGACGAGTCGCAGCTGCACCGGGGTGCGGACGACTCCGCCACGTCAGCCCTCGCGACCCCCGAAACCCCCTCCGGGAAGGTCGGCGACCAGCAGTCCGCAACGGGCGAGGGGGCCGAGTCGCGGGGAGTGTTCGCCAGGCTGCACCGGGGCTTCGAGCAGGCCAGCCCCCGCCGACGGCTCGTCGTCGGCTGGTCGGTCTTCGCGGCGCTCTTCGTCCTCTTCGTCGTGTTCATCGGGCTCCCCTACAGCGAGGACGACCTCCTCATCTGGCTGACCGCCGCCCTGTTCGTGGCGAGTCTGGGCGATCCCGGCCAGTGGCGCCGGGGCCTCATCCGGGACTGGCTCCCGCTCTACGCCGTGCTCGCCGTCTACGCACTCTTGCGCGGCTACGCGAGCCACGTGCTGTGGGGGCCGTTCGTGAAGCCCCAGGTCGTCTTCGACAGGCTCATCGGCGGCGGGGCGGTGCCGACGGTGACGCTCCAGCGCTGGCTGTTCAACGCCCACCATCTCCACTTCTGGGACTACCTCGTCTGGCTCACCTACATGAGCCACTTCTTCACGAGCTTCATCGTCGCCGGCGTGCTGTGGAAGCGCGACCACGCCCGGTTCCGGCGGTTCGTCCCGACCTTCGTCGGCCTCACGTTCATCGGCTACATCACCTACGTGCTCTATCCGGCCATGCCACCGTGGCTGGCCAGCCAGACCGGCCACATCGGGAAGGTGACCCGAATCATCCCGGTCGTGTGGAACCACGTCGGCATCCACGGTGCCGCCTTCTTGTTCACCGGCGGCAACAAGTTCGACAACAACATCGCGGCGATGCCGTCGTTGCACGCGGCATACCCGATGCTGCTCTTGCTCTTCTTCTGGAAGCGGGCGCGGCGCCCGGTGCGGGTCCTCCTCGTCACCTACGTGTTCGCCATGGCCTTCACCCTCGTCTACACCGGGGAGCACTTCGTCATCGACGAGTTCGTCGGCTGGGCCTACGCCATCACCGCGTTCTTCGTGGGCTCCCGCCTGCTCGACCGCTGGCAGGCGCGCACGCGGCGACCGCGACGGTGGCTCTCGGGCGCGTGGGGTCCGTCCGCTCCGCTACCGGTGTCGCCCCCCGAGCGCGACCGCGAGCGACTCGTGACCGTCTTCTCGACGCCCGCGTCCGCGGCCGTCTCCGGGCCCGAACCAACCCCGTCGACCGGCTAACGACCGGGCGGCCCTCGTGCCTCAGCGAGGACGCGACAGCACCGCCGGCCGCTCGCCCGACTCCTAGGCTGCGCACCGTGTGGGAAGACGAGGGCACGCCGGACCCGGTCGGGTCCGGCCCGACGCGCTCGATGCGGGAGCTGTGGGAGGCCATTCGGCCCGTCGAGGAGGACCTCCTCGGGGCGCCGGCGCCTGATCCACGGTTCCCCTCCAACGATGTCGCCACGATCGCACCCGAGGTCACCGGGGGTCCGTCCCAAGACGTCGCCGTCGCCGTGCTGCTGGTTCGCAACGTGTTCGCGCTCCCCCTGCTGCCCCCGGACGTGACCAAGGCGGAGTTCCTGGCCGAAGCGGACCCCGAGACCGGTGCCGAGCCGGAGGAGGGCTCGGCCGCCTGGCTGGACGAGCCCGAGCGTGAGCGCATCCACTCGATCGCGTCGGCGTTCGTGAACACCCATGTCCGACGCATCGCGGCGCGGCGACGCCATCGAGTCGTCCAGTCGGAACTTCACCGTCGGCACCGTTGTCGTGTCAGAGCTTCCGATGCCCAGATCCCGCCTCCGGCACGCGACGCTCGGCTGGGCGATCAACGGCGGAAGAGTCGTCGAGCTGCGCGGGGCCAAACTGCCGATCGGACACCTCGGTCCCTACGAGGCGGCCGGCGCCGTCGAACTGCCGGGCAAGGTGCGCGGCGACGAAAACGGACTCGCCTACCTGTTGGCCTACGTCTTCGATGCGCTCGAACTCGAGCCCGGGACGCGGGTGGCCGCCGTCGGCGCGATCGGTCTCAACTCCGACAGCGCCCTCCCGGTCGCCGGTATCGGCCCCTACCTCGAGGCGGCCGAGGTGGACGGGATGGACGACCTCGTGCTCCCCTTACGTAACGGAGCGGGTGGCGACCGGGAGGCACGCGTCCGCTACTGGCCCGTTCGCGACGCCACCGACGCGGTCCTCTCGGCTCTCACGCTGTTGAGCACCGAGATCGTCACCCCCGACCTCGGCCACTGAGGACGCGGCCCACTCCCCTGGCCCGTCGGCGGCAGCACCGGCCCGCGCCCGGCGCTACGGGGAACCCGACCCGCCGTGCACCGGCCAGGCCGGGTGCAGCTGTGCCCAGCTGTCGTCGAGGGTCTGGGGCATGACCCGCACGCCGGCCACCGTCGTCATGAAGTTCGTGTCCCCGCTCCAGCGCGGCAACACGTGCAGGTGGAGGTGCTGGGGTATCCCGGCCCCGGCGGCCCGGCCCAGGTTGGCCCCGACGTTCATGCCGTCGGGACGGTAGGCGGCGTCGAGGGCGGCGACGGCATCGGTCGTCGTGCTCCACAGCTCGGAGGACTCCGCGGCGCTGAGCTCGTCGAGCCGTTCGGCGTGGCGGAGCGGGAGGACCAGCAGGTGCCCGTTGGCATACGGATAGGCGTTGAGGACACAGAAGCACGTCTCGCCGCGCCACACGATGCCGTTGTCCACGCTGGCCGGGCCGCTGGCCGCGATGCGGCAGAACACGCAGCCGTCGCCGGGTCCCCCGGCCTTGTCCCGCTCCTCGTCGGTCGCCTCTGTCACATAGCGGTGCCGCCAGCCCGCCCAGAGCTGCTCGAGCCCCTCGCTCATGCAGGCGCGTCGGGCGACCCGTGCGCGGCCACCTCGCTCGTCACCCGCTCGATGAAGGCGTCGAGCGGCACGCCGCGCTCGGGCGAGTTCGAGCCGCGCGCGTTCACCCCGACGGTACGCGCCTCGATGTCCTCGTCGCCGACCACCAGCACGTAGGGGACCTTGGCCAGCTTGGCCTGGCGGATGCGGGCCCCGAGGGGCGAGCTGGCGCCCTCGACGCTCGCCCGCAGACCGGCTGCCCGCGCGGCGGAGACGACCGAGGCCGCGTAGTGCTCGTGGTCGTCGGCGACCGGGACGACCACCAGCTGCTCGGGCATGAGCCAGGTGGGCAGGGCGCCCGCGTAGTGCTCGAGCAGGATGGCGGTGAAGCGCTCGATCGAGCCGAACAGGGCGCGGTGGATCATCACCGGCCGGTGGCGGCCGTTGTCGTTGCCGATGTACTCCATGTCGAAGCGCTGGGGGTTCTGGAAGTCGAGCTGGATGGTCGACATCTGGTGGGTGCGCCCGATGGCGTCGCGCGCCTGGACCGAGATCTTCGGGCCGTAGAAGGCGCCCCCGCCCTCGTCCAAGACGAGATCGAGGCCGAGGCCGCCGGCCGCGGCCCGGAGCATCTCGGTCGCCTCCTCCCACTCGTCGTCGCTGCCCACGGCCTTGGCCTCCGGGCGCGTAGACAGCTCGAGGTAGGTGTCGGTCAGCCCGAAGGCGGCCAGGAGGTCGAGCACGAACAGCAACAGCGAGCGCAGCTCGCCCGGCATCTGCTCGCGCGTGCAGAAGATGTGCGCGTCGTCCTGCGTCATGCCGCGCACGCGGGTGAGGCCGTGGACCACGCCCGACTTCTCATAGCGGTAGACGGTGCCGAACTCGAACAGCCGCATCGGCAGCTCGCGATAGGAGCGCTGCCGGCTCTTGTAGATCAAGATGTGGAACGGGCAGTTCATCGGCTTCAGGTAGTACTGCTGGCCGCCGTCGAGCTCCATCGGCGGGAACATGCCGTCGGCGAACCACTGCAGGTGGCCCGACGTGTTGAACAGGTCGGCCTTCGTGATGTGCGGCGTGTAGACGAAGTCGTAGTCGGCCTCGTGGCGCTGGCGGGAGTACTCCTCCATCACCCGCCGCACGATGCCGCCCTTCGGGTGCCACACGGCCAGGCCGGATCCGATCTCGTCGGGGAAGGAGAACAGGTCGAGCTCGGCCCCGAGCTTTCGGTGGTCGCGCTTCTCCGCCTCCTCCAAGCGCTCGAGATAGGTGCGCAGGGCCTTGTCGGAGTCCCAGGCCGTGCCGTAGATGCGCTGGAGCTGCGGACGCTTCTCGTCGCCGCGCCAGTAGGCGCCGGCGACGCGCATGAGCTGGAAGTGGCCGAGGTGCCCGGTCGACGGGACGTGCGGCCCGCGGCACAGATCCACGAACGTCTCGCTGTTGCGGTACGACGAGATGACGGCCGCCTCGGGCGATCCCGCCACGCCGGCGGCGTCGACCTCGTCGGCCCCGGCGCGGACCGTCTCGATGATCTCGCGCTTGTAGGGCTGGTCGGCGAAGAGGGCCAGACCCTCGTCGATGGTCTGCTCCTGGCGCACGAACGGCTGGTCCTCGGCCACGATCCGGCGCATCTCGGTCGCGATGCGTTCGAGGTCGGCGTCGGCGAAGTGGGCCCCGCCCGGGAGCTCGAAGTCGTAGTAGAAGCCGTCGTCGATGACCGGCCCGATGGCGTAGTGCGCGCCGGGCCACAGCGAGCAGACCGCCTGGGCCAGCACGTGGGCCGTCGAGTGCCGGAGGACTGACAGCCCGCCCGGCGACGTGGTGGTCAAGATGCCCACCTCGGCCCCGTCGGGCAGCTCGGCCGACAGGTCGACCTGCTCACCGTCGACCGTGGCGGCGACCGCCGCCTTGGCCAGGCGGGAGCCGATGGCCTCGGCCAGCTGGCGCGCCGTCGTCCCGGCCGGCAACTCCCTGGTCGAGCCGTCGGGGAGTCGCACCGCTATGTCGCCCGCCATCGAAGCACCTTCTCGTTCGCTCGGCGGCCCCGCCGCCGAACGGCCGAGGTTACCGGGTGCCGACTCAGCCCTCGCGCAGCTGCGCCTGGCGCCGGCGGTGCTCGGCCCAGGCGTCGGCGAGGGAGACCTTGCCGATCGATCTCGGCTGGTCGAACGTCAGGCGTTGGAGGTCCGAGGGTTTGCGGCGGGCGAAGAACCAGGAGCCGTCCCGCTTCACGTAGTCGTCCACGTAGACGGCCGCCACGTCGGACCAGCGGCCCTCCATGCCGGCGACGGCCCGCACGTAGCAGATGCCGATGGCGTGGGTGTCGTCGACGAAATCGATCTGGTGGTTGGCGACGTAGTGGAGCACCGCCCCGTCGGCCATCCCTCCGAGCAGCTGCTCGTAGTACAGCTTGGTGGCGGCCCGGCCCTTGCCCAGGCGACCGTTGTCCACCTCGGGATCGAACAAAAGGACCAGGGAGTCGAAGTCCTGGCTGTCGGCGGCGATGGAGTACCGGGTGGCCAGCTCCCGGATCTGCTCGCGCTCGAGGAGCTCGCTCAGTGCCTTTTCACGGTCCATCGCCCGAACATAGCGAGCCGCAGTGCAACGAGGAGGCTCAGCCGGCCATGCGCCGGAGGACCTCGTCGACGACCTCGGAGGTCGAGGCGCCGCCGCCGAGGTCGAAGGTCCGCACGCCGTCGGCCGCCGCACCGAGCGTGGCCCCGCGTATGGCCAGCGCCGCCTCGGCGATCGCCGGGTCCCCGCCCCGGGCGGCGTAGTCCAGCACCGCCGCGCAGGCGAGCAGCATCGCCATCGGGTTGGCGACGTTCTTGCCGACGAGCGACGGGGCCGTGCCGTGGGGCGCCTCGGCCATCGCCACGGTCGGCTGCAGCTCCTCGTCGAGGGCCAGGAGCACCGACTCGGATCCGGCGATCGAGCCGAAGAGCGCCAGCACCAGGTCCGACAGGCAGTCACCGTCGCGGTTCAGCGCCGGGATCACGAGGGCGCGATCCCCGGACTCGGTCAAGAGGCCCGCGTAGGCGGCGTCGATGAGCGTCGGGCGGTAGAGCACACCGGCGTGGCGGGAGGCCGCCGCGTCCATCTCCTCCTTCAAGAGCCCCTCGTAGAGGGCCGACACCGTCCACTTCGGCCCGCCGTAGACACAGGCGCCCATCCCCGCGGCGACCCGGAACGAATACTCGGCCACCGCGCGACAGGTCCCCCGGTCGATCCGCTCGGTCCGCGAGGCCTGTTCGGCCATCGAGCCCGGCGGGCCCGACCGGGCCTCCTCGGCGCCGTAGGCGTCGCCGACCGCCATGCGCACGACCACGATCGGATGGACGACCGGCGCCAGCGGCACCACGCCCGGGATGCGCCGCCCGGTGCGGACGATCACCGACCCGCCGATGCCCTCGCGCAGGATGCGGTTGGGCGACCCGACGTCCCCGATCCCCTCGGGCGTGATGGTGGCCGCCTTCAGCCCGAGGCCCACCTCGGCCATCGCCGCGGCCGCCTCGCGGACCACCTCGTTGCCGGTCCGCCGCCGGTTCTCCAGCGAGAGGTCGAACCGGTGCAGCTCGACCGCGCGCGCCGAGCGCCTCGGGCTCCAGCACGCGGAGCGCTTGGTCGAGCAGCTCCTGTCCGGTCTCGTCCCCCTCACAGACCACCAACTGCGTGTGACTGGCCATCCGGCTCACGTTCGCGCGAACCGCGGGGCCGGGCCAAGCCGGCGCCTCAGAGGTTGACGCCGAGGAGCGCCGCGCCACCCGCCACGGAGTGGCCGGCCGCCGCCAGCTCGTCGAGCGCCCGGAGTGCGCCCGGCGCGTCCAGGTCGTCGTCGAGCGCGCGCCGCACCGCTTCGATGTCTTCGTCGCCCCCGGACGGGGACACGGAGTCGACGGACCGCCACCGGTCGAGTCGCTGCGCGGCGGCCGCCAGGTCGGCGTCCTCCCACTCCCAGTCGCCCCGGTAGTGGTGGGACAAGAGGGCGAGCCGGACCGCAGCCGGGTCCCACTCCTTCAGCAGGTCGCTCACGAACACGAGGTTGCCGAGGGACTTCGACATCTTGGTCCCCCCGAGCCCGACCAGACCGACGTGGAGCCAGTGCCGCACGAACGGCCGGCCCGTCACGGCCTCGGACTGGGCCACCTCGCACTCGTGGTGGGGGAAGACGAGGTCGCGGCCGCCGCCGTGCAGGTCGATGGTCTCGCCCAGCTCGCGCATGGCGAGGGCCGAGCACTCGATGTGCCACCCGGGGCGCCCCGGCCCCCAGCGCGACTCCCACGACGGCTCGTCGACGAGCGAGGGTTGCCAGAGGACGAAGTCGAGCGGGTCGCGCTTGTTGGGGTCGTCGGGGTTGCCGCCGTGCTCGGCCGCCAGCAGGAGCATCTCGGGACGCTCCAGGCGGCTCAGCCGACCGAAGCCAGCGAAGCTCGACGCGTCGAAGTAGACGGCGCCGCCGGACTCATAGGCGTGTCCGCCCTCGAGCGCCGCACCGATGAGCGAGAGGATGTCGGCGATCGCCGAGGTGGCCCGGGGCTCGGAGTAGACCGGCAACAGGCCGAGCGAGCCCATGTCGGCGTCGAAGCGGGCCACCTCCTCGGCCGCCAGGTCGAGATAGTGGACACCGAGCTGGCGCGCCTTGCGCAGGATGTCGTCGTCGACGTCGGTCACGTTGCGCACGAGGCGCGGCTCGTCGCCGAGGTCGAGGAGGCGCCGCTGGAGGAGGTCGAAGGTCAGGTAGACGGCGGCGTGGCCGAGGTGCGCCGAGTCGTAGGGGGTGATCCCGCACGAGTACATGGTCACCACGTGACCCGGCTCGAACGGGACGACCCGGCCCTGCGCGGTGTCGTAGAGGTGCATGACCACCGGTCTAGGAGGGAATCCCGCGGAACTGCACCGAGGTCTCCGTCTTGTAGCGGATGTTCAGGGCGACGCAGATGCCGGTGAACGCCTCGACCGTGCCGGCCCGGGCGAGGGACCCGGCGTCGAGCCCGCGCAGGCCGTCGATCGAATTCACGAGCGCCATTGTGGCCTCCGAGGCGCCGCGATGGTCCGAACAGACGAGCACATCGGCCTGCAGGCCCGAGTCGAGGTCCTCCATCGCGGCGCCGGCCAGGTGGTGGAAGGACCCCGAGACCAGCGAAGCCGGCAGGGCCGCCTGCACCATCGCCGCCACCGAGCCGCGCGGCACGCTGAGCGGAAGGACCTCGCGGCCGAACTTCATCATCGCCACGCCCATCGACACGACCACCTTGCCGGCCAACTCCTCCCGCAGCGCCTGCACGGTCTCGACCATGTTTTCCCAGGGGGTCGCCAGCACGACCAGCTCGGCCTGCGCCGCGCCAGTGTTGTCGGCACCGCGGAGCGAGAGCCTGCGATCGGGATTGGCGGCGATCAGCTCGGCCGTCGCCGCCGCCGCGCGCTCGGCGTCCCGGGAACCGACGGTGACCTCGTGTCCGGCCGCGGCCAGCCGGACGGCGAGCCCCCGACCTGCGGGGCCGGTCCCCCCGACGATGCCGACGTGCACGGTCTAACCCTTTCATACGCCGGGCGGCCGGCCACCACACCGTGCGGCGAACGACGGCGGCCGAGCGGGGCGACGCGCCGTAGCCTGGGTTCCGTGGACGACGTCACCTCCCCACCACCGCACCGCCGCGCCGGCCTGGTCGCCGGTACCTGAGCCGAAGGCCGCCCTCCGTGATCTTCGGCGCCCATGTCATCCTCTACGGCACGGACGCGGCGGCCGACCGCGCCTTCTTCACCGACGTCCTCGGCCTGTCGTCGGTCGACGCGGGCGGCGGCTGGTTGATCTTCGCGCTGCCCCCGGCGGAGGCGGCGGTGCACCCGAGCGACGACGACACCCGCTGTGACCTCTACCTCATCTGCGACGACCTGGCGGCCGAGATGCGCTCGCTGGCAGCGCGGGGAGTCTCCTGTTCGGAGGTCGAAGAGCCGCGCTGGGGCTCTGTGACGAAGATCCGGCTGCCCGGTGGCGGCGAGGTCGGCCTCTACCAGCCGAAGCACCCGCTGGCCATCAGCCCGCCGCCGGGCTGACCCATTCGGTGCCGCACGGGCGGCGATAGCCTCGCCCCATGGGACTGCTCGACAAGAAGCACCTCCTGATCACGGGCGTGCTGACGGACGCCTCCTTGGCCTTCTCCGTGGCCAAGCTGGCGCAGGAAGAGGGCGCCGAGATCGTGCTCTCGGGGGCGGGGCGGGGCCTCAACCTCACCAGGCGGATCGCCCGCAAGTTGCCCGATGAGCCCGAGGTCTTGGAGATCGACGTCACGTCGCCCGACCAGCTGCGGGCGGCGGCCGTGCAGCTCGGCGAGCGCTGGGACCGCCTCGACGGGATCCTGCACGCCATCGGCAACGCGCCCCCCGACTGCCTCGGCTCGGGCATGTTGAAGGCGGGCTGGGAGGACGTGAGCCTGGCCCTGCAGGTGAGCACGTACTCGCTGAAGGCGCTCGTCGAGCACTTCGCGCCCCTGCTCGAGGTGGCGGGCCGCGACGGCGGCGCCTCGGTCGTGGGCCTCGACTTCGACGCGACGGTCGCCTGGCCCCTCTACGACTGGATGGGCGTGGCCAAGGCCGCCCTCGAATCCCTCGCCCGCTACCTGGCCCGCGACCTCGGGCCCAAGGGCATCCGCGTCAACCTGGTGGCGGCCGGACCGGTGCGCACCATGGCCGCCAAGTCGATCCCGGGCTTCGACGCCTTCGAGGAGACGTGGGCCGCGCGCTCGCCCCTCGGGTGGGACGTGCACGACTCGACGGCGGTGGCCAAGGCCTGCGTCGCGCTGCTGTCGGACTGGTTCCCGATGACGACCGGCGAGCTGCTCCACGTCGACGGCGGTGTCCACGCCGTGGGGGCGTGAGGGCCGCTCAGCCCGGCAGGGATCCCTCGATCAGCTCGCGCAGCGCAGCGTCGGTGAGCGCGGGCACCGACCTCGTCAGCGCGCGCCCATCGCCTCGGCCAGCTCGCGCGCCAGACCGAGCGCGCCGGCGCCGTCCTCGCAGTCGACGACGAGCCCGTCGACACCGCTGCGCCGCACCGCCGCCGCCGCGGCCAGCGCGGCCTCGAGCGGGTCCTCCCCCACCGGCGCCGCGGTCGGCGCGCCCGTCGGTGAGCAGCACGACAAGGGGGCGCAGGCCGTCGCGCGACGCCGTCGCCGCCACCCCGAGAGCGGTGGCGATGCCCTGGGCGAGCGGTGTGCGGCCGCCCGTCTCGAGCCCGTCGAGTCGGGCCATGGCCACCTCGGTGCTGCTGGTCGGGCGCATCACCACCTGCGCTCCGTCGCCCCGGAACGACACGAGGGCGACGCGGTCACGCCGCTGGTAGGCGTCGTGGAGCAGCGCCAGCGCGGCGCCCGCGGGCGGCCGCCAGCCGATTGGTGGCACCCATCGAGCCCGACGCGTCCACCGCCAGGACGATCAGGTTGCCGACCGTGCGCTGCCGCAGCGCGTGCCGCAGGTCCTCGGGGAGGACCTCGAGCGCCCCCTCGCCGCCCGCCCCCCGGGCCAGCGCCGCGGTGATCGTGGCGACGGGGGCGAGCGCCGCTCCTGCAGGCGCGTCCTCCGCCACTACGGACCCCACCACCCGACCCCGACCCTCCAGCGTCGGGGCGCCGGGCCGGCGGCCACGATTGGCACCACCCGCCTCCGCCCGCCGCTGTCCGGGATCCAGCAATCCGCTCGGCAGGCGGGCGGATCCTGCGGGAATGGGCGGCAGCGGCGGGCGCTCGGGCCCGTGCCCCGTGTCGCCGGAGCCGGCGCCGGGCGCGGCGCCACCGTCCTCGCCGGATGCCGGCCCACCCGACGGCCCGCCATGGGACGGCCCGCCACCCGCAATGCGGCCACCGGAGCCCTCGCCGCCAGCCTGCTCGGGCTCGAGCTGCTCGGGTCCGGCGAACGCCTGGTCCATCGCCAGCTCGAGCTCCGCCCGGTCCTGCGCCGGTCGGTCCCAGGGCGTGCGCCGCCGGTGCGCAAGGGCGAGCGGCGCGACCTCCCGGACCTCCGCCTCGCCGGCCACGTCCGGGCCGCGCCAGCCGGCCAGTGCCGCGGCGGCCCGGCAGATGACGATGTCGGCGCGCAGGCCCTCCGCGCCCGCAGCTGCGCAGAGGGCGGAGATCCGCTCCTCGAGCCCGGGCGCGAGCGGCGCCGGCCGGGTCCGTCCCAGCCGGGTGGCGAGCATCCCCTCCGCCTCGGCCCAGGTCTCCCCGAAGGCGACGGGGTCCGCGTCGTAGGAGAGGCGGCGGCGGACCGCCTCGGCCCGCGCCGCCGGCTCGGTCGGCGTCGACACCGTGACCGAGAGGCCGAAGCGGTCGAGGAGCTGCGGGCGGAGCTCCCCCTCCTCGGGGTTCATCGACCCGATCAGCACGAAGCGGCTCGGGTGCACGTGCGACACACCGTCGCGCTCCACGCGGTTGATGCCGCTCACCGCCACGTCGAGCAGGACGTCCACCAGGTGGTCGGCCAGGAGGTTGACCTCGTCGACGTAGAGGACCCCGCCGTCGACGGCCGCCAGCAGCCCCGGCAAGAAGCGGTGCCGGCCGTCCTCGAGCACCCCCTTGATGTCGAGCGCGCCGACGACCCGGTCCTCGGTCGCCCCGAGGGGGAGCTCGACGAACGGGGCACCGCCCAGCACGGCGGCGAGCCCCCGCGCCGCCGTCGTCTTGCCGCTGCCCTTCTCGCCGCGCAGCAGCACGCCGCCGATGCGCCGGTCGATCGCGGCCAGGACGAGCGCATTGACCATGTCGTCGGCGCCCACCAGCGCCGACAGCGGGAACGCCGCGGCCTCGCTCATCGGCCCTCCTCCCAGCCCTCGGCCTCGAGGATGGCCGAGCGCAGCGTGGCCAGCGCCTCGGGGGACGCGGCCCACAGGCCCCGCTCGGACGCCTCGAGCAGGCGCTCGGCGATGGAGCGCAGCGCCCAGGGGTTCGACGCCTCGAAGAAGGCGCGCCGCTCCTTGTCGCCGACGTAGGTGTCGGTCACCCGCTCGTACATCCAGTCCTCGACGACGTGCGCCGTGGCGTCGTAGCCGAAGAGGTAGTCGACGGTGGCGGCCATCTCGAAGGCCCCCTTGTAGCCGTGGCGCTCCATGGCCGCCAGCCACTTCTCGTTGAGCACCCGGCTGCGCACGACACGCGCCGCCTCCTCGGCGAGCGAGCGCACCCGCGGCCGGTCGGGGTCGGCGCTGTCGCCGAACCAGGCCTTGGGCTGCTTGCCGGAGAGCACCCGGATGGCGGCGATCATCCCGCCGTGGTCCTGCAGGTAGTCGTCGGAGTCGAAGATGTCGTGCTCCCGGTTGTCCTGGTTCTTGACCGCCACCTCGACGCCGGCCAGGCGCCGGCGGAAGGCCTCCGGGGCGGGCGTCGCGACCCCGGCCCGGCCGTAGGCCCAGGCCCCCCAGGCCAGGTAGACCGCGGCCAGATCGGTCTCGTCGCGCCAGTCCCCCGACTCGAGCACGTTCAAGATGCCCGAGCCGTAGGCGCCGGGCTTGGGCCCGAAGACCCGCGGGTCGCCCGGGCCGGCCGCGGCCACCGGGTTGGCGTCGAGGGGCTCGTCGACCGCCGGGCGGCGAGGCTGACCGCGTCGTCGAGGAGGTCCAACACGTGGGGGAAGGCGTCGCGGAAGAAGCCCGAGATGCGCAGCGTCACGTCGACCCGCGGCCGGCCCAGCTCCTCGATCGGGATCAGCTCCACGCCGCTCACCCGCCCGCTCCCCTCGGCCCAGAGCGGCCGCACGCCGAGGAGCGCCAGGGCCTCGGCCACGTCGTCGCCGCCGGTGCGCATCGCGCTCGTCCCCCACACGACCAGGCCGACCGACGTCGGGTGGCCGCCCCTCCTCGGCCAGGTGGCGCTCGATCAGGCGGTCGGCCAGGGCGCGGCCGACGTCCCAGGCCAGCGGCGACGGGATCGCCTTCGGGTCGATCGAGTAGAAGTTGCGGCCGGTCGGCAGCACGTGGGCCATGCCGCGAGTCGGCGCGCCCGAGGGCCCGGGCGCCACGAACCGGCCGTCGAGGGCGGCCAGCACGGCGCGCACCTCGGCGTCGGTGCCGCGCAGCGCCGGCACGAGGGTCCGGCACACCCAGCGCAGGATGACGCCGCACGCGTCGCGCGCCGAGGTCGAGCGCCGCCGCGTCCCAGTCGGCCCGCTGGCACGCCTCGAGCAGGCGCTGGCACTCGGCCTCGACGGCGTCGACCTCGGCCCGCTGCGGCACGGCGCGCCCGAGGTCGACGCCCGAGCGCCTCGGCCACGGCCTGGCGCAGCGAGCCGACCGCGGCCTGCGGGAGGCGGGTGATGGCGGCCACCATGTCGAGCTCGGCCACGTCGCGCGGCGGGCGGCCGAGCACGTGCAGCCCGCCGCGGATCTGCGCGTCCTTCAGCTCGCAGAGGTAGCCGTCGACCTCGAGCAGCAGGTCGTCGAACGCCGGGTCGTCGAAGCCCGGCGGGCGCCGGTCCTCGCCCGTACAGCCCCAGGTCGCGGTGGATCTCGGCGTCGACGAGCGACTCCCAGACCTGGCCGGCGGATGGCCGGCAGCTTGGCGGGATCGAGGGCGGCCAGCTGCGCGTGCTGGTCGAGCAGCGCCCTCGAGCGGGCCAGATCGTCGTCGTGCTCGGCCCGGGTGAGCGGCGGCACCAGGTGGTCGACGATCACCGCGTGGGTGCGCCGCTTGGCCTGGGTGCCCTCGCCGGGGTCGTTGACCACGAAGGGGTAGACGAGCGGCACGTCGCCCAAGGCCGCGTCGGGGAAGCACGACGACGACAGGCCGACGCCCTTGCCGGGCAGCCACTCGAGCGTCCCGTGCTTGCCCACGTGGACGACCGCGTGCGGCCCCCCACTCCTCGTCCAGCCAGCGGTAGAAGGCGAGGTAGTGGTGGGTCGGCGCCAGATCGGGCGAGTGGTACACGGCGACCGGGTTCTCGCCGAAGCCCCGCGGCGGCTGGACCGCCACCAGCACGCCGCCCAGATCCATGCCGGAGAACACGAGGTCGCCCAGTCCGCTCGCGGCCGGGCGGGACACGAAGACCTCGCCCGGCGCCGGGCCCCAACGCCTTCTCGACATCGGCGCGGGCGTCCTCGGGGAGCGTCGGCGAACCACGCCGCGTAGTCGGCGCCCGACCAGCGGCCCAGCTCGTCCGCGACGTCGTGGCCCTGGCCGCCCGCCGTAGGTGAGGTCGTCGGCCAGCTCGGCCATCAGCTCGTCGCCGTCTCGGGGATGCGCGTCGACCCGGTAGCCGGCGGCGGCCATGGCACCCAGGAGCTCGAGCACCGATGCCGGGGTGTCCAGGCCGACCGCGTTGCCGAGCCGGCTCCGCTTGGTCGGGTAGGCCGAGAGCACGATCGCCACCCGCCGCTCGGCCGGCGGAGCGAGCGCAGCCGCGCCAGCCCGACCGCCAGGCCGGCGACCCGGGCCACGCGGTCCGGCCACGGTCCGGTAGGCGCTGACCGGGCGCGCCGAGGTCGCCGCCGTCGTCGACCTCCTCCTTGAAGGAGAACGGCACGGTGATGATCCGACCGTCGAACTCGGGGATGGCCACCGCCATGGCCACGTCGACCGGCGACAGCCCGCGCGAGGAATCGGCCCAGTCGGCCGACGAGGTGGTGGCAGCAGATGGCCTGGATGACCGGGACGTCGAGCGCGGCCAGCGCGCCGGGGTCCCAGGCGTTCGGCCTCGGCGATCGAGGCTCCCGGCGGCCAGCACGGTGGTCACGACCGCGTCGACCCCGGCCGCCCGCAGGAGGTCGAGCACGCTGGCCTCGTCGCCGTCCGTGTCGATCGTAGCGCAGCGAGTAGCAGTAGACGGGGTAGGCGTTGGCGCCCGCCGCCTCGATGCGCGTCGCACAGCTCGTCGACGAACCGCGTGTTGCCGGCCACCAGGTGGGCCCGGTAGAAGAGCACGGCGACCGTCGGCCGACCGGGAAGATGGGGCCGGGACCCGAAGACCCCGTGGCTGGCGGTGGCCGCGGGGGCCCGGTGCGCGAAGTCGCTCCCCAGAAGCTCGTCGGCGACGAACCGCAGCAGCTGCTCGAGGTTGCCCGCACCCCCCTGCACCAGGTAGCCGAAGGCCTCCAGGACCACAGCGAGCTCCACGCTCGAGGCCCCCGCCAGCTCCTCGTCGAGCGCGGCCTCGCCGCCGAAGGCGAGCAGCGGGACCCGCCGGCCGCACAGGCGTCGACCAGACTGTCGAACTGCTCCTCCCAGGCGCGGCGCCCGCCGAGCAGCCGGACGAGCACCACGTCGACGCCGCCGAGGTCCGGCTCCCCCGCCAGCCGGTGGGGGTTGGCCGCGCGCAGCAGCGGGAAGCCGGGCGGCAGGGCCTCCGCGATGGACCGCAGGGCCAACAGTTCGGTGTCGGCGTTGGTGAGGAAGAGGATCACGGGAGCACCCCCGCCGCCACGATGTCGAAGAGCGCGTCGAGGTCCAGGTGCGCCTCGCAGGCGTCGGCCACCCGGTCGAACTGGGCGACGCGGGCGGCGGCGAAGGAGACCCCGGAGGGCACCCAGTCCTTGCCCCGCCGCGCCGCCACCGCGCCGAGGAAGCTCGAACGGAACTCGTCGTTCTCGAACAGGCCGTGCAACGTCGTGCCGTAGACGGCCCCCTCGTCGTCGCGGGCGCCGTCGTCGGTGTCGCCGTCGGCGCCTTCCAACGCGAACCACGAGCGCGCCGACGGGCCGAGGGTGACCCGTCCGTGGTGGATCTGGTAGCCGGCGGCGGGGAGGTCGGTGCCCCACTCGCGGCCGCGGCGCTGCGCCGTCTGCTTGTCGGCGAGGAATCGGGTCGTCACGTCGAGCAGGCCGAGGCCACTCGCCCCGCCCTCCGGGTGCTCGACCCGGTCGTCGTCTTCGATGGTCGTGCCCAGCATCTGGTAGCCGCCGCAGAGACCGAGGAGGCAGGGCGCCGACGGGCCGGCCCCAGCTCTGCGATGACCCGGTCGAATCCCCGCTCGCGGAGCCACGCCAGGTCGGCGACGGTCGACTTGGTGCCCGGCAGGATGACCAGGTCGGCCCCCCGGAGCTGGTCGGCGGTGCGCACCCAGCGGACGACGACGCCGGGCTCGAGCGCCAACGCGTCGACGTCGGTGAAGTTGGAGAGCCGCGGGAGGCGGACCACGGCCACGTCGAGCGCGTCGGCTGCCCGCTCGCCGGTGTCGAGCCGCTCCAGTCTCGAGCCAGCGCCAGCGAGTCCTCGGCGTCGATGGCGACGCCGGGCAGCCAGGGCACGACGCCGAGCGTGGGCAGGCCCGTCCGCTCCAAGAGGACCGCCGTGGCGTCGCCCAGCAGGCGCCGGGTCGCCCCGGAACTTGTTGATCACGAAGCCCGGAGCGAGGCGCGCAGCTCCTCGGGCAGCAGGGCGGCCGTGCCGTAGAGGTGGGCGAACACGCCGCCCCGGTCGATGTCGCCCACCACGATGGCCGGGACCTTGGCCCGGCCGGCCAGGCCGAGGTTCACGAGGTCGTGCGAGAGCAGGTTGATCTCGGCCGGGCTGCCCGCCCCCTCGCAGATCACCACGTCGAACCGGCGCCGCAGGTCGTCGAGCGCCTCGATCGACGATCGGGACCAGCTCGGCCTTGGCCGCGTGGAAGTCGGCCGCGTCGAGGGTGCGCCACGGTCGGCCCATCACGATCACCTGGCTCCGACGGTCGCTGGTCGGCTTCAGCAGCACCGGGTTCATGGCCGCTTCGGGCTCGACCCGACGCCGCCGCCGCCTGGGCCCCCTGGGCCCGGCCGATCTCGTCGCCGTCCGCCGTGACGAAGGAGTTGAGCGCCATGTTCTGGCCCTTGAACGGCGCGACCTTGACGCCCCGGCGGGCCAGCAGCCGGCACAGCCCGGCCACGAGCAGGCTCTTGCCGCTGTTCGAGGCGGTGCCGCACACCATCAACGACCCGCTGGTCACACCGGGCGCGCTCACTGCCGTGCGCCGGCCAGCCCGGCCTCGTCGCGCACCGTGCGCAGCGCCGCGTCGAGGCGGGCCAGCCCGTCGGCGTCGGGCACGGCGATCCGCACGCTCCCGGGCAGCCCGAACGACGCGCAGTCGCGGACGATGACGCCGTGCGGCGCCAGAGCGGCCCGCAGGCCGGGCGCACCGTCGACCAGCACGAAATTGGCGGCGGACGGCCGCGGGGACAGGCCGTGCGCGGACAGGACGCCGACGAGCTCGGTCCGGGCCGCGGCCACGGCCGCCGACCAGGCCGGCAGATCGACCGTCGCCAGCAGCTCCGGGAGGGACGCCAGCGCCGAGCGTCGACACCGACCAGCGCGGGCTGGCGGCCGGCGACCCGACCGACGAGATCGGGGTGCCCGAGCGCCTCGCCGCCGTCGGCCGGGGCGACGACGTAGCCGATCCGCAGCCCCGGGCAGGCCAGCACCTTGGTCAGCGAGCCGACCACCACGGCCGGGTCCTCGCGTTCGGCTCGCAGAGGCGACGGGCTGCGCCGGCTCCAGCGGCCGGTGGCCAACGGGTAGAAGGCCTCGTCCCACACGCCCGGCCGTCGCGCCGAACGGAGCCAACGCACCGGTCGGGTTGTTGGGATCCGAGCGGAACTCCGGACCGCGCGGGTCGAGGACCGGGCAGGTGGCGCGCGTAGAGCGAGAACTCCGGCGACGTCCACCCACCCCCGCCCGAGCTCGGCCGCTACCAGCGCGATCGCCTCCGACGCCGCCGTTGGTTAGCAGCACCCGCCCGACGTCGACGCCGAGGGCGTCGGCCATCGCGGCGGTGGCCACCGCCACGTCGATCGCGTCCGGGTAGCGGCCGAGGGTGGCGTCGACGTGGCGCGCGACGACCGCGGCCGGCGGGTCGGCGCGAACGGGTTGAGGCTGACCGACAGGTCGAGCACCGAGTCGGGGTCGAGGCCGAGGAGGCCGCGACCAGCCGGCCGTCCCCCCGTGCGGGCCGAGCGGCAGCGCCCTCACGCGATCCCCCGCCTGCGACGGCGGTGCAGCACACCCCACCACGCGGTCGCCGCCAGCAGCACCTCGAGCTGCCGGACCACCCGGCGGGCCAGTACCAGGGCGCGCCGGATGTCGGCGGCCTCGGGGGAGCGCCCGCTCCCGAGCGGGGGCCGGATCTCCACGCGGCCACCGTAGCGGTTGGTCCCGCCGAGCCGGAGGCCGAGCGCCCCGGCGAACGCCGCCTCGGCCACGCCGGCGTTGGGCGACGGGTGGACGGGTGCCTGGCACCGCACCGCGTGCCAGATCTCGCCACGCCGCTCCGGCGCGGCGACCACCACGAGCAGCGCCGTGATCCGGGCGGCCGGCCACGCCAACAGGTCGTCCAGCCGCGCCGCCGCCCAGCCGAACCGCTCGTAGCGTGCGCTGCGGTAGCCCACCATGGCGTCGAGCGTGTTGGCGGCCCGGTGGGCGAGCACCCCGGGCGCCCCGGCGCAGACGCCCCAGAACGCGCTGGCCACGACGGCGTCGGAGAGATTCTCGGCGAGCGACTCGATCACGGCGCGGGCGATCTCCTTCTCGTCGAGGCCGTCGGGCTCCCGGCCGACCAACGTCGGCAGCAGGTCGCGGGCCAATGTCAGGTCACCCCGCTCCAGCGCGCCGGCGACGTCGCCGCAGGCGGTGAACAGGGACCGGCCGGCCGCGGCCAACGCGGTCGCACCCGCCAGCGCCGCCCCGGGACCGGCGGCCCCCTCAGCGACGACTCCGACGACCGCCGCCCCCCCGACGCCGAGCGCCGCATGCCGGACGCCGGCCGACCGACGGTCCGCCCACCACCGCTCGTCCGCCCGGGCCATCGCCTGGCCGAAGCGGGCGACCGGGTGCAGCGACGCGGGCGGTTCCCCGAGCGCGCCGTCGACCAGCAGCCCGATGGCGACCGCCCCCGCCCGCCGGCCGATCGTCGAGGGCCGGCGGGCCACGCTCATGACCACCGGGCCGAGGCCACGACGAGGGCCACGGTCTCGAAGACGACGCCGGCCGCACCGAGCACGTCTCCGGTGAACCCGCCCAGTCGGCGCACCGCCAGCCACAGCACGCCGCCCGCCCCGACGAGCGCGGCGACGAAGACCACGGCGCCGCCGAGGGGACGCCAGACGAGCAGGCAGGCCAACGTCCCCGCCGTTCCGAGGACGCCGGCGACGAGGCCGGGCCGGCGGTCGTTCAGCCCGCGGAAGGCCGATGCCAGTCCCCCGGCCTCCTCGCGCGCGTACGGGAGCACGGTCGCCGCCACCGCCATCACCGTGCGCGAGCCGCACCAGATCCCGACCAGCAGGACGACCGACGGATGGGTCGAGGCGAGGGCGGCGAAGCGCGCCAGGAGCAGCAGGCCGGCCACACCGATGCCGAACGCGCCCACCGTCGGCTCGGCCATCACCTCCAGGCGCCGGACGCGCGTGAGATGGGGCAGCAGCCCGTCGGCCGAGTCGACGAGGCCGTCGAGGTGCAACAGCCCGGTCAGCGCGAGGTCCGCCGCGAGCACCAACGCAGCGGCGACGCCGACCGGCCAGATGTGCTCGGTGAGCCACCAGAGATAGCCGAGGAGGCCTCCCAGCCCGGCGCCGACCACCGGGAACCAGGCGACCGCACCCGGCGTCGGTTCGGCAGCCCCGCCGATCGGGGTGAGAAAGGCGAGCGCCGCGCACGGCGAACGCAGCGCGCTCAAGGGATCTCCGAGAGCGGCAGCACGCGGCCGGCCACGACCAACAGCACCTGATCCGCGGCGTCCGCCACCCGGCGGTTGAGCGCGCCCAGCACGTCGCGGAACAGCTGTCCCGCGGCCGAGGAGGGGTGGACACCCAACCCCACCTCCTCGCTCACGAGAACCGTCGGCCACCCGGTCGACGCGCCACGCAGTCGAACGCGCGGAGCAGCGGCGTCGCGGCATCGGTCTCCCCTCCGAACGCCGGGAGGCCGGCCAGCCAGGTGCCGAGCGAGTCCACCAGGACGACGCCGGCGGCCGAGCCCAGTGCGGCGGCCAGATCCCCGTCGGCCCCGACCTCAACGGTCTCCCACGGCGACGGGCGTCGGGCGCGGTGCGCCGCCACCCGGGCGGCCCAGGCGGTGTCGACGGCGGGGTCGGCGACCTGGCCGGTGGCGATGTAGGTGACGGCCGGAGTGCCGGGCACGGACGCGACGAGGCGTTCGGCGACCTCTGACTTGCCGGACCGGGCGCCGCCCAGGACCAGCACGATGCCGGTACCGATCTCCACAGCGTCCTCGCGCCTTTCTTGGTCCCGGGGCGTCCGCCTCGGGTGCGCACGGGTCTCCTGGCTTCCGGCTCGTCGCTCCCCTCGGCCTTCCCGCCCGCCGGACGGGCCGTGGCCATCGGTGAGGATCACTCCCCGGACACAGTTGCGGGACAGCCCCGGTCTCGCACCGGGTTCCCCGTGTCGCGGCGTCAGCGTACAGCGGTCGTCGGGGTCCGCCCCCGGCGCCGTCGGGCGCCGTGCAGCCGGGCCGCGCCGACCGCGCGGCCGCCGGTCAGTCGGCCGGCGAACCGACGCCGAGCGCGTCGTGCACCCGGGCCTTCATCTCCCGCACGAGCGCGTCCGAGGACAGCCCCTGGAACGAGTCGCCGGCGAAGAGCAGCGCTCCCATCACGCCGGAGAAGGCGAATGCCATGCGCACACGCTGGTCCACCGGGATCGAGGGGTCGGCGATGGCGCTGCGCAGCCGCTCGTCGAGGTCCTCGTGATCGCCTGCGTGGCCCTCGATGTGCAGGGATTCGAAGACGGCACGGTTGCGCTCGAACATGGCCAGGAGGGTGCGGTTGCCCGGGATGATGTCGATGAACCCGTCGAGCACTCGCACCCAGTCCTCCACCGTCAGGGGAGCCTCGCCCAGCGCGGAGAGCGAGCCCTCGGCCAACCGGTGGAGCCGGTAATGCAAGGCCATGAAGATGTCGTCCTTCGAGGCGAAGTGGTAGTACAGCGCCGCCTTGGAGAACCCCAGCTGCTCGGCGATCTCGCGCAGCGAGGTCTTGTCGTATCCCTTCTCCAAGAACAGGTCGAGGGCCACGTCGAGGATCCGTTCGTGGGTGCTCTTCAGCTGCTCCTCACCCAGCGCCACGGTGGGGACCGGGGCCGTTCGGGTACCCACCGTTGCTCGTCCAGGCGTCATGGGACGATCGTACAGCCCGGTCCTACTTGACGGCCGGTTAGTTCCTCCTTACCATGCGGCAAGTAAGTCTCCCCCAGGTCCCGCCCAGAAAGACCGTCGCGCCGCCCGGACCGGGACCGTCACCGACGGACCGACTCCGCGGCGCCAGACTCGATCGACGAACGAGGTGCCGATGAACGACGAGCTCATGATCGAGGCCCACGGGCTGACCAAACGGTACGGGCACGTGACCGCGCTCGCCGGCATCGATCTCGAGGTGCCAGCGGGCTCCATCCTCGGCGTCCTCGGGCCGAACGGCGCGGGCAAGACCACCGCCATCCGGATCCTCACCACCCTGGCCCTGCCCGACGCGGGCGAGGCGCGGGTCGCCGGCTTCGACGTGGTCACGCAGGCCGCTGCGGTACGGCGGAACATCGGCGTCACCGCGCAGGACGCCACGCTCGACGACTTGTTGACCGGCCGTCAGAACCTGGTGATGGTGGGAGAGCTCAGCGGGCTGCGGCGCTCGGCGGCCAAATCCCGGGCCGCCGAACTGCTCGCCCGCTTCGACCTGTCCGACGCCGCCGACCGAGTGCTCAAGACCTACTCGGGCGGCATGCGGCGGCGGTTGGACCTCGCGGCCGGCCTGACGATCCGCCCCCCGGTGGTGTTCCTCGACGAACCGACCACCGGGCTCGATCCGGCCAGCCGCCTCAACGTGTGGGAAGTCATCCGGGATCTGGCAGCCGACGGCCTCACCCTGCTGTTGACCACGCAGTACCTGGACGAGGCGGACAACCTGGCCGACCGGATCGTCGTCATCGACCACGGGCTGGTCATCGCCCAGGGCAGCGCGCAGGAGCTCAAGTCAGCGGTCGGCGGGGCGACCCTGGAGGTCACCCTCACCGACCCGCACCCGGCCGCGGTCGGCGCCCTGTCGCAGTTCGTCGATGGGCCCGTGCACACCAGCCACGACGGCCGCCGGCTCCGCGCCCCCGTCAAGAGCGCGTCGGGGGTGGCGACCATGGTGGTCCGCTCGCTCGACGCGGCCGGCGTGCTCGTCGACGACGTCGAGGTGCACCAGCCGTCGCTCGACGACGTGTTCTTCGCACTGACCGGCCACGGCAGCGAGGAAGCCGCCACCGACCCGGCGACCGGACACCAGTCGCCCGTGCTGGAGGGGGCGACCCGATGACCGTCGCCGCACTCGGCCCGGCGGTGGCCACCAGGCGCCCGTCAACGGGCGGCCTCACCTCGAGCCTGCACGACGTCGTGGTGCTGACCCGCCGGAACCTGGTCCACATCAGGAGAGAGCCGCTGCAGCTCTCCGACGTCACCGTGCAACCCGTGCTCTTCACGCTGCTGTTCGTCTACGTCCTCGGCTCCGGTGTCGCCATCGGTGGCGGCAGCTACAGCCAGTTCGCCATCGCCGGGCTGATGCTCTTGAACCTGACGACCTCGGCGATGGGCACCTCGGTCGGGCTCAGCACCGACCTCAACACCGGCGCGATCAACCGCTTCCGCACGCTGCCCATGTGGGCCGCCGCGGTGCTGGTGGGCAGAACGATGGCCGACCTGTTGTCGGCCGTCGTCTGCGTCGTCATGGTGGCGCTCGCCGGCCTGGTGGTCGGCTGGCGGCCCGAGGCCGGCGCGCTGTCGATGCTCGGTGGCTTCGGGATCGCCCTCCTCTTCAGCTACGCCCTGTCGTGGGCCTGCGCCTGCCTGGGCATCATCTCGAAGGGCCCCGAGAGCGGCGCGTCGGTCGGACTGGTCGTGCTGTTCCCGTTGGCCATCGTCTCGAACGCCCTTGTCCCGACCCAGGGGATGCCGGCCTGGCTCCGTCTGGTCGCCAACTGGAATCCGGTGAGCGCCGTCGCCTCGGCCGTCCGCCACCTCTTCGGCAACCCCAATCCCTCCTCGACCGTCCACGTCTGGCCGATGGAGCATCCGGTGGTGGCGGCCGTGGCCTGGTCGGCGGTCATCTTCGTCGTGTTCGCCCCGCTGGCCGTCCATCTGTTCCGGGGGCGGACGACCGAGTAATTCGGTCCCGGCGGTAGCGTGCTCGAGTGCCTCGCGTCGAGTCCCTGGTCCTGCTCAACACGGGAGACGGCAAGGGCAAGTCCTCCGCCGCGTTCGGCGTCATGTCCCGCGGCTGGGCACGCGGCTGGCGTGTGGGGGTCGTCCAGTTCGTGAAGGGCGGCAAGTGGCAGACCGGGGAGCGCAAGCTCGCCGACCACCTCGGCGTCGAGTGGCACAGCCTGGGGGACGGGTTCACCTGGGAGTCGACCGACCTCGACGAGACGGCGGCCAAGGGCCGCCACGCCTGGGAGGTGGCCAAAGAGAAGCTCGCCTCGGGCGACTACGACCTGCTCATCCTCGACGAGCTCACCTACTCGGTGACCTACGGCTGGGTGCCGGTCGAAGACGTCGTGGCCGGCGTCACGAGTCGCTCGCCCAAGACGAACGTGGTCATCACCGGACGCAACGCGGCGCCCGAGCTCGTCGAGCTCGCCGACACCGTGACCGAGATGCGCAAGGTGAAGCACATCTACGACACCGGGGTGAAGGCCAAGAAGGGGATCGAGTACTGAGCCGGAAGCCGGCCGACGGCACGGCCGTCGGCCCTCGCGTCGTGATCGCCGGCACGCACTCGGGCGTCGGCAAGACCACCGTCGCCACCGGCCTCCTCGCCGCGTTCGCCCGCCGCGGGGTCTCGGTCACCTCGGCCAAGGTCGGCCCCGACTTCATCGACCCCGGCTACCACGCGCTGGCCAGCGGACGGGTGGGCCGGAACCTCGACCCGTTCCTCTGCGGAGCAGACGCGATCGCACCGCTCGCCGCCCGGGCCGCGGCGGGCGGCGAGCTGCTCGTGGTCGAGGGCGTGATGGGCCTCTTCGACGGGGTCGGCGCGACGACCGAGTCGAGCACCGCGCGACGTGGCGTCGCTGCTCGAGTCGCCGGTCCTGCTCGTCGTCGACGCCTCGGCCATGAGCGGCTCGGTGGCTGCGCTCGTCCACGGCTACGACGACCGACTCCGTACGCTCCGCGGCGTGGGCGTCGCGGGCCTTGTCTTGAACCGAGTGGGCAGCGACACCCACGAGTCGATCCTGCGCGAGGCCCTCGACGAGCTCGGGGTCCCGGTGCTGGGCGTGCTGCGGCGCAACCCCGACCTCACCTGGCGGGACCGCCACCTCGGGCTGGTCCCGGTGGTCGAGCAACCCTCCGAGGCGCGCCGTTCGATCGAACGCCTGGCCGCCGTCGTCGACGCGGCGATCGACCTCGACGCCGTGGAGCGGGTCGCGAGCGCAGCGCCACCGTTGACGGCGAGCGCGATCCCCGCCGCCCGGCGCGTCGTCGAGCGCTCGCCCCGCGTGGCCGTGGCGGGCGGCCCGGCCTTCACCTTCTGCTACCCCGACAACCTCGAGCGCCTGCGCGAGGCGGGCGCGGAACTGGTGCCGTTCGACCCGCTGACCGAGACGGGTCTCCCCGATGGCACGGACGGCCTCTACCTCTGCGGCGGGTTCCCGGAGGTCTTCGCCACCGCGCTCGCGGACAACACGCCTCTGCTCGAGAGCGTCCGGGCCCGGCTGGCGGGCGGCCTGCCCTGTTGGGCCGAGTGCGGAGGCCTGCTCTGGCTCTCGCGGTCCCTCGATGGCGCCCCGCTCTGTGGCGCCATCCCGGCCGACGCGACCATGTCGGGCCGCGTCCACGTCGGGTACCGGACGGCCACCGCGCAGCGAGAGAACCCGGTTCTGCCGATCGGGTCGGTCGTGCGTGGACACGAGCATCACTACTCGACGCTCGAACCGGGCGGCGACGCGCTGGCCCTCTCCGGCCGCGCCGGTCAGCGGATGGACGGCTGGGCGACTTCCACCTTGCTGGCCACCTATCTCCATCTGCACCTCGGCGCAGACGCCGGCCCCGCGGAGCGGTTCGTCAGCTCGGTTGGCGGCGCCAACGACGCAACCGCGACGCCGCTCACTTGGTAGGATCTCCATATACCAAGTGGGGAGCCAACCGTGCCTAGCTCTACCGAGTTCCTGGTGTCCACCAGTGGTCAGATGTGCGTCCCCGCCGCCGTTCGCCGCCGTTGGGGTCTGGAAAACGGCGGACGGGTCACCGTGATCGACCTCGGGGAGGCAGTGGTGCTCCTCCCACCCGGTGGGCGCCAGGAGCTGTTGGCCGAGGCACTCTCGGCAGAGGACCACCTCCAGTTTGTACGCGAGCTGGAGGACCCCGACCTGGCCACCACGTAGTTGGCGCGCGTCGTCATCGACGACCACCTGCTGCGCGATGTGTTGTCGGGCAGCCGGAGCGTCGACCTTGAACGCTTGGCCACCGATGGACTGGTGACGACCGGTCTTTGGCTCTACCGGCTGTGTTCGTCGTTCGCCGATCCGAGCGTCGCCGGGAAGCTCTCAGCTCCGGTGCGGGCCCTCCCGAGGGAGTCCCAAGCCAACTTCCGAGCACAGCTCACCGCACTCCCCGCCGAGATTGACGTGCTCCCACTCCGAGACCTCGCCTGGCTGATGGCGGAGCTCCAGCGCCGCCACCGCGCCGACGGCCGGGCACTGTCGGCCGCAATGGCCGAGGCGCTCGCGGCCGCCCATCGGCTCGAAGCGGGCATTGCAGTCTCAGCCCTCGACGTCGGCCCAAACCTCCGGGCGGCCTGCCAGATCGACGGCATCGCATTCCACATCCTCTAGGCGCGGCCGCTGAGCGAGCTCCATTGACGCGGCCGGCGAAGAGCGTCAACACGGCGGCACTAGCCTCGAACCGATGGTGGTCCGCCAATGGAACGACGGGCCCGCCCCGTTCCCGGGGTCGGCCGCCCCAAGTCGGGAACGGCGTTTCGATTGGTCCCGGGTCGTCATCGGGCTCATCATCACCCTGGTGGTCTCGGTGCCCACGCTGGCGATCGAGGAGGACTGGCACGGCTCGCCGTTGATCGACCAGCCCGACCACAAGTGGGTCCTTCCCGCCATCCTCGTTGCCCTGGCCTTCGTGATCGGGGGGATGATCGCGGCCTCGCGCCGACGGTGGTGGCTCGACGGGGCGCTGCACGGGTTGGCCGTCGGCGTCGTCGCCACGGCCCTGCTGTTGGCCGCCGACGTCATCCGGCGTCACGGTTTGCACAAGGCCGCCAATCCGGGGGTCTTCAAGCTCTGGGTGGTGGCCGCCATCGCGGCCAGCGCGCTCGGCGCGATCGGAGGCGCCTTTCGGCCCTGGGACAAGCGGACGCACGACCCGTCCCCCTCGACGGACGGGTAGGAGCACGCTGACCGTCACGAGCACGAACGCCCGCGACCGCCGAGAGGCTGAGGGGCGCCGTGCCACCTAGGGGAGGACGGGGCGGAGGCGGCGGCGGGTACGGGATGATGGGGTCGTTCCGCCAGGACCGGGCGATCCTCCAGCACCGCGTGAAGAAGGGCACGACGCGGCGCATGCTCCGCTTCGCCATCCCCTACCGCAAGATCCTCTCCCTCTTCTTGCCCCTGGTCGTCATCGACGCGGCGCTCGGCGCGATCAACCCGCTGATCCTGCGGGCGATCATCGACCGGGGCATCGGCGGGCACGACGAGCGGCTGGTCATCGATCTGGCGCTGCTGGCGACAGGGATCGCCCTCCTCGACGCCGGCGTCTCGCTGCTCGAGCGACGCGCGTCGGCGATCGTGGGCGAGGGGCTCATCTTCGACATGCGGTCCCAGGTGTTCCGCCACGTCCAACGCATGCCGTTGGCGTTCTTCACGCGCACCCAGACCGGCGCGCTCGTCAGCCGGCTCAACAACGACGTCATCGGGGCGCAGAGCGCCTTCACCGACCTCCTGTCCAACATGGTCGGGAACGTCATCACGGTGCTGATCGTCGTCGGCGCCATGTTCTGCCTGTCCTGGCAGATCACGCTGGTCGCGCTGCTGCTGCTCCCGCTGTTCATCATCCCGGCCCGCCTCGTCGGACGGAAGCTCGGCGCCATGACCAAGGAGAACTACGACCTCAACGCCCAGATGAACATGGTGATGAACGAGCGCTTCAACGTGGCCGGGGCCATGCTGGTCAAGCTGTTCGCGCGGCCCGAGGCCGAGGCCGACCACTTCGACGCCACCGCGGCCCGCGTCCGCGACATCGGGATCACCCAGGCGCTCTACAGCCGGCTCTTCCTCGTCGTCGTTGACCCTGACCGCGGCGCTGGCCACGGCCTTCGCCTACGGCTTCGGCGGCGTCGAGGCGGTGCACGGCGTGCTGGCGATCGGCACGCTCGTGGCCCTGACCGGCTACCTCACGCGCCTCTACGGGCCGCTCACGCAGCTCTCCAACCTGAACCTCGACATCATGACCACCCTCGTCTCCTTCGAGCGGATCTTCGAGGTGCTCGACCTCGAGCCGATGATCCAGGAGAAGCCCGACGCGGTCGCCATCCCCCGCGGGCCGGCGACCGTCGAGTTCGACCGCGTCGACTTCACCTACCCCGCCGCCGAAGAGGTGTCGCTCGCCTCGCTCGAAGCGGTGGCCGTCCTCGAGTTCGGACCTCGGGCCCAGGTGCTCGACCAGGTCTCGTTCCGCGTCGAACCGGGCCAGATGGTGGCGCTCGTCGGACCGTCGGGCGCCGGCAAGACGACCATCTCGGCGCTCGTCTCGCGCCTCTACGACACGACGGGCGGCACCGTCCGGGTCAACGGCGTCGACGTGCGCGACGCCACCCTGCAGTCGCTGCGCGACGTCATCGGCGTGGTCACCCAGGACCCGCACCTGTTCCACGACACGCTGCGGGCCAACCTCCTCTACGCGCGGCCCGAGGCCGGCGAGGCCGAGCTGCTCGCCGCGCTCGAGCAGGCCCAGATCCTCCCGCTCGTCCAGTCGCTGCCCGACGGCCTCGACACGCTGGTCGGCGACCGCGGCTACCGGCTGTCGGGCGGGGAGAAGCAGCGGGTGGCCCTGGCCCGCCTGTTCTTGAAGGCCCCCGACCTGGTCGTCCTGGACGAGGCCACCGCCCACCTGGACTCGGAGTCCGAGGCCGCCGTGCAGCGGGCGCTCGACCTCGCCCTCTCGCGGCCGCACCTCGCTCGTCATCGCCCACCGCCTCTCGACCGTCCGCCAGGCCGATCGCCTGCTCGTGGTCGACGGCGGCCACATCGTCGAGCAGGGCACCCACGCGGAGCTCCTGGCCGCCGGGGGCCTCTACGCCGACCTCTACCGGACCCAGTTCGCCGACCAGGCGGCGGACGGCCCGCCCAAAGCGACGAAAGCCCCCCTTTCGGCGAACCCCTAGCCTGGGCCGCCATGGCGGAGGCGGCGGCGAACAGCGGGCGACTCACCGGCGTGGGTGTCGGACCCGGGGACCCGATGCTCCTCACCCGCCAGGCGATGGCCGTGCTCACCGACGCCGACCGCATCGTGGCCCCGACGACGGGGCCGGCCGATGCCGGGCGCGCCGAGACCATCGTGCGCGAGGCGCTGGGCGACGTGGCGATCACCCGCCTCGCCTTCGACATGACCCCGGACGGCGACGGCGGCGCCCCGGCCCGGGCGGCCTCGCACCGGGCGGCGGCCGCCCGCCTGCTCCCGACGCTCGAGGACGGCGAGCACGTCGCGTTCATCACGCTCGGCGACCCCAACCTCTACAGCACCTTCCCCTCGCTCGTCGACGCCCTCGGCCGGCTGGGGTGGCACGGCGCGGTCGACACGGTGCCGGGCATCACGGCGTTCCAGGCGCTGGCCGCCCGCACCGGGACCGTGCTGCTCGACGGCACCGAATCGCTGGCCCTCGTGACCGCGCTCGACGGGACCGAGCACCTGGCCGCCGCCCTCGAGGAGCCGGACCGGGCCGTCGTCGTCTACAAGGGCGGGCGCCACCTGCCGGCGATCGCGCAGCTGCTGGCGGCCCACGGCCGCCTCGAGGGCGCCGTGTTCGGCGAACGGCTGGGGCTCGACGGCGAGCGCGTCGGCCGGCTGGCCGACCTGAGCGAGGGCCCGGCCGCCTACCTGGCCACGGTGATCGTGCCGGCGGCGCCCGGAGCGGGGCCCGCGTGACGCCGCTCATCAGCTTCGTCGGTGCGGGCCCGGGGCCCCCGACCTCATCACGCTGCGCGGCGCGGCGCGCCTCGCCGCCGCCGACGTCGTCATCTGGGCCTCCTCCCTCGTCCCGGCCGAGCTCCTGACCCACGCGAACGACGACGCCGTCGTGTTCGACTCGGCCACCATGACGCTCGAGGACGTGCTCGCCGTCTACGAGGCCCACCCCGACGGCCGCCATCGTCCGGCTGCACTCGGGCGACCCCTCCCTCTACGGCGCCATCCAGGAGCAGATCGACTGGTGCCTCGAGCAGCGAGCGCTCCTTCGAGATCGTGCCCGGCGTCTCGTCGCTCTCGGCGGCGGCCGCGGCGGCCGGGCGCGAGCTCACCATCCCGACCGTCTCCCAGAGCGTCGTCGTCACCCGCCTGGCCAACCGGACCAGCGCGTCGATGCCCGAACGCGAGTCCATCGGCGCGTTCGCGGCGACCGGGTGCACGCTCGCCGTGTTCCTCTCGGCGGCCCGGCCCGACGCGCTGCAAGAGGCGCTCCTCGCAGCCGCCCAGCGCCTACGGCGAGGACACGCCGGCCGTCGTCGTGGTGCGCGCCACCTGGCCCGACGAGCAGGTCGTGGCGACCACGCTCGGCCGGCTGGCCGACGCCATCCGCTCCACCGGGGCGACGACCACCGTCCTCGTGCTGGTGGGCGACGCCCTGACCGGGCGCGGCCGCCCGCAGCCATCTCTACTCGCCGGACTTCGCCCACGGGCACCGCCGCCGGTCGCTCTCGGGCAGCACCGCGGGGCGGCCGGCCCGCCGGCGCGCGCGACGCGGATGACCGCGCCACTCGGGCCCGAGCACGCGTGCCGGCTGCGCGACCTTGCCGGGCTCACCGCGTCGATGCGCATCCGTCGCGGACATCGGAGTGGACGTGGGGATCGGCGACTTCGAGGCTGACGGGACCGTCGCCCGTGTCTGAGGCCTCCCTCGACTGCCGCGACCCGTCGCGGCACCGACACCGACGTGGTCCACGTGATCGGGCTGGCCGGCGAGCACGTGGACCAGCTGTCGGACGGCACCCGCGCCAGCATCGCCGCCGCCCGGGTGCTCGTCGGGGGCCGCCGCCACCTGGCCTGGTGGCGCGACCAGCAGCTGGCGGGCACCGCCGGCGCGGCGGGGCCGCGCCTGATCGAGATCGGTGCCGACGCCGACGCCGTCGCCCGGGAGGTCGCGCAGGCCCTGCAGTCCGGCCGCGGCCCGATCGCGGTGCTCGCGTCGGGCGACCCCGGCTTCTTCGGCATCGTGCGCGCGCTGTTGCGCACCGTCGACCGCCGGGCCCTGCGCATCGAGCCGGCGCCGTCGTCGATCTCCCTCGCCTTCGCCCGGCTCGGCCTGCCCTGGGACGACGCGCTGGTCGTCTCGGCCCACGGCCGACCCCTGGCCGACGCGGTCGCGGCCCTGCGCACGGCCGGCAAGGTGGCGGTGCTGACCTCGCCCGCGTCGCCCCCCGAGGCCCTCGGCGCGGCCCTCCTGGCCAGCGGTTGCAGCTGCGATCTGGCCGTCGTGTGCAGCCGGCTCGGCGGGAACGAGGAGTCCGTGCAGCGAGGTGACGCTCGAGGAGCTGGCGGCCGGGACCTTCGATCCCCTCTCCGTCGTCGTGCTGCTCGGACCGGGCGGACTGCCGCTCACCGGATGGACGCGCCGGCCACCCCGAGCCACAGCCGGGCGGCCGCGTGCTCGCGTTCGGACTGCCGGCCGACGCGCTTCGCCCACCGCGACGGGATGATCACGAAGGACGAGATGCGCGCGGTCGTGCTGGCCAAGCTGGCGCTGCCGCCGGCGGGCGTCCTCTGGGACATCGGGGCGGGCAGCGGCAGCGTCGGGATCGAGTGCGCGCTGGTGCAACCCGGCCTCACGGTCCTCGCCGTCGAGGAATCGGCCGAGGACGCCGCCCGCGCCAACGCCAACGCGCGGGCGCACGGCGTGGGCGTGCACGTCGTGACGGGCAGCGCACCCGAGGTGCTGGCCGACCTGCCGGCCCCCGACCGCGTGTTCGTCGGCGGCGGCGGCCTGCCCGTCCTCCGCGTGGCCCTCGAGCGCCTCGCACCGCGCGGCCGCATCGTCGCCACCTACGCCGCCCTCGACCGCGCCGCGGTCGCCGCCGACCTCCTGGGCAACCTGGTCCAGGTGGGCGTGGACACCGGCCGCCGGCTGCCCGACGGGTCCTGGCGCCTGGAGGCGCACAACCCGGTGTTCGTGGCCTGGGGCCCCGACGCCGACTCGGACGCGCCGTGAGGGTCGTCGTCATCAGCGTCACCGAACCGGGCCGCGCCCTCGCCGAGCGGCTCCCCTACGAGCACGCGCACGGCCGGCCGGCCGAGGTCCTGCGGGAGCGCTGGCGCGACGTGGACGGGTTCGTGGTCATCCTCGCCGTCGGGGCCACGGTGCGGCTGGTGGCGCCGCTGCTCGAGCACAAGGAGCGCGACCCGGCGGTCGTCTGCGTCGACGACGCCGGCCGCTTCGCCATCTCGCTCACCGGCGGCCACCACGGGGCCAACGAGCTGGCGGCCGTCGTGGCGGATCTGCTCGGCGCACAGCCGGTCGTGACCACGGCCACCGACCGCCTGGATCTCCCGGCCCTCGACCAGCTGCCCGGTCTCGCCGCGCACGGCGACCTGGCCGCGGTGACGAGCGCGCTCGTCTCCGGCCGGCCGGTGCGGCTCGAGAACCCGCTCGCCTGGCCCCTCCCCGACTCCCTCGCCGCCCGGCTGGACGCGGCGGACGGCGATCCGGAGGCACCGCTCGTCGCCGTCCGCGACGACCGGCGCCCGACCGACGACCGGCGCCCGGTCCCGACGGTCGTGCTGGTGCCGCGCTCGCTCGTCGTCGGCGTCGGCACCACCACCGACGCCACCGCCGAAGACGTCGAGTCCCTGGTGACCGCCGCGCTCGCCGAGTCCGGCCTCGACGCCCGCGCCCTCGAAGCGGTCGCCACGATCGACCGTCGAGCGGGACCACCCGGCGATCGTGGCCTTCGCCCGCGCCCGTGACCTCCCCATCCGCTCCTACCCGGCGGCGCCTCCTCGGCACGGTCGCGGTCCCCCACCCGAGCGACGTGGTCGACGCGGCCGTCGGGACGCCGTCGGTCGCCGAGGCCGCCGCACTCGTCGGCGCGGGGGCGGGGGCCACGCTGGCCGTGACGAAGCGCCGGGGTGAGCGTGCCACGGTGGCCGTCGCCCGCCGGCGGCGGCCGGCCGGGAGGCTCTCGGTCGTGGGCCTCGGCCCGGGGGGGCCGAGCACCGGACGCCCGCCGCGGCACGGGCCGTGCGCCACGCCGACGTCGTGATCGGCTACCAGCCCTACGTCGAGCAGTGCGCCGACCTGTTGACCCCGGCCCAGGAGGTGCTGGGCCTCCCGATCGGGGCCGAGCTCGACCGCGCCCGGGCGGCCCTCGAGCGGGCGGCCGACGGCCGGCGGGTGGCGCTCGTGTGCTCGGGCGACGCGGGCATCTACGCCATGGCCTCCCCGGTGCTCGAGATGGCCGCCGGCAGTCGCCGGAATTCGCGGCGGTCGAGGTGACCGTCGTCCCCGGGGTCACGGCCGGCCTGGCCGCCGCCGCCCTGCTCGGCGCACCGCTCGGGCACGACCACCTGGTGATCAGCCTGTCGGACCTCCTCACCCCCTGGGAGCGCATCGAGGCCCGGCTGCGCGCCGCGGCCGAGACCGACCTCGTCCTCGTCGTCTACAACCCGCGGTCGCAGCGGCGCACCCGCCAGATCGAGCAGGCGCGGACGATCCTGCTCGCCCACCGCTCGCCGGACACCCCCGTCGGCGTCGTGACCGACGTGGCCCGCCCCGGCCAGCACGTCGAGCTCACGACGCTTGGCACACTCGACACGACAACGGTCACGATGACCACGTGCCTCGTGATCGGGTCGTCCACGACAGCGGTCGCCAACGGCCGGACTGGTCACGCCGCGCGGCTACCCCGGGGCGTCGGGGTCATGACCGCGCGGCTGCCGGCACGGGCGGGCCGGTGACGCCGGCGGTGCCGGTGCACCCGATCGAAGAGGAGAGCTACCGGATCCTCGCCGAGCGCATCGATCTGTCGGGCTGGGCGCCGGGGCCCGCGGCCGTGGTCGCCCGGGTGGTCCATGCGACGGCCGACCCCGCGCTGGTGGACGCGCTGGTCGTCCCCGACGCGGCCGTGGCCGCGGGGGTGGCCGCGCTCGCCGCCGGGGCGGCCGGTCCTCTGCGATGTGGAGATGGTCCGGGCCGGGATCTCGGGGGCGCAGACCCATTGCCACCTGGCTTCGACGCCCTCGGCCGGCGACCACCCGAGCCGCAGCGCGGCGGCGATGGCGGCGGGAGCCGCCCGCTTCAGCGACGGGGCGCTCGTCGTCGTCGGGTGCGCGCCCACCGCGCTGGCCGAGGCCTGCCGGCTGATCGAGCGCGGCGAGCTGCGCCCGGCCCTCGTCGTCGGCGTGCCGGTCGGCTACGTGGGGGCGGCCGAGGCCAAGGAGCGGCTGCTCGAGCTGGCGGAGCGCACCGGGGTGCACGCCATCGCGCTCCGCGGCGAACGGGGCGGCGCGGCGGTGGCCGCGGCGATCGTGAACGCGCTGGTCCGCCTGGCGGCGAACGGTGCGGACCCGGCGCCCGACTCCCCCGCCGTGCTGCTCATCGGGCACGGGACGCGGTCGGCGGAGGGGGCGGCCGAGCTCCGCCGGTTCTGCGAGGTGGTCGCGGCCGCCCGGCCCGAGGTCGCCGTCGCGGCCGGCTATCTGGAGTTCATGGAGCCGGGGGTCGACGAGGCCGTGGCGGCGCTGGTCGCCGGCGGCGCCCGCCAGGTCATCGCGGTGCCGCTCGTGCTGCTGGGCGCCGGGTCACCTGAAGGACGACGGACCGGCCGCCCTGGAGCGGGCCCGCCGCGCCCACCCCGGGGTCGCCTTCTCCTACGCCCGGGACCTCGGCGTCCACCCCCTGGTGCTCGGTGCGGTCGAGGCGCGGATCCGCGAGGCGCAGCCCGCCGACGGGCCGCCCGACGCCGTCGTCGTGGTCGGGCGGGGCTCGAGCGACCCCGACGCCAACGCGGACCTGGCCAAGGTGGCCCGGCTGCTGGCCGACGGCCGGGGCCTGACCACGGCGCCCGCGACCGCCGACGGTGCCGCCTTCGCCACGGCCCCGGTGCTCGGGACGATCGAGCCGGCCTTCGTCTCCCTGGCCCGGCCCGGGGTGCCCGAGGCCCTCGAGCGGTGCCGCCGCCTCGGGGCCCGGCGCATCGCGGTGGTGCCGTATTTCCTGTGCACCGGCCGCCTGGTGGTCCGCCTGGCCGAGGAGGCCCGGGCCTGGGCGGCCGAGCACCCCGACGTCGAGGTCACCGTGGGCGGGCACATCGGCGTCGACGAGCGCGTCGTCGCCCTCGCCTGGTCGCGCTACGACGAGGCCCGCGGCGTCGACGTCACCATGAACTGCGACGCCTGCCTCTACCGGGTGGCCCTGCCCGGGTATGAACGGCGGGTGGGCACGCCAGTCCCCCGCCCCTCGCCCGTTCGCTGAACGAGTAGTCGGGCGCCCCGCCTACCGTCGCCGCAGGCTGGCGTCGGCCAGCGCCGGGTGCTGCCAGCCGGCGTCGGCCTGGTTGAGGTTGTGCCCGGGCGGCACGATCTCGTCGATGGCGTCGAGCACCTCGGTCGACAGCGTCGACGTCGGCCGCGCCCAGCTGGGACTCCAGGTGCTCCATCGTGCGAGGGCCGATGATGGCCGAGGTGACGGCCGGGTGCCGGAGCACGAACGCGATGGCCAGGTGGATCAGGCTCAGCTCGGACTTCTCGGCGAGCAGCGCCAGCTGCTCGGCCACCTCGAGCTTGTGCTGGTTGCCCGGGGCGCTCATGTCGTAGCGGCCGGGGATGCGCGACGCACGCAGCGACGTCGGGATCTCGGCCTCTGCCCGGTACCGGCCCGAGAGCCACCCGCCGGCCAGCGGGCTCCAGGGAATGACACCCATGCCGTAGCGCTCGGTGACCGGCAGGACGTCGGCCTCGATGCCGCGGACGAGGAGCGAGTACGGCGGCTGCTCGCAGACGAACCGCTCGCGCCCGCGCCTCTCGGCCACCCACTGGGCCTCGACGATGTCGGCGGCGGGGAAGGTGGAGCTGCCGATGTAGCGGACCTTGCCCTGGCGCACGAGGTCGGTCAGCGCGCCGAGCGTCTCGTCGATGTCGATGCTCGGGTCGGGCCGGTGGATTTGGTAGAGATCGATCCAGTCGGTGCCCAACCGGCGCAGGCTGTTCTCGCACTCGGCGATGATCCAGCGCCGCGAGTTCCCCTGGGAGTTGGGATCGCGTCCCATGGAGGCGTGCACCTTGGTGGCGAGCACCACCTGGTCGCGCCGGCCGTCCAGGGCCTTGCCCACGATCTCCTCGGACTCGCCGCGCGAGTACACGTCGGCGGTGTCGATGAAGTTGATCCCGGCGTCGAGCGCCCGGTGGATGATCCGAATCGAATCGTCGTGGTCGGGGTTCCCCCAGGCGCCGAACATCATGGCGCCGAGGCATAGCGGGCTGACCTGAACGCCGGTCCGGCCGAGGGTGCGATAGTCCATGGGTCGCAACCTAGTGATCCGCGTCCGTCGCGCGCGCGTGACGATCGGGTGGCGCCCCGAGCCGCGATACTGCGCCCATGCAGCCACAGGACGCCCGCATCTTCTGGACGCGCTTCGAGCCCGTCCACGCCGTCACCTACTTCTCCCCCGAGTGCATCGCCGCCAACCGCTCCGTCGGGCTCAAGGGTTTCTGGATGGGCTACTTCGCGTCCCGGGCCGGACCCATGGGCACTGTCGGGGCGGGCGCGGTGACCGCCAGCTTCTTCAACTTCGCGCCGGGCCGCGTCCGGCGGGCCATCCCCGACGCCTGGGACTTCACCAACCCGCTGTCGGTGGTGTCGGCCCGCGGGGTCGCGGCCGCCAGCGCGCTGCGCGCACTCGACCCCGGGATCGAGCCGCTCGCCGAATCCCTGGTGCCCCGGCTGCGCCGCCTGGTCGAGGAGACCCCGGGGTCGGGGCGCCCGCTGTTCCTGGCCAACCGGGAATTGCCCGTCCCGAGCGATCCCGTCGAGGCACTCTGGCTGGCCGTCACCTGCCTGCGCGAGCACCGGGGCGACGGCCACGTCTCGCTGCTCACCGGCGCCGGCCTGGACGGCTGCGAGGCTCTGGTGCTCTTCGCCGCCACCGAGGGAATCGACCCGCAGACCTTCCTCGACGTCCGCGGCTGGACCGCCGATGAGTGGGCCGGGGCGCAGGAGCGTCTCGAGTCGCGCGGGCTCTGGCACGAGGGCGACATCTCGGCCGCCGGGCGCGCGCTGCGGGCACGCATCGAAGCGGACACCGACGAGCTCGCCGCCGGCCTGTTCGCCCCGTTGGCCGACGACGACCTGGCGGTGCTGGGAGCGGATCTGCAGGCGCTCGGCGAGCGGGTGATCTCGAGCGGTGTCATCCCCTATCCCAACCCGATGGGGCTGCCCCGGGCCGACTGACATCGACGAGGGGCGCGTCGCGCGGCGACCCCCGAGGAGGAGCCGTCGACGACGTCGGGTTCAGCGCCGGGCGGCGACCAGCCCGGCGAAGCGGCCGAGCACGAGCGCGCGTGGACCAGCCAGCCGCTCGAGCGCGCTGGGGGTGGCCGCCCTGATCCCATCGGGCCCGCCCGGGACCGCCGCCGCCTCTGGCGCGAACGCGCGCAGGAATCCGTCCACCGCCGCCTCGTCGACCTCCAGATGGAACTGTAGGCCCCAGGCCGCGTCGCCGATCCGGAACGCCTGGTTGGCGTAGCGGTCGTTGCCCATCAGGCGCCGTCCGCCGGCCGGGATCTCGAACGTCTCGCCGTGCCAGTGCAGGACGGTGAGCTCCTCGGGCAGCCCGCTGAACAGGGCGTCGCCGCGGGACTCGTCCAACACCCTGACGGGGCCCCACCCGATCTCGGGACCGGTGGCACCCACGTTGACCGCGGCACCGCCCGCCACCGCCAGCAGCTGCGCCCCGAGACAGACACCGAGGGCCGGGGTCGCGCCGGCCACCGCCTCGGCCAATAGCGCGATCTCCCGCCGTCTGGTGGCGAACCCCTCGTCGGAGCCGGCGGACATCGGCCCGCCCATCACGACCAGCCCGTCGAACCCGGTCAGGTCGACGGGGAGCGCGTCTCCCGCAAAGACCCGTCGGCCCTCCACCGTCACGCCCGCCGCGCGGAGCGCGTCGTCGATGGCGAAGGCCGGCTCGGGCTCGATGTGCTGGATCACCAAGCAGTTCGGCATGTCCGGGCGTGCCGGCCGACCAGTGCGGAGGCGGCCGGCCGCTGCTCCTTTCGGTCGAGCGCGGGCGGGGCGTCCTCACCCTACGAGCGGACGAGAAACCGCTCCGACGGCCGTGCACTGTCGCGCGCGTTGTGGCGAGCCGAGTCGGCGGTGGCATGTGTCACGGGACCATGACAAGGACGTCCGAGCGGATTATGGTTCGGGGCGCTGGGCAGCCAGGCCGCGGCGGTGCGCCGATGCTGTCCGACCACCGCCACCGACCCGGGGGGGCAGCCGTGCGGACAGGTCACCACGTTCGGCGATGGCGCGGCGTCCGTGCGGCCATGCTCTGCGCCACGCTGGTCGTCGCCACGAGCGGCGGCCTACTGGCGCTGACGAGCGCCGGTGCCGCGAGCTCCCCCGTGCTCACGAAGTCCGGGCCCGCCAGCGAGGGGCCCTACCCGTATCGGTATCCGGCCTCGGGTGGCATCACCCCGGGCACGGGCACGACGATCTCGGGCCAGGCCTGCCATGCGGGCGTCGGCCAGTTCGACTCCCCCTACGCCGACCCCTGCATCGCAAAGTTCAGGGGCAACAACGGCGGCGCCACGTCTAACGGCGTCACCGCCAAGACGATCACGCTGGTCGACCGCGTGTTCCCGACCACGTCGAACATCCAGGAGCTCGAGGCCGAGGCCAAGGCGGCCGGGGCCGCACTGCCCCAGGTGACGACGCAGGTGGCCGAGACGTTCCTCAAGTACTTCAACAAGGTCTACGACCTCTACGGCCGCCAGGTGGTCATCAAGACGCTGAACTCCACGGCCGACTCCACCGCCGAGGCGCTCGGCCAGGGACAGGCAGGCGCCTGCGCGGATGCCGACACGATCGCCAACGCCATGCACGCCTTCGGCGAGGCGGGCCTGGAGGGGGGCGGGACCGCGCCGTTCTCCACGTGCGCGGCCGACGACCACCTGGTCGAGTTCAACGGGGACGCCTACTACGACGAGGGCACCTTCCAGTCGCTCAACCCCTACGTGTGGTCGACGACGCAGGACTGCACGCGGGTGAGCTCGTCGGAGGCCGAGGTGGTGGGCTCGCTGCTCGCCGGCAAGAAGGCCATCTACGCCGGCGATCCGGCGCTGCGCAACGAGACGCGCAGGTTCGGGGGGTACACGCCCAACGTCGGTGCCTACGAGCGGTGTTCCCTCAACTTCGCCAACATCGTCGAGCACAAGTACCACGTGCCGGCGGCGGCGATCAGCACGCACTTCAACTACGACCTCGACATCGCGACCTTCCAGCAGTCCGCCCAGCAGGCCGTCGTCCAGTTCAAGGCGGCCGGCGTGACGACCGTCATCGTGGCGAGCGACCCCTACTCGGCCGGCCTGCTGACCCAGGCCGCGGCGCAGCAGAACTACTACCCGGAGTGGTTCATCGTCGGCACCGGTGGCACCGACATCGACGGCGCGGTGCAGGCCTACGACGACCCGGCCGAGGTCACCGGGCACCTCTTCGGCATGAGCGAGTCGTCCCCGGTCCAAGACGTCTACGGCGACTCGTCGCTGGCCGGCAGGCTCTACAAGAAGCTGACTGGCCACGACATCCCGATGGGCACCGACGGCGAGTACTCGTCGCTGGTCGAGATCTTCGACGCGCTGCAGGCGGCCGGCCCCGACCTCACGCCGGGCAACCTGGCCCGGGGGCTGCACGCCCTCCCGGTGCTCGGGGCCCCCGCCTACTCCTACGGGACGTGGGACTGGAACGCGGGGCCGACCGGGACGCCCGGCGGTGGCGACCACACCGCCGGCACCTCGGCGCGCTTCGTCTACTGGGACGCCACCAAGATCTCGCCGGTCAACAAGAAGCTGGGCACCTACGTGCAGCTCTTCGGGGGGAGGCGGTTCACGCTGGGCCAGTGGCCGAAGTCCCTGCCGCCGCTGTTCGCGGGCGACTAGTCACACCGGCCCACGGCGACCGGCGCTAGAACCACTCCAGCGCTTTGGCGGTGAAGGTCTTGATCTCCTGGCGGGTGGCGTCCCGCCCCTGCGCCGAACGCCACGAGCCCCCGTCGCGCAGGCAGACGGTCAGCTCGGGGGCCTCGACCCACACGCAGCGGATGGCCGTCACGGTCCCGGGGTGTTGCCAGCTGGCGTGGAGCTCGGGGGCGAGCTGGCGATACTCGGTGCCCTGGGCGAGGGCGGTCGCCACGGCGGACAACCGCACCGCGTCCGACCGCCGCTCGTCCTCGGCGCCGGGGGCATAGCGGAAGCGCACGTACTCGCGGCCTGCCGGGTCCTCCGCGTAGCGGGTGTTGGTCAGCTCACCGGCGATGACCGTCGAGGTGAAGTCATAGGGGTGGTCGTGGACGGGCGGATCCCCGTCGCACTCAGTCGGGTCCCAGACATGGAGCCGGTACTCCCGCCGGTCGTCCAGGCGCAGGCTCAAGAGCCCGATGTCCTGCATCCTCCAGGGGAAGTCCTCGGCGTGTTGGAGCAGCGTGAGCACCAGGGCCCTGCTCAGCGTCCCGCTCATTCCGTCCTCCCCGCACCACCCGCTGGGCGACCTGCCCACCGCATCTCGACGCCCCTTGGCCAAAGGGATGCTGGTACCCGGCTCGGAGGCGGGCCTTCACCCTTTGTGCGCAGGTCGGATCGACCTATCTTTGCGGAGAGCCCCACATCCGTCGTGGACGCTCCGTTGCGAGAGGAGTAACCACATGCGCATCGAGTCCTCGGTCACCTCACTCAGCTGGATCCCGTCCGAGGCCATCGCCGCGCATGACCGCCAAGCTGCCCTTCGAGATCGGGCCTGGCGCACTACGACCCGCCGCCGCCCGACGTCGATCGACGACCTCGACGCCCTGCGGGACGCCGACCGGTTCCGCTTCGCCAACCGGCTCGAGGCCTGGATCGAGGTGGAGGACGGCAACATCGTCGGCCACGGCCAGTCCGGCGGCGGCCTGATCGGCTCGACGACGCTGCGCGTCGGGCAGCAAGCAGGTCGCCTTCCAGGCCATCGCGCTGCCCGAGCTGCGCCCCGACCCCGAGGTGAGCGACGGCGAGGTCCGCTTCACCCAGACCGTCGGGCGGCCGCACCGGCGTGCCCGCCCCGCGCCGGGTGCAGCCGGGCGCCGTTCGTCCAGTTCGCCGCGCCGCTCGCCTGGACGACGCTCGCCTCACGCTGCGCGCCGACGGGTCGTCGACGCTCGGAGCTGACCGGGGCCAGCTGTTCCCCCGGCACTGGGTCTACGACCACGAGGGGCAGCTCGCGCGAAGTCCGGGCTGATCGACTTCGCCAACTGGTACCGGAGGCCTTCGGCAAGCACAGCCCATGGGGCGACCAGGACTCCCCGGCGCTCACCACCGAGGTCGAGTCGGCCCTGGAGCGCCAGCTGTCGCCACCGCTGATGCGGGGCGCCAAGCCGCCCAAGATCCGCAAGGTGAAGGCCGGCAAGATCATCACCGAGCAGGGCGCCGAGCGAGGACGACGTCTTCTTGGTGCTCGACGGCGTGGTCGCGCGTCGAGGTCGACGGGGAGCGCGCTGGCCGAGTACGGGCCGGGGTCGCTGCACGGGCGAGCGGGCCGTCCTCGAGGGCGGGCAGCGCACCTCCACGCTCCGCGCCGTCACGGCGTGCAAGCTGGCCGTGTGCCCGGCGACCAGCTCGACCACGACGCCCTGGCCGAGTTCAGCACGCGGCACCGGCGGGAGGACGAGCGCTAGCACCGCGGCGTCGCCGCGCGCCGTGGCACACCTGAGGCAAGGCTGACCCATGGACGACGTCGACGCGGTCGTCATCGGCTCGGGCCCCAACGGCCTCGTGGCCGCCGCCCTCCTGGCCCGGGCCGGCTGGAAGGTGACCGTCCTCGAGCGCAACGCGGTGGCCGGCGGCGCCGTGCACAGCGCGGAGCTCACGGTGCCGGGCTACATCCACGACACCTACTCCGCCTTCTACGGGATGCTGCACGCCTCGCCGGTCTTCGCCGAGCTCGGGCTCGACCGGCGGGTCGAGTGGGCGCACTTCGACGACGCCGGTGGCGGCCGCCGTCGGCCCCGAGACCGCCGCGCTCATCCACGCGCGACCTGCGCGCCACGGCGCGACGGCCTGGCCGCGCCGGGCGAGCGACGGACGGCCCGGCCTGGCTCGACCTCTACCGGTGGTGGGAGAAGCTCGGCACGATACTTCTTCGCCATGATGCTCGGCCCCCTCGGGTCGCTCCGGCCGCGCCGTGCCGGTCGGGCTGGCGGCCCGCCGCGACGGCATCTTCGACACGGCCCAGATGCAGCTCGGCCCGCTCGACGCGCTGGCGACGGAGCGCTTCGCCGATCCGGCCGCCCAGGCGCTGCTGGCGGCCGGCGCCTCGCACTCCGACGTCGCCGTCGACATGCCCGGCAGCGCGTCCGGGCGCCATCATCCTGGCCCTGGCGGCCCAGCAGCTCGACATGCCGGTCCCGGTCGGCGGGGCCGGCCGGCTGGCCGAGGCGCTCGGCCGCCATCGTCACCGAGGCGGGCGGCGTGGTCCACACCGGGGCCGAGGTTCAGCCGCGTCGTCGTCGAGCGCAATCGGGCCCGCGGCGTCGAGACCGACGAGCGGCGAGGTGCGGGTGAAGCACGCCGTGCTGGCCGACACCGGGCCGGGCGCGCTGTTCTCCTCGCTCGTCGACGAGGTCGAGCTCCCGGCGCGCTATCTGGCCGGGCTGCGCCGCTTCCGCTACGGCACCGGCGTGTTCAAGGTCGACCTGGCCCTCGACGGCGCACGTCGGCTGGCTGCACGAGGGGCTGGCCGAGTGCGGCGTGGTGCACCTCACCGGCGACCTCGACGCCATGGCCAAGGCCGCCTTCGAGGCCCGCCACGGCGTCGTCCCGACCCAGCCGACGCTGATCGTCGGCCAGCAGACCGTCGCCGACCCGAGCCGGGCCCCGGCCGGCTGCCACACGCTGTGGATCGAGACCCACGTGCCCTCCGTGCCCCGCCGCCGAGGGCTCGTGGGACGACAGGCCAAGGACCGCTTCTGCGACACCGTGCTCGACCGCCTCGAGGCCCACGCCCCGGGCCTCGGGGCCGCGATCGCCGGGCTGCACGTCCGCACCCCCGACGAGCTCGGCGGCGAGAACCCCAACCTGGTGGGCGGCGACCTCGGCGCCGGCTCGGGCTCGATCGACCAGCAGCTGGTCTTCCGGCCGGTGCCGGGCTGGTTCCGCTACGCCACGCCCGGTGCAGGGCCTCTACCTCTGCTCCGCCTCCACCCATCCCGGCGGCGGCGTCCACGGCATGGTCGGGCGCAACTGCGCCCGCGCGGGTGCTGTCGGACCGGCGCCGGCGCCGGATCTGAGCACGGCCCCGTCGTGACGGCCCCTCTCCGGCTGATGCCCCCTTAGACCGCCCGGTGGCGGGCTGGCACCCCCTCCCCACAGGTGGACACCCTTGGCACCCGGGCGCCGATCGGGCCGAATAGGACTATGCCGGAGGGGACCAAGGACGGGGTCATCACCGTCTTTCTGGCGGACGACAACCTGATCGTGCGCGAAGGGCGTCCGGGCCCTGCTTGCGCCTCGAGCCCGACTTCGACGTCGTCGGCACGGCCGCCGACTACGACGAGCTCGTCGCCGGGGCCGAGCAAGCTGGCCCCCCAGGTGGTCGTGACCGACATCCGCATGCCGCCGTCCTTCCAGCAGGAGGGCATCGACGCCGCCCACGAGATCCGCAAGCGCCACCCCGGCACCGGCGTCGTCGTCCTGTCGCAGTTCGACGACCCCGAGTACGCGATCTCCCTGCTGGCCGAGGGCGCGGCCGGCTACGCCTACCTGCTGAAGGACCGCATCGCCGAGGGCGACCAGCTGGCCCGGGCCGTGCGCGCCGTGGCCACCGGCGGCTCGGTGCTCGACCCGACCATCGTCGAGGCCATGGTCCACCCGGTCACCGGCAAGGGCGACCTCGAGCGCGCCGAGGAGGAGCTGCTGCGCCTGGTGGCCGAGGGCCGGCCGATCAAGGCCATCGCCGCCGCCCAGGGCACGACGCCGGCCGCGGCGGCCGACGCCGTCGAGAAGCTCTTCCTGCGCCTGGCCCAGCAGGCCAGCGGGCGGCGGCAGCACTCGCTGCGCCGGCTGCGCATGCTGCACGAGGCGATCGTCAACCGCGAGGAGCAGGGCGAGACGCTGAGCCGGCTCCTGCCCGGGCGGCGTGGCCGAGATGCTCGTGCGCCAGGGCGGCAAGGTCGGGCGAGACCGAGGAGCTCGTCGTGAGCGTCGCTCATGTCCGACATCCGCGGCTACTCGACCATCGCCGAGCACGCCGACCCGAGCGCGCTGGCCGGCCAGCTGAACGTGCACCGCGGCGAGATGAACAGGGCGATCATCGTCGGCCGGCGGCACGGTCATGCAGTTCGTCGGCGACGCGGTCATGGCCGTGTTCGGGGCGCCGGTCGCCCTGGAGGACCACGCCGCGCACGCGCTGTGCGACGCCGCCCTCGCCATGCACGCGCGCCCAGGCCGAGGTGAACGAGCGCTGGCGCGACGAGGGCCTGACCGTCGTTCGAGCTCGGCATCGGCGTCACCACCGGCGCCGGTGGCCGCCGCGCTGCTCGGCTCCGAGGAGCGCCTCGAGTACACGCTGGTCGGCGACACGGTGAACCTGGCGCCAGCGCCTGCAGCAGTGGGCCGAGCCCGGGCGAGACGGTCCTGTCCGAGGCCACCTACCGGGCGCTGGCCGACCCGCCGGCCGCCGAGGAGCTCCAGCCTGCGCTCGTCAAGGGCCGGGAGACCCCGGTCGCCGCCTGGCGGGTCGCGCCGCCGCGGACGACACCAGTCACGTCGAACCCGAGCCAGGAGGAGCACATGAACGTCATGGAGGCCCACGGCGTCCGCAAGACCTACGAATCCGAGGGCGCCCCCGTCCGGGCCCTGCGCGGGCGTCGACCTCACCATGGACGACGACGAGTTCGTGGCCATCATGGGCCCGTCGGGTGCGGCAAGTCGACGCTGCTCAACCTCGTCGCCGGCCTCGACACCCCGACCGAGGGCGAGATCTGTCGTGGCCGGCGAGTCGCTCACCGACAAGGACGAGAACGCGCTGGCCCGCATGCGCCGCGCGCCACATCGGGATCGTCTTCCAGTTCTTCAACCTGCTCGAGGGCATGAGCGTGCTCGAGAACGTGACGCTGCCGGCGGTCATCGCCGGCACCAAGCGCAAGCAGGCCGAGAGCCGGGCCCGCGACCTGCTCGACCTGCTCGGGCTGGCCGACAAGCACCAGGCGCGCGCCGGCGGTGCTCTCGGGCGGGCAGCGCCAGCGCCTGGCCATCGCCCGGGCGCTGGCCAACGCAGCCCACGCTGCTGCTGGCCGACGAGCCGACCGGCGCGCTCGACTCCGAGGGCGGCCTCGAGGTCCTCGAGCTGTTCCGGCGCCTGCACGCGGGCGGCCAGGCCATCCTGCTCGTCACCCACGACGAGTCGGTGGCCGACTCGGCCACCCGCATCGTGCGCATGCGCGACGGCCGGGTCGAAGACGACGGCCTGGCGCCGGCGACCGGACGCCAGCGGCCGCGGGCGGCTCCGCCGTGAGACCCCGATGACCGTCGCAGCTCGCCGTCCGAGCAGAACGCCCGCGCGTCGGCCGCAAGGAGGCCGCCGCCTGCCCCGCTCGCCGCCCGTCGCGCTGGTCCTGGCGTGCGGCGTCGCGTCGCGCGGCCGCCGTCGCGGCACCGTTCGTGGACCACCACGGCGACCTGGCCACCCAGGTCGTCCGGGCCGCCGCTGGTCGTCGCCTTCGCCGCTGGCCGGGGTGGCCGCCGTGCGTGCGCCGCCCGTTCGAGCGCCAGGGCCTCCTCGTGGTGCTGGGCGCCACGCTCGGGGGCGATCGCCACGATCTGCTCGGCGGTGCTCGAGGCGCACGCGCACGGGCGGCGGTCGGCTCGTCGGGCTCTCGTCGCGCGCGTCGGCCGAGCCGATGGCCCTCGCGCTGCTGCCCGTGGTCGACGATGCACGTGCTGCTCGGGCTCCCCGACGGCAGCTGTCGCCTCAGCCGGGTCGCCATCGTCGGCGGCTACGTCGTTCGGCGCTGGCCGTCGGCATCGTACGTGTGGACCCGCCGGCCCGACGCTCCCGCTGTGGCCCGTCGGCCTCGAGGCGATCGTGGTCGTCGCCGGTCGGCATCGTCGGGTCCGCAGCGCCGCTACTCGCAGTCGCAGCGGTGTCGAGCGCCAGCGCATGCAGTGGTTCGGGTGGGCCGTGGCCGTCGGCGCCGAGCTGCTCCTGCGTGGCGCTCGCCGCTGCGCGGCTCTGTGGGGCTGGCCCACCCGCTGTCTACGTCGTGCTGGCCGCCGCCGCCCTGCCGCTGGCCGCCGCCATCGCGCATCGGCAGCTCGCGCCGCTTCGCCGCGCGCATCGACCGCATCCTGGCCCACACCGTCTCGCTGGCCGGGCTGACCGGCGGTGGTCGTCGTCGTCTACCTCGTCATCGTGGTCGGGCTCGGCCACACCCCGACCGACGAAGCGACCGCTCGCTGCTCGCCCTGTCGATGGTCGCGGCCGCCGTCGCCGCCCTCCTCTACGGGCCGGCCCGCCAGCGGCTCGCCCAGTACGCCAACCGCATCGTCTACGGCGAGCGGGAGGCGCCCGACACCGTGCTGCGCACCTTCGGCAGCCGGCTGTCGCGCGCCATCCCGATGGACGAGCTCCTCCTCCAGGTGGCCGAGTCGCTGCGCAAGACGCTGGCGCTGACCGCGGCCGAGGTGTGGACCGGGTCCGGGCGGCCGCCTCGAGCGGACGGTGTCGGTGCCCGACGTCCCCGTGATCACGCTCAGTGTCTCCAACGGAGGAGGAGTCGGTGGTGGCCCGCGCCGGCGTGACCGGGCACCGCCTGGCTCGAGATCTGGCTGCCGACGCTGCTCGCAGGGCCGCGAGGACTCGTCCTGCGGGTGGCCCCGACCACCCACTCGGGCCACGTGCTCGGGCTGATCGTGGCGGTGCGGCCCCCCGACGGCGACCAGTTCACCGACCGACGACGACACGATGCTGACCGAGCTGGCCCGCCAGGTGGGCCTGGCGCTGCACAACGTCGAGCTCGACTCGGCCCTCCAGGAGTCGCCTCGACGAGGTCCGCCACCAGGCCGACGAGCTGCAGGCCTCGCGGGCCCGCATCGTCGCCGCCGTCCGACGCGGCCCGGCGCCAGATCGAGCGCGAACCTGCACGACGGCGCCCAGCAGCACCTGGTCGCCCTGGCCGTCAACGTGCGCCTGGCCCGGCAGCTGGCCGAGACCGACCCCGAGGCCTCGGTCGAGCTCCTCGACCAGCTCGGCCCTCGACTGGCCGAGGCGCCGTCCAGGAGCTCCGGGCCCTGGCCCACGGCATCTACCCGCCCCTGCTCGTCGACCGGGGCATCGACGAGGCGCTGCGGTCGGCCGCCGGCCGGGCCGCGCTGCCGACCGAGGTCGAGGCCGAGGGCCTCGAGCCGGCACTCGCCCGAGCGTGGAGGCGGCCGTCTACTTCTGCTGCATGGAGGCGCTGCAGAACGCGGGCAAGCACGCCGGCGACGGACGCCACCGTCACCGTCCGCGTGTGGGAGGAGCCGGGGCTGGCTCAACTTCGAGGTCGCCGACACCGGGGCGGGCTTCGACGCCGACGGGGGCGCGGGCAAGGGCGCCGGCTTCGTCAACATGGCGACCGGGTGGGGGCGATCGGCGGCACCATCCAGGTGACGTCCGCGGTCGGAGCCGGCACCAAGATCAGCGGCCGGATCCCCCTGCACGACTGAGCCAGGGTGACCCGGTCGTCATGCTGACCCGGTCAGGATCACGGGCACGCCGCGGTCGCGGCGGCGGATCGCCGTCCGGCCGAGCTCTCTACGACCGAGCCCGAGCTCCTACGACCCTTCCCAGGTGTTGCGCAGGATGTCGGGGCCGAACTGCTCCTTGTGGACGTAGGCGATGGCGCCGCAGTCGCGGGCGTCGGCCGGCAGGTCGTCGGCGTCGTAGGTGGACAGCAGGATCACCTGGTCGTCGGGCGTGGTACGCGGTGATGCGCCGGGTGGCCTCGATCCCGCCGATGCCGTCCATGTTGATGTCCATCAGCACGAGCTGCGGGGACAGCTCGCCCACCATGTCGACGGCCTCCTCGCCCGACTTCGCCTCCCCGACCGACCTCGAAGCCCGGGTGGCCCGGACCACCGCCTTGGCGCGCCATGCGGAACGGCGCCTGGTCGTCGACGACCAGCACCGTCACCGATCTCGTCAGCTCACGGGACCATCCTGGCAGCGAGGCGGCGCACGATTGGAGGAGCAGCACCACACCCCGAGCGGGGGTGCCAGCACCACCGACCGACAGCGCTCTCTCAGGCCCGCTCAGCTTTGGGCGGAGAGGAAGAGGAGCACCGCCTTCACCCGGCGGTGCACGTCGGGCTCCTGCGGACAGGGCGAGCTTGGAGAAGATCGAATTGATGTGCTTCTCCACCGCCCGCTCGGAGAGGACGAGCGACGCGGCGACGGCCGCGTTGTTCTTGCCCTGGGCCATCTCGCCCAGGATCTCGCTCTCGCGCGGCGTCAGCCAGCGCAGCGGGGAGTCGGCCGCCCGCGAGCGGGCTGTGACCAGGGCGTCGACGACCTCCGGGTCGATGACCGAGCCGCCGCCGGCCACCTCGCGGATGGCCGCGGCCAGCTGCCCGATGTCCGACACCCGCTCTTTCAACAGATAGGCCCGGCCCCGCGAGCCGCTGTCCAGGAAGGCCAGGGCGTAGGCGGGCTCCGAGTACTGGCTGAGGACGACGACGCCCATGTCGGGGTGGCGCTCGCGGAGCTCGTTGGCCGCCCGGATGCCCTCGTCGGTGCCGGTCGGGGGCATCCGGATGTCGGTCACCACGACGTCGGGGACCTCGGCCGTCGTCGACTCGAGCAGGGAGTCGTAGTCGGCGCAGACCGCCACGACGTCGAGGTCGTCCTCGGGTGTCGATGAGCTTGCTCACGCCCTCGCGGACCAGGTAGTTGTCCTCGGCCAGCACGATGCGGACGCCCACGGGGCTAGAGCGTAGGACGCGCGGGCCCCGCGAAGGGTATTCAGCCCCCGAGGTGCAAGACGAGGCCCTCGGCGGCCGCGGCCACCGGGACGGCCGCGCCGGCGAACGAGGCCACGATCGCGTCGACCGCGTCGTCGGTGCGCGGCGGGTCGTGGTGGTGCAGGAGCACCCGCCCGACGCCGGCCGCCTCGCCCAGGCCGACGGCGTAGCCGCAGGCCGAATGCCCCCAGCTGGCCCGGTCCGGCAGCTCTTCGTCCGTGTACTGCGCGTCGTGGATCAAGACGTCGCAGCCCGAGGCGAGCGCCAGCGCCGCCTCGTGGTACTCGCCCAGGCCGGCCGGCCCCGGGCCGATCACGATCGGGCAGTGGTCGGAGAGGTAGGCGATGGCGGAGTTCCCGTCGCTCACCCGGTAGCCGAAGGTGCGGCCGCCCTTGTGGGGGATCTCGAGGGCCAGCACCTCGAAGCCCTCGAACTCGTGGCGACCGGGCTCGAGGGCCACGAACGACCAGTCGCCGCGCAGCTGGCGCGGGGTGATCGGGAAGTTGGGCACCGACATCATCTTCTCGAGCGCGGCCTCGGGGTCGCCGTCGGCCGGCAGGCAGACGGTGACCTTGGCGTCGGGACGGTCGCCCGCGTTGAAGAAGGGGATGCCCTGGGTGTGGTCCCAGTGCAGGTGGCCGAGCAGGATGGTGCCGACGAAGGGGCCACCGTCGAGCAGCGCGGGCACCCGGCGGATGCCCGTGCCGGCGTCGAGGAGCAGGTGCGGCACCTCCCCTTCGTGGGCGATGGCCAGGCAGGACGTGTGCCCGCCGAAGCGCAGGAAGTCGGCGCCCGGGGCCGGCGTGGAGCCCCGTGCGCCGCAGATGGTCACCTCCATGCGGGCACTTTCACCCGGGCACTCTCGTGCGCCGGGAGGTCTCGGGTCGACATGGTGGGGGTTGCACCGCTACTCCGCCCGCAGTAGGAGCGCGGTCGGCGTGCGCGCCGCGATGCGTCCGGGCACCGCGGCGACCACGTTGGCGAGCAGCAACCCGCCCATCGCGACGAACACGATCGACACGACGGGCACCGTCGGTTGGTCCACGGCGTTGATGCCCGTGGCGAAGAGTTCCCAGAGGAGCCGGCCGACGACGATCCCGAGCGGGAGGCCGATCACCGTGCCCACGGCGACGGCGACGGTCGACTGAACCGCCACGGTCACCCCCAGCTGGCGCCGCGTGAAGCCAAGTGTCTTCAAGAGCGCGAGGTCCCGGCGGCGACGCCGGACCGAGGCGAGGAGCGTCAGCCCGAGGGCCACGACGGCGCCCGCCCCGAGCGACGCCCCCAAGATGGCGGGGGTGGTCCCCATCGATCGGTAGTCGACGATCTCGGCGGGGCGCAGCGCGCCGGTCGGGAACACGCCGAAGTTGGCGGTGTTGCTGAGGGGCTTTGCGATCTGCGCCAGCCTGGCCTCCGCGGCGGCGCCGTTCACTGCCGGGCGGAGCTGGACGAAGATCCCCTCGGGCCCGGGCAGCGGGTCGTCGAACGGGTTCTTGAGGGCCACCGGGAGGAGGGAGGCCGAGAACACGGCGCCCTGGCCCATCTCGAGGTGGGTGGCGCCGGCATCGGCGATGGTGGGCATGGTGGCGGTCCCGACGATCCGCAGCGGCGCCGTCCGGCCGTCTTGCTCGTCCAGGCTGACGGTCTGTCCAATCCTCTTGTGCAGCTGGGAAAGCGTCACCGCGCCCAGCACGACCTGTCCGGGTCCCTCCAAGCCGTGTCCCTTGAGCACGGGCGGCTGCACCGTGGCGTCGGGTGTCATGCCGATGGCGGGGACCGCCTGGCCGTCGATGGCTTGCGGGGCGAAGTAGGCGGTCGACCAGTGGGCGATGTCGGGGTCGGCATCGAGCAACTGGGTCGCCTTGTGCAGCGGGATGTCACCGGACCCGCCGCCGCCCAGCAGCATGTAATTCCAGTTCCACCCGTAGAGCCTGGGAGTGGACACGAGCGTGTCGAGACTGGCGCCGAAGGTCAGCGTGGTCACCACGACGATCAGGGCCAGCGCCGCCCCCAAGATGGCCGAGCGCACCGGCACCGAGCTGCGCCCCGAGCCCGCCTCCAGTGCGAAGCGGACGCCGGTGGCGGCGGGTGCCGGCAAGCCGAGTGCCGTGGTCGTCGGACCGACGACGGACGGCCGGGGGCCCCGCAGCCGGGCCCGCTCGGCGGTCCGGTGCGGCGCTCCGCGGTAGGCCAACCAGGCGGCGATCCCCCCCAGTGCGACGAGGAGGATGGCCACGCCGAGGCCGAGCACGGTCCAGTCGAACGCGATCCCCCGGGCCGGGTACACCGGGCGCACCGGTCCGAACGGCGCCAGTGGCGACAGGGCGATGGCCACGAGGACGGCCAGGACGGCACCGACGACGATCCCGCCCAGGAGGCCGAGCAGCCCGTCGGCCGCCAGCATCGCCGGGCTGGCGCCGAGCGCCCGAAGGGCGTCGGCCTCCTCGGCGCGCAGCCGGAGTTGCCGGCCGATGAACTGCCCGGCGATCAACAGGGCGGCCAGCATGGCGATCGCCCCGAAGGCCCCGAGCGCCAGGGACAGGGGCTTGACGGCGCGCTCGGCCTTCCCGAGCGAGTTCCGCGTCGACGGCACCGTAGGTGAGCGGGATCGCGTCTGGTGACGTTCGAGAATTTCGACAGGTCGGCCTCGACACTCTCCAAGTTGGCCGCCGGATCCTCGACCTTGAGCTCGGTCAGCGTGAAGTTGACGCAGCACGAGAGCACCGATCGCGTCGAGCGCCGGCGTGAGCACCGCCAGCTCAGAAGAGAAGTCGACGTCGTCCTCCACGATCGAGGTCGCCTGGAGGCCGATGCCGACGAGCTTCATGTCGACGGTGCGCAACGGCCGGACACGCGCCGTGCCGAAGGCGGGTGACTCGGTCTGCTGGTTGGTGTAGATCCCCATCGGGATGACCTCGCCCAGGTGCCAGCCGTAGAACTTGGCCGTCGCGGCCAGGGTCATGAACTCGTCCGCCTTGTCCACGTCGGGCAGACGACCGGCCGTGATGACGAGGCGGTCGGCGCTGAAGAACTCACCACCGACACTGCCTGCGGCGTTGCCCGCCGAGACGGGGAGAAAGTCGCCGCCGCTCCTCGGCGCACCGCTGGCCGCCAGGGGCTCCATGTCGACGCCGACCTCGCTCGCCACGTGCTCGACGTGGGGCAACCGGGCCAGCTGGTGCAGGATCCGCGGGTTGTACCCGGACCCGTTGCCGACCAACGGGTTCAAAATGGCGGTGCCGAGGCCGATGTCGCCCGGGTTCGTCGAGGCCAGCAGCGTGGGGTACGAGGACTGGGTCCGCCGAGCACCAGCCACCGCACCCATCGCCAGACCGCCCACCGCCCCGATCAACAGGACGAGCGTCAGGTAGGCGGGGAAGCGGGCGCGCCACGTCGCCGCGAACCGGTAGCCGGCCAGCCCAAAGACCCCGCCGCTCACGGGAGGTCGGCTCGGATAGCCATCAGGCGCACGTCCCCCTCCTGTCGTCCCCGTTCGAGACAGCCTGACGGACGCCCGAAGACCCCCCAAGGGGGGCACCCCGTGTCACCACCCCGTGCCAGCACGACGGTGCCGGGGTAGCCTCGGGCTGCGCATCCCGCGGGTCAGATTCGCCCGCGGTCGACGGCGCGGGGAGGGCACACCATGAAGGTCGACGCGGAAGCCGCCGGGTTCAGCCAGTCGCGCCTCGAGCGCATCACCCACCACTTCGACAAGGGCTACGTCTCGACCGGCAAGATCGCCGGCTGCCAGATCACGGTCACCCGGGGCGGCAACGTCGCCTACTTCCGCTCGCTCGGCCGAATGGACCGCGAGCGCAACAAGGTCGTGACCGAGGACACCGTCTGGCGCATCTACTCGATGACCAAGCCGATCACCTCGATCGCGCTCGATGCAGCTCTACGAGAAGGGCGCCTTCCAGCTGAGCGACCCGGTCGAGCGCTACATCCCGTCGTGGAAGGGCCAGAAGGTCGGCGTCGTGAAGAAGGACGGGTCGATCAAGCTGCATCAGGCCGACCGCCCGATCTCGATCCGCGACGCCCTCATGCACATGACCGGGCTCCCCGGCTTCGCCGGCCCCAACCCGATCGACCAGGGCTTTGCCTCGGTCCGCGAGGCGGCCGGGGGCGGCCTCACGCTCGAGGGCGTCTGCGAGCTGCTGGCCGACCAGCCCCTCAAGTTCCAGCCCGGCACCGCCTGGAACTACGGCCTGTCGACCGACGTCTGCGCCCGTCTGGTGGAGATCATCTCGGGCCGCCGGTTCGACGACTACCTCGAGGCCGAGATCTTCGAACCGCTCGGCATGGTCGACACCGGCTTCGTGGTGCCCGACGCCGCCGAGGAGCGCTTCAGCGCCTGCTACCGCTACTCGCCGGGCCAGGCCCCCGAGCTCATGGACGACCCGGCCACCAGCGCCTACCGGCGCTCGCGGGCCTACCTGTCCGGAGCGGGCGGCCTCGTGTCGACCTCCGGCGACTACCTCTCGCTTCTGCCAGATGCTCCTCGGCAAGGGCGAGCTCGACGGGCACCGGATCATCGGTCGCAAGACGCTCGAGCTCATGACGGTCAACCACCTGCCCGGCGGGGCGGACCTCTCGGCCATGGCGACCGGCGGCTTCGGCGAGGCCGGCTTCACCGGCGTCGGCTTCGGCCTCGGGTTCGCGGTCGGAGGGGGGCCGGCCGCGACCGCGATGGCGGGCTCGGCCGGCGAGTACTACTGGGGCGGCGCGGCCAGCACGGCCTTCTGGGTCGACCCGGTGGAGGATCTGGCGGCCATCTTCATGACCCAGCTCATGCCGTCGGCCACCTACCCGTTCCGGGCCCAGCTGCGCGCCCTCGTCTACCAGGCCCTGGCGGACTGACGGCGCCGGACGCCGCGGCCGGGGTCGCCACCGCGGTGACCGGCTGCCACACCTGCGAGCTGGCGGCGCGCCGCGACAGCGGGGAGGCGGCTCCCTGGGAACTCATCGCCCGGAGCGGGTCCTGGGACGTCGCGCACGCCTACGGCACGGCGGTCGACGGGTGGCTGGTGCTCGTCGCCCGCCGCCACATCACCGCCCTCGCCGATATGACCAACGACGAGGCGCGCGACCTGGGGCCGCTCGTCCGGGCCGTGTCCGCGGCCCTCCGCGAGGCGGTCGGCTGCGTGAAGACCTACGTGGCCCAGTTCGCCGAGGATCCCCGGCACCCGCACGTCCATGTCCACGTCATCCCCCGCCGGGCCGACCAGCCCGCGGAGCTGATGGGCCCACGGATCTTCTCCCAGTTGGGTGTGCCCGAGGAACGCTGCGTGCGCGAGGACCGGATGAACGAGATCGCCGCGGCGATCCGGGGGCACCTGCTCTCCGGGGCGCAGGCCGGTCTCCGGCTCGAGACCCCCTGACCCGGGCCCCTCGCATGCAGCACGTGCTGTGGATCGGCGGACCGCCCGCCGCCGGCAAGACCACCGTCGCCACGCTCCTGGCGCGCCGCCACGGCCTGCGCCTCTACCGCGCCGACACCCGGACCTGGGTGCACCGGGACCGCGCCCTCGCCGAGCGGCACGCGGCCGCCCTGCGCTGGGAGTCCCTGTCGCCCGGCGAACGTTGGGAACGATCGACCCTGGCGGAGATGGTCGAGATGTCGCTCCAGCGCGAACGGGAGCCCATGGTGATCGACGACCTGCGCGTGCTCCCCGACGCGCCGCTCATCCTGGCCGAGGGGACGACGCTGCCGGCCTGGGCGGTCTCGTCGGGGCTGGCCCCCCGTTCGCAGGCCGTGTGGCTGCTGCCCACCGCGCGAGTTCCAGGACGCGCAGCTGGCCGCCCTCGGGACGACCGGGGGTCGCCTCACGCTCTACCGGCACCTGCGCGAGGTGACCGAGCGGGACGCACTCGAGCACGACGTGCCGGCGCTGGTCGTCGACGGCTCCCAAGGGGCGGCCGAGATCGCCGACGCCGTGCAGCGGCTGTTCGCCGCGACGCTGGCGGCGGGGCCGGTCGCCGTCACGCGCCAGGAGCGACGGCGGCTGCTCCGCGAGATGAACGAGGCGGTCGCCGCCCAGGTGCGCGGCTACTGCGAGCGACCGTGGGCCGACGCGGATCCCGACGTGATCACGGACCGCTTCGTCTGCGAGTGCGGCGATCCCACCTGCGACGCCGTCCTCACCCGCCGGGTGGGCGAGGCCACGACCGCTCCGGTGCTCGCGCCCGGGCACGGCAACCCCCGAGACACCCGGCGCGGAGGTCGGGGCTAGACGACCTCGGCCCCCGGCGCCACGCCGCCGGCGGTGATGAACTGCCGGATCTGGGCGGCGTGCTCGACGGTGTGGAGCGGGAGCGCCGTCAGCTCCCAGGCGAACGGTCGCCCGCGGTAGCGGTGGGCCGGCGGCAGGGGCGTCGCCGCCTTCTCGTCGGTCATATCCGACAGCGTGTCTCGCGCCCGCTGTCGGCAGTAGTCGAGGTACCCGAGCAGCTCGGGTCGCGACCACGGCACCGGCAACGTCAGGAGCTCCCGCCAATGGGCCTTCCCGGTGAACGGGGCTGGTGGAGCCCAGGGGCCGAACTCGCCGGCCAGGTCGTAGTCGAGAACTTCGAGGGCGTGCCAGGCGATGCCCCACGGCGTCGAGTGCCGCTGGAGGAGCGCCTGGCGGGCGGCGGGGTCGCTCACGGGCGATCCGTCGGCGCCGGTGGGCTCCACGACGGCGTCGCGAGCCGGGACCACCCACATGCTCGCCCCCCACAGCTCGTCCGTGCAGTCCCGGATCGCCGCTTCGAGCAGGCCGAGGGCGCCCTCGAAGTTGCGGCCCAGGCTCTCCACCCAGATCGAGCTCACGGCGCGCGACCGTAACCGCCGGACGCGGGCCGATCAGACGCCGGCACTCAGCGGCCGGTGGCCCTACTCCTTCGCCCGCTCCGTGCTGCGGGCGATCACGTGCACGTCGATGCCGGCGTCCGCCGCCTCGCGCAGGAGCCGCCGCACCGCCGAGCCGCGGCGGAGCTCGGCCAGGCGCGTGAGGCGCCGCGCGCCGAAGACGATCTGGGTGATCTGGTGCTCGCGGGCGAAGGCCACGATGGCCTTGGCCGCGTCGTCGCCCGGGATCTCGTGCCACACGCCACCCACGTCGTCGACCAGCCGGCGCAGCGCGGCCAGCCGCTCGGGGTCCTCGCTGCTCCTCGGTGCTCACGTGACCGGCCAGCAGGTCGCCCTTCACCCGGCTGGCGATCCGCGCGGCCCGGTGCACCACCGCGTCGGCGCCGGGCGAGGCGCTCACCGCCACCATGATCCGCTCGGCGGTCTCCCACACGGCACCGGGGTGCTGGCTGGCCAGGAACCGCAGCAGCTCCTCGTCGGCCTCGTCGGCCACGAAGCGCAGGGCCAGCTCGCGCAGCGCCACCAGGTTCTCGGTCCGGAAGAACCCGTTGAGCGCGGCGGGCACGCGCGTGGGCCGGGTAGATGTTGCCGTGCAGCATGCGGCGGCGCAGCTGGTCGGCCGAGGAGTCGATGAGCTCGAGCTGGTCGGCCTTGCGCACCACCCAGTCCGGCACCCGCTCGCGGATGGCGACGCCCGTGATCCGCTCGACCGCATCGGCCAGGGACTCGACGTGCTGGATGTTGACGGTCGAGATCACGGCGATCCCGGCGTCGAGGATCTCGAGCACGTCCTCCCAGCGCTTCTCGTGGGGACCGGAACCGGGCACGTTGGTGTGCGCCAGCTCGTCGATGAGGACCACCTCGGGCCGGCGGTCGAGCACCGCCGCGAGGTCCATCTCGGTGAACTCGGCGCCGCGGTGCTCGATCGTCTTTCTCGGCACCACCGGCAGGTCCCGGATGAACTCGGCCGTGTGGGCCCGCCCGTGGGTCTCGACCAGGCCGATCACGACGTCGGTCCCCCGCTGGTGGCGGCGCCAGCCCTCGTCCAGCATGGCGCAGGTCTTCCCGACGCCGGCGGCCGAGCCGAGGTAGAGGCGGAACTGACCGGCGGGCCGGACGTCGACGGCGTCGTCGGGGACGCCGGCGCCGCCGTTGTCGCCCGAGAGCGGGATCACGGCCGACCACCGTGTGGCGTCACGGACCTACCATGACACTTCGGACACGAAAGGGGCCCATGTCGCCGTCGCTCCGCCGGGATCTGCTCGGCGCCGCGGTCGCCCTGGCGGCGATCGCCGCCCTGAGCGCGGTCATGGTGGCCGACCGCCGCCACCTGGCGCAGGCCACGGCCGCCCTGGTGCTGGTGGTCCCGGTCGTGCTCGGCGTGATCCTCGGCGGCTTCCGGGCCGGCGCGGTGGCGGTCGTCGCCGGCTTCTTCGCCTTCGACCTCTTCTTCATCCCCCCCTACAACACGCTCACCGTCGGCACCGCCTCGAACTGGGTGGCCCTCGTGGTCTACGTCGTCGTCATGGCGCTGGTGGCCCGCGTCGTCGCGTCGCTGCGCGATGCGCGGGCCGAGGCCCGACGCCACGACGAGGTCACCCGGCACCTCTACCAGCTCTCCGACGCGCTGATCGCCCGGCAGGGCCTGGCCGAGCTCCTGGGCGTCGTGGCCGAGACCATCCGCACCAACTTCGACGCCCGCTGGGTGACGGTCCTCCTGCCCGAGGGCGACGCGCTGCGCCAGGTGGCGAGCGCCGGCGAGCCCCTCACCGACGGCGAGCGGGCCGCGCTGTCGCCGGCGCCGGGTCGGCCCGAGAGCCTCACCCGCAGCGAGGGCACGCGAGCTGTTCACGCGCGTGGCCCTGTCGGCCAACGGCCGGCCGGTCGGCCTGGTGGTGCTCGCCGGCGGCGTCCTCGACGCCCACGAACGCGACCTGCTGCACACCTTCGCCAACCAGGCGGCGCTCGCCATCGAGCGCGCCCAGCTCTACGAGCAGGTGCTGCGGGCCGACCTGCTGGAGGAGGTGGACCGGTGGCGCCGCGCCCTCATGGGGGCCGTCTCCCACGACCTGCGCACCCCGCTCGCCTCGGTGAAGACGGCCGTCTCCACCCTGCGGCACAGCGACGAGGCGCTGGCGGCCGACGACCGCGAGGAGCTCCTGGAACTCATCGAGCAGCAGTCCGACCGGCTGGCCCGCCTCGTGACCAATCTCTTGGACATGACGCGGATCGAGGCCGGGACCCTCGAGCTGCGGCGCGAGTCGACGTCGGTCGCCGATCTGGTGGCCGAGGCCACGCTCGCCCTCGGCACGTCGCCCGGGCTCGCCTCGCTGCGCACCGACGTCCCCGTGCGACCTGCCGCTCGTCGACGTCGACCCCCTCGTCATGGTCCAGGTGCTGGCCAACCTGATCGACAACGCGCTGGCGCACGCGCCGGCGGGCACCGCGGTCGAGGTGCGGCGCCACCGTCGAGGGCGATCACGTGCGCCTCGCCGTGCGCGACCGCGGGACCGGCGTCCCCGAGACAGAGCGCGAGCACATCTTCCAGATGTTCAACCGCCGCAGCGGGGCCGGGCGGGCCGGGCTCGGCCTCACGATCGCCAAGACCTTCACCGAGGCCCACGGCCAGCACATCGCGCTCGACTCCCCCGCCGACGGCGGCGCCCGCTTCTCGGTGACCATGGCGCTGGCTGCGGTGCCGGCCGAGGTGGCCTGAGCGCCCGTGTCGAAGATCCTGGTCGTCGACGACGACGAGGCGCTGCTGCGGGCCCTGCGCATCGGCCTGTCCGCCCGCGGCTACGAGGTCGAGCTGGCCCGCAGCGGCGCCGAGGGCGTCACCCAGTCCTCGCTCGCCCAACCCGACGTGATCGTCCTCGACCTCGGCCTGCCCGACATGGACGGCGTCGACGTGTGCCGCCGCGTCCGGCAGTTCTCGACGGTCCCCATCATCGTGCTGTCCGCCACGGCCGGCGAGGAGCGCAAGGTGGCCGCCCTCGACCTCGGCGCCGACGACTACATCACCAAGCCCTTCGGCATGGCCGAGCTCGAGGCGCGCCTGCGCGTGGCGCTGCGCCGCGGCCCGCGCCCGAGCGACTCGCCGAGCGAGCTGGTCGTGGGCGACCTCACCGTCGATCTGGTGCACCACATGGCGAGGGTCGGCGGCCGGGACCTCGACCTCACGGCCAAGGAGTTCGACCTCCTGGTCTTCCTGGCCCGGCACGCGGGCAAGGTCTGCACCCACCACATGATCCTGGCCGGGGTGTGGGGTCCCGGCTACGGCAGCGAGTCGCAGTACCTGCGGGTCTACGCGCACCGGCTGCGCCGCAAGCTCGGCGACGCCGGCACGATGCTGCGCACCCAGCCCGGCGTCGGCTACCAGCTGGTGGCGGACGCCAGCTGAGGGTCCCGGGGCGGCCTGTGGTTCCACCGGCCGCTCAACCGGTGACCTTGGCGGACGCGATCGATCGACGCGGCCGACGGCGCGACGACGACGACCGGCTCGTCCCACCGAGACAGCGTCGTCGTCGCGTTGGTGCCGTCCGACTCGGTCGACGTCGCGACGACCGGCAGGGTGGGCCCGGTGGCCGACACGGTCAGCGTGTTGATCAGCTTGGGGGTGGACCCGGAGGCCGCCACCGTCCAGGTGAGGGCGAACAGCGCGGCGCCGTCGGTGATCCTGTCGGACAGCTTCGTGCCGCTGGCCTTGGGAAACAGGGCGTTGACCGACGACATGGTGACGTCTTCTTTGAGGTCGCCGTACTGGGTGGTGCCCGACTTCCAGGTCACCCAGTCCGAGCCGGCCTTCTTCGCCTGGGCCGGGGTGAGGCCGAACAGCGTGGTCAGTCCCGAGACGTTCCCGCTGGCGTAGCCGCGGGTGGGCGTGACCCTGATCGCCAGGCGGGCCGAGCCCAACGAGATGGTCTCCTCACCGCTCGTGCGCCCGAGGTCGGCGACGATCTCCTCCGTCTTCGACGTCGTGTGCGAGCGGGCGACGAACTGCACGTGGACCCCGGTCTGGGTCGCGACCGCCGCCTTGGCGGCCTGGATCACCGAGCCGGGCGTCGCCGGCGCGGCGGACGCCGCCGCACCCGGGGCGAGCCAGCTCACGGCGGCGAGCGTCGCGAGTGCGAGAGTGCGGCGGAGACGAGGAAGGCGAGGCACGCTCACAATGTCGCCGCCGAATGGTCCGTCGCACTACCGCTCGGGCTCCCCGGGGGGCTCGGGTCGAGCGCGCACCACGTCGAACATACGTCCAAAACGAACCGTCGTGGCCCGGTGCCCGCGCCCGGGCACCGAGAGCCCGCCCGGCCCTCACTTGAGCGCGGCCAGGGCCTCGTTCAGCTGGAGGACGTCGACGATGGAGGAGCCGAGGAAGCCCAGCTGCTCGCCCTGGGAGACCGAGGCGATCAGCGTCCGCAGCCGGGCCGGCGAGATCCCCGTGGCCTTGGACACCATCGGGATCTGGACGAGGGCGTCCTGCGGCGTGATGTCGGGGTCATAGCCGCTGCCCGACGTGGTCACGAGGTCCGGCGTCGGGTCGACCCCGCGGGCGTGCCAGTAGGCGACGAGGGCCTTCGTGTGGGCCAGCAGGACCTTCGAGCGGGGCCCCAGGTTGGTGGCGCCCGACTCCCCCGAGAAGCCGTTGGCCGCGAGGGGGTTGTCCCCGCCGGCGATGTCGTTCTTCTTGCTCGCCGCGTAGGGCCCGGTGTCGTCGGGCCGCCCGTGGAAGAACGTGTTGGAGGTCCAGTTCTGCCCGATGAGGGTGGAGCCGTTGGCGGTGATCGACCCGTCGGCCTGGTGCTTGAAGAGGAGCTGGGAGACGCCGGTGCCGAGGAAGGCGTAGGCGAAGCCGAAGAAGACGGTGGCGATGATCGCCAGCACGAAGGAGCGGCGGAGGTGGGTAAGGAAGGCGGACATGATCAGTAGGCGTGGAGGGCGGTCAGGATGAGGTCGATCAGCTTGATGAAGATGAACGGCGCGATGATCCCGCCGACGCCGTAGATCCAGACGTTGCGCCGCAGGATCGGCGGCGGAGCCGCGGGCCGGAACCTCACGCCGCGCAGCGCGAGCGGGATGAGGGCGACGATGACGAGCGCGTTGAAGATCACGGCGGAGAGCACGGCGCTCTGCGGGTTGTGCAGGCTTCATGATGTTGAGCGTCTTGAGCTGCGGGTAGGTGGCGACGAACAGCGCCGGGATGATGGCGAAGTACTTGGCCACGTCGTTGGCGATCGAGAAGGTGGTGAGCGCGCCGCGGGTGATCAGCAGCTGCTTGCCGATCTCGACGACGTCGATCAGCTTGGTCGGGTTCGAGTCGAGGTCGACCATGTTCCCGGCCTCCTTGGCGGCGGTCGTCCCGGTGTTCATGGCCACGCCCGACGTCGGCCTGCGCGAGGGCCGGCGCGTCGTTGGTGCCGTCGCCGGTCATGGCGACGAGCTTCCCGCCCTCCTGCTCGGACTTGATGAGCTCCATCTTCGTCTCGGGGGTGGCCTCGGCCAGGAAGTCGTCGACGCCGGCCTCCTGCGGCGATCGTGGCCGCGGTGAGCGGGTTGTCGCCCGTGATCATCACGGTGCGGATGCCCATGGCGCGCATCTCGGCGAACTTCTCGGCGATGCCCTGCTTGACGACGTCCTTCAGCTCGATCACGCCCAGGATCTCGGGCCCGTCGGCGACGACGAGCGGGGTCGACCCCGCCCGGGCGAAGCCGTCGACGACGCCGTCGAGCTCGGACGGGGACGCTGCCGCCCTGGGCGGACGACCCAGGCCGCACCGAGTCCGCGGCGCCCTTGCGGATCTGGCGGCCGTCGACGTCGAGGCCCGACATCCGGGTGGTGGCGGAGAACGGGCACGAAGGTGTGGTCGCCGGTGAGCTCGCGCTCGCGCAGGCCGAACTGCTCCTTGGCCAGCACGACGATGGACCGGCCCTCGGGCGTCTCGTCGGCCAGCGACGACAAGCTGGGCGGCGTCGGCCAGCTCCTGCTCGGTGTGGCCGCCGACCGGCACGAAGCGAGACGCCATGCGGTTGCCGAGCGTGATCGTGCCGGTCTTGTCCAACAGCAGCGTCTGGACGTCGCCCGCCGCCTCGACGGCCCGGCCGCTCATGGCGAGGACGTTGCGCTGCACCAGGCGGTCCATGCCGGCGATGCCGATGGCCGAGAGCAGCGCGCCGATCGTGGTCGGGATCAGGCAGACGAGGAGGGAGACGAGGATGACGACGGACACGGTCGCCCCCGAGAAGACGGCGAAGGGGTCGAGGACGACGACGACCGGCAGGAAGACGATGGTGAGGACCGCGAGCAGGATGGTGAGCGCGATCTCGTTGGGCGTCTTCTGCCGGTTGGCGCCCTCGACGAGCGAGATCATGCGGTCGAGGAAGGTCTTGCCGGGCTCGGCCGTGATCCGGACGACGATCCGGTCGGAGAGCACCTTGGTCCCGCCGGTCACCGCCGACCGGTCGCCGCCCGACTCGCGGATCACCGGCGCCGACTCGCCGGTGATGGCCGACTCGTCCACCGAGGCGACCCCTTCGACGATCTCGCCGTCGGAGGGGATCACGTCGTTGGCCTCGCAGACCACGAGGTCGCCCTTCGCCGAGCGCGGCGGCCGCCACCAGCTCCTCGGTGCCGTCGTCGAGCAGCCGGCGGGCCAGGGTCTCGGAGCGCATCTTGCGCAGGGTGTCGGCCTGGGCCTTGCCTCGCCCCTCGGCCATCGCCTCGGCGAAGTTGGCGAACAGGACGGTGAGGAACAGCCAGATCGTGATGGACCAGTCGAACTTGCCCGGGTGGGCGATCGACTCGATGAAGGTGACGATCGTCCCGATCAGCACGACGAACATCACCGGGTTCTTCACCTGGATCCGGGGGTCGAGCTTCTTGAACGAGCCGACGAGCGCCTGGCGCAGGATCGCCCGGTCGAACAGGCTCGCCGCCTGGGCGACGCCGTGGGGGACGGTGGCGGTGTCGCCGGCCGGCGGGACGGCCGTGGCGACGCCGCCGGCGGTCGGGTCGTCGGGGGGTTGGACGATGGTCATCAGAAGAACTTCCCGTGGCTCAGTTGCTCGACGATCGGCCCGAGGGAGATGGCCGGGAAGAAGGTGAGGCCGCCGACGATGATGATCACGCCGATGAGTCAGGCCGACGAACATGGTGTTGTCGGTACGGAACGTCCCGAGACTGGCCGGGACGATGTTCTTGGCGGCGAGCGCCCCACCGAGGGCCAGGGCGGGCATCATGATGGCGAACCGGCCGAGCAGCATGTCGACGGCGCCCACCACGTTGTAGAAGGTGGTGTTGCCGGTCAGGCCGCCGAAGGCGGAGCCGTTGTTGTTCCCCTGCGACGTGAGCGCGTAGAGGATCTCGGTGAAGCCGTGGGGACCGCCGTTGAGCGGGCCGGCCCGCCCGGCATGGATCGACACGGCGATGCCGGTGATCACGAGCACGATGATCGGCATGACGAGGATGCCGAACCCGGCGATCTTCACCTCGCGCGCCTGGATCTTCTTGCCCAGGTACTCCGGTGTTCGCCCGATCATCAGGCCGCCGATGAACACGGCGATGATCGCGAAGAGCAGGATCGTGTACAGACCGCTCCCGGTGCCCCCGGGCGTCACCTCCCCGAGCATCATCCCGGTCAGGAGGCCGAAGCCGCCGATCGGCGTGAACGAGTCGTAGGCGCCGTCGGCCGAGCCGGTGGAGGTGCTGGTCGAAGACACGGCGAACAGGGCGGTGGTGGTGTCGCCGAAGCGCGACTCCTTGCCCTCGGTGTTGCCCGTCGTCTGGTGGACGCCGGCGGCCGCCACGGCCGGGTTGCCCTGGTGCTCGGCGAAGCTGGTGAAGCCGACCCAGCGTGCCGAAGATGATCACCATGGCGAACAGGAGGGCCACGCCGTGGCGGACGCTGCCGACCATCTTGCCGAACGTGTAGGTGAGGGCGAAGGGGATGGACAGCAGCAGGTACATCGAGAGGAAGTTGGTGAGCGGCGTCGGGTTCTCGAACGTGGTGGCCGAGTTGGCGTTCAGGAAGCCGCCGCCGTTGGTGCCGAGCTGCTTGATGGCCTCCATGAAGCCGATCGGGCCCCGCGGCGATCGTCTGGGTCACGCCGTTCAGCGAGTTGTGGATCATGACCGGACCGGCCAGCGTCTCGACCGCGCCCTGGCCCACGAAGATCATCCCGAAGACGAAGGCGACGGGCAGGAGGATGTAGAGGATGCAGCGGGTCACGTCGACCCAGAAGTTCCCGATGGTCGGCGAGTTGCGGCGGGCGAAGCCGCGGACGAGCGCGATGGCGACCGCGATCCCGACGGCCGGGCTCACGAACTGCTGGACGGTCGAGCGCGCCGATCTGGGAGAAGTACGACATCGTCGTCTCGCCGCCGTAGTTCTGCCAGTTCGTGTTGGTGACGAACGAGGCGGCGGTGTTGAAGCTCAATCCGGGCCCGACGGCGTCGAAGTGCTGCGGGTTGAGCGGCAGGGACCCCTGGAGGCGGATGATGACATAGGTGAACAGGATCGAGACGGCCGAGAAGATGATGAGCGAGCCCGCGTAGCGCTTCCAGGTCTGCTCCTGCTCGGGGCTCGTGCCGAGTAGCCGGTAGACGGGGCGCTCGACGAAGCCGAAGAAGTGGACCCGGCCGTCGAAGACCGCCGCCATGTACGAACCGAGGTAGCGCCAGGTCAGCCCGAGGGTGACGATGAGCGCGACGAGGGTCCAGAAGTAGCCCACTCAGAACCATTCCGGCTTGAACAGGGCGATGCCGAGGTAGATGAAGACGACGATCGAGACGCCGAGGAGCAGGCCCTGGACGGCGTTCACACCCGCTCCAAGGCCCAGATGAGTCCGAGCATCACCGCACAGAACGCCGCAATGCCCAACACCGCCAGGAAGTCCGCCACCTCCCCAGCGTGCGGCCGCAACGATCAACGCGACGTGAACACCGGCGTCCGGCGCGTCAATTTCGTATCAACGAACCCCTGATACCGCACCCGGTTTCAGGCGGCGCCCGAAGGGCACGGGCGGGGACGCGGCGAACGGTGCCGCTCGTCCGCGGCGATGTCGGCCCGGCGACGATCGTCCGCTGGCCTCCGCCCGACATCGCTGATTCACCCCAACGGCGGCGTCGATGTGGCTATTGGGCCGTCGCCCGGCGCGCCGCCTTGGGCCTGGTCCTACCGTGGATCGGGCCACCGGGCGCATACCAGCCGGCCTTCTTGCGGACGGCGGGGTCACCGTCGGCATCCCGGGCGGCGACAAGGGCCGCCCCCGCCGATGCATCCGTGTGCACCCACCGACCCACCACCTCTGCCGCCATGGCTCGGACGTGCTTCTCCGGATCTGTCCGCAAGAGCGCGATCGCGGGTGGCAGAACAGCATCCCTCGCGGGACGGCAGACGTTCTCCTTGCACCGATCACAGGCCAGCGCATGCAGCGCGCCCAGGCGAACCCGCCAGTGGTCGTCCTCGAGCATTTCGATGAGCTGGGGGAACGAATCCTCGTCGACCAGATGGTCGAGAGCCTGGACGCAGTGGTACCGGACGTCGGCGTTGGTGTCGGTCAAGCCACGACGCACCGCCGGGAGGGCGGAGGGACCACTCAGCACCAGGTGCCAGTACGCCCGCTGGGCCCGATGAGGGGTGGCCAATTGCGCCACCAACTCGTCAAATTCGGAAGTGGGATGAAAGTCGACCACCGGGAACCGTTGCTCTCTCGATTGCCACGACTTCTCGCGCTCGGCGCAGCATGTCGGCGGGCCATCGGGCCGGGCCAACCGGGCCTGTAGCAACAATGGTCCCTCGCCGCCGGGCCCCGCTGCCCGGCCCATGACGGTAGCCGCGCCGCCGTCCGAAAGAACACCAACGCGCCGCCAAATGCTTTGACTCCGGCGCGAATAAGTTTTATTCTCGCCATCAGTGACGCAACCAGCCGACGCAGTGGTCCGGGCGGCCGATCCGCTCCGCGAGCAGCTGCTGGACGCCGCCGCCCGCGTCTTCGCCCGCCAGGGTTACGACGGGACCCGGATCCTCGACATCGTCCGCGAGGCGGGGGTCTCCACCGGCGCCGTCTACGGCCGCTTCCGCTCGAAGAACGAGCTGCTCCGCGAGGCCGTCGTCAGCCGCTCCATCGAGCGGATGCCGCCGGAGGGCACGGACCGCGTCGCCGATCTGTTGGTGCGCGGGGCCACCGTTCGCCGCCGGTCGCTGAGCGACGCCGAGGCCATGCGGCTCGAGGCCCTCGTCGTGGCGCGGCGCGAACCCGACGTGGCCCAGGCCCTGGCCGATGCCGAGACCGAGCTCCACCGGCGCGTCGCTCCCCTCGTCCAGGCCGCCGTCGACGACGGCACCGTCGCGCCAGACCTCGACCCCGAGGCCGTGTTCTTCTTCGTGCGCATCGTGAGCATGGGCCTGATGCTCCACCGCGGCTCGGGGTTGCCCGGCCCGCCCGCCGACGGCTGGGACGCCCTCATCGCCCGCATCGTGGCCAGCTTCGGCGACACCCCGGATTCCCCCAACCCTTCGAACCCGCCTTCCACCCCCAAAGGAGCATCATGACCATGCTCGGCATGCCCGACGCGCCCGAACTGCCATCGCGCGACGTGATGGCTGAGGCGTTCAAGGTGGTCCACGACCACGCGGACCGCATCTACGTGTGGAACTACGAGCGCTCCCGCGAGCAGCTGGTCAAGCTCTACAACCGCGGCGCCGCCTCGCAGTGGCAGAGCGCGACCGACCTCGACTGGTCGACCGAGGTCGACCCCGAGAAGCTAGGTCGACCTCGACACGGCGCAGGCCCGGCTCTTCCGCGAGGCCGGCCACGATCCCGGGCTCCCCGATCGCCAGCTGGGGCGAGAAGGAGTACATCGCGCTCGGGCTCGAGCAGCTGAAGGCGTCGCTCAGCCAGTTCATGCACGGCGAGCAGGGCGCCATGATGACGGCCGCCAAGATCGTCGAAACGGTGCCCTGGATCGACGCCCGCTACTACGCGGCCACCCAGACGATGGACGAGGCGCGCCACACCGAGGTCTTCGCCCGGTACCTGCACGAGAAGGTCGGCGAGGCCTACCCGATGAGCCCGTTCCTCGAGGGCCAGATCCTGGCGCTCCTCGAAGACAGCCGGTGGGACATCGCCTACCTCGGCATGCAGGTGATCATCGAGAGCCTGGCCCTCGCCGCCTTCGGCGACATGCACCGGCGCACCGAGGAGCCGCTTGCTGAAGAAGCTCCTGCGCTACGTCATGTCCGACGAGGCCCGCCACGTGGCCTTCGGCATCATCACGCTCTCGGAGTTCTACGGCGACATGAGCGAGGCCGAGCTGAAGGACCGCCAGGAGTTCCTGCTCGAGAACACGCTGCGCAACCGGTCGCGGGCCACCACGCCCGAGGTCTGGGAGCGCCTGGGGGTCGACGTCGAGAAGCTGTACCCCTTCATGATGGAGGCGGCCGGCAAGCTCAAGTCGGGGCCCCTGCAGGCGTTCCAGGGCGCGTTCTTCTCCAAGCTGGTCCCCAACGTGCGCAAGCTCGGCCTGCTCGACGCCAACAACGGCTACCTGCGCCAGGCCTGGGGCGAGGCCGGGCTCCTCGAGTGGGAGTTCGCCGACGACACCAGCTCGGACTACGAGACCTACGACGAGGTGGCCAAGGACCGTCAGCCGCCGCCGGCTGAACCACGTGGCGGGCCGTCCACGCCCTCGCTACCATGCTCGCGTAGCTGCCTCGCCGGCGTCCGGCGGACGCGTGCGCCTGCGGGCTAGGCTCCTGGTCAGGGCGGCTCTAATCGCACTAATCCATCCTTCTTTACAGGCTGTTGTAATGTTGAGTGGATTAGTCAGCTATCATGCTGGCGCCATGACACGAACCCGTCGCATTGCCGCCATCCGTCCCCGCTCCGGGCTCCTCGCCCTGCGGCCTCGCACTCCTCGGCCTCTCGCTCGGCGCTGTCCCGCCCGCCGGCGCCGCCGGCGGGACGATCTCGCTCGTCGCCTACTCCACGCCCGAAGCCGGCCTATGCGGCGCTGATCGCGGCGTTCAACGAGACGTCGGCCGGCCAGGGCGTCACGTTCTCGCAGTCCTTCGGCCCGTCGGGCACCCAGGCCACCTCGGTCACCGCAGGGCCTGCCGGCCGATGTCGTCAACTTCTCCCTCGACCCCGACATGGCAGAAGCTGGTCACCGCCGGGCTCGTCTCCACGAACTGGGACAACGGCCCCACCAAGGGCATCGTGACCGACTCGATCGTGTCGTTCATCGTGCGCAAGGGCAACCCCAAGCACATCAAGACCTGGGCCGACCTCGTCAAGCCCGGCGTCCAGGTGATCACGCCCAACCCGTTCAGCTCGGGCAGCGCCAAGTGGAACCTCATGGCCGCCTACGGCGCGCAGCTGGCCCTGGACAAGACCAAGGCCCAGGCGCTGGCCTACCTCGGCAAGCTGCTCAAGAACACCGTGGCCCAGCCCGCCAGCGCCTGCACCGCGCTGCAGACGTTCCTCTCGGGCCAGGGCGACGTCCTCTTCGACTACGAGGACGACGCCATCTACGCCCAGAACCAGAGCGAGCCGATCACGATCGTGACCCCGCCCCAGACGATCCTCATCCAGAACCCGATCGCCGTCACCACCAAGGCGGCGGACCCACGGCGGCCAAGGCCTTCGTGAAGTACCTGCTCTCGCCCGCCGGCCAGACGATCTGGGCCGAGCAGGGCTACCGCCCGGTGCTGCCCAAGGTCGCCGCCCGCTTCGACTTCCCCACGCCGAAGAAGCTCTTCACCATCGCTAGCCTCGGCGGGTGGACCAGGTCAACACGTCCTTCTTCGACCCGACGACCGGCAGGTCGTGGCCAGATCGAGCAGTCGCCTCGGGCAACCCACGACCAGCAGCTGATCAGCCAGTGGCTGACGTCGTCCTCGCGACGACGCGCCGCCGCCGCCCGCTCGGCGAGCGGGTGGCGGCGGTTGCCGCGGCGCGGCTCGGGGCCGGCGCTGGCCGTCACCTACCTGAGCCTGCTCGTCCTGCTGCCGGTGGCCGCGGTCGTCACCAACGCCTTCACCGGCGGCTGGCACGGCTTCTGGCTGAGCGTCACCAACCCGAGTCGCTGGCCGCCCTCAAGCTGACGCTCGTCTGCTCGGTGCTCGTGGCGGTGGTCAACTCCTTCGCCGGCCTGGCCATCGCCTGGGTCCTGGTGCGCGACGAGTTCGTCGGGCAAGCGCGTCGTCTCGGCCATCATCGACCTGCCCTTCGCCCTGCCGACCATCGTGGCCGGCCTCACCCTGCTCACCCTCTACGGCCCGGACAGCCCGTTCGGCGTCAACGTGGCCGGCACCCGGGCGGGCATCGTGCTGGCCCTGGCCTTCGTCACGCTCCCGTTCTCCGTGCGCACGGTGCAGCCGGTCCTGGCCGAGCTCGACCGGGAGACCGAGGAGGCGGCCGCGTCGCTCGGGGCCTCGCACGCCGGCGTGCTGCGCCGCATCGTCCTGCCGAGCGTGGCCCCGGCCATGCTGGCCGGGGCGGGCCTGGCCTTCGCCCGGGCCATCGGCGAGTTCGGCTCGGTCGTGCTCATCTCGGGCAACCTGCCGTTCAAGACCGAGGTCGCGTCCGCCTACATCTTCAGCCTCTCCCAGAGCGGCGACCTGCCGGCGGCCGTCCGCCGTCTCGGTGGTGCTGCTCGCTGCTGGCCCTCGTGCTGCTCCTCGGCATCGGGTGGCCTGCGCCGGCGCTTCGACATGACCGAGGCGCCGTGAGACGGTCCGGCTGGTCGCCGCGCTCGTCGCTGCGCACCGGCGCCCTCGCCTACCTGGCCGTTCCTCATCGTGGTCCCGGTGGGCTCGGTCTTCTACCGGGCCTTCCAGCACGGGTTCGGCACGGCCTGGGACGCCATCACCACGACCGACGCCACTGCACGCCCTGCTGGCTCACCCTCCTCGTCGTGGTCGATCGCCGTCCCGCTCGACACCGTCTTCGGGGTGGGCGTCGCCCTCATCCTGGCCCGCCACCGCTTCCCCGGGCGCCTGGCTGCTCGACGCCCTGGTCGACATCCCGCTCGCCCTCTCCCCCGTCGTCGTCGGCCTCGCCCTCGTCCTCGTCTACGGCCGGACCGGCTGGTTCGGCAACTGGCTGGCCGCCCGGGGCATCACGGTCATCTTCTCGGTGCCGGGCATCGTCATGGCCTCGGCCGTCGTCGCCCTCCCCTACGTCGTGCGCGAGGTGCTGCCGGTCCTCCAGGAGATCGGCACCGAGCAGGAGCAGGCGGCGCGCACCCTCGGCGCCGGGCCCGTCACCGTGTTCCGCCGGATCACGCTGCCCTCCATCCGCGCGGCCTCGCCTACGGCATGACGCTCACCACGGCCCGGGTCCTCGGCGAGTTCGGGGCCGTGGCCATCGTGTCGGGGGCGATCGTCGGCCGCACCCAGACGCTCACGCTGTTCATCTCGAGCAGCATCGACAACCTCGACCCGATCGGCGCCTTCACCGGGGCGGTCGTGCTCGCCCTCATCGCCCTCGGCCGTCCTGGGCCTTCGGCGTCGTCGGACCAGAACGAGAAGGGAGGACGAGATGGCTATCGAAATCGCCGGAGTCTCCAAGCGATTCGGATCCGCTGTCGCTCTCGACGGGGTGACCCTCGAGGTCCCGAACGGCTCCCTCACCGCCCTCCTCGGGCCGAGCGGCGGCGGCAAGTCCACGCTGCTGCGCGTCATCGCCGGCCTCGAGACCCCCGACACCGGCACGGTCGAGATCGACGGCGAGGACCTGACCGGCGTGCCGGTGCGCAAGCGCGGCATCGGCTTCTGCTTCCAGCACTACGCGCCGTTCCGCCATCTGACCGTCCGGCGCAACGTGGCCTTCGGCCTCGAGGTGCGCCGGCTGCCCAAGGCCGACGTCGGGCCAAGGTCGACGAGCTGCTCGACCTGGTGAAGCTGACCGCGTTCGCCGACCGCTACCCCTCGCAGCTCTCGGGCGGCCAGCGCCAGCGCATGGCCCTCGCCCGCGCCCTGGCCATCGAGCCCGCGCGTCCTGCTCCTCGACGAGCCCTTCGGCGCCCTCGACGCCCAGGTCCGCAAGCAGCTGCGCATCTGGCTGCGCGAGCTGCACGCCAAGATCAACGTCACCACCGTCCTCGTCACCCACGACCAGGAGGAGGCGATGGAGGTGGCCGACCGCCTGGCCATCATCAACGACGGCCGCCTCGAGCAGGTGGGCGCGCCCGCCGACATCTACGACCACCCGGCCAACGAGTTCGTGCTCAAGTTCCTCGGTCCGGCCACCGAACTCGACGGCGCCTGGGTGCGCCCCCACGACCTGGTCCTGCACCGCAGCGCCGAGGCCCCCGGCGCCCGCCCGGCCACCGTCGAGCGGGTCACCCATCTCGGCTTCGAGGTGCGGGTCGACCTGCGGCTGGCGGACGATCGCGAGCTCTGGGTGCAGCTCAACCGGGGCGGCGCGGCCGAGCTCCACCTCTCCCCCGGCGACGCCGTGTGGGTGAGCCCGTCGGGCACGGCCGACGCACCGACCCCGGGAACCCAGACTCCGGGGGCTCCCGGCGCGCGGCCCGTCGAGCACCGAGCCGACGACGCCCGTCGCCGTCGGCTGACCGGTCCGACTACGTCGCCGGAGCGCTCCGCCCGACGACGCCGGCCTCGTGCAGCGCGGCGATCTGCGTCGCCGTCGATCCCGAGCTCGCGCAGCACCTCGTCGGTGTCGTCGCCGATGTCGGGGGCGGGCCCCCGCACGTTCACCTCGGAGTGCGACAGGGAGAACGGGGCCTGGAGCGTGTCGAAGCGGCCAGCGCTCGGGTGCTCTATCTCTACGAACATCCCCATCGCCCGCGCCTGGGGGTCGTCGACGAGCGTCGGCAGGTCCGCCACCTCGGACCAGATGATGCCCGTCCCCTCGAGGACGGTGGCCCAGTGGTCGTAGGGGTGGGCGGCGAAGACCTCGTCGAACAGCGAGATGAGCTCCTCGCCGTTGGCGAAGCGAGCCCCCGGCGTCGCGGCACGGGGGTCGGCGATCAGGTCGGGGCGGCCCAGCGCCTCGCAGAAGCGCGGCCAGACCTTCTGGTCGTGCGAGCTCATGATGAGCCACGTCCCGTCCGCACACCGGTAGCGGGTGTTCATCGGGCTCACCGCCTGCTTGCGGCTCCGCCGACCCGGCTGGCGCCGGTCGACGAGGGTGGCGGCCACGTCCACGCCGATCGTCCAGGCGGCCGAGCGCAGGAGCGCGGTCTCGACCACCTGCCCCTTGCCGGTGCGGTCGCGGACGCGCAGCGCCGCCAGGATCCCGATCAGGAGCGCCAGGCCGGTCGGGTGGTCCCCCTGGCCCGGGCGCGGGTGGTGCGGCGGATCGCCGGGCTCGCCGATGAGGCTGAGGACCCCGCCCCGGCCGAAGAAGGCCGTCGTGTCGAAGGCCAGCTTGTTGGACTCCGGTCCCGTCGAGCCCTGCCCGGTCACCACGGCGAAGACGAGCGCAGGGTGCTCGGCCCGCAGCGCCTCGATGCCGAGGCCGTAGCGGGTGAGCCGCTCGGGGAGCAGGTTGGTGACGAGCACGTCGGCCTCGAGGGCCAGCCGGTGCACGAGCGCCGCGCCGCGCTCGTCGCGCAGGTCGACCGCGATGGACCGCTTGCCCCGGTTGGACAACTGGAAGCTCACGTCGGTCGGCGTGAACCCCTCGGGCCAGACCGGCTGGCGGAGCTTGCTGCGCATGGAGTCACCGGTCGGTGGCTCCACCTTGATCACGCTCGCCCCCATGTCGGCCATGAGCGCAGTGGCGCTGGGCGCGGCGATCCAGTTGGCGATCTCGAGCACCGTGATGTCGTCCAGCGGTCCGGGCATGCGCCAGCATCGCGCGCGCCGGGCCCGGCCCCGCAGAGCGCGGCGCGGTGGATGACGGACGCGACCGATGCGAGACTGCGGCCATCAGCGACTTCGAACTCCTCCAACTTCCCGACGGTCGCCGGCTCGAGTACTGCGTGAGCGGGCCCGCCGACGGGCCGGCCCTTCTGTTCCACCACGGCACGCCGGGAGGGTGCACACAGTTCACCGGCCTGGCCGACGGTGCGCACCGCCTCGGGCTGCGCCTCGTCACGAGCTCGCGCGCCGGCTACGGCCAGTCGACCCGGCACCCAGGCCGCCGCATCGCCGACGTTACGGCGGACACCGAACGGCTCCTCGACTCGCTCGGCATCGGGCGCTGCCTCGTCGCCGGCTGGTCCGGCGGTGGCCCCCACGCGTTGGCCTGCGGCGCCGGGCTGCCTGACCGCGTGCGTGGCGTCCTGTGCATCGCCGGCCTGGCGCCGTCGGGCGCAGAGGGACTCGAGTTCCTGGACGGCATGGGCCAGGCCAACCTCGACGAGTTCGGCTGCGCGGCCGCCGGAGAGGACCCCCTGCGCACCTTCTTGCAAGCAGAGCAGGAGGGGCTCCGGTCGGTCACCGCCGACGGCGTGGCCGAGGGCCTGGCCACCCTCCTCCCCGCGGCCGACCTCCGCGCTCGCCGACGGGATGGCAGAAGACCTGGCGGCGCAGATCCGCCAGGGCGTGGGCGCCAGCATCGACGGCTGGCTCGACGACGACCTCGCGTTCCTGGCCGACTGGGGGTTCTCGCTCGACGACATCACCGTGCCCGTCACGCTCTGGCAGGGCAGCGACGATCTGATGGTGCCGTTCTCCCACGGCCGGTGGCTGGCCGGGCACGTGCCCGGCGCCGTGGTGCATCTGGAGGAGGGCGAGGGGCACCTCTCGCTCGGGTCCGATCCCCAGCGCATGCTCGACGAGCTCCTGACGCTCGCCGCCTGAGCGACCACCCTGGACGCCAGCCGACGGCGACAACGCCTGTGAGCAGGGAGGATCCACCCGCAGAAATGTGGACGCCCCTACAGTCGCCGCGTCGGCAGGGCGCGCCGCCAGCCAAGAGGTGACGACGATGAGCGACGTTCCCCCGGGTCCGGGTTGGTGGATCGCCTCGGACGGCGCGTGGTATCCGCCCGAGGCGCACCCCTCCGTCACGTTCCCGTCCTGGTCGGCGCCGCCGCCGGTCGGCGCACCCCCCACCCAGTACCCACCACCGCAGGGTCCGCCGAACCATTACGCACCGCCCACCCAATACCCACCGCCGCAGACCCAGGGCCCGCCCATGCAATGGGGCGCACCACCCCCGGCCTGGGGTGGGCAGCCAAACGCCTGGGGCGCACCGCCGCCCGCGTGGGGTGGCGCCCAGCCGGCGTGGGGCACGGCGCCGCCCGGCTACGGCCCGCCGCCCGGCGCCTATCCCATGGGTGCGCCGCCGTTCTTGGACCCCGTGCTCGGCCTGCCACTCGCGCCGTGGTGGAAGCGTCTCTGCGCGATCCTCATCGACGACGTGATCGTCGGATTCGCGATCATCGTGTTCGTCGCCATCACGTTCGCCGTGCTCGGCTCCTCTGTGCGCACGGGCCCCGTGAACGCTTTGGGCACCCGCGCGGTGGCTCCGGCCGCGTACCTGGTCGTCTATCTCGTGGCGTTCGCGGCGCAGCTCGTCTACTACGGCGCGCTCAACGGTTCCGCTCGCGGCCAGACGGTCGGCAAGATGGCACTCCGGATCGCCGTACGCGACGCCCAAACCGGCGGGCCGATCGGCTTCTGGCGGGCCCTCGGGCGGGACGCGATCTTATTCGTGTTCGACATCCCGTTCGCGATCCCGCTGATCATCGACTACCTCTCACCGCTCTGGGACCGCCGGCGCCAGGCCTGGCACGACAAAGTGGTGCGCTCCGTCGTGGTCGAGCTGCCGGGGTAGCGCAGCCGACGGGCGTCGCGTTACGCGGCGACCTGGTCGAGAACGCGGCGCACGTCGGCCAGGTGGTGGATCGCCTCGTGCAGGGCGTTTCTGCCCACCCACCCGACATCGCGCTCGGCCACCTCCGGGTAGCTGTAGATGCAGGGACGAGCCAGCTGGTCGGCGCTGAGGCGTTCGAAGAGCCGGGCGAAGAGATCGGCGGCCATCACCAACTCGGCAGCCACCACGTCGGGACGGTCGTCGTTGTAGCGGGCCAGTCCCACCCGCTCGTCGCGGTAGATGGGCACGAAGGTCGGCGTGTCGACCACCTGGGCCAGCAGCGCCCGGTCGCGCTGGGCGAGGAACACGTCGCGCAGATGCCCGGCGTACTCGAGGGCCGACCACACCGTCGGCTCGGGCCGGCGAACGACTGCGTCGGCCAGCTCGGGGCGGCCCAGGATGTCGGCGATCGTCGAGGCGGCCGTGCGCAGCGCGGCCGGGACGGCTGCGTTCGGCACCGCGTCGAACACGAACCCGCAGTCGTCGACCGCATCCATGGGCGCGGCGGTCACCGCGCCATCTCCTCGCTCGCCGATGACGGCACGGCGTCGGCGGTCGGGGGCGCCACCGGCCGCTCGTAGAGGCTGACCCGCAGGACCGGGCGCGAGGCGGCACCGGGCGGGACGTCGATGTCGCGGTCGCGCACGTGCGCGAAGCCCGACCGCTCGTACCAGGCGCGCAGCCGCGTGTTCTCGTGCAGGGTGTCGAGCCGGAGCAGCGGGCGACCGTGGGCGACGCCGGTCCGGCCCGCCCAGGCGAGCAGCTCGTGGCCGAGCCCTCCGCCGCGCTGGTCCGGGCTCACGGCCAAGCGGTGCACGTAGCTCGCCCGGCCGTCGTCGGCACCCCACACCGGCACGTCGGCGAACGTGTGGGTGAGGGTGGCGACCAGCACGCCGTCGAGATGACCCACGTACAGCTCCGCCCGTTCGATGTCACCGAGCAACAGGTCGCTCGAGAAACGGTCCGGCCACATGTCGATCCCGTGGGACTGCGCGTAGCGCGCGCCGGCACCGAGGAGGTCGAGCAGCGGGTCGAGATCGCCCGGGTCCGCTAGCCGAAGCGAGAGGCCGCTCTCCATCGCTCCATTGTCTCAGAGCCGATCCGTCAGTCGATCAGCCGGCGCGGCGGGGGGCGGTCCGCGTTCGCACAGCGCGCGGCCGTGGGGCAGTCCGCGTTCGCACAGCGCGCGCCGGTGGGGCGGTCCGTGTTCGCACAGCGCGGACCCCCGGGTGGCGGAGTCCCCCGGCACCCGCCGAACAGCCCGGCGAGCTGGCCAAACGATCGTTGGGGAGCTCGGTCGATTCCTGAGCACGCGCAAGTGCCTTGCAGTAGTTTCGGTTCGCTTTACGAGGGGGGGACCGGCGAGCTCGCTGGGCCCATGGACAGAAAGCCCGCCGGACGGAAGCGGCTGGTTGGGCGGAAAGGACCCAGATGGTTGCAACCGCGCCGCAACCCACCCAGACGGCATCCCTAGAGTCCGAAGGCCTCAACAGAGATGTCGGCTTGCTGGGCCTGATGTGGGCCTCGGAGGGATCCATCATCGGTTCGGGCTGGCTCTTCGGCGCTCTCGCCGCGCTGATCGCGGCGGGCCCGTCCGCCCTGCTCGGCTGGGTCCTCGCCTCGATCATCGTCATCATTCTCGCCCTGGTCCACGCCGAGCTCGGTGGCCTGTTCCCGGTCACGGGCGGCACGAGCCGCTTCCCGCACTACGCCTTCGGCAGCCTGGCCGGCGCCACCTTCGGCTGGTTCGCCTACATCCAGGCGGCGAGCGTGGCCCCGATCGAGGTCTTGGCCACCATCCAGTACATGTCGCTGTTCTCTTGGGCGCACAGCTGGTACAAGCCGCCCGCCCCCGGGGCCCTGCTCGGCACGCTCAGCGGCGCGGGCATCGGCATCGCTGTCGCACTGATGTTCTTCTTCGTCTGCCTCAACCTCATCGGCATCCGGTGGTTGGCCAGCGCCAATACCGGGATCACGACCTGGAAGGTGCTGGTCCCGATCATCGTCATCATCGTGCTGCTGTTCACGCACTTCCACTCGGGCAACTTCACCGCCGGCGGCGGGTTCTGGGCCCCCGGCGGCACCAACGTTGCGGCCAAGGCAATCCTCAAGGCCTTGCCCGGCGCAGGCATCGTCTTCGCCCTGCTCGGCTTCGAACAGGCCGTGCAGCTCGGAGGGGAGAGCGCCAACCCGCAACGGGACCTGCCCCGCGCGGTCATCGGCTCCATCCTCATCGGCGCCGTGATCTACATCCTCCTGCAGGTCGTCTTCATCGGGGCCCTGAACCCGGCGACGATCGCCCACTTCCACACGTGGGCCAAGCTGGCGGACGACGGGCCGCTCGGACAGGGGCCGTTCTACACGCGTGATCTACGTGGCGGGCCTGGCCTGGTTGGCCTGGATCATCCGGATCGACGCCGTCATCTCGCCCGGAGGAACGGGGCTCATCTACCTCACCTCGGCCTCCCGTCTCAGCTTCGGCCTGAGTCGGAACGGCTACGTGCCCAAGGCCCTCGAGTCGACGAACTCGCGGACCAAGATCCCGGTGATCGGCGTCATCGTCTCCGCCATCGTCGGCTTGCTGTTCCTGCTGCCCTTCCCGAGCTGGGCTTCGCTCGTCAACATCGTCACCGGGGCCTCGGTGCTGATGTATGCCGGCGCGCCGCTCGCCCTCGGGGCCCTGCGCAAGAGCAAGCCGAACCTCCCGCGCTCGTACCGGCTGCCCGCGGTGAACATCTTGTCGCCGCTGGCGTTCATCCTGGCCAACTTCATCGTCTACTGGTCCGGGTTGGAACACGGTGTCGCTACTCATGGTGGTGCTGGCCTATCGGCTACATCATCATCGCGGCCTCCAGCGCCTTGCACCTGAACGACAAGATGCCGAAGATGGACTGGAAGGCGAGCGTGTGGCTCTTCCCCTACCTCATCGGCATGGGCCTGATCTCCTACTTCGGCAACTTCGACTCCGGCGCCACCAAGGGCGTGTTCGGTGGCATCGGCGTCTTCAAGAATCTGCTGCTCGGTGGGAATGGGGACATCGGGTTCTGGTGGGACCTGCTCGTGTTGGCTGGCTTCAGCGTCGCCATCTACATCATGGCCATCCGCTCGGCGCTGCCCGAGGCCGACGTCGACAGGTACGTCGCCGACGTCTACCCGCCGCCCATCGTTTAGCTCCCGCAACTCGGCCCGCGCCCGTCGTCGACCCCCGGTCGGCGGCGGGCGCCGCCGCGTCCGGACCCACTGCGGTCGGGCGCGGCCGGGCACCGACCCCCACGATCGGCCGTGCGTAGCCACGAACTGCGGGGCCGGCCCTGGTGTCAACCTCGCCCGCCGTGGGTAGGGGTTCTCCATGCCCTGGCTGAGCCGGGTCGCCTGGCGACGCCTGCGCGCCGAACGCCCCTCGTTCACCGAGCGCTCGCCCGCCGCGGCCCGGGCGCTGCGGTGGGCCGTGCTTTGCGCGGTGGCTGCCGTCATCGTCGGCGGGCTCGGCGCGACCTTCGGGAACGTGCGGGGCAAGAGTCTCGACGTGCAATTGATCGGCGCGGCCGCCGCGCTGGCGTTCCTGATCCTCGGCGCGGCGGCCGTGCGCAACTTCGGGGCCTTCCTCCACCACAGCGTGGTCATCCGCTCCGGGCTGCGCGGTGCGGCCGGCGTCCGGGTGGTGTCTACATTCGTCGGTTACGTGCTGGTCCTCGTGATCTCCGTGGCCCTGCTCAACGTCCCGATCGAGAAGCTGGCCGTCGGCGGCGCGCTCACCGGTGTCGTCCTCGGCATCGCTGCGCAACAGTCGCTGGGCAACGTGTTCGCCGGCATCGTGCTGATCGCCGCGCACCCCTTCGTGGTGGGCGACCACGTCCGGGTGCGCTCGGGGGCCCTCGGCGGTCCCTTCGAGGGGACCGTCCGGAGCATGGACCTCACCTATGTGACGTTTGACACCGACGAGGGGTTGCTCCACGTCCCCAACTCCGGCGTGCTCGCCGCCGCTGTCGGCTCGGCGACGCCGGGAGATGTCGTCGTGACGCCCAAGGGGACACCGGTGCTCTCGGTCGAGCGCCTGCACCGGCACGCCGCCCGGCGGACCGCCGAGCGCAGCGACCCCTGATCCGACCGGCCGCGACGAGGACGTCGCTCCCGTGCGGTCGAGCGCGGCGGGCCGGGAGCACGCCCGGTCGTCGTCGACGTGTGCGCGCCGGTGGTCGGTGGTTGTTCCCGACCCGTCCCCCGGGCGAGACTCTGCCGGTAGGAACGGCCGGGGAGGAGGTCATGAGCACTCTCGGTTCTTCCGTGGTCGATGCCTTCGACCATGTCTTCCAACGCCTGGCGACGCGCCTCGGCGGCCTGGGTGACGCCGAGTACTTCTGGGAGCCCTTCGACGGCTGCTGGTCGCTGCGCCAAGGGGCCGACGGACGCTGGCGTCTGGACGGCGCCGAGGCCTACGGCGCGGCCCCCGATCCTGCGCCGATCACCACCATCGCCTGGCGGATCGGCCACGTGGGAGGACTGGGTCTGGCCGGATTCGCCAACTGGCTCTTCGGTGACGGTGCACTCACGCCGGACGCCATCGAGTTCCCGGGGCGGGCGGACGACGTGGCCGGTTTTCTCGGCGGCCACTACCAGGCCTGGCGCGCCGGTCTGGCCGCACTCCCCGAGGTGGCCTGGGAGCAGACCCTCGGCCCGCGGTGGGGACCCTACGCGGAGTCCAACACCTTGGACCTCGCGCTGCACGTCCTCGACGAGCTGGTCCACCACGGGGCCGAGATCGCGCTCCTGCGCGATCTCTACGCGCACCACGCGGTGCACCCCTGAGCGCGACGGACACCCTGTTCGCCGGGGCCCGGCGGTGCCGCCCCTTCGACTACGTGGCCACCGGCGCGAAGCGGTAGAGGGCGCTGCCCTCGCCGGTGTCGCAGAACACCACGTGCACCGGCTGGCCGATGTAGACGGCGTCGGGCTCGCAGTCGACGATGTTCGTCATCACCCGCGGCCCCTCCGCCAGCTCCACGTAGGCGACCACGTAGGGCGCCGAATCGTGGAACCGGCCCATGCTGCGGTGCACGACGGTGAAGGTGTAGACCGTGCCGTCACCCGACGCCTCGGTCCACGACACCGCCTGGCTGGCGCAGGCGGGGCAGAACGGCCGCGGGTACCAGATCACCGTGCCGCAGTCGTCGCAGCGGCGAGCAGCAGGCGCCCCTCGGCGGTCGCGCCCAGAACGGCTCGGTCTCGGGGTTCGTGTCCGGCGCGGGCGCCGGGCAGGTCGGCTGGCACTCATGCGTCCTCCCTGCCCAAGATGAGGGTCGAGCTCCCGTGCCGGGTGCCGATCGAGCCCCCGGTGCCGTGCGCGAGGGCGATCTCGCAGTCGGGCACCTGCACGGCCGGGTGCGCCTCGCCGCGCAGCTGGCGGACCGCCTCGATGACCTTGGTCATGCCGCCGCGGTTGGTCGGGTGGTTGTTGCACAGGCCGCCGCCGTCGGTGTTGAACGGCAGCTTGCCGTGCGGGGCCACCAGCGCGCCGTCGAGGACGAAGCGGCCGCCCTCGCCCTTCTCGCAGAAACCGAGGTCCTCGAGCGTCTCGATCACCGTGATCGTGAAGGAGTCGTAGATCGAGGCGTAGTCGATGTCGGCCTGCGTGACGCCGGCCTCGGCGAACGCCAGCGGCCCCGGATCGACGCCCCCGTGTAGGTGAGGTCGAGCCGGCCGTTGTCGGCGTGCTTGACCGTCTCGCCGTGCCCGAGGATCTTGACGGTCTGGCGCGGCAGGTCGCGGGCGATCTCGGGGCTCACGACGACGAGCGCCCCGCCGCCGTCGGTGACGACGCAGCAGTCGTCGCGGCGGAGCGGCGAGCTGATCATCGGGGAGTCCAGGACCTCCTCGACCGTGACGGGCGTCTGCAAGAAGGCGTTCGGGTTGTGCTGCGCGTGCAGCGAGGCCGCCACCTTCACCTCGGCCAGCTGCTCGCTCGTCGTGCCGAACTCGTACATGTGGCGCTGGGCGGCCAGGGCGTAGCCGGTGACGGCGCCCGCCATCCCCCACGACCCCTCGAAGCTCGCCTCGGGGCCGGGCGACCCCGGCGCGCCGCGCCGGATCCGGCGAGCTGCGCGGCAGGCCGGCCAGCGTGATGAGCGCGACCTGGCACTGCCCGGCCGCGATCGCCGCCGCCGCGTGCCCGACGTGGACGACGTAGGACGAGCCGCCGGTCTCGGTGGAGTCCACGTGCCTGAGCGTGCAGCCCCAGGTAGTCGGCCATCGAGAGCGGGCCGAAGCCGGAAGTCGAGTCGCAGAAGTAGCCGTCGACGTCGGCGAGCGTGAGCCCGGCGTCGGCCAGCGCGCCGAGGGCGACCTCGGCGTGGACCTGGGCGACGCTGCGGTCCGGGATCTCGCGCCGGGGGTGCTCGTAGACGCCGGCGATGAAGGCCTTCCCCCTGATGCTCATGGCGCCTCGGCCTCCGCGGGCGCCACGGCGACGCCGTGCTCGCGCAGGATGGCGTCCCCGTGCTCGCCGAAGCGCGGGGCCAGGCCCGGGGGGCGGCGGGAGACACCGGGCAGGCCGACCCAGTAGCCGGGGGCCACCCGGACGGGACCGGTCTTGTCGCTCTCCAGGACCTCGAGGACCCCGTGGGCGATCAGCGACTCGTCGTCGACCAATTGGCGCGGCTGACGCGCCGCTATTGCAGGCATGCCCCAGGCATAGCACTGCCGGAGCACGTCGGCGATTTCACGCTCGGCCAGCGTGGCCGCGATCGCGTCGGCGAGATCGTCGTCGGCGAGGTCGCCCGGCGAGACGGTCCCCGCCGGGAGCAGCAGGGCGGCGGCCCGATCGGCGGGTCGCCCGTCGAGGCGGACCCACCCGTCGGCGCAGCGGTAGAGGCGGTTGAGCGGTCCGGGCCCGGCGAAGTCCCGGCCGCCGAGCGGTCGCGCCGGGCGACCCTCGAAGCGCACCAGGTCCTGGGACTGCACCAGCGAGGCGGCGGCGCACAGCGTCACGCTGACCTGCTGGCCCCGCCCGAGGCGACTGCGGACGAACAGGGCGGCACAGGCCCCGAGGGCGCCCAGCGCCGCCGCCGTCACGTCGTTGACCGGCGCCGTGAGGAAGACCGGGCTGTCGGCCTCGTCAGGCCCGCCCTGGGAGCGCATGATGCCGCTCATGGCCTGGACGACCGGGTCGAAGCCGGGCCGCAGGCCGAGCGGGCCGTCCGCCCCGAAGGCGCTGACCGAGACGCTCGTCACCCGCGGGTTGATCGCGGACAGGCCGGCGAAGTCGATGCCCAGCCGTTCGACCACGCCGGGCCGGTAGTTGTCGACGACGACGTCGGTGCTGCGGATGATCGCCCCGAAGGCGTCTTTGCCCTCGGGGCTCCCGAGATCGAGCGCCACGCTGCGCTGGCCCCGGTTGTAGACGGAGAACCCGACCCCGCCGCGTCCCCCGTGGGCGATGCGGAATTCATCGCCGTGGGGCGGCCGCTCGACCTTCACCACCTCTGCTCCGAGCTCGCCGAGCAGCGTCGCCACGTAGGGGCCGGCGATGATCGTCCCGAGGTCCACCACAAGGGTGCCGACCAGGGGCAACTGGCCGCCGGCGCCGACCTGTCCCTCCTCGGCAGGAGCTTCGTGGACAGGGTCCTCGCCGGTGTCGGGCCGCGGCGGCCAGGGCGAGGAGAGCTCGGTGATGCCCGGAGCCCCCGTCGGGGCCGGTGACCGCAGGCTGCCGGGGGTTTCGGACAGCCCGACGAGCAGTCCGGGCATGACTATGTCCGAACCGGCGTCGTTGCGGACCTCGTGGCGCAGACCCATCGCCCGCACCTGGGGGTGGTCGAGCCACTGGTCGGGCCCCAACGCGGGAGCGGCGGGCACGTCGGCCCGCTCCAGGATCTCCAGCCACTCCGCCCGGGGCCGCTGAGCGAACACGGCCTCGAGCTCGTCTCTCACCCACCGCGCGTTCTCGGGGAGGCGCACGTTGTCCTGCACGCCGCCGATCCGGGGATCCGCCAACAGGCGGGCGGCGCCGACGGCCGCGAACCCGCGGCTGATGAAGGCGGTCGTGAAGGCACCGAAGAACAGCCACGAGCCATCCGCACAGCGGTAGCAGCGGTAGTTCGGGAGGGCACCACCCGGCCCCCCGGGTCGGTGCACGTGGGCGTCGCCCCGCGCCACGGTGAACCCTCCAGGCGAGGTGAGCATCGCCGCGTGGGCGCCACCGACGACGGCCAAGCGGCCGACGTCGCGGCCGGCGGCGGCACCGACCAGCGTGGCCACCGCCACTGTCGCCGCCCAGATGCCCTGCATGTGCAGGGCGAGCGGGTAGAGACAGTCGACCGGCACGTCGTCGAAGGAGGCCTGGTTCCAGGCCTGCCCGAGCCAGGCAACCAGCAGCCCGGCCGACTCCGCGTCCCCGGCCCACGGGGTGTGGCCGAGCAGGTAGGGCGGCATGACGATCCAACAGCCCGTCGCCCCGGGGCCCAGGCCGCGGGCACACAGCTGGTCATAGGTGACGGCGGGCTCGGTCGTGCCGACGAGGACGATGTCGGCCCCGACCACCAGCGGATCGAGCGCATGGAGGTCGCCGGCCGCCGACGGGTCGAACACCGCGGCACGCTTGTTGCGGTCCCAGACGTGGAGCCCCGGCTCGGACGGGGACGGCCCACGGCCGCCGGTCCGTATCGACAGCACGTCGGCGCCGAGGTCGCCCAGCAGCATGCCCGCCACCGAGCCCGAGACCCCGTTCGTGAGCTCGAGCACCGAGACGCCGTCGAGCGCGCCCGTCATCGCCGGGGCGAGGGCCGGTCGGCCCGATCTGTCGGGGGCACCGGCGGGAGTGGCGGGGGCCGCACGAGCACAGACCGTAGACTTGATCGAGGGCAGCGTCCTGTGCCACCAGGGCCGCTGCGCCGCCTGCGTCGGTGGTCGAATCAACGGCTCCCGACCCCGGGCCCGGGTCGCCCCGTCCGGGGCCCCCGGGAACGACGCTCCCGCGTCCGGGCCGCCGCACGGTTGAGAAAACGTGGCCGGAGAGAAGGAATTACCGCGTTCGTAGGGCGAATTCACAGAAACCTTATGAATTCGCGATCAACTGAGAGAGACCGAACTGCCCGCAGGGCGGTACAGAATCGAAATGGTGAACGAAGTGCACGACATCGACGGTGGCAGCGGAGGCGCAGCATCCGAGGAGCCGTCCGGCACGGTTTCGCCCCCGAGCGCCCAGGAACAACCGACACCCCCGACCGGGACGGACGTCCCGGGGGGTACGGCAGCCCCCACCGAGCCCCCGACCTTGCCCTACACGGTCCCCCGCCCCGGGTCCTTCGCCCCGCCGGCGGGCTCCGGCGGGGGCGGCTACCTGCCCCCGCCGCCGGCTGCCGACGCCCCGGGTTACTGGCAGGCCGGCTGGGCCGCCACGAGCCAGGGCTGGGCCCCGCCGCGGGTGGCGCCCCCGACCGGCGGCGGCTCGGCCGGGCGGACCTTCGCCCTGCTGCTGGCCGCCGTGCTGCTGCTGGTGGCCGGCGTCGCCATCGGCCACGGACTGTGGACCGCGACGTCGAGCCCCGCCTCCAGCAGCGCACCGGCGTTGGTCCCCGGCCCCCGAGCGCAGCAGCAGCAACCCACCACCCCCGGTACGGGTTCGGGCGCGCCGTCCGACATCTCCGCCATCGCATCGAAGGTCGATCCCGGACTGGTCGACATCAACACCACCCTCAGCTACGAAGAGGAGGAGGCGGCCGGCACCGGCATGGTGCTCACCCCATCGGGTGAGATCCTCACCAACAACCACGTGATCGAGGGCGCCACCACCATCAGCGTCACCGACGTGGGCAACGGCCAGACCTACACCGCCACCGTCGTCGGCTACGACTCCGCGCGCGACCTGGCGGTGCTGCAACTGCACGGCGCGTCGGGCCTGAAGACGGTCTCGATCGGCAACTCCTCCGACGTCTCCGTCGGCCAGTCGGTGGTCGGCATCGGCAACGCCGGCGGCACCGGTGGCACACCGAGTTCAGCCGGTGGATCGGTCACCGCCCTCAACCAGTCGATCACGGCCGGCGAGGAGGACGACGGAAGCTCCGAGCAGCTGAGCAACCTCATCGAGTCCAACGCCGACATCCAGCCCGGAGACTCCGGCGGGCCCCTGGTCAACGACAATGGTCAGGTGCTCGGCATCGACACCGCAGCGTCGGCCGGCTTCGAATTCCAGGCGGGCGCCGGCGGGGGCTACTCGATCCCGATCAACGAGGCGATCACCGTCGCCACGCAGATCGAGGCCGGCCGCGGCTCGTCGACGATCCACATCGGCCTCACCGGCTTCCTGGGCGTCGAGGTCGAACCGACCGGTGGCTCCGGCGGCTTCGGTGGTGGTGGCGGCTTCGGCGACGGTGGCTTCGGATCGGGCGGCCTCGGTGGTGGCGGCGGCGGCTCGCTGGTGACCGGCGCAGCGGTCGCCGGCGTGGTGACCGGTGATCCGGCCGACGAGGCCGGGATCTCCACCGGTGACGTCATCACCGGTCTCGCGGGCACCACGATCACCTCCGCCGGGGCGCTGACAGACGCCCTCATCTCCTACCATCCCGGCGACAAGGTCCAGATCACCTGGACCGACCAGTCGGGACAGTCGCACACCGCCACCGTCCAGTTGGCCAGCGGTCCCCCGGCCTGAGTCGCCGCGCCCGCCCCACTTCGTCCGTCCACCACTTCGGGGGAGACCGCCATGACCCAAACGACACCCAACACCGTGACCTGTCCGAGTGGACATACGTTCCCCTCCGAACAGCTCACGACCCGCGACGGCCTCGCCGTCTGTCCGGTCTGCGACCGGCTGCCGTGGGCATCACCTGCGGCCGCCAAGACGTGGTCGCGCGTCCTGCTCGCCAACCCGTTGCTGCTCGTCATCGGCGCGATCGTGATGTTTCTCGCCGAGACGATCAGCGGCATCGGGATCGGGGCGACCTATCAGGACCAGCACATCGGCGGAGCGGCCTGGCTGACCGCGGGGTCGGCGGTGAGCATCGTCGGGGTCGGCCTGCTCGTCGTCGGCGTCGTCCGCATCATCGTGCGGTTGCGATCCGACTCGTGGTCGAGGAGCACGATCGCGACGCCCCTGCTCCTCCTGGCGGCCGGTCTGGCCGTGCTCACCATCGGTGATCTGCTCGAGCTCGGGCTGAACATCGCCTTCGTGCACATGTCCGGCATCGGCGCAACGTGGCAGCTGGTGGGACAGGTCTTCGACGTGCTGTTCTTCGGCGCCATCGCCGGGGCGCTCGCCTGGATGGGCATCCTCGCCCGGCGCCCCGATCCGATCGCCCACTGAGTCATTGGTGACCCAGTAAGTCGCTCGGCGAACGGAGCGGTAGGAGCCGACTACCCGACTGGCGCGACCAGTGCGCGTGACCCGTCGCCGCCGGCCGCCGCGAGCGTGTCGGTGGCCAGGCGCCCGAGGCGGGCGTAGTCGACCTTGCCGGCGGGACTGCGGCCGATGCTCGGGACCACGACCACCACCCGGGGCGCCTTGTAGGCGGCCAGGTGGCCGCTGACGAACGATCGCAGCTCGTCCCGCTCCACCGAGTGATCGGCCGCGAGCTCCACCACGGCGGCCACGACCTGACCGAAGCGATCGTCGGGGACGGCGACGCACACGGCATCGACGATGCCCGGGTGGCGCTTGATGACCTCTTCGACCTCCTCGGCGAACACCTTCTCGCCGCCGCTGTTGATGACCGCCGAGCTTCGCCCGAGCAGCTCGATCTCGCCGTCCGCGTGCACCAACGCCATGTCCCCGGGCAAGACGTAGCGGATGCCGTTGATCGTGCGGAAGGTGCGGGCCGTCTTCTCGGGGTCCTTGTAGTAGCCGACCGGGACGTGACCCGGGACCGCCACCAGCCCGGGGACGGCACCGCCGGGCTCCACCTCGACATCGTCGGGGCCGAGCACCTTCACGCCGCGGCCGAGCGTGAACTCGGCGGTCGGCTTGACGTTGTCGGCGGCCGAGATGCTGGCCCCCATGCCCACGGCCTCCGACGAGCCGAGGCTGTCGTAGATCACGATCGCCGGCAGGTGTCCGGTGAGCCCGTTCTTCGTGGCCTGGCTCCACATCACGCCGGACGAGTTGAGGAGCACCAGCGTCGAGAGGTCGTAGCGGTCCCGGTGATCGTCGAGCTCGGCCAGGAGCGGCTTGCCGAAGGCGTCGCCCACCAGGGCCACCCCGTTCACCTGGTACTCGTCGACCGCCCGCCAGATCTCGTCGGGGTCGAAGCGCCGGGTCGGGAGCGTGACGACCGTGCCCCCCCGGTTCATGGTGATGAACGAGCTGAACTGCCCGGTGCCGTGCATCAGCGGGCAGGCGGGGAGGAAGACGAACGGGGGGTCGGCGCTGGCGGCCACGAAGCGCTCGCGCAGCTCCGCCAGGCTCTTGGCCGGGGGCGTGCCGCTGAACGGATCGCCACCCGAGCCCAGCACGTAGAACAGATCGTCCTGCGCCCACATGACGCCCTTGGGCATGCCGGTCGTGCCGCCCGTGTACAACAGGAGCAGGTCGTCGCCCGAGCGGGCCCACGGCGTCGCCGGCCGGTCGGCGCCGGCGCCCACGACCCCCTCATAGGGGGTCGCCCACTCCGGCACCGGCGACCCGTCGTCGACCGCGTACCAGCGGCGCACGCCCGGCAGCCGGTCGCGGATCTGGCCGAGCAGCGGGGCGAAGGTGGCGTGGAAGACGACCGCCTCGGCGTCGGCGTCGGTCAGCAGGTAGGTGATCTCGTCCTCGCCGTAGCGGTAGTTCACGTTGAACGGCGCCATCCCCACCTTGAGGGCCGCCGCGTAGGTCTCCAGGTACTCGGGGCAGCTGTAGAGGTAGGCGCCCACCTTGGACTGGTGGGTCAGCCCGCCGTCTAGGAGGTCGCGGCCGAGGGCGTTGGCCCGGCGGTCGAACTCGCCCCAGGTGATGGAGCGGGACCCGATCCGCTGGGCGGGCCGCTCGGGCAGGAGCTCCGCCACGAGCTCCCACACATCCGCCAAGTTCCACCCCGTGTCCGACGTCATCGCCGCACGTTACCGGGCCGGGTTTCGCGTGGACGAGCCGCCGAGGGCGTTGGCCCGGCGGTCAAGCGGTCAAGCGGGAACGGGTTAGCTTTCCTCGGGCAGGGCGGCTGCTCCGACGCAGCTGGACTGGGCGTTCTCGGGCTCGTCGGGGCCCACGAGGGAGATGCGATGCCACCAACACGGGCGAACGCCATGGACCACGTGGTCCTGGTCCTCTTCGAGAACCGCTCGTTCGACAACCTGCTGGGCCGCCTCTACCAGCCGGGCGAGGTTCCCGTCCTTCGAGGGCGTGATCGGCAAGGACCTGAGCAACCCGATCCCCGAGTGGGCGGAGCACGGTGCCGAGCGCAAGGTGGTCCCCTACGGCGTGGCGACCGGGATGGACTCGCCGGACCCCGACCCGGGCGAGGAGTACCAGCACACGAACACCCAGCTGTTCAACGTGCTCGACGAGGCCAACCGTTTCAAGGACGCGACCGAGATGGTGGCGCCGTTCAACGCGCCGGCGGCCGGCCAGGCCGCCACCATGGACGGCTTCGTCACCGACTACATCAGCTTCTTCACGGCCGAGATGGGCCGCCAGCCGACCTACGACGAGTACGCGCAGATCATGACCGGCTACACCCCAGAGCAGGTGCCCGTGCTCTCGGAGATCGCCCGCGGGTTCGGCGTGTTCGACCACTGGTTCAGCGAGGTCCCGTCGCAGACCATGGCCAACCGCTCGTTCTGGACCGCCGCGACGTCGTCGGGATTCGTGGTCAATCGGCCCATGAGCGACTTCATGCACCACAACGACGCCGAGACGATCTTCGACCGGCTCGAGCAGCACGGCAAGACCTGGAAGGTCTACGTGCTCGAGCCCGACCCGATCTCCTTCACCGGGGTGATCCACATGCCGCGGCTGAGCGACCGCTTCGCCACCAACTTCGTGCCCTTCTGCCGAGTTCGAACGGGACGCGGCGGCGGGCACCCTCCCGCACTTCTCGCTCATCGAACCGAACCTGCTGGCGGGCCACGGCGACTACCACCCTGCATTCGGGCGGGCGCTGCTCCCCGGCGTCGAGGTCCCCATCGACCCGCCGTCATCGATCCTCGCCGGCGAGGCGTTCCTCGCCCGCATCTACGACGCCCTGCGCTCGGCCCACTCGGCGGTCGGCTCGAACGTCTTCAACACGACGCTCTTCATCGGCTGGGACGAGCCCGGCGGCACCTACGACCACGTGGCACCGGGGCCGGTCCGCCCGCCCGATCCGTCGGCACCGCTCGCCCCGCTCGGCTTCGGCTTCGACCGGTCGGGCTACCGGGTGCCGGCCATCATCGTCTCGCCCTGGGTGCCGGAGGGGTCCGTCTTCACCGACGAGTACCGGCACACCTCGCTGATCGCGACCCTTCGCGAAGTGTGGGGCCTGGGCGAGGCCTTCACCCGCCGGGACGCCGACGCCCGGACGTTTCACCAGCTGCTCAGTCTCGACGTGCCGCGAGACCCCGACTCCTGGCCCGAGGTGACCGCGCTGCCGGTCGCCCCGTTTCAGCTGGAGCGGGTGGCCGCCGGTCAGGCCTTGAGCACGCTCGGCAAGCACCTGTGTCACGGCCTGCGGGCCTACGAGAGTCACCTGCGGGGGACGCAAGCCCCCCAGCCGCTCGACTTCGACGAAGAGGTCTCGCCGACGTTGGCGCTGGACATCGTCGATCGGATCTCCGCGCGCTTCTTCCCCCTCCTGCGCCCGCCCGAGGACCCGTAGGCGGGATCCGGTCATCCGGAAGGGCTAGGGCGGGCCGCCCGACCTCAGCGGGAAGACCGTTCTCTCTCGGTGGTCCGCCCTCGCGCTGCGGTCCGCAGCAGGAACGCCGACCCGACGATCCAGGCGATCACCAAACCCAGCCAGACGAGCAGGCGCTCCGGTGAGTCGAGTACGTAGCCCGTTGGTCCGAAGGTATTACTGAGGGGCGCGTAGGCGATCCAGCCGGTCACGCCGAAGGGGTTGCCGAGGGTGGTGACGTATCCCCCGACGAACCACAGCGCGACCCCCAGACCGATCACGGCGACGATCCGCTGGGCGCGATTGAGTCTGCTCACAGATCGCAATCTGTAGCAGGTCGGGTGACGAACGCTCCTGCCCTCATGCATCGCAGGTGGATCCGCGCCCCACTTTGGCCCGACGCCCCAGACGAGACGTGGCGGCCCACGAGAGCCGTCAGTGTCGTCGAATCGCTCAGCGCAATCCGGCGAACAGGTCGCTCTCGGGCACGGGGGCGCCCGTGGTGTCGGCGTGCCGGATGAAGGTCTCCTCACCGAACACCATCTCGAACACGTCGGGCCCGAACCGCAGGAAGAAGCTGTCCTCGAGCTGGCTGGCGTGCGCGGCCAGGGCGGCACGCTTCTGCTGGGCGAACGGGGCGACGTCGATCGTCGTCGTAATGCGCGCCTCGAGCTCTTCGAGTCGCTGGACCATCTCGGGCGTTTGCTCGGGAAACGGTGTTTCGGCCCCCTGCTCCTCCAAGATCTTGCGGATCTTCTCCCAGTTCCGCCGGCTCCAGGCCGTGTAGTAGAGCTTCTTCGGGATCGAGGTCAGCTCGAAGGCGGCCACCGTCACCTGGCTGGCCTTGATGTGGTCCGGGTGGTTGTAGGTGGCACTGTCGTCATAGGTGACGACGACGTCGGGCCGGTAGGTGTCGAAGAGCTTCGCGAGCCGCTCCGCCGCCGCCTCGATCGGGACGTTGCAGAAGGCGTCCGGCCGGTCCTTGTAGTCCCAGTCCGGAATCCCCGAGTCGAGATACCCGAGCATCTCGAGGTGGGTGACGCCGAGGATGCGGCACGCCTCTTCGAGCTCGCCGCGCCGGATGCGAGCGACGACGGACTCGTCGTGACCCGGCTCACCCGGCTTGATCCCCCCGGGAGCATCCCCCAGCTCGCCATTGGTGCAGGTGACGACCACCGTTTGGATGCCCTCGCCCGAGTAGCGGGCCAGGATCCCCCCGGTGCTCGAGGACTCGTCATCGGGATGCGCGTGCACGGCCATGAGGGTCAGGGGGTCAGCCATGTCCAACAGCTTGGCCCGGATGCGAGACCCCGTGACGCCGGCCGGCGAAGTCCCGCCCGGGCCGGCGGTCCGCCGTTAGGCCTTCACGACGGTCCAGCCTCGCCGCTTGAGCTCGGCGACCAGCTGCTCGTCGGGCATGCGACGGACCAGCTGCTCCGTCGCCAAGCGCGACGCGGGGACGACCACCGCGGATTCCTCGCCGGACTCAGCGGCCTGCAGCCGGTCGATGTACTCCGTCGCCTCGTCGCGGGTGAACTTGCCGCCACCCTGACGCTGCGAGAACCCCATCGGGCCCCGAGCCTCCCGGAAGGAGTCGTGCCCCGCCTCCTTGAGGAGGGCCAGCAACTCTTGTAGCTGGCTCGCCGAGGCCGGTGGGCCCACCTGTTGACCGAACGCCACGGCTCGCAGTCTTGCCGAACTTCTCGCCTCCCGCCGACGACAACCGGGGTTGGCGTTGTCGACAATGCCCTTTCCTGACCGGCAACGGCGGCCGTCGAAGACGAGGGGCGATCCGCATATGGTCGACGCCGGCCACCCATCGAGACGAAGCCGACGCGGCCCGGTTGGCCACTGCTGGTCGTGCCGGATTGCGCTCATATTGCTGTCTCCCATCATCCTTTGCGGAGATAAGAACTGCCGATTGCAATCCGAAGAACACTTCGTTAATTGGGGCAAAACCGAACTCCGCCAGTCGCGCGGCCCCATACGATGTCGCTACCTCCCTGGCTCAGCAATGGGAGTGTGTCCTAAGACCAGAAATCGCCCCTCCTTCCCCCCGGAGGGGCGATTTCTATTCGGACGCTCTCACGGATCCTTCACTGTGCTGGCTCGCCCGCCGTCTTGGTCCACCGGGGTACCGTCGCCGACGAGACCATCCACGAGGGGATCGATATGGGAGTCGGAAACGTCGAGTCGGCCGGACTCTGGACCCTGGCGAGGACGCACCCCCACGAGTTGGCCCTGGCGGACGACCGCCGCCAACTGACGAGGTCGGCCGTGGCCGAGGAGGTGAACCGGTCGGCAAACGCCCTGCTCGCCCTGGGACTCGGTCCCGACGCACGCATCGCGGTGTTCGCCGAGAACTCTGCGGAGACGGTGATGATCTACACGGCGGCCCGGGTCGCCGGCGTCGGTGCGGTCGTCGTCAACTTCCACCTCGGAGGCGAAGAGCTCGAATACATCTTGGAGAAGAGCGAATCGGTCGTCGTCTGGGTGGACGCGACGACCGTCGGCGTCGCCCTCGACGCGGCCACCCGCGTGGGTGGCGTGACCGTGGTCTCGACCGGGCCGCCGCTGGAAGGAACGATCAGCTGGGAGGGCCTGGTGAGCGAGGCCGACCCGGCCATCCCATCGCTCGAGCGCCCGGCCACCTTCGAGCTGGTCTTCACCTCCGGAACGACCGGCTACCCCAAGGCGGTCCGCAATCCCCCGGCACCTCCCGACACCATCCGCGAGCTCCTGGCGAACCTGTCGGCGAACCCGCTGTCACGAGGAGGACCCCACCTCACGGTCGGCCCGCTCTACCACTCGGGCCCGCACTCGGCGGCCGTCGGCGCACTCCTGTCGGGCAGCCCGTTGGTCGTGCTCGGCCGCTTCGACGCCGAGGCGACGCTGCGAGCGATCCAGCAGTACGAGATCGCAGCCACCATCATGGTCCCCACCCACTTCGTCCGGATGCTCGCTCTCCCAACCGAGGTGCGGGAGCGCTACGACGTGTCGTCGCTGACGCTGGTCGGGCACACCGGCTCCAGCTGCCCGGTGTCGGTGAAGGCCGCCATGATCGAATGGTTCGGGCCGGTGCTCCTCGAGGCCTACGGCTCGACGGAGGCCGGCACCGTCGCCTCGATCACATCCGAGGAATGGCTGCTCCACCCCGGATCCGTCGGGCGCGTGGCCGACGGCTACAGCGTGACGGTCGTCGACGAAGACGGCGAGACGGTCGGGCCCGGGACCGAAGGCCGCCTCTGCTTCTCCGCACCGGGGGGCCGCATGATCAAGTACCACGACGACACTGAGGCCGCCAAAGAGGCCTACGTGCGGCCCAGTCTGTTCACCATTGGAGAGATTGGCTGGCTCGACGAGGACGGGTACATCTACATCACGGACCGCTCGAAGGACATGGTCGTGTCCGGAGGAGCGAACATATACCCGGCCGAATGTGAGCGAGTCCTGCTGGACCATCCGGGTGTTTTGGACGCCGTCGTTTTCGGCATCCCCCATCCCGAGATGGGCGAGCGACTGATCGGGCTCGTCGTCGCCCGACAGCCCGGTTTGAGGGCCGAGGAGCTTGTGGATTACGCACGGAACCGTCTCGCCCACTACAAGGTCCCCCGGACGATCGAGCTGGTCGACGACATCCCGCGCAGCGCCATGGGGAAGATCAACAAGCGGCAGATCCGGGACTGGTACCTCGAGGGCAGCGAGGCCTAACCGGCCGGCCCCGCCGGCACGAGTCAGGCTCGGGAGGCCTCGGACCATCGCGTCAGGGGGCCACCCGCCGAATGCCGCGGCGCGCTTCGGTCAGATGGCGCAGCTGTCGCCGTCACAGGCCCCGCCGGCGGCGGGCACCTCCGCCATCTCCAGGGGGTGGGACTTCGCCCACGCCCGCCGGAGGACGCCCAGGATGGTCTCCGCGTCCTGGGCCCCCGGGATGCCGAACTTCCCGTCGACGACGAAGAACGGGACGCCGGTCACCTCGAGCTCGTGGGCCTCCCGCTCGTCGGCCCGCACGGCAGCGGCGTAGCGGTCACTGGCCAGGATCTCGGCACACTGCTGGCGGTCCAACCCGACCTCGGCCGCCAGGCGCACCAGGGTCTCGGGATCGCCGATGGCTTCGCCCTCGGTGAAGTAGGCGAGGAAGAGCCGCTCCTTCAGGGCGTCCTGCAGCCCGGGTCCGGTCTCCCGCGCGTAGTGGAGCAACCGGTGGGCGTCGAAGGTGTTCCCCGGCTGGGCCCGGTCGAAGTGGAAGTCGAGCCCCTCGGCGGCGGCGGTCGCCGTCAGGTTCTCGTGGGCCGCCACGGCGTGCTCCCGGGACATCCCGTACTTGCGGGCCAGGCGGTCGGCGTAGTCGCCCTCCCGTCGGGCCGGCGCGTTGGGGTCGAGCTCGAAGGCCCGCCACACGACCTCGATCTCGTCGGCGTGCTCGAACCGGCCCAGCGCGGCCTCGAAGCGGCGCTTGCCGATGGCACACCAGGGGCACACCACGTCGGAAAAGATGTCTACCTGCATGAAGGGAAAAACCAGCGGGGCCGCCGGCTTATTCCGCGGCGGCCCCGGCCACGGGGGCCGACCACAGTGCGTCGACGTCGGCGAACGGGGTGGTGCACGGCGGACCGTCGGCCACCAACAGGTGCGGCAGTCCGGCGGCCGGGACGCTCACCAGCGCCGCCGAGCGGGTCCCGTAGCCCTCGGTGTGCACGCACGCCGCGCCGAGCTCCACCGGCCGGGGGGGCCCGCCGGGCGGTGGCTCCGGTGGTTCCGCCGGGTGCCAGTGATCAGACAGCACCGACTGCAGGAGCGGCAACCACCGGGAACCCGGGCTGGCCGCGATCTCGTCCACCCGCTGACGAACGTGGTCCGTCTTGGGCGCCGGCGCGTGCAACGGACCGTTGGCGAGGACGTAGGCGCCCGGCCCCAGCTCCTCGACCTCGGGGGCTCCCGCCTCGCCCACCTGCACGTGGTAGAGCGAGCGACGATCGCCGACGAGCAGCCAGGCGGAGTTGTAGTCGTCGCCCCGGAACCGCTGGACGAAATCCTCCACCGCGCTCGTTGCGTTCTCGTGGCCGGCCAGGGCGAGCGGCAGCTCGCCGCGGGAGCGCTTCGACTCGTCCCGACCGGCGGCAGAGGGCCGGTTCGTCAAACCGGCCACCAGGCCGTGCTCATTGACCGCCAGCCACGTGCCACCGGCGAGCTCGTCGCGGCCGCCGAGGATCCGCGGACCGCTCGGGACGAGGACGGTGGCCGCCACCGCCGGACGGTCGGTCCGCTCGTCGCGATTGGCCGCCACCACGAGCGGCGTGTCCGCGTCGAGCCGCGACAGGACGATCAGCAGGCACACGAGGGAAGGGTATCGAGTCCCGCGGCTTGCCCGGTCAGCCGTCGAGGACGGTCGGGCCCGGCGGGACGTCGACGGCGTGCTCCTGCAGCACGCCGAGGGGCACGATCTCGAGGGCGCGCTCGTGCGTGGAGGCCAGCACCACGAACGCCGCCGCGCCGTCGAGGTGGGCCCGCAGCCAGTTGGCGGCGGTGACGCACCAGCGGTCCCCCGGCACGAGACCGGGGAACCGGTACTGGGGCATCGCCGTGCTGAGGTCGTTACCGATACGACGCTGGTGTTCCAAGAACTCGGTGGTCACAACGGCGCAGATGGTGTGGCTGCCGTGGTCCTCGGGCCCCGTCGTGCAGCACCCGTCCCTGAAGAAGCCCGTCAGAGGGTCGAGCCCGCAGGGCTCCAGCTCGCCACCCAGCACATTGCGATCGGCCATCGGTGCAGTATCGCTCGCAGCCCGTTCGCGGCGTCGACCACGGTTCCGAACTTCGCCGGTTGGAAAGGTTACTTACCGTCAGTAAGCAATGGTAAGGTGGCGGGGCATGCCCGAGGTTGAGGTTCGTCCATCGGATCTCGTCACGGGGGGCGACGACGGGATCAGCGAGACCGAGTGGACGCTGCATGCGCTCACCCAGTCCCTCAAGCAGGTCCGCCTGTACGAGTACCTGGCCAACAAGGCCGGCGTCGACGTCGACCGGGCCGGCGTGGCCCTCCTCTACGTGCTCTTCGTCGAGAACACCAGCCTGCGGGTGACCGATCTGGCCGAGCTGTTGCAGATCGAGGCCCCGGCCGTGACCCGCAAGGCGCAACAGCTCGAGCAGTCCGGCCTGCTCAGCCGTACCCGCGATCTGGTCGACGGCCGGGCCACCCGCCTGCAACTCACCAAGGAGGGGCGCCGGACGATCAACCGGATCCTCGTCGTGCGGCGGGAGTGGCTGAAGACGCTCATCTCCGACTGGCCCGAATCCGACCAGATCGAATTCTCCCGACTCGTCCGCCTCTTCACCAACAGTCTCAACCAGCATCTGAAGGAGATCGACGCCTGATCGAGCGAACTTCGACCGGAATGAAGCGGCGACCAGGGGACGCCCACCGGTGACCCGCCGGACCCGACGCGTCGCCACCGCCCCGCCCATGACCACGGACATCCGAATGCACACAGACCGCTACCCGAAGACGGCGCCATGACCGACACGTCGACCCAGCTCCCCGCCGGACCACCGATCCCGGCCCTCAGCCACCGCCGCATCCTCGTCATCATCAGTGCGCTGATGCTCGGGATGTTCCTCTCGGCGCTCGACCAGACGATCGTCTCGACCGCGCTGCCGACGATCGTCGCCGACCTGCACGGCGCCTCCCACCTCTCGTGGGTCGTCGTCGCCTACCTGCTGGCGGCGACGGTCTCGACGCCGCTGTGGGGCAAGCTGGGCGACCAGTACGGACGGAAGTTCTTCTTCCAGTCCGCGATCGTCATCTTCCTGGTCGGCTCGGTGCTCTCCGGGCTCAGCCACACCATGATCGAGCTGATCGCGTTCCGGGCCATCCAGGGCCTGGGCGGTGGAGGGCTGATGGTCGGCACCCAGGCGATCATCGGGGACATCGTCCCGCCGAGGGATCGGGGCCGCTACCAGGGCCTCTTCGGCGCCGTCTTCGGCGCGGCGAGCGTGGCCGGACCGCTGCTCGGGGGCGTCTTCGTCGAGCAGCTCTCCTGGCGCTGGATCTTCTACATCAACGTCCCGATCGGGGTGGTCGCGCTCATCGTCGTCGCCAGTCAGGTCCCGGGCCAGCTCAGCCGAGTCCGCCACGTCATCGACTACCTGGGCATCAGCGTGCTCGTGTGTGCGACCACCTGTCTCGTGCTCTTCACCAGCCTCGGCGGCACGACGTATCGGTGGGCTTCGGCGCCGATCATCGCCTTCGGCGTCGCCGGCGCCGTCCTCGTCCTCATATTCGTGGCCGTCGAGCGCCGTGCGGTCGAACCGGTGTTGCCGATCCACCTGTTCAAGATCCGGACGTTCTGGGCGGCCAACCTGGTTGGCTTCATCGTCGGCTTCGCCATGTTCGGCGCGATCGTCTACCTGCCGGTGTTCTTCCAGATCGTGCGGGCCGAGTCCCCGACGGTCTCCGGTCTCCAGCTGCTGCCGCTGATGGTGGGACTGCTGATCGTCTCCATCAGCTCGGGCCAGATCATCAGCAGGACGGGCCGCTACCGCATCTTCCCGATCATGGGGACCGGTTTCGTGGCCGTCGGGCTCCTGCTCCTTTCGCGCCTGCAAGTCGGGACGAGCCTCACCGTCGCGGCCCTGTACATGTTCATCCTCGGTATGGGCCTCGGGAGCGTCATGCAGGTGCTGGTGCTCCTCGTGCAGAACGCCGTCCCCTACTCCGAGCTCGGGGTGGCCACCTCCGCGGCGACGTTCTTCCGGTCGATCGGCGGGTCGTTCGGCACTGCGATCGCCGGAGCCATCTTCTCCAACGTGCTGGTCGGCAACCTGGTGCGGCACCTCGGCATCGCCAAGCTGCCGAGCGGGCTCTCAAGCGCCAGCGTCACGCCGGCCATCCTCAAGAAGCTCCCGCCGGCCATTCATCACGGACTGTCCGCCGCCTACGCGGCGTCGATCCACACCGTGTTCCTGATCATGGCGCCGATCGCCCTCATCGCGTTCCTGGTGTCGTGGCTCATTCCCCAACTCGAGCTGCGGCGGGCGGTGGGCCCGGCATCGGGCGCGCCACCGGGCGGCGGAAACGGTTCGACCCCGTCCCCCTCGTACGATCCGCGCCCGCTCGCTCCGAGCACGGCGCACCAGGCCACGTCGAGCGACCTCGCCTGACCCTTCGCCTCGCGTCGTCTCGGCCCGACCGCCGCGCCGGCACCCGGAGGGCGATCAGGCGGACGGGATCTGATCGGAGTTCGGCAGGAACGAGCCGCACACCTTCGTCGGGTTGACGAACGCATCGCCTTTGAGCTGGACCAGGTAGCTGCACTGACGACCGGGCGCCTTGCCGAAGGACTTGAGCGTGAAGTTGACCGGGAATTCGAGGCCGCCCACGTCGTAGTTGGTGACCTTGTGGAGGGCACTGATGAACCGGCTCTGCGTTGGGTTCCTGCTCGCCAGCCCAAGTCCGTAGATCATCAGATCGGTCGCGCCCCATGCCTCGTACCAGCTGAAGTCCGGGACGCCCGTGTAGTGCGCGTACTTGGCCAGCGCCGCCTGGAAGCTCTTGGTGGCGGGCGTCTTGAGCTCGACGGGTGTGCCCGTCGCGGCGAACCAGGCACCCTGGGCGCCGGGAAGCGCCGAGGTGTCGCTGAGCAGGGCCTGCCCGTAGCCGGTCGCGGACACCGCGAACTTCAAGTTGACGCCGGCCTGCTTGAGGGTGGTCAGGATCGCGAAGTTCGTCTCGGCATCGAGCGGTAGGTACAAGGAGTCGACCCCCGCCGCTTTGATCTCGAGCGAGAGCGGGGTGACGGACAAGGTCCCGAAGGGGATCGTGTTGTTGAGGTACGCGTTCTTCAACCCTTCCGCCTGGCAGGAGTAGACGTAGCCGCTCGCGGCCGCCGTCGACGATGGCGAGATCGAGTAGCCGACCGAACCGCAGTTCTTGGCACCGAGCTTCTTGCCGAAGAGCGCGAGCGCCCCGGTCTGCGGGTCCTTGGCGGACTCCGGCCCGGTCATGCTGAACATGTTCGTGTTGGGCTGCTGGAACCACTCCGGCCCGTCATAGGCGCCGCCGGTCACCGGGATCCCCGCCTTCTGGAGGATCTTGTAGCCCCCGAAGGCGACGGCGCTGTCGTCGATCACCCCGAACACGCCCTTGCTGACCAAGAGCGAGGAGTCCGTCTGATTGGTGACGGGGTTGGTCCCGTCGTCCTCGACGATGAGTTTGATCTTGCGGCCGTCAATCCCGCCCCTCGCGTTCTGCAGGGCGATGCGGGCCTTGGCGGCAGGCACGATGCCGGGGTCCTCCGCGGCGGACGGACCGGTGAGCGACGTGATGAGGCCGATGGTGATCGAGTTGGCGGTCACCCCCGGCGCGGACGCAGCGGCGTTGGCGCTGCCGACGGCGATCACCGACGTCGTCAAGCCCCCCAACAACATTGCCGCCAAGGCAGAAACGATTGCTCTCCGTGGCACGAACGACCCCCCAACCCCCGAGTGGCACTGGCCCAACCGGTGTTTCCACGCAATTTTAGTATGGTGTACGGGAATGGGCAAGGGGGTCGCCCGCAGTCGGGGTGCCCACCGTCAGTGTGCCCAGCGTCAGTGTGCCCAGAGTCAGTGTGGAGGTAGGAGATGGCGACGACGGCTGTCGATCCTCTGTTCGATCCGGCGGTGCTCGAGGACCCCCACCCGTACTACGCGCAGCTGCGGGAGACCGACCCCGTCCACCTGATCGAGGGCACGGACGCGTACCTCGTGTCGCGACTCGACCTCGTCCACGAGGTGGTCGCCAATCCGGGCATCTACTCCAGTCGGAGCAGCGAGTTCCTCTACCTGAGCGAGTCCAACGAGCCGGGGCTCCGCCCACCGGGGATCGACATGGCCGGTGGCGAAGAGATGGCCGGCGTTCTGGCCACCGCCGATCCGCCCGACCACGGGCGTCAGCGCAAGATCCTCAGCCGCGTGCTGTCGACCGCGGCGATCAACGCACGGGAGGACGATTTCCGCAGGCTGATCGACACCGCCCTCGACCAACCCCTCGCCGCCGGTCGGGTCGAATGGATGAGCGAGATCGCAGAGCCCCTGCCCATGGTGATGGTGGCACGCCTCTTGGGCCTGGCCGACGACACGGCTCCGACACTGAAGGAGCAGGGGTACGCGTCCGTCGAGCAGATCAGCGGCTTCGTCCCCGCGGCGCGTCGCGTGGTCCTGCAGCAGAAGATGACGGAGATGGGGCCGGTCATCGACGCCTACGTGGCTGCCCGGTCGGCCGCCCTGCCCGATCAGACCACCGTGATCGGCGTGTGCGCACGGGCCGTGGCCGACGGCCAGCTCGACGACATGGAGGTCTTCGGCATCCTCGGCATCCTGCTCGCGGCTGGCGGCGAGTCGACCACGAGCCTCCTCGGGACCGGTGTCCGCATGCTGGCCGAACGGCCCGATCTGCAGGATCGCCTCCGCGCGCACCCCGCGCTGATCCCGGCCTTCGTGGAAGAGGCCTGCCGAGTCGAACCGCCGTTTCGCGGCCACTACCGCCGCGTGCTCGCGGACACGACCCTCGGCGGAGTGACGCTGCCCGCGGGATCCCGCCTCATCCTGCTGTGGCCGGCCGCCAACCGGGATGCCGAGACGTATCCCCTACCCGCAGAGATCGATGTCCACCGTCCGAATCCCCGGCAGCACGTCGGGTTCGGCTGGGGCATCCACCTGTGCATCGGAGCCCCGCTGGCCCGGCTCGAGGCGAAGGTGACCTTCGAGCGTCTTCTGGCGCGGACCGCGTCCTTCTCGATCGAGGACCGGCCGGGCGCGCTGCGCCATCACCAGAGCCTGATGGTCCGGCGTCTCGTCGAATTGCCGCTCCTGCTGCATTCATGAGGGCGGGCGGCCGCGCCCGACCGAGCCGCGTCGCCATTCCCCCAGCCGCCGGCGCCATCGCCAGTGGCCCCGGTCCGTCGAGGGGTTCGACCGTCGCCGCTCCCCTGCCGGGCGGCCCGCGGGAAACGGCAGGTCAACGCCCTCGCGCCGGCACCGGTATCTACACTACGGACATCGCTCCATCACATCCCATCGTCGGCGACCCGCCCCGGACGCGGGGGCGGCCACCGTCGCTCACCGAGGGCGGGATCGTCACCGCGGCCCTTCGCCTCACCCGTGAGGTCGGACTCGACAACCTGTCGATGCGCGCCCTGGCGAGGGAGTTGGGCGCCCCGACGATGACCATCTACCACTACGTGCCCAACAAGGAGGCCCTTCGACGGCTCGTGATGAACCACGTCCTGTGTGAGATCCCCATCCCGGGGCCCGAGGAGGGGACGTGGGACGAGCGGCTGCGACGGTTGGAGCGCGAGGCCCGTCGCGTGTTCAAGGATCACCCCGGCGTCTCGGCGCAACTCGTCGACGGGGGATCCGAGGAGGCGACACGGCTGGCCGAGGGTGTGCTCGACATCCTGCGCGACGGGGGCTTCTCCTCCGAGGCTGCCGTTCTGTGCTTTACGACGGTCTATACGTTCATGACGGGCCAGATCGATCTCGACGCCATGACCGCGGCGATCGTCAGCGGATCGCCGACGACGACGCTCGACGGCGTGACCGGCTCCGCCCGGTACTCCCGCGACGAGTTGTTCGAGTTCGGGTTCGACGTGGTGATCGAGGGCCTGAAGGTCAAGCTGCTTCGCCCGTAGGGGGGCGCGAGGCGCGCCAGAACTTCGGCGTCACGACTCCTGGGCGTCGGCCGGCTCGGCGGCCGAGTCCTCGGCGGCCGAGTCCTCGGCCGGCGCAGTTGGGACCGCCGGCCTCGCCCTCAGCAGCTGGTTCACCGAACCCGCGGCCAGCGCGACGCCGGCCAGCGCGGAGAGTCGGGTCATCGACTTGGACAGCGGGGGGCCCAGCCGGAACCGCCCGGACCCCGAGCCCAACAGCGCCAGCGCGACGGCGAGGTTCGTGAGGGGGAGCTCGAAGCCACCCTTCGCCGACATCGGGCCCTGCTTGCGGTGCACCGTCGACGCCACCGCCATGGTGCCCGCGATCACCAGTGGACCGAGCGGGTCCGCCACCCCGGTGGCCGTCAACACCCCACCGCCGAGCTCGCTGGCGCCGGCCACCGTCGCCATCACTTTGCCGGGACGCAGACCCAACCGATCGAACCCGGCCGCCGTGGCCTCGAGGCCCCCTCCGCCAAAGAAACCGAACAGCTTCTGGGCGCCGTGAACGGCGAGATAGGCGCCGAGGATGAGGCGACTGACGAGTAGACCGAGGCTGCGCATCTGAGATCTCCCAATTCTGCGGGTGGAGGCGACCCGACGGTCTCCATTACATACGATACCGTATCGTTTTAGAACTCCGGCCAGGCATGCCCCAGCCGGGCCGTGCTCGAGCGAGAGAGTGGAGGTGACATGCGCGCACCGACGTTGGCCGACCCGGCCGAGGCGACCGAGCGGCACCGCGGACGTCCCCTCGACTCGTCGCGTGACGTCGCCCTCCGGGAGGCGGCGCTCGAGCTGTTGGCGGAGATCGGCTACGACCGCCTCACCATCGATGCCGTCGCGGCACGGGCCCACGCGAGCAAGGTGACCATCTACCGGCGGTGGTCCGGGAAGGCCCAGCTCGTCGTCGACGCGCTCGGGCTGCCTCAAGGACTCGTCGCCAGTTCCCGACACCGGCTCGCTCGCCGGAGACCTAGAAGCGTTCGCCCAGGGCGCCGCCAGCACCGACCGTCAATTCGACGCGCAGCTCATGATGGGCCTCATCACGGCCCTCACCCGGGACGCCGAGCTCCGCCAGGCGTTCCGCGAACGGCTCATGGATCCCGGCACGGCCGACCTCACCCAGGTCTTCGAACGTTCCGTCAAGCGGGGCGAGGTTCCCGGCGATCGCAACCTCGACCTGGTGGTGTCGCTGTTCCCGGCGCTGATGATCTACCACCTGCTGACCTCCGGCGAGCTGCCCGACGCCGACTTCGCCGAACGGGTGATGGACGACGTCATCCTGCCCCTCGCCACCGCGCCGAGCTCCGCGCGCACCCGCACGACGACTCGCCGTTGACCAGCGGCAGCCGCCCGCCGGCGTCCACCGAAGAACCCACGCGCTGACCGTGCTCGACCACGCTCGGGCCCCCGGACGCACGCGGGGGCGTTCCTTGACCGTCGCCTTTGCGCTCTCGGGCGGCGCCAATCTCGGGCCGATGCAGGCCGGCACCGTGTTGGCGCTGATGGAGGGGGGCATCGAGCCGGATCTCCTCGTGGGCACGTCGGTCGGCGCACTCAATGCGGGCTTCCTCTCGACCCGGCCCGGGATCGAGGGCGCCCGGACGCTGGTGGCCGCCTGGTCGGCGTTCCGCCGGCGCGACGCATTCCGGTTCAACCTCCCGACGACGCTGCTCGGCTTCCTCGGCGCCCGTGATCACCTGATCCGCACCAAGCGGCTCCGGGCGATGATCCGGCGCTGGGTCGAGATCCGCCTGATCGAAGAGGCCACCGTCCCGCTCGGCGTGACCGCCACCGACGCGCTCACTGGCGAAGGCCTGCTACTGCGCTCCGGTGACGTCGTCGACTCGCTGGCGGCCAGCGCCGCCATTCCGGGCATCTTCCCGCCGGTGCGCATCGGCGATCGTTGGCTCGTCGACGGCACGCTCTCCGCCGGGTGTCCGGTCCGGGAGGCCCAGACGATGGGGGCCGACCGGGTGTACGCGATCTCGACCGGCACCGCGCCGCGCCTCACCCCGCCGCGAGGATCGATCGCCATGGCCATGAACTCGGTGTCGCTCGTCACCGCCCGGGCGTGGCGCGAGCATCTCGCCGCGGCCCGGCGCCACGCCGCCGCCGCCGGGGGCTCGCTCTTCGTCGTGCCCTCGGCCGAGCCCGCCGCGCCGGGACCCTTCGACTTCTCGAGGAGCGCCGCCCTGGCCGACGCCGCCTACGCGCGCACCCGATCGTGGCTCGCCGATGGCGCGGCGCCGCTCTTGACGGACCCCGACGGAACGGAGGATCGGACCGCATGAAGGGCCTCGCTCGGTGGTGCTTCAAGCACCGCAAGGTCGTCCTCCTCGTGTGGCTGCTGGCCCTGGTGGGTTCTTCGACGCCGAGCCGATTGGCCGGCACCTCCTTCTCGACCAAGTTCTCGCTGCCCAACACCCCCTCGGCCACTGCCCTCAACCTGCTGCAGAAGGACTTCCCGGCGGCCTCGGGCAGTTCGGACCAGATCGTCCTGCACGCCACCTCGGGAACGGTCCGGGACGCGCCCCTCGAGGCGAGGGCGCAGCGCATGCTGGCCGACATCGCGACCCTGCCCCACGTGCGGTCGGTGGTCAGCCCGTACAGCACGCAGGGGTCGGGCCAGATCAGCAACGACGGGACCGTGGCCTTCGCCACGGTCAACTTCAACGAGCAGCCGCAGAACCTGTCGAAGGCAGCGGTGCAGCGGGTCATCACGAGCGCACAGGCCGCCGGTGACCAGCGGCTGGCGGTGGCGGTGGGCGGCCCCGACGTCGAGAACGCCGAACGCCAGAGCCCCTCGAGGAGCACCGGCCTCGGGGTCGTCTTCGCCCTCATCGTGCTGGGCCTGGCCTTCGGGGCGCTCTTCGCCGCCGTCTTGCCCCTCATCACCGCCCTGATCGCCATCGGCGTGGGCTACTCGATCACCGGGTTGCTCACCCATGTGTTCTCGATCTCCAGCTTCGCCACCATCCTCGGCATCCTGATCGGCCTCGGCGTGGGCGTGGACTACGCCCTGCTGATCGTGACCCGCCACCGCGCCGGGTTGCGGGGGGGGCGCAGCGTCGAGGAGTCCGCCGTCAACTCCCTCAACACCGCCGGCCGGGCGGTTCTGTTCGCCGGGATCACCGTGTGCATCGCCCTGCTGGGCCAGTTCGCCCTCGGCGTGTCCTTCCTCTACGGCGTCGCCGTGTCGGCGGCGATCACCGTGGCACTGACCATGCTGGCGTCTCTGACCCTGCTGCCGGCCCTGCTCGGGTTCTTGGGCCCGAAGGTGCTGAGTCGGCGCCAGCGGGCCCGGCTGCGGGTGACGGGCCCCGTCGCCGAGGAGGTCGCCGGGTTCTGGTATCGCTGGGCGAAGGGGATCGAACGGCGGCCGGTGCTGCCGGCCGTGCTGGCCCTGGCCGCCGTCGTCGTGATCGCGCTGCCGATATTCAGCCTCCGCCTCGGGCTGGACGACGCCGGCAGCGATCCAGCCGGCACCACCTCGCACCAGGCCTACGAGCTGCTGGCCGAGGGCTTCGGGCCGGGCTTCAACGGCCCGCTCGAGCTGGTGGCCGAGCTCCCACAGCCGGCCGACGAGGCCCGGTTCGACTCGTTGGTCCACGCCCTCGCGCGCCAACCCGGGGTGGTCGCCGTGACCCCGAGCATCGTCAGCCCCAACGGGACCGTTGCCATCGCGCAGGTCTACCCGTCGACCAGCCCCCAGTCGGTGGAGACCTCGGCGCTGGTCGCCCGGCTCCGTGACGACGTGATCCCCGCCGCCGAGGCGGGCACCGGGCTACGCGTCTACGTCGGGGGTTCCACCGCCAGCCAGGTCGACTTCGCCCACGTGCTGTCGTCCAAGCTCTTCCTCTTCGTCGGCGTCGTCATCGTCCTGGGCTTCCTCTTGCTCATGGCGCTGTTCCGCAGCCTGTTGATCCCGCTCATCGCGTCGGTCATGAACCTGCTCTCGGTCGGCGCCGCCCTCGGCATCATGAACGCCATCTTCGAATGGGGCTGGGGCCGTTCGCTGTTCGCGATCTCGACCATCGCCCCCGTCGAGGTCTTCGTCCCCGTGATCATGATCTCCATCCTCTTCGGGCTGTCCATGGACTACGAGGTGTTCCTGGTCAGCCGGATGCACGAGGAGTGGCTCTTGAAGCGGGACAACAGATCTCGCCGTCACCCTCGGCCAGGCGGAGACCGGCCGGGTGATCACCGCCGCCGCCGCCATCATGATCCTGGTCTTCGTGTCGTTCGTGTTCGGCGACGACATCGTCATCAAGCAGTTCGGCATCGGGCTGGCCGGCGCGATCATCATCGACGCCTTCATCGTCCGCACGGCGTTGGTGCCCTCGCTCATGCACCTCTTCGGCAAGGCCAACTGGTGGCTCCCGGCCTGGCTCGACCGGATCGTGCCGCAGCTCCACGTGGAGGCCGCCGACCTCCTGGCGTCGCCGGCGGCGGAGCGGGTCACGGCCGACTCGTCGTCGTCGTAGCGGCAACGTACGAGTTCGGGCGCTCGAGCGCCGGCGCCGTCGCCGTCACCGCAGCCCGCACCGGAGCCGGCCGACGTCACGAGCGCTCGGCGCCCGCTCCGCCAGGGCCGGCGCACTCGCCCCTCGTGCTGCTAGGGCCGAGTGACTCGGCCCCGCCGACCTCAGCGAAGAGCGGCGTCCAGCACCTCGACCGACGGGGCGAAGTAGAAGGAGCCCGACGCCGGCGTGGAGTAGTCGGTGAGGGCGTCACGGACCTGGCCGTTCATGCCGTAGATGGCCTCCATCCGCTCGCGCAGCACCGCCTGCTCCTTGCAGAACCCGAGGAAGTAGAGGCCGACCGTGCCGTCGTGCAGCGCGTAGGGGGTCGAGCGGCGCACGATCTCGCCCCGCTTGGGCTTGCTGGCGTCGGCCGTCTCGCCCTCCCGCAGCTCCACGTGGGAGAGGTGCGAGGTGGGCACCTGCACGTCGAGGCGGACGGAGTCCTTCCTGCGTCCGCCCGAACAGGTTCTCCTGGTCGGCCGGGCTCAGGCTGGCGAAGTAGGCGAGGTCGTGGACCCACCGCTGGGCGATGGAGAAGGACCCGCCCGCTCCCGGCTGGCCGTCGGGCACGATCGCGCACTCGTGCTGGCGGTCGGGCACGGGGTTGCCGGTGCCGTCGATGAACCCGGTCAGGTCCAGGCTGTCGCCGTAGACCCAGGCGATGGTCTCGCGGGCCACGGCCATGTGGCCCTTCACGGCGTTGCGGAACATGAACTGGGTGTTCCAGTTGCGGTCCTTGTGGTCGGAGTGCACCCAGACGAGCAGCTCCTCCTGCGTCGCCTTGGCCTCCTTGCCGTCGGCCGAGTGGTAGCCGGGGTAGGGCTGGAAGTCCTCGGGGATGTCGTCGGTCAGGTCCGCCAGCAGGGTCGGGCCCGAACATGATGCCGACGTTCACCGCCTGCTGCTCGCAGTCGGCCCGGAGCTCGGCCAGCGCCGCCTTGATGACCCCGAGATCCGCACCCTCGGTGCGGCTCAGGTGGACGTACCACTGGTGCTCGCCCAGCTGCGTGAGAATTGCCGGCTGTGGTGTGGCCATATCCGTTAACCCCTTTTGGTCTGTCTATGAAGGCAAATTCAACGTAGTCGAGTCGTGCGCGGCCGTCACGGGTCCCGGGCGGGCCGGGGCGCAAACCCTCCGCGGGACCAGCTCCCGCCCTCGGGTCCTCAGCGACCCTTGAACACCGGGGACCGCTTCTCCATGAACGCGGTCACGGCCTCGGTCAGGTCCTCGGACTCGAGCGCGCCCGCGTTCCAGACGCCCACGAATTCCAGCCCCTGGGCCACCGTCCGGCCCTCGTTGGCCGCCAGCACCGCCTTGGTGCCCTGCACGGCGAACGGGGAGTTGGCGGCGATCTCGGCCGCCAGCGCGTAGGCGGCGGTCATCAGCGCGGCCTGGTCGTCGTAGACGTCGTTCACCAGGCCGATCGCAGCCGCCCGGCTGGCCGGGATGTCCTTGCCGGTGAACGCCAGCTCGGCGAGGTGTCCCGGCGGAGATGATCCGCGGCAGACGCTGCAGGCTGCCGAGATCGGCGACGATCGCGACCTTGGCCTCGCGGACCGAGAACACGGCGTCGGCCGACGCCAGCCGGATGTCGCAGGCGGCGATGAGGTCGACGCCGCCGCCGATGCAGTAGCCGTGGACGGCCGCGATGACGGGTACCGCCAGCTGCTCGATCGCCGTGACCGAATCCTGGAGGTGCTTGAGGTTGAGCCGGGAACGGCGCGCCTTGGAGGCCTGCGAGACGGGCTGCCCTCCCCCACCGCCGCCGAGGACGCCCCCCATCGTCTTGAGGTCGAGTCCGACCGAGAAGTGCGGCCCGCGGGCGGCGATCACCAGCACCCGGACGTCGGGCTCCTCGACTGACCGCGTGGCAGGCCCGCGGCAGGTCGTTCCACAGGTCGGTACCCATGGCGTTGCGGGCCTCGGGGCGGTCGAGCCACAGCGTGGCGATCTGCCCCTCGACCTCGAGGCTGAGCACCGGCGATGCGAATTCATCCAGAGCGGTCATTGAGCCTCCTCGGTCGGTCCCCGACCAGCGTCGGCGCCAGATCGGTCCCGCAGTCCCCCGACTCTACGAGCAGACCACCGGCACGGCCTGCGCCGCGGGTGGAGCCGCTCGCTCCCGACGCTACGTTCCCGGGTCTCGACCGATGACCGACGAACCCGAAGGGCGGTCACCCGTGGCCACAGAAGGCGAAGGACGCGCCGGGCAGGACCGGACCGACCGGGCCTCGGCCGCCGAGTGGTGGCGGGACGCCGTCGTCTACCAGATCTACATCCGCAGCTTCGCCGACGGCGACGGCGACGGCATCGGGGACATCGAGGGCATCCGGTCGAGACTCCCCTACCTGGCCGACCTCGGCGTCGACGCGATCTGGATCACGCCCTGGTATCCGTCGCCGTTCGCCGACGGCGGCTACGACGTCGCCGACTACTGCGACGTCGCCCCCCTCTTCGGCGATCTCGCCCAGGCGGAGGCCCTCGTCGCCGAGGTCCATCGCCTCGGCCTGCGGATCATCTTGGACCTGGTCCCCAACCACACCTCGGACCAGCATCCGTGGTTTCGGCGGGCCCTCGCGGCCGGCGCCGGCGCGATCGAGCGCGACTGGTACTGGTTCCGCCCCGGCCACGGGCCCGGCGGTGCCGACCCCCCGAACGACTGGCGGTCCGTCTTCGGCGGGTCGGCCTGGGAGCGGCTGCCCGCCGACGGCGACGGGGAGGAGCCGGCGTGGTACCTGCACCTCTTCGCGCCCGAGCAGCCGGACCTCAACTGGGCACGTCCGGAGGTCGCCCAGGCGTTCGACGACATCCTGCGGTTCTGGTTCGACCGCGGCGTCGACGGGTTCCGCATCGACGTCGCCAACGCGATGGCCAAGGACCCGGCGCTCCCGGACCTCGCCGACGCCGGCCGCCGAGACCGGACTCCCCGAACCCGACCGCGACACGGTCGACCACCCGTATTGGGACCGCGACGACATCCACGAGATCTTCCGGCGCTGGCGGGCCGTCGGCGACTCCTATCGGACCAGCGCCCAAGGCCCCAGGATGTTCGTGGCCGAGGCGTGGCGGGTCCGGCGCGGCGGCCTGGCGCGCTACCTGCGACCCGACGAGCTGCAGAGCGCGTTCAACTTCGAATTCCTGGCGGCCCCGTGGGACCCGGACGCGCTGCGGGCGGTCATCGACCGCCACATCGGGATGCTCGACACGGTCGGGGCGAGCCCGACCTGGGTGCTCTCGAATCACGACACCGTGCGCGTGGCCACCCGGTATGCACCGACGATCGCCGGCGAGGGTCGTGCGGACCCGACGGCCGGGTTGCGGCGCGCCCGCGCGGCCGCCCTGTTGCTGTTGGCCCTCCCGGGTGGCGCCTACATCTACCAGGGGGACGAGCTCGGCCTGCCCGAGGTCGAGGATCTTCCCGACGAGGCACGGCAGGACCCGATCTGGCGTCGATCCGGCGGCTCGGTCCCCGGGCGCGACGGCTGCCGTGTCCCCCTGCCCTGGAACGAGACCGCGCCGGCGTTGGGGTTCGGCTCGATCGAGCCGTGGCTGCCGCAACCGGCGGACTGGCAGGCGCTCGCCGTCTCCCGGCAGGCGGACGACCCCGCGTCGATGCTCAGCCTGTATCGGGCCGCCATTGCGCTGCGCCGCCGGCATCTGGTCCCCGCAGATCACCACGTCGACTGGCGCGAGGCCGGGCCGGGGGTGCTGGCATTCGGCCGGGGAAACTCGTTCCGCTGCATCGTCAACTTCACGACCGAGCGCTGCGGCTGGAGCCGGGTTGGGAGGTCCTGCTGGCCAGCCAGCCGATCGACGCGCACCAGCTGGCGGGCGACGCGGCGGCGTGGTTGGTGAAGGGAGCCTGACCCTCGAGCGTTACGCTCGGCCGACCCGACGGAGAGGGGCGGTCAGTGCCGTTGCGGAACCCCACGCTGCAGCGCCTCCGGCGTCATCGGGTCCCCGCCTGGTGGCTGGACGCCAAGCTCGGGATCTTCATCCACTGGACCATCGCGTCGGTCCCGGCGTTCGCCCCGGTCGGCACCGATTTCAGCTCCCTGTTGCAGTCCGAGCAGCGCGACGCCTACTCGCTCTCGCCCTACGTCGAGTGGTACCAGAACTCGCTCCGCTTCCCGAACAGCCCCGTCGCCCGGCACCATCGCGAGACCTACGGTGACCGCCCCTACGAGTCGTTCCGGGACGTGTGGGAGGCCGGCCTCGAGCAGTGGGACCCGCACGCCTGGGCCGCGCAGTTCAAGGCGTCCGGCGCCCGCTATGTCGTGTTCGTCGCCAAACACGCCGACGGCTACTGCCTCTGGCCGACCGACGTCGCCAACCCCCGCCGACCGGGCTGGCACTGCCGCCGCGACGTCGTGGGCGAGCTCGCCGATGCCGTCCGGGCGGCCGGGACTGCGGTTCGGCCTCTACTACAGCGGCGGCATGGACTGGACCTTCAACCAACGCCCGGTGGGGTCCATGTCCGGCGTCCTGGCCTCGATCCCCCGGGGCGACTACCCCGCCTACGCCGACGCGCAGGTCCGCGAGCTGATCGACCGCTATCGCCCGAGCGTGCTGTGGAACGACGTCGCCTGGCCGGCGCCGGGGCGGGACCTCTGGTCGCTCTTCGACCACTACTACCGGCAGGTCCCCGACGGGGTGGTCAACGACCGGTGGCTGCCCTGGAGCCCGCTGCTGGCGATGAGCCACAGCGAGGTGGGCCGCCGGGCGATCGACGCGGTCGTCGTCCGCCAGATGAACCGCGACGGCGGCCTGGTGCCACCGGCCCCGCCCCACTTCGACGTGCGGACCCCCGAGTACGTCGTCTTTCCCGAGGTGCAGCGGACGCCGTGGGAGTGCGTGCGCGGGATGGACGAGAGCTTCGGCTACAACGCGTTCTCCGGGCCCGAGGACTTCATCGCCCACGACGATCTCCTGTGGCTGTTGACCGACATCGTGGCGAAGGGCGGGAACCTGCTGCTCAACGTCGGCCCACGCGGCGTCGACGCCCAGATCCCAAACGAGCAGACGGCCCGGCTCCGGTGGCTCGGCGAATGGGTGCGCCCGAATCGAGAGGCGCTGGCCGGGACCCGCCCCTGGGTGACGGCCGGCACGACCGTGGCCGGCGACCACCCGATCCGCTACACCGCCGCCGGTGACTCGGTCTTCGCATTCGTGCGCGATCCGTCGGGCACGGTCACGCTCCCCGACGTGCGGGCCACGCCGACGACCGCCGTCGAGACGATCGACGGCACACCGCTGCCCTGGAACGAGACGCGGTCGGGCATCGAGGTCGAACTCCTTCGCTGCGCCGAGCGGTCCGGAACCGGTCGTGCTGGTCTTACGTCGCGTCGAGGCGCGTCCCGTTGCCGCGGGCTAACCGGACCGAGACAGTGCGCTCACCCCTCGGTGGTGGGATCCCGATCGAATCGCCGCGACAAGCCCGAGGTGTCCCGCCCCGTCCGATCGCAGCAGCGCCATGCAGGTGATCATCCTCGGCAGCGGGAGCCCCCTCCCCGATCCCGAGCGGGCCGGACCGTCGACCCTCGTCCGCACGTCCGTCGGAGACCTGCTCTTCGACTGCGGGCGCGGCGTGCTGATGCGGGCCGCCGCCGTCGCGTCGGGTGCCGCGTCATTCCGCGCGCTGTTCCTGACCCACCTGCACAGCGACCACATCACCGATCTCAGCGACGTCTTCACCACGCGCTGGATCACGTCGTTCGCCCCCAACCCGCTGCCCGTGTTCGGTCCCGCAGGCACGGGTGCCCTGCTCCACGCCACCGAGGCGATGCTCGAGCCCGACATCGGCTACCGCCTGGCCCACCACGACGACCTGCGGTGGCGGCCGTCGGCAACGGTCAGCGAAGTGGACCACGGCGTCGTCTTCGAGGAGGGGGCGGTGCGGGTGACGGCCGCGCCGACCGATCATGCGCCGGTCCGGCCGACCGTCGGCTTCCGCATCGACGACGGCGAACGGTCGGTGGTGATCGCGGGCGACACGGTGCCCTGCGCGGGGCTGGACGAGCTCTGTGCCGGGGCGGACGTGCTGGTGCACACGGTCGTGCGGCCGGATCTCATCGAGCCGATCGGTCTGCCCCGACTGACCGACGTGCTCGACTACCACTCCTCGGTGGCCGACGCGGCGCAGACCGCGGCCCGAGGGGCCGTTGGCACGCTCGTCCTCACGCATCTGGTGCCGGCGCCCGCTCCGGGAACCGAGCAGGGGTGGCTGGATCAAGCCGGCGCCCACTTCCCGGGCGAGGTGCTGGTGGCGAGGGACCTGCTCACCCTCGACGTAGCGGGCTGATCGCGCCGACCCCGCGGCGATCGGCCGGGCGGTGCCCGATGCGCCCGCGGCGGGAGGCGGGCGGCGCCAGCCAAGATGGGGCGCCCGCCGAAAGGAGCACCGCATGCGACTGGACCTCCATGTCCCCCGGTTCACCTGGCCGGGAGGACCGGCGTCGATCGGTCCGACGTTGACGTCGTTGGCCCAGACCGCCGAGGGCCTGGGCGTCCACACGTTGTCCGTCATGGACCACTGGTTCCAGATGGAGATGATGTGGCCGGCCGAGGAGCCCATGCTGGAGGGCTACACGACGCTCGGCTTCGTGGCCGGCCAGACGGAGCGCCTGCGGCTGCGGCTCCTCGTCACCGGCGTGACCTACCGCCATCCGGGGCTCCTGGCCAAGACCGTCACCACCCTCGACGTGCTCTCCGGCGGCCGGGCCGAGCTGGGCATCGGGGCGGCCTGGTACGAGCGGGAGCATCGCGGCCTCGGGGTCCCCTTCCCGCCGCTCGCCGAGCGGTTCGAGCGACTCGAGGAGGCGCTGCAGATCTGCGAGCAGATGTGGAGCGACGACAACGGCCCGTACGAGGGCAAGCACTACCAGCTGGCGGAAACCCTCTGCTCGCCGGCGCCGGTGAGCTCGCCCCGGCCCCGGATCCTCATCGGAGGCAGCGGCGAGCGGAAGACGCTCCGGCTCGTTGCGGCGTATGCCGACGCCTGCAACATCTTCGGCGACGCGGCGACGCTCGCGCACAAGCTCGAGGTGTTGCGCCGACACTGCGACGACGTCGGACGGGACCCGGACGAGATTGAGGTGACCACGCTCGTCATGGTTCCCGACGACGCTCAGCCCGACACGATTGTGAGACAGGCCGAGGAACTCAGCGCGGTGGGCGTGCACACGATCATGGCCAGATCGACCGGTCCGGAGCCGTCGCGGTGGCTCGAAGAAGTGTGGGGTCCGGTCATTCCCAGGCTGGCGGATATCGGACCGACGTGACGCGACGAGCGGCAACACAATCTCGCACGATCACCGGTCCTGGGATCAGCGTGGGCTGACCCGCTGTCCCGGGCGGTCCGACTGATTGGCGGTAGGCCCGGAACGAACACTCGGAGCGGCGCGACGAGACCTATTCGCTCAGTTGGCCACGAGGTGCCACATCAGCCCGAGGCAACGAAGCTGGAGGCGCTCCGCTACCCGCTGCGACGAGTGGTTCTTCGCCGACGTGCTGTAGAAGAGGTACCGGCCGCTGGGTGCCACCAGGGAGGCCCATGCCGCCGTCACCACGGCCGCGTGACCACGGCCACGGAGGGCGGGATCGGTCCAAGTCCCAGCTTCGGCGCCGCGCTCGGCCAGTCGTGCGCTGTGGCAGAGGGAGATCACCCGACCGTTCGCGGTGGCCATCGCCCACGGTCCTCGGTCCCCACGGAGGAGCAGTTGCCACTCCTCGACGCCCCAGTGGTCTACCGGGGACCGCAGCGATCGAGGGAGATTCCCGCCCAGAAGAACCAGATCGGCCGTCCGGCCGACGGTGAGGTTAGGCGGGATCAGGTAGCTCACCCCGACCTCCAGGCGAACCGGACCCATCACCTTCTCGATGACCTGCCGGCAGTCGTCCAACGCGGGCGGCTGCTCGGCCGCGTCGGGCGATGGCGGCGAGTCGGCGAGTCGGCGAGGACCCTGTCGACTTCTTGAGCCGCATTCTCGGGTACGTCGCTTCCAAGAAAGATGGCCCGGGTGCCATCGGCACCCGGGCCCAGCACGAGCTGCGGTGCGGGCCGGCCATTCACCTCGCGAATGTGGACCAGACGGCCGCGGTCATCGCTTGTCCACAAGGTCTCGGCTTCGATGGCGAGCAGTTCGGCATCGGTAGTCACGAGGCCATCATCGCTGGTCATGGCTCAGGCTCGATGGCCGACCCCGTGGAGCTTGCGCTCGGGGAACAGATAGGTCAATATATTGACCTATGACTGAGTCAATGCCATTTTCCGAAGCGAAGGCCCACTTGTCGGAGCTGGCGGAGCGCGTCGAGCGAGAGCACGAACGATTCCTAGTGACCCGTAACGGTCGCCCGTCGTTCGTTCTGGTCAGTCCCGATGACCTTGATGCTCTCGAAGAAACGCTCGACATCCTGCGAGATTCGGATCTTGTGGCCTCTATTGCCAGGTCTCGGTCCGAGGCCGCGGCCGGTGAAACCCTGCCCCTGCCAAGTACCGGAGCCGCCGGACCCGGTGTATGAGATCCGGATCACTCCTGAGGGTCTTCGGCACCTGAACGCGCTTCCGACAAAGATCCGCGACGCCGCACTCGTCGCTCTTTCGGGAACGATCGGGGAGAACCCGGAGCGGTCCGGCAAGAGACTGGTCGGTGAGCTCAGTGGTCTCTATTCGGCTCGCCGTGGCGACTACCGAATCATCTACGGGATCGACGATGATGCCGAGGTGGTGATCGTCCATCGGATTCAACACCGGGGATCCGTCTACCGAAAACGTTGAGGAGCCCACCCAAGCTTGTCCGAATTCGGTCCACGCTTTTGTGGTCCTTCGCTCCCACGATAAGAGCCGGAGCTCGTCTGACTCACGGCGCAGTCAGCTCATCGAGTTGAAGGGGTGTTGACATGGAGTATCGGCAATTCGGTCGGACGGGCGTCAAGGTCAGTCAGATCTGCCTGGGCACGATGATGTTCGGCGGGCGGGCCGACAAGGACGAGTCCTTCCGCATCGTGGACCATGCGCTCGATCGTGGTGTCAACTTCATCGACACCGCCAACGTGTACGCCGGCAACGAGAGCGAGCGAATCGTCGGTGAGGCGCTCGCTCGGGGCGGGCAAGAGACAGACGACGTTTCTCGCCACCAAGGTGCACGGCGTGCAGGGCGACGACGTGAACGCCCGCGGACTCAGCCGTCGGCACATCATCGAGGCGTGTGACGACTCCTTGCGCCGCCTGCAGACGGACTGGATCGACCTTTACCAGCTCCACCGTTCGGAAGCTGATGTACCGATCGACGAGACCTTCCGCGCGCTCGACGACCTCATCCATGCCGGCAAGGTCCGTTATATCGGCACGAGCATGTTTGCTGCGTGGCAATTGGTCGAGTCGTTGTGGGCCTCGAAGGAGCTGGGCCTGAACCGCTTCGTCTGCGAGCAGCCGGCCTTCCATCTGCTCGACCGTACGGCCGAGCGGGAGGTGATTCCCGCGGCGCGCTCGTTCGGGATCGCGATCATCCCCTGGGGTCCTTTGTGCGGCGGGCTCCTCACCGGCAAGTACGAGCGGGACGGTGGTGGTGAGGCTGGCCGTTGGACCGACGGAAGGGACAACGCTGGCCGTGAGGCCACGCCGCTGGCGTGGGACACCATCGATCTGGTGAAGCAACTCGGGGTCGAAAAGGGCTGTTCCGCGTCGCAGGTGGCGCTCGCGTGGTGCGGAGCGCAGCCGGGCGTGACGGCTCCGATCATCGGTCCGCGCACCTACGAGCAGGCCGTCGACAACCTCGGGGCGGTCGATGTGTGCCTCACCCAGGAGGACTTCGATCGCATCGACGCCCTGGTGCCACCCAACACGGTCGCGGTGCGCTACTACGACCGCGCCATGGGGCTCGACCTGCGGCCGCACCTCCAGCGGGTCCTCTGACCGGGTAAGCGACGCCCTCTTCCCGGCTTCCGGGTGTGCTCCTCGGCGTCGCGAGGCGAGCGGAACGCCGAGACCGTTCGGCGAGCGCCGACGAACGTCGGCGTGGAGATCGGACCCCGGAATGGTTGGACCCACACGCTGTTCCGCCGCTCGCTACGGCCGCACCGGTTCCCAGCGATGTCCACCATCGGTCGTGATTGTGAGAGACGGCAGGCACTCACCCGCCGTCGAGCACTCCGTCAACCCTAAGAGCGCCATCCCGTCGCGGGGTGACGAGAAGACGGCCGAGACGACCGGTCCTGAGACGGGTCGCGCCCTTGGGGACAGATCGAACCCAGGTGCGCCCCGCGTTGACCGTGCTGTAGAGCGCGGAGCCGAGATCGATCTTCCAGCTCGCGGGGCCAACGGCGGCAAAGCGGAACTGGAGACCCCTGGCCCCCTTCCTGCTGAGGCGCGCGTTCGAGATCGGCACCCGGTGCAGCGGTCCACGTCTGTCCGTCGTTGTGGGTCACAAAGACCGAGGTGGACTGGTCGGGCGCTCCCTCGGGGTTGCTGAGCACCACCGCGCTCTCGGTCCCAAAGACAGTCGGGAGCGAGTACTGGGCCTTTGCCGGCAGTCCTGACACCCGGGTCCACGAAGTGCCGCCGTCCACGGTGCGGTACAAGACACCGCCGGGCGAGACCTGCTTGGCGTCGTACCCATCGAGCGGTCCGGTGACGGCCCAGCCGTCCAGAGCGCTGGTGAACTCCATCTGCGGGCCCGGACCCGGTCCGCCCACCAGGATGCTCCCGAGATCGGGCAAGTTGCCGGCTGGCGTCCACGTTGCACCGCCGTCGTCGGTGGCGAACAGCATGGTGGGCCCGCTGTCGTCGGGGCCGTTGGTGGCGAATCCGTGCTCGGGGTCGACGAAGCTGACCGTCAGGTTCGCCCCACACGCCTGCAGACAGCCCGGCAAGGCACTGAAGGTCCAGGTCCGTCCGCCGTCGGTCGAGCGGTCGATGCCCTCGCCCCGGTCCGATCCGTCGGTCGACTGCGAGTAGGGCACCAGTCCCGGGACGTCGATCAGCACCAGCCACAGGTCGCTTCGCCCGATGGCGTCCAGGGAACCGACGTGCTCGGCCACGAACGCGTTCGCCAGGTTGGGCGGCGTGATGGTCCGCCATCGTCGCCCCTGGTCCGTCGTGAGGAACAGGCCATTCGCGCTGGCCGCCCAACCCACGGAGGCGTCGGCCAGGCCCATCACCTGCACCGCCGGGTAGGTCCGCCCGGCGCCCGTTGCCTGCTTCTCCGTCCGGGCCGCAGAACCGGTCTTCGAACCACCCGCACGATGGGTGAAGCCGGCCGACGGCCCTCCCGGACCACTCCTCGCCAGGTCGACGACGATGCCGGCCAGAATGAGCGCCAGAACGACCCCAGCTGACGATCCACCGCCGACGACGCCGTCTCCGGCCGTGAGCTTCCTTGAACAGCGCCTCCGGGTCGTCGTCGTGATCCCACAGAGGATCACCCGGTGATACCCCTCGGTCGGTGAGAAGGCTCATGAGCGGCTCGAGCCGACAGCGATTCGACTCATGGGAGCGTCGCGATCATGTCGATCACGTCCTCGCGCCGATACCCCTGGTGACGGGCGAACTCGACGAGCTCTCGGACCTGCCGGAGCACCGCGCTCTTCTCGGGTGTCCCGCACACCGTGATCCCGCGGCCCCTGGTGAACTCCACCAGTCCCTCCTCGCGAAGGATGTGCATGGCCCGAAGCACCGTGTTCTTGTTCACCCCGAGCACGGCGGCGATGTCCTTGGCCAGCGGGAGCCGCTCTCCGGGTCCCGCCTCACCTTCGGCGATGGCCCGGCGGATCTCGGCCGCCACCTGATCGTGGAGCAGCACGACGTCGTTCCGGTCGATGTTGACAGACAGCATGGTCCTAGCCATAGTAGTTCTATCGAGACGAGGATCCAAGAGCCGCTGATGACACTGAGTGCCCCGCCCCACGTGGGCACGTAAGAGGCCATCGAGCTGCTGTTCAAGGAGGCCCGGCGCCGTCGCCGCCGTCGCCGGCGTCGCCGACTCGTCCTGTGTGTCGTCGTGACCCTGGCGGCGGGCTCACTGTGGGCCGATCTGGCCCTCACGAATCCGGCGCACCATTCGTCGCGAACCGCAACCGCCGAGTCAACACCGCCTCGAGTTGCCCCGAGAGGTGACCTGTCGGCCACGACGGCCTACGTGGCCGACGTGCAGGGCCTCGTCCCGGTCAACCTGGCCACCGGCGCGGTGGGTCCGGCCATCCATATCGCCGGATTTTCCGGCGTTGATGGCACCACCAATGTCGTGGGTTCCCCGAACGGCCATTGGGCCTACGTCGTGTCCGAACCCGCAACGGCCCGCCTGCGGGCCGCGACGAGCCCGGGCCCTCGTTGGTCCCGGTCAACCTGGTCACACGACAGCTGGGGACGCCGATTCCCTTTCGCGCCGCCGCCATCCGTGTTGTCGCGTTCGGCACACCGACCTTTGCCCTGAGCGGCGTGGCCATCACGCCCGACGGCCGGACTGTGCTCGTGGCCGATGAAGCCGATCGATCGATCCTCCCGATCGACGTTCGCACGCGCCGCGTGGGTCGACCCATCACCCTCCCCCCCGAACCCGCCTTCAGCCCGTTTTACAGCTTTGATGCCGGATCAGTGGTCGCCCGTCTGCGGCCTGCGGCGTTCGGCGACATCGTGGTGAACCCCGACGACACCACCGCCTATGTGGCCGACGGATACGTGGTCGTTCCAATCAGCCTGACCGAGCATCGGGCTCTTCGGGCGATCACCGGCTTCGACGCGCCATCGATGATCGCGGTCAGTCCCGACGGCCGGTTCGCCTACGTCACCAACCCCTACTGCTGGGAGTCGCTCAAGACCAACGGGTGCGTCGCCACGCCGAAGCACCCGGTCTTCGAGCCCAACGGCCGGATCCAATTCGGCGCCGTTGGACAGTTCGTCGACGTCGTGAACCTCCGCCGCGACACGATCGTCGGCCGGATCGACGTCGGAAAGTTCTCGCAGCCAACCGGCGTCGCCGTGTCCCCCGACGGCAGGAGCGTCTACGTCACCTTCGGACAGTGGGGAGTCCGTGGGCGCCAGATCGCCGTCATCGACTCCACCACCGATGCCGTTGCCGCGTGGATCGGCGACGGGATCACGCTCGGTCGAAACGAGGGAACCGACGACATCGCGCTGACCCCCGATGGAAGAGAAGCGTTCCTCAGCGCGTTCGAGGTGGTGACGCCCGGGCCGTTCGGCGCGAAGACCTACCGCGGCGTGGTGGTCGTCGACCTGACGACCGACACCGCACAACCCGGCATCAGCTTCGGGCAACCCGTGCAGCCCGGGATGTCCACCGGGCCCGTCATCTTCGGTGGGTGATCCGTTCGGCCCGAATCCGAAGGATCACCGGACGCCTTGACTCGCGGGGTCCTATGGAGCACTATTCATCTAGTTCCCTAGATGAATCGAGGCATCATGATCGAGTTCCACCTGGACTCCCGGTCGGGCGTCTCGCCGTACCTGCAGATCGTCCACCAGGTGCGCCACGCCCTCCGGCTGGGCCTGCTGAGCGAAGGTGACCAGCTCCCGACCGTGAAGGACGTGGTGGCGCACCTCGCCATCAACCCCAACACCGTCCTCAAGGCCTACAAGGAGCTCGAACACGGTGGCCTGGTGGCGGCCCGTCCCGGCATCGGCACGTTTGTCACCAAGACCCTGAGCGACAACTCGCTCGCCGCTCACGGGCCGCTTCGCCAGGACCTCCAGCGATGGATGGCCAAGGCGCGCCGGGCGGGACTGGACGACGAGAGCATCGAGGCGCTCTACCGAGACTGCTTTCGGTCCGCCTCTGAGCAGGGCGTAGCGTGACCGCCGTCCTGGAGGCCAGAGGGCTCGGCAAGCGCTACGGGCGACGTTGGGCACTCAGCGACTGCACGCTCGAAATTCCCTCGGGTCACGTCGTCGGCCTGGTCGGGCCCAACGGCGCCGGGAAGATCGACCCTGCTCAACCTGGCCGTCGGGCTGTTGGCGCCGACCACGGGCTCGCTCACGGTTCTGGGCGGCCTCCCGGCCGAAGGACCGACGCAGCTCGGCCGAATCGGCTTCGTGGCCCAGGACACACCCACCTTCTCGGGACTGAGTGTGGCCGACCACCTCGAACTCGGTAAGAGGCTGAACCCGGGATGGGACCGGGACATGGCCGCGCAGCGGATCGCGCAGCTCGGCCTCGACCCGGCGCAGACGCGCCGGGAAGCTGTCGGGTGGGCAACGGGCCCAGCTCGCCCTCACCCTGGCCGTGGCCAAACGACCCGAGTTCCTCATTCTCGACGAGCCGGTGGCCAGCCTCGACCCGCTGGCCCGGCGCGAGTTCCTGCAGATCCTCATGGAGACCGTGGCCGAGCACGGGGTCAGCGTCGTGCTCTCCTCGCACCTGGTCGCGGACCTCGAGCGGGTCTGTGACTACCTGATCGTGATCGTGGCGTCCCGGGTGCAGATCGCCGGGCCGGTCGACGAATTGCTGGCGTCGCACCGTCGGCTCACCGGACCCCGCCGGGACCCGGGCACCCTGCCGGGCGAATCAGCAGGTCATTGAAGCCCGTCACACCGACCGCCAGAGCACCCTTCTCATCCGCACCGACGCACCGATCCTCGACCCGGCGTGGACCGTGGAGGAGATCGGCCTCGAAGACCTCGTGCTGGCCTACATGGGTCAAGCCGCGGCAGCCGACCGCCAGCGGCCGACCGCGCTCGGGGTCGTCAAGTGATCTGGCTGGCCTGGCGGCAGCTCCGGACCCAGGTACTGGTGGTGGCCGGCGTGCTGGTCGCCATCGCCGTCATGCTCCTCCTCACCGGTCCCCACCTGGTCAGTCTCTCGGACGCCTACCTCAAGTTGTGCCACGCCGACAGGGACTGCGGCTCGACCACCAACCCCGTCTTGAACACGGACGGCACGCTGGAAGGTGGGCTCTCCGACCTGGTCCTGCTGGCCCCCGCACTGATCGGCATCTTCTGGGGCGCGCCGCTGGTCGCCCGCGAATTGGAGACCGGCACCTACCGGCTGGGTTGGACCCAATCCATCACCCGCCGGCGCTGGTTGGCCGTGAAGCTCGCCGTGGTCGGTCTGGTCTCGGTGGCCGTCGCCGGACTCCTGAGCCTGATGGTCACGTGGTGGGCCAGTCCGATCGACACCGCGAACGCGAACCGCTTCGGGGCCGCCATGTTCGCGGTACGCGACATCACCCCGATGGGCTACGCCGCCTTCGCCTTCGCGCTGGGGGTCACCGCCGGCGTGCTCATGCGCCGGACCCTGCCGGCCATGGCCAGCACGCTGGTTGCTTTTGTGGCTGCCCGGGTGGCCGAGAACGACTGGGTGCGGCCCCACCTGATGCCGCCGGTGCAGGCCGCCATGGCACTCACCCCGGGGAGCAGCGAGGGATTCGCACTGACGCCGGCCGGGCTCCAAGTGGTGACCAACCCGCCCACCATTGCCAACGGGTGGGGCCTGTCGAGCCGCCTGGTCGACAACTCGGGGCACGCCCCCACCGCCGCATTCTTGAAGTCCGCCTGCCCGAGCATCGCGAACGTCGCTCCAGCCGGTCCCGTCGCCGGCGGGTCCCGGGTGAACGTGCGGCCAGGCGGGGGTCCACCACAGCAGGCGTTCCAAGACTGCATCGAAAAGGTGGCCGCCAAATTCCACGAGGTGGTCACGTATCAACCGGCCAGTCGCTTCTGGGCCTTCCAGGGGATCGAGACGGCGATCTTCGTCGCGCTGGGCCTCCTCCTGATCGGCCTGTGCTTCTGGTGGGTCCGCCACCGATTGGCGTGAGTGCCTTGGCGATGGCCGAGCAACGTTGCCCCGGGCTGTGCTCGAGGACCAATGACCCCGTAATCGAAGCAGGCGCCCAAGAGCGCCGAAGCCCTCCGACCTCGCGAGGGTCGTACCCCCGTCAAGCGCTGTCTCGGGCTCGCAATCGGAACGAGGAGGGGCCGGGGGCCGAACCCCGGCCCAACCGGGTGCTCGACGGCGCCGTTTGTGTTTGGATCTCGTGATGACCGATGCACGCCCACCCCGAATCGACATCCGGGAGACCAACAAGCAAGTCATCAGCCGCTACCGAGATGGCGGTGGCGCCAACCCCGATGACGCGGCACTGGTGCTGCTGACCACCACCGGCGCGCACAGCGGGAAAGCCCATACGACGCCGGTCTGTGTCCAAGAGGACGGCAACCGGCTGATCGTGGCCGGAACGATGGGCGGTCTCCCGAAGCACCCCCAGTGGTATCGGAACCTCCTCGCCAACCCCGAGTTGACGGTGGAGTACCGAGGAGCGGCTTATCGGGCCAAGGCCACCACGCTCCCCAACAGCGCGGAGCGGGACGCCCTGTTCGCCCGGATGAGCGAGGTCATCCCCGGCATCTACGAATACCAGGACCGGGCCGCCCCCTTCCGCCAGATCCCCATCGTGGCCCTCGAACCAATTCTCGAGCCCGACTGAACGGTTGACCCGGAGGGCGCTCTCCGCCGCACGCGGCCGGCGCCGCTACGTGTCAGACGAGCGAAGCTTGGGCAGCGCCCACGAGAGCACGTAGGCAACGGCGTCCTCGCGTCCGAGCTTGGGCTTGCGAAACGCCTCTTCGGCATCGCTGATCGTCACGACCAGGGCCAGGATCGTCTCGGCGTCCAGTTCCGGTTGCGCGCCCGGAAACGAACCATCTTGGACACCGGCCTCCAACAGGGCGACCAGCGGGGCGACGAAATGATCCGTGCCACGTTGGTGCTCGGAGGCCAGAGCGGCGGGCGATTTGCGCCCGCGAAATCCCAAGAGGTGCGCCCGACGAGAACGCCCCTCGTCGAAGGCGAACGACAGCATCTCGCGAACCCAGAGCTCGAGGCCGTCGGTCGGCGTCGGTGCAGCATCAATCGTCCTGACCACCCTGGCGATGGCGATGTCGACGTCCCGCCGGTACACCGCGCGGAGCAGGTCGTCGGTGGTCCGGAACTGCCGATAGAAGGCTCGGGTCGACAGTCCTGATTCGGCGAGCACGTCGGCCAGCGTCGCCCGCTCGTAGCCGCTTCGACGGAGCACGGCCAGTCCGGCGTCGAGCAACAAGCGAAGCTCAACGTCGGCGGCGAGCACAGGCTTTCGGCCCCGACCGCTGCTCGTTGCGATGGGGGCCGTCTTCACTGGAATGCACACTAGGAGTGTTCTGCCCGGAGCGGCCCATAGATCGTGCTGGGCGTGCCACAACTGCGGGCGAGCGCAGACGAAACAGGCACGCTCTGTTGGGAGGCCGGACTCGTCTGGTCCCGGCCCGGGCCGCTCGGGCCCCCGCCGTGGGCAATCGGCAACGGCTCACTGGTTCGGGTGGCCGCGGAGCTCCTCGGCGCGGAACGCCGTCCCGAATGCACTGCGGCGACCCACCAAGGCACGTGGGCAACGACCTCGCGGCCAAGAGCCGCCGACCGAGGCGCGGCGGGCACATTTCGCAAGGCCGATTTTGAAACCAGGCACTTGCGCCACGTGGGTCGGCGCAGCATGATGGTTTCCGGTTCGCAAGGCCCGGCCTTCTCGGGGCACCGTTGGACGAATTACCGGTCCTATGGTTGGGCGAACCAAGGGGAAATGGGGGGGCAGCGTGCGCAAGTCGTTCATGCGGGTCGGGAATTGCGGTCGGCGTCGGGACGCTCATGGTTTCACTGCTGAGCGTCGTCGGCCTGGTCAGCCAGGCAGGCGCGGCGGCAAGCGCGCCGGGCGTCACGAAGTCCACGATCAAGATCGGGATCCTCGGCGACCTGACCGGACCCGCGGCGTCCACGTTCGAAGACGGCCCGGCTGCGATGGAGGCTCGCTTCAAGCAGATCAACGCGGCCGGCGGGGTCAACGGGCGCAAGATCGTCTGGACCGTGGCCGACACCACCTCGTCGCCCACGGGCGCCGAGACCGCTGTCAAGGACCTCGTCCAGACCAAGAGCGTCTTCTTGGTCGCCCCGGACAGCGCGCTCCTCTTCGCCGGCGCTTCCTACCTGCAGCAAGCCGGCATCCCGGTACTCGGCTACCCCGTCGACGGCCCCGAGTGGTACCAGCAGCCCAACACCAACATGTTCGCCTTCTCGGGGAACGACGCCCCGAGCGAGCCCGGCTACACCGACGGCGGGTTCTGGAAGGCCACCGGCGCCAAGAAGATCAGCTTCATCGCCTCGAACACCCCGTCGTCGACGGACGGCATCATCCCGTTCAAGGACGACATGGCGAAGGACGGCCTCTCGGTCTGTGACAACACCATCGTCCCGCTCGGGGCCGTCAGCTTCACCACCTTCGCGCTGAGCTTCAAGACGGCCGGCTGTGATGCGGCGGAGTGCTCCTGCGTGCTCTCCTCCACCCTCGCCCTCACGACCGCGCTGCACCAGGAGGGGCTGACCGACGTGAAGGTGGTCTTCGCCGCCGGACCCTCCGATCAGCTCCTCCAGAGCAAGGCCGACGAAGCCACCGCCGAGGGCCAGTACTTCGTGGGCGGCAACTACTCGACGCCCGGCGGCAAGGCCATGCTGGCCGGCCTCAAGAAGTACGACCCCTCCTTCAGCGGTGGCATCCCGGACCTCGGGACCGCCTCGGGCTGGGAGGTGGCCAACCTGGTGATCGAGGGGATCCAGGTCGCCGGGAAGAACCCGACCCGGGCGGGATTGATCAAGAGCCTGCGCCAGGTGACCAACTGGACCGACGACGGGCTCCTGGCGGCTCCGGTGTCCTTCGTGCACTTCGGCACCGCGCCCAAGCAGGACTGCGCGACCTACACGCAGTTCGAGCACGGCAAGTTCCTCCCGTTCCCGAGGAGCGGGAAGCCCTTCTGCGGGACGGAGATCCCGGGCAGCGGGACGCCACCGACCTGAGGTGAGCAGTGCCCCGGCGATGGCTCCGGGGTTCGACGGCCCCAGCACGCTCGCACCGGTAGCTCCAGGGCTTCCGGTGGAGCTGCCGGTCGGCGCGTCACTTGGTGGCCGGGGTGACTGGAACTCCACCACGCAGCCGTCGGCAGTGATCATCGAGCGGCGCCCCACCCTCGAGACCGTTGCCCGGCCCGCGCCGGCTGGGTCCGCTACGTGACGTCGGCGCGCAACGTCGTGAACGTCCCGACGAGAGCGAGAGCGAAGCCGTAGATCAGGAGCATGATGATCCCGCCCCACCAGGGAAGGAGCCGGGTGGGACCGACCGAGAACGTCGACCGGGCGGCATCCTCGATCGCCGTGGCCGCCCCGCCGGGGAGGTACTCGCCGACCGTCGGCCAGATGGACCCGATGATCGCCTCCAGCACCAGCGTGAAGCCCAGGCCGACGATGATTCCGACGACCTGGTTCTTCAACAGCGCCCCGAGGCCGACGCCGTAGATGGCGAAGAGGGCCGTCCCGAGCACCACGCCGGGCGCGATCTGCGCCCAGTCGTGCCACAGGTTGTGGGTGTTGGCGACGAAGTAGAGCCCGTGCCGCGTGCTGCACAGCGCCTGGGACATCCCCTGACTCACGCCCGAAGGCGTCAGGCACGAATGCACCTTCACGGCCACCAGCACCAAACCGATGATGAGCCCAGTCAGCATGGTGAGCACGCCCAGCACGACGCCGCCCCCGAAGCCGATCCCGAGCTTGGCGACGACGACGCGGCCTCGCCGTGGTTCGGCCAGCAGCACCGGGGTCACCGTCTTGTGCCGGTACTCGCCCGTGATGATGAGCACGCCCAGCACGAGGGCGAGGAGCCGCGAGTTGTCGAGCACGGCGAAGACGTTGACGAACCACTGAGAGGAACCGTGCGGGACGATCCCGGCGGTGCCGCCGTGTCGCCCCCCCGGGGCGAAGGCGAGGGCGAAGCCGAAGACGAGATCGATCACCACGACGATGCCCAACAGGACGTACGTGGACCAGATCGTCCACAGCTTGCGGAACTCGGCCTTGAGCAACCGGCTCATCACCGCGCTCCGTTCGGATCGGCGGAACCGAGCGGCGCGGGCGCTGGGGCGTCGGTGAACTGCCGGTGGTCCCCCATCAACCCGGCCGCGTGCGCCGGTTGCATCCCCTCGCCCCCGGTCAGCTCGAAGAACAACGACTCGAGCGACTCGGTCGAGGTCGTCATCTCGTGCACCTCGATGCGGTTCTCGAGCATGATCGGGCCCAGCACCTCGGGCGTGCCGCCGTCGCACACGACGTAGCCATCTTGGATGGTCGCCCGCAGGTTCGCGGCGTTCAGCGCCTGGACCAGCCGATCGGCGTCGGGCGTCCGCACCCGGACCGTCCGTCCGGTGCCGGCCAGCAGGTCCTGCAACTTCCCCTGCGCCGCCAGGCGTCCCCCCGAAAGCACGATCACGTCGTCCACGGTCAGCTGCGCCTCGGACAGGAGGTGGGACGACACGATCACGATTCGCCCACCGTCGACTGCGCTCCGAACCCTGGGTGGCATAGGCACTTGAGGAAGTCGCGCAACCAGGCGATGCCCTGCGGATCGAGGCCGTTGGCCGGCTCGTCGAGCACGAGGACGTCGGGCTTGCCGAGCAGCGCCCGGGCGAGCTCCAGGCGTTGGCGCATGCCCATCGAGAAGCCGCCCACCCTCCGGTCCCCGACATCGGACAGACCCACGAGCTCGAGGCACTCGTCGACCTGCCGGAACGGAATGCCCGCCACGGTGGCGACCAGCCTGAGGTGGTTGCGCGCCGTGCGGGCGGGGTGGAAGCCCGATGCCTCCAGCACGGCGCCCACACGCAGCGTCGGATTCGGGAGGTCCCGGTAGTCGCTGCCCGTCGATGAGCACGGATCCCGAGGTGGGGGTGACCAGGCCGAGCAGCATCCGCAGCGTCGTGGTCTTGCCCGCCCCGTTGGGGCCGAGGAACCCCGTGACCCCGCCCGGGACTGCATCGAAATCGAGGTGGTCGACGGCGACGACATCGGCGCCGAAGCGTTTCGTCAGCCCTCGAGCTTGGATTGTCGGCATGGCGGGCCTGGCCTCCGTCGATCAACAGCCGCGCCAGGCGGCCCCGAGTGACCTTACTTCCGTGCACCCCTACTTCCGTGAACGCTGCACGGTCATGCAGACGCCGGTCTCGATCACGGATCGCCGCGCACCAACACGACGTCGACGATGCGCAGGGGCCTTAGGAACTCGTATGGACGGCGTCCACCTTCGGCTCGGCCGCGTCAGCGACGGGTCCCGTCTTGTTCGAGAAGAACGCTTCGATGTCGGCGGGGTCGAGAGGACGGGCGAACAGGAAGCCCTGCCCGCTGTCACATCGCTCGCGCTGGAGACGGTCCAGCTGGACCGGCTCCTCGATGCCTTCGGCGAGCGTCTCGATCCCAAGGGCCTTGCCGAGTTGGATGAGGGTGTGGATGAGGGCACCGGACTCGGAGGTCTGGGTGGCCTTGGTGATGAACGTGCGATCGATCTTCAACGTGTCGATCGGGAACTGACGAAGATAGGCGAGCGAGGAGTACCCGGTGCCGAAGTCGTCGATCGATAGGCGCAACCCGAGTGACTTGAGCTCGCGGAGCACGCGGGCGGTGAGCGTGGTGTCGTGCATGAGCGAGCGTCTCGGTGATCTCCAACGTGAGGAACGTCGGATCCAGGCCGGTCCGTGCCAGCGTGTGGCGGACATCATCGGCCAAGGTCTCGCTCTCCAGCTGGACGACGGAGACGTTGACCGCCACGTTGAGGGAGAGCCCCAGGGCCCGCCACGCCGCGGCCTGCGTGCAGGCCCGGTCGAGCACGAAGCGTCCGATGGGGACGATGAGGCCCGTCTCTTCGGCGAGAGGGATGAAGTCGTCGGGCATGACGAGACCCCGCCTCGGATGGTTCCACCGGATCAGCGCCTCGACCCCCTTGGGCAGGAGCGACCCCAGGTCGAAGATCGGCTGGTAGACGAGGAAGAACTCGTCGCGCTCCACCGCCTGGCGGAGGTCCGCCTCGAGATCGAGACGGTCCGAGATCGCCGTCTGCATCTCGGGGCGGAACACGACGTAGCGATCCTTGCCCGCCGCCTTCGCCTCGTAGAGGGCCACATCAGCATCCCCGAACAGCTCGTCGGCGCTCTCCCGCCGCCCGACGGCCACCCCGATGCTGGCCGTCACGCTCAGACGGATGGGCGGGTCGTAACCCTGGAGTTCGAAGGGTTCGGACATGACGGCGTGGAGGCGCTCGGCCACGAGCTCCGGACCGGCGTCGAGACCCTCGGCCTCCACGAGGACCACGAACTCGTCGCCCCCGAGGCGTCCGACGGTGTCACTCGGTCGGAGGACCGACGCGAGACGGACCCCGACCACGTACAGCAGCTCGTCGCCGACCTGGTGACCGAAGCCGTCGTTCACCGCCTTGAAGCCGTCGAGGTCGACGTAGAGGGCACCGATCGCCAGCGGCTGGCGCCGCGCCCGGAACAGCATCTGCTCGGCCCGGTCAAAGAGCAGGGCCCGGTTGGGCAGCCCGGTCAGCGGGTCATGGAGGGCCAGGTGGCGCAGCTGGCCCGTCCGCTGTTCCACCAAGCGAAGCGCCCGCTCGCGGGAGCGTCCCAGATGGAACAGGAACATGAACAGGATGATGCTCAACGCGGCGCCGATCGCTCCGAGAGCGATGCCCTGCACGAGGCCGCCCGAACTGGCCGAGCCGATCACCACCACCGTCAGGAGCGGGCCCGTCGACACCGTCTTCGTGAACGTCAAGTGCGCGCCCGGAACGGACGGTCCCACCGTCGCCAGCACCCTCGCCGAGGCGGCGTTCCCCGTGCGGACCTGCATGGCGAGGGAGGAGTTGCCCGTGAGGACCGGTCCGAACAACGCCTTGGCGCTGAAGGACCCGACGAGCCACCCGATGGCGGCTTGCTGGCGAGCGAGCGCCGTGGTCGGTGTCGTCCGCCCTTCATAGACCGGCGCGATGATCACGACCAGGTCCCTGATCGACTCGAGGGTCGCGGCCGAGATACCGTACTTCTTCGCCTCCGCGGAGGTGACCGACGACGCCAGCCCGACGATCACCGGCTGGCCGGTGTCGATCACCTGCGTGTAGGTGGCCGCCGGCGCCAGGCTGGGGGTCCCGGGACTGGTCGGCGCACAGATGTCGATGCCGCCCAGCTCCGACAGGATCGCATTGGGGGCGCTGAGGAAACCCAGGCGCGACAGGCAGTACTGCGCCCTCGCGCCCGCTGGGTAGACGACATCGGGGCCAGGCGGCGTACCGACCTCCGGGTCCGCCTGCATCGTGGCCAGGAATGCCGGCAGCTGCGCAGCCGAGACCCGTTCGAAGAACCCGAATCCGAGGGTCCCCGGATAGCGCTTCGTCACGTCCAGCGCGAGCAGCCACGGGGCCAGCTGCTGGTTGGTGAGCCCCGGTGTGGTGGCGATCATCGACGTCAGCACGGCCTGGAAGTCGAGGTCGCGGTGCACGGACGTTCCGAGCGCCGCAGCGACGCTCGAGGCGGTGTTGTGGAAGGACTTGCCGCTCTGGGTCCGCTGGTAGCTGGCCCAGAAGAACCCGCCGACCGTCGAGCCGACGATGCCGGCGGCGAGCAGGACGCACGCCGCGGAGATCCACAACCGTCGTCGCCTGCTGTCCCCGGCGGAGAACCCTGGACCCTCCCCCGACAACCCACGACGACGGAACCGGCGCGGGTGGTTCCGAGAGGCGTCGGATCCCTCCGCCAGGAACGAGAGGTCCGTCCTACCCGGCGCGGATTCCGAGTTCCGACCGATTGAGGTTGCATCGCCGGCCGATTGCGATCCTGCAAGGGTCGAGAACGAGCTCACAGCTGTCACCACTTTCAGTGGCCAACGTACCACTGTGAGTAGGCGAGCCAACGCATGGTGACGACGCTCTGTGGTCCTCTCGTGCGGAACCTTCACCGACGAAGGCAGTTCGACGCCCTCGACACCCCGGCCACGATGGCACTCCCCCGGTTCGCCGACGTGCTCCCCTACTCGGAACCAGACGGGCGAGTTCGATCCGGGCGTTCGACGCCGACGACGGATGGAGACGGTGCAACCGGAGGGCTGACCGCTGCGCTACCGGCCAGGTTCAGCTCGCACCGTACTCGAGCAACCAGTACTCCGAGGTGGTTCGCCGGCTGGCTAAGAGACGCAGCCCGGCCGCCGCGGCGAGGGCGTTGAACTTGTCCAGGACACGTTCGCGTCCACCGAGGAGCACCAGCATCCGCAGATCCATCCCCGTGAGCTCCTCCTGGTTCCCGTCCGTGGTGACCACCCGCTCGACGATCAGCACCCGCCCCGCCGCGCCGGCGGCGTCGGCGCAACGCCGGAGAATCGCGGTGGCTCGTTCGTCGGGCCAGTCGTGGATGATGTTCCTCAGCATGTAGACGTCGGCACCCGCCGGCAGCGGGCCGAAGAAGTCGACGACGTGGCACTCGCAGCGTTCCCCGACACCGGCTTCTTCGAGTGCGCGGCCGCCTCGGGCGATCCGGCCACCAGGTCGACCAAGATCCGCCGCAGCTGCGGATGGGCACTCAAGATGCGCGCCAGCAGGGCGCCGCTCCCCCCGCCCACGTCGACCAGCAGGCTGACCTGGTCCCACGGATAGCCGGCGACCACGTCGTCGGCTAGCTCGGAGGAGTGCGCCTCCATCAGCGACCCGAACGAGGCGGCAAGGTGTGGATCGGCGGCCAGGTCCTCCCAGAAGTCGCGCCCTGCGACCTTCGGATAGGCGGGAGCGCCGGTGCGCACGGTGTCGAGCAGCCCGCTATAGGCACGATCCATGGCCCCGCCGGCCCCGTTCAGATCGAGCCACCGCCGGAGCCGAGCCGGGCGATCCTCCCGCAGCATCCGCGCGGCCTCGGTGAGAGCGAAAACGCCCGGAGCGGTCTCGACGAACACTCCCCGGGCCGCCAGAAAGCGCAACAGACGGCCCAGAGCATCGCGATCCGCACCGGCCGGCGCCGCCAGGTCATCGAGGTGGGTGCCGTCATCAGTGATGAGGTCCGCCAGTCGCAAGGTGGCGGCCACGCGTACGGCCCAGGGCGCGGCCAGGCCAGTCAACCCACGCAGAACCTCGGCTCCGTCAGCCCCGGTCGAAGCCGGTCCAGCCATGGCCCGAATAGTACGCAGGCCGGCCAATCCGGCTGGATCTGCCCGGCAGCGTCCTCAGTGCGACCCGGACTTCGGTGCGACCCGGAATAGAGTCCGGACGGAACCGAAGGGAGGATCCCCATGGACGAAGGCGAGCCCATCTCGTACATGGCGCTGACCGTTGGAACGGCGGTCCTCAGTTCGACCGGAACACAGTTCGGCAAGGTCGAGCATGTCTTGCAGGTTCCTGAGCTGGACCTCTTTGACGGCATCGCGGTGACGACAAGTCGTGGACTGCGCTTCGTGGATCAGAGCCTGATAGCGGAAATGACGACGACGATCGTGCGTTGCATGCTCACAGACGATGAGGCAGCCTCATTGCCCGCGCCAAAGGGAGCGCTTGTCCTGCACCCCGATACGGCACACGATGAAGGGCCGTCTCTCACGGCTCGATTCGGCCGCCTCTTCGGTCGGGAGCATTGGAAGGAACTCGAATAGCGCTGGCCGCCGCCCGTCGGCGACTCCCGAGGTGCCGAGCACGTGGCTCGAAGCGCATCGGCCGGCCGGCCCAATTGGTGCTTCTAAAATTCCCGGGTGAGTGCGCTGACTTTGGCCGAGATCCTTTCGACGGCCGCTGCGCGAGCGATCACCAGGCCCGAGGACCACGACCCACAGTGGGAACTCCTCCGAGACGCCAGGGTCGTCGGGCGCGCTGCGTTCGATGCCGCCGTGGCGCTCCTCGACGGGACCATGATCGACCGGATCCTGGGGTGCAACCTGCTCTCGGTGCTGTGCAATCCCGACGATGAGGGCTGGAGCCACGAGGCAGCCACCGCGGTGGTGGCGCTGGCAGCCGACGAAGAACTGCCGGCCGAGGTCTGCCGGTGCATCGCCGGGGCGCTCAACTTCGCCCGGGATCCAATCGGCACGCCGGTACTGATCAGATTCGCTCGTCACCCCGATTCCGATGTTCGGTTCCACGCCGCGTGCGCCCTGCCCGGCTGCATGGAGTCCGAGAACCCCGTCAGCCCTGAGGTCATCGATGCGCTCGTCCACCTGATGGAAGACGAGTCCCCCCAGGTTCGGGACTGGGCAACGTTCGGTCTGGGCCAGCAGACTGCCGTCGACTCCCCCGCCATCCGGGACGCCCTCTGTCGGCGCCTGGGCGACCCGGACGACGACACCCGGTTCGAGGGGCTGGTGGGATTGGCCCGGCGCAGAGATCCGCGGGCACTCCCCGTCGTCCAGAGTGCGCTGGAGGCTGAAGCCGTCTTCCGCTTGGCCGTCGAGTCGGCCAGGTATCTGGCCGATCCCACCTTGCTGCCGAGCCTGGCCGCCCTCCGCTCGTGGTGGGACGTTGACGCGCCCTCTGCTCGAGGCAGCGATTGCGGCCTGCGACCCGGAGCTCCGAGCCACGGATGTGACCCTCCTGGCCGACCTTCTGTCCGCTCTGTGGAACGGTCTGGGTTCTGCCGACGCGCAACGGTCGCTGAGAGCGACGTGCCCGCTCCTCGAAACCTACGTCGTGGTCGAATTCACCGCGATCGACGGAACGCAGAGGTTGTGGCACCTCGATGCCCTGGCACGGCGACTTGCGGACGAAGACATCGACGACGTCATCGCAGCGATGGTCTCCGGCTAGTCGCTACCCGCGTCCCGGCCTCACAGATCATCCAGCAGTTGCGTGATCGTTCGCATCACCTGCAACGCGGTCAGCAGCTGCTGTTCCGACAGGTCCCGCAGGTGCTCCTCCCACAACGCGTGCCAGCGGACGCGCTGGTCACCCACCACGGCCCGACCCTTTTCGGTGAGCGAAACCATGCAGACCCGCCGGTCATGGGCGCTGCGCCGTCGTATCACGGTGCCGTTCGACTCGAGCTGGTCCAACATCGCCGTCACACTCGCCGGGTTGAGGTCCGCGCTCTTGGCCAGATCCCCGGCAGTCACCTCGTCCTCCTGTTCGAGAACGACGAGGGCGCGCGATCTGGGAGAGCGTCAGCTCGCGCCCTTGCTCGCGGCCACGGAGCCGACGCTCGGCCCCGAAGAGCTCCCCGAGTGTCAGACGCACCTGCTCCAGCGCCCCCTGACGACGAACGATCTGCTCCGACACCGCCGTCATGCCACGGCCTCCACGAGCGCCTCGGCTCCCACATCGGACTCGATGCCGAGAGCACGCGTCCGCCGTTCGATCCGCCACAGGAACACGGCGGGGATGAGCGCGACGAGGGCCATGGCGATCACCCACGCGTACGTGTGCGCGAAGGCCGTGGCGGCCGCAGCTGGAGTGGCATGTGCGCCGAGACGGCTGAGCTTGTCCTGGAGGATGACGGCGACGACCGCGGTTCCGAGCGATCCGCCGATGCGCTGGATGACGTTGAGCTGCGGGCTGGCCTCGTTGATCTGATCGTGGCTGAGCACCGAGAAGGCGGCGGTCATGGCCGGCATCATCGCCAGGCCCACCCCGATCCCCCGCACGAACATCGCCCCCCCGATGAGCCCAAAGGACGTCGTGGCGTTGACGAACAGGAACGGGATGGTGGCCGCCACGAGGACGAGTCCCCCGCACAGCGACGTCAGGCCGGCGCCGAACCGGCGCGTCGCCTGCGCGGAGCGGTTCATGCCGAGGGCGGATCCGATCCCCTGGGGAATCAGCAGCAGCCCGGTGTGGATCGCGTCCTGTCCCCGTGCGACCTGGAAATAGAGGGGAAGCAGGATCAGCGCGCCGAAGAGCGCCCCACCGAGGAAGAACATCACCACCGTGGCCGACGTGTAGGCGCGGAGCCGATACAGCCGGAGATCGAGCAGGGGGTGGTCGATCCGTAGTGCGCGAACCACGAAGATGACGATGAGCCCGACACCGATGAGCATCGGGAGCAAGACGGAGCCGGAGGTGAAGCTCCCGGCGGTCGCGCTCTCCGAGAGCCCGTAGGTGATCCCGACCGTTCCCAAGCCGGCCAAGAGCAGCCCCTGCCAATCGAGCCGCGGTCTACTGCCCTCCTCGGGCCGGGTCCGCGGGAGCAACCGCAGAGCTGCGAACAGCGTCACGACTCCGATCGGCAGGTTGATCACGAAGATCGCATGCCATCCGACCGTTTGCAGCAGGAGCCCACCCAAGGTCGGGCCGAACACGGGTGCGAGCACGATGGGCACGCCGATCGCGGCCATGACCCGGGGCAGGTTCACCGGACCGGCCGCCTGGACCAGCACCGTCAAGCCGGTCGGAACGAGCATGCCGCCACCGATGCCCTGGAGCGCCCGGAAGGCGATGAGCTCTTGCAACGACGTGGCCAGGGCACACAGGCCCGAGCCGATGGTGAAGAGGATCAATGAGAGCAGGTAGACCCGGAACGCGCCGTAGCGGCGGACCGACCACCCGGAAAGCGGAATCACCGCCGCCAAGGCGAGCAGGTACGCCGAGACAACCCACTGGATGTCGTTCAGGGAGGAGTGCAGATCCCTCGACAGACTCTGGAGCGCGACGTTCACGATGGTGGTGTCGAGGATCGACATGATCGAGCCGAGCACGATGACGATGGCCACCCGCTTGACGTGCGGCTCCATGCGTCCGGAGGACGCCTCGCTGTGGGGTTGGACGGTTCGCATCAGGGCTCGCCAAAGGTAGGGGCGGAAAGGTTTGAAGGCAAATTAGACGTCAAACTATTAGAGGGCAAGTCATACATGGACACAGAGCCGGCGGCCCGGAGGACCCGGAGAGACCGTGCGCTGACCGCCGGCGCCGGCGCGATGTCTCGAAACTGCGCCCCCGAACGTACTCCGGATTTCGCGGGTGTCTAGATTGGCGGCGAGCCATGACCAGCACCGCGACTTCCCCGCACGCCCCGTCGTTGGGCAGCCCCGACGACGTCATCCGCACGGTCGACCTCACCAAGGTCTACAAGGGCACGGACTTCCGGGCGGTCGACGAGCTCAACCTCACCGTGGGTGCCGGTGAGATCTTCGGTCTCCTCGGACCGAACGGCGCCGGCAAGACGACGACGGCCGGCATCCTCACCACCCGGGTCATCCCGACCTCGGGCCAGGCATTCGTGGGCGGGATCGACGTCGTGGCGCAGCCGACCCTCGCGAAGCAGATCCTGGGGATCGTCAGCCAGGAGAACACGCTCGACCGCCAGCTGTCGGTGTGGGAGAACCTCTACTTTCACGGTCGGCTCTTCGACATGGGGGCTCGAGAGTCGCGGCAAGGAGGCCGATCGACTCCTCGAGCAGTTCCAGCTCTCCCACTTCGCCAAGGCTTCCGTCTACGCCCTGTCCGGGGGCATGGCGCAGCGCCTCATGGTGGCCCGCGCCATCTGCCATCGGCCCGCCGTCCTCTTCCTCGACGAGCCGACGGCCGGCCTCGACCCCCAGGGTCGCCTCGCCCTCTGGGACCTGCTGCGTGAGCTCAATGCCGACGGCCAGACCATCCTGCTCACGACCCACTACATGGAGGAGGCCGACCAACTCTGCGGGCGGGTCGCCATCATGGATCACGGAAAGATCCTGGCCCTCGACACGCCGGCCGAGCTCAAGCGGAGCGTCGGTGCCGACACGATCGTCCACATCAAGACGACCGGCGACCCGCACCTGTTGGCCGGGGTCCTGGAGAAGGCCATCGAGGGAGTCACCCGCACGCGAGAGGTCGACAACGGGCTCGAGATCGGCGTCTCGGATTCCGAGCGGATCGTCCCCCGCATCGTCAACAGCGCCGAGGGCGCGGGCTTCGACGTGGTTGAGCTCTCGGTGGCCGAGCCGAGCCTCGAGACCGTGTTCATCAGTCTCACCGGCAAGGAGCTGCGCGACTGATGGCGACGGCAACCGTTCCCGCGACGCAACGCCCCATCGAGGTCCGGCCCCAACGCTCGGCCTTGGGCCGCCAGCCGGGTGACCCTGGCAGCCCTCTTGCTACGCGACCTGGCCGTGCTCAAGAAGAACTTCGGCGAGTTCCTCATCCGCACCCTGATCCAGCCGTTCCTTTTGTGCTTCGTCTTCCTCTTCGTCTTCCCGAAGATCGGTCAAGGCATCGGCGGACACGGGACGGTGGCCGAGTCCGCCTTCGCGACGGTGCTGGTTCCCGGGGTCGTGGGCCTCTCCATCATGTTCCAGGGCGTGCAGTCCATCGCCCTGAGCATGGCCCAGGAGTTCGGCTTCACCCGCGAGATCGAGGACCGGGTCCAGGCCCCCTGCCCCATCTGGTTGGTGGCCGTCGAGAAGGTGCTGTCGGGGACGGTGCAGGGTCTCATCTCGGCGGCGATCGTCCTACCCATCGCCTCGGTCGTTCACGCTGCCGGGCGTCGAGGCGAACATCACACTGCACTGGTGGATCGTTTTCACGCTGGTGCCGCTGTCCTGCGTGGCGATGGGATCACTCGGGTTGGTGCTCGGGACGTCCTTCGAGGCGCGCAACATCGGCCTGATGTTCGGCTTCGTGATCCTTCCGATCACGTTCCTCGGTGGCACGTACTACCAATGGACGAGGCTCAGCCCGGTGAAGATCGGCGGGTGGCACTGGCTGCAGACCGTCGTGCTGATCAATCCGCTGATCTACCTGAACGAGGGAATGCGAGCCGCCTTCACCGGCGCGTCGCACATGCACCTCTACATCATCTATCCGGTGCTGATCGGATTCTGTGCGTTGTTCCTCAGCATCGGACTGCACAACTTCCGGCGCAAGGTGCTGTCCTGACCCCCCGCTAGGTCGGGAGGAGAACCGGCGACCCCGTCCCGCGGCCTGGCCGGCAGGACCGATCGGCCGCCTCCCGCCTCCCGGTTCGCCAGTTTCGAGACGAGCAAGATCTGACCGCCCACCATCCTGGGTGACACCTGGGTGACACGGCCGGCCGGTCGTTGGCCCGGCCGTTTCGCCGAGACCCGCTCCGGACCGCGAGAGCACACTGGGGCGAGGGGATGATGGCGAAACCGCCACTCCGGGTGGCGGCGACCATCGCCACGCCCCAGAGCCAAGGAATGTGCCCAGCCGCCCGCGAAAGGCCACCTGCATACTGGTGAACCACCGCCGATTGCCCGTACTCTCTGTGCGGATGCCGAAGAACCGCAGGAGCACCAAACAGCAGCTGGTGAGAGCCACGGCCATTGGCGTCGTCGGGGGCCTGGCCGATTTCGCGGCAACTACGGGCTGGATGCACCGTTCCCTGACGCATAAGGCCTACCAACTCGCCCCGCCGATAGAGGGCGCGGCTCGGACCATGATCTGGGGCACCGGAACCAGGCCGCGCGTCTGGGCCACCGTGCACCGCGCGCGACCATGACAACGCAGACCGGGAAGGCGATCCCCACTCGCCGGTTCTGCAGGGCCGCTACGGCGTGTTCAAGCTGTTCTTCAAGAACACCCCGATGTATGGGCGGGCTGCCCGGGCGGTGGAGGAGAGAGATGTGTTCGCGCCGGATCTCCAGCCCGATGCCCTGGACCGAGCGGTGTTCGATCGGACACAGGTGGGCCTGGTGGCGAGCTTGGCCGCGCACGTTGCCGTCAACAGGGCTGCCGGCAATCGGGGCTACCTGGGTGGGGTGTCGTGGCTCGTCGAGAAAACGGTGTACATCTTCGGTGGGAACATCGTCAACAGCCTCGGCCATGCCGGGCTTCGTCCATTCCAGGCGTTGGTCACAGGCGAGATCGAGCGACGAGAGGACGGCACCTTCGGTGCCGATTCGAAAGTCGTGAGCCTCTTGACCCTCGGTGAGGGCAACCAGCAGTACCACCATGAGCATCCGGACAGCCTTTACTTCGGATCAGACCCGCAAGGGAGACCGCTGGTCGCGCGCACGGCCAAGGACCTGGGCGGCACCGTCGCCTTGTGGCTGGTACGGATCAACCTGGCGAAGGAGAACCGGCGCTCGCCCGTGGCCCAGTAAGCGGGCCACAACCGCGACAGCCCCCGGGGCCTTACTCGTACGAGTCAAGAGGACACCCGTAGCTCGGCCCAGGGCATTTGCAAGTTGGGGCGGATGCCCGGCCCCGTGGTGAGCAGGAGTTGGTCTCGGGCAGCTAGGTAAGTATCAGGGCCTGACTCCGCTCCGGATCAGCCGGGCCTCGATGGCTAACGGTCTCTGATCGAAGGGCCGCCGCTCACGTCACGGCACGATCCTCCCGTCACGCACATCAGAGCCGCCCTTCAGCTGAAGCCAGCTTGACTCCGTCAACCTCGTGGAAGTGATGACGCCAAAGAGCCGAGAGGATCGGAGGTTGCCTTCTAATTGAAGAGCTTGGCCCTGAGTCCCATAGAAGAAGAACTCGCCCCCGTCAGCAGAACCGTACGTGAGATCACTGAGCACCTGATGGTGCACGATGTACTCGGCGAGATCAACGTAAGTCACGTCAGGTCTTTTGGTGCCGTGCACCACTTGGAATCCTTTGACGTTCTGCAACGAGGGCCCGGTCGTGAATCCGCCGAGGAAGACGGTCGATCCCAACCCGATGGTGACGAGACCTGCGGTAGTCGCCGCCACGATCCGTCGGCGGTGACGACGCCTCCGATGAGCTTTCTCAATGACCATCACGTAGCTCCTGAGACCGCCTCGATCAGCTCCACGACCTCAGCTGGGCGGTAGCCCTGCTGCTGGGCAAAGTCGAGCAGCTCTCGTATCCGAGTCGTGAGAGCCCCTCGCTCCGGCGTCCCGGCAACGGTGATCCCCCGACCTCGGCGGAAATCCAGGAGCCCCTCGCCCCGGAGGATGTGAAGCGCCCGAAGGACGGTGTTCTTGTTGACTCCGAGAACTGCGGCGAGGTCCTTGGCCAGTGGAAGGCGATCGCCCGGTCCCGCTTCTCCGTCGGCGATGGCACGACGCAGCTGTCCGGCCACCTGCTCGTGCAGTGGGACAGGGTCGTTCTGACTCACGCTCTGGAGGTCCATAGTGCTAGCAAATCTAGTTCTAATAGATCAGCTGATCAAGCCCACCAGCGGCAAGGTGACGAGTAGTTCGTCCTCGACCCACGCTTCAAAGTCTTCCCCGCACCCTGGATGCTCGGGTCGTGTCTCGGGGTAACGCTGGGGCTGGCACTGGTACGGCTATCCGATCCGACGCCGGGTGATTGAGACCCAGCTTGGACTCGTGGACTGTCCACCCCAGCGGCCACGGCCATCGCACCCGACAGGTGGTCCATGGGAAGCTGAGCCATGGATGTCGGCCGTGACCTGGCGGCGGCGGTTGGTGCACTCCTCATCGTCGCCGCCGGATGGAGCGTGATCGGCACGGTCGTCGTTCCCCGCCGGATCCGCAGCTGGCTCACCCGGGCGGTCGCCACCGCCGTCGACGCAGGCTTCCATTTCGTCGCCGACCGCTTCGACTCCTACGAACCCCGAGACCGGATTCTGGCCGCCCAGGCGCCGAGTCAACTCCTCCTGCAGATCGTCGTATGGCTGGCCGTCTTCGAGGTCGGCTTCGGGCTCTTGCTGTGGCCGTTCGTGGGGGCTGCGGGGCTGTCCGGCGCGTTCGAACAGGCCGGCTCGGCGCTCTGCACGCTCGGGTACCTGGCGCCCCACTCCGGCGGCCCGGCCGGATTGGACGACCTCGCCGCCCTCGCCGGCCTCGGGACGGTGGCCCTGCAGATCGGCTACCTCCCCACCCTCTACGCGGCCTTCAATCGGCGCGAAGCGCTGGTGACGATGCTGGACTCCCGGGCCGGGGTGCCCTCCTGGGGTCCCGAACTGCTCGCCCGGACCCATTATGGCCTGGGCAGCGGCGTCTCGGCCGTGAACAAGCTGCCGGAGTTGTTCGAGGAATGGGAGCGCTGGTCGGCCGACGTGTCCGAGAGCCACGCCACCTACATCGCCCTCATGGCCTTCCGCTCACCGAGACCGTTCTCCTCATGGGTGACCGCGCAACTGGCCGTGCTCGATGCCGCAGCGCTCTACCTGTCGCTGGCCCGCGACGCCCCTGATGCCATCTCCGCCCGGCTGTGCCTGCGCGGCGGCTTCACCTGTCTCGCGACCATCGCCCGGGCGCGGGGGTTCGCCATCCCCGAAGAGGCCGATCCCAGGGAGGGCATCTCGCTCACCTACGAGGAGTTCGTCGACGCCATCGACCGTCTACGGAACGTGGACTACCCCATCGAGCGCACGAGCCACGAGGCGTGGCTGGACTTCGTGGGGTGGCGGGCCAACTACGAGTCGGCCGCGTACGCCATCGCCCACGCAGTCGACGCGCCGCCGGCATTGTGGTCGGGACCTCGTCGGCACCCCATTGCCGCAATTCCGCCGCTTCGGCCGCCGACCCTGCGAGCGGTCGATCCACCCCTTTCGGCCTCCGAATAGAGCCGGGGGTTTCTGCGGTTGCACCCCGCAATCGCGCCGCCCTTCTGGAACGCGCAGCGCGATGGCCGACAGAGGGTTCAGATGAGCTCGCGTCCTCTGGCGGTGTCGACATGCTGTTGGAACCGGACGACCTTCCCGCCGTCGAGGGTCCACACGTGGGCGATCTTCACCTCGGCGGGCGCGCCCGAGCCCTTGGTGTTCCAGGAGTAGGTGCCGAGGGCCACCACGGTGTCGCCATCGGCGACCAACTGGCCGACGTTGACGGAGAAGTTGTCGCCGATCTCGCCGACCCGCATGAACACGCCGTCGACGACCGCCTGGGGGCCCACGAAGGTGCCGTCGTAGAGCGGCCATCCCTCGGCCTCAGTCCACTCGATCTTGGGATCCATCACGCCCAGCACGGCCGGCACGTCCCCCTTGGCGAAACTGCCGTAGGCCGCTTCGATGATCTCTTTGTTGGTTGGCACAGGAACCCCTCATGCTCGGCGACGATCCCGAGCCTCACACGGTTGCGCTGCAGCAGCAACAGGCCGAAGTCGCAACGGATCGAGCCCGCCCGGTGTCAGCCGGGCGCCGGGCCCGTGAACCCTCCGAAACCGCCGGCTCCGCCGCCGCCCCCGAACCCACCGGCGGGCAGGACGATCACCCGCGTCGCCTGCACGGTGTTGCCGCTGCGGGATCCGAGCACCAGCACCCGTGCCCCCATGACGACGGCGCTCGACCCGGCGCTCGTCGCCCCCTGGTCGTAGGTGGTCGACGACTGCTCATCGACGGTCACCGTCTGGCCGCCGACGCCCTTCACCGTGAACGTGCCGAACCCGATGCCAGTCACCGTCCCGACGACGCCCCGGCTTCCGAGGCCCCCGCCGAACGGCGACGCGGTGCGAGGTGAACCCGGGGCGACCGGCCGGGGCACCGACCCCGATCCGGGCGCGGGCTGAACGATCGGGGCGAGTCGAATCGGGCCGGAGTTCGAGAGGGCCAGCGCGACGGACAACCCGACGACGGCGAGGGCGAGCACTCCGGCGACGATCCAGGCGGTAATCGCGCTGGCGAAGAATCGGGCCGTCCGGCCCCGCCCGCTCGGCGCAGCCGGCGCGGCGGGCGGCGCCCAGGTGAGCCCCGGCTGCGCACCCGATGGATCCGGGACAGCCGTTGCCGCATCGGGCTGCGCGTTCTCGGTCGGATCTGTCTCGCCGTCGCTCATGAGGCTTCATTCTCGCGGGTTGAGGCCCCTCCGCGGTCGCGGGCAGTCGTCGTGGGATCCTCCTGGCCCCGGGCACAGCGCTTGGAGGCGACGCCGCGAAGTGTGGACTGCCTGGGCGCCCGGCGTCACAATGTTCGTCCATGCCCCGACGGCAGCCACTTCCGGTGCTTCGCGCCTGGCCGTTGATCGGGCGGGACCTCGAGCTCGAATCGCTCAGTGCGGCGCTCGACGACCCCGGCTGCTCCGGCGTCGGGTTGATCGGTGCGGCAGGCGTGGGGAAGACCCGGCTCGCCCGCGCCGCCGCCGAACTCGGGTCCAACCGGGGCATGACCGCAGTCACCGTCCGAGCCACGGCGTCGGCTTCGGGGCTCCCCTTCGCCGCGCTCACTCCCCTCTTTCTGGAGCTGGGCGTCGATCCGAGAAGCGCCGAGTGGCCCGTCCACGCGATCGCCGAGGCGATCGGTCGTCGCGGACAGAGCCGTGGACAGAGAAGATGGCTCGCACTGGTCATCGACGATGCCCAGGAGCTCGACGGTTCGTCCCGCGCGGTGGTCGATCAGCTGGCCGGTTCCAAGGGCACCTTCCTCGTGCTGACAGTTCGGGACGATTCCGACAAGGCAGCCGACCTTGCGCTGTGGACGGACGACCGGATTCGACGGATGCACATCGGGGAGTTGCCCGGCACTGACCTGTCCACGTTGGTGCAGGTGGGCCTCGACGGACCGGTGGACGGCGCGACGCTGCGGTCCCTCACCGACGCCAGCCAGGGAAACCTCTTGTTCCTGCGGGAGTTGCTCCTGGGTTCGCTCGAGTCGGGTGCGCTCGCCACCCAGCACGGCATCTGGCGATTGAACGGCTCGGTCGCCGACTCGCCCCGCCTGCTCGGGCTGGTGGATCAGCGCCTGCGGGGCGTGATGGCGACCTCGCGTCAGGCCCTCGAGCTGATCGCACTCGGGGAACCCATCGATGTCCGACTCATCGAGGACGTGGCCACGCCCGACGTGGTCGAGGGCCTCGAACGCTCCGGGTTGATCGAGTCCGTGCACGAAGAGGGGAACCTGGAGATTCGCTTCACCCACCCCATCTACGCCGAGGCCGTCCGGGCCCGCCTCTCCCCCGCCCGGAGGGTCCGCATCTACGGACTGCTCGCCGACGCCTCCGAGCGGGCCGGGGCGCTCACCCCCGAGCAGGCCCTGCGGGTGGCCGTCTGGCGTCTGGAGGGGGGCAGCGGCGAACCGTCGCTCATGATCTCCGCCGCGCGGACCGCGTTCGACCTGGAGGACTTCACCCTGGCCGCGCGACTGGCGCGGGTGCCGTGGGAGGCGTCGGGCGCCATGGAGGCGGCCATCGTCCTCTCCGACTCCCTGGACCGGCTCGGCCGCAGCGAGGAGATCGAGGAGGTGATGCGGGCCGCCTACCCCCGGGCGGTCACCGACGGCGAGATCACGGCGCTGGCGGTCCGGCGGGCCTCCGCCCTCTACCGATGGATCGACCGGGCCAACGAGGCCGACGGCGTGCTTCTGGAGGCCTCCCAACGGGTCACGGACCCCTCCTGCCGGCGCACGATCGACGCGCAGCGCGGCGGGCTTTTGCTCCGCTCCGGCGACGTGATCAAGGCCATCGAGCTGGAGACCCCGCTCCTCGCCGAGCCCGGCGACCTTGCGTTCATCCAGGCCGGCCTCAACCTCGGCGTCGCTCTCCCATTGGCCGGGAGGGCCGAGGAGGCGATCCGGCACATCGACGAGTTCGCGGCCGCCTCCGGGATGGACCGGACGAATCTGCCGGCGTTCTGGGCCGACACCTGGACGCTCGGCCGGGTGTACGCGCTGGTCGAAGCGGGCCGGATTCCCGAGGCGCTCGACGAGGCGCAGGCGACCTACGACCTGGCGCTGGAGCGGGGCCACTCGACCGGCCTGGCCTGGATGGGCGTCTTCGTCGCCGTCGCCCTCGCCAACCGGGGCGATCTACGAGGGGCCGAGGCGAAGCTGCGCGAGGCCAGCACGTTCTTTGCTGAGATGGACCATCCCGGCGAGCGCTGGGCCCTGGCCGGCGTGGCCCTGGTGGCCGGCCAGATGGGCCGGGCCCGCGAGGCCGCGGATGCCGTCGAGGCCCTCGAGGCGGTCACCGCCTCGGCGTGGGCGATGATGGACGTCTACGAGTACCGAGGGCGCGCCTGGAGCGCCGTCGCGTCCGGGGACGTCACCGAGGCGGCCTCCATTCTGTGGGGCCTGGTGCGGTTCGCCGAGAAGGGGGGCCAGTTGGCGGTCTCGACCTCCGGCCTGCACGACCTGGTCCGCATCACAGAGGACCGGGAGGCCGCCGGCCGGCTGGTCGAGCTCGAAGGTCGTGTCGAGGGAGCCCTCATGCGCGCCCGGGCCGCGTACGCCCGCGCGATCCTGACCGGGGACCCACAGCTGGCGCAGGAGGCAGCCGATCGGTTCGAGCGCTGCGGGGCCCTCTTGTATGCGGCGGAGGCGGCGGCGCTCGAGCGCAGGCTCGCCCTCGGCTCCTCCCTGCCGCAGCGGGCGGCGGCGGCCGGCCGGCGGGCGAACCGGCTGGCGGCGCAGTGTGAGGGCGCACGGACGCCGCCGCTGCTCACGCTCGGAGAGGAGTCGCATCTGTCCGCCCGCGAGCGCGAGATCGCCCGGCTGGCGGGCGGCGGCCTGAGCAACCGGGCGATCGCCGACCAGCTGGTGCTCTCCCGGCGGACGGTGGAGAACCACCTCCAGCGGGCCTACACGAAACTCGGCGTGTCGAGCCGGGCCGAGCTCGGGCCGGCGCTCGGGGCACCGGGCGACGGGTAGCCCGGTCGGCTCCTGGCCGACGGGCGACGGCCCGCGCCGGGGCCTGAGTAGGGAGCCCGCCCGGAAATGAGTAGGGCTGTACTCATGCGCCGCGGCTCCCCGACCGTCACACTCGAGCGCGAGGGCGAGCGCCACTACGGGAGCGCGCCAAGAATCCAGAGGTGACCCATGGGAATGCTTGACCGGATGAAGGACGTGCGCCAGCAGGCTAAGGACGCGATGGCCGGGGTGAGCACCATTCCGGGTATGCCGACCGGGGTGCCGACGGGCATGCCCAGCAACATGGACGAGCAGCTGCGCTACCGCGACCTCGTCCAGAAGCTCAAGGTGTCGGGCGTCGATGCACCCGCCGTGATCAACGCGATCCGGCGCGGCCAGGCAGACCCGATCAGCGGTTCCGTCTCGACCGAGCTCGACATCACGATCAAGCCGCCCCAGGGCGACGCCTATCCGGCGACTGTCAAGCAGGCGATGCTCCCGGCCTGGCTGGACACACTGTCCCAGGGCTCACCGGTGAGCGTGAAGTTCGACCCGGACAGCCCCACCTCGGCGATCATCTACGGAGACCTCTAGCCATGGGGCTGTTCAAGGACTTCAAGAACATGAAGGCCACCGCCGACGAGCACGGCGGGATGCCCAGCCTGAAGGACGTGCGTCGCGACATCCACTCCACGTTCGACGATCGCGGCGAGCGCGAGATCCTGGCGTCGGGGATCGCCGCCAAGGGGATCGTGAAGGGCTTCGTCTCGGCGGTGCCGGGCGACCGCTTCGCCATGCAGATCCCGATCGAGGTGCACCCGCCCGGCGGCCTGCCCTACACCATCGACTACGTGTTCCCGACGGTGCGGATGCAGGCCGCCATCACGGCCGGCATGGAGGTACCGATCAAGATCGATCGGCAGGACCCCCAGCGCATCGCGGTGCAGTGGGACGCCCAGCAGGCGTCGATCGCCGCCGCCGGCGGCTCGTATGCGGCCGTCCAAGAGGGCCTGGCGAAGACCTACAACGGTGCGGCCAACGCGGCGATGGAACAGGCGATGAAGAACCTACGGGACGCGACCGGCGGGGCCACACCGCCGACGACGTTCGCACCGGACGTCCAGTCCCGCATGCAGAAGCTCGACCAGCTGAAGCAGGCCGGGCTGATCGACGACGCGCAGTACGAGGCCAAGAAGCAACAGCTGCTGGACCAGCTCTAGCCGTGGGCACCCTCAGCAACATGATCACGGCGCAGTTCAGCTCCCCCTCGGAGCAGCCGGACGCGGCGCTCGCCCACTGGCGGGCCACGCCGCCGGCATGGTTGCCCGGGCAGTACCGCGAGATCGACGACTCCTACAATTCCGTCACGTGGGAGTGGCGCCATACGCAGTGGGCCATGAAGCTGGTGACCCTGAACGGCCTTTTGGGCGGCGACAGCTGCTACCGGATCACTGCCCTCTTCGAGTCCGACGGCGGCTTCGGATCGCGCATCACCGTCAACGGGAACCCTGACGACAAGACCCAGACCGCGATCGAGGCGGCGGCGAAGAGCTACCAGGTGGGCGGGACCATCTGAACGAGCGCGGCGACCTCGAATAGCCCGGCGCGGACCGGCGCCCGGGCCAGCGGTCACTCGGTCCGAGTTCATGGGACTGGCCGCGGCCCACAGTGCGGGTCGAGGATCGACGCGATCTCATGTTCGACGGTGGGGTCGACCTGCGAGATCGGCCTCGATCGGGTTCGTCGGGCGCCGCCACCGATTCCGGCCGCTACTTGAAGACGATCGCTCCGTCGTCGAGATCGGCCGCCGGCAGGAGCGCCTTCTCAACCGAATACTCGTGCAGCAGCCGCCACGGGTCACGGTCGCCCTGCTTGGGCATGAGGTGCAGCGATCGGGTCAGGTAGCCGGGATTGAAATTCTCGGGGTCGACCCACGGGCCGAGGGGCATCCCGGCTTCCTCATCCCGCAGCGACGGCACCACCATCGTGGCGCCCCGCTCCCCCATGTGGTTCAGCAGTCGACAGACGAAGTCGCTGATGAGGTCGGCACGCAGGGTCCAGCTCGCCCGGAAATAGCCGAAGACGTAGGCGAGGTTCGGCAGGCCGGTGAACATGAGGCCCCTATAGGTCACTGTCTCGGCGAAGTCCACCGGCTGGCCGTCGACCGAGAACACGACGTCCCCCAGTACGCTCATGTCGAAACCGGTCGCCGTGATGACGATGTCTGCGTCCAGCACTTCACCGGAGGCCAGGCGGATCCCGGTCTCGGTGAATGAGTCGATCTGATCCGTCACGATGGAGACCTGGCCCTCCCGGATGCAGACGAAGAGGTCCCCCTCGGGCAAGCACCGCGATGCGCTGCTGCCACGGGCGGTAGGTGGGGTTGAAATGCCGATCGACGTCGAACCCCTCGGGGAGCAGCGGCCTGATCGTGTCGAGCAGGAACTCCCGGAGAAACTCCGGTGACTCGAACGACAACCTGGTGATCTCGTCCATCTCCTTGGCGATCTTGCGGCGGACGATCTCGTGCGTCCACTCGTCGGGTATGTCGAGCTCGCGCAGCGTGTCGGCCAGTTCGTTGACATTCGGACGGACGAAGTAGAACGTGGGCGAGCGCTGCAGCATGGTCACGTGCTCGGTCTCGGCGGCGATGGCGGGGATCAGGGTGGCGGCGGTGGCTCCGGAGCCGATCACCACGACCTTCTTCCCGGAGTAGTCGAGGCCCTCAGGCCACTCCTGGGGGTGCACGACCCGGCCCTGGAAGCTGTCCAGGCCCTCCCACTCCGGTGTGTAGCCCTCTCCATGGCGGTAGTAGCCCTGGCACATCCACAAGAAGTTCGTGGTGAACGTCGAGTCGCTCCCCGGTGTCCTCACGGAGGACCGAGAGCGTCCAGAGCCGCAGGTCGGTCGACCAACTCGCCTCGGCAGTCCGGTGGCGGTAGCGGATATGAGACTCCAGTCCGTTCTCCGCGATGACTTCGCTCAGGTACTTCAGAATCTCCTCGGCACTGGCAATCGGGGCCCCGAGCCACGGCTTGAACCGGTAGCCGAAGGTGAACAGATCGCTGTCGGAGCGGACACCCGGGTACTTGTGGGTCCACCAGGTGCCGCCGAACGTCTCCTGTGCCTCAAGGATGACGAAGCTCTTGTCCGGGCATTCCTGGGTCAGGTGATACCCGGCGCCGATGCCTGAGATGCCGGCGCCAACGATCAGGACATCGAAATGCAGGGCGCTCGCGCCATCGCCCGACGAGCCGGCCTCGGGTTCGGCGGACCGATAGCTGGTCACGGAACCGGACATGGGTGCTCCCTCCCAACTCGGTCATCGGCCAGAAAGCAACCGACGTGGGACTGATTGTCTCGCCTGATGGCCGATACCACAAGCCCCTGTGGCGAGAGTCGGGGACGTGGGACACCCGTGCCGCTCCCAGGGGTAACGCGAACTTTCCGCAAGAAGATATGGATCTCCGACGCCTGCTTTTCGTACTCGACCAGGACGGGATCAGACAGGCGCCTCCCACAGCGTGCGCGGGATTCGATCGACTCCCTTATCTATCCGGGGACGGCTTGGCGGCGCACAGCCCGTCCTCGCCGGACGTTCACCGACTACCCGCCAGCCGGCTGCCCGTAGGCTCGACCCCGGCTCGTCAGCCATCGTGTACGTAACCAGCTTGCGATAACCGAGCGCCCGTGCGGCACGCCACGCAGCGCCGTAGAGCATGGAGTTGGCGTTCTGCGTACCGTCGGTGGCAGTGCGATTGACTTCCAAAGTCAACCCGTCGTTCAAGTGTCTCGCCACCGGCCTTCCGACCATTGCCACGCCCACAAGGATGTTCTGGTCGTTTGCAACACCCAGGCTGAACTTATGACCGATGGGAGGCGCGTGGTGGCGGTGCCAGGTTGCGACGAACCCGCACACGTCGTCAAAACTCACTGGCACCACCCGAAGGCCCACGGGGACCTCCCGGCGACGGACAATCCGCGTCACGATCGCAGATGGGCGCGGCGCACGATTTTTGGCAGCTCGAAACGTCGTGCGGCAATCGGCCACGCTGTTCGAGGAGCATCCCCCTCCGACCTCGAACTCTGTTTCTTCCCTCGGTCACCAACTCCAATCAAGCGCATCCGGCTCAAGTCCACAGTTGGAACGGTCGCGAACCTGTTCGTCAGTGGACCGACTTCTGGAACCGGTGGGCTTGGCCGTCAGGAGCTGCAATTTTGACGCGGCCGGAATGACGGGATCGGTGAGGCGCAGGCGGGGCGTCTGGCAACTTCGGTCCGAAGGCCCGTAAGCACGCGCAAGCGACTATCGGGCGCTGAGGTGTGAGATTCCAGGACATCCCCCGACGGCTGTCTCTAGACATGGTGGTGGACGCCAGCGGGAGGTGCTCACAATCCCAGGCCGTACGGGCGGCGGGAATCCGATGCTCTAAGTGACTGCTCCGGCGATCTTGAGATCAAGAATCTCGTCTTCCGAGTGTCCAAGTTCTCGGAGTATCTCGTCAGTGTGCTCTGCGAACTGAGGTGCTCGGGAGAGGACCGGGGGTGTCTCATCAAATTGCACTGGATTGGCCACCAATTCTCGTCGCTGACCTTCGGCGTCCTCAAATGAAGCGATGTAACCGTTCTCCCGCAGTTGATAATCCCGGCCAACCTCAACGCTGTTCTGGACAATGGCCCACGGTGCGTCCATGTCCGCCAGCTGCTCTTTCAGTTCATCGAGAGTCCGAGACGCAATCTCCGCCCGAATAATCGTTCCACCCTCCGCGGCATGCTCAATCAACTTTTCGACGGTCGAGAATCGCTCGTCGGTTACTAAGTCCGATCGACCAAGGCATCGGCAGACTTCAGGCCAGTATCGACCTGGCTGCAGCATGCTGAATTGCAACCACCGGCCATCGGACGTGCGAAACTGGCCATGAATGGGATTTCTGGGTGCACCTTCGGCCTCGGGTAGTCGCGGCTCGACCGGCTCCCCGGTCATCAGGGACATGTCGACGCTGAGCCCGGTCACCCATGCGCCGACGCTCAGCAATGAAACATCCACTGTCGAAGGCTGGCCGGTCCGTTGACGCGCGAACAGCGCCGCTGAGATCCCGCCGGCGATGGTCATTCCCCCCATCGAGTCGCCGTAGGCACCAGATGGCATAAACAGCGACCGATGGTAGTCCGGCGGCGTCACGCCGTATGCGCTGCCGCCCCGGGACCAGAACGCCGTCCCGTCGAATCCCGGGGTATCCGCGTCGGGTCCTCGAATACCAAAGCCACTCCCCCGCACGTAGATAATCTGCGGGTTCACCTTTCTCACATCGTCCAGGTCAATATGCAGCTTCTTCCGGGCGGACGGAAGAAAGTTGGTCAGAAACACGTCGGAGTCACGTATCAACTCGTGCAGCACTGCCAGCGCGGCCGGATTCTCGATGGCCAAGCCAATGCTCCGCTTGCCCCGGTTGGGGTGCTCCATGATTGGTTTGAAGCTGCCCTCACCCATGCCGGTCGATCCGATGTTGGTGAGTCCCCGTTGGGCGTCACCATGGACCGCATGCTCGACCTTGATGACCGTCGCACCCCAGTCAGCGAGAACCCCGCCTGCAGCCGGCACGAACGTGTACTGGGCGACTTCAAGAATGCGCACGCCTTCCATCGGAGACTGCGTCATCGGCAGCCTCCTTTGGCAACGACCTTCCCGCCACCGGACGGGCCGGACAGCGAGCAGCTCTTTCTCGGGTGCACACAGAGCGCCCTGCGCAACCGTGTCGGCGCCTCGCATCCGTGCTGAATGGGATCGTTCATGTCCCCGCCGGGTGTTGGCGCGCCCGTGCGCCGCCCTGGCCCGCGTTCGGCGCCGCCTGCTCGACCAGGCCCGGGATGACCGCCCCGAGCTCGGTCACGTCCCAGCGGTCGCCCTTGTCGACGCCCGGGCCGGCGACTCCAGCCCTCGGCCACGCTGATGCGGCCGCCGGCCACGTTGAAGACCCGCCCGGTGACGCCCGCCGACTCCGGGCTGCCCAGCCAGACCACGAGCGGGGCCACGTTGTCGGGGTGCCGGGCGTCGAACTCGTCGGGCTTGAGCGGCCGGTCGGTCGGGCCGCAGGTTCTCGGTCATGCGGGTCTGGGCGCCCGGGCGCGATGGCGTTCACCGTCACGCCGTAGCGCTCGAGCTCCATGGCCGCGATGATCGTGAAGGCGGCGATGCCGGCCTTGGCCGCGCCGTAGTTGGTCTGGCCCGGGTTGCCGTAGATGCCCGACGACGAGCTGGTGTTGATGATCCGGGCGTCGTTGGTCTCGCCGGCCTTGGAGCGCTCCCGCCAGTAGGCGGCGGCCACCCGGCTCGGGGCGAAGGTGCCCCGCAGGTGGACCCGGATGACGGCGTCCCACTCCTCGATGGTCATGTTGATGAGCATGCGGTCCCGCAGGATGCCGGCGTTGTTGACCAGCACGTCGAGGCCGCCGAAGGTGTCGATGGCCGTCGTGATCGAGCGCGGTTCGCCCCGTCCCAGTCCGAGATGTCCTCGCCGTTGGCGATCGCCTCGCCCCCGAAGCCCTTGATGGTCTCGACGACCTCGTGCGGCCGGACCGGCCGACGGCGCCGGTGCCGTCCATCTCGGCCCCGAGGTCGTTGACCACGACCTTGGCGCCCTGGCGGGCGAACTCGATGGCGTGGCCGCGGCCGATGCCCCGGCCGGCCCCGGTGACGATGACGACCCGCCCCTCACAGATTCCGCTCATGTCCATCTCCACTTATCTGGGCTTTGGATCCGTGTGATGTTGACCTTGCCCATCGACACAAATGACCCGTCGAGGGCCGAGTATCACGGAACGGTTTGGAAGGACGGCTTCTCACCCGTGCAGGTCGTCACGACCAGGTCCACTCGGGCGGGCGCTTCTCCAGAAAGGCCAACCTGGCCTCGCCGGAGTCGTGATAGTTGCGGATCCGGTTCGAGTAGTCGTTCTCGGTCCGATAGCGCTGCATCATCTCGTCTCCTTCGATGCGCAACACCGACTCCTTCGCCAGGCGGAGCCCAATTGGGCTCTTCGTGGCCAACGCCGCCGCGAGCTCAAAGGCGCGGGACTCGGCGGTTCCTGCCGGAACAAGCTCTTCGACACCTCCGAGACGGAACATTTCGGCGGCGGGCACCATCTCGCCCAAGAAGAGCATGCGGCGGGCCTTGGAAGGACCAAGAAGCCGCAGCGCCTTGCTCGCACCCCCCAACGCGCCGACGTTGATCTCGGTCAAACCGAAGCTGGCTCGCTCACTCGCAATGACAAGATCACAGACCCCGACGAGACCGAAGCCCGCTCCGATCGTCGTGCCGTCAACCGCGCCGATCACGGGCACCAGGCACTCACGAACTGCGTACTGCGTCTGCCGCCACTCCCACGCCGGGTCGAGGAAGGCCCGGAGATCAGCACCCTCTGCGGACGCCCCGGAAGACACCTCCTTCAGGTCGATCCCACCGCAGAACACGCGGTCGCCTGTCGCACTGAGCACGACGGCCGAGATCTCGCGGTCCTGGGAGAGTGCATCGAAACAGGACCGCAGCTCTCTCATCATCAGCTTGTTCACCGCGTTGACAGGCGGTCGATCCAGACGCACCACAGCGAATCCCTCGTGGCGCTCCAGCTGCAACGTCTCCATTTGGTGTTCCCCCATCTTCGTGCGATCGCGAGGAGGCCGTCAGTGGCCCGTTGCCACGGGGCCTACTTGCTCCGACGACCCAGGATCGGGTGGATCCCTGCCTACTCAGTCGTCATGAGAACGTTGCCGAACTCGTCGATTGTCGCTCGCCACTGCGGGGGGACAACCGTCGTCGACTCAACCTCTTCAATGATCGCGGGACCAGAGATATGCGCACCAATAGGAAGCAGTCGCCGCTCGTAGACAGGGGTGTCGGCGAAGTCACGGAGGCCGCGGAAGAAGACCGGCCGTCTGCCCTTCAGCGCACCCTCGGGCGAGCCGCTCTTCGGGAGGTCGATCTCGGGACTCGCGCTCTCCTTGTGGCCGCGGACACGAACTCGGCAGGCCCGGACGATGAACGGCACGCCGTCCCGCCGGAACCCGTAGGTCCGCTCGTACTCGTCGAGGAACCGCTGGTGAATGCTCTCGAAGAGGGGCTCGCCGTTCGGCCCCTCCTCGGGGGCGATGTGGAGGTCGTGGCCCTGGCCCTTGAACCGGACGTCCACGAGGCGCTCGGACAGGATCTCATCGGGTTGGTAGCCGCTGGCTGCGAGCTGGCGCCGCGGCTCCGCCTCGATCTCCTCGAAGACCTGGTTCAACCGCTCGGTCGTGCCCTCATCCCCGCCCCACCACAACATCCGCATTTCCTCGTAGACGGAGTCCGACGAGAGCAGACCCACGACGGAGAACAACCCGGGGAACCGGGGAACGATGACCGTCTCGATGTCGAAGGCCTCGGCCAGCCGGGCCACATGGGTGGGACCGGCTCCGCCGAATCCCATCATGACGTAGTCGCGCGGATCGATTCCCCGACCGACGCTCACCGTCCGGATGGCGTCTTCCATGTTGAGGTTGGCCACGTCGTAGATGGCCGACGCCGCTGCGGTGACGCTCAGCCCGAGCGCCTCACCGATCTGCGCGATGGCCTTCTCAGCCGGCTCCACCGAGAGCTGCATCTCACCACCCAGGAAATACGACGGCGACAGATAGCCCAGCACGAGGTTCGCATCCGTGACGGTGGCTTCCGAGCCGCCCCGCCCGTAGCAGGCGGGACCAGGCTGGGCCCCCGAGCTGCGGGGCCCGACGTGGAGCAACTTGCCCCGGTCGACCCAGGCGACGCTCCCGCCGCCCGCTCCGACCTCGGCCAGATCGAGCACCGGGATGTCGAGGAGGACTCCCCCGCCACCGCCCTCGCGGCCCGACGCCATGGACCCACCCAATTGGAACTCGCTCCGCACCAGCGGCTTCCCGTTTTCGACCAGTGCCGCCTTGGCCGTCGTCCCGCCCATGTCGAGGGAGATCACCTTCGAATAGCCGCTGGACATGCCGACGTCGCCCGCCGCTAAGGCACCCGCGGCCGGACCCGATTCGATGCTCAGCAGGGGTCGAAGAACGGTCCGCTCAACGGAGACCACGCCACCGTTGGACTGCATGACCTGCAGCTTTCCCGAGACCTTGCGGTGCTGCAGTGCCGCCTCGAGCCGCTCGAGGTACCCGCGGATGATCGGCCCGATGTAGGCCGAGAAGATGGTTGCGAACGTGCGCGGCAGCTCACCTGACTCCGGCCAAACGTCCGACGACAAGGCGATCACCGAGCTATCCGGGAGGCTCTCGCCGAGGATCTCCCGTACCGCCTGTTCGTGCCCTGGGTAGGTGTGCGCGTGGAACAGCGAGACGGCGATACCCCGCGACGGCTCGGCCGCCAGCTTCGCGCCAATTGCCCGAACCGCGTCCCGGTCGAGCGGCGTGACCTCCTCGCCGTTCGCCGCCATGCGCTCGGGCACGTCGAACGTCAGCACTCTGGAAATCGGTGGCTCCCATCGGTCCCACAAGAGGTCGAACGACCCCGAGCTGCGCCGACCACCGGCCACGGCAAAGAGGTCACGAAAGCCGGCCGTCACGAGCAACGCCACCGGCGGCTCCTTGCGCTCAATGAGCGCGTTGGTAGCCTGCGTCGTTCCGTGCGTCACCCGGACGATGTCGCTGGCGATGTCGCTGTCACCCTGCACTTTGCCCTGAGCGGCGGCAAGACCCGTAATGCAGGACTCGACGAGATCGTCGGGCGTGTTCAGGACCTTGCTCGTCTGGATGGAGCCATCCGACCCGAGCAGGATCACGTCGGTGAAAGTTCCCCCGATGTCGATGCCGAGCGTGTATTCCATCAGGCCCTCTCTCTTCCGTCGCGCATGGGATCAGCCCACCATCGCCTTGCGCGCGACCTCGGTCGCCGCCTCGTCGACAGCCAAGCGGCCATCGGTGTGCTCGTCGATGACGACTCCGTACTGTTCGCGAGCTCCGACGATGCTGACCCGCCCGAACTCGACATCGATGAGGACGTCTTCGCTCGGCCGCGTCGCCGGCGGACCGTATCCCCCACCCCCGACCGTCTCGAAGGAGACGAGGCTTCCCGCCTTGACCGGGATGTCTCCCTGTTTCGACGGCAGATGCACCTCGTCGGCACTACCCGGGTTGATCGTGTAGGCACCGGCCGAGCCGGCCTCGCCGCCCTCCAGGCCGGACGGCGGATAGATCCAGCGATCCGTCCGCACACTCAAGATGGAGTCGCGGAGCAGTCGATAGTCCTGGCGGATCCCGAGGCCACCGCGGTAGCGGCCGGCTCCGCCCGAGTCAGGCCGGAGGAAGAAGCCCTCGCAGAACAGGTCGTAGGCTAGCTCCGATGCTTCGATGCCCATGATGCCCGAGCCCGCTCCCCCAAGGAACGGGTTCCCGGCCGCGTCGACGCCGTCCTTGCAGTTGCGCGCGCCGTAGCCGCCCCAGAGACAGTCGAAATGCAACCAGGGTTCACCGGCCGCCGGGTTGATTGCGTGGACGTCCGGCACGCCGCCGCCCGCCGCCCTGCCGATGTCCTCCGAGCCGCTGGGGCCCAGCGCCCACAACACCGCTTCGACGATGGCGGGCACCGTGTTCGCCATCCGGGTGTTGCAGGGCGCACCGGGGGACGGGTTGACGACGCTCCCCAAAGGGAGCCGGATGTCGATGGCGCGCCAGAAGCCTTCGTTCAGCGGCACGTCTCTGCCGACGAATACCTTCGTCGCAAAGGTCACGGCCGTCAGGCTCTGCGAGTACGACGCGTTCGTCGATCCGCGCACCTGGGGACTGGAGCCGTCGAGGTCCACCGTCAGGCGGTCACCGTCAACCGTGACCGTCGCCTTGACGAAGTAGTGATTGTCGCGATCGATCCCGTCGTCGTCACACCACACCTGATCGGTGTAGGTCCCATCCTTGAGCAGACTGATGTTGTCCCGAGTCAACTTCTCCGTGTACTCGAAGAGCTCAGTGACCATCTCGCGGACCGTGTCGGCCCCGTAGCGGGTGAGCAGATCCGAGATCCGCTTCGCGCCCACGTTGGCGCCCGATACGAGGGCAAGCACGTCGCCCGTGGTGAGTATGGGGGTCCGGCTGTTCGAGCCAATGATGGCCATGACCGCCTCGTTGAGCTCCCCAGCCTCGAAGAGCTTGATCGGTGGGATGAGCAATCCCTCCCCGAAGACCGACGTCGCGCCGACCGAGATACCGCCCGGGCTCATGCCGCCGACATCGGCAATGTGGGTCAGCGACCCCACCCAGTATTCGACGACCCCGTCGAAGAAGACCGGCCGGAAGATACAGACGTCGTTGCTGTGAATCGCTCCGAAGTAGGGGTTGTTGTTCGCGTAGACGTCTCCCTCGCGCACTTGATCGAGCGGAAACTCCTTGAGCACGTGCTTCAAGCCTGTCGGCAGGCTGGCCATATGCACGAAAGCTCGCTCGTTCGTCGCGATCAGATCTCCGTTGGCGGCCATGATCGCGTCGTCCGAGTCGCCCCCTCCTCCCCCGGATCCGGTGCCGGCCGTCAGCGGGGAGTAGGCGCTGCGCGACACGGCCACCGCCACCTCGTGCACCGTGGTCCGGAAGTGGTTCCGGAGCGTGTGGAAGAGGACAGGATCGCTCGTGAGCATGGACATGGCGGCCCCTCAGTTGGTTCTGGATGGTGGTCCGGGAAGACCGGATCCTGGATTCAGCATAGCTTTACGAAACGGACCGTGCCAGAGATCGGGCGGGCGCCCGAGGTCGTCGGCCGGGTCGAGTGAGACTCCAGAAACTCCACGTGTGTCGGTACTGGTTCAGCGTGCGCGCACGCCCGTGCTCGATCGCCACTGCAGATGCACACGCGAGACGCAACACGGTGTGATCCCCCGGTGCTCGTGCCTTCACCGCGCTGCTTTCTGGTCCAGTTGTCGGATGGCGGGGGACATGTATCAGTCCTGTCAGAACGGCTGCCGACGGCGACGCGGCGTCTGGGGGCGATGCTTTTGGCTGCATCCCTGCCGTCGAGACCTCGGATGCGCCGGGCCTACGCGACTCCGGTCAAGTAGTGGGCCTCGATTTCCTCGCTTCGATCGGCGAGCTCCGTGGCGCTGCCCTCCATCACGATCCGCCCACGGCGCAGCACGTACCCCCTGTCCGAGACGCCGAGTGCGCTCCGTATGTACTGCTCGACCAGCAGCACAGCCACCCCGCGGTCGGCCGCTTCTCGGACGGAGGCCAACAGCCGCTCGACGACCATCGGCCCGAGGCCCAATGACAGCTCATCGGCCAGCAGGACCCGTGGTTCGGCGGCGAGCGCTCGAGCCAGCGTGAGAATCTGCTGCTCGCCTCCCGACAGGAGCCCCGCCTTTCGCCGCAGCAGCCCCTTCAGCTCCGGCGCGAACTGCAGCGCGGCCTCGACCGTTCCCCGGCCGAGCTTCAAGTTGTCCTCGACCGACAGGCTGAAGATCACCGACCGTTCCTCGGGCACGTACGAGAGCCCTTGGCGAGCCCGGACGTGGAGCGAGGACTGCACCGGCTGGCCCAGCCAGTGGATCTTTCCTGCGAGCGGCGCCAGCGCGCCGGCCAGCGCCCGCAGGGTCGTCGACTTCCCGGCCCCGTTGGCGCCAAGCAGGCAGGTCACCTGGCCTTTGGGCACGTCCAGGTTGAGGTCATGGACGACGGCGACCTTGCTGTAGCCGAGGGACAGGTTCTCGGCCCGTAGGACAAGGTCGGGTGTGGCACCCAAGCCGGTGACCACCGAGTCGGAGGCGGTCGTCACGACACGCTCGGGGCGTCCGAGGGAACCGCAGCTCCGTTGGCGGTCGCGTCGACACCCGCCGTGTCGGAGGTGGTCGCTCCGACGCCACTGCCATCCTCGGCCGCTCTGCCGAGATAGGCGGCGATCACGGCGGGGTTCCGCCGAATCTCGGCCGGCGTGCCTGTCACCAGGTGGCGACCGAAGTCGAGCACCACCACCCGGTCGCAGGTCTTGAGGACCATCTGGACGTCGTGCTCGATCATGAGAATGGCCATGCGCCATTGCGTGGCCAGCCGTCGAATCAGCCGTGCGAGTTCCGCAGTGCTGTTCTCGTCGAGCCCCGCAGCCGGCTCGTCGAGCAGGAGCACGGACGGTCTGGTGGCCACCGCCCGAGCGATGGCGACCAACCGACGCTGCGCGGAGGGAAGCTCGGCCGGGAGCTTGTTCAGGACATCATCGAGGCTGAACTCACGCACTGCGACCGCCGCGCTGGGCACCAGTTCCGCCGCGCCAGGTCGCACAAGATTGGTCACGTACGAAGCGGGGGTGCGCTCGTCGGACGCAGCTCGCAGGTTGTCGGCCACGCTCAGGTCTTCGAAGAGCTCCAGCGACTGGAACGAGCGCGTGAGGCCGGCCCGGGTCCGCTGCGTTGGCGAGAGTCGATCCAGACTCTTCCCGTTCAGCAGCACCGTGCCTTGGTAGTCGCGGATGAAGCCCGTGGCGGCATCGATGAGCGTCGTCTTGCCGGCGCCGTTGGGACCGATGAGGCCCACCACCTCGCCCGGAGACACCTTGAGGTCAAGGCCGTTGACGGCCACGACGCTGCCGAACTTCACGACCAAGCCGCGGATCTCGAGCGTTCCCGGCTCCACCTCGTCGGGCGGAACATCCGTCAATGCGGAGAGCTCCCACTGCGGGCTTCGGTCCTTCGGGGGCCGCCGCAGGATCTTGGACACGATCCAATTCCATTGGTGGGCGTTCTGGGGGGCGATCCCGTCGGGGTTGGCCAACAGAACGGTGATCAAGAGCACCGACCCCACCAGCAAGTACCAGTTGCCCGGCGTGAAGAAGTGCGAGATGGCCTCTTGGAGGGGCCCACCGGGGCTGCTGGTGACGTTGAAGACGGCGCCTCCCACGTAGCCGATGCTGCCGATCACGCTGAACAGCACGACGTTAATCGAGGTAAGCACGTCGTACTGCGTAAAGTCCACGTTCGGGAACTCGAACGCCAGGATCATGCCGCCGATCGCCGCCAGGCCGGCGGCGAGGCCGAACGTGTAGAGCTTCACCCCAACCACGTTGACCCCGATGCTCGCCGCCGCTCGCTCGTTGTTGCGCACGGTGATGAGCTTTCTGCCCGTCGCGCTCCGACGGACGTTCCGCACGGCGAACGCAGCCACCACAAAGAGAAATATCGAGAAGCCCGCGTACCGGGCCGGGTGCGGCAATGCTCCGATGCTCCACCCGAAGAGCTTCGGTGTGGGCACGATGGTCCCCCGCAACGGCCCGCCCGTGTAGTTCGGGTTGCCCAACAGCACCGACGTGATCGTCACCGCCAACCCGAGGGTGACGACGGCCAGGTTGACGCCCCGAACGCGCACCGCCGGCAGCGCGACCACCACGCCGATCGGGACGGTGGCCACCAGGCCGATCAAGAACGCCAGAAGGAACGTCATGTGCCCAGCGTCCGCGAGCCGGGCGGAGATCAGGGCGCCGACCCCGGCGAGCGCGAACTGGGCGAGGCTCAGCTGCCCGCAGTAGCCGACGATGACGATGAGGGACAGCGAGATCAAGCCGTAGACCGCACCCGTGGTGACCGCCGCCGACCACGACGGGGTGAACACCGCGAGGCTCACGACCATCACGACCAAGCCGACTGCGATCGCGCCGAAGCTGAGCGACCCTGCACCGATTCGTGGGAGCCGATCGGACAAGTGGCCCCGCAGCGGAAGCGCTTTACCCCTGATGACCAGCACGGCGATGATGACGAGGAAGGGAACCGCGTCGTTCCAACCGGGCTGGCTGACGTAGCGACTGGCCTCGGATTCGAGGATTCCGATCAGGAGGCCGCCCGCCAGGGTCAGCGGAAACGACGAGAAGCCCCCGATCAGCGTGGCACCGAGGGCCGGCACGATGACCAGGCTGAGGGACTCGGGGGCGATTCCCACGATTGGGCCGAGAATGACGCCGGCGATACCAGCCAGGGCCCCGCCGAGCGCCCAGTTGCCGATGGCCACCAGGTTCGGGGACCATCCGAGCGAGGCCGTCGCCAGTTCGTTCTCCGCCACCGCAGCCGTGGCGATACCGAACCGGGTCTTCTTGTAGAAGGCCCACAGCCCAATGGTCAACAGCACGGTCACGATGAAGATCACAACCACATCCGTCCCGATAACGATCGTCTTTGTGATGTGGATCGCTGACGACGGAAAGAACGACTGCACAAACACCGCGGAGTCCGTTCCGAACTTGATGGTCATCGCCTCGGTGATCGCCGTGAGGATTCCGAGCGTTGCGACAACACGCAGCAGCGACGATGCATGTCGCATGGGTCGCATTACCGCCACCTGGATCAGCACGCCCAAGAGCGCGCACCCGAGGATCGCGCCGATGATCGACAGTGGCGTCCCGAGCGGACCGCGCAGCCCGTAGAAGAGCACCACCCCCACGAGAGCGATGGCCCCCTGGGAAAAGTTCACCACCCCCGATCCCCGGTAGATCAGGGCGACCCCGAGAGCGAGCAGGGCGTAAGCGCCACCGGCACCGATCCCCAAAATAAGGAACTGAAGAAAGGTCGACATCGGCTAGTCCCGTCGTCGAGCGGCAACACTGCGGGGCTCCGGCTTGGCCGGTCGCCACGGATCCAGTGATTCTGACCGGCCGGTGACGGAGTCAGCCACCACCGCACACTCGCCGTTCGAAGGAACGCAGCCCACTCGCGGTGGAGGCAGCCGCCTTGGGGCGCTTCGGGCGGGCGAGACGACCACGCAACGACAATGCCCGCTTTCCGCACACCGATCCACTGCGAGCGTCGGGCATCACGCGGCGCACCTCTCGGGGGACATCAGTGACCCCCCGAGAGGTCGGCCTACGGATTCACGATTGTGTCGTCGGGCACTCACCCAGCGCCGCTAGCTGCTCGGAAAGTCCGAGATGAAGGCACCTTTTTCCAGTGGGACGAGTTTGCCGTTCACGAACTTCGAGAACGTCACCGTCGTGTTGAACTCGCGGGGTACGCCACCACTGAGGGCCGTCTGGGGCGTGGTGAAGTTCAGCGGAGGCGTGAGCCCCAGGTCGTTCCAGGCGGTGATCGAGCTCAATGTCTTGAGGAGATTGGCCCGAGTCAGCTTCTTGGTGTGCTCGACGGCGTATTTGAACAACTGCACCGCCAACCAGCCCTGGAGCACGTTCCCGTCGAGGATCTTGTAGGACGGGTTGTACTTGGCCATGTCCTTGGTGAACTGCGTCCAACCCGGCCCGGTCTCCTTGGCCGAGGACACCACGTATACGTTCTTGGCGCCCGGCATGTCGGCGGCGATCGAACGGGCATCGAAAACATCGCCGGGAATGATCATGGCTGCGCTCGTCCCGAGCTGCTGCGCGGTCCGGACAAGTTGCGCAGCCGTGTCGCGAACCTCAGCGAGGACGACGGCTTGCGTGCCGTTGGCGACAGACGCCTCCACCTGGGGGGACAGGTCTGCCCCGGTCGTGGGCACCGACACAGACGCTGTCAGCTGCACGTGAAGCGGTGCGAGCGCCCCGTTGAGCAGGGACGTCACCGCATCGTCACCCGCGATGTACAAACAGCTGATCTTTGTGTCGTGGAGGAGCTTCACCGCAGCGACCGCGCCACCGACGATCGAGAAGTCGTTGCCGACGATCGGGAACGTATTGGGCGACGTGAGATCGGCCTCGCCGTTCGCGTGCGTCCCGATGCTGGCCATCTTCGCCGCCTGAATGAGCGGGTCGACCGAAGAGCCCTGCGTGTCACTGTTCATCAGGGCCACCACGTTCGGATTGTTCACGGCGTTGCGTGCACATTGTGCGGCCGAGTTGTCGTCGGTCCCTTGGCAGACCGTGAGGACGACCTTGCGTCCGTCGACCCCGCCGGCGGCGTTCAGCGCCTTGATGCCGGCACTCACGCCGGCCAGATCGTCGGGAAGACCACTCGCGATCTGCACCAGCCCGATGGGCGACTTTCCTGAGCTGGCTGCCACGGGTCCGGCCGGTACCACCAGTCCCGTGAAAACCAAAGCGCAAGCTGCAGCAAGGACCGCCTTGAACCGCATCCTCATTGAATGCCCCCTTAGTTGAATGCCCCCCGTTCCGAATCTGGATCCGCGGTGCGGACTGCAGTTCGGATGGCAATTCGGATGCCGGTTTCGGGCGCGACGGCGAATATAACTCGCCAAGTCCCTTCTGTCTAGAATCCTGGATTCAGCATCCGGGCGGAGACGGGCTCCAGCGCGTCCGTCCAGAAGCGACGCTTCGCTTCCCCACCGGCGACGGTGCACGGCGAGGGTGCTGGAGCAATGCTCCCAGTCCCGGGTTTGGGTCGAGCGCCGTCATCAGGACGCGTTGGAGGAGCCACGCAGCGGCGTGCGGTCCTGGTTGGAGCGCACCTGTCGTCGCTGCCGTCATTGCCAGCCGTGGCCGGCTCGTCGTCCGCACCTGCCCGTACGCGCGGCGTGTGCAGCGCGGAGACAATCGGAGATCACGCGCCACCCGATCGGGTGCGAGATCTCACCTGGGCGGACGCAGGTCCCCCACAGAGATCAGTCCTTGGTGAGAAGAACGGCACCCGAGAACGGGCCGACTGCGTTCGCCCACACTGATACCTCGGCATCTTTGACTTGGCGATCACCACACTGGCCACGCAACTGGCGGGTTGCCTCAATGCAGAAGTTGGCTCCGTGGCGACGACCGACGTTGCAGGCACCACCGTCTGTGTTGACGGGCACCTTTCCACCGAGGCGCGTGTTCCCCTCCGCCACAAACGCCCCCGCTTCGCCCGGCGGGCAGAGCCCCAGGGCTTCGAGCCACTGGAACGTGATGATCGTGAATCCGTCGTAGAGCTGGGCCGTGTCTATGTCGGCCGGGGTCAGGTCGGTTCGGGACCAGAGCTGTGAGGCACAGTGCGCCGGCGACGTCGTGTTCATGTCCTCGAGCAGCTCGAAGTGCAGGTCGCGAATGGCCGAGAGGGCGTAGGCGTCGACAAAGACTGCCGGCTGCTTCATGTCGCGAGCCCGCTCCTCGGTGGTGAAGATGACCGCCGAGCCCGAATCGCACGGATAGTCGCAGTCCAGAATCCGCACGGGCTTACACACGTAGCGGGAGTCCAGATACTCCTCGACGGTGATCGGATCGCGAAAGAAGGCGTCTTCGTTCAGGGACGCGTGGTAGCGCTGAGCGACGATTTGGTGCCCAAACTGTTCCTCGGTAGTGCCGTACTCGATCATGTGGCGCCGGGTCAGGAGTCCCGCCCACTGGGGGCCCATGCCGGTCCCAAATGGAGCGAAGAACTGGGCGTCCCCCGCCACCCCGGTCGGCACCTGGTCGCCGCCGAAACGTGCTCGGCCCGCAGCCATCTCCGCGCCGCTCGCCTGTTGCTGGACAATGCGCAGCGCGAGCGCGGTGTGACAGAAGCCTGCCGCCACCGCCGCGATTGACATCAGCGCTGGGTAGACAAACGCCGGACCGCCCGCTGAGGAGAACCAGTTCAATGGCTCGATACCCATGGCCCACCCATCGGCCAGGGCCTCGCTCCCCATGGTGGAGATGCCATCGACGTCGTGCACGGTGAGGCCGGCATCGTCGAGCGCCGCCGTCGTTGCCTGGATGGCCAGCTCCTGCACCGACAGACCGGTCTTGCGCCCAACGGTGGAATACCCGACGCCGACGATCGCCACCCTGTCTTTTGACCGGGTCACGTCGCCGGCTCCTGAACCACCGGGCGGAACAGCGGGAGCTTCACCCCCTCGGCGACCTCGGGGAAGACCACTTCGAGCTCCATCTGGTCCCGCAAGTCCGCTTCGTCGCACTCGACGATGTTGGTGACGAACATCAACCGCGACTGTTCGACGAGTTCGACGGTCGCAATCGTGTAGGGAATCCGCTCCTTGAAGTACGGGTGGAACGCCTGCATCGCCACGCTCCAGCTGTAGAGCCGGGCTCGACCGGACACGCGTTCGGGCGCCAGATCTCGGGACTGGCAAAATCGGCACATCAGCTGGGGGAGGTGGATGTAGCGATGGCACGATTGGCAGCGCAGGATCCACAGCTCGTCACGGTCGACGCCGTCCCAGAAGAACTGAGTGAGCGCATCAGGGATCGGCGTCGGTGGCGCAGCTGCTGGCATGGTCATCCTCTAACCCCTTTCGACGAACCATTCACCCCCGATGTCCCGTCGTCCGGAAGCACCGAGCTCTTGTCCAAAACTCGTTCGGACGTTATCATCACCCGCGAATCCAGGATCCACGTATCCTGGAGCACCGCAGCGGGGGTCGACACCGCCGAAGCCACGATCTCGTGGCGCGGTCCTGTGGCTTCAGCCTCCAGGTTCGACGGGCGGAACGGAAAGTAGGCGTCGCGAAGGCGCACGCTGGTTGCGAGACAGAGGGGAAAGCACACGGGGGCCATGGATCTCCACCTGAATCGAGCCTCGACTAGGCAACGACGCTCACCGGAGACGCTGGGCGGACCCCTCCGGGGTGCGACGCCCGTCGGGGTCGCCGGGCATCGACGGCCGGCCAGCGTCGCAGGAGAACTGCACGCGGCACACGAGCATGGCGTCGGCCGCCACACCGAGGCGAGCTAGTGCAACTGGATCTGTCGCCGGACCAGCAGGTCTTTGCCGAGACGACCCGACGCTTCCTGGTCGACCGTTGCCCGCCGGCCGAATTCCGCGCCAAGCGCGACGACCCAGCGGGCTTCGACGCCGAGTATTGGAAGCAGGGGGCCACGCTCGGATGGACGTCTCTACTCGTCGACGAGGCTGATGGCGGGGGGTCGATCAGCAGCCAGGAACTCGTGGATCTGAAGCTGATCGCGTTCGAGTTCGGGCGGCACGCATCGCCCGGCCCGCTACTGCCTGTCAATGTTGTAGCTGCCGCAATCTCCCGGTGGGGAACCGACCAGCAGAAGGCCACGGTCCTCCCCCGCTGCCTTTCTGGTGATCTGGTCGCGGCCTGGGCGTTCTCCGAATCCCGGCCGAACGACCGCCTGGGCACAATCGCCTGCTCGGCGACGGTGACGGAAGGGGGCTATCGCCTGCACGGTACAAAGGAACCGGTAGAGGCAGCCGGGCAGGCGGAGTACATCCTCGTCACCGCGCGTACGGCAGAAGGCCTCGCCAACTTCCTCGTTCCGACCGATGCCGCGGGCCTCACGATCACGCCGATGAAGTCCCTCGACGTCACCCGGCGGTACGCATCCGTCGAGTTGAACGACGTCGCGCTGGGTGCCGGCGCGCTCTTGGGGGACCCCGGGACAGGCGACGCCCAGACCGAGTACCTCCTGCAGGTGGGCATCGTGCTGCAGCTCGCAGAGATGGTCGGCGCTCTAGACCGCTGCCTGGAAATGACGATCGAGTACGCGTTCCAGCGGTATTCATTCGGTCGCCCGCTGGCCTCCTATCAGGAGCTCAAGCACCGGTTCGCGGACATGCGGGCGTGGCTCGAAGCCGCCCACGCCATCACCGATGCGGCCGCCGATCGCGTCCAGGTCGGCTCGCCGCGGGCCGACGAGTACGTCAGCGCGGCGAAGAGCTTTCTCGGCTCCTACGGCCCCGATATGGCCGAGGACTGCGTCCAGATCCACGGCGGAATCGGCGTCACCTTCGACCATGACTTGCACCTGTACCTGCGGCGGGTCGTGATCGGTTCCCAACTGTTCGGCACGGTCTTGGACCACCGCCAGCGGTTGGCGTCGATCCTCGAGCAACGGGAGGTGAACGCATGAGTGCTGTCGACGAGGTCGAGGACCTGGACAGCTTCAGGGCGCGCTTGCGGCGCTGGCTACCCGACAACATGCCCCGGGCCCGGTCTGGCGAGCTCACCCGGGCCTTCCCCTCCGACGAGGCCGAGATGGCCTACCTCGACCGGAATCGTGGGCTGCAGCGCATCCTGTTCGACGGTGGATTCGCCGGGATCATCTTCCCCAAGGAGTACGGCGGCGCCGGTCTCACGAATGCCCACCAGCAGGTCTTCAACGAGGAAATTGTCGGCTACGAGTGGCCGGCCAGGCTCCAGGTGGCGACATTCCAGCCCTGCGCCACCGTCATTCTCGAGTTCGGGACCCACGAACAGAAGTTGCGGCACATCCCGCTGATTCTGAAGGGGGAAACGCTCTGGAAGCAGTTCCTGAGCGAGCCGAGCGGCGGCTCCGACGCCGCCGGCGCCCAGACCACCGCTGTCCGCGACGGGGAAGAGTGGGTGTTGAACGGCTCCAAGATCTGGACCACCAGCGCCTGGTGGGGAGACTGGGCCCTCTGCCTCACCCGCACCAACTGGGACGTGCCCAAGCACCGCGGGCTGACGGTGTTCATGTTCCCGATCCATCAGCCGGGCATCGAGATTCAGCGGATCGAAATGATCAACGGCTCGCGCGAGTTCTGTCAGGAGTTCATCACCGACCTCCGCGTGCCCGACAGCGAGCGGCTCGGCGACGTCGACGACGGCTGGACGGTCGGCACGCGCTGGCTCTTCTACGAGCGGAGCTTCGCCATCTCTTTCCACACGACTCGTCCGGTGGTGTCGACGGAGCCCGGCGAAAGCGACGCGCGGCCGGCCCCGTCACCGCTCGCTGGCCTGGCGCGGCAGGCGCAACACTTCGACGATCCGGTCGTCCGGGAGCTGGTGGGCGAGGGTCACGCCCTGGGCCTGGTCACCGAAGAGGCCAACAAGCGCATCGGTCGAGCGATCTCTCGTGGTACTTACGTCAGCGAAGCCGCCGCTCTCTCCAAGGTGCTCGCCGGCACCCTCGGCATCCGACTGGCCAACATCACCTTCGAAGTTGCAGGCCCTGCAGCAGTCGCGTGGAATCCGGACTCGGAGAACTTCGGCGCCCGCGGTGTCGACTTCCTCTTCCGTCAAGCCGGCCTGATCGGCGGCGGCACCGTCGAGATGGCCAGGAATGTGGTGAGCGAGCGAGTCCTCGGTATGCCCCGTGAGCGCAGCAGCGATCGCGATGTCGCCTTCCGGGAGGTCGCCAAGGGACCGGGTCGGTCATGACACGCCTGGAAGGTCCATGAGGACCCGGAGATGTCTCACCCCGAGGTCAGTTTCGCGAGGGTGCCGATGCCAGACCGACATCGGCGCCCTCGCGAAGCTGATTTCGACCTCTCCTATCCGGAAGACTCCGAATTCCAGTCGTGGCGCCACGTGAGGCACTCCATCCGATGACAGCGACCACGCAGTCCCCCATCGATGCAGACACTGTGCTGTCGCTCACCCGGCAATTGCTGGACGAGTACGCGGGTGCCGACGACCGAACGTTCTTTGGCGCCCAGTTTGATCTCGGCCTAGCCCGGGTGGACCACCCCTACTCGTGCGGCGGCTTGGATGCCCCTCCCCGCCTACAGGACGTGGTCGACAGCGCCCTCGAAGCAGCCGGCCGGCGCGGCCAGTGGACACGCAACTCGATGGGCATCGGCATGTGTGGGCCGACGATCGTGGCGTGGGGCACCGACGAGCAGCGGGAGCGTTTTCTTCGTCCCATTTTCACGGCTGAGGAGATCTGGTGCCAGCTCTTCAGCGAGCCGGGGGCGGGCTCCGACGTGGCTGGACTCTCGACACGGGCCCAGCGCGACGGAGACGAGTGGGTGATCAATGGCCAGAAGGTCTGGACCTCGTCCGCTCATCGGTCCAAATGGGGCCTTCTCCTCGCTCGCACAGACCCGGACGCCCCGAAGCACCGCGGTCTCACGACGTTCATCGTTGACATGCAGTCGCCGGGGGTTGAGGTTCGCGGCATTCGGCAGATCTCCGGAGATGCGAACTTCAACGAGGTGTTCTTCACCGACGCGCACGCCCGACTCGCTGCGGGTCGGTCCGGTTGGAGACGGATGGCGGGTGGCCACGACCACGCTCATGAACGAGCGGGTGTCCATCGGGGGCACCGTGGCCCCGCGGCAGCGGACCGATCGCCCAAGCACTCGACACCTGGGCCAGCGCGTCGCGCCACGAAGCGGTCGAACGAGATCGGCTGGCCAGACTTGGGTCGAAGCCGAAGTCCTGCGCCTCGGCAACGTCCGCGCCCAGGCGCTGCGTCAGAAGGGCGTCCCCGGCCCAGAGGGATCGATTCTCAAGCTGGGAGGCGCCCTACTCAGCCAGCGAATCCACACCTTCATTGTGGACTTGCTCGGCCCCGCAGGCATGCTCTGTGCTGGTTATAGACCGCACAGTCGGGACGAGATGACGTCCGAACCAGTCATCGCCTTTCTCCGGTCGCAATCGAGCACTATTGCCGGTGGAACATCGGAAATCATGCGCAATATCCTCGCCGAAAGAGTGCTGGGACTCCCTCGAGACCCAGGCCTCGACGCCAACACTCCCTGGTCCCAGATCCCTCGCAACTGAGACGGCGAACACGCCGACAATGGGAGCCGCGACATCGCCTCTCCGTAGCCGTGCCATCGCCTCCGCTGAGGCTCGTGTTCGATCCATGCCTGGCCAGCCCACGGTGAACGCCTGGCGGAGCACACTCGATGCGCAGACTCCAGAGGCGCCGACTTACGACTGATATGCGGTTGGGAACTCCTTCGTCTCTTTCGCTGGATGCTCGGGATTACCTCCGAGGCGTCGTATCGTTTCGGTCAGACCTGCTCGGGCCCGATATCGGTATAGATCGGTGCTCGTTTGGCGAAGTAGGCGTTGACAGATTCCACCTGATTCGGCCCACCGATGAGCGAACCGATCTCTTTTCGTTCGAGGGACAACTGTTCTGCAGCGCTTCGATCCGCGAGCCCCGTGAGAAGCCGCTTGCCCGCTCTTATGGCATGGGGGCTCTTGCTGGCCAGGTCGGCTGCGAGTGCACGTGCGGCGGCTCGGGGGTCATCCGCGCACCGGGTAGCCAGACCGAGGCCTACGGCTTCCCGCCCGTCAACTGTCCGACCCGTCCACAGCAGTTCCTTGGCCACGTCCAGTCCGACGAGGCGCGGCAGCGTCACGGTTGCCGTCATGTCCGGCGTCAGGCCCCAACGGATCTCGAGGACTGACAAGGAGGCGTCGGGGGCGACGATACGGATGTCGGCACCCAGCGCAATCTGGAGTCCGCCGCCCAGACACTGGCCGTGGATCGCTGCGATGACCGGAACCTCCAACTCGGTCCACACCCAAGCCGCCTGCTGGCCGCCGTGGGTGATGGCACCATCGGAGCTCCCGTCACCGCCCGTCACATCTCTGTCTCGAACGCGATCTGAGCCCCCCATGGCCTGGAAGCTGGAGAAGTCGAGGCCGGCACAGAATCCGCGGCCCTCCCCTGACACCACGACAGCACGCACCCCGCGTGCTGTCTTCAGCTTCTCGCCTGCATCGCGGATGGCACTGAACATCTCGGGATCGAGTGCATTCAGTTTTTCCGGCCGATTGAGGCGAACATCGGCCACACCGTCCTTGACGCTAACCAATACCCGTTCAGTCATAGGGAAACCCTAGCGCTCATGGACGAGCTCTCTCGGGTGGGCTATCGACCCTATGAGCAGAGCCCGTGAGTGATCATCATCACGTGAAAGGCCCTGCCGATCGAAGAAACCGTGCCGTCCGGAGGCCCAATCTCCGGCCCGCTCCCGACGTTTCTTTGGGCGACGCGGTGCTCGGCACGGCTCCCGCGGGAACAGTCCACGGGCCACGGGCCGCGCCAGCTCACCTGCTTCCGAGACTCGCCGCCTTTCCGAGATGACCCGCTGCCCTTGTGTCAGAATTGGCTGTTCTCCAAGCAGGATCGAATGGGACAGTCGTTCATTGCGGTTAGTTCAAGTACTATCGGCCAACCACAGGAACCGTATGCCCATGAATACAGGAAACGACGAAGCCGGTGTCTGAATCCCTGAAGATATTGCCCGTCGCTCAGCGAACTCGTCTCGGTGACGAAGTGGCGCACCGGCTCCGCGAAATGATCCTGTCCAATAGCCTTGCGCCCGGCACCCCGTTACGCCAGACCGAGCTCGCGGATCAACTGGGGGTTAGCCGGACACCCCTGCGAGAAGCGCTGCGACTTCTGGAGAACGATGGGCTCCTCACGGTTTCGAACCGAAACGGAACCGTGCAGGTGGTCAACGTCACACTCGAGAACCTCCACGACATGTTCGAAGTCCGCGAGGTGATAGACGGCCTGGCGGCAAAGCTGCTCGCTCGGCGCGGTCCGACCGCGGAGGTCACCGCCGAGATGCGGCAGAACCTCGGTGACCTCGCGCACTCGGAGTCTCCATACGATCCGGCGATGCGCACCGAGGCGCACGCGAGGTTTCATGCGCAGATCGCGGCGGCGTCGGACAACCCCTACGTCGCGTCCTTTGGACCGCTCATTCGGACAAGCTCGGCCTGGCTTCGACACCCGCTCGTCTCGGATCCGGACGCCGTTGCCATCGTGGATCACGGCAAGGTGTACTCATTGGGCGAATCGATGAGCGCTTCGGATCAAGCGCACGCAGACATCGTGGATGCAATCGAAGCGGGCAACCCGAGGTTGGCCGAACTCGCCGCCCGCCGC
>CAWHYR010000005.1:0-124732 GCA_963833735.1 uncultured Actinomycetes bacterium | reverse complement strand
TGTTCGCCTGCTACATGAACTCCGGCCAGACCTGCTCGGCCCTCACCCGGATGCTCGTCCCCCGGGACAGGCTGGCCGAGGTGGAGGAGCTGGCCGCGGGCGCCGCCGCGGGCTTCGCTCCGGGTGACCCCTTCGAGCCCGGCAAGCTCCTCGGGCCGCTCGTCTCCGCGGTGCAGAGGGAGCGGGTGCGGGGCTACATCAACAAGGGAATCGAGGAGGGCGCCAAGCTCGTCATCGGCGGGCGCGGCCCCACCGGAAGGACTCGAGAAGGGCTTCTTCGTCCAACCCACGGTCTTCTCCGAGGTCACCCCGGAGATGACCATCGCCAAAGAGGAGATCTTCGGGCCGGTGCTGTCCATCATCCCCTACGACACCGAAGAGGAGGCGATCGAGATCGCCAACGGCACGCCCTATGGCCTGTCCGGCGCCGTGTGGAGCGGCGACACGGCCCGGGCCGAGAAGGTGGCCCGCCAGATGCGCACCGGACAGGTCGACATCAACGGCGGGGATTTCAACCCCAGTGCTCCATTCGGCGGCTACAAGCAATCGGGCTTCGGCCGCGAGCGCGGCAAGTACGGCCTGGAGGAGTTCGTCGAGACCAAGGCGATGCAGCGCTAGGAGGGGGCGAGCGGATCCTCCCAGGCGATCCTCTCGGTGGAATCAGGGAGTCCAGATGGTCCCGACCTCGAACTGCTGGACTCGAAGTTGCTGTCACCTTCGTAGGTGGCCGTCACCGTGAACGGCAACGCGGCCCGTGGCAACGGAGCAAGCTGCAGGACGCCCCCCCGCCGACAGCGGCACCGCGTCCCCGCCTTGACAGGGGATGCTCTGTCCTGACGAGCTCGAGACGGAGAACGCCACGGTCCCAGTCGGTGGTTGGGCCCACGCTGTCTGCCCCGAGACGAGGGCGGTGATGGTCGGCCCTGGCCCGAGGAAGAGGCGGGGGTGAAGTTCAACCACGTCTGCGAGTCCGCCGGGGAGACGGACTGCGCCATTGTGGCGGCGGTGAAGCCGTTGCCCCCGGGATAGTTGACGGTGACCGTGTAGGGGCTGTCGGCGGCGTCAAGCTGCTGGCCCGCCACGACGCACGTGATCACCCCACTTCCGTGGATGGTGTCGTCGTTACTCCCCCTGCACGGCACGGCCGTGCCCGAGTCACTGGTGACGCTCCACGAGGCCTGACCCGACGGACGGGCGCCTCCCGATGTGGCATTCGAGAAGAAGGCCCGGAAGACGGCGCCCTTGCCCGTGACGACGGGGAACTTCGGACCTTCGAGGGTGACCGTCGAGTCGCCCGTGTCGTTTCCGGGGAAGGCGGCGGAGACCGACGGCGTGGAGTAGGTGTTCCGGCTCCAATACCACCCTCTCCGATGGCCGCGGCGGTGCCCGGTCCGCCTCGCGGCCGTGGCCCGAGTGACGTCCGACGTCGAAGGTGGCGACGTCGGTGGCACGGTGACGTCCGACGTCGAAGGTGGCGACTCGTGGGCGTCGTCGAAGGCGTAGGTCGTCGGGGGTGGTAGTCGTCGAAGTCGGTGGGCGTCGGGTGGAGAGTGTGGTTGGGTCGTGGCGGTCGATGCGTGGGTCGACGCCGTGGGGTCGATGTCGTCGGAGGGGTTGCAGAGGTGGTCGTGGTCGTCGTCGGAGGCGCGGTCGGTGCCGATCGAGCCCGATCCGAAGTCATTCACGAACGCGGCATAGCTGTTGGGGTTTGAGGTCGGGCTGAGAGCGCTGATGCCGAACTGCCAGTACGACGCTTCGTAAACGTCGTTCGCCTGTATCCACTGGGCCATGTCGTTGATGAAGGTCGGGTTGTCACCGCCGGACGTCTGCGCGTTGTCTGCCGTAGTGGGCTGACCGCCGTCGCCGGGTACCTGGCCCAATCCCCACTCGGGGAGGACGATTTGTTTGCCTTGGGCGGCGGCGAAGGTACTGAGCCAATCGAGGCCGTACCCCATGGTCTCGATGTTGGAAAACTCTGCCGCCCCCCGGGGTAGACGGCCCAGTTCTGGTCGTACACGTCGAGTCCGACGTAGTCCACATACGCACTGCCCGGGTAGTAGTTGGCCAGGTTCCCCACGCCGAGGTCGCCGGCGGTCGGATTCCATTCGAATTTGAAGTCCTGGCCGGGGACCGATCGCGTGGTGTTGACGATCTGCTGCCAGTAGCCGATGAAGGCGGCCGCCTGGCCGTTGGCGGCCCATGGGAACCACCCACCGTTGAACTCCCAGCCGATCCGGACGATCGAGCTGCCCTGTCCCCCGGCCACCATGTCCAGGGCCAGGGTCAGGAAGTAGGAGTTGTAGTCACCGGCGGCCCCGTCGGCCAGGGAGTACTGCGTGCTGTTGGGCAGAATCGGGACGCCCCAGACCATGGAGTACCCCCAGTTCTTCCAGGCCGCCATGTACGAGGGGGCCGAGTCCACGAGAGCCGACCACGAGTCACCGTCCAAGAAGTCCATGGCGAAGCCGGGCTGCGCCCTGATGGACTTCCCGAACGCGTTGACCGTCGCGGGCGACTGGTAACCGACGTACACACCGAGAGCACTGGCGGCTGAGTTCGCCCCACCCTGGGCCGCCTGCACACCGACGAGAGCGAGGATCGTCGCCACCAGAATGCCGGCGGCGACGAGCGTCTTATTGGCCCTGGACCGCGCCAATCGGTTCACACACAGAGGCCTCTTCTTCCCGTTTGTCTCGTGTACCGCTTTGTCAACGCCGCCACGACAACCGATGTGCTGGACCCTAACAGTCGAATTTCGGGGCAAAGTAAACGAAGCGACAAGGGAATGTGACCGCTGCATGAACTAAGGAGGACAACCAGAGCCTTCGTCGGACGATTAATTACTTGTTGCTCCTCCGACGCGCCGACGGATCGCACACCTGCGTGCGCGTGGACGTTTCCGCGCGGTCGTGGTGACGACGCGGAGAGCGCTCGGCGACAATCGCCGCCTGTCGTACTCTGTGGGACGCGCGAAAGGGAACAAGGCTGGTATGCGGACGATGACACGAGGATGCGTCATCCACGTTGTCGGCTTTCTGGCCCTCGCGTGCTCCCTGAGTGCCTGCGCCGCCAGTCCCGGCGTCCCGGCACAGGGGAGGCGCTGCGGGAGCGGGCAGCGTGGAACGCTCCACGACGTCCGTGCCGACTCCGGCCGCGTCGGCCGGCACGACGAGCACCGTCGCTCCACCGGCTCCGGCAGCCACTTCGGTCGGCGCCAGATCGCCGTCCCGGTCCGACTCGTCCACGTCGACCTCGACCACGACCACACCCGCGACCACTTCTGCCGCGGGGCCACCCCCCGACGTCGTGGGCCAGAGCCTCACCGTGGCCGAGCAGAATCTGCAGGCGGCCGGCTACGGCACGGCGGCGCATCCCTGGGGAGGGAGCTGCGCGACGCCGAACCAGATCATGCAGCAGGTGCCACCGTCGGCCGACAACGAGGTGCAGCTCTACTACTGCGCACCGCCGTCATGAGGTCACGCCTGGCACCACCGGTAGGATCTCGGACGCGGAGGGCACATGAGCACAGCGCGCAACGGTGATGTCGAGATCTACTACGAGGAGTTCGGGGATCCGGACCCGCCGACCCTCCTGCTGGTCAACGGGCTGGGCTCACAGTGCATCAACTACGCCGTGGAGTGGTGCGAGCTCTTCTGTGACGAGGGTTTCCACGTCGTCCGGTTCGACAACCGCGACGTCGGCCTCTCCGGCGAAGCTCGACGGAACCGACTACACGCTTACCGACATGGCCACGACGCAGTCGCCGTCCTCGACGCGGTCGGCGTCGACGCGGGCGCATCGTGATGGGCTGCTCCATGGGCGGCATGATCGTCCAGCGACTCGCCATCGACCACCCCGGCCGCGTGCTCTCCATGACGTCGGTGATGTCCCGGACCGGTGAGCCCGGCTACGGCGAAAGCTCGAAGGAGGCTCTGGACTTTCTGCTGGCACCGCCGGCGCCGTCGCGCACGGCCTACATCGACCGTCAGGTGGCCGCCCTCCACGTGTACGGATCCAAGCCCGAATGGCTCGACGACGACGCCATACGAGCCCGAGCTGCCGCCGCCTACGACCGCTGCTTCTACCCCGAGGGCGTCGGGCGACAGATGAAGGCGGTCACGCGGGACGGCTCCCGGGCCGACCAGCTCGCCGAAATGGACCTGCCCGCCCTGGTGATCCACGGCAGCCGGGACACGCTCATCGACCCGAGTGGCGGGCGCCGCACGGCCGCGCTGATACCAGGCGCCCGCTACGTCGAGATCGAGGGCATGGGCCACGACTACCCGCCGCCCGTCTGGAAGGAGTGGGTCGCCGTCTGGTCCGATTTCGCGCACGCCGCCGTCCGAGCCTGAGGCGGCGCCCAGGTCGCCTCCGAGGCCGGTTCATCTGCCCGCGTGCGGTGCGTCCAGATCGGCATTGGCGGCGATGGCCGCGGTAGAGTGGGCCAGCATCCGGTCCGCCGTAACAGCGGAAGTCGATGCGATCTCTCCGTCGCGGGCCGATTCCTCGTGAAAGTGAACTTCGTGGGATGGTGAGCATCTGCAGCGCCCCGACTCCCAGACCGACGATGAGGGCCCCGGGAGGAGCGGCCCACCACGCGCACTCGTCCCGCGGCAGCAACCACGAGGCCAGGTACCAGGCGGCACCCGGCGCAGACGACGGTCAACAGGAAAGCCACCACACGCAGGCACGAGTGACGTGCGAGCCCATCCAGGAGGCCAGATCGACCAGCGCCGAAGAGCACGGTGACGAGCCCGACGAGGATCAGTGCGGCCCATGGCGCTGGGCTTCCGGATCGGTTGCACCCTCCAGATCAGGCGGTGGACGATCCAGAGGACGCTGACGAGGGAGCGGGCCGTCAGGGCCAGGGCGAAACCCACCGAGGACCAGCGCGACGAGGCGGTTGGCCAGCGACTGCTGGTGCTGGTGACCGCGCTTGCGAGCAGCCCGTCGATTCCGGCCGATCGTGCGGCTCCCGGGGTCCTGACCGGCCGCGGTCGATGCCAAGCCGAAGCCGGTGCACCATGACGAAGGCGTAGGGCACCAGGAACATGAACAGACGGAACGCCACTGCGGCGGCCAGCACGCCTCCCCCGCTCTGGGCATCCCGCTCCACGGCCTCGAACGCCGTGTCGATGGAGGCCGAGTCGGCTCGCCGGGCCTCGATCCCCGCCCGGGTGCGCTCCGCCCGCTCGCGCAGGTGCTCCACGCGCTCCCGCACCGACTCACGGAGTCGGGGCGGTCACGGCCCATCGGATGGACGCGGGGCCAGCGCCGCCGGCGTTCGCCCGGGTCGTCGGCGGTGGCCACGCCGCATTCTTCACCCACAGCGCGGACGGAGAAACGTTCCCCTCCACTCGCCCTGCCATCTCTTAGGATCCCGCCGTGCGGACGGGCTCGGGCGATGGGCGAGATGCTGCCTTGGGTACCATCGTTGCGGTCACACTCTTCGTGGCCGGCGGTGTGCAAGCGGCAGGCAAGCCCCGCATCCTCGGGCCGCGTCCGCCCGCTCGTCGGCGCCTACTACTACCTCTGGAATCCCGGAGAACTTCGCCGGCGGAACACTGCGGTCCCACCTCGTGCCGCCGCAACTGCCCGCCGCCTCTCTCGTCAACTCCTCGAGCCCGCGCACGGCCGCCCGGGACATCACCAACGCCCGGAAGGCGGGAATCAACTTCTTCGCCGTGGACTGGTGGCCCTACGACCCTGGCTACTCAGGAGAGGACTACCAGCAGGCCGATAGCGCCATGAAGGACTTCTTGGCCGCCCCGAACATCTGCCAGATGCGCTTCGCCATGTTCTACGAGACGTGGAACCTCGGCTTCGATCCCGGCCGCGAGTCCACGCCGGTCACGTTTCAGATGGAGCTGCACTTCGACTCGGACATGATCTCCTTCGCCAAGCACTACTTCCACAACCGTTCCTATCTGCGCATCGACGGCCGACCGGTGGTCTTCTTGTACCTGACCCGGACCCTCACCGGTGACGTCGCCGGGATGATCCAGGGCGCGCGCACGGTCCTCGACGGCGCATGGCTTCAACCCCTTCTTCATCGGGGACGAGGTCTACTGGCGCGTCACACCGGAGAACCCGAACCCGGCGGGCCCCATCCTCACCACGACACCACAGGTCTGCCGCATCGAGCAGTTCGACGCGATCACCTCCTACATCCTCTACTACGGGGATCCCGACTTCCTGCTCGGCCCGACCAAGGACTTCATGGGATATCCGGGCACCACCGACATCGTGGCCGACGAGCGGCATCTCCTGAGCGAGTACAGCGCGGCGACCGATGGCCGGGTGCCGGTGATCCCCGACGTCTCGTCGAGCTTCAACGACCGTGGCTTCCGGCTGCCGACGAACCATCCGGCCCAACCACGCCAGTGGCTGCCCGGCGAGGGGCCGGCGTCGACGCTCGACCACCTCTTTCGGTGCGTCGCCATCCCGGAGGTCGATCCGACCCTTCCGATGGTCATGGTGACGTCGTGGAACGACTGGAACGAGGACACCGGCATCGAACCGATCGGTGGCACCCCGACCCGCGTCGACGACAGCCCGACGGGTAACGCCTACACGCAGGGCTATGAGTACGGCGGCGAAGGACGAGCGCCATCCGGGCGCTTCGATCGGATGTCGCGCTCCTCGATCGGCGGTTCTCGGGTACCCCTCGCTCGGAGCGCGGGTTCGAGCGCAACCGGCTCGTGTTGAGCGGCCCCGGGTGCACGCCGGGAGGGACCGATCCGAGGTCGGGTCAGGGTCACGCCGAGGAGACCGCCGCCACGGCGACGCCACCGGGCGTAGGCTGGGAGGGCACGCTCGGGGGGTGCCCGGACGATCCTTTCCGGCACCGCGCTCCGGCGGGTGAGCAAAAGGAGCACCATGACCGCATCTGAGTGTCTTGCACGTTGCGGCGCAGCTCGACGAGCACCACCTCCCCGAGACGAACGGACGTATACCGGTCTGCCGAAGGTGCGGCGCCCGGACAGACGGCCCGACGGGGTTCCACCACGTCCTGCAGGAGGGTCGCGTCAGCCGCTCGAGGGAGTGGCTCGTCGCCCAGACACGGCTGCGGCACATCGCCCACTCGCAGCTGCACCGGGGCAAGTAGTACCCGCCTACCCCGCCACCGCCGTCGGGCTCACGCTGCGATCCGGCACGATCACATCGAAGCCGCGGGTCGTCGTCCTCGTGAAGGACACGCCGTGCGCGGTGAGCCACGCGACGAGCTCCGCCTCGGTGATGGTGCCCGGCTCCAGATCGCTCGGCGATCCCAGCTGGGACGAGTCGGGCCCGACCGCCGCATCCGGCACGAAGATCCACGCGACTCTTCTCACGCCGGCATTTGTCGCCCCGGGCGGGTTGCGGTTCTCGTCGAGCGCCAGCGCCGTCACGCGACCGTCGGAGATGAAGGTCAGGTCGTTGGCCACCCAATAGCCCGCGTAGGCGTGGGCGATCCCCAGACGGTCCAGATGCGCGGCCAGCGCCGTCACGGCGGGGTCGGGGTCCGACGTGAACGAGGTGAGCTCGCTGGGCCTTCCGATCGCTCCATAGCCGTCGTTGAAGGCGACCAACGTGGAGACGAAGGCCAGGACGAGGAGTGCTGCAGCCACCCAGGCCGCGACCGGGGGCCGCACCATCTGCCAGATGCCGCCGACGATGACCAGGGAGAGGAGCGGCGTCAGGGAGATGCCGTACCTTCCCGTCGTTCCAGAACCACGACGTGGGGAAGGCCGCGTACAGGAACGGGTAGAGGGCCAACGTGAGGAGGAGGATCCAGGCGTCCCGTCGCCGCACGGCCAGGAGGACCGCTCCGGCCAGCGACGAGCACGACGAGGAGCGCGTACAGGAGACTACCGAGCGCCTGCCCTCCTTCCCACTGGCCGACGCCCTCGACCCTGAGGCCGAGGATCATCGGCAGCACGTGGGTGAAGAACGTGCCCAGCCGGGAGAGGTAGCTGACGGGCGAGGAGGGAATGCCGCTGCCCGTCGACGAGAGGGTCGCCCACGTCCACGGGAGCATGCCGACGAAGGCGGCGCCGACGGCCAGTGCGACTCTCTTCACTGCCACCACGACCGAGCGGTGGCGCAGCGTGGTGGCCACCAGCACGATCGCCGGAAGGGCGAAGTAGACGATCTCGGGCGACGCCCAGAACCCGAGTCCCCCGCCGCACCGAGGAGCACCCAGTCGACGAGCCGGTCCGTCCCTCCGGCGCGCGCTCTGCTGGGCGATCCGCAGCGACTCGAGCAGGAGGACGAGGCCGAGCACCATGGTGACCTCGTGCAGTCCGTACTCCCTCGTCGAGTTCCAGAGCGAGGATTCCGACCAGATCCAGCTGAGTACCGCCGCCACCACGGCGGCGGCCGGCTGGAACAACCGCAGCCCGATCCGCCAGACGAGGACGGAGCCCACGAGGGCCAGGAGGGCCGGCGTGGCGTTGAGCATGAACGGCGACTGACCGAAGACGAGGAAGTTCAGCGCCAGCACGTACGGCTCGACGCCGCCGTAGGTCTGCCCCCAGTAGAAGGCGTACGTGTGGCCGTGGAGGATCTGGTGCGCCACGAGGCCGGCCGTGGCCTCGTCCGAGTTCATGGGGGCGTTCCCGAGCAGCCACAGCCGGAGGAGGACCCCGGCCACGACGAGGATCCCGCCGACGATGACCAGGGCGCAGCCACCCGAAGACCAGAAGCGCGACGACCCGGCGGAGCCGGAGGCGGCGTGCCTCGCCCGGACCGGTTCGGGGGTCGCGCCGGCGCCCTTCGGACGTCGTCGTCTCGCTCACCGGCAACTGGGCGTGTGAAGACGACCCCGTCTTCCCAGACCCATCTGCAGATCATGCCTCACCGGGTGGTGGCGGCGATCGTCACACCAGGGTGATGGCGTCCTCGGGGCAGGCGGTGACGCACAGGCCGCACTCGTGGCACTGGTCGGCGTTGACGGCGTACGCCGTCATGCGGCGGTGCGCCGTGCTGCGGAGCTTGCCCAGCATCCCCAGCGACGTGAAGTCGTCGACGTCCATCCTTCGCACCTCGAACACGTCGTAGGGGCAGACCCGCACGCAGTCCCGCTTGGCTTCGCAGCGGCCGTGATCGATGACGGGTCTGGTCGGCATCGGACGCTACGCGACCCCGGCCAGCGGGTCGCGCCACCCCGGCGACCCCGTGCGCGCCCCGGCCGCCACCCGCAGGCCGATGTAGTTGCGCTGCGCCTCCACCGTCCCGGCCCCGAAGCACAGGCCCCGGATGTCCCGGTAGGCCCGTTCGAGCGGGTACTCGCGCGAGTAGCCGTAGCCGCCGTGGATCTGCATGGCCTCGTCGCAGACGAACTTGGCCGCCAGGTTGGCGGCCGTCTTGGCCATGCGCCGTCTCGAGCGCCGGCGGCGTCCCGCCCGGGCCCGGCCAGCCGCACGGCCCGGGCCAGCAGCAGGCGGGCCCCCTCGAGCTGCACCGCCATGTCGGCCAGCTTCCACTGCAGGCCCTGCAGCTCGGCCAGCGGGCCGCCCGCCGATGACCCGCTCGTGCATGTAGCGCACCGCGTGCTCCAGGGCGCCCTGGGCCGCGCCGACGCACATGGAGGCGTTGCCGCAGCGCTCGTGGTTGAGGTGCGACAGCAGGACCTTGAAGGCCTCGGTGCTCGACGGGTCGCCGGCGAGCAGGACGTCGTCCGCGGTGATCTCGACCCCGTCGAAGGCCAGCTCGGCCTCGGTGGCGGCGTGGATCCCCATGCCCTTGTGCCGCCCGGTGACCGACACGCCCTCGCGGTCGGTCGGCACGATCACCGCCCCGATGCCCTTGGCCCCCTCCCCGCCGGGCCAGCGGCACCAGACCAGCACGCCCTGGGCCACGTCGCCCAGCGTCGAGTAGTTCTTGTAGGCGTTGAGCCGCCAGCGCCCGGGGCCGTCCTCGACCAGCGCGGCCCGCATGTTCTGCACGGCCGAGCCCGGCGTCGGGCTCGGTGATCCCGATGCTGATCGAGCGCGTCCCCGTCGGCCACCGCCGGGAGCCAGCGCTCCTTCATGGCCTCGGGACCGAGGTGCTCGATCCCCCGCGGCGGCCCGTTGAAGGTCAGCTGGCAGCAGATGGCCGACGACACGTCGGCCCGCGCGATCTCCTCCAGCACGATGGAGGCCTCCACGTCGCCCAGGCCCATGCCGCCCCAGCGCTCCCCCACCGTGATGCGCAGCAGGTCCGCCGCCGCCAGCGCCTTGCGCACCTCGGCCGGCACCACGCCCTCCTCGTCGCCCACCTGGGCCCGGGGCGCCACCTCGCGCGTCGGCCACGTCGCGGGCCAGCTGGCGCAGCGCCGCCTGGTCCTCGGTCTCGGCCAGCAGGTCGACGCCCGGGCCCGCCGCCTCCGAGCCGCTCATCAGCCGAGCTCGGTGCCGACGATGCCGACGAAGCTGACGCCCTCGCCCGGCGCGCCGCCCAGGTTGTGGGTCAGGCCCAGCGTCCGCCCGGGCCCGACCGTGGTGATCTGGCGCTCGGGCGGCGCCTCGCCCCGCAGCTGGAGCCAGCACTCGAAGAGCATGCGCAGCCCGGAGGCGCCGATGGGGTGCCCGAAGGTCTTCAGCCCGCCGTCGGGGTTGACCGGCAGGTCGCCGTCGCGGTCGAAGGTGCCCTCGAGCACCTCCTTCCAGGCCGTGCCCCGCTCGGCGAAGCCGAGGTCCTCCATGAGGACCAGCTCGGTCGGGGTGAAGCAGTCGTGCACCTCGGCCATGGCCAGCTGCGTCCGCGGGCTCGGTGATCCCGGCCTGCGCGTAGGCGTCGGCGGCCGAGCGGACCACCTCCTCGAACGTCGTGTAGTCGTAGGCGGGGTCGATCGGGCCCGGCGGCCGGGCCCGCCACGAAGGCCAGCGCCTTCACGTAGAGCGGGTTGTCGCAGTACCGGTGGGCGTCCTCGGCCCGGCAGATGATGGCGGCCGCCGAGCCGTCGCTCACCCCGCTGCAGTCGAAGACGCCGAGGTCGCCGGCCACCAGCGGCGCCTTGGCGATCGTCTCCATGGAGACCTCCTTCTGGAACTGGGCCCGCGGGTTGCGCGCCCCGTTCTGGTGGTTCTTGAAGGCGATGCGGCTCATGACCTCCTTCATCTGGTCCCGGTCGACGCCGTACTTGTGGGCGTAGGACGGGGCCAGGAAGGAGAAGGCGGCCGGCGACGACAGCCCCGGGTCGGTGCCGTCCCCCACGGCGCGGATGCCGGTCAGCCCGGAGTACCCGGTGTCCTTGAGCTTCTCCACCCCGATGGCCATGGCCGATGTCGTAGGCGCCCGAGGCCACCGCGTAGCAGGCGTTGCGGAAGGCCTCCGAGCCGGTGGCGCAGTAGTTCTCCACCCGGGTCACCGGCTTGTAGTCGAGCTTGAGCGGCCGCGACAGCGTCACGCCGCAGACGCCCGACGTCATGGTGCCGAGCCAGAAGGCGTCGATGTCGTGGATCGACATGCCGGCCGACGCCGCCGCCTCGGTGGCGGCGTCGGTCAGCAGGTCGTCGACGCCCTTGTCCCACAGCTCGCCGAAGCGGGTGCAGCCCATGCCGATGATGGCCACCTGGTCGCGGATGCCGCTGCTCGCCATCGTCCTCGTCTCCCCGCTCTCGGCGTCGCCCGCCGGCGGGGCGGGCCTTCCAGAAGTAATTGTGCACGCCCTGCGCCGTCCACACGCGCCGGAACGTCATGGCGACCCGGTCGCCGATGGACAGCTCGGAGGCCACGACGTCGGTCATCTCGCAGCGGTAGCGCCCGCCGCCGTCGAAGTCGACGATGACGCCGACGACCGGCGGCGACAGGCTGAAGGCCAGGTGGTCGATGGTGAAGGTGGCCACCGTCCCCGGCACGTCGGCCAGGCGCTCGGCCTGCATCTGGTCGATGGCGTGGCACGACAGGCAGGCCCGGGTGGGCGGCATGTGGCGGAAGCCGCACACGAGGCAGCGGCTGGCCGCGAAGGCGTACTTCCACTCCTCGGAGCGGTGCACGGTCGGCGCGCCGGGCCGCTCGGGATCGGGCCGGCGCGGCGGCTCCCGGTGCATCTGGCCCCGCCAGGTCAGGAAGGTCGCGTAGGGGAGGTCGTCGCGCCCGCCGGCCACCTGCTCGGCCACCGACGGGACGCCCGCCTCGGCCCGGGCCCGCTGCGCCTCGGCCAGCGCGTCGGTGGTGCGCAGGACGAAGGCGTCCGCACCGTCGGCCAGCGACAGCACGACGATCACCTGGCCCGGTCGGGCCCGCTCGAGCACGTCGCACAGCGCGACGGCGGCGTGGGCCGCGCCGAGGTTGCCCACCGACGCCGGTGAGGTCGGGCGCCAGCGCGCCCTCGGCGACCCCGAGCCCCTTGGACACCGCCTTGACCGCCCGCACGTGCAGGCCGGTCACGATGGCGTGGTCGACGTCGCCCTCGGCCAGGCCGGCGTCCTTCAGGGCGGCCGCGAAGGCCTCGCGGGCCAGCGGGACGTAGAGCTCCTCGCCGAAGCGCTCCTCCCACACGTGCGAGTCGGCCTCGCCGGGCACGCGCCAGCGGTCGAGGAACTCGTCGCTGGCGGCGCCCCGGCCGATCAGCTCGGCCACGGCGCCGTCGGGCGCGCACACGAAGGCCGCCGCGCCGTCGCCGCTGTCACGCTCCTCGGCCGAGCCGGCCAGTCCGGTGCGCAGGTCGGAGAGCGACGGCCAGCGTCGTGCGCCCACCGGCACCGCCGCCGCCCGCCGCGCCGAGCGACTGCAGCAGCGTGCCCACGGCCGAGCGCGACGAGCCGGCGAAGTCGTAGGCGCCGCAGCCGCGCCCGAGCCCGAGCGCCGCGTGCACCGTCGTGGCGCTCGTCTTGTCGAGATACGCCGGGTCCGGCGTGGAGAGGAACAGGTCCTGCACCGCTCCGGGACCGGGACCCACGGCCAGCGCCCGCCGGCCCGCCTCGACCGCCAGCGTCGTGGTGTCCTCGTCGTAGGAGGCCACGGCCCGGGTCCCCCGGCCGCCGCCGCTCCCCAGCACGCCGGCGATGGCGCCCGCTGCAGACGCCAGTAGGGCAGGTAGGTCCCCCAGGCTGCGATGCCGCGCTCATGGACCGATCATTCCAGAGATCGGGAACGCCTTACACATCAGAATGCCGGTTCCCGGAGCCTGCCACGGCGGCGACGATCGTCCGGCCTGCTCAGGCCGCCGACCGCTCGGCGCGCATCTCGGCCCGCCGCGCCTCGGTCGCCGCCTCGTCGATCTCGAGCGTCAGCTCCTCCAGCGAGCCGGTCAGGACGACGCCGTAGTCGCGTCGGGCACCCTCGACGCTCACGTACTCGTCGAGCACGTCGTCCAGCACCGCCGTGGCCGGGCCGGTCCAGCGGGTCGCCCCAGCCGCCACCGCCGCCGTAGTCGAAGTTGATCCTGTCGCCGGCCTCCATCGGCACCCAGTCGGCCGTGTGCTTCACCACGAAGGCGTCCGGCGACCGTAGCGCAGCGTCAGCCGGTTCGGCGCCCCGGGCTGCCGCCGGCGATGCCCGGCATGGGGTACTTCATCCCGACCACGTAGGTGTAGACGTTCGACGGGACCCGCACCTCCTTGATGTAGTGCCTGCCGCAGCCGCCGCGCCACTGCCCGGCGCCGCCCGAGTCCGTCCGGTAGTCACGGCTCCACTGGATGTGGGGGTAGAGCGTCTCGTTGATCTCCGCCGTGGCCTTCCACAGGTTGCCGAACGACGCCGAGACCGCCCCCCAGGCGTCCATGCCCTTGGCCGCGTTGCACCAGCCGGCGTAGACCTCGGCCGAGCCGTCGACGAAGACCTGCCCGCTGCGGGGGTCGATGCCCCGGATGGTCGTCGGGATGCCGGTCTTGTAGGTCTGCGGCACGGCCCGCTCGGGCAGCACGCCCGACAGCGCCACGGCGATGACCTCGCCGATGTCGGCCCCGGGGTGGTGCGTCCCCGCCGACACCGGTCGGCCCGGGTGCGGGTTCAGCACGCAGCCCTCGGGCACGATCAGCTCGATGGAGTTGAAGAACCCCTCGTTCTTGGGGATCTCGGGGTCCATCATGGCGGCCACCTGGGCCACCGTGTAGCCCCGGGTGTTGCCGTAGGTCGACCAGGCCTGCAGCTCCTGGCGCTCGTCGGACCCCGTGTAGTCGATGGTCAGCTTGGGGCCGTCGACGGTGATCGCCGACGTGCAGGTGGATGTCGGGGTTCCCGAGCGGGTCGTGGTCGACGTAGGCGTCGCCCTCGTAGACGCCGTCGGGCCAGGCGGCGATCTCCTCGGCGAAGCGCTGGCGGCGTAGTCGATCATGTGGTCGACCGCCGACTCGATCATGTCGACGCCGTAGCGCTCGACCAGCCCGGCCAGCCCGTCGGCCGCCTGCTTGGCCGCGCCGATCTGCGCCCGCAGGTCGCCGAGGTAGCCGTCGAGCCGGTTGTTCACCTGCAGGGCGTAGAGCACGTCGCGGCGCTCGACGCCCGGTCGAGGACCTTGACCACGGGCCAGCGCACGCCCTCGCCCCAGATGTCGGCGGCCGTCACGTTGTAGCCGCCGGGCACGGCGCCGCCGGTGTCGCCGTGGTGGCACTGGATGGAGGCGATCAGCACCAGGTGGCCGTCGACCACCACCGGGGCGAAGACGTTGTAGTCGGGCAGGTGGCCGCCGCCGTGGTACGGGTCGTTGGCCACGAAGACGTCGCCCTGGCGGAACTCGTCGACGCCCAGGAAGTCGAGGGCGAAGCGCACCGGCAGGGTCGAGGTGAGCATGAACTGCGGGATGCCGACGCTGAGGGCGGCCAGGCGGCCCTTGCCGTCGAGGATGGTGGCGTTGCGCTCGTTGGACTGGTTGAGGATCGGCGTGGTGGCCGTGCGCGAGACGTACATGGCCATCTCGAAGCAGACGGTCTCCATGGTGCCCCGGATGACCTCGGCGGTCACCGGGTCCACGGCGCCGCCCGCCATGAGGCGGTCCCTCGGTCCGGCCAGTGCCTGCATGTCGACGTTCATGGCCCCTCCTTCGGGGCCCGCCCGAAGGCGGCCCCAGCGGTGCGCGCTGTGTCCGTCACGATCGTCCCGCACCGGGCTCTGCCAGGACTTTCCCGGCACCCGATCACTGACAGCCGTGTCAGCTTTCACTCTACACGCCGCCCTGGAGCGCCCCTCCCGGGGGCCCGCCGCCCTGATCGACCGCGACCGGCAGCGGCGGCCGGACCTGCTCCACCCGGACCTACCCCGAGATCTCCGCCATGGGCGCGCGGAGCGCGTTCGGTGCATCAGGCGGTCGCGACGACCACCATCTCCCAGCTGTCGAGCTCGAGCGGTCCCCCGCCGCCGGCCCGGAACCCGACGTCGCGGAAGCCCGCCGCCTCGAGCCACACCACCCATTCGGGCGGTGTCGGGAGCCGGACGAAGTAGGAGGCGTGGCGGGCCGCGCCCTCGCGGTGGACGGTGCGCTCGAATGACCATCCGGCCCCGCAGCGGATCGAAGGTGGACACCTCCACCATGGTGTCGTCGCCGCGCTGCACGACGACGGCGTCGGGCGCCGGGATGAAGTGGCGCACCCCCCCGTCGTGGTGCATGGTGTCGATGGCCACCGTGCCGCCCGGCCGCAGCACTCGGTGGAACTCGCGCAGCACGCGGTGGCAGTCCGCGTCGTCGTAGTAGCCGAACGAGTTCAGCCAGCACACCACCGCGTCGAAGGGCCCGTCCACCGGCAGGTTGCGCACGTCCCCCTCGAGGTAGGCGACCGCACCGGAGGCGAAGCGCGGGTCGGCGCGGGCCTGTTCGAGGTAGGCGGCCGTCAGGTCGACGCCCGTGACCTCCATGCCCGCCGCCGCCAGCCGCCGGGCGATGCGCCCGTGGCCACACGGCGCATCGAGGATCCGGGACCCCGGCGACAGGTCGAGCAGCCCGAGGATCTCGGCGGTGTCGGCGTCCGAGTGCTCGTCGTCGATCGACTCCTCGTAGAAGTAGAGGTAGTCGTCCCCGAAGGTGGCTTCCATGTCGAACGTCATGCGCCATCTTCGCCGCCAGTAGGGTCGCCCGCATGCCGGAAGCCGAGGACCTCTCCTTCGACGCTGCGACGTCCATCGCGCCCACCGGTGATCCCGACGTCTTCGAGACGGCCGTCCACCCTCTGTGGACCGTGGGCGACAAGCCCAACGGCGGCTACCTCCTGGCGCTCCTCGGGCGGGCCGCCCGTGTGACCGCGCGCGGCGCCGGCGGGCCGGACTGGGAGGTCGTGTCCTCCTCCATCACCTACCTGCGGCCGCCCGACCTCGGGCCGGCGACCGTGCACACGACACTGCTCCGCGCCGGGCGCACGGCCGCCCACGTGCGTGCCGTCCTCGTGCAGGGCGGGGACGACCTGGTCGACGCCGTGTTCGTCCTGGGCGAGCTGCCGACGGAGCCCCGCGTCCGCTACGACGGGACCGAGCCGCTGCACGCACCGCCGCCCGAGGAGTGCGTCCGCCTCACCCCGCAGGTCCCGACGGGTGTCTACGTCGGGATCATGGACGTGCTCGACCTGCGGCTCGATCCGGCGACGCTCCCCTTCGCGGCCACGCCGGCGCCGCCGGGGACGGCCGCCGAGCTGCGCGGCTGGACCCGGTTCGCCGACGGGCGGGAGCCCGACCCCCTCTCGCTCCTCTTCTCCGTCGACGCCATCCCGCCGGCCACGCTCATGATCGGGTCGACCGGCTGGGTGCCGACCCTGCAGATGTCCGCCTACGTGCGGGCGCGCCCGGCGCCGGGCTGGCTCGGCATCCGCATGACCGCCGGCCTCGTGGCCGACGGCATGGTCGACGAGACCTGCGTCCTGTGGGACAGCCGAGGCCACATGGTGGCCCAGTCCACCCAGCTGGCCCGGCTCCGCTTCCCCGACGAGGTCGGCTGATTCCGGTTCAGCGCACGTAGCCTGTCGCCGTGAGCGACCTCCGACGGCTCGGCCCGTCCGACCTGGAGGCCGTCGCCAGCCTGTGCCGCCGGTCGATGGCCGACGCGCCGTCCAGCGACGAGCTCGCGGGCGCGCTCTGGACGGAGGAGCAGCCGGCGGTGGTCCTGGGCGACCCCTCCACCGGCGTCGTCGCCATGGTCGAGTGCGACGACGGCGCGCACATCCGGCTCCTCGCCGTCGACCCGGCGGCGCGCCGCTCGCGGCCTGGGCCACGCCCTGCTGCAGGCGGCGGAGGACTGGGCCGTCGGCGCGGGGCACCGCAGCCTCGCCACGGGGGCCGACCCGCCCTATTTCCTCTGGCCGGGCGTGCCGAGCACCGAGACGCCACTCATCTGCCTCCTCGAGCGCCGGCACTACGGCCGGGTCGACACGAACTTCAACATGGACGTCGACCTGCGGGCGATTCCCGAGGACCCCGGTGGGCACCCCCTGGCCGGCCCCGCCGACCGCGGCCGAGCTCGACGAGTTGATGGCGGCCAACTGGCCCAACTGGCGGCTCGAGGTCCTGCGCGCGCTCGCAGAAGGGGAACCTCGTCATCGCCCGCGACGGACGGTGGCACGGGCCCGTCGCCGCGTTCTGCGCCTTCGAGGTCAACCGCCGCGGCCTGCTCGGCCCCGTGGCGGTGCGCCCCGAGCTCATGGGCCAGGGCCGGGGCAAGGGCGTGCTGCTGGGCGCCCTGCACGAGCTGCGCCGACGGGGCGCCGAGCGCGTCTCCGTCGTCTGGGTCGGACCGGTCGCGCCCTACGCCGCCGTGGGCGGGCGCGTCAGCGACGTCTACTTCGTCTACCGCAAGGAGCTGGCGTGAACCTGCTCCCCGTCCCACGCAGCCTCGAGCTGACCGGCGACGTCGTCGCCCAACGCACCGGCCCGCCGGCGGTCGACCGGTCGCTGCCCGCGCAGGGCTACGAGCTGCACATCGACCGCGTCCGGCGTCGAGCTCGTCGGGGCCGACGACGCGGGCCTCTTCTACGGCGAGGCGACGCTGGCCCAGCTGGCGCCGCCTGCACGACGGCGCCCTCCCCGCCGGCGTCGTCCGCGACCACCCCGACCTCCCCGTGCGCGGCGTCATGCTCGACATCTCCCGCGACAAGGTGCCGACGATGGCGACACTGCAGGCCGTGATCGACCGGCTGGCCTCCCTCAAGGTCAACCAGGTGCAGCTCTACTCGGAGCACACCTTCGCCTACCGACGGCCATCGCCGAGGTCCACGCCGCGGCCAGCCCGCTCGACGCCGCCGAGATCCGCGCAGCTCGACGCCTTCTGCCGCGCCCGGCACGTGGAGCTGGTGCCGAACCAGAACTGCCTCGGCCACATGAACCGCTGGCTCGGGCCACGACCGCTACCGGCCGCTCGCCCTCGCGCCGGACGGCTTCGTCGACCCCTTTGGCATCGCCCGGGCCGCCGATGACCATCGAGCCGGCCAATCCGGGCTCGCTCGCGCTCGTCCGCGAGCTGCTGGCCGAGCTGCTGCCGCTCTTCACCAGCCGCCGGGTCCACGTCGGGCTCGACGAGGCCTGGGAGCTGCCGTCCGAGCCGCATGGACGACTTCCTGGCCTGGGTGGCCACGCTTGCGCGCGCTGCCCGAGCTCGACGGGCCGGGAGATGCTGATGTGGGGCGACATGGTCTCGGGCCGGGCCGACCTGGTCGCCGCGCTCCCCGACGGGGTGACGGTGTGCGAGTGGGGCTACGACGACTGGTATCCCTTCGACGAGCGCTGCGCCGTGCTGGCCGACGCCGGGCGTGCCGTTCTGGGTCGCCCCGGGGACCTCGAGCTGGCTGAGCATCCTCGGCCGGCTCACGCAACGCCCGCACCACCTGCCGTCGGGCCGCGGCCGCGGCGCTGGCCCACGGGGCGGCCGGGCTATCTCAACACCGACTGGGGCGACAACGGCCACCTGCAGCAGTGGGTGATCAGCGAACCGGGGCTGGCCTTCGGCGCCGCCGTGTCGTGGTGCCTCGAGCCAACGAGGATCTCGACCTGGCGGCGGCACTGAGCGCGCACGTCTTCGACGACCCCACCGGCGAACCTGGCCGACGCCGTCGCTCGCCCTCGGCGACGCCCACCGGCTCGTCACGCCGCAGTTCCCCAACATGTCGACGCTCGTGATGAACCTCTACTACCCGCAGCTTCCCGTCGGCCGCGGCCTGACCGCAGGGCTCACCGCCGACGAGCTCGACGCGGTCGAGGGCTGCTTCGAGGATGCGCGCGCCGCTGTGGCCGACGTGCCCGCGCCGGCACGCGACGACGCGCGCGGCCCTGATCGATGAAGTCCGTCTTCAGCATCGATCTCGTGGCGCTCCTGGTCCGCGACGCCCGGGCCCGGCTCCGCGGCGACGGATACGCTCAGCTCGGTCCCCGGAGGACGAGCGGGCGCCGCCTCGGGGCCGAGCTGGACCCGCTGCAGCGAGCGCTACCGCGCACTTGTGGCTGCGCGCAACCGGCCGGGCGGCCTCGACGACAGCCTGCGCTGGCTGCAGAACCTCCGTCGACGCCTACGCGTCGGGTCAGGCCCGACCCGCGCTGGGGCGGCCTCTCGGCCGCGCCGGCGGACCGCTAGTTCGGCCCGTTCGCCCGACGCGGCGCGATCCGGTCGCCCCACTCCGGATCCGACGACACAACCGGCGTGTCGTCGGATTCTCATGTGATTCCAATGCTGCAGCACACGGAGCTCCCATACGCGCTGGAGTTCGCTCCCAGACTCACCTGATAGCCCGATGCATGTCCGATCGAGCCACCACGTCGCGGCGTCTCGGCCGCAGGCCGGCGCTCGACGGCATCCGCGGTGTCGCGTGGACCGTGGTCTTCTTCTCCCATGCCCTGACCCTGCCCATCGCCATGGGTCAGGTCTGCGATGTTCGTCTTCTTCGCGCTGAGCGGATTCCTCATCACGCGCCCTCCTTCTGGAGGAGCGGGCGACGACGGGCCGCATGTCGCTGTCGAACTTCTTCGCCCGCCGTGCCCTCCGCCTCCTGCCCGCGCTCGGCTTCTTCCTCGCGGCCTGGCTGGCCGTCGTCCTGGCGACCCGTGGGCACGCGCCGTGGACGACGACCGTGCCCGGAGGACGGGACCGGCGGGCACCTCACCGTGGGTGGCGCTGGAGGGCGCGGGCGCCGCCCTCGTCTACGTCACGAACTGGGCCGACATCGGGGGCTGGTTCACGTCTACGTCCCGCTGGGCCACCTGTGGTCCCTCGCGGTGGAGGAGCAGTTCTACCTTCTCTGGTCCCCTGTCGTCGTCCTCCTCCTCGCCCGTCGGAGCCGGGCGGCGGTGGGCTGGGCCGCCGCCGCTCGCCGCGCTGGCCTCCTTCGTCGACGTCGCGCTTCGCAGCGGGGCCGGGTCTCGCTCGCCGTCGACATGGGCACCGACACGCGGGCGGGCGCCTTCCTCGTCGGCGCGGCCTTGGCCGTGGCCTGGTCACGGCAGCCGCCGTGGCTCCGCGTCGTCGAGGTCGGTGGCGGTCGCGCCACGCGTGGCCGGCACGCTCGTCTCTGGCCTGGGGCTCGTGGGTCTTCGACCACCGCGGTCTCGCGCCTCGTCTTCACCGGGACCTGGGTCGCCGTCTCCCTTGCCGCGGGGCTCCTCGTCATCGCCTACCTGGGCGAGCGCGTCACCGGCGGCGCCTCGTGGGGTCACCGGTGGCGACCTACGTCGGGCGCCGCTCCTACGGCCTCTACCTGTGGCACTACGTGTGGCTCACCTGGCTCGCCGGCATGGGGCTCCTGGGCGTACCGCTGGCGCTGGGCGCGTCCTTCGCCATCGCCGAGCTCTCGTGGCGGCTCGTGGAGCGCGCCCGCCCTGGCCCGCAAGCGCCGCTTCACGGCGACCGCACCGGCCCTACCGAGCCCGGTGCCGCGTGGAGCCGGCGCGCAGGCCCCGTCCATCGGCGCGGCGGGCTCGCCATCGGCGCCGTGAAGGTCCCCGCCTGACGGCGCACGTCAGGCAGCCTTCCCCGTCCTCTCGTCCCCTCCTCCTCCTCGTCGTCGGCGTCGTAGCAGTCCCACGAGCAGTACCCGGCGATCCGGGGCGACGCCGGATGGAACCGGCAACGCCGGCACAGCTGGGTCGTCATGGTGGTTCCCTCTCTCGAACTGTCGATCTCGTGCGTCGTCATGTCTTCTGTTCCCTCCCCTGTTCGGCCTCGCCCGGATGCAAAAGAGCCGCTCCCCGGTGGGAAGCGGCTCCTCGACGTCGGACTGTGAAAGTCTTCCTACGTCGTCGGGGCCACCTCCCGCATGCGCGGCTTGGGGTTCCCGCAGATCTGTACCTCGGACAGGGCGACGGCGCGACTGCCCCAGCGTGCTGCCCTCCGGCCGGGCATCCCTGCCGGCACTGCGGTCCGCTCTGCTCGGTCATGATCGCCTCAGTATACGAGAGGCCGGGGCGCCCGGGTGCGACGCGAAAGATCGGGAGAGTTCATGCCCGCGTCACATTCCGATCGGCACGTCGACGCCTCGACCGCGTCAGAGCGGTTCGGCCTACGGGCGTGGCGGCGCGTCACGTACCTCGAGCAGGATGGCCGCCTGCAGGCCGTGGTGCGAGCGGCGGCGTTGGTCCGGCGATCGGCTTCAGGCCGGCGTGCCGGTGAGCCGGGCCCGCAGCTCGGGCTTGACCACCTTGCCGGTGGCGTTGCGCGGGCAGCTCGTCGACGAAGACGAACTGGCGGGGCACCTTGTAGTCGGCCAGCTGCTCGAGCCCGAAGGCGCGCAGGTCCTCGGCGTCGGCCGCGGCGCCGGGGTGCAGGACGACGAAGGCGACCACGTCCTCGCCGAGCACGGGGTGCGGCGCGCCGACGACCGCCACCTCCTTCACGGCGTCGTGCTGCACCAGGGCGTGCTCGACGTCGGTGGCGTGCACGTTGTTGCCGCCGCGGATGATCACGTCCTTGCGAGCGGCCGACGATGTAGAGGTAGCCGTCCGCGTCGAGCTTGCCGAGGTCGCCCGTGACCAGCCAGCCGTCCTTCCACGTCTCGGCCGTGGCCTCGGGATCGCTCGAAGTACTCGCGCTGGCGGCCCGGCATCTGCAGGCGCACCTCGCCCACCACGTCGGGCGGCAGCTGCTGGTCGTGCTCGTCGACGATGCGCACGACGGCGGGCGGCGCGATCTGCCCCACCGAGCCCGGGCGCTTGACCGCCTCGCCCTTGGGCATGATGCAGTAGGCCGACCCGGCCTCGGTCATGCCGTAGTTGTTGGAGACCAGGGCGTCGGGCATCTTCTCCTGCAGCCGCTCGACCACGTAGGGGGCCAGCGGGGCGCTGCCCACCGAGCACATGCTCGACCGACGACAGGTCGACCGCGTCGAAGCGGGGATGGTCGATGAGCAGGTGGGCCATGGCCGGGACCAGGAAGACGGCCACCGGCCGCTCCTCCTCCACCACCTCGCAGCCAGCGGTCGGCGTCGAAGCGCGGCTGGTAGATCACCTCGCAGGCCGAGCTTCATGGGCGTGTAGACGAGGGCGATGCCGGCGAAGGTGAACAGCGGGCTGGCGTGCAGCCAGCCGTCCCCGTTCCAGTTGGGCTCGACCTCGCCGATCATGGACGCCGTTGGAGTGGCGCACCGCCACCCCCTTGGGCCGGCCGGTCGTCCCCGAGGTGTAGAGGATGTCGGCCAGGTCGTCGGACTCCGCGCGGCGCCTGGAAGGCGCGAGCGGTCGCCGGCGGTGGCCTCGGCCCAGCCCGAGCACGGGGACCGGGCTGTCCGGCTGCGTCGGCGGTGCCGTCCTCCGTCGCCGGCGTCGATCACGACGACGAGGCGGCCCGCCGCCAGCCTCGAGGTCGCTGCGCCACCAGATCGCCGTCGGCCACCACGGCGGTGGCGCCGGAGTGGGACAGCATGTGGGCCACCTCGGCCGGGGCCAGCCGGGGGTTCATGGGCACGGCCACGCCGCCGGCCCGGTGGACCGCCGGTAGGACACCAGCCAGCGCAGGCGCCGAGCTCGGGGTGGAGATGGATGCCCACCCGGCCGTCCGGGCGCGAGGCCGGCGTCGACCAGGCCCCGGGCCAGGGCGTTGGCCGCGCCGTCCCACTCGGCGAAGGTCATGGTCCCCGACGTCGACGACCGCGAAGGCCGTCTGGTCGCCGAACTCCTCGGCCATGCGGCCCAGGTGCTCGTCCATCAACACGGTGTGCGGGTCCCCCAGGAGTGTCGTCGGCGCGGAAAGTTGACGCCGGTGTCAGGTTCGTTGCAGCATGGCCGATGCGCCGACCGGGGGTCAATCCCGGCGGCGACCACCCAATTGCACTCGATGACCCATCCGCGTGACAGAGCTTGCTCGCCCGGGGCGGGCCGCCGGGACACGACCAAGGGAACAGGCGCCGATGAGCATGGTCCGCTTCGACCTCCCGACGCCCGAGGGCGACACCATCGAGTTCTGGGAGGCGGCCAAGGAGGAGCGCCTGCTCATCAAGCACTGCCTCGACTGCGGCGCCTACTCCTACTACCCGCGGCCCTTCTGCCCGAAGTGCTGGAGCGAGAACGTCGAGTGGTTCGAGGCCAGCGGCGAGGGCACGCTCTACACCTGGTCGGTGATCTACAGCAACGACATGCCCCCCTTCAAGGACCGGGTGCCCTACGTGGCCGCCATCGTCGACCTGGCCGAGGGGCCGCGCATGATGACCAACGTGGTCGACTGCCCCTTCGAGGACCTGCAGGTCGGCATGGCGCTGCAGGTCACGTTCCAGCCCATCTCCGACGAGTTCACCATCCCCGTCTTCGTGCGGGCCTGAGGAGGCACCCATGACCGATGCCAGCGACGCCGTCATCGTCGCCGCCGTCCGCACCCCGATCGGGCGCTCCGGCCGCAGCCTGGCCGGGCTGAGCTCCAGGACATCGGCATGCAGACGGTGGCCGGCGGCCATCGCCGCGGCCGGGCTCGACGCCGACGACATCGACGACCTGCTCCTCGGCGAGGTCCTCCAGGGCGGCGGCTGCACCGCCCGCTACGTCGCCAACGCCCTCGGCCTGCCGCCCGACACGCCCGGCGGGGCCGTGCAGCGCCAGTGCGCCACCGGCATGATGGCGGTCCAGGACGCGGCGGCCACACATCCGCTCGGGCATGGCCGAGGTGATCGTCGCCGGCGGCGTCGAGTCCATGACCCGCTCCCCGCTCCTCTTCGCGAAGTCGCCGTTCCCCTTCGGCGGCGTCGCAGCAGTTCATCCCGCCGAGCCACCCCGACTCGCCCGAGGCGCCCAACATGAACATGCTCATCACGGTGGGCGAGAACACCGCCCGCGAGTGCGGCATCACCCGGGAGGAGTCGGACGACTGGTCGTACCACTCCAACATCCGGGCCGTCGCCGCCACCGACGACGGGCGCTTCGCCGAGGAGATCGTGCCCGTCACCGTGCCGGCCGGGCCGGGGCGAGACGGCCACGGTCAGCGTGGACGAGCACCCGCGCCGCGACACCACGCTGGAGAAGCTGGCCGCCCTGCCCTCGCTCACCGGGCCCGACGGGCACGATCACCGCCGGGAACTCGTCGGGCATCGCCGACGGGGGCGCCGCCCTCGTGGTGGTCGACCGGGACTACGCCGAGGCCCACGGGATGGAGGTCGCTGGCCACGGTCCGGTCGTGGAACTCGTGCGGGATCGAGCCGGCCCGCACCGGGTTGGCCCCGACCGTCTGCGTCCCCCGGGCCCTGCAACTGGCCGGGCTCGACGTCTCCGACGTCGACCTGGTCGAGATCAACGAGGCCTTCGCCACCATGGCGGTGGCCTGCGCCCGCAAGCTGGGCTTCTCCCACGACATCGTCAACGTCAACGGCGGCGCGGTCGGCATCGGGCACCCGGTGGCGGCCTCGGGCGCCCGCATCCTGGTCACCCTGATCCACGAGCTGCGCCGCCGCGGCGGCGGCATCGGCGTGGGCACCCTGTGCGCCGGCGGCGGCATGGGCTCGGCCACCGTGCTCGAGGTGCACGCGCCCGCGTAGTCGTGTGGCCGTCGTAGGCGGCGGTGGCGTCAGTAGTGGCGCAGCTCGACCAGGTGGCCGTTGGGATCGAACAGGTAGACGGTGGGGCCGAGGCCACGCGCCCCGGCCTCCTCACCCGGGCCCTGCATGTTGCCGACGTCGTGGAACGAGTCGCCGAAGGGCAGCTCGGCCGCCCGCACCGGGCGAAGGTGGCGTCGAACTCCTCGGGTGAGAGGGCGAAGGCCAGATGCTCGCCACCCTCGGTGCCCCAGGGCGCCAGCTGCAACGTGGTCTCCGGGCTGACCCGGATGACCGAGAACGGACCGTCCTCGCCCTCGTGGCCGAAGCCCATGATCTCGGTGTAGAAGCGGACGCTGGCGTCACGGTCGTTCACCGTCAGGATGAGATGGTCCAGCGTCACCACGATGGTGCGAAGGCTATTCCTTCTCGCCCCCGCCCTCGGCCATGCGCTCCTTGATGGCGTTGACCACCGTCGGGTCGAGCAGCGTGGTGACGTCGCCGAGCTCGCGGTGCTCGGCCACGTCGCGCAGCAGCCGCCGCATGATCTTGCCGCTGCGGGTCTTGGGCAGCTCGGGCGTCAGCAGGATCTGGCGGGGCTTGGCGATCGGCCCGATCTCGTGGGCCACGTGATCGCGCAGCTCCGGCCACGAACGCCTCGCCGCCTCGCCGTCGACGTCGGTCCCGCCCCCTTGACGGTGACGAAGGCCACGATGGCCTGGCCGGTGGTGGCGTCGCTGGCGCCCGACCACGGCCGCCTCGGCCACGGCCGGGTGGCCGACCAGGGCGTGCTCCACCTCGGTGGTCGAGATGCGGTGGCCCGAGATGTTCATGACGTCGTCGACCCGGCCGAGCAGCCAGATGTCGCCGTCCTCGTCGCGCTTGGCGCCGTCGCCGGCGAAGTAGCGCCCGGGGAAGCGCGACCAGTACGTCTCGCTGTAGCGCTCGTCGTCGCCCCAGATGCCCCGCAGCATGCCCGGCCACGGCTCGGTGATCACCAGGTAGCCGCCCTCGTCGTTGCCCACCGAGTTGCCGTCGTTGTCGACCACGTCGGCGGCGATGCCGGGGAACGGCGTCATGGCGGCGCCCGGCTTGGTGGCGGTGATCCCGGGCAGCGGCGTGATCATGATGCCGCCGGTCTCGGTCTGCCACCAGGTGTCGACGATCGGGCAGCGGCTCCCCGCCGATGTGGGTGCGGTACCACATCCACGCCTCGGGGTTGATGGGCTCGCCGACCGAGCCGAGCAGCCGCAGGCTCGAGAGGTCGTGCGCCGCCGGGAGGTCCTCGCCCCACTTCATGAACGTCCGGATGGTGGTCGGGGCGGTGTAGAGGATGGTGACCTTGTACTTCTCGATGATCTGCCACCAGCGGTCGCGCGCCGGCGTGTCGGGGGTGCCCTCGTACATGACCGAGGTGGTGCCGTTGGCCAGCGGCCCGTAGACGATGTAGCTGTGCCCGGTGACCCAGCCGATGTCGGCCGCCGTCCAGAAGACGTCCGTCTCGGGCTTGATGTCGAAGATGAGCCGGTGGGTGGCCGAGACGTGGGTCAGGTAGCCGCCGCGACGTGTGCAGGATGCCCTTGGGCTTGGCCGTCGTGCCGCTGGTGTACATGATGTAGAGCGGGTGCTCGGCGTCGAAGGCCTCGGCCTCGTGCGTCGTCGGGCTGGCGGTCGACCAGGTCGTGCCACCAGACGTCCCGGCCCTCGTCCCAGTCGACGTCCTGGCCGGTGCGGCGCACCACCAGCACGCTGCTCGCACGTCGGGGCACTCGGCGCACGGCCTCGTCGACCGCCGGCTTGAGGGCGGCTGGCGCGCCCCGCGGCGGTAGCCGCCGTCGGCGGTGATGACGAACCGGGCGTCGCAGTCGAGGATCCGGCCGCGCAGCGCGTCGGCCGAGAACCCGCCGAAGACCACCGTGTGCGGCGCCCCGAGACGGGCGCAGGCCAGCATGGCCACCACCGTCTCGGGGATCATCGGCATGTAGATGGCGACCTTGTCCCCGGCCTGCACGCCCAGCTCGGTCAGGGCGTTGGCGGCCTGGCACACCACGGTCAGCAGGTCGGCGTAGGTGATGGTGCGGGTGTCGCCCGGCTCGCCCTCCCAGTGGAAGGCCACCCGGTCGCCCAGGCCGGCCGTCGACGTGGCGGTCGACGCAGTTGACCGCCACGTTGAGCTTGCCGCCGACGAACCACTTGGCGAAGGGCAGCTTCCACTCCAGGACCTCCGTCCACGGCGTCGTCCCAGGTCAGCCGCTCGGCCTGGGCGGCCCAGAAGGCCAGCGGGTCGGCCTCGGCCTCGTCGTAGATCCCGGGCTGGGCGTTGGCCGCCGCGCGAGCTCCTCGGGCGGCGGGAAGCGTCCTCGTCTCGTGGAGCAGGGCCGACAGCCCTTCCTCTCGGGTCTCGCTCACTGCGGCCTCCTCTCCGGGGCTCGTCCGGCCCGGTCGCCCTGCCCGTGATCATTACCTACCCCGTTGGCTGCAGGCGTCAACGGCTTGCCGACCGGGAGGACCTGCTCGGCCGCCATGCCGTTGATGACCCCGGCCGCCGAGGTGTACCAGGCGACCGGCGGCGGTGACGATGCCGACGATGCCACCGACCTTGACGATGTTGGTGCTGGTTGGAGAAGTTCCCGATGGCCAGGAGGATGAACGTGATCTCCAGGGTCAGGAAGACCGAGAACACGGCCCTGTTGACGAACAGGCTCCACAGGAGCATGTAGGTGTTGAAGATCACGAAGGCCACGGAGATCCAGCCCAGGTCGTTGCTGAGCTCGAGCGCCGTCGGCTTGAACTCCGGAACGACCAGAAGAAGTAGACGGCGACGCCGATCCAGAAGGCGCCGTAGGTGGAGAAGGCGGTGGCGCCGAAGACGTTGCGGTTGCGGAACTCCCACATGCCGGCCAGGAGCTGGGCGACCCCGCCGTAGGCCAAGGCGAAGCCCAGGAAGGCGACGGTCCCCTTGGTCCAGCCGGCGTTGAAGGCCGAGAGCAGGAACGTCGTCAGGGCGAAGGCCGCCAGCCCCAGCGGGCGCCGGATCGGCGATGGAGGGCGTCTCCTTGATCGCCACGTCCTGCAGTGACATCACCGAGGTCGATTTGCCGTACCGTTGGACGGTTCGTCCTTGATGCCATGACGTCAGCACTCCTTGCTCAGGCATGGAGAGGAGACTGCCCCCCACGCGGTCAGTGGTGGCACGACCGGGCTGTGCCAGCCCCCTCTCCCCCCGGGCCGTGGCCACCTGCTTCACTTCTGCCCCTCGAGAGGGGCCGAGGCCATTGTGCGAACACGCCTTCCGGCAGTTCAATGGCGCGGGCGCTGAAGTGACGGCGTTCGAGCGACGAACGGTCGCCCCCGTGCGACGAACGGCACGCCACGCCCCAGACTTGGGTGCCGCGTCACCCCCGTCGGAAAAGTGGGTATGGCACACTGCAACAGAAGGCGCAGTGACACCACCGACGGGTGGCCTCGGCCACCTCCGGCTGCCAAGGGGGTTGGATGAAAGAGGCGCTGTGGATCGCCCTCGTGGGCCTGGTGATCCTGATCCTCGTGGTGATCCGTTTCGCCGTGCTCTCCGGGCGGCGGCTCGGCACCCCGAGCCAGCGGGCCGCGCTGGCCACCCTGCACACGGCGAACCTGGCGGCACCCGGCGCTCCGCACCGGGCTGAACGAGGACTCGGCGGAGCGTTCGATCTCGCATCTCCGCCAGCTCATCGGCACGCGCCGGTGTCGCCATCGCCGACACGTTCGGGATCCTGGCCGCCGAGGGCATCGATGCCGCGCACTGCGCGCTGGTGGAGGCCGCCATGCAGCTGGCCATCGTCGACCAACCGGCCCCAGGTGCTCGGCCCTTCCGACCTGGCGTGCGCGTCCACCGGCACGTGCTCCCTCCAGGGCGGGATCGTCGTGCCCATCACGACCGACGGCGTGGTGGCCGGCGCGATCGTGGCCCTGGACTCCTCCGCGCCCGGCCAGCCTGCTCCGGCTCAGCGGAGAGGTGGCCGAGTTCGTCTCCACCCAGCTCCAGCTGGCCGAGCTCGACCGCTCGCGCCGCGCGGGCGGTGCAGTTCGAACTGCGTTTCCTCCGGGCGCAGATCTCGCCCCACTTCATCTACAACGCACTGACGGCGATCGAGTCCTTCGTGCGCTCCGACCCGGACCGGGCGCGGGAGCTCCTGGTGGAGTTCGCCGACTTCATCCGCTACAGCTTCCGCAGCCACGGGCAGTTCGTCACCATGGCCGAGGAGCTCAGGCTCGTCGACACCTATCTCGACCTGGAACGGGCGCGCTTCGGCGACCGCCTGGAGGTGACCCTGCGGGTGGCGCCCGAGGTGCTGAGCGTCATGCTCCCGCCCTTCGTGCTCCAACCGCTGGTGGAGAACGCGGTCCACCACGGCCTGGAGCCGAGCGGGCAGACCGGGGCACCTCGAGATCACCATTGAGGACGCCGACAACGACGCCGCGATCTCCGTCGAGGACGACGGCGTCGGCGCCGACCCCGGCCAGATCCGTCGCGCCCTGACCGGGACGGGCGACGAGGAGGGCGTCGGCCTGCACAACGTCGACGAGCGCCTGCGCACCGTCTTCGGGGACGAGTCCCGGCTCACCATTGAGACGGCGCCCGGCGAGGGCACCCGGGTCACCGTGCGGATCCCGAAGTTCCACGTCGGGGTCCCCTCGTGACGACCGGGCTCAGCGTCCTGGCCGTCGACGACGAGTCGCCGGCGCTCGACGAGCTCGCCTATCTGCTGAAGAACTCGGCCATGGTGTCCCACCTGCGGGCGGTCAGCTCGGCCACCGACGCCCTGCACCACCTCCACCACGAGCGCTACGACGTCGTCCTCCTCGACATCGCCATGCCGGGGATGGACGGCCTCGAGCTGGCCCGGGTGGTGGCGCAGTTCTCCCACCCTCCGGCCATCGTGTTCGTCACCGCCCACGACGAGCACGCGCTGGCCGCCTTCGACGTCGGCGGCACCGACTACCTCCTCAAGCCGGTGACGCAGGAGCGCCTCGTGACGGCGCTGCGGCGGGTGGCCCAACCGCGCCGGGAGGACCAGCCCGACGAGGACGCTCGCTCGACACCATTCCGGTCGAGATCGGCACCTCACGAAGATGGTCTCCCGCGACGAGGTGTCGTGGGTGGAGTCGTCGGGCGACTACGTCCGCCTGCACCTGCGAGACGAGTCACAGCATCTCGTGCGGCTCCCCATGTCGCTTCTCGAGGAGCACTGGCGCGAGCACGGGTTCGCCCGGATCCACCGCAGCTACCTCGTCTCGCTGCGCGAGATCACGCGAGGTCCGGACGTCGCAGGGCCACACGGTCGTCCGCGTCGGCACGTACGACCTCCCGGTGAGCCGCCGCCATTCCAAGGAGCTCCGGGACCGGTTGGTGCGGCACGCGCGCCGGTCGTCGGCTCCGTGACATCGGCGCAAACGTCCCGCCGGCAGGTCGTGCGCAGCGAGGCCGCGGCGACCCGGCGGGCGGGACCAGCTCGCCCGCACCCGACGACCTGTACCAGCCCGACGCCTACGGCAGGGAACTGCTCACGTCGCTCATGCGGGCCCAGGGGGGCGCCTGCCTCACGGTGCTCCTGCCCGCCCTGGCCCTGCTCGCGCTCTACCCCCTCCTCACGGCGATCTTCCCGTGGCTGGCCACCTACGCAGCTGTTCGGCCTGCCTCTCACCCTGCTCATCCTCGGGCGGCGGGATCTATCCCGCCGCTCGTCCTGCTCGGATTCTGGTACGTGCGCCGGGCAGAACGCCTGGAGCAGCAGTTCGTCGAGTTGCTCAAAGAGCAATGACCGAGCCGGCTTCGATCATCGCGATCATCGCTGGTCACCGCCGTCACCGCCGATCATCGGCGCGCGCGGCGTGCGGGTGGCGCGCACGCCGGCCGACTTCCTGGTGGCGGCACGCCAGGTGCCCGCGCTCCTCAATGCGTCGGCCATCTCCGGCGAGTACCTCTCCGCCGCTTCCTTCCTCGGTGTCGCCGGGCTGGCCATGCTGGAGGGTCTCGGAGCGCTCTGGTACGCCGTGGGCTACGCGGCCGGGTACCTGGTCCTGCTGGCAGCGGTGGCCGCCCCGCTCCGCCGCTTCGGCGCGTACACCATTCCCGACTTCGCCGAGGGCCGGCTCGGCTCGTCCGGCCCTGCGCCGCGCCGCCACCGCCGACCGTGATCCTGATCTGCGGCTTCTACCTGCTCCCCCAGCTCAAGGGGGCGGGCGTCACCCTGCAGGTGGCCGTGGGCGGTCCCGAGTGGATCGGCGTCATCGTGCTCGGCGCCATCGTGACGCTCGGCATCGCCAGCGGCGGCATGAAGGGCATCACCTTCGTCCAGGCGTTCCAGTACTGGCTCAAGATCGTGGCCATCGCCGTGCCCGGCGCTGATCCTCCTGGCGTTCGTCCAGCACCCGCCGGTGGCGACGGTCACGGGCCCGGCGCCGCCGACCTTCACCCACCGGTCACCGCGGTGCGAGTTCCCGCAGCCCGAGACGATCAGCGTGACCGCGCCCGTCCACGTCGCGGCGTCGGGCGACTCTCGACGGGGTGGCGCGACATGGGCCGTCGATGCTCTCCAAGGGCCGCCACACGGTCGCTCCGGGCGCGACCCTCACGTTCCCGGCCGGGTGCGCCGGCGCCGCATGTCGAGTCCAATCCGCTCATGACGCGGGCCCGCGTGGACCTCGCCGCTCCTGCACCTGGGCGGACGGCCCGACCACGCGCTGGCGGCGACCTACGGCGTGCTCCTGGCCACCGTGCTCGGCGCCATGGGCCTCCCCCACATCCTCGTCCGCTTCTACACCAACCGCGACGGCCAGGCGGCCCGCCGGACCACCGCCTTCGTGTTGCTGCTGCTCGGCTGCTTCTACATCTTCCCCGCGGTGTTCGCCGTGCTGGGCCGCTTGGAGGCACCCGGTCTCTACACGTCGGGCCAGACCGATTCGGTCGTCCTCGTCCTGCCTCGGATGATGGCGGCCGGCGCCCTGGGCGTGGTCCTCGGCGCGCTCGTCGCCGCCGGGGCCTTCGCCGCGTTCCTCTCCACCTCCTCGGGCCTGCTGATCAGCATGTCGGGCGCGCTGTCCCACGACATCATGGGCGGCGGCGTCCGGGCCTTCCGCTCAGCGGCCATCGCCATCGGGGTCGTCATGACGGCGCTCGGGCTCGTCGTGCTCAACATCTCCATCAACGTGCTCGTCGGATGGGCGTTCGCCATCGCCGCCTCGACGTTCTGCCCCCTGCTGCTGCTGGGGATCTGGTGGCGCCGCTTCACCTGGATCGGCGCCATGGGCGGGCTGATCCTGGGCGGCCTGGCCTCGTCCGTCGCCGTGCGTGCTCACGATCTTCGGCGTCGGCGCCACGGGCTGGCCCGCCGTGCTGCTGAGCGAGCCGGCGATCTGGACGGTGCCCCTCGCCTTCGCCACCATGATCGTCCTCTCGCTCGCCACGGCCGCGCGCCATCCCGGCCGATGTGACGCAACAGCTGCTGGCGCTCCACCTGCCCGAGCGGGTCCGCCTGCCCGTCGCCGGCGGACCGCGGCCTGGTCGCTCAGCCCGGCGAGTCCTGACGGAGCTCGAAGCCCTCGAAGGTGAAGGCCGGCGTCACCGTCGCCCCGACGAGCGCGTAGCGCCCGAGCGGGCGGGCCGACTGCCACACGCCGGCGTCCACCACGACCTGGGGCGCCTGACCGGCCGCCACGTCGGGCCCGAGCACCTGCACGTCGCGCCGTGCCGTCGGGCCACTCGCGGGCGAGCTCGAGCGGGTCGCCGTCGTAGAAGTGCCACAGCTCGGTGGCGTCCACCCGGTGCGGCGCCGAGACCTCGCCCTCGCAGCAGGAGGTAGTAGATGGCGCTGCCGGCGGGCCGTGTCCGGCCTCGGCCTCGGCCACCCAGGTGCGGCGGTACCAGCCACCCTCGGGATGCGGTGCGAGGTCGAGCGCGGCGATGAGCGATTCGCCGGGGCGCACCGCGCCAGTCTGCCGTGCCTCAGGCGGAGGCCAGCCCAGGCTGGCGGCGACGGCGAGCGAATGCGCGGCCGCGCCGCCGAAGAGGGCGCCGTCGGTCGCGGCCCGCTTGACGTAGAGATGCGCGTCGTGCTCCCAGGTGAAGCCGATGCCGCCGAAGGACTGGATCGATTCGCGGCCGACCAGGTTCTGGCAGTCGTCGCTGGCGGCCTTGGCCATGGAGACCGCCGTGGCCCGGGTCGGCGTGTCCTCGTTGATGGCGGCGACGGCGAAATAGCACAGGGAGCGGGCCCGCTCGAGGGCGAGGAACATGTTGCTCATCTTGTGCTTCATCGCCTGGAAGGAGCCGATGGCGACGCCGAACTGCTGGCGCTCCTTGAGGTAGGCCAGCAGCAGCTGGAAGAGGGCGTCGCAGGTGCCGACGGTCTCGAGCGCGAGCCCGACCGTCGCCTCCTGGAGCGCGCGGGAGATGCCCGCGCGTGGACGCCGCGCTGCCGGGCTCGCCCAGGGCGCGGTCGTGCGGGACGAAGACGTGGTCGAGGGTGGCGTCGGCGAGGGGTCGGCTGGCATCGAGCGAGTGCACCGGCGTCAGGCCGGCCTCGGCGGCAGGCACGACGAACGCACCCATGCCGTCGCCGGCCCGGGCGACGACGACGACCTCGGTCGTGCCCTCGGCGGCCAGGACGGCGAACTTCCGTGCCGGTGAGGACCCACCCGCCGTCGGCCGGCTCGGCGGTCATGGTGACGTCGTCCAACGACCAGGCCCGCGGGTGGTCGGCCAGCGCCACCGTCCCGGCGATGGCGCCGGTGGCGACCTGCGGAGAGGAAGCGCTGCTGCTGCTCGGGGGTGCCGACCTCGCGGACCATGGGGGCGAACTGGGTGACGGTGGCCAGCAGGGGCCCGGGGGCGACGGCCCGGCCCAGCTCCTCGACGACGACGGCCGTCTCGAGGATGGTCAGGCCGATGCCGCCGTACTCCTCGGGGATGGCCAGGGCGGGCCAGTCGAGGGCCACCATGGAGCCCCACAGCTTCTCGGGGGCCTCGCCGGTCTCGACGACGGCGCGCACCGACTCGATGGGGCATTCCTTCTCGAGGAACGAGCGGACCGAGGAACGCAGCTCTTCCTGCTCACCCGTGAACTCGAGCTCCACCGCACTCCCTCCCCGGCCCCGCCGGTTGCCTCTCCGACCCCGTCCCGCGCCACGCACGGGCGCCGGCAGATCGGGGCGAGTGTACCTGACGCCCATGTCAGCCTCAGGGGCCTGTGCTACCTTCACGCCGCCCCGTTTTCTGGGAAGGACGTGGTCAGGTGTGCCCTGGGGGGTCGCCGGTCCGTGGCGCAAGCCCCGGGCCGGCGACGCGGGGGGCCTGCGGAGCGCCGGCCGACTCTCGCCGAGCACGTGAAGGCCGCTCGCCTACACTCTGCGGTGCGCCTCTAGCTCAACGGCAGAGCAACGGACTCTTAATCCGCAGGTTTCGGGTTCGAATCCCGAGGGGCGCACTCGAAAGCCCAGTTCAGAGCGCTAGCCGATCTGGATTCAGCGTATCGCACCGATACGGGTAGCGTTTCCACCCAGATACGCCTTTCGATACACCGAATCGATACGCTTAATTCGTGGGTCGAAAGCCTGAAGACCTTGCGACGCGTTTTGAGCGTCAGGTCGACCGTACTGGTGAGCATCACTCTGGCTTGGCAGCGTGAACCCCGAGCGCGGGACGGGCCGTATGAAGGTCGGCAATGTCGAACGGACCGCGCACCGCGTGGCTTGGGAGCTGGCACGTGGCGCGCTGTCATCCGACCAGCGCGTACTGACCTGCGCGACGACATCCCGCCTGCGTGCGTATCGAGCACCTCCGTCTCGAAGGTGCGACCGAAGCAACGAAACGCCGCGGGCCACGGGCTCGCAAGGGAACCGGATCGATGCGCCTCGTGCGGCCAAGTACGTGGGAACTCCGGGTCACGATCGGCCGCTATGAGAACGGTCGTCCCCGGTCGCTGACGAGGACCGTCCGACCCCGAAGAGCAAGGCGTCGGCGGCCGGTCTCTTGGCAGAGTTCGTCGACGAGATGACCGCCTCGCCGCTGCCAGGGAGCCCAGGACATTCGAGACACTCACGGTGGACGAAGGGATTGATCGATTCCTCGAGGAGTACCTGGCAAACGAAAAGGGCCGGGCCGAGAAGACCATCAACGACTACCGCTACCTCCATCAACGGTGGTTCTCGCCCACCATCGGCCCCCAACAGGTCAAACGGATCGATGCGCCGACCATGGACCGGCTGTTCGGTGCCATGCGGCAAGCCGGACTCAGCGCCTCCCGGCTCAATCAGGCCAAGAGCCTCTACGTCCCGTTCTTTCGGTGGGCCAAACGACGAGGCATGACGACACAAAACCCGATGGCCGAGTTCCAGATGCCGACGAGCACGTTTCGCTCGAAGGAACGAACCCCGCCAGAAGTCGAGGAACTGTCCCTCCTCCTCTCGACGGCGGTCACGGAGACCCCCGACATCGCACCGCTTCTGGTGCTCGGGGCCGTGACGGGGATCCGAAGAGGGGAACTGGTCGGTATTCCGATGGCGGCGGTGGCCTGGAGGAAGAAGCAGATCACGATTGCCTCAGCCATCTCTTCGTCGGGCAAGGTGAAGGCGACGAAGACCCGGCAAAGCAGGACCTTCCACATCGATGCAGAGACCATCGCCATGCTCAAGCGGCATTGCGATCAGATGAGCCAAACCGCCGAGATGCCGGCACCGAACTCGCTCAGGATGCCTTCCTCTTCAGCCTGGCCCCGGACTGCTCCACGCCGATGCCACCCGACCACCTGACGAAGCGAGTGGCGGTGCTGAAAGGCTACCTGGGGATCGAAAACAAAGACCCGAGCGTTGTCGCGCTCGAAGACGAAGCCCTACGGCTCCGGCGATCCGCTCCCCCACCCCGCCCAGCCGGCAAACCGGGGCCGCTGCCGACGGGCGGCATGTCCTATAGAGACATCGGCATCGCAGTTGGGTCGCAGCGAACGATGGGCGAGCCTGGCGGTGGCGGCCGCCGAACGGCGAGAACGTGCGCACGCACTCGGGTCTGGCCGACCTCGACTTCGACGGATCGATCCTGGCCCTACGCAAGTTCACGTCCTCGGAGCTCCTCGATGCCGGTTTCAATGTCAGCATGGTCGCTCAACGGCAAGGACATGGGCCCCAGGTGCTGACGCGCCACTACTCAAAATCGCGAGCATCCTCGGACAAACGGGCCGCCGAACACCTTGGTCGCGTCGTGCACGGGAAGGGTAAGAGCTCTTCTCCTACTGCGACCCGATAGCAAACGGCTAGACCAACGCGCTCTGGCGATCATCGCCTTACGACTTGCGGTCGATGTGTGCCAGATCGCTGGCGACTCCGCTGCCCCATGCCTCGATTCGAGACCAGAATCGCTCGCGCGTGCTGGCGAAGTTGTGCATGTGGCACATCCGGGGACATACAAAGATCGTCACGTCTGATGCCCGACGAAAGGCAGCCGCTTCACGCAACGGGTCCTGGCAAACGTCGCGCTCACCCCATCCCAGAAATATCGGTACCTCGACCAGTGCCGCCTCGACGGCTCCTGCTCCTGGCGACGCCATGGACAACGCGGACAGAGGGATGGACGGCGTCCCCCCAGGGGGGCATCTCGCCTTGCCGCGTTGGCCACTCCAACATGTCCCGACGGACGACCTCCTCCGGCTCGTCGTCGTAGTGGAAGCAATAGGTGGCGATCGGAAGCCCATCTTCGCGTGGGCCAAACGCCGCAGGAGCTTGCTTGGGGAACTGACCCCGTGGCACGTGGGGCGTCGGCATCGGTCCGAGTCGACCGTTGGGTCGAGGGTCAGGTGGCGTAGTGGCGAACCGTCGAGACCCCAGACGGTGACGTCGAGACCAGCCACCAACAAGACGACCCGCCAGCCTCTCCCCCGCTGACTACGCACGAGCCGGCTCACTGACGGACTCGGGACTCGACTCGGCGCTGTTGCCCTTCTCGTTGAGCGTAACCACGGAGGCCTCAGAAGCCGAGGCATCGGGCACTCCGGCACCCCTGCTCCAGGAAGCGACGGCGGCCAGAAGGCTGACCACGATGGCGAAGTCGAAGGCAGCATGGAGCCCCGACTTGAACGGTCCCGCAATCAGGGAGGGGAAGAAGCTCCGGCCCGTCAGGACCGCCTGCTGGGACTGAGAGAGCTGGGACAGAACGTGCGGGCCGATGAGATGCTGGATCGGGTTGTAGCCGAGGAGCGCTGCGAAGAGCGTCGCGACCGGCGGAAGCTGCGATACCTGGTGCGCCGTCCCACTCGGCACGCCGTGCGCGACCAATCCCTGAGAGAGGCTCTGGGGCAGCGAAGCAGAAAGCCCCAAAATTATAAGCGAGAAGAAGATCCCAATTGAAAGAACCTGAGCGGAGTTCTGGAAGGTGGTGTTCATGCCCGATCCGACGCCCCGGTACTCGGCCGGAATGCTGCTCATGACCGCCGCACGGTTGGGTGAGCCGAACGACGCCATGGACAAACCCGTCAAGAACAACAGGAGGGCAAAGAGTGGATAGGGGAAGTCCACTGGCAGGAACTCCAGAAGAAGAAAGCAGACGGCCGTGCCGACCATGCCTCCGCTGGCGAAGAGCCGTGCGCCGAAGCGGTCCGAGAGAACCCCCGAGATCGGTCCGGCGATGAGCAGACCTGCGGTGAGCGGCAGAATGGCAATGCCGGCCCACAACGGGGTGCGCTCGAAGGTGTATCCATGCAACGGCAGCCAGATGCCCTGGAGCCAAATGATGAGCATGAACATCAGCCCACCGCGACTCAGCGCAGCCAGGAGGCTGGCGAACAGGCCCGCGCTGAATGCTCTGATCTTGAACAGCTGCAATCGGAACATGGGATCTTCGACCCGCGTCTCGATGATGCCGAAGGCGACGAGGAGGACAAGGCCGACAGAAAAACAAGACAGAACCACCGGGTTGGTCCACCCCATGGCATGGCCGCCATAGGGTTCGATTCCATAGGTAATCCCGACCATGATCAGGATCAGGCCCAGGGCGAAGGTGATGTTGCCGGGCCAGTCGATTCGGGCTGGACGCCGTGGACTGAGCTCTCGCAGGAGCAGGTATCCCATGAGCGTCCCGAGCAAGCCCACGGGAACAGAGACCAGGAAGATCAGACGCCAGTTGATGGGAGCGAGGACGCCACCCAACACCAAGCCAATGAAAGACCCGCTGAAGGCGGCGGCCTGGTTGATGCCCATCGCCATACCCAGCTTCCCCGGCGGGAACGCGTCGGTCAATATCGCAGCGGAGTTGGCCATCAACATGGCCGCACCCACACCCTGGAAGATCCGCATCACAATGAGCCAGATGCCCGCTGGGTGCCCGCTCAGCCACGTCACGCTCAACAGCAACGAAAAAAACGTGAACACGGCAAAGCCCAGGTTGTAGATACGGACTCGCCCGTAGATGTCGCCCAACCGGCCGAAGCTCACGACAAGAACACTGGTGACCACAAGGAAACCCAAGATCATCCACAGCAGGTAGAAGCTGTTGCCCGGCAACAGGGGATCGATGCCGATGCCGCGAAATATGTCGGGCAGAGCAATTAGCGTGATGGAGCCATCGATCGTCGCCATCAGCATGCCGAGCGTCGAGACGAAGAGCGCGATCCACTTGTAGTTGGCGGAAATCGGCTGGGTGACGTCCAGGCGGACGGCCCGACTGGATCGTACGGAGCCCAGTCGTGTGGTCCTGGCAGGATCGACCATGACATCCCTCCTCGAGGATGGATCAGGAGAGTCCGCAATCAGTTCACGTTCCCATTAACTATCAGTTGTCGGAGTGCTCGGCGTCGTCTGTTGGCTCGGAACGATCTGGGCCGTTAGGTCGGGCACCCTGGCCATGAAGGTGCGGGCCGGGCGTGGCTCGCGTCCAGACATTAACTTCCACATGCTCGCTGTCGCCGCTGAGATCGGGAATGTCGAGGGCTCGGTGCCGAACGGCTCAACAACTCGGCGTCAGGCAGCGGAGCGGGTGAGCCGGTTCACAGGCTCGTGATGCGCAGCGAATGCTCGTTCACCCTTGGCGAAGATCACGTTCCTCCGTGAGCGACACGACGTCATCGACCCCTCTGGACGAGGGAACCTCCATTGGTGTGTCCGTCCTCAGCCAGTGGACGAGCCGTCGGGTCACGCCATCAGGACCGTCTCCCAAGCCTGGGTCGAAGACAGTGCCCTATATCTTCGGGAGACCTATCTCGACCGTCTTTGATGTTTGGGGAGTTTGCCCCAGTAGATAGATTCAGCTGTCTACCTGGGATTAATAGACCCCGACCACTCCCGCCAGGCGAGATGCTTCCGACAGTTTGAACCGGTTTCGTGTCCGTCCAAGGTCCTGCCGCCTTCGGCGCCGCGCGATGATCCAGCCCAGCGCGGGCGAAGGGGAAGACATGGGTGATCTTGAGGGGAAGGTGGCGATCGTCACCGGCGCTAGTCGGGGCATTGGCAAGGAGACCGCCCTCGAGCTGGCGAGAGCCGGTGCCGACGTCGTCGTGGCGGCGCGCACGGTGGAGCGCCGATCGAGACTGCCCGGCACGATCTATGAGACCGTCGAGGGGATTCAAGCCATGAGGCGCCGGGCAGTCGCCGTCGTGACCGACGTCTCGAAGGCATCCGACCTCGATCGCCTCGTGGCGACGGCCATCGAAGAGATGGGGCGCTGTCGACGTGTTGGTCAACAATGCCGCCTACACCAGCGGCCATGCCTTGACCCAGCCCGTCTGGGAGATGAGCCGCGAGGACTGGGAGCTGCAGTTCGCCACTAACGTGCACGCCCCGTTTTCGCTGATCAAGGCGGTGGCGCCGCACATGCGCGACCAAGGGGGCGGTGTGGTCGTAAATATTACCTCGCGGGCCTACGAGTCCCAGCCGGTGGACCGCGACGCCTCGCGGCGATTCGGCGGGGCCGGACCGTGGGCCTACGGCTCCTCGAAGGCAGCTCTCAACCGGATGGCCAACGGGATGGCGGGGCAGCTCTTCGCACACGGCATCGCCGTCGTTACCCTGGAGCCGGGCTTCGTGCGCACCGAGTTCGTCGACTTCATGTCCGAGCGCGGCGCGTTCGACGCCAGCGCCGCCATCTCGACGAGCGTCCCGGCCAAGGTCGTGGCGCATCTCGCTGAAGCCGATAACGCCCTGCGGTACACAGGTCAGGTGGTCTCCGCGCCGGCGTTGCACGCCGAGCTCGGTCTCTGAACCCACTGGACTCGGCTGGCGAGCCCACTACGACCGCCGACAGGAGACCCAGCGGTCGAGCAGCCCGTGCTTATGGCCGCCGGGGCCATGCTGGGCTCGCTCTAGTCGAACGGCGATCTTCGGCGGGGTTGTTAGCCCGTGCTCGCCGTTCGACGGAACTGCTTTCGAAGGCGGCATTTTCGGCGTCAGGCAGGACGCAGGCGAGAACCGCACCAAAAGCCTCGACCCGGGTCCGTGGAGGTTTGGAACTGCAAAACGGAGGGGTCCACGGACCCGGGTGGGCTCACGACGAGGGTGGGGGGTGACCCAGGTCGTTCGAAAGTGAGTCTAGGAGCTCCTAAGTCTTCGAATGTCCAATCACGAAGTGACAATGAGCTGAATCGCCCGAGCTTTGATGGAGGCAATTCTGAATCCATCATGAACTGACGCCGGCTCGTGAAGGTCAGGCCGGTTCTAGGAGGCGCTGCCGAAGCGAACGGAGTCTGTCGGGGTGCATGCCCACGGGGCCTTGTAGGTAGCCTGCAATGCCGCCGTAGCGGCGGTCTAGTTCTTCGAGGGCGTGCTGCATGGCCCACCTCGGCGTGGTCAGTACGCCAGCGGCGGCTTCTGGGGATAAGCCGGATTCGATAAGACGCTGGTAGGAGGACTCTTGATGGATCCGCTGGCGATATCGGGCTGTGAGCTCATAGTCGTCGAGGATCTTGTCGCGCTCGACGTTGAGCGTGGCCAGCAGGAGCGCGGCGACGATCCCGGTTCGGTCCTTGCCAGCATGGCAGTGAAACACCGCGGGTAATCCGTTTTTGTCGCTGAGGAGGGTGAAGAGCTCGCCGATCTGGGCTGCAGAGTGGTCGAGAATGCCGACGTAGAGATCGCGAAGGATCCTCTCCCCTTCGGCTTGGGTTGTCCCGGACGGCAGTGCGGGCGGGTCGCTGTCCGCGGACCGACCGAGGATCGTAAGTGGCCGGGACGCAACGGGGTTCGGCCGCTCATATCGCTCGACCTCTCCGCGCAGGTCGTAGATTGCACCGATGCCGAGCCGATCGTAGAGAGCGTGATCTCCAGGCGAAAGTCCGTGCAAAGAGTCGGCTCGAAACACCAGTCCCCAGCGGGTTCTGGTTCCCGAACGCGTCCGATACCCGCCGAGATCACGGAAATTGGTCACCCCCTCGAAGGGGACACGACGGTCCGCGGCCATCACGTGTGAACCGCCACCACGGGGGGCAACGGACACGAACAACCTGCCGCTCTTGTCACCAGGCAGTCGAAGGATGTTTTGGCCGGCCGGCACGGTCGTCTCGTGGCGATGGTCCAGGTGGTCTGCGGTTCGCCCGAGAGCCACGTCGACCGCAACTGGTTCGCCCTCGAGCTCCCAGCGCACTAGCAGCTCGCCGTCTGGCTGGGTCTCAACCTCGACGTAGGTGACGACACTCGACATGCTCGGACAGCCTAAGACGCCAGGCCGGTGCGAATCTCGAACCGACCTTCGGAGAGATGCGTCTCGCACATCGACGGGCCACCCTTGGCCAGATGGTCGAGCTGCCCGAACTCAACTCCATTCCCCCGGGTGGCGGGTCACTGAAGCAGAGACACCCTTCATCAGGTGCCCCGTACCTTTAGCTCTAGAGTTCGGGTGGTGTTTCTGCAGTCGTTCGGGTCGGAGAACGGTGACGCGCCGTGACCTCGACCCGGGCCCGTTATGAGAAAGGGGGCGCACCATGACGTTGGAGCCGGACCTACGCTGCTCGGCTTGGGCTCGTGCCGAAAGGGTCGATCCGATCGGTACCGCCGGCAGCTACGCCGGATTCCTGTTGGTCGAGTGGCCGCTTCCTTGGCCGCGCGATGTCGCGGACATCCCAGCGCTGGCGCCGCTCACAGCCGCCACCAGAAGAGTCAAAATCCGCCTCCAGGCGGTGGTGCCGCAACGAGGTCGCGATCTGAACGTATCGATATGGAGATGGGCGGCGGAACAAGGGCGGTTCCTCGGGCAGGAGGCGCCAGCCGGCCCCGATCCAGCCGCCACCGCGTCCGCCCTCTTGGTCGGCGAGCGGGTGGCTGGATTACGGCCGATCGACGCCGCCGAGGTCCTCGTCTGCGGACACGGAAGGCGAGACAGGTGCTGCGGGTCGCTCGGCACCTCACTTGAGGTTGAACTGCGATCCGCCGCTGACCTCGAAACCTCCGGTGTACGGCTGCGTCGGACCAGCCACACCGGGGGCCACCGGTTCGCGCCGACGGCGATCCTGTTCCCGGAAGGCACGGTTTGGGGATACCTCGACGCCGAGTCGCTGACCGGCATCGTGACGCGCCGGACACCGATTGCCGACGTCGCCCAGCTCTACCGGGGCTGCTGCGGGCTCCCCAGTCCTGCCGTCCAGGCGCTCGAACGGGAGGTGCTCGGCGTAGTCGGCTGGCCTCTGTACGACCGGGTCCGCCGCGGGTCCGATCTCGCTGGCGGCCCGGTCTCACTGGATGTCGAGGGGCCCGACGGCCGGTCACGACGCTGGACCGGGCGGGTCGTCACCAAACGGGTGCTCCCCGTCCCCAAGTGCGGGGAGGCGGTCACCGGAGAGGAGAAGACCGAGCTGGAATTAGCGGTCGAGGATTTCGAGGAGGTGTTCAGGCCGGCCGAACGTGCCGGTTGAACGCTGCGCAAGGGTCTACAGCCGTGTGCTGACGGCCTGACATGCTACGAAGACCGGTACATCAAAGAGGGAGTCACCGAAGGTGACAGATCGCTTCGACTACAGGGCGCCGATTGGATTCGTGTCGGCCGCCGACGACGACTTCCACGCGCCGAACTCCGACGGCTGGTTTGAGCATGAGACGGTCTGGCTTTGGTTCTGCGTGCCGGAACGGAACATCGGTTGTTGGGTGTACCACTACGTCCGCCCCAACATCGGCGTTGACGGCGGCGGCGTCCACCTGTGGGACGACACGGCGTGGCACCACACGGAGACGCCCTACTACCTGAACTACTCAAACGGTCGCCTCGCGCAGGAACGGGACATGCGTGACCACACGTTCGCGTCGGGATTCCGGTGGAGCACACTCGAACCCCTTCAGAAGTATCGGATGCAGTTCCACGACCGTGACATCATCAGTTTCGACCTGGAGTGGGACGCGATCATGGACCCCTGGATACGGCCGACTGGTGACCCACCCTCGGTCAGCCATCTTGATCAGTTCGGTCATGTGACCGGCGAACTCGTGCTCCACGGCGAGACGATGCCGGTCAACTGCTACGCGATGCGCGATCGTTCGTGGCACCACATCCGCCCGGAGCCCTGGAAGGACGGCTGGACGCCAGACGTCACCGACTACGGCTACATCACCGCAGCGGCCGATGCCAAGACGGCGTTCTTCGGTACGAGCTTCCTGGTGCTCGACGGCCACCTCAGCCCGGTTGCCGAGGGTCAGGTCCGCCGGGAGCGCGACCCGAACCACGGCTTTATCCGACGCATCGTCGTCACCGGCAAGGATGAGGACGGTCGCCAGTACGAGGCTGTCGGCGACGCTGTCAGCCGCATGATCATCCCGATTGCCGGCGCCCACGGTGTGTGTGTCAACAGCCTTGTCGACTACCGCATCAACGGCATCCAGGCGTGGGGCGACGACCAGGACGCCTGGCCCATCCACACATGGTCGGCCATGCGCCGTCAGCAGATGGGGCTCGTCGATGTCCGGGCGTCGCCGGCTGCAATGGAGCGGTACCGGCCCCGACGCCGGACGTTCACTACGAACGGCTGACGTCACCTCCCACCAGTCTCCCATGAGGCCAGGGAGCAGCGACCGCTCACCACGGACGGCCTGCATCGATGGCCACGGTCGAACAGCGCGGACGTGATGCGACGACCACGCAGCGGGTTCCCACCCGATCGCCACCCCATCGCCAACGTCCGGGACATCTGCCACCAGCTCCCAGGCAGAGGCGATGACGGGTAGATTCCCGACGCCAGGGCCGGCCTCGTCCACGTCATTGTCCTCGGTTCGGCCTGCGGAATCCACAACCTCAAGCGCTCGGCCACCTGACTGGGGAACGTGACCCGGCGGCCCGCGTTGCCGTCGCCCTCCCTTACGGTCCAGTCGGTGGGGCAGTTATGCTTCGGGCGTGGCGGTTGAGCGTCACCCTCGGAGGCGCAGATGCGGATCGGAATCCACCTTCCCCAATTCGGTAGGGCCGTTGCCGCCGGAGGGGTCCAGCAGGCTGCACGAGAAGCTGAGCAGTTGGGATTCGATGACCTCTGGGTGAGCGACCACCTCGTCATCCCCAAAGAGCAGCCCTACCCCGCGCCGTACATCCTGGACCCCCTCCAGACCCTGGCCTTTGCCGGCGCAGTCACTGACCGTATCGGTATCGGGACAAGCGTTCTCGTCGGTCCGCAGTACCCGAGTCCCCTCGCACTCGCCAACACGCTGGCGAGCCTCGATTTCATGACCGGCGGACGGCTGACCGTCGGGCTCGGCATCGGATGGTCGCGACGCGAGTATGACGCTCTGGGAGGACACTTCAATCACCGTGGGCAGCGGCTCGACGAAATGATCCGCCTATTCCGGACCGTGTGGGAGCACGACACAGCCGACTTCGAAGGCAGGTTCTACCCGAGCTTTGAGCAGATCCGCGTGCTTCCGCGACCCGCTCGTCGCATCCCGATCTGGGTCGGGGGCCTTGCTCCTGCCGCCGTTGAGCGGGCTGTCCGCAACGACGGATACCACGCGATCAGCGTCACGCCCGACGAGTCAAAGGGACTAGTCGAGCGGTTGCGCGAACAGCGGCCCGACGGGGAGTTCGTCATCTCCATGCGCGTGACTTGGGACGTCACCGCCCTCACAACAGGCGCAATGGCGGAACAGGCCGACGCGTATCGGCAAGCGGGCATCGGCGCCCTCCACATCGCGCCGGACCGCGGCGACCTCGATACGTGGTTGGCCGGACAGGAGAAGGTGGCCAAGGCGTTGTTTAGTGCCTGAGCCGACCGCTCGCCGACCTGTAATGAGCAGCACCGTCGGGGCTTCGGCAGCCCGTATCCGTGGTTCGCATACCTCTCAGGGCGAGGGCCCCACGGGAACTCTCACGGCTCGCGCTGGGACATCCACTCGTTGAACTGCGGCTCGCGTTTCTCGAAGAAGGCTCTCGACCCGTCGCGCGCGTCGTCATGGAAATCGCTCAGTGCTGTCTTGCTCGCGATGTCATCCCCGGCTTGATCGAACGTAAGATTCGCTGCGTTGTAAACGGCCTTCTTCAGAAGGCGCATCGCTATTTGCGGTCCAGCGGCTAGCTCCGTTGCCAGTGCCATCGCTCGCTCGGCCAGTTGATTGTCGTCGACCACCTCGCTGACGAGGCCAATCCGCTCTGCTTCCTCCGCGTCAACGATCCGCTTGTGGAGCAGGAAGTCCAACGCGCCCTTGGTCCCGAGATGCTCCACTAGCAACCAGTGCCCGCCCTCGTCGGGCTGCCATCCCATCCTCAGCGTCGCGCTGCCCAGCTTCGCCGAACGCGCGGCAACCGCAAAGTCGCATGCCAGCACGATCGAGAGCCCGAGTTGGATCGCATACCCATTGACGGCCGCGATCGTCACCTTGTCGAGGCGACGAATCGTGCGAACGGGCTCTTGTGCGTAGTGCACGAGCCTGGCGTAGAGGTTCGCCGGTTGGTTGGCGGCGCTCTCTGGAAGGGGCGGCACTGTGGTCGGAAGCTCCGGTTCGTCAGAACGCCGGTTGTTGACCCCAGCAACGAAACCGCGGCCGGTGCCCGTGAGAAGCACGACGCGGACAGTGTCATCGAGCTGGGCAAGCGAGAGGACCTCGCACAGATCCCGCCGTGTGCCGGCGCTCATGGCATTCAGGCGCTCTGGGTGTTCGAACATGAACCGGCCGACGCCCTCGATGATCTCGACGGTGAAGCCCTGGTAGTCGCCCTCGATCATGACTCTCCGGTCAACAGCGGTCCAGGGGACCGTACCAATGTGCATGCGACTCTGCACGTGGACGCACGCACGCCGCGGATGCTTCGTCGCGACTGGCCTTGGCGGAGGCCATCACGGAGACGTCGGAGCAAGCACGTCGGAGCAAGCAAGGAACGGCGATACGCTGGTACGGCCGCTTCCCCTGGGCCTCACTGCCCATGTGGCTGTCGGACCACGTCGGTTGTGGCCGACGATCCGGGGGTGGAGATGATTCCCGAAGCTGGCATGAACAACCTCCGATTGCGGACGTGGCTCTTTACGGGCCTGCCGCTCGGAGATGTTGGATCTCCATGCCCTCGCGAACGACAGCGCACCGGACGACCCGATTTGAGTCGTTCCTTGTATCTGCACCGCTCTATCTGGCAACCGGACAGCGTCGCCACCGAATGCGCGAGCGATGCGATGATCGGGCGACTGCTCTAGGGAACGAACCCCGTGATGAGCTCAGCGAGCTCGAGCGGCGCATCGCCTTGGACGCTGTGCCCGGCGTTGTTGACATGCGCGACGCGGACCGACGGCATCCGCCTGCGCAGCTCATCCTCGTCGGCATCGTTGACTACCGACTGCGGAAGCATGCCGCGCACGAGCATCAGCGGAACGTGAATCGTCCCTACAACGTCCCAGAGCCGGGCGAAGCTGGGATATGTCCGGTCGATATCAGCGTCGGGCTGGTCGCCATCGCTCCCGGCGCGGAAGCGTGCGTACCGCCAGACCCAACTGCCGTCCTCCCGCTGGACGGCGTTGTGGAGGATGCCGCGCCGCAGCGACGACTCAGTTCGGGTCGGGTTGAACTGGATTGTGCGAGCGAGAATCTCGGCAAAGCTCTGGAAACTCTCCGGACCGTTGACAAAATCGGAGATCTGCCTCGATTTCGTCCCGGTCACCCCCGGTGTGATGTCGACCAGGACGACGGCGGGGACGAGGCCGGGCGCGATTTCCGCCAGGGTGATGGCGGTAAGCCCGCCGAGCGACATCCCCACGACTCCCCGAGCCCGGGGCGCCAACTCGTGGATCACCGCCGCCACATCATGTGCATTTCCTTCGGGCGAGAGCTGCCCCCGAGCCCAGGCTCCGGGCCGGTCAGAGTGCCCGTGTCCAGGCAGGTCGATGGCGACCAGAGGTCGCCCGAGGGCCATTGCCACTGTGTCCCAAGTGTGCGCATTCTGCGCGCCGCCGTGCAGGAAGACCAACTCAGGCGGACCATCGCCCCAGACCAGAGCGCTCAAGCTGCGGTCCGAGTCGACGGCGACGAACGCCCGCCGAACCACGGGGGGGCCATCGTACGGGAGGCCGAACTCCGCTGCGTTCTCGTGGAATAGTCCGAACTCGTCGTACTCAATGGGGTCCACGGTAGTTCCCACCGATCGAAAAACGCAGCCTGTCCCCGCGCGAGATGCGATGCCAGGGCTTCTCGTCGACGCCACCCGTCGGTCGCGAGACATCGGCACGATTTGGCCGCCTGTATGCCTCGTCGAGAACTCCCACAATGCCGTCGCTTAAGAAGTCATTGCGGTCACCAGCCACCATGTGGGCGTCACCTGCTCTTGTCAACCAACGTTCTGGCGATGGCGCCGGAAGAACAGCGCGTCTGAATGCCGCTATCACGCTAAACGTTCCAAGAGCCGGCGTCTCTGCCCCGCAGGTCGGCAGCTAACCGAATCCGGTTCACCTCCCTGAACGCGGCGAGAGTCGGAGCTGTTGGATCAAGCGCCACCGCGTGCAGTATAGGTGGGGCAGTCCCGCATGCGAGAGACCCGCCCTACTGTGGGCGGTCCGTTGGGCTCTACAAAAGGAGACGCAAATGGGAGTGCTACAGGGCAAGGTTGCAATCGTCACCGGGGCAGGTCGGGGCATCGGTCGCGAGCATGCGTTGCTCCTAGCCAGAGAGGGAGCCGACGTGATGGTGAATGATGTAGGGGGGACGGCCGGGGCGAGGGCCAGGACCTCAGCCCAGCCCAAGAGGTCGCCGCCGAGGTCGAAGCTCTCGGTGCCCGAGCCGCCGTCGACGGCGCCAATGTCGCCGACTGGAAGGCGGCGGAAGAACTCATCGGTCACACGGTCGACACCTTCGGCCGCCTCGACATCCTGATCAACAACGCTGGCATCCTGCGCGACCGAATGTCGTTCAACATGTCCGAGGAGGAGTTCGACGCCGTGGTCAACGTAGTGCTGAAGGGCGGGTTTGCCCCCTCGCGGCACGCCGCGGTCTACTGGCGGAAGCAGAGCAAGATGACCGGCGAACCGGTGAACGCGTCGATCGTGAACACGTCGTCCGAGGCAGGACTGTACGCCAACGCCGGCCAGGTCAACTACGGCTCGGCGAAGATGGCACTCGCCGGGATGACGATCATCATGGCCCGGGAACTCGAACGCACCGGTGTTCGTGTGAACGCTATCGCCCCCGCCGCCGCGACACGGCTGCTAGGCACCATCATGGGCGATCGACCAGCCATACCGACCGGTGAATACAACCCTCTGAGCCCAGCGCAGATCTCACCGCTCGTCGTTTGGTTGTGCTCGGACCTCGCTAAGGGGGTGAGCGGTCAAGTGCTGGCCGTCAACGGTCATCGCATCCAGGTTCTGTCCGGGTGGCGCCCCGTCTCCCAGATCGACGCCGAGGGGAAGGACTGGACCATCGACGCCATCGAAGCACGCAAGTCTGAGCTGTTCGCGGGACAAGACCCGTCGATTCCGCCGTTCATGCCATCCGTGACATGACCTTCTGCCGTCAGGTACGCGGTCGACTTCCCCGAACTCCACTCCTCGGATGACCGCCGCTCGGTAATCGCCAAGGTTGGGCGCTAGGGCCAAGCACCCAACCGAACCCGAAACTGGCCGTTAGCGGGAGAGTGCAGGCACTCCTCCCGGCCAAATTCCGCAACGCGACCTGGTGCATGTCGCCGGCGTCGGGCTCGCACAAAGCTGTCTCTCGGGTGACCCGAAGTCGTGGCGAGGGGCAACGAGACGCTCTAGTGCAGCCTCGGTTCTCCCAGGCGATGTGAGGTCCGAGTCCAAGACATCGTGCGCCCTCGTTCGATTCTCGTCCGGTCAAACGTGCCACAAAGCCAAGCGTTCGGGGACCAGGAAGATCTCGGGGCGACGCCAAACCAGCTTGTCTTTGTCGGCGACGCCCATGCCGTTGGCTATGGTCGAGCCCGAACTGGAGGATTCCGATGCCCGAATACAAGTATCTCGATGTCGAAAGCCATGATGACGGCCGCATAGCCCGGATCATGCTCAACCGGCCCGACAGCCGCAATGCGCAGAATCGGGGCCTGCTCGTGGAACTCGGCGATGCGTTCCTTGCCGCGGAGGCAGACGACAACGTGCGTGTCGTCATACTCGGGGGCAGCGGGCCGATCTTCTCGTCCGGTCACGACCTGGGCTCGAAGGCTGCAATCGAGGAACGCACCGGACCCGACCCGCACCCGTCCTTCTCGATCAACGGCGCCACCCGCCAGGGCGCCGAGGCCCGGATGCTCCAGGAGTGGCATTACTTCTTCGAGAACACGAAGCGGTGGCGCAACCTTCGCAAGATCACAATTGCACAGGTCAACGGGACGGTTTTCGCCGCCGGGCTGATGTTGATGTGGGCATGCGACCTCATCGTCGCTGCCGACGACGCTCAGTTTGCCGACGTGGTCGGGACGCGTCTCGGGATGTGCGGCGTTGAGTACTTCGCGCACCCGTGGGAGTTCGGCCCCCGCAGGACGAAGGAACTCATGCTCACCGGCGATTCGCTCGATGTTGACGAGGCCTACCGACTCGGCATGGTGAGCAAGGTCTTCCCGGCCGACGACCTCGGCGAGCGGACCCTCGAGTTCGCGCGGCGGATCGCCGCGCTCCCGACGATGACTGCCCTCTTGATCAAAGAATCCGTGAACCAGACAGTCGACAACATGGGCTTCCATAACGGCCTCCAAGCCTGCTTCACCTTGCACCAGCTCAACCATTCGCACTGGGCTGAGATCCACGACAACCACATGCCCGCAGGCCTCCCCGAGGATGGCATCGTCAGTTGGCGCGATGCACCGCCTATCGTGCCGGCGCTGAAGGACAAAGTCAGAGTCTGACGGTCACGAGCAAGCCCAGGTCAGCGCATAGACATGGTCCCCAATGGGCCAGTCGTCGGGGTGAGACCGGCCCACCGTCGGGCCTGTTGAGGACGCGTCTGTAGCGCGCGCACTGTGGCAGTCTCGTACGCATGCAGCTGGAGCTGAGCGAGGATCAGGACTTCTTCCGAGACACGACACGACGCTTCCTTGAGGGCGAGACTCCCCTGACGCGCGTGCGTGAATGGGCCGACACCGACGACGGGTTCGACCGCGGATGGTGGCGCAAGGGGGCCGAACTCGGCTGGACCTCCCTGTTCGTGCCTGATGAATACGGCGGCGGCAACCTCTCCGGTTATCCGTTATGCGACGCGGTCATCGTCGCTGAAGAGATGGGCCGGCTCGTCGCGCCCGGGCCATTGCTCCCAGTGAACGTTGTGGCTGCCGCGGTGGCGAAAGCGGGGTCGGCGACACAGCAGGCAGAGCTGCTCCCAGCGTTGGCGTCCGGCAACCGGATCGCCGCGTGGGCGTTCGCCGAGCCCGAGAGGGCGTGGAGTGCGGACGGCGTCGGCCTCGTCGCACGAACCCACGGTAGCGACTTCAGCCTGCACGGGACTAAGGCGTATGTGGAGGCGGCTGCCCAGGCAGACGATTTCCTCGTCACAGCCCGCGCGGCCGAGGGGCTCACGCAATTCCTCGTCCCCGCAACCACCGAGGGCTTGACTGTGATCCCTGGCCAGAGCATTGACCTCGTGCGCCGGTACGGTTCAATTCACTTCGACGGTGTGCGGCTCCCCGCCTCGGCGGTTCTCGGCGATGTCGGTGGGGCAGCCAATGACGTCGAGCGTCAACTCGAGGTCGCCCTGAGTCTGCAATGCGCCGAGACAGTGGGGATCATCGACCGTGTGTTCGAGTTCACCGTGCCGTACACGCAGGACCGCTACGCGTTCGGTCGTCCGATCGCATCGTTCCAGGCTCTCAAGCACCGAATCGCCGACATGCTGCTCTGGCTCGAATCAGCCAAGGCTGCTAGCGACGCAGCGGCCCAGGCCATTGACTCAAGTGCGAGCGACGCTGGCTCGGCGATCAGCGCCGCGAAGGCCTACGTTGGATTCAAGTCAATCGCCATCCTGCAGGACTGCATCCAGCTCCACGGCGGGATAGGCCTCACCTGGGAGCACGACATCCACCTTTATCTGCGGCGGGCAACAGTCAACCGATCTGTGTACGGCACGCCAGAACATCACCAGGAGCGCATCTGTCAGCTCCTCGGTGTCTGAGACGGAGGGTCCATGGCTGAGAGCACCGAGGACATCGAGGACATCGAGCGGTTCCGGGCACGAAGCAGGGCTTGGCTTGCCGAGAACATGGATAAGCGGACCGCGCCAGTCGACCTGATGACAATGGCTAAGCGATCGGAGGAGCTGCAGGCGAAGCTCTTCGACTCAGGGTTCGGCGCGATTGCGTTTCCGCGTGAATACGGCGGTGCGGGATTGGCCCTTCGACACCAGCAAGTGTTCGCTCAGGAGGCTGCAGACTACGAGATGCCTGTGACCTTCATGGTTTCGATCGGCATGATGGCACCCACGTTGCTCGATCATGGCTCCGAGCTGCTCAAGCGACGCCACCTTCCCCGAATCCTGCGAGGAGAGGAGACGTGGATTCAGCTCCTATCGGAGCCGTCGGGTGGTTCCGACATGGCCGGCGCCCTGACCCGAGCCACGCGGGATGGCGATACGTGGGTCATCAACGGTTCAAAAATGTGGAGTTCGGGCGCACTTACGGCCGACTACGGGATGTGCCTGGCCCGCACCAACTGGGAAGCGCCCAAGCACCGTGGCCTGTCGATGTTCGCGGTGCCACTGAAGGGAACGCCGGACCTCACAATCGAGCCGATCCGTGAGGTCAATGGCAACACTCACTTCTGTCAGGAGTTCTTCGACGACGTCGTCATCCCCGCCGAGAACCTGATCGGCGACGAGAACTCAGGCTGGGCGGTAGCGCAAACGTTGCTGTTCCACGAGCGCAATGCCACTGCGGGTGTCGGCTATGGAGTGGGTCTGACCGGCTCCGCACGCAGCGGCGGCGACACAACGACCCGCGCAACGAGTATCGATGACCTGATCCGCCGCGCTCGCGCCCGCGGCGTCGCCCATGACGGCGCTATTCGCCAGCTGATTGGTGAGGCGTATGTGGAGTCGGTCGTCACGCGCCACGTCAGCGAACGGATCATGACCGGGATGCGCGTCGGGGCGTTCAAGGGCCAATGGGGGTCTCTGCTCAAGCTTGGTATGGGCGTCAACATCCCTCGGATGGCAGAGATCGCAGTCGCCGTCTCCGGCGACGAAGGCGTGATATGGACGGGGCAAGACGACCACGCTGAACCTGGCCGCCAGCTGCTCAGCTGCCGGGTAATGGCCATCGCCGGTGGCAGCAACGAGATGCAGCGCAACATCGTAAGCGAGCGACTTCTTGGCCTGCCCCGTGAGCCCTCGTTCGACCGGGACGTGCCTTTCAACGAGGTCATCCGCAACCGCGGCAAGATCCAAGACGTCCGCCCCGCCTGATCCCGACGGCCCGGAGACGTCGGCACCGAGACGGCCGTTACGGGTAGCTCCACTTTCCCGACCTCTTCGATGGGTACGGTTGGGTTCGGTACGGCGGGGACGAGTGTGGTCCCGCGTGTGAGGAGCGCTCGAATAAGTCCCCCCTAGACGCCGGTGACCCACGCATCCGTACCGCAACTGATCATCGTGCCGCCGGGGACGATGCACGAGCTGTCAGCTGGGCTACAGGCCACCGCGCTCGACCGGAAGAGAAGAGTGTCGCCGACCGTCTCGGCGTTGACGGCCTGGCTCCGCATGAGCTCTCGACGTCCCGGCGCGATCACACTTTGAGCGCTGCCTTTGTCTTGCCAAGAAGAACGACCTGCTTCGCCTCGAGATCGGAGATGCGATCGGGTGAGTAGCCGAGCTCGGCCAGGATCGCCTCGGTGCTGTCTCCGAGCAGGCAGGCGGGAGCGACACGGGTCTCGGACGACGAGAACTGCGCCGGGCCCGCTGCCTGTAGCACCCGGCCGTACAGAGGGTGGTCGCTCTCAACGACCCATCCAGCTTCCCGCATACCTTCGTCGGTGAGGGTGAATGTCGACGGTCCCCCCTCGAACACCTCGACACATCCGATCCCTCGCGACGTGAGGAGCTGCTCCCACTCGGAGGCTGGTCGCTGAGCCAGAGCCTCCTGAAGCGCAACGACCAGCTCGGCATCATGCACGCGACGGTTCGAAGGGTTCGAGAAGCGCTCGTCGATGCGGAGTTCGGGCCGACTGACGGTATTCACAAGGACTTCCCACTCCGATTGGCGCGGCGCGGCCAAGAACACCCAGCCCTGGGCAGTCGGATACAGCCGATAGAGCGCGCCTAGTCCGTACTGCTCGTCATCGGCCCGAGCTGCCGGCGGCTTGCCGTGGTAGGTCACCGCGTCATCGGAGTAGCCGTAGACGTTGCCGTTGATCATCGATGTGGCGATGAGCTGGCCCTCCCCTGTCCGATCTTGATGAAACATTCCAAGCATGAGCGCCGAGAACGTGGCGAGCGCGGCGTTCGAGTCACCGTCGATGATCCCGCGTAGGCGGGGGAAAACGACAGCCTGGAGCGCCGCGACGCTGAAGCCTTCGGTCCGCGCCGAGTCCATCCAGTCACCAGCTTGGCGGTGGTGGTTACCGGCCATCGCTTGGGCAGTCTGGGCGTACAAGGGTCGGGCGGCATAGGGGCCGTCGGTGCCATACGCAGAAGCGTGGACGTAGACCAGATGCGGATTGCGGGCGGACACGGTCTGAAAGTCGATCCCGAGCCGCTCGGCAACCCCTGGTCGAAAACCCAGCACGAATGCGTCAGCTCGGTCGAGCAGATCCAGAGCTATTGCGCGACCTTCCTCGGTCTTCAAGTCGACGGCCACGCTCTCCTTTCCCTCGGTGACCTTGCCAGTACCAAGCTCAGGGCCGAACGCATGTCGCATCGGATCGCCCTCGAGGCCCTCCAGTTTGATCACGCGGGCGCCGAGGGCGGCGGCCAGCGTCACCGCAAACGGCATCGCATAGAAGTAACCGAACTCGACGATGGTCTTCCCCGCCAGCGGGTATTGGCCCGCCTCGGTCCTATCGCTTGTGGTGGTTGGGCCGGTCGGCTCGCCGTTGTGAACACCAACGGCGGGAGCCGAGCGCTCGATCACTGATGGTGTTGCCGAGAAGACGCCGACCGGTCCCAGCTCAGTAACAAGTCCGAGCTCTGGGTCGTTGATCGTGATTGCTCCCCCACCTTGCCGGATTTGGGGATGGTCCAACGCCTCCTCGCTAGACAGCGCCACTTCGAAAGGCAGGTCCGGCTCGGCGAGAAGGATCGGAAGCCACTCGGCAAGCGACTTCTGCCGAATGGCTTCCCAAATCATGTCCTCCCATTCTTGGGCGTCCTCGGCCGTATCGAACACCGAGGCCCGAGCGAAGCGCGGATCCTTCAGCGTGTGGGTTAGCGCGGTCGCTCGCAAGAGGGCGTGGGCCTGGTGCGGTAGTTGCGGCGAGAAGACGAGCCAACGACCGTCCTTGGTGCAGGGCATCACGCCGTAACGGGAGACGACAGTCATCCCGGCGCCCCCAGACACCGACGGGGTAAGCGCGGCCTTTGCTGCGTACTGGCGAGCCAGGACCCCGAAGTAATCTAAAGCCGTAAGGCCTTGAGCCATCGTGGCCTCCACCCGCTGACCCCGCCCGGTGCGTTCGCGGACAATCAACGCCGCCAACAGGCTCCCGAAACCCATGTGGGCGGCGCCGTTGCTCGCACAGAGCGCACCGGTGAAGATTGGCCCGGAGCGGAAGCCGAAGTCGCCGCGCGCGAAGGCGCCTGTTTTGGCCGCGACAACACCCTCGTACGCCTTCAGGTTGGCGTAGCGTCCCGTTGAGCCGAACCCCTTCGCCGAGCAGAACACGAGTGCCGGGTTGTCCCTCGCGAGGTCGTCGTAGGACAATCCCCACCCTTCTGCGACGCCCGCCCCGAAGCCCTCAACCACCACATCGGCGCGCGTGGCGAACGATCGCACTTGTTGCCGCCCCGCGTCGGTACGGAGGTCGACGACAACACTTTCCTTACCACGATTCCACACGATGGCCGCGGCAGGCAGGTCTGCGCGGAGTGTGTCGCCGCCTGGCGGCTCGACCTTGAGCACACGAGCACCGTTGTCCGCGAGGAGCATTCCGATCTGCGAAGCGGGAGCGCTGCCGCTGCCCATCTCGACAACGGTCAGCCCCTCGCACACTGTCCGCGCCATGTCGTCTCCCTCCAGGCCTGACGTCGACTCACCCCAGAGTAGGACAGAACGGCGACTTGATCGAGACGTCACGGTCCGCCCAGGCAACATGGCGTCCAACAGCGCAACCCGCGCAGTCGGACCAAGGTGCCTTGCTTCCCTTCGCCGCCGCGATGCGTGCGGCGCATGGCCGGGAGAACACGTTGCCGCACGCCCTAGTCAGCTGAGTCGGGGCAGTTCGCGCGCAGAAGCTGGCGAGCCGTCTCAAGGATGTCGTCTGCGCTCTTGTGCAAGGGCCTGGGTTCTTGGTTCCAGGTGTCGACCCGGTGGGCGACGGAGGTCTCAAGTCCTTGGTGGAGCGGTGAGTTCCGGGATTCAGCCACTTGCTCGTCAGGTCGGCGAACCAGCGCTCGACGAGGTTCATCCACGAAAAGTCGGTCGGCGAGAAGCGCAGATCGGAATCTCGGCTAGCGCCCCAGCCAGCCCCTGCTATCGGTTGTCATGTGGGTCGACATCTTGTCGCCGAGATGGATGTCAAGGTGCTTTGAAAAACAGCAGGTGATCAGATTCGAGAACCGGCAGAGCTCACGGGCCCGGTGCGGATCGGTCGTTTCCGCAATGAACTGTCCCGAAGCTACGTCGAGGGCGGCATTGAGGGTGCTCGTGCCACGGGGGTAGCCAGAATCGCCTTGACGCTGTACTCCCGCTGCGAATAATCTACCCACGTTTGAATCTACCAGCGTTTGAATTAGGGGGTCGCCGTGTCGATCGCAGCTCGCGAAGTTCCGTTCACCAAGGCGCCGGCGCTGCGTTCGGTGGAAGCTCCAACGCAGAACATCGCGCTCGAGCGGGTCGTCGCGGGACCGTGCCCACGGGCCAGGGGCCTCGACGCTGATCACGTCCGCACTCTCGCTGAGCTGGATGGACAATGGCCCCCGATCGTGATCAACCGCGCCGACGGGCGAGTTGTCGACGGCCACCATCGCTTGGCCGCTGCCCGGTCCCTCGGGATGCGTTCGATCCCGGCGGTCTATTACGAGGGGCCACCTGAGGCGACCTTCGTCGAGTTCGTCCGGCGCAATGTCGAGCACGGCCTCCCCCTGACGCTGGCCGAGCGTCGGGAGGCTGCGACTCGCATCCTGCGAGCCTGCAGCGACTGGTCGGACCGGCGGGTCGCGAAGCTTTGCGCTCTCTCACCCCGCACTGTCGCGACACTGCGCCCACCGGCGCGATCTACCGACGTCGAACGGAGGATCGGCGCTGACGGACGAGCCCGGCCATCCGACCCCGCGAAGGTTCGGCGCGCGATCGCCGACGTCCTCGAGGCGTGGCCCAGTGCGTCGTTGCGGGCGGTCGCCGAGGAGGTCGGAGCGTCGCCCGAGACGGTGCGCAGCGTTCGTCGCCGCCTGGAAGCAGCAAACACTCCTTCTCCGGCTCCCGCTGTCGAGATCCCGACTCAGCCCGTCCGGCCCGAATCCAGATGGTGGACGAACGACTCCTCTCTGACCTCGACCGGAGAGGGCCGACAGCTCGCCCAATGGCTCAGCCGCTCGAACATCGACAACGGGTGGGCGACCCACCTCAAGGCGGCGCCACTGAGCCGTGTGTATGACCTTGCAACAGAAGCGCGGCGAAGGGCGGCATCATGGGTCGCGTTCGCCGAGGCCCTCGAGGCCAAAGCGCAGGCCCGCACGTCCTGATGGGGCACCTGCGCTCTGGCAGCGCGGGTGGTGATCGTTTCTCCGGCGAGGACGCGCTCACCGCCAACATCGATGGAACCGCCGCGGATGGGAGCTGCCGTAATCCCGCCCACTGGGTCGAGCGCTCATCCCCGGGCGACACGACGACCATGCCGACAACGCTGCCTTGCGTTCCCCGACGGTCTCAGGGCTCCGACCATCCATGCCGACGATCCCCTGACACAATCAGACGAGCCGGGTAAATTAGTGAGAGAGCAAGGAGTTTCTTATGACCACAACCATCACGGCGAACGCCAACGTCGATCTCGGCTACAAGATCAACGACGCCGACAACCACTTCAACGAGCCGCCGGACTGCTTCGAGCGCTACATCGACCCCAAGAACGCCGACCTCGCCATCCGGTACGTGAAGGGGCCCGACGGCGAGCGGATGCAGCTCTTCGCCGGCAAGCCGTCGAAGTTCCACTCCGAGACAGGTCACCTTCTCCAAGGACGAGCTGGCGAAGATGCTCGGCGACACCTCCAACGATCGGTACGGGCCGGGCGCCGTCCCAGGAGCCGCGCGCAGAACCGGAACTGTCGGTCATGCCGGGCATGCTCCTCAACCGGCTCAACCCTCTGAAGGGTCTCGACGACGAGGACGCGCAAGGCGTTCGTCGCCGAGTTCCGCGAACAAGTCCGAGGCGTTCGGCAACCGCGACCTGCGGCTGGCGCTGATGGACGAGCAGGGCATCGACAAGCGCCCTCATGTTCCCGGCGGCGGCCCACGACATCGAGTACGAGTTCGCCGACAACATCGACAGCCCTCTACGCCAACATCCGGGCCTTCAACCGCTGGATGCACGAGGAGGTCGGCTTCGTCGCCGACAACCGCATGTTCCTGCCCCCCTACATCGCTCTGGCCGACCCCGACCTGGCGGTCAAGGAGCTCGAGCAGGTCATCGCCGACGGGGCGCACCGATGATCCAGACCAAGTCGGGCCACGCCCACGGCGGAGCGGACAACCCCTTCGGCGGCCGCTCCCCCGCCGACCCGGATCTTCGACCGGTTCTGGTCCATCGTCAACGAGGCCGACATCCGCCTCGCCGTGCACCTCGGCGGCACCGACTACCAGAAGTACGGGGCCGACTGGTCCGAGGACCCCGACGCCGTGTTCGGCGACTTCGACGCCTTCCAGTGGATGATGTACTGGGGTGACCGCCCGGCGCATGGAGCTGACCGCCGGCGCTGATCCTGCACAACTTCTTCGGCCGGTTCCCCAACATCAAGGTCTGCCTGTCCGAGATGGGCACGGTGTGGCTGCCCTACACGCTGCGCAAGATGGACCACGCCTTCCTCATGGGCCGCAAAGGCAAAGTGGTCCGACACCGGCCGGCTCGATCGCCGGCCTTCGGAGATCTTCCGGCGACCACTTCGTCGTCGCCCCGTTCCCCGAGGAGAACGTGCAGCGGGTGGTGGCCGAGGTCGGGCATCGAGCCGATCGTCTTCGGGTCGGACTTCCCCCACGGCGAGGGCCTGGCCTTCCCCTCGCAGTACGCGGCGCGCCCAGCTCAGCAGCTTCACCGACGACGAGCAGCGCCGGATCATGCGCGACAACCTCGAGACATTCCTCAGCCCCGCAATGCGGTAAACGCGGTCATGAGCACCCAGCAAGGCGAGACACTCGTCACCGACGAAATGCGCAGCGTCGTCGGGAAGGTGATGCGTTCTGCGACATCGTTCCCGATCTCGGTCTCTGACATCCGGAAATGGGCGATGGCGATCTATTACCCGGCTATCCCACCAAGGCTCTTCTGGGACGAGGAGTACGCGGCGGCGACGAAGTGGGGTGGGGTCATCGCGCCCGAGGAGTTCAACCCATTCGCGTGGATGACCAAGGATCCCCCGCCGCGAGAGCTCGCGCCGGTCACGACAGACGGCTACCAGCGGTTCTCGGCCCTGGAGGCTGTATTCGGGCTGGATACCCCGCCCTACCGGGCGATCCTCCAGTCCCGTGTCATCGCGACGTATTCGAAGGTGCGGATGCGTCCCGGTGATGTCATCCGATCCGAGTCACATATCAGCGAGTACTTCGAACGTGAGGGGCGTATGGGGCTGCAGCTCTACACGACGGTCTCCGACAACCTCTTCAACCAACACGGCGAGTGGATCAAACGGCTCGACACAGTTTTCGTGAGATACCTGTGATGGGCGTCGATGCCGCCAGCCTGACCCCGGGCCAGCCGATTGCACCATGGCATCGGGTGGGTTCACTGGAGCACTGGAACCGTTTCGCGGCGGTCAACTACGAGTTCGCCGGCCACCACATGGATGATGAGGTCGGACGCCGAGAGGGCTTCGACGCTGCGTTCATCATGGCGCCGTTCTCACACGCATATCTGCACGCGATGTTGCGGGAGTGGATTGGCGAGCAGGGTCGTATCGTCAACATCGACATGCGCCTGAAGAATCCGCTTCTTCGGGATCGCACCCTGACGGCGGGGGGCGAGATCACATCAGTACGACAGGAGGACGGAGACGTCCTGGTCGACCTGAAGATCTGGCAGGTCGACGATCAGCAGACCCAGCTCGCGGTCGGTACGGCGACCGTCGCGTTTGACGAGTAAGCGGTTCTCGACCGCCCAGCCATGAGTTGCGTGTCAACGACGTCCGCACAGTCCGGCTGACGACTGCAGGGAGATGTTGCGACGAGCGCTTTTGGTCCGGCAGAGCAAAGCCTACCGCGGACGGCTAGCGCCAGCTCGTCGGGACGTCCTTGTAGGGCACGCCTCGGTCAGCTGCCGGCTCCCGCGGCATGCCAAGCACGCGCTCGCTGATGATGTTGCGCTGGATCTCGTTGCTACCTCCGGCGAGACCGGCCCCCTGGCGGCTGAGGAACTCAATTCCCACCGCTCGCTGGGCGCCAGCGACGACACCCGCTCCGGCGACACGCGCCGCCAGCTCGGCGCGTTGGATTGCAGTGGTCGCGTTAAATAGTTTGAGGATCGCGCTCGCCGGTCCGGGCAGGGCACCGGTGGCCATGGCCGCCGACAGCCGCTCAATCGCGGCGGTCTGGGCGTAGCTGAGAGCAAGCCCCTCGCCCACAAGCTGGCGGACGACAGGATCGGCGGCATGGCCCACTTCGCGCGCGAGGCGGACCAGCCGGTCGGCCCCGCTCCCACCCCGCTGACGAATACCACCGCTCACGAGGCCGAGGGGGTGGCCGCCGCCAACGGCCAGCTTCTCATGCTGCAGCAAGCGTGAGGCGACGGTCCAGCCGTCGTTCTCCTTGCCGACCAGGTTCTCAGCTGGGATCGCAACGTCATCGAAGAACTCTTGGCAGAATTCCCTGCTGCCACTGATCTGTCGGATCTGCTCGACGGTGACCCCTGGCTGGTGGACCTTCACGATCAGGACCGAGATGCCGTTGTGCTTCGGCGCACCCCAGTCAGTGCGGCAGACACATAGCGCATAGTCGGAACGGTGGGCTGCTGAACTCCATATCTTGGCGCCGTTGAGCACGTAGATGTCACCGTCGCGAGTGGCGCGAGTTCGCACGGCGGCAAGGTCCGAGCCTCCTGACGGCTCCGACAGGAACTGCACCCACAGCTCACTGCCAGAGAGGATCGCCGGTATGTGGTGGCGTTTCTGCTCCTCGGTCCCAAAGTCGAGGAGCGTCGCACCAAGGATCGTCATCGTCGGAAGGTGGAACATGATCGGCAGCTCGTAGCCCAACGACACTTCGGTGAATGCCCGCAGATGGTCGGGGGTCAGCCCATGCCCGCCGTACTCCTTCGGCCAGCAGATGCCGGAAAAGCCGGCTTCGTGGAGTTGCGCCATCAGCTGGCGCTGGTAAGCAACGGCGTCCTCTCCCCAGTCCACCACCGCCGTATCGTCGTCGGCGAGCTTTCGGAGGTTCGCGTCAACCCAGTGCATCGCCCGATTCCGGAAGCTCGCGACGTCCTCGATCTCATCTAAGTGAGTGTCGGGCATGGATACTCCCTCAGAGGTCGGCGAGGGCTGCCAGCCGCTCGCGGTGGTCAGACGGGGTGCCGTAGGCAAATCGGTTGACGGTGGCACGCCGTAGGTAGAGATGCAGGTCATGTTCCCAAGTAATGCCGATGCCGCCGTGCAACTGGATGCAGTCCTGGATGAGATCCGTCGCCTTCTCTCCGATGTAGGCCTTGGCCGCGCTGACGACGCTGGAGGCGTCGTGGGCATTGTGCTGGACGGAGCGTGCGGCCGCAGTGCTCAGCCCGAACGACGCCTCGAGCCACATCTTCATATCGGCCATACGGTGCTTGAGTGCCTGATATGACGTGAGTGGCCGCCCGAACGAGTAGCGGTCGCCCATGTACTCCAACGTGCGGTCGAAGGCAGCGGCCGCGACCCCGCATGTTTCCGCCACTTGGAGCACGGCCGCCGTCATCAGCTGCCGTTCGACGTCCGGGCCGGCGCCGCCAACGTCGCCGACGACGGCGTCTGGTGCCACCTGGGCACCCGAGAAGGTCAGCGTCGCGAAGCGGCGCCCAAGGTCGATGCTCGGTTCAGCGGTGACGGTGAGGCCAGCCGTGCCCACGTCGACGAGGAATTGGGTCAAGCCGTCATCCCGCGGCGGTGACGAGGAACGTGTCTGCCTGATTACCCGCTTCGACGAGCGACTTCACGCCGTCGAGCACGAAGCCGTGGGGCGACGAGACAGCCTGCAGTCCGATACTCGGGGCGTCCCACGCTCCCCCGGGCTCGTTTATTGCCCAGCTCGCGATGAGCTCGCCTGAGACGAGTCCCACAAGCAGCGCCTGCTGGTCTGGGCGGCCGGAGCGGCTCAGCGTCTCTGCGACGACGTTCACCGGGACCAGCGGACCTGGCGCAGCAACGCGGCCCATCTCCTCGGCGAGAAGCACGAGGTCGAGCATGCCCTCGCCGGAGAGGCTTCCCCCGTTCAGCTCTTCGGGTACCAGCATCGACGTCCAACCGAGCGCTGCGCCGCGCTCCCACCACCTTCGGTCGAATCCAACGTCGTCCTGCTCCCGGGCCCTGAGGGACGCAACTGGGGCTTCGGCCTCGAGGAACCGGGCGGTGGTCTCCCGGAAGAAGTCCTGGTCGGCGGTTAGGTTCAGCTCCACGGATCAACCATACGAGCGGCCGCGGCCGGACAACGTTGTTCCGGCCAATGTGCCAGTGAACGTACGGTGGTACATGGTCTGGCGACCACATGTTGAGCACGCCGCGACCGTGCCTGCGCTGCTGCGCCATGCCGTTGAGCGATGGGGCGATCACGAGCTCGTCGTTACAGAGGACGAACGTCTGACCTACCGTGAGGCCGACAGCAGGTCGGCCCAACTGGCCAAGCATCTCATCACGGCGGGCGTGGGCAAAGCGACGCGCGTCGCGACGCACTTCCCCTACGGGGTCGAATGGATCGTTACGTGGCTCGCGATCTCACGTGTCGGAGCGCTCCATATGCCGTTCAGCACGGCCTACAAGCCGGCGGAGTTGCGAAAGGCGCTCGCGCTGGGCGACGCCCGTATCCTGCTTGCGCCCACCACGATGTTCGGCCGCGACCATGACCGCTTCGTCGACGACGCGCTGTCCCAGCCGAGCGGTGAGCAGCCACTACGGCTGCCGGGGCTGCCGTTCCTGCGCGAGGTCTGGTTCGACGGTTCGACTCCCCTTCCGTGGGCATCGGCGATGTGGGAGGACGACACGCGGGCCGATGCCATCCCCGATCAGTTCCTCTCAGCGATTGAATCGGAGGTGACTCCGGCCGATCTCGCCATCACCATTTTCACGTCTGGGACCACAAGCGTTCCAAAAGCTGTCACTCACTCACACGACGGCCTCGTGCGCAAGGGCACGCACCTCGCCGAGATGTTGAGTTGGCGCGGGGAGGATCGCATTTTCTGCGGGATGCCGTACTTCTGGGTCGGCGGCATCGCGATGACAGTCGTCCCGGCGATTGCAGTCGGCGCCACACTGCTGTGCGTGGACCGGACGGAGCCGCTGCGGTCGCTTGACCTGATGGAGCGGGAACGGGCCACCCGGATGACGGGATGGCCGGGGGTGCGGGGACCGATCATGGCGCACCCGACGAGGCCCGGCCGCGACATCCCCGCGCTGGAGGAGCCGCCGACCGGCTTTGGCCGCCAGGGCTCGATCGGCATGACAGAGAGTCTGGCCTCGTATACATGGCCCGACTTCACCGTCGAGTCGGTTGACGAGCTTGGAGCTTGTATGGGGCGTCCGATCGATGGATGTGAGATCCGGATCTCCGATACCCAAACCGGCGAGACGGTGCCCGACGGGGAGGAAGGGGCGATCCTCATCCGTGGATACCTCGTGATGCAGGGAATATACAAACGTGAGCGGGAGGACGTGTTCGCCGCGGACGGGTTCTATGACACCGGCGACACCGGCGTCATGCGTGATGGGTTGCTGTACTTCCGTGGTCGGCATACCGAGATGATCAAGACCTCTGGCAACAACGTCGCGCCGCCCGAGGTGGAGGCGGTCCTGAGGACGTTTGCGGAGCTCGCCGACGCCCATGTGCTCGGCGTGAGCGACCCGACGCGGGGGGAGGTCGTAGCCGCCCTCGTCGTGCCCAACGAGGGTGAGCACGTGGACCCGGAGGAGATCCGCGAACGGGCCCGGAAGGAGCTGTCGAACTACAAGGTGCCCAGCTACGTCGTCGTGGTGGAGAAGGAGCGCGTGCCCTGGCTGGCGACGGGGAAGCCGGACCGACTCGCCATGAAGGAGTTCCTCGCCGCCGCCAGACCCACGACCCAGTCATGAAAAAATACTGAGTGCACAGCAACTCCGCCGGCTGCCGAGTTGCTCCGGGAGTACGTGCGACGCTTTTGCCGAGCGGCGCTCCAATCCAGTTATTGATGCTCTTCGAGCTGCTCGCGCATGGACTCGGGTAGCACGTCGCCCTCGGCCGCCTGACCGAAGTTGATCGCGACCCGGGCTGAGGTGCCGCCGCTCACCGAATGGATCACCTCGCCTGAGATGTACCGTGCGTCGTCCGACAGCAGGAAGGCAGCCAGGTTCGCGTTGTCGCGCAGCGTCGGCGGGGTCGGTAGCGCGAGCGGCATCGCTCCCAGATTGCCCTGGGGGTCCCACGGGGCCATCTCTTCGTACGATTTGCCCAAAACGGGGGCGTCGGGGGGCATCAGCATGTTGGGGCTCATCCCGTGGAACGGCGCCATCGCGTTGGCGCGGATCCCATCGGGCCCGTACGTGACCGCGAATCCCTTGGTGATCCCGTTCCCAGCGAACTTGCTGGCGCCGTAGAACGGGAAACCGGGATAAATGAAGGAACCAGCCGCCGAAGTCGTCGCCAACAGCACACCCCCGCTACCTTGCCGCAGAAATTGCGCGACCGCGGAACGGAATGCCAGAAAGATGCCGCGTGCATTGACGTTCATGATCTTGTCCCAGTCCGCTGCTGTGGCCTCGTGCAGGCGTGTCGGCGTCCCGAAGGTCGGTTCGGCGATACCGGCATTGGCATGCATCGCGTCTAGCCGGCCGAAGGTGTCCACCGCTGTCTTGACGAGCAGGTCCATGTGCTCCTCGCTGGTGACGTCAGCCTTGAGCCCGACAGCCTTCTGGCCTTTAGCCAGGATCTCGTCGACGACCGTCTTGGCACGCGACTCGACTACGTCGCTGACCACGACATTCCCGCCTTCACTGGCGATGAGCATCGCCGTCTCGCGCCCGAGCCCGGAACCCGATCCCGTGATCGCGACCACCTTTCCCTCAAAGCGTTGTGCCACTTGGAATCTCCCTTCGGCCGGATTGAGCCGTCTCGGTGCCAACCATCTTCACATCGAACGCGTCGTGACCGCACAAGCGGTCAAATGTGCATGAACCAAACCCGTCCAACCGGTCTGACGTCGCCGGTTGGACAGCGGGAGCATCTGAGTCACCGTGTCGCCGGGGAGTCGTAGGTTCATCGTCGGAAACACGTCCATGAGCTCCTCCATGCGGCTGACGACGTAGTGCTGACCTTGGATATCCATCGTGATGTCAGAGGCCCGCTTGGCCTGGCGCAATGGAACCGGGTCCTGGTTTGCCACCTCGTGCGCGAACAACAACGTCTCTCGGTGAAGGGTTTCGACGTCGGGATAGAGCCGGTTGACCTGCCCCATCGCGTACAGCCGCTCGGCTGGCAGCCGCATGCCGCTGTAGATCATCTCCTTGGCCAGACGCGGGCCGTAGAACCAGGTGTGGAGGTGCGACTGGATCCCCCCGATGCCCATGCTTGCGGTCGGGTCACGGAAGAACGCGTCTTGGGTACAGAAGACCAGGTCGCAGGGCCACACCATCCGTTGGCCGCCGCCGATGCAGCCGCCCTGAACGGCGGCGATGGTCGGCTTCATCGTCCGCTGGATCAGGCGGATCTCGTCCCATGGGGCGAGAATCTCGACGCCCTCGGGCGCCGAGAGGGGATTCCGGAGCTCCGCTCCCGCGCAGAAGTGTTTGCCACGAGCCAGCATGACAACTGCGTTGGTCGAGTCCATCCGAGCGAGCTTCCATGCTCCCTGGAAGTCGGCATGGAAGGCACCGTCATAGGTGTTGAGCGGCCCGCGAGCGAGCGTGATCACCCCCACGTCACCGTCACGCTCATAGCGCACGAGCCGGGGCGTCTCTGACATAGTGCTGATCGTACATCCCGCCCCGACGGCGCCAGCAGGACCCGGGCTGCGCGACGATGGGGGCATGCTCGATGCTCACACCGACGTTTTGTGGACCTGCTCTGGGGACTCGCATTTCATCGAGCCGCCGGATCTGTACCGACGGAACCTCCCGGCAACTCTGGCCGATCGCCTCCCACGCTCGGAGCGCATCAGCGAGAATGAGGAGATTGTCCACATCGACGGTGCGAGCCTCCGTCGGCGAATACCGACTCCGAGCAGTCCGGAGATGGCCGAGGCCAGACGGAAGTTTGCCGAGGGCATGGCCCAAGGTGGAGCAGGCGCCTACAACGCCAGCGCGCGGCTCGAGCACCTGGACGACCAGGGGGTGTGGGGAGAGGTCGTGTTCCCGTCGCTCGGCTTGTGGTACGGGCAGATCAAGGACCCCGTTCTGGTGAACGAAGCGGCCAAGGTCGCCAACGACTTCGTCCATGACGAGCTGATCCGCACCTCGCCGCGATTCGTACCGACGGCCACGTTGCCGTTGCAGTCGCTCGAGTTCTCGATCGCAGAGGCACAGCGCTGCGCGGAACTCGGGTTTTTGGCTGTGTTCCTGCCGACCAGCCTTCCCGACGGAGTGCCACGCTGGAACGAGGACGCGTGGGATGGCCTGTGGTCCGCCTGCGAGGAGGCAGGCTTGGTGGTGGCATTCCACATCGGTACCGACGCCACTGGACCGAGGCCGTTCAAGAACCCCGGCGGCGCGATGCTCAACTACCTCGACACCACCTTTGGCGGCCAGAAGGCGGCGGCCATGATGGTTGCATCCGGCACACTCGAAAGCCATCCCCGCCTCCGTGTGCTGATCTCCGAGGGTGGCGCTACATGGGCACCCTTCGTGGGCGACCGGCTCAACGAGGCCTACCGCCAACACCAGATGTTCGACGAAGGCAGGCTGCGCCGACCACCCAAGGAATACCTGATGGAGCAGGTCTATGCCTCTTTCCAACACGACGAGACAGCGGTGGCGGCAGTAGCGAACATGGGTTATCGGAATGTGCTGTTCGGTACGGACTACCCCCACATCGAGGGGACATTCCCGCACACGCAGAAGGTACTCCACGAGCTCCTCGACGGCGCTGACCCCGAGGTGAGCCACCGCATCCGCCTCGGTGCATTCCACGAGTTATTCCCTAGCGTGGGTCTCCCCACAGGCGCCGAGTAAACGCTCAGCCGCCTGACAAACCGGCCAGCGTTTCAGCTCCAGGCGCGGGATCGCAGTGATCGCGGCCGAGTCGGGTTCGTACGCACGGAGTTGGTCTAGCTGTGATGGTTGGGTGCGGGCTCGCGGCCACCGCTGCGATCTTCCGAACGTCCCCGCACGGGACGTCGCGTGCCTCGCGCCGTCGGGTGCGGCGATGAGGTTCACGCGGCAGGACGGCTCGGCGCCCAGTTCTATGCCCGCCTGAGCTGTTGGCGACGGTGGCGACCCCGCGTCCAGCCGGGGCGTCACCGATAATCTCGCGGGCCCAGGATTCCGCGTGTAACGTCCTGAACTTGGGCTACAGACAGTGTTGGATCCTCGGTTCGCAACAGCACGCCGGGCTGGCGAAACGGCAGAGCGAGGCGCAACAGGCGGTCCCTTCGTGATTGACGTCGAGTCGTTCCGTACCAAGGCGCGGGTCTGGCTGGAGGAGAATGCACACCGTTACGACTCATTCGACCCAGCGGACCCGAGCGCGGGTCGAGGATTCCGCGCCGCACTGTGGGACGCCGGCTTGCTCGGCATCACGCTCGACCCCGCGTACGGAGGTCAGGGCCTCAGCGAGGAGCACCAGAAGGTTTGCGCCGAGGAGGCGGCGAAGTACCGCCTCCCCCCAACTGGAGAGGCAGTCACGACCGGGATCTGCGCTCCAACGCTGCTCGACTTCGGGACCGAAGAACAGAGATGTCGCCACGTCCCGCGGATGATCCGCGGCGACGAAGTCTGGACGCAGCTGCTGTCCGAACCCGGCGCCGGCTCCGACCTCGCTGGGCTCCAGACGAAGGCGGTGCGCGACGGCGAGGAGTATGTCCTCAGCGGTCAAAAGGTGTGGACCTCAGGCGCGCTCCAGTCCGACTACGCCCTCTGCGTTGCCCGGACCGACTCGACGGTGCCCAAGCACCAGGGTCTCTCGATGTTCATAGTCGACCTCCGGGCGGCTGGTGTCACAATCCTCCCGCTGCGCCAAATGACCGGGGACGCCCATTTCAACGAGGTCTTCCTCGACGAGGTCCGACTCCCAGCCTCGGCCCTGGTCGGCCACGAGAACGACGGCTGGCGGGCCCTCCTGGCGATGCTCACCCACGAGCGCCTGGCGCTCGGCGCTGGCACCGGTGCCGGTGGCAGCGGAGCGGGATGGTCGCGTCCCGCCTCGGGTCGCCTCATCGACCTGGCGCGGCGCCGCGGGCTGCTCAACGACGGCGTTGTGCGCCAAGAGTTGATGAAGCTCTATGTCGCCGAGCGTGTCCTTGCCTACATGGGTCAGAAAATGCGCGATGAGATCGCTGCTGGGATCTCCGTGGGTGCACGGGGGTCCGTCGCGAAGCTGGCGACCGCTCTGCTCGCACGCCAATCGTCCAACCTGGGTATGAGTCTCGCGGGAGCGGCGTCGATCGCTTGGAACTCGGGTGACCCTGAAGGCGGTGCGCTCGCCCAGGCGTCGTGCTTTTCACCGATGACAGCGATTGCTGGAGGCACCAGTGAGATCCAGCGCAACACGATCGGCGAGCGCGTCCTGGGTCTGCCCAAGGAACCTCAGGTTGACCGGGACGTGCCGTTCAGGGACATCTTGCAGAACCCGCTCCGCCAAGCAGCGGGCTGACCAGGGATACCAGCCGAGGAGAACACGATGGCGATCGACGTACCAGACCTCGGATACAAGGCGACCGTCGGCGAAACGATCCGCCGGGCGGCGAATGAGTTCACTGATACCGAGTTCATCGTCATGCCTGACCGGCGGATGACCTTCGCCGAGGCGGAGGAGCGGTCCGGATGCGTCGCAAGGCGACTGCTCGAAGCGGGCATCGGCAAAGGCACCCGGGTGGGGCTGTTCTTCACCTACGGCCCAGAGTTCGTCGTCGCCTGGCTGGCGGCCCTTCGCATCGGAGCGTTGGTGATGCCCTTCAGCACGACCTACAAGCCTGCCGAGCTGCAAAAGGTTTTGCGGATCGGCGACGTACACACCTTGTTAGCTCCGCCGACGCTGCTGTCCCATGATGTGCCGGAGTTCTTGGAAGATGCCATCCCAGGCCTCTCCGCCCAGGACGGCCGCGGGCCACTGTTCCTACCCGACGTCCCGTACCTGCGATCCATTTGCCTGAGCGGTCCCTGTGACCGGGCGTGGGCGACGTCGATCGACCTGGCACCCGACGCCGCGACCAGCACTGCGATCAGCGACGAGCTCTTAGAACGGATAGAGGAGCAGGTCGTGCCTGCTGACCTCGCTCAGGTCGTCTACACGTCAGGTTCGAGCGCACTGCCCAAGGGAGTCGTCCACTCCCACTCGTCGATCGTCCGGACGACAGCGGCGTTTGGCGCCGCCAACCGCAATACCGGCGGCTCCGAAGGCCCGCGCAGAATCCTCTGCGGATTCCCGTTCTTCTGGATAGGCGGGACTTTGGTGCTCGGCGGGGCACTGCAGAGCGGGTTGACGGTGCTCTGCCTGGAGCGCTTCGAGCCCGAGGCCGCGCTCGATCTCGTGGAGAAGGAACACGCCACCGCCGTGGCCGCCTGGCCGTCGCTCATCCAATCGATGCGCAGCCACCCCAGTTTCGCGGGTCGTGACCTGTCCAGTTGCCCGATGCTGATCGAGGGTCCGTCGGATGTCGCGCTGCTTGACAGCCCTGTTCCGGGAATCCCGGGGCACCGAGGGATGAGTGAGACCGTTGGGAACTGGAACGGCGTCGAGCGCAAGGTGATCGATCCCGACACCGGCGAGGAGCTGCCGGACATGGTGGATGGAGAGCTCCTGATCCGCGGCTATGGGGTCCTGCAGGGGTATTACAAGCGCGAGCGCGAGGAGACCTTTGACGCCGACAGCTGGCTGCACACCGGAGATCGCGTATTCATGCACGACAACCGGCCCTACTTCAGGGGTCGGTACTACGAGATGATCAAGTCCCACGGTGCCAACGTCTCGCCGCGGGAAGTCGAGCTGTTGTTGGAGGGCCTGCCCGGTGTCGCCCATGCCTTCGTGATGGGTCTTCCGCACCCGACCATGGAAGAGGAGGTCACCGCGGCGATCGTGCCGGCGCCGTCATATGACATGGACGTCACCGAGCTAGAGGCACGACTGCGCGAGGAGCTTTCCTCGTACAAGGTGCCGACCCGCTGGGAGGTCATCGCCGAGGAGGCGGATGTGCCCTGGCTTGGATCGGGAAAGCCGGACAAGCTCACAATCCGAGAGATGCTCCTCGAGCGCCGTCCAGTGTGACTCCCCCCGACGGGCTAAGCGTTCGCCGCTCGAGCCGACGCGCAGCCACCGTCGTGGTGAACCGTACACTTCGTCATGCTGCCCGGGCCGCCACCCTGGTCGTCGTCCCCTCCAGAATTCCGGCGGGTGACCGTCGCCGACGTACGCGAGGGCTGCCGTCAACTCCCGTCACCCCGTCGCACTGGCAACGCCTTGTTGTCGAACTCTCGGCCGGCCGCGGCACTTGTCCCAGTGCTCGACGTCGGCGGCGAGGCCGCCATTGTTGTCACGAAGAGGCCCGCGACCATGATGTATCACAAAGGCGACTGGGTCTTCCCGGGAGGGCGGGTCGACCCAGCCGCCGACGCCTCCTCCTTAGACACTGCGCTACGCGAGGCCGAGGAGGAGCTTCGCCTGCCTCGCCGCCAAGTAGAGGTCGTCGGTCAACTGGACAGTCACGGGCCCTTCCCAACGGGCTTCACGCTCGATGTCTACGTCGGGGTGGTTGACGCCGGCATTGCGCCCGATCCTCACCCAGGGGAAGTGGCCGCCATGGCCGTCGTGCCGCTGTCGACGTTCATGTCGCCCGGCCGGTACCGCCGCGGAGGGACGCCCCCAACTCACGACCCCGGACCTCTGGCCGCGACACCGATTGTCCCTCGCAGGGCCGCGCGCGCACCTACCGCGATGCACTATTTCGCCGTGAGACAAGACGAACCCGACGAACTCCTCTGGGGCACGCAGGGGGAGATCCTCTATGCCCTCCTCAGCCACCTCGTCGACTTCAGGAGCGGCCGTTCGGTTTGAGCCGTTCACCCCGGCCGGCCCACGCGTTGTCTCGACGCTCTGCGCCAGCGTCATAGCCGAGTCCGCGGAGAATGAATCGCTGGTAGAACATCACCAGCTCGGTCCACGAGCGGCGTCCACTTGGCCTGTCCCACACCGCTGTCCCGTTGAGCAATCGAAAGATTGATGTCACTGCAATATTGGGCTTCGTACTGACATCAAACACGCCTTCCGCTTGGCCCTGATTAATGATGTCGCGCAAGATGGCGCCGATCGCCGAGCTGTAGCCTCCGAGCAATCGACGGTGCTCACGGGAGAGGTGGTGGGCCTCTCGTTCAGCGAGCACGAACCCCGTCGTCTGGAGCCGGACATTCTCCAGCCATCGCTCGATGAAGCGCGTCATGCGGGTCGGTGCATCGCCATCCTGGAGCGCCGGGTCGTCCTGAAGCCAAGCGAGAGCTTCAACGTAGGAGCGCTCGATGACGGCGTACAGCAACGCCTCCTTTGACTCGATGTAGTAGTAGAGGCTGCCCTTGAGCAGCCCGACCCGGGCCGCGATGCCTTGGATTGTGGCGGACTCGTAACTCTCTTCGCTGAAGACGACGAACGCGGCGTCGATGACCTCAGACCATCGAGCCTCGTTAAGGGATCCCTTTGGCGTCGATGAGTCGTCCGTAGCAACGGCTCTGTTCCCCTTCACGGCTCACCTCGGGTCTCGACCGGGTTGAAATCCTAACCGCTGTTATGTGGTGTTGGCGCCATGGGACAGTGGCTGCTAACCGCAGGCCGGCGACCTATGCCGACTCACTCATCTCAATAGCCCGGCCTTCCAACTCTTCGACCACCTTCCACATTGTGCTGGGAATCTCTGCAGCACGACCGGTCGTCCGGTCGATGCCGGTCATAACCACCCTCGATGTCGCGATGACCTCACCGGAGTTAGCGAGCCAGAGGGCCTCCTCCAGCACATACGACCGGCGCGTGCGGCTGACGGCACGCACGCCACACCGGAGGGCGTCCCCGGCGTGGCACTCCCGCTCGAATCTCGTCGTGATCTGCCTGACGACCGGCGCCGGGACCTCACCCGCCGTGGAGCGGATTACCGCGACATATCGCTGCCATCCCAACGAGAGCAGCTTCTGGATCTCGTAATCGACGACGTGGGCTCCAGGCGGCTGCACCGAAGCTGGCGGCTCAACGTCCTCGACCAGCGCATATTCGTCGTCCCGCATCCGTTCAGCCGATGCTGAGGAAGTTGGCGAGGTTGTCGCGCATGATGTTGCGTTGGATGGGTTCGGGGAGTCGGTCGAGTTGGTGGACGTAGGAGACCGGATCGGGGAGTCCTTCGGGGTGGGGGAAGTCGGAACCGAATACCAGGCAGTCGGGGCCGACGACCTCGAGCACACGGGTGATGTTCTCTTCGGGGTAGGGAGCGACCACGAAGTGCTGTTGGAAGATCTGGCTGGGCCGGTCGGGGAGCGTGCCGTGGCGGGTCGCTTTGCCCATCAGTACCGCGTGGTCCATCTTGCGCAACAGGTACGGCAGATAGACGGTTCCGTGTTCGATGATCCCGACTTTGACGTTGGGGAACCGGGTGAACAGGTTGTCGAAAATGAGCGAGGCGATCGTCTCCATGATTGGGCGGTCACCCCAGTAGTTGAGCCACTGGAACGCGTCGAACCCGTCGAAGTAGTGGGTGTCGGGGTCGTAGCCGTAGTGCTTCCCGGCGGCCTGGTAGTTGGTGTAGCCAAGATGGAACACCGCCCGCGCCCCTGACTCGTTGAGCCGCTCCCACAATCCGTCGTAGTACGGATCGGCTGGAGCCCGGTCATACAGTGGGCCGGGTGGCAGCAGCACCGTCTTGGCGCCCGCCTCCAGACACCGGTCGAGTTCAGCCAGCCCCGCCTCGAGATCGACCAGACCCACTACCGCCGGAGTGAATATCCGCCCCTTGAAATCGAACCCCCAAGCGTCTTGCACCCACCGGTTGAACGCTCTCACGTTGGCCAGGTTCGCCGCAGGGTCATCGAGGTTGTTCGACCAGATCCCCACTCCCACCCCGGTCGGGAACATCAACGCCCCCTCGATACCCTGTGCGTCCATCACTTCCACCCGCCGGTCACGATCCTGATACGCCCCTTCCAGCACCCGGAACTCCTCGACGATCCGCTCCCTCTCCTCCGCCGACTTGTCTCGCAAGGGGTTCCCCCGCCCCAACGCCGAACCCGGCACCGCCTCCCGCAACTGCTCAGTCACACTGCTCTGACGCTCCTGCTGCTCGGCCACGATCTTGGCGCGATGCTGCGCCGCCTTTCCGGGCGTGTAGTCCACCGCCACCCGATCGTGAAACTCGGACTCCAAGTACTGCTCCAACACCCCAAGGGGCTCATAGAAATGGTTATCCGCGTCAAACACCTGATATGGCAACCGCTCGTCGAACATCACAACCTCCTCGTCGGTCACACAGGGGCGCCGCAAACGCGACCATGACCTCACCCCGATTATGACACCCGAGGCCGTTCCATCAATACACCTGCGAACTCTCGTGTCAGCCCCAAGACGCAAGATGCTCAAGCGTTCTTCGACGGTCGGCAGGCGTGCCGCAGGGAATCGCGACGAAGTCAGTGGCACCGACGCTCTCCAGTCGGCGGAGCTGGACGGTGACCGCAGCCTCGTCTCCGACTACCGATATGTCCGCGGGACCCTCCACGCCCTCGCGGTCGAGGACCGCCCGATAGACAGGAATCTGCCCGTACCCTGCCAGCTGCTCGCCTGCCTTGACCCGCCCGTCCACTGCGTCGTCAGTGACAATCGTGGGGAGCGGTACGACAATGCGAGGCTGCTGACGACCAGCCTCACTTGCCGCCTTGGTGATGCACGGGACGACCTGCCGCTCCAGCGTGAGCGGGCCAGTACACCACGTGACGGTTCCATCGGCGAGAGAGCCCGCCAGCTCGAGCATCCGTGGCTGAAGAGCAGCAAGGATGACCGGCGGCGGCGGCGCGCCGACGATGCTCAGGCGCGCACGCCCCGTGAGGCTGGCTCCCTGGTAGTCAACCTGGGAGTCGCGGATGAGCGGCAGCAGAATCGACAGGTACTCAAGCATGTGCCGCGCCGGCCGGTCGTATGACAAGGCGTAAGTCCGCTCGATAGCAATCTTGTGGGAGAGGCCTATGCCGACAACCAGCCGACTCCCAGCGGCCGCGTTGGCAGTCAGCAGCTGCGCCGCAAGCATCACTGGGTGCCGGGGGTAGCTCGGGACGACCGACGTGCCCAACTCCAAGCCTTCGACTCGATTGCCAATTACGGCCAGCGCCGTTAGCGCGTCGAAGCCGGTGCTCTGCGGGAGCCACCCCGACGAGAGCCCGAGCTCTCGCACTGTCCGGAACCGCTCGACCATTTCGTCGAGTGGGCCATGTTCCTTGGTGGGAAAGAAAACCCCAATGCGCACCGGTGGCTCCTCTCGGGATTTGCTTACCAAACTAGACGTGCTGCCCCCTGGGCGAGCAATCCACCAGCCCCCAAGCATCCCTCACGGGACATCAAGTGTCGGACGCGAGCGAGGGCTGCTCAACCCGGCGATGCCCACGCCGGGGTTTGGCGTTGCGCCTGCTCACACCAGACAGGAGCTGCCCGAAACGAAGTGCGCGAACTGCGCGCTTGGACATTCTCCTCCTTCAGCGCAGTCTCCTGGTCTTCGTTCAGGCGTGAGTCAGTCCACGCGATTTGTTCTAAGTCTCGACGCCACTCGGGCAAACACTGCTGATGGTGGGCGTCAGGTCCGTGGATGAAGCGTCACGGATGCCCCGTCACATCGCCAGCCAGGCAGCCACTCTCGCGACATGAGTCGGATCCAGATCGAGGAGCGGCGGCGGAGGGCCTTTGAACGGGGCCCCATTCATTCGGGTGACGGAACGGGCGAGATCGCGCTCAATGGGATCCCATCATCACGGATCTCGTGCACGAGTGAGATGGTCAACGCCAACTCAGCAATCTTGGCCGCCACGTACCGATCCTGCCTCAACCCCGGAACTTCGCCCAGTCCCGCCGTAACTCATACAGGTTGCACGACGCGTTGACCGCGTGCCCGATGCGTGTTGCCGCGACGGTCGCCGTCGTATAGTCGGGCGGCCTGCGGGGTCCCCGGTGAACCGTACGTTGAAGGTCACCACCCGGCCGGTGTCCAACAGCGAATAGAGGTGCGAAAGGAGACAGCCATGCCGATCGCCATCACCGACGACCATCGCCGACTCGGCGAGGTCGTCGGCGCGTTCCTGGCCGACCGGGGAGCGCTCGCCGAGTCGCGACGACTCATCGAGGAGGACGATGAACAGCTGCCCTCATTCTGGAAGGAGTTCGCCGAATTGGGCTGGCTCGGGCTTCATCTCCCAGAAGCCGTCGGAGGTTCGGGATACACGCTCGCCGAGCTGGCGATCGTTTTGGAACAGCTCGGGCGCGTCGTCGCGCCGGGTCCGATCGTTGCGACCACGTGGTCGTCGGCTGTCATGGCTAGGAGCAAAGCGACAGAGGACATCCGCGACGTCCTGCGCTCGCTTGCCGAAGGGACTGCGGTGGGGGCGGTCGCCCTCGGCGGCGGCGTCAGCATCGAGAAGGGGCACGCCGTCGGCGATGCCGGCGTGGTTCTCGGGGCCGGACTGGCGACGGTGCTCCTGGTGGCAGCTGGCGACGACATGGCCGTCATAGCCGCCCCCGCCGAGGACGTCATAGTTACGCCGCACAAGAACCTCGACCCAACCCGACGGGCGGCATCGGTCTCACTCGCCGGAGCGCCCGTTGCAGCCATCCTTCCCGGTGCCCGTGCCACAGCCGTCGCTATCGGTCGCGCCTTAGCCGCTGCAGAGGCGTCGGGCAGCGGCGCCGCTTGTGTCGAGATGGCGACCGACTACGCGAAGGTCAGGAAGCAGTTCAATCGCGTGATCGGGACGTTCCAGGCCGTCAAGCACCATGCCGCCAACATGCTCGTCGCAAGCGAACTGGCCGCGGCCGCAACATGGGACGCGGCGCGGCGGACCAGTTGGGGCCGGAGTTCGAACTCGCCGCCGCGGTCGCCTCCGCCCAGGCGATTCCGGCCTTCCTGTTCTGCGCGCAGCTCAACATCCAGATCCATGGTGGGATCGGATACACGTGGGAGCACAATGCCCACCTCTACCTGCGGCGGGCGGGGGCGCTGGCGGCCCTATTCGGGCCGCTCTCGTCGCTGCGACAGGATGTGACACGACTCGTCGTCGCCGGCGTGCGCCGGAACCCCAGCGTCAACCTCCCTGCCGAAGCAGAGCCGCTCAGGGCCGAGGTTCGGACCTTCCTCGATGGGCTTAAGACGATGCCGGACCGAGCGCGGCTGGCCGGCATGCTCGACAACCGCTACGTCAACCCGCACTGGCCCAGGCCATGGGGCCGAAGTGCCGGTGCGATCGAACAGCTAGTGATCGACGAGGAGTTCAGCGCGGCCGGTGTCGAGCGGCCGGACTACGGGATCGGAGCCTGGATCATCCAGACCTTGATTCAACACGCTACGCCTGACCAGATCGAGCGCTGGATCCGACCGAGCCTCGAGGGCACGTATCGCTGGTGCCAGCTGTTCAGCGAGCCCGACGCTGGTTCCGACGCGGCTGGCATCCGGACTAAGGGCACACGAGTTGACGGCGGCTGGATCGTCAACGGGCAGAAGATCTGGACCAGCGGGGCGCAATTGTGCAACCGAGGGTGGGCCACGGTGCGGACCGACATCGAAGCACCCAAGCACGCCGGCATCACGATGATGGTCATCGACATGGAGTCCCCGGAGGTCGAGATCCGCCCGCTCCGCGAGGCAAGCGGCGGCGAGGCCTTTAACGAGGTCTTCTTCAACGACTACTTCGTACCCGACGATGACGTGGTGGGCGAGGTCAACGGGGGTGGCGAGCGGCCCGATCAACTCTCGGCAACGAACGAGTGAACATCGGGGGCGGAATGGCGACCGGCGGACCAGGCGTCGACCTGATCGCGCTCGCCCGACAGCATCCGGACGATACCGCGGTGCAGCAACAAATCGGGGCGTTGCTGGCGGAGGGAGAGGCGATGGCCATGCTCACCCTCCGCACAGTGGAACGCGCCGTGGCGCGTGGCGAGCCCGGTCCCGAGGGCAACGTGGCGAAGCTGCTGAACGGGGAACACGCCCAGCGGGCCGCCGACTTCGGCCTCGCGATCGCCGGTCCGGAGGGGGCCTTCGTCGACGACGGTTTCAGCTCCGTCGGCACAGCGCTGATCTTCGTACGGTGCCTTACGATCGCTGGTGGGACGTCTGAGATCGTCCGCAACCAGATCGCCGAGCGGATCTTGGGATTACCCCGTGATCCGCTGATCGACTGAACTTCGACCGACGCTCATCGGTCTCCGCAACAGACACTGATACCCAAACGCGCTTATCCCGGCTCTCCCGCCTCCCTGGCCTCGATCATCGCCAGCTCCTCGCCACCGACGCCGACCTCGGAGCCCAAATACGCGGCCTTCACGACCGCGCTGGCCACCATTTCGGCTGGTGTACCTTCGAAGATCTGACGACCGAAGTCCAACACGTACACCCTGTCACAGACCTGCCGAACGATCGACATGTCGTGCTCGACGATCAGGATGCCCATCCCACGCTCGGCGACTACTCGGCGCAAGATGTGGCCAAATTCCTCGGTCTCGGCTTGATCGAGCCCCGAGGAGGGTTCGTCGAGCAAGATCATGTCGAAGGAACCGGCTAGAACTCGGGCGAGCTCCACTAGGCGCCGCTGCCCCGTGGTGATGTCGGCCACCGGCCGATCGATGAACGAGCCGATTCCGGTGATCTCGACGGCTCGGTCTACGGCCGCCGCGATGACGGCACGGTCGCCAGGCCGGCCGGTCAACTGGCTGACCGGGTTCCCTCCGGCGAAAATTCGCCTCCCGCCCGATGGCCACGTTGGCCCGGACGGGCAGCGAATTGAAGAGCTCCACCCGCTGGAAGGTTCGGCCGAGACCCCTACGGGCCGGCGCGGACGGGCCCTTATTCGACACGTCGCTACCGTGCAGGAGGATCTGGCCCGTGGTCGGCTTGAGCAGCCCGCAGCAGGCGTTGAATGTCGTGGTCTTGCCCGCACCGTTCGGGCCGATCAGTCCGGTGATTTGACCGGCATGCGCCAGGAGGTGAAAACCTTCGACCGCTATCGCCCCCCCGTAACTCACCGAGAGGTTTCTGATCTCGAGCCCCGGCCGCTGCGCAGCCGAGACCGGGACCCCGTCGGCTGCGACTCTGGGTTGCAAAACCGGGACGTGTGATCCGTTGGCGGGCGTGAATGTGGTCACATCGTTGACCGCCGCTGCCTTCACCGAGGCTGGCCCTACGGTGCCTAGAGCGGCGCCGGCCAGAACCCTGCGACTGTCCTTGCCGCCAAGCACGGCGTCGAGCTGGAGGGCGAACCGGCGGACCAGCGGGGGGGCGCCCAAGTTTTTGGTCCGCGTGATGATGGCCGGCAAGATGGTCGCCGACACACCGAAAAGGATGCCCAGGTACACGGTGATGTTCGCCAGGCTGATGTAGGCGGGCAGCACATCGAGACCAACCGCGGCGGCAAAGGCATACCAGGGCTCGCCAGCAGCGATGATGACCACCAGGGCTACCAGTTCGAGCGAGCCAAAGGAGGAGAAACTGCTGCCCACGGCGAAGTGCGAGAGGCTGGCGGTGAGGGCCCCGGCGATCGCCGCCATGAACGACGAGATGCAAAAGACAAGGACGCGAGCCACGTTCACGGTGGTGCCGTGGGTCTCGAGAGCAAGGGGGGAATCCGACATCGCTTTCAAGATGCGGCCCAGGCGTCCCTGGCGGATGAACATGAGCAGAACCACACTGAGGACGACGAAGGCCAGGATCACGTAGTAGAAGCCCCTGTCAGTTCCGAGGCCGCCGAAATTCGGGCGGGCGGCTGCGATGCCGTTGGTATTGGGTCCGAACATCCAGGTCTGCGTATAGAACAGGTTCTCCATCAAGATCCCGAAGCCGAGGGTAGCGAGGGCTAAGAACACCCCGGTGAGCCGAATGGCCGGGATTGCGATGATCGCGCCGACCGGGATAGCTACGAGACCGGCCAAGAAGACCGAGAGAAACCAAGGGAACCCGAAGCTGGTCGTGAAATGGGCCATGGCCGCCGCCCCCACGGCAGCAAACGCGTATTGGCAGAGCGAGACCTGACCGGCCTGGCGGATCAGCAGGCCAAGAGACAAAAACAAGATCACGTCGGTCAGCGCACCCGAGAAGACGCTCAGATTCGTGCCGACAAAGGACGGGACGAAGCACAGGAGGACGAGGAACAGCGCCCCGAACACCAGCCGGACCCGGGTTGGGGCGTACCAGGACTCGGGTAGCGATTTTGACGCCACATAGCGACGCTTGGCCAGGCGGGCTCGCGGCGTCACGATGAGAGCAATGAACAAAATGACGAAGGGCAAGGATGGCGGTAGGCCCGCGAGCCATGGGATCTGACTTACATATTTCGTGGACAACGCACCGGCCACGCCAATGAAGAGACCGCCGACGTAGGTGAGCGGCAGGTTCGAGAAGTAACCAATGGCCGCCGCCCCGAATGCCTGGACCACGAGCAGGGTGAGGATTGTGGCGTTGAGGCTCAGGCTCGGGGCCAGCAGAATCCCCGAGAGTGATGCGAAGACCGAGCCGATGATCCAGGCCCACCGCCGCACCCGTTTAGCACTCTCGCCCGTCATGGACACAAGATCGGCGTCATCGACCACTGCTCGCATGGCCATACCAAAGCGAGTTAGACGAAGGTAGTAATGCAGGACGAAGGTAGCGACCAGAGCTATCACGAAGACGGTGATTTGGTCGTAGCCGACATTGACCCCAAGGACTTCGACCGTGCTCGTCGGCAAATAAGAAGGGACGACGGGCGCGCTTGGATACCAGAGCTGACCGAGACCCAGGACTAATAACACGATACCGATGGTCGAGGCGACCTTGAGCGTGTCGCTTACGTCGGCCAACAGCTCAGCCAACCGCTCAAGAACTAGGCCCATGGCCGTGCCCGCGCCGAATACTGCGATTAGCGCCGCTAGCGGCCAAGCCATCCCGTGTTGGACGTTGAGCCAGTAGAAGACGAACACCGCTACGGCGGCAACCGAACCCTGAGCGAAGTTGAAGATCCCAGAGGTCTTGTACGTGAGGACGAGACCCGTGCCAGCCAGCCCGTACACGGACCCGGCGGTGATGCCAATCACGATGAAGGGCAGAAAATCACTCACCCGAGGGTCCCCTCTCCTCGATGTTTCGACAGCAGTGGATTATCGCAGCGCGCCATGATTTCGCCAAGCGGCGGTCGTGTCGGCTACATCGGTGAAGCTAATGAGTATCGAACTTGCGGACTCAGCGATGATCATCAACGGTCAGCGTTGGCCGGGACGCACCGAACGACGAAACCATACCCCTGCGATGCAGGTGGACATGAGCCCTGAAGGTTGCATGGCTGAAGCGGCCGCCCGGTAGCCAGATCGAAACATCCGGTGTCCAGGCGATCCGCGACTATCTTTCGCACGGAGCATTGACGTACTCACCTCCGACAAGTTCTGTCGTGCCCAACACGATTAGACCTTCCATACGAGCGGGAGCTGATGCGGTGCCCGGGGATTGATGGAGTAGCTAAGTTCGACACCTTCCGCTACCTCGTACTCGGGAATCTTCCGGTGCCATTCGTCGAGCGCGCAACGTAGCTCAAGACGGGCGAGGTGCGAACCGAGGCAGCGGTGCCAACCGCTAGCGAAACAGATGTGAGGATTGGGCGAGCGATCCAGCTGGATCGTAGCTGGTTGGTCAAATGCCTCTCCGTCGACGTTGGCTGCTGCCCACCAGACCACTGCATTGGTGCCTGCAGGAAGTGTGCCGCTCGGCAGCTCGACATCTTCCACCACGTGGCGGAAACCTTGTGTAACTGGCGATTCGAAGCGCATCAGCTCTTCGATGGCCGCCGGCCAGATAGTGGGGTCGGCAAGGATCCGCCTTCGGAGCTCGGGATTGCGAGCGAGATGCGCCAGGATGCACGAGAGAGAAGCGGCGACCGTGTCGAGTCCAGCAATCATTAGAAGATTGCAGATACCGTGCAACTCGTCCCGCGTGATGCGGCGATCATCCACTTCAACTTGCAGAAGCCACCCGATAATGTCGTCCCCATAGTTTCCCGACTGCTCGCGTCTGTCGAATTCGGCCGCGAACCATGCCTCGCAGTCGGCAAACGCCGCTTCCCTCTCTTCCGGGAGTGATTGGGCCCCATCGGGCGCGCCCGTGGACAGGATCACGTTCTTGAAGGCCATGAAGTGCTCACGCTCTGTTTGGGGGATCCCCATGATCGACAAGAAGATGGATGAAGGAAGCGGGTCGCACCACTCGGCGTAGGCGTCGACCTCTCCCCTGGCGATGAAGGCCTGGATCAGTTCCTCTGCCCGCTCGCGGATACGCTGCTCAAGCCGCGCCACCTTTTTCGGAGCAAAGAGCGGGTCCAGAATTTTACGCCACCTCGTGTGCTCCGCCCCGTTGAGCTCGAGCGGGATGGCCACGTGATGGCCGCCAAGCCCAAGCTGGGCCCCTTCGCCCCCGCTGCCCAACATGGCAGCAAGATCGCCACCGGCGAACTGCCGTACAGCGCGGGAGCGAGTCATCGCCTGGATGTCGTTCATCTTGCGGAGAGTCACCAATCCAGGCATCATCTCCTCGATCCCGAGGGCCAGCTTCCTCGCGTGAAGTTCCTGGGGATGCTCGCTCGTCAGGAGCACCGCCTCTTCGGCGGCATCCCCTCCAAGGAGCGACTCGTATGCGGAAGCTTGCTCGTCCACCATGGTTATTTCCTTTTCTCTCTGTTGGTTGTTCGATTACCGACTGCTTTATGTCGACCTGTCTCGAAGCCACCGGGGCTCCTGCCCACGGTCCGGATCCGTCAGTTGCGCGTACAAGCGCAGTCCTCGCTTCATTCTGAGCCGGGCGAGCTCCGCATCGCGAGCAGTGATCGCAGCCACCACCGGGATCAGGGCCGTCCGACCGGTCTCGGTTTGGTTCTTCAGCACCGGTTCAGGCACGTCGACAAGATAACTTTCCGAGATCCGATCGACTACACGCATCATCAGCAGCGTCATGCCGCTGCCTCCGATCCCGGCAATCGCCTCGTGGAGATCGCCCACAGCGCTGAGCTGTTCAAAGAGGTCGCCGAACTCGGCTCGGCTGGCCAAGTGGTGCAGCGTGGCAAGTTCTTGCGCCGTCGCCGTCCTCGCTGCGCCGGCCGCACAGTGTAGGTCGAGGGCGCCTCCGAGCTCATACAGATGCCAGGGCTTGGTCCTCTGCCTCTGCAGATACGCAGCTGCCGTTTGTGTGACCGCTCCGAGGTCCGGAGCATCGACGTGAAGCCCACCCCGCCCCCCTTGACGCATCTCAACGATGTGATGGAACTCGAGGATGCCAACCGCCTCGCGCAGAACGCCTCTGCCTACCTGATACCGATCGAGGAGGTCTGCCTCCGATCCGAGCAACTGACCTAGTGTCCACCCGCCCATCACCACCTCGTCGAGTATCTGTCGGACGACTCGGCCTGCCGTCTTCGAATGCGTGGTGATGGCATCGGACACGAACCCGAATGGGAGGAGTGCCGCCCCGGTTTGATGCCGGCGGAGTCGCTCGCCCACCTCCCGAATATGGACGTGCATCCTGTGACGAGCCAGCCCGCCATTACCGCGTGCTATAGCTTCAAGTATCGCATCATGTTGTTCAGACACATCAGCTCGGTCCGAGGACGAAAGCCTTTCATCAACCAGCCTTAGGCGAGCTAAACGCCTGAAGAGATCGACGAAGAACTCGATCGCTGGGTTCCTAGAGAGTCTGGCGATCGACATGTGCAGCGTCCACTCGTCGTACGAGCTGTCCGCTGGCCCAGAGGACAACCCGCGTCGCAGCTCGTGGAGTTCGGCCAATCCGGATTCGTCAAGTCGCTCGGCGGCCAGTTCGGCAGCGAGCTCCTCGGTAATCGAGCGAGCCTCGAAGAGCTCACCAATACTGGCGCCGATGAACTCGAGGTAGATTGCCACGGCGTCGAGGACCGGATCGATCTTCGGATCCGACACCACCAAGCCACCGCCCGGTCCGGTTCGCGCCAGAGCGACCTGTTGGTGCTCGAGGAGCCGGATGGCTTCGCGCAGCGCCGATCGTCCAACTCCGTACCGAGCCATCAATTCGGCCGAAGTCCCGATCACCTCCCCAACACACAGATTATTCTTCAAGATATCGACGGTGATCCGTTGGGCCACCTGTGGTGCCAACTTGGTGGCAGTCATGTTGGACCTTCCCGGTGCGCGGCTGGTGGCAAGATCTCAGGCCCCGACCAGGAAGTGTGCGAGGTTCTCCCGCATGAGCTTGCGCTGGTCCTCTTCGGTTAAATCCTCAATCTGATTTTGGGTCACGTACTTCGAAGGGTCATCGAGTCCTTCAGCGTGGGGGAAGTCCGATCCGAAGACGAGCTGATCAATGCTGAGGACCTCAAGTGGGCGCTGCAGACTTTCCTCGGGGAACGGTGCCACCAAGAAGTGGTTGCGGAAGACGTCGCTCGGTCGTGCGGGCAGTCGCTCGCCGAAGGTGGTCGGTCGACCCAACATGAATGCGTGATCCATCTTGCGAAGCGCATAGGGCACCCACACGGAGCCCTGCTCCGCCACGCAGACCCGGATACCTGGGAAGCGCGTGAAGAAATTGTGGAAGATCAAGGCCGCGCACAACTCCATGATGGGGCGGTCACCCCAGTAGGCGAACCACTGAAACGCAGTGAAGCCCGGCTGCTTGGTGTAGTGGCGAGCAGGATCTTCGCTCCAGTTTGCCGACTGGTTCTGATACTCGGTGTAGTTCAAGTGGACGGTCACTCCGAGACCCGCTTCCTGCACTCGAGCCCAGAATGGATCGAACTGGGGGTCCGCCGGCGAATGGCGGTTGATCGGGCCAGGAGGGAGCAACACGGTTCGAGCACCGGCCGCAATGACGTGTTCGAGTTCAGCCACCGCCAGATCGACATCCATGAAGGAGATGGTGGCCGGGATGAAGATGCGGTCCTCGTACGCGAACCCCCACTCGTTCTCGACGTAGCGGTTGAACGCCCTGACGTTGGCAAAGGTCGCCTCGGTGTCCTCAGGGAATGCGTTGTGAACGATGAGACCCTCGCGTTGAGGGAACATGAGCACACCTTCAAGGCCCTGGGCGTCCATCACTGCCAACCTGCTCGCCGGATCAGAGATCCGATGGCCGACTTCCCGGAACTCGGCGACGAGCGCCTCACGATCCTCGGCCGAGAGCCCTTTGTACGGGTTCAGCCGGTTCAGGGTAGCCCCAGGTCGGATCGTCGCATCGGGGTCGGGGATCGTAGAGGGATCCCGCCCTTTGGCCCTGGCTTCATCGCGCATCCGGTCCCGCTCCCGCCGAATCACGTCGACCACCACCTTGTCGGAGTACTTGGGGTCGATATAACGCGCGATGGCGTCCTCGGCCTCGGGGAAGTGGTTGTCGGCATCCCAGATCCCGTAGGAGAGGCGTTGCTCGAACATGGGTGTTCCCTTCGCATCGATGGAACGAACAGCGGGTCTTGCAGATCGATCAGCCTTCGAGAGCCTCCAACATGTTGTGGTTGGCGGCAACTGATGAGAACCGCTCGGTCTCCAAGCTGATCAGATCCTCTGGTTGCTGGCGTGGCGCGCACCTGACCCACACGAAACCCTGGATTGTCTGCCGCCGCCAGGAGAACCGCACGTCCTCCCAGCCGATCGCGACAACGCCTCTGTCATCTAGCGGTCCGTCGCCTCGTCGAAGGTCTCAGTCGACTTCACAGCATCGCCAGCACGTTCGGGATCTGCATGCATCCCCTCCGGAATCGAGGCGCCGCTGTTTGGCGGCCGTCGGTCAGCCGCTGGTACTAGTGGTGGTCTCGTAGTCCTTCGCAGGCTCGCACTGGGGTTTCCCGCCGTCGTAATGCCTCCCACTTCTTGTTCTTGATCTGCACCACGAAGTAGCACCGTTGCGACGTGGGTCTTCCCCTGGGTGAAGGTGATCGGGGTCGGGCTCAACCCGCCGAGGGTGGTGCCTGCAGCGACGTACAGGCCGTTCAGCACGTCCTGACTGGTTACGGTTTGACTGGCAGGTACGTTGGCCGAGCGCGGCACCCAGACAGTTGCAGGCCGGTCCAACCCGGCCGAGATGTCCGTCGGGGTCGTCGCACTGCTGCCAGACCTTGCCCTCGGCTGCTTGGAAGGTCTTTTCCGCAGGTGTCGAGTCGAGGAACCATGGGAAGCCCTGCTGGTTCTGAAGTGCGCCGTTGAGGTTTGGGTTCGTGACGTCTGCGTTAGGTGATTGTGCCCTCTGAACCGAGGAAGAGCGGGTGATAACCCTGCTGGGCGCAGTCGGTCGCGATCGTCCCGGGCGGAGGGCCGGCCGGGAAGAGCGCGTCGACCCCCGCTTCCTTCATGACCAGACATTGGGCGGTGTAATTCGGTGCGGTCTCGCTTGCTGCGACCGCTCCCCCAAACTTCATACCGGGAATGATCTTCACGTCGGCTCTTCCACACCGCCGACCGCCTGCAGCGCATTGGGCCACCTCGGTGCAGTAGATACCACCAAAGACCTTCTTCCCAGCGGACGCGGCCATGGCCACGTGCCCGTAGAGGATCCCCAAGGACGGTGGTCCCGTCAGCGAAGAAGTCGGGTTGGGTCTCGTAGGTGAGCCCGGCCGCGCTCTCGTTGAGGCTGATGACCGGCACATGGGCGGCCGTCAGGTATCTGGGCCCACGTCGAGTCGATCCGTGCCGTCGTCCATGATGGCCACCACGTGGTCATTTGATGAGGGATGTGACTTCGGCCGTGCCCTTGGCCGTGTTCTCCGCTCGTCCTCGTTGATGTAGCTGACCGGGTGCCCGTTGATGCCCCCGTGGGCATTGGTGTACTTCTCCCAAGCTGCCATCAGGTTGGGGAAGTCCTTGCTGGCGCCGGTCGCGGTGACTGTCTCGTCGGCGATGACCCCGACGACAATCGGAGTCCCGTGTGGGGTGGATGCCCCGGCGGGCGTCGCGGATAGCACCACCGGAACGGCTCCGCCGGCCAGCGCCGCGGCCAGACCAACGAGCAGCACCCGCGACAGGCTCGTCCGGGAACGGATCATGTACCGATGCATCAATTGCCCCCCTTGCTGTGGCCTTGACCCGTGCATAGTGCTGTACCGACATCAGACTGTCAAGTAGGGTCGTGAATAGGTGCAGGAATGACCTGCGAGGGCGCCCTAGATGTTCTTCGAACATTTACCTGGAAGGCCGACACCCGTCCCTGGTCTGACCGTGCACCTTCGCGCCTGCAGCCGATCCCGGTCGGTGGAAACCTTGTCTGAGTCCCACCCGCTGGTGTAAGGGTTTGACTGAGATCCGTGGCGAGTCAACAACACCGGGAGCGGCTCATCTAAGAGCTCCGTCGCCGCACCGATTTTGTCGGGAGAGTCCAACCCACCTGCCTCATCCAAATTCGCCGGCTCGTCCTCGCCGAGCAGCACGACGGGTGGGCCATCGCCCGGCGCTACATGACGGCGCCGAGTTCCCCTTCAAGGGCCCGTCGCCACCGGAGGGCTGGTCGACGACGAGGTGAGCATCATCGAACTCGACGTTGCCAGCTGGTGCAATCAATATTGGTGCGGTTGGCGCGGCTAACCACTCGCCCGGGAATCGCCACCCCGGAGGTGCCTATATAAGCTCGACGCATGGGCACGACGCACTCACCGGCGCCCGCGACTGGATGCCAGCAGTCGACGGAGGTGACGCTCGCCCGCGAGGGAGATCGCCTGGTGTGGGAATGGCAAGGCAGCCTGGAAGCTTCTTCCTCTGGGGCCACGGTGCTGGTGTACGACGGCGCCGCGACAGCACAGGGCGAGCTCGCAGCGCCGAGCCCAGGCGTGGACAGCTTGCTAGCCACGGTGTCCGTCGAGCTGCATGGTCGCGCTGGGCGCCTTTGCGCCACCGGCGCGATGCCGTCGCTCGGCGCCGTCGACCCGGCGCGGCTGGTCTCACAGCTTCGCCTCGCCGACGGCATCGTGCTCGGACGGGCAGTGAGCGTCGACCTCCAGGACCTGGAACTGCCCCCCATCCCCGAGTCTGGCAGCGGTCTCCTCGATGAGTCCCTGGGGCGCGCGGAAATCGACCGACTCGCCGCCCAATACAACGGACGATGGTCGGGCGGTGGTCCCCTTGATATGGCGGCGTTTCTGTGCGCTATCGCACAGACCGAGCTACAAGACCACGCGCTGCGAACCGATGTCGAGGATCTCGACATCCCGGCGATGTTAAGCGCGTCGTATCTGGCAGGGTGGTTCTCCGGTCGGTGGTTCGCTGAGAACGGCTATCAGTGGCCCGCCCCCGAGACGCTCGATCTCGCACCCGCGGAGGCCGCCATTGCAGCGATGCGCCAAGGCGTCAACGCGGCAACGCGCCTCGAGGACGACGACGTGCTGGCCTTCCTCACCCACGAGAGCGCGGAGCGCGAGCGTGGTTACCTCGGTGGTACCGGGCTCGTTTCGTTGGTCAGCATCGTTGGCTACAACCTCGGCTACTGCCTGACGGTAAATGAGGAAACGGCCGACGGGACACTAGCGGTGCCGCCCTTGGACTTGCTGACCGCAGAAGGGGAGCATCCGCCGCTGACCTCGCCCGACGGTCCCAAGCCCGACGGGGTCCTCCTCGGCTGCCACTTCTCCCCCACATACCTAACTGTGCTCGAGAACTTCCGCGGTCACCGCGACACGTTCGACGCCGCGTTTCCCGACCGGTCGGCACGCCTGAAGACGGTGCAGGACGACGAGGAGTTGCGCGGCCGCAGGGTGTGGACGTATCAGCTCGGGAATGCCATCAAGGCGGACCAGAATGTACGGCGAACGGTGTGGGCGCTTAACAACAGCTTTCTTTCAGGCACGGTCGGTGCGGCGCTCGCCAACATGGGTGCCCAGGTCAACCAGGACGTCGCCTTGGCGCGCCGCGCCGCGTTCGTCGGCAGCAGCCTGCTGAAGGGGGGGACCCTCTGGGCGTATTCGCTCGGAGTGGGCTCACCTGCGCCGCGCGATATCCCCAAGTGGGATCTCGGCACCACCCCGTTGCGGGAGCATTGAACACCGTGTCCGGTGGCCGTGGCGGTGGCGGTGGCGGTGGCGAATGGTGGGCCCCTGTCGAGGCCCGCCGAGACTCCGCAATAGGCCCCGCGGCCGGCGGGCGCGTCGCAACGATGACGTACCACCTCCAGCGATACATGAAGGCGGGGTCACTAACAAACCTGGAGCTGGAGAGTTGAGCCCAGAGGAGTCGTACGAACTATTTGATGTTGCCGCCGTCGAGGCGGGCGCGTGGGCCCCTGGACCCTACGGCGCCGGTGACGAGCGGGGGACCTACAACGAACTCGGTCCGCACACAATCGCCGCGGCCCTAGGTTTGCTCGACCTGAGCCGACCCCTGCGCACCTTCGACCTGGGCTACGTCCTATACCAGAACCCAGCTAGCTATCCGGACCGGCCCTACAGTGTGACGCTTGAGCCGCAGGGTCCGGAGCGGCACAACCGGATCAGCCACCTCCAGGAGCGCGCCGAGATCAGCTTCAACCTCGGTACCAAGGTCAACGGTCTCCACCACGCCGGCGTGGGCAATGTCTTCTATGGCGGCCGCCAACTCCCTGACATCGTTGCAGCCAATGGGATTGGCGACCTCGACGCTCCAGGTTGGGGTCCTCCCGTGGTCGCACGCGGCTTCCTTCTCGACGTACTCGCCCTTAAGGCTTCTGCGGGCGCCGACCACGCCCTCGACCAGGCGCCCGGCGGCATGCCGACACTGGCCCCTCACTATCGCGTCACAGTCGAGGATCTCGAGGACGCCTGTCACCGCCAGAAGCTCCCAACCTTCGAGCCCGGTGACGCGCTGCTCATCCATACTGGATGGGCACGCCAGACCCCGCCGCCACACCTCGGGCTCGACCGCTTTCCAAGAGGCATCGATAAGCGAGCGAAGAACGGTAACCCGGGCGTCTGGCTGCGGGAGTGCGAGTGGCTAGCAGGCTTCCGGCCCGCAGTCGTCGGCGCCGACACTCCGATGTGGGGCACAGACAACCGTGATGTCACTGGTGGCGCCTACGGCGCTGCGCACCAGCTCCTCCTCACAAAGCACGGTGTCCGCATCGGCGAGAGCATGCAGTTCGTCGAACTGGTGGAGGCTGGCGTCGACCAGTTCGTCTACTGTCACAACTGGCTTCGCGGTAGGCGCCGTCTCGGCCAACACGTCCCCGTTCGCGATCGCGAACGTGTAACGCCAACGAAAGGGAGTACCGGTCCTCGGCCCTGCGGTTAGCCATGAAGATGATGAGCCTCCCATGTGATCCACGATCAACTCGCAGAGATCGTGCGCCTGCGCGAGCATGGGCCCGCTCATCACCGACTGTTGGCTCAAGTGGGAGTTCACCCCCAGCCCCGAGCGTCCACTCATCCTCGAAACCACGCCTGAAACGGTGAAGTGATCCGATCGATTCGAGTTCTCAGATTCGGGTCAAGGCTCCGGTCCCAGGTACCTGCGACTCAGCGGTCAGACTGGAGTGGCCATCTCCAAGACATCCTCTCTGCTCGCTTCGGTCCAGTGGACTTTCAGCACATGTTCCTGTGTCTCCTGAACCGCGTTGTCCTCGGGCCCCTCGCAGTTCCATCCGCATTGACAACTGACCCTGATTCTCTGAGGGGCGCCCATGTGTCCTCCTTTCCACCGAAAGCCGCTGCCGTCAACCCTGGCCTGGAGTGCTCCGACGTGGAGTGACGGCCCTTTCCCACGGTAGAGTTGGCTAAAGTTCCACAATCAAGTTTGCGTCCAGGGTACCTTGAAGTTCGTGGGATCGCCCAGACGAGCGAGGAGTTCGACATGGTCACCACAACGAGCGAACTGACTGACCGGGAGACGTCAGGAACGCGGATTCTTGTATCGGCCGACTCACACGGGGGCGCCCCATTGGGCGAGCTCGAGGGTGTGCTCAACAGAATCGAACGAAGCGGCGGCAACGCGGGCCGTTCGCCCCGCATCATGTCGGTGGACGACGGAACGGGCCTCGACCGTAACCCTCACGTGGCCCCAGAAGACCGTGTGAACGAAATGCGCCGAGACGGGATCTCCGCTGAGGTGATCTATGGCGGGACGGGTCTCTTCCCCGGGGAATCATTCCAAGACGGCGTAAAACGCTGCCAGCGAACCAACGATTGGATGGCCGAGACGTACGGGCCCTACCTGGACATCATGGCGCCGTCGATTTCATTGCCGCTGCCAGCCGAACCCTATGGCGGCGGGACAGATTGGAGTCCACCCGAGCCCGAACACATCGCTGCCGCGGCAGTGGAGCTGAGGCGAGCTGCTGGTCTCGGACTACGGCCCGGGCTCATGCTGGACGGCTCTCCTAAGCTTCCATACAACCAACCAGCCTGGAACCCAATTTGGGAGGCTGCTTGCGAGCTGGACCTTCCTCTCTCGTTCCATGTTGGCTTCGGGACCAACCCGGTCCGCGTTCGCAACCCTGGCGGTGCCATCATCAACTACACCCTGGTGGCCAGCCAGATCATCGGCACCGTTGCCCAGTTATGCGCAAGCGGAGTCCTTGACACGTTCCCCGAGCTCAAGGTCGTGATGACTGAATGCGGGTCCGGTTGGCTGGCTTGGACGATGCTGTTCATGGACGAGGCCTACGTCAAGCATGCCCATTGGGCCAAACCCAAGCTTTCAATGCCTCCATCCGAATACGCCCGGCGGCAATTGAAGGTGACCTTCCAGGAGGACCCGATCGGTATCGCCAATAGGCACTTCACGGGCACTCAATGCCTCATGTGGGGCTCGGACTATCCCCACTGGGAGGGTACTTGGCCCAACTCAAAGGCTGCCGTGGAGAAGCAATTCGCCGGCATTCCCGAGGACGAAATTGATCAGATCGTGCGCGGCAACGCGGTCTCGACGTTCAAGTTCAAGGTTTGAGCCGTTCGTGATGGGTCGGTAACCGAGCTCCGCTCAAACCGTGGTCAGCCGTGCGAAGCGGCCGATCCGTACGAGTTGATCGCTGGACCACGATTCTTACGATGAGCGCTTACATTTCTCAACAGAGACGTAAACGCCACACTTAGCTTGGCGCCAAGGCTGTCTATTGGAAGATGCTCGGTTCCGTGGCTGTCACGTTCGGCAATCGTTAAGGTGCCGCATGGATGATGCTCTTATCGCGTGGGTCGAGTCGACGACCGCTGGGCGTGTCACACAGACGACTCGCCCGCCAAGTGGCGGCTCACGTGAGCTGTATTTGATCGACATCGAGTGTGACGACGGGACGACCCTTCGAGCTCGTGCTGCGCTGCGAGGCTGGCGGGTCGTTTGCCGGTACCGAGATCTCACCTGCGAAGGAAGCAACGGTCTACCGGGCGCTCGAACGTACGGACGTTCCGGTGCCACGTGTCGTGTCGCTGTCGCCCGGAAATACGGCCCTGCTAATGGAACGGCTAGCAGGCACGGCGGACATGTCGTCGCTCGCTCCAGGAGCACGTGCCTCCGTCATGGAAGAGTTTGTCGATACTCTGGCCGCGCTGCACAACCTTGACGTCGACAAGCTCGATCTTCCCGGCTTCCCTCGCCCTGGAACGCCAGAGGATCACGCACGCCTCGAGATCTCGACGTGGGCTCGCCTGGCGGATGAGGGCATTCAAGAACTCGACCCTATGGTTCGTTATTCGGGCGCCTGGCTTCTGGCTCACCCGCCGGCACACGTAAGCAGAACTGTACTGGTGCATGGTGACGCCGGTCCGGGTAACTTCCTCTACGACGATACCGGTGTGACTGGCATCGTCGACTGGGAGTTCGCGCATCTCGGCGACCCGATGGACGACTGGGCCTGGATTCACTCACGAGCTGACGAGGCCGAACTCGATCCGCTGAAGCAGCGCTATCGTCGCGCATCTGGCATTCCGGTTGACGAGGATCAGATTCGGTACTACAGAGCCGCGGTTGACTACCGATGCGCGATTACGACTTCGCTCGCAGTGGCAAAAGGTGGCGGTGCGCGCGGATTACCCCTCTATCTGCTCGTGACTGAACGCTACGTGATCGCGCTTGCCGCAAAGATGTCCGGACTGCTCAACGTACGTGAGTCAGTCGAGGTGCCGACCGCGGAGCCGACTCCCCGCACGGTGTACTTTGACGTACTGCTGGACGGAATCCGGAGCGCCGTGAGCGCAACAGACGACCTAGAGCTCCGTGAAGCAACCCGTAACCTCCAGATTCTCGTCCACTACCTCAAGGCCAATGATCAATTGGGTGCCGAAGTAGCCGAGCGTGATCACGCCGACCGTATCAATAGCATCGGGCGCGATGCCGTCGATCCGGGGCGATTCCGGGCAATGGTGGACGAGGCCGGTGCGTCCGGAGACGAGGTCATGCTCCGATATCTGCTTAGGAAAACTGCACGTGAGCGGCAACTGTGGGTGACCCTGCTCGACCGTCTGCGCCGCTGAGCGTCAACCACCTCTTGTAAGGGTGGGTTTGGCTTTGCAACACGTCATTTTGAGCCCAAGTTCGCTTCCTTTGGCGCATCTCGACGCTCGATCCAGGTCCGATACAAACCTCATAGCTAGATCACCGAGCAGTTCGGGTAGCCTGCACCACGGCTTCGTCCAAGGCCGCACTCGCCCACACGATCAAAAAGGGTCTTCGGGGTTGTGTCCGTTTGAGATCTGCCCGGCCGGCACATTCCTGCGGGCCGACCTTCCGATCTGACGGCTGCCGCCAGCCCTGGCATCGGAGTCGGCTGATGGCAGGCGGTCACATCAGGGTCGCTGAAGCGGTGACGATCACACGAACGGATCTGGGTGGTCAAGGAGGAAGCTTTGCAGCGCTGCACCCGCTCCTCCGGCGTTCTCGCGACATCCGAGTGAGCCAGCGTACGCGTACGGCGTGAACGTGTCGGCGTAGCGGAGGAATATCGCTACTCAAAGGCTGAGATGTTGGGCTTCGAGGGGTCAGCCGTCCAAGATCGAGATTGCTCCCTCAGGGCAGTCGTCGACACCAATTTGCGCTCGAACCCTTAGCTCCTCTGATAGCTCGGTAATGCGTACCAGGCCATGTCCTTCCTCGTCCGAGTCGAAGATTTCCGAAGCGAGCGAATAGCACCGTCCGTGTCCGGTGCAGCGTTCCGAGTCGATGACTACCTTCATACGAGACGACCTCCTGTTTCCGATCCTCGCTCAGAGCATGCTAGGCATAGCGGTGCGGCAGCGCGCCAACCACTTGAGATCTGCGAAGTGGATACATCTGACTCGGGACCTCCTTTCGATAGCCGGGCCACGGATACGTTCGGATGCCATCAAAGGAGGCCGCTAGTTGTCAGGCATCGGTGCTCTCAAATCGGCGGATTGCCACGACCTCCCCAAGCGATCTTTCCACCGGACACGGATCAAGAAGAAGATTGACCTTCGTACAAAAAGGGGCCCGCGTCGATAGCGTCCGGTTCAAAGACGTCGGTCCGGCAGACCCGACCGAGCCGCTGCTTCTCGCCGTGGTTTGGAAAGCGCTGTGACGAAAGCTTTTGCCATGCGCTTTCGGGAATGGACCTAGACTTCTACGCCGAGGTAGTGCTCGAAGATCTCTTCGGGACTCAGGTCGCCGCTATCGCCGCTGTAGGCGATACGCCCGTGATTGAGCAGGTAGACCGTACTAGCAAGTTTGAGGGCACGTTCCACGTATTGCTCCACTATGAGGAGTGTCGTGCCTTCGCTAGCCACCTGCTCGAGGAACTCGAAGAGGCTATCGACTATCAGGGGCGCGAGCCCGATCGATGCTTCGTCGACGAGTACGAGCCTTGGATTCGTAATGTACGCCCGGATCATGGCAAGCATTTGCTGTTCACCACCGCTGAGACTGCCGGCTGGCTGGTTTAGGCGCATACCAATTATCGGGAAGGTATCGGCCGCCTTCTGGATTGACTCTGAGTATTTTCGCTTTGGAGAGAAGAGCGTCAAGTTCTCTTTGAGTGTGAGAGTGGGGAAAATGGCCCTCCCTTCGGGGATGTGGCACACACCGAGACGCGCCCTCTGGTCCAACCGCCGCTGGGTGATGTCCTGATCACCTAGGAGGATCGTCCCGGAACTCGGCTTGATCAAACCCGACACCGCGCGCAGGAGCGTCGTCTTGCCCGCGCCGTTGGGGCCGAGAAGCGCAACGACGGTGCCGCTGGGAGCTGAGATCGACACATCCCACAACACGGTCACGTCTCCGTACCCGGCGGTCACATTTTGCACCTCAAGCACGGACTTCCTCCTATGTCGAGATTCGCCGCCCAGTATGCCCGCGCGCCGGGTCGGCCGCTCGACGACAGGTTTCTCGCAAGACGGGGCACCCACACCAGTTGTTCCTCGAATCTCGGTCAGTCGAGGAAATCCCACGCCATTGCGACCCTCCCATCGACCTTCCGGACTCTAACGAGCGCGCAGGTCGAGAGCCCGCCCAATGGCAGACGAGGCGACTCGCCGGTGAGCGGTCCCGGCTCTTGAACCACGGGCGCTCGGCTTCCGGTGTGCTACCCAAGTGGCATGAACAGTGGCTTGCCCGAGATCGCCTTCGTGCCCACGGTGCCCCACCTGCTCCGGACGGGCGGCGGAGCGCTACGGCGACCGTGACTTTATTGTCCTAGCTGACGGCCGGATCACCTTCGCGGAGGCCGAGCGCGATACGGCACTTCTAGCCAAGCATCTGCTGATGGCCGGCGTCGGCAAGGGAACCCGGGTGGGAGTACTCCTACCGACCGGCATCGAATGGGCCACAGCGTGGCTGGGCGCCGCCCGCGTCGGAGCGATGTCGATGCTCTTCCCAGCCACCTACCGGGCCGCCGAACTACGCCGAGCCCTGCGGATCGGCGATGTCGCCCTCCTCTTCGCGCCGCGGACCATGCTCGGCAAGGACTGCGAGGTCCTGCTCGAAGAGGCCATACCGTCGCTCTCCGGCCACCACCGCGGCGACATTTACGACCCCGAGGTGCCTTTCTTGCGGTCGATCGTGATGATGGGCGGCAGCGACCGCGCCTGGGCGACCCAGATCGATCCCGCCGTTGTACCGTCCACTCTCATCGATGAGCGAATGTTCGAGGCCATCGAGTCGGAGGTCAGCCCGGCAGACCCGCTGCTTGTGATCTACACCTCGGGGTCCAGCGCCGACCCGAAGGCGGTGATACACACCCACGGCGCGACCATCCGTAAGGTCCAGCCGGAGCTTGGAATATGCCTTCCGGGCTCGATGGGTGGCCGCACCTTTTGCGCTATGCCGTTCTTCTGGGTCGGTGGACCTCAGGATCTCCTCGGCGCCCTGCTCACCGGAACGACGGTGGTGACGCAGGAGCGCTTCGACGTGGAAGAGGCGCTCGAGCTACTGGAGACGGAACAGCTGTAACTCGATCACCGGCTGGAGCACGATCTACGAACAACTCCGCGCCCACCCGAGCTATCCATCCCGCAACCTTGACGCACTCCAGATGTCGGCCATCCGTCCGATGCTCTCGACGAAGGGTGACCCACGCAATTTGGGGATGACAGAGACGTTCGGGCCCCACGCAAACCGGGAGTGGTTCGACTACAAGATCATCGATCCCACGAGCGGCCAAGACCCTCCCCGACGGGGAGGAGGGGGAGTTCTGCGTACGGGGGTTCGGCCTGATGGCCGGCATGTACAAGAAGGAGCGCGAGGAGGTCTTCGACCCCGACGGCTTTTACCACACCGGTGACCGGGGATACATCGAGGATGGTCAGATCTGGTTCCGAGGTCGTTACAGCGAGATGGTCAAGTCCGGCGGTGCGAACGTATCGCCCCTTGAGGTTGAACAAGTGCTCCAGTCCTTTTCCGACGTGCATTTGGCCTTCGTGGTTGGCCTACCCGATGCCTCCCGTGGTGAGGTCGTTGCGGCCGCGGTTGTGCCTGCACACGGCGTCGAGATCCGACCAGACGAATTGCGGCAACGGGCCAACCGGAAACTGTCGGCCTACAAGGTTCCCACACGTTGGCTGGTGCTGAAGGATGACGATGTCCCGTGGCTACCCAGCGGAAAGCCGAACAAACGGGCACTGCGGGACCTCTTTCCAGCTCCATAACGCGGGAGGTCGTCGCCCCTGTGCTCGAACAAGTCGCCGTGGTTCCAGCCGCCGTGGCTCGAATGTCGCTCGGCGGGATGACCGCCATCCGAATTGGGAGCATCCTCCCCTACTCAGCCGATGCTGGTCATGGCTGATGTCGGCTCCTCGGCGTGCAGCAGGCCAAAGAGATAGCTCCGGAGGGAACGCTGCTGCACCGTTCTCGTCGCCTAACCCAAGGTGTACGACTCCTTCAACCAGATAGTCGAAGCGACGGTCCCTCGCTCTCCAAACCAACCGGCTCGGCGATCCTGTGTTTGGGCTCGACGAGCACGAGGATGCATTTAGTCGGCACAAGTGGATCTGTGCCTTCGCGCTCACTCCGTGCGGAACACCGCTCCCTGGGCGTTGAAAAAGAACCCACCAAGGGTGAGCAGGGCTTTGGACGCGTCCGGGATCTGACGCTCCCCCGCGAGGCCCTGCAGTTGATGAACCGCTTCGCGGGTGTGTCCGGAGCCTTGGGTGCCGCCCTCCGAGAGGGCACCCCCATGTGGGTTGACCGGGATGCTCCCGTTGATCAACAGCCGGTTCCGGTCGGCGTCCCAGTTGTCCTTGAGGAACTGGCGGGCCTCCCCCAGACCACACCAGCCGGTGTTTTCAATCCAGCTGATCGTGATGAACGAGAATCCGTCGTAGGGGAAGTAGACGTCGATATCGTCGATCCAAATGTCGCTCTTGGCCCTGAGCGACTCGAGCACCACATGCTGTCCGTGGTGACGCAGGCTCGGTGTCTGGTCCTCTTCGTTCTGTGCGACCATTCCTGCGGTCGTGGCGTGGATCAGAACGGGTTTGAGGCGGAGATCACGCGCCCGCTCGGGAGTTGTGATGATGAACGCGTCAGCACCATCGACGGGCACATCCATATCGAAAAGACAGAGGGGCCAGCGAATCATTCGAGCACTCAGATAGTCCTCCATTGTCAACGGCTCTCGCATCACCGCGGCCGGGTTGAGGGCAGCATTTGAGCGGTCGTTGACGGCGATGTAACCGAAGAGGTCCCGTTCCTCGTGGTACTCGTACAGGTATCGACTCGCCCACGCCGTGTATCCAACCGCGCCACCCATGGTGTCGGGTCCGAATCCGTCCCCCATCGCACCGAGACCCAGCATGCCGCGCATCGCGGCAGCCCGGAGGGGGTCGTTCATAGCGGAGCGAGAGTTCGACGCGTTCCGGTAAACCGTGTGGTACGCAAGGACGACCTCACATTGTCCGGAAAAAATGGCCCCGACCGCGTTTTGGAGGGTGAAACCGAACGGTACCCCGGGTCCTTGGTAGTAGGTAACCCCAGGGATCCCGAGCGCCGATTGAACATAGCCGGGGTTCATCCCGATCAGCCCGTCGATGTCCTCCTTTCTCACGCCCGCTGTCTCAATGGCCTTGATACACGCATCGACGGCCATGCTCGCGGCGGTGACCTCTCCGGCGCTCCTGTGGAACCCGGTTGTTGCCGCGGAAGCAATGGCCACACGGTCCTTCGCCGGATGGCGCGATGAGACCGTCATGGCGCGGTCACGGCGACCCGCCAAAGTGGGTAGGGCCGACCATTGCGCTCGGTCCACTCCAATGAGACCCGGGCACCCACTTCAATATCACTGTTCTCGGCTCCAATGACCGTGCTCGTAAAACGCAGGCCCTCCTGCTCATCGAGCTCCACCGCGGCCACCGGATGGGGCGTTGTGTAATCGACGCCATCCGCCGGGGGACCCTGATGCAGCAAGATCAAGAGGTGAATAGTGCCCGAACCTTTTACTGGTGTCGCGACCGAGGTTGTGCGACCAGCAGTTCGGGCACACCGGCTTGGGACGGTGATGCCAATGGCCGCAGTCGGCACACCTGCTTAACCGAAGCTCACCTTGCAGCAGGCCCCGGTAGAAATGCTTATTGGTGTGATCGAGGCGGACATCCTTCCAGCGGTCCGCAAGCTCTTGATCGGTCACCGCACTCTCGACGCGAGCCATACAGCACATCCTTTCGGGAGACTTAGGCTGAGCACCGTAGTCGCATGGTCGCGTCAGCGTGGCGGCTGGTCAATTGGACGTCGCATGTCGGGTTGAGTGGACCATAGGTGCCGATCTTCGCTCCGCACAAACCGGACATTACGCTCGCTAGAACGAAGCCGGACGGCTACGGGCGGGTCCGGCGTTAGTAGACGACCCTGCTACGTGTCGACCTGACAGTCCTTTCGTTGACAGCGATTGGGCTCCAGTCGAAGTGATCACTGCACTATGCCATGCGGAACCGGCAGACGGTCACAGAGCAGAGTTGATTGTCGGCCCCCTCTGCGCGCAACTCGACCCGAACGGTCACGCTGATTTCGTCGGAGGCTAGGACCTCGGCACTCGTGACGAGGGGAGCCCCGATACCCCGGGCGATGATGGAGGTTCCCTGGTGCTCGATCCAGAATCGGTCCGTTCCAAGCGCCCGTTTCGCGGCGATCATGGCGGCCGCTTCCGGCACCACCTGGAAAGGCCCCTGGTGCAATCCGTGCTGTCCCAATTCCGGCGTCAGTTGCTTGATTTCGAGACTCCCGTCTTCGCGCCGTTGGGCACCAAATGCTTCGTAAAGAGGCGGGAGGGTGGGTTCGTCGGGCACGCCAGGTCGGTTGTCGACATAGTTGAACGCTCGATTCGGACCGGAGAGAGCCCAGTGCGTGCTTCCCAGTCCGATGACCCGGTCGGGGTTAGCCGCGTCGGAGATCCGGCTCTCGGTGAAGATTTGTGACCTAGCCTCTCGCAGGATACGTCCAGAGAGATGGACCGCCTTCACATCGATACCGGGTTCGAACAGGTGCAGATCGATTCGGGTTGGGGCGGCGACAGCCAAGGGGTCGACAATGATTCCGGCCGTGTCAAGCATAGCGATGCCGATTGGCGCTGCCAGTAGGCCCACCGGGCCCGACATATCGCTGCGGACCTGGATCCAGCCCTCGGCCTGGTTATGGCCACGGGCCTCGGAGTAGGTTCCGAGATAGCGATAGGAGATAAGCGTAGTGACGCCCACTCGCCAGCTTTCTGGTCCTCACTAAGGTGCTCCTCGGACCCCTCGTCAATCATTGCTACCCCCATCCTGGAGTTCACGCCCGTAGGTCATTGCGATTTGCGCGGCCATGAACTTGACCGCGATTGCGTTCAGAGAATCGGCGTAGTTCGGCGTTTGTAACCGGGCGCGCACGAGCAACGACCCCCCGACGGTCAGAGCCAGTTCCGGGCCATCAAGTACCGGCCGCAATTCCAGGAGCGCCTCGGTACCCTCTAAGGCATATACGCCTTCTGCGGACAGTTCTTCGGTTGGTATAACTACGAGCAACGGCACTCGGCATCGGTCGAAGAGCTTCACCCTGGCGAAACCTCCGGACGGCCGCCGACGTCGCGAACGTTTCAACCCGGATAGCGGCCAGTCACCGGACCGCTCCGCTCACCCGTAGGCCTGCGATCTGCGTGTCGCTGTACCCAAGCTCCAAAAGGAGTTCGTCGGTATGTTCGCCTAAGTCAGGTGCCAGTCGGTGCGGCACCTGATCAGCGTCGCTCACACGTGATCAGCGCGTGCAGCTCACGCACGACACCGAGCTGGGGGTGGCCGGTCTCGGCGACTCTTCCGACCTGTCGTTGGTGGGGATCGTTCATGAATGTGTGTACGTTGTGGCCCACCGGCTCGGCTACGGTCACCCCCGCGGCACGCACGTCAATGAGTGCCTCCTTCGTCGTTCGTATCGATAGTGCCAGCGCCAGAAGATCACCTTGGCGCTCTTCGTCTTGCACGCGCTCCACGCCCAACTGCTTTGCCAGCGCGGCACGCTCGCTCTCGGTGTAAGCGACGACGCACACCCACCCGTCGCTCGTGAGGTAGAGCCGTTCAAACGGCCCAAAACCCATCTGGAGCGGATCGAGTCTGCCGACTCCCACAACGCTGCCGTCTACGCCGCGGACGGCGTGCGCCATATGACCCATCGTCGCGTTGAGCTGCGGGTTCTCGATGGCCTGCCCGAGACCGGTCCGGTCGCGGTGCACGAGCGCCATGAGAATCGCGACTGCGCCCAGTAGGCCATTCCCGGGATCCTCATTCGCCGTCGGCGGCATCGGTGGATTAAAGCGTCCCGCGATCTCGTACGTGACGCCCGCGTAACCCGACAGCATTGGAGCGAAGCTCTGCCGCGACGCGAATGGCCCTGTCGAACCCCAACCCGGCGTGTCCAGATAGATGACGTTCGGGTTGGCCGCCGAGATGCTGGCGTAATCAAGCCCGAGCCGCTCTGCTGCACCGGGACGTAGGTTGTGGTGAACCACATCAGCCCGCTCAAGGAGCCTTTGTTTCACCTGCCTGAGCGCTCTGTCCTTTAGGTTAGCCGCCATCGCACGCTTGCCTGCCTGCGCTGAGAAAAAGGGCCGCTCGATTCCGCGCAACGGGTCGCCAAGAAGAGGCTCGATCTTCACTACATCGGCACCCAGGTCCGCGAGCAGGCGCGACGAGTATGGTCCCGCGTAGTAGGCGCCGAAGTCGAGAATCCGCACGTCGGCGAGCAATGGCCTCCTGTCGGGCAGTCGTGTCACTCGTCCCTCAAGTACCGGCCAACCGGCCAACGTATCCAGCACCGCGTCAGTATGCTCACCGACCCGGGGCGCCGCCCCGCGAACAAAGGCTGGCGTCTCGGAGAATTTAATTGCCGGAGCGACCTGCTCGACTTGACCCAGAACGGGATCGTCGACATTGATGACCATGGCGTTATGTCGTGCCTGGGGTGTGTCGTAGACCTCAGTGGCGTGCAGGTGTTCGACCGCACATACGTCGGCTTCCAGAAACAGCCGCACCCACTCGGCACGAGGCTTGGACTTGAAGATATCCACCGTCTCATACATCAAGATGGGAATCTGCTCCGGCGCCAGGGGGACGCCGATATCCATGCCGTCCTCGCTCGGCGGAATTCGGTCGTCGAGACCGAGTACCCGCATCGCACGTCCGAACGCCCCGACAGCACCCGTATGAATGCCGAGGTACTCGCCATCAGCGCATTCAAATGATCGGGTCAAGAGTCGCATGGTCGGCGTGACCTGACTGACCGACGGCGCACTCCGTACGCGTGGCAACGAGATCATCGGACTCGCCCCACAGCATGGAGTGGTACGCCAGCGCGCCGTCGAGCAGCGAGGTGTGGACGTGCCGACCATAGCCGTCTCGCCGTGCCCGCCGAAGCGCTGCGAGCGCACCGATGACTGCCAATGATGCAGCGCCCGCGCTCGCGAACGGAAAGCCGATAAACACAGGCCCTTCACGGTGAGCGACCTGATCGGACATGCTCCCCACGACCGCCTGAACGATTGGTTCGTATCCGGGCAAATCCGGGTCACCGGAAGACTCGCCGAATCCTGAGATCGATACATACACGAGCGACGGGTTTCGCGCGTGAAGCACTCTCGTAGTCGAGTCCGAGTCATGCCGCGGTGCCCGGGCCGCCAGCTTTCGACAAACATCTCGGCGCGATCGATCAGCGCAAGCAAATGCTCGTGCAGCTGCGGGCTGCACCTGAGGTCGATCTCCATGCTTCGCTTGCCCCGGTTGAATACCGATGTCGCCGCGGGATCGCTCCTCGCGGCACGGGTCACCGCCCGGTGGCTCGACCCAGAGCACGTCAGCGCCATAGTCGGCGAGGATCCCTGTCGCCCGGGGCCCGGCGATACCCTGCGAACAGTCGATGACCCGCAGGCCTTCGATCGGTCCTGTCATGTCAAGTAGCACGCCCATTCGCTCAGCCGGAAATACCGCACGGCGTTCTCGCAGACGATTTTGCGCGTCTCTTCCGCTGGGATGTCTGCAAACTGCTCTTCGATCACCCGGCGCGACTCGGGCCAGTCGCACTGGACATGAGGGAAATCAGTCGACCACTGGATCCGATCGACGCCGATGTCGTGGCGTACCTTGAGGCCGAAACGGTCTACTTGGAATCCCCAGTGGAAGTGGTGGTCCATGTACCAGCTCGGCTCGTGGTCCCACTGGTCGGCGCCGCTCCAGTAGCGGTGGCGCCGCCAATTCTCATCGGCATCCTCTTTGAATTCAGGTAATCCAGCCGATCTGAGTCTCCGCAAAGAATAGCTGGAGCTCGGAGAAGCGGTCGAGCGTCCCATCTCTGATGAACTGAATCATCAGCGCCACCGCGAGTCACGGTCTTCGAGAGCATGGTCCTCATGGGCGCAAAGTTGATGAGCGTGATGCCCTTGACGGCAGCTTTCGGACGAGCCGCTCCTCTGCGGCAGCCCCCCACCGAAGCTGACGTGCGCGGTCAGTGGAACGTCGAGCGCAATGGCACGTGCCCAAAATCGGTCATCCTCATCGGGCTTCGGCACCGGCGAACCGTTTGGCCACTGGTGCAGCACGATCCCGCGAATACCCGGCATGCCAGCGACGCGCTCGAGCTCAGCGATGGAATCGTCGATCGTCGTGCACGGGAGGATCGCCAGCCCGAGAAGTCGATCAGGATCCTCGGATGTGTACTCCTGCGACAGCCAGTCGTTGTAGCCACGTGCTATGGCGATGTAAGCCTCCGGCGGAATCGCCCCGATGTCGAGCGTCCGTTGACCCGAGACCGCCGGAAAGAGGATCTCGGCGTCGACGCCGTCCTGGTCCATCTCACCAAGCCTCTGCTTCGCGTCTCCCGCACCAACGAGCCCCTCCGCGTAGGAGATCCCAGAAGTCTTGAGGTTCTCCCAACCTCTCCCGGCCGAGAAGTTCAAGCCGAGGGGCACCGGCTGGCTCTTCCCAGGCATGAGCCAGGCGTCGCCACCGTTCGGAAGCTTCACCACCTTTGGAACATAGGCTTGAAACTCGCGATCTACATAAGGGCACCATTGATCGGGTGACACCTCAAGGTGCGAGTCCGTCGAGACGATTTCGTAGTTACGCATCGGGTATCCCTCCTTCGCACGTGTCCGAACCCGCCGGATCTCCGACGGGCTCTCAGACCACGCCTGCGGCATGAAGATATTTGCGGTCCGCCGTCGAGTACCCGAGTTGGGCTAACACCTCGTCGGTGTGCTGTCCGAGCGACGGTGCGGAGCGGACTTCGAACTTCTCGCCCGGGACAACGACCGGGTTCCCGAGCGTCAGTACGTCGCCGAAACGCGGGTGGTGCTCGACGACGATTTGGCCACGGGACTCAAGGTGGGGGTCGTCGCGGATCTCGTCGAAGCGGAGCGCGGGTCCCATCGCAATGTCATGCTTTACGGCGACTTCCATCCACTCGCGCTGAGTCCGTTGGTGGAACACCTTCTGGATCTCAAGACGGAGGTCGTCCTGACCACCAGCGAAGTCGACAACGAGCTCGCCTCGGTGCTGAGACATCAAGTCTTCGCGCCCAACAGCGCGACACCAGTGTTCCCAAAACTTCGCCTCGATCGCACAAAACAGGATGAACTTTCGGTCCGCAGTTTCGTAGTATTGGTATTTCGCGGAGCCACCTGCGCCGCCGCCAGTCGAGTCGCTCGGGCAGCTTCGATCCACCTTCTCGGGATTCAACATTGGTATCGATCCCATCCATTTCGCCGCGATCACTGCGTCCGCGCACGAAACGTCGATATAGCATCCCATCCCCGTCGCCCGTGCTCGAGCCAGTCCGCACGCGACTCCAAAAGCCGCGTAGAGCGGCCCAACCACGACTCCCCCGCTCCCACTCAATGCCTCGCCCGTCGGGACGACGAAGCCATCGTCATCTACTGCCATGGGTGGCGCTCCACCACCCAGCGCATCCATCATTTGACCGTGCGTCGGTACTTCCGCGTAGGGACCGTTCGCACCGAACCCGGTGGCTTGGCAATACACGATCTCGGGGCGAATCGTGCGCACTCGGTCGTAGTCGAGCCCGAGCTTACGGTTTGTGTCCCCCACGTTCCCGGAGATGAAGATGTCTGCACGCCGAAGCAGCCGCTCGAGCACAGTGCGTCCCTGTGGTGTCGCGCATCACAGGTAAGGCTTCGCTTGTTGCGGTTGAGCGTGAGGTGGAACGTCGACCAGTCCGGGGCAAACCTTGTCATGATGTTGCGAAGGTAATCACCTTGTCCGGGCGTCTCGACCTTGACCACGTTGGCGCCTTCGTCTCCGAGTAGGCGCCCGAGGAAGTCAACGGTCATCAGAACACCGGTCTCGACGACGGTTACCCCATCGAGCAGGCCTGTCAAGCTTAAGCCCCCCTTCTCGGCCGAAGTCGTTCAAGCGCACCGAGGTGTTCCACATCCTGGGTCATCCGTCTTACTTCGTCAAGCGTGTCGCCCATCGCCGGAGGATTCCAATACCGACTCGTCACTTAAGCGCGTACAGTCCAGGGCTTCGTCAGTAGTCCTTCGGCCAGACGTTGTTCTGTGGGGTTTATCCACGTGGGTTCCGGCATGACGACTACGATTGGCGACAACGCGGGCCGCCGTGCCGGGGTGATTTGCGCCAGCACCTTCGGACCACGATGAGACGCGCGAATCCATGAGCTCGGGCTCCTCACGGCCAATTCCACTGGCAACGGCAGCGACAATCTACCGATCACCCATCTGCGCACACTTCTCGCCCCAAGGAGCCAGCAATGATCACCCCCTCTGACGCGCCGAGCCTCGACCTGGCGATCGGGGCCTTCACCCAGCGTGGACCCTGGGTTGTCGAGCCCGAGGCGATGCCGTGGCGTACTGGGATCGACGAACTACGGGTCTCGAATCAGGCGACGGTGCCCAGTTTGATCCGCCGACGCTGGGTCCCTCCCAGACGTCTCGGCCACGTCGGAGCCGTCCTACTCGCGGCGGTGGGACCATGGATGGCGCGCAAGCGTTTCAAGATCGGTGATCCGACCTCCGCTCAGCTGGCTCGCCGTATCCGGGGAGCTGCCGAGCGCCTGGGTGCCACCTACATCAAGCTCGGCCAGATCGTGGCCTCGGCCGAAGGGATGCTCCCCAGCGACCTGGTAGAGGAGTTCAAGCGGTGTCGGGATGAGGTGCCTCCGGAAACCTTCGGGTCCGTGCGTCGGGTAGTGGAGGCCGATCTCGGAGCCTGCATCGAGGATCTGTTCGACTCGTTCGAACGTGTCCCGATCGCCGCCGCATCGATCGCCCAGGTCCATGCTGCCCGTCTCCGTAGCGGCGAGGAAGTGGTGGTGAAGGTGCAGCGCCCCAACGTCGCGAAGGTGGTGCCCGCTGACCTGCGCACGATGTCGTGGCTCGCACCGATCCTAGTAAAACGGGCACCCCAACTAGCGCTCATGAACCTCTCCGCTTATATCGAGTTGTTTGCCGAAACCATCGTGGAAGAGTTCGATTTCCGACTCGAGGCGCAGAACATGCTCGACATCGCCGCCGTTCTCGCCAAAACAGACCAGCGTGCCGTGGTGGTCCCCCGTCCCCACCCCGATCTGGTCACCAAGCGGGTCCTAGTGATGGAGCGGCTCCAGGGCTTCAAGATCGACGACGAAGTCGGTATGCGTGGGGCGGGTATCGACCCCTCCGCCGTGTTCACCTCTCTGATGGTGAGCTTCTTTGAGGGCGCGGGCATCCATGGCGTTTTTCACGGCGACCTGCACGGCGGGAACATGATGGTTACGGTCGAGGGCAAAGTCGGGATCTTCGACTTCGGCATCACGGGACGATTCGACAACGTGTCTCGCATCGCGCTGATGAAGCTGCTGCTCGGCGGGCTCACTGACGACGTTCTCGAGCAGATCAGGTCCTTCCGCGACCTCGGTGGCTTTCCTCCAGACGCCGATGTCGATGCCATCGCCGCCGGCCTCGACATCGAGACGATCCGTACCGCCGGAGCACAGATGTCGCCCGAGGACATGGCCGCGCAGATGCGGGACCTCGTAAACCAACTGCTTCATCACGGCGCCAAGCTCCCCAAGTCCCTGTTCCTCTATCTCAAAGGGATGATCTATCTGAATGGTGCCATCGCCTCATTGGCATCCGATGTCAACATCCTCGAAACGATGGGGACCGTCTTTGCCTATTTCGCTGAGAACCACAGTGAAACGTTCACCAATGACTTCGGTGTCGATCTCGCAGCGATCTCTTTCGAACATGTGATCCAATCCCAGATGGGGGCCCAGCTCGGAGTGGACGTGTCTGATGGAATCAGCTTTCGGGAGATGAGTGAGATCCAAGCCAAGCGAATGGAGACGCTACGGGACGGTCGCTCGTGAGGCACCCGCGAGTGGGTTGTGCCACCAGACTCCCGGGCCGCGGAGCCGGACATCTGAGCGATGCTCACCCTCGGCGGCCTGCCGGGTGGCCGATGTGCTGCTGGTCATCGCTCCGGCGTCGGCCGATCGCATCCCGTTGTACGAGATTCCTGTCCTTTGATGACTCGAGCCGACGAGTTTCTATCCGCCACTGTCCTCGACATATGCGGGGACAACCTTTCGGATCGTTCTAAAAAAGAGCTCGGAAGCCGGCAGCGGTCCCATAGAGGTTGGGCGCGATTGGCTTGAGCCGGAGTCTGAGGCACGCTCTAGCTGCGACAGGACTCGTGGCCAATGAGGCGTCCTTCATTGCACCATGTGCCTACATGGCGTCCGTGGCACCTCGGAATGTTTATCGCTGAAGAACTGTCTTGACCCGGATGAACTCGTCGATCCCCGCCTTGCCACCCTCTCGTCCGAATCCACTTACCCCGATACCTCCAAATGGAGCCCGGTGGTGGACACACGAACCCGTGTTCACTCCAATTGTCCCCGAACGCAGCTGGGAAACCAGACGGCGAACGCGCCGGGCGTCTGAAGTTTGGATGTAGTTGGTCAAGCCGTAGGAGGTGTCGTTCGCAATTGCAACCGCTTCTTCCTCGCTCGTAAACGGAATAACCGAGAGAACTGGTCCAAAGATCTCACGCTGCGCAAGATCGCTGTTTGGATCGACATCTACGAAAACGGTCCGATCAACAAACCATCCATCGCTGAGCTCGCCTCCCATACGGTCACCTCCGAGAAGCAAGCGGCCCGCGCCGTCCGCCTTGGCCTGATCAATGACGCCCAGAACCCGCTTGAGCGCCGCCTCGTTTACGAGTGGACCGGCAAAGTTATCCGGATCCAACGGATCTCCAACCGTGAGCGCACCAGCCGTTGCTTCGATCCTCTGCACAACCTCGTCATAAATAGGACGCTCCACTAACAAACGGGTTGGAAGTGCACAACCCTGACCAGTGTTGGCCATGGCAAAGAAGCAGGAGAATGGCAATGCTTCGTCAAGGTTGGCGTCCGCAAACATCAGATTCGCGCCCTTACCGCCCAGCTCGAAAAGCACAGGGGTGAGGTGCTCAGCAGCGCCGCGCATAATGCTTCGGGCAGTGGGTGGTCCTCCGGTAAACGAGATCTTGTCTACACCGGGGTGAGAGACGAGAGTTTCGCCAGCGTCAGGGCCGCCGGGAACCACGTTGATGACGCCGTCGGGGAGGCCGGCCTCCCGTGCGAGTTCAACCCATCGCATCGCAGTAAAGGAGGTGAACTCCGCCGGCTTGAGCACGATGGTGTTTCCAGCGGCAATCGCAGCGGGAAGCTTCATCGCCAAGGACATCAGAGGCGCGTTCCAGGTGATAATCATGGCCACAACGCCGTGAGGCTCGGGGAGGGTGTAGATAAAGCCGTCCTCGGGGGTATCCGCAGCTACTTCGCCGACAAGCTTGTCCGCCCAGGTCGCGTAATACGAAGTCCACTGATAGGCGACCTCTGTCATATTGACGGCCTGCGACCAATTCTGCCCGTTTTCGAGCACCGACAGGGTGGTCCAGTCGAACTTCTTGATGAGATCGGCAAAGAGGCTCAAGATCTCCCGCCGCCTTACCGGATTAACGTTTCGCCAGACGTCCAGCGCCTTCCTTGCCGCAGCTACCGCCTCATCCACCTCCTTAGGACCGGCGAGCGGTATCTCGGCCTGCACCTGACCAGTCGCGGCATTTATGTGGTGGAACACACCACCGCTCGCTGAGGATCGCTCCTCGTTGCCGATAATGATCCGCACCGGAGGCAAGTGCTCGGCCGCGGCCGCCTTGTGACGCTCGAGCATTGAGGTTGAGTACGAAGTCATTTTCGAGACCCCTCTTCACGAATTTGGATGATCAACCGACGGTACCAGTTTATCCCGATCGAACAGAAAAGTTCCCTGCTGTCTGCTTCTGTCGGCGATGGCGAATGTGACTCACAACACGAGCGGCTTGGCGCCGTTGGGGCGACGTGTCCATTTGGCCGAGCGCCCACCTGCGGCAGCAAAGTGAATTCGAGTGATGTCAGCTCGAGGTTGTGCCTCGACGTTTCTGTCACTCATACGCGGACCGCCGCCGCCGCCGATTGTCCGTCACGGCTGAGGGACCAACATAGCCAAATCTAATCTGAGGCTGCCCGCCGTTTTGAGGCGAGCAGCGGAACAGAAGCGGAGGTCAGCGTGCGACTAGAGGGCAAAATAGTGGTGGTCACCGGCAGCGGCCATGGGATTGGCGAGGGTCTGGCCACCCGATTCGTCAATGAGGGAGTCGCCGCAGTAGTGATATCGGACATCGACGAACAGGCGATGACTGCGGTTGCGGATCGCCTACGTCAGCCGTCTCGGGTCTGTGACGTCGGCAACAAGGAGGAATACACTTCCTTCTTGGACTGGGTCGAAAAGGACATCGGTCCGATCGACCTTCTCTGCAACAATCCGGCGATCTTCGGCGGCGCCGAAGGCGGCAACCTACAAACGACCGAGGAGACGTGGGAGCGATCGTGGCAGGTCAACGTGATGTCCCATGTCCGCTCGGCCCAGCAGCTGGTGCCCCGAATGCTGGGACGAGGTGGAGGCTATTTCCTCCAGACCGTGTCAGCGGCGGGCCTCATCACCTCCAGTTCGGCGGTGGCGTACACGGTGACGAAGCACGCGGCCATCGGGTTCGCAGAATGGCTGATGCTCTACTACGGGGATCGGAACATCAGGGTCTCATGCCTCTGTCCGACTGCCGTGCAAACCAGTCCCGGGCAGTTCGATGGGATGGACATCGGACTGGTACAGATGCCGGCGGAGATCGCCGACTACACATTCCGCGGCCTTGAGGCGGAAAGCTTTCTGATCCTGCCGAATCCCGCAGTCGGGGGTTCGTACCGCAAGAAGGCTGCCGACTACGATGCCTGGCTGGCCAGAAGCATTGAGCGCATCTCGCCGATCAAGCAGCCTGGGCCGTGGGACGATCGGTTCCCTCCCCCGGGGCCGGTCAAACCCCGATGAGGCGTCGTGATGCTGAGCTCGATGTACTCGAAGTGCTTGCGCGGCTGGCCGTCGGTTAAGCGACCATGTCGCCCCGGATTGGGGGCATTGGAAGTCGTGGCGAGCGAACCGCAGAGAATATGGCCCCATCGCTTACCGGGCTGACCTGAGTTCATGCCGTTGTTGAGCACGAGCGTGGTGACGATCGCTGCTCGGGAGAGTACCGAGGACTGTTCCGACAAAGGAATTGATGATGTGATCGAGGTCGCGGGGTCGAGCGCGCTGAGGCACAACCCGAATTTCTTGGCAAAACCTCTTCAAAGGAGAAGTAGCCACTTGACCCGGGAGCGGCCAGTAGCTTGGCAAGGGCATGGTTTGCAGACCTAGCACGCTGATTCTGTTGCACGGCTTCGGATCATCCTTCGACCACAACTGGCGGCAGACCGGCTGGGTCGACATCCTGGCCGACTTCGGTGTCACCGTCCCCGCCATCGACCTCCCTGGTCACGGTTCGTCTTCCCCGCTGACCGACCCGGCGGAGTACGCGGACGTGGATGAACAGGTTCGCCGCGCGCTACCGCCGGACGGGCTCATCGGCGGCGTCGGGTTCTCGGCGGGTGCAGAACTGCTCCTGAGCCTGGCTGTCGCCGAGCCGGAGCGTTTCGATCGGATCGTCCTCCTCGGACTGGGAGACAATTTCTTCGAACCGGGCGACCCGGCGGCACTCGTGGCGGCACTCGAGAGCAGCGAAGAGCCAGAGGACGTTCGGGCTCGGCTGTTCCGCCGGCTGGCTCAGACCGCGGGCAACGACCCGAAAGCGCTCTCGGCGTTCCTTCGCCGGCCGCGCCAGTCGGTCACCGAGGAAGAGGTGTCCAAGGTCCATTGCCCGGTCCTGGTCGTGCTGGGTGACCGGGACTGGGTGGGACCAGCCGACCGGCTGATGGCGGCGCTACCGTCGGCCTCGTTGGTCACGCTGGCCGGAGTCGATCACTTCGCGACGCCGTCGGACTTCGGCGCGATTGACGCGACGGTCAAATTCTTCGGCCTCGATTGACCTCGGGACACCGCTCGGTGGCAGCGTGAGGCGACGGTCGCAAAGGCCGGGCTGTCAATACGCTGGTCGCCGCATACTCTCTACTGCTCGCGAGACAAGGGAGATCAGTCGGAACCCAAGCTCGGAGCCGCCGCCTTGTCGCGGCCACCGTCGTCGACGGTCGGACGATCACCGCTCTGCGCCGCACTCACTTTCGACGCAAATCGCTAGGGTTACAGGGCGCTTCGGGAGGAAACACGCTGCCGAAGCTACCCGAAGGACTCGGACGCTCAATTTTGACGAGCGATGGAAGCCCTCGGCACGTGCTTTTTTGGAAATGCGCATCAAGCGCAGAACTTTCCATCACTACATCGAATCGGCCAGCCAGCCTCGGGTACCAAGCTCAGGATGGAGTACGTCCTCGCCATACAGCGCCATCCCGCCGACGTCGATGGGACGGCATGTCAGCAGACGGAGCGCTGCTTGTGCGAATGATTCCGCCGTCACATAGGCATCGAGATGCGGCGCTACATCAAGCATGCTCGGGGTCGTACAGACTTGGAAGGCACTAGCGAATTGAGAGCAATGCCATGAACGAACACCTCCGACGCCACGGCCTGTCGGGGTTCGGTCAGCACGAACAACTGTGTGATTTAGGCAGTTGGACACGATTTCAAGGCCCGCTAGGAACGTCACGGCTTCTCTGATGCCTCGGGTACTGCCTAGAGACTGATGCGATCAATCTCGACCCGCATGGTTCTCCGACGGCAGGGCTGGCGACGCCATCGTGCCGAGGCCAAGATCCGGCGGGCGGAACGGGCTGGCCCGCTTCCCAGAAAGGCCTCCTCGACCGGAACCAAAGCCGCCTCGAACGACCTGCGGGGATCTCGGGCCTAGGTACGTTTCTTGCTACTCAGGTGTTCCCCCAAGAAGCGACTCTGGACAACGGCCGGAGCTCCAGCTTGGTGAGCGGGACGACCGAATCCCCCGGGGTTGCAGGCCGCTTCGATAGCGTCAACAAGGGAGGACGACCATGCCGGGACCGCTGACGGGGAAAGTTGCATTGGTGACAGGGGGAGGTCGAGGCATCGGCCGAGCCTACGCCACGGTTCTGGCTCAGCGGGGCGCAGCGTTGGTTGTGTGTGACGTGGGTGCGGAGCTTGACGGGACCGGCACGGACGCGAGGGTCGCTGCGCAGGTTGCCAAAGAGATCCGTGCCACCGGAGGACAGGCCGTGGCAGACACCTCCGACATTTCCACTTTCAGTGGGGGCGCCACCGCCATAGAGCGTGCCATTGATGCGTTTGGGCGCATTGACATTGTTGTGAATAATGCCGGTCTGAGCGCGGGTGGCTCCATCGAGACAGTCACTGAGGAAGCGCTTCAGCACTGTTTTGCGGTCAACTTCTACGGGTCTCTCTCGACAGCACGTGCTGCATGGCCCCATTTGCGTGAACAAGGGTGGGGCCGCGTGATTAATACAGTGTCGGAAGTGGCACTTGATACGAAGATTCCAGGCGGTGGCGGTATCGGCTACGGCGCGGCCAAGGCGGCGGTTTGGTCCTTGACGATCACTCTGGCCCAGCAGGGTCGCGAGCATGGCATCACGGTGAACGCAATCTCACCTGCCGCGTTCACGAGGATGAACGAGGCAATGTTCAAAGCGGCGCCACCGCCACCAGGGCTCGACCTTGATCCTGTGCACGTCGCAAGGGTTGTCGCGTGGCTCGCCTCCGACGCGGCTACCGACGTCACCGGCCGAATCATCCATGCCGCAGCCGGACAGCATCGTGAATACCTGACTCAGCGGTACGGAGACACCGAGCTTGTAGCCCAAATTAACGAGGGAGTTTGGAGTCTCTAGCTGTAGCTCCCCACTTTGGAAGTGGGTACGGATCACGACTCTTGTGCAAGGGATCTCGGGTCTACCGATCCATGTCGGGCGGTTGGCCCTTGCTTAGGACCAGGTTCTGACTCTCGGAAGCGAGCATGCGAGTCATGGACGCAACTCCAGAGCGTCGTTAGTCTCGGTACTCAACGAACATCGAGTCCGTCAACGCACTGTCTGAGAACACTACGGATCTCCTTTGCATTGCGCCATCATCTCTACGGCTCTAGGGAAAGAGTCTTCAGGATCCTCCGTCCGATTTCGCGCGAATCGAGCTACTAGTACGGTCTTCGCCGTGTCTGCGGAGAACGATTTGGAATTCGGTACCCTCCTAGCACTTCGCGCGGTGGAACGAGATGTCTGGACAGTCCCGAACCCAACGGTGGCTAGGCCAACGGTCTTCGGCGGGCAAGTCGCCGCACAGGCAGTGCTCGCATCGTCACGGACCGTCGAGCCAGATCGAGATATCCACTCGATGCACGCCTACTTCCTTCGAAGTGGCCAACCTGGCAAACCCACGACGGTGGCCGTTGAGCGAGTTCGAGACGGCCGATCCTTTAGCACGCGCCAGGTCGTAGCTCGCCAAGACGATGTCGCCATCTTTAGTGCGGCGCTGTCCTTCCACCGTGCAGAGCCAAGTGTGAAGCTCACGCGCCGGATTCCCAGTGTCCCGCCGCCTGACTCGTGTTCAGAGCTGAACAGCGGCCAAAGCTCAGAAGTTGCCGTTGCGTTACGCGAGGTTCCAAACCGATCCGAGGAATCATCGATCGGAATGCTACGGGTATGGGTACGCACGCGGGAGTCGTTACCTGACGATCCGGCTCTTCATAATGCGGCGCTGGTGTTTATGTCCGATCTCCGAACCGGGACATCGATCGGAGTCGAACTGGGAGGGATGAGCAGATTCGGAATGGTGGCTAGCCTTGACCATGCCTTTTGGCTCCATCGGCTGACGCGTGCTGACGCATGGCTTTTGATGAGCGTGGAGACGCTCGCGTACACACACGCGCGTGGCCTCGTACTCGGTACGTTCCACTCCCAGGATGGCGCACCTGTGGCAACCTTCACCCAGGAGTTGGTCCTTCGACCACGCGAGATCGCTGGAGAAGACGCTAAGTAACAAGACTTGACCTCTCCAATGAAGGAGTCCCTGTTTGGGCCTAGGTCGGCCCAGCCCTTCCAGGTACTACGAAGAAGCGCATCGCTTGCATCCGCTGCAGAGGGCTCGTCGAAATGCCAGGCCGAGGAACCCTGCTCTCGACCGGCACAAGGTTGAGAGCCCGAGCCGCTCGCTCTCTCGGCTAGGGCTGGCCCGGGAGCAACTGGACGAAAAGTCCGTCCGCGTCGGCGACGACAGTATCGCCGTCCCATAGCCGACCAGAAACCCACCGCTTTCGGCCTTCGTGTTTATCGAACGTCGCATCGACATGCAGCTCGACGTTGATCGGGGTGACGTGGCGGTAGTTGACAGTGATGTATGCAGTTCGAGCAGTAGGCCGACCGCCGGCATTCGCGAGCCGGCCGAGAATCTCGTCGAACAGCAGAGGTAACGCGCCGCCGTGAGCGGCGCCATTGCCGCCCAGATGGAAGCGCCGGAAGATGACGCTGCCCCGGACCATGGTGTCGGTACTTTCGGCCGGGACGAACGGAAGCAGAAAGGGATGGCCACGTCCGGGGAGGTCCAGTCGAGTGCCCGCCGGCTGCTCCCTCTCGGCGGCGGCCCACATACCCAAGCGGTCGACTAGATGCCGGACAGCTCTGTCTATTTCGGCCCACTCCAATGCGGGAGGACTCGCCCACGATACCGCGTCTTGAAGGTCGCGGAAGCTCGCGAGAAAGCTGCCATAATATGGACCGCCGTAGTTAACGACCGGAATGCGATTAGACCATGGATCGGCGGATGAGTCGTCGGGATCAATCGCCATCGGGTCACGTTAGCGCTGGCTTGGCTTGGTCCTGCTCCTCCGACACGACCCGATTGAACCGGCCATCCATCGCTCGGAGTAAGCGAATCCCTATGCGCCGGTTTCGTCAACGTGCAGCCTCCAACAACGACCGCGTCTTTGCGGACACAGCCGCGACCGCTACCCCTTCGAAGATGACGGCGCAGCGCCCTGATTGCGGGGAGCCTCCAGGCGGAAGTTGGTGCACAATGCGTGTTGTAATTTAGGCCCATTCCGAAGCCAGCCTTGGAGGTCGGGCGATGCAGAGACTTCAGGGCAAAGTTGCCTTTGTGACCGGTGCCGCACACGGGCAGGGGCGCGCGCATTGCGTCCGGTTGGCGGAGGAGGGTGCCGACGTGATCGCCATCGACGTTTGCGGGCCCGTCGATACGTCGAAAATCCCACCCTCCACTACGGACGAGTTGGTCGAGACGGCTCGGCTGGTCGAGGAAGTAGGACGCCGTGTTCTGAGTCGACAGGTTGACGTGCGCGACTTAACAGCTATGGAGACCGTCTGCTTTGACGGTGTTGCCGCCCTCGGTGGTCGTCTCGACATTGTCGTCGCGAACGCCGGAATAGTGACAGCGGGACTCACGTGGGAGCTCACCGAGCAACAGTGGCGCACCATGATCGATGTGAACCTCACTGGTGTTTGGACCACGGTCAAGGCGGCCGTGCCCCACATGATCAGGGCGGGGAATGGTGGTTCGATAACCATGACAAGTTCCATCGGCGGCTACCGAGGCCTGCCGTATGAGGCGCACTATTCTGCCGCCAAACATGGCATCGTCGGACTTTGTCGGGTCCTGGCGATCGAGGTCGGAGAGTACGACATCCGAGTTAACACGATTCACCCAAATGGAGTGAACACCCTTATGAGCACCGAGCCCGACCTCATTCCAGCGATCCTTTCGGACCCGAAGATGCCGGGTATCTTGGCGTCGGCACTCCGCGCCGGGGTGCAAGAACCGGAAGACGTCGCCGCGACCGTGGCATGGCTTGCATCGAACGATGCCCGGTACATCACCGGAGCACAGATCATGATCGGCAGTGGCAATCAGCTGATGTAAAAGTGGCGATCGGCTAATGTAAATTCGCAGGATCAACTGAAGTGGGTACCGTATGACAGACATCGATACGGTCACGGAACTCGTTCGGACGCTCGGACATCCCTCCTCATTTTCGATGAAGCGGAGCACACCTTTCGCCGCGTCATCGACGTAGATTTGGAGCATATGGCCAAGAGGGTCGGGGTGGTGAAGTGAGGCTCCAGAGGTTCTTCAACCGATAGTCCGATGACCGTCGGGCATAGCGACTCCGGCCGTCCCGTATCAGGGGCACCGCTGCTACTGTCGGTTGCGAACGGGAGGAGACAAATGGCATCGCGCGCGGCGACGCGGTATCCGCACCGAAGGACGTCGACTGCATCACCGCGGCGTGGATGACGACCGCGCTTCAGGTGGAGCATCCGGAGGTGGTCGTGACGCACCTGAGCCATGCCCAGGTGCGTCACGGAAGTGAAACGACCGTGCGGGTAGTGCTGAACTACAATCGCGCCGGCCACGAAGCGCGGCTGCCGCCGACGCTGTACGTAAAGGGTCAGTGGACGCCTCGGGCGCTGCAGCAACGGGCTGAGGCGGAGGCCGCCGGCAAGCCGGTGACGGCGTACGGCATCGGCGGCGAGGCTCGTTTCTATCAGGACGTGGCGCCACTGCTCCCCGACTTGAACGTGCCGTACTGCCACTTTGCCACGGTCGGCCGGGGCGGCACTGCCATTGTCACGGAGGACCTCTACGCGCGCAACGTGGTACTGGGCTCCGCTGGCGCGTCGTTCGAAGCCCGAGATCGCCTACCGACTGGCGGACCAGTTCGCTCAGCTACACGCGTTGTCGATCGACGCCGCAGAGATCGCAGGGCTCGATTGGGTAGCCGCGGCGCCCGCCCACGACGTCAAGGCTATGGCGGAGCAGGAGATCGGTATCTTCGGCTCGTTTCAGGAATGGTGGTGGGACAAGCGCACGCATTTTGAGCACAACCAGTTCCTCCCGCCGGAACTGCTCGACCGAAACGTCGTCAAGCGGGCGCTCGTCAACAAGTACCTCCTTGAGGATCCGAAACCGAAGTGCATCCTCCACGGCGATCCGCATCTGGGGAACATGTTCTTCGACCTTGACGGAAACCCTGGTCTGTACGACTGGTCTACCGTCCTTGGTCGGTGGGCGAACGACCTCAACTACGCCGTTGTCGGCTCGCTTGAAGTGGAAGACCGCCGCGAGCACGAGCAGGCGATCCTCCGCCACTACCTCGAGCGACTGGTCGTCCATGGCGGGCCCGACATCCAATGGGACGAGGCATGGCTGGCGTGGCGCCGTCAGACCATCCACGGATTCATGTACATGCTGTGCAGCCCGCGCCAACAACCTGAGGATCTCATCGCGCTGCAAACGGTCCGATTCGGCTGGGAGGCCATCGATAATGGGATGCTCGAGTCTCTTGAAGTATAGAGATCGCACCAATTCGGGACTTCGAGGGAGGCGAGAACCGTGACGAATACACCTTTGCGTGCCTGGCCCATATCCACGCCGTGATGGCCCCGCGCCAAGAAGTTTGATGCCTGGTAGTTCCAGCGCGTTGCGTGGCGGCTCGCGGCTCGCTGAGGGCCCGATCGGGCGAAAGGCTTATACCGAACCCAGGCATGTCGGCCGGATCACCTCGCCCATTCACGCTCTCATACATCGGTTGCACCTGAGTAAGCCGTTCAGAACGATCACTCGAAGCTATGCCTACTTGCGATCGTCGGGTGGAATGAGCCGTCCCTCATCACCGCGCTCGAAGCTCTCCGGGCCGACGCGGTACGTATCTGGAGCCTCGATGAGCCACACCGGCGTCCGAGCCTCGCGCGCCACCCGTGACTTGAACCACCGGAAACCGAGCTCTTCGCCGAGCCGTTGGACTATGTCTCAGCGGACGGCGGAACCCAGGACCAGCTGCCTCCACCCCACTATCCGTCCCCCACTATCCGCCCCACTTTCTCAGCGATACGGGAACGCGATGCGCCTAATTCCTTGGACGAGGTAAAGACATAACACCAGTTCAGTGGACTTATACGCACCCCCTGGACTCCCCTGCCTCGGACTCTTAAGCCGCAGGCTCAGACAGATTGTGATGTTCGTCCGCCCTCGGCTCCGGTCTGATTGACCAGGGTGAGAAGGGCCACTTTAGGTACCAGACGCCGCCGGCCGAGGCGAATCACGGGAAGCTCACCCCGTGCCACCAGCTCGTAAGCGAAGGCCCGCGAGATCCCGAGCAGTTCGCCAGCCTCGGCGACGGTGTAGACGAGCCGATCGTCAGATGTCTGCGCGGTAACGATGGAGGCGGTCACGGACGCCACCTCGCGCCGCGGACGTCAAAACGGATATTTAGTGGGACGTTCACAACGGGAATCCTTTGAAAGGGAATCCTTTGAAACCTGTTCTGGGCTACTCCGTGACAGTCAGAGCGGTCATTCCTGAAGGAGTGCTTCATGTCTAGCGACCCCTTCGTGCGTACCGCGAGTCTTCCCGACCAAACGCATATCGCCAACTTCGCCGCTCGTCCGTCATCGCAACGACGGTGTAGACACGGTCGGCATTGCCGTCCGTCTGAGTGAGTTCTCGCACGCTGTCCGATTCCGTTTTGGCAATTCGCTTTGATGGTCATTACCTAGCTCCTCAAGTTGCGTGTCTACTCTTGCGGACACCGTCCAGGCTGCAGCCATGAATCACCCCTATTCGACCCGAGCTTGTCTGATGCTCGCGTTCGTGGCGGCGGCCCACCCGTCTCCCTTGCCGGACCTGGACCACCGGCGCTCCACGGCGTCAAGTCCCGGCTCGGCTCGCAACAACTTCTGGCGGCTTCGCGATCGGTGAAGTTCGCCCTGCGGGCGAACCCGCCAGAACTTCTTGCTCGGCCCAAGGGCTGCCCTCTCCGGAACTTGACCCCGCTTCGCCGCCGGTGCGGGAGTCGCCGTTCATCGAACGACGCAGCGGCGTCGTTCGCAAGGAACGAAGCCAAGAGCATAAGGAGCAAGACCATGAGCAACACGACCACCATCTGCGGGAACCTGACCCGGGAACCCGAGATCCGCTACACCAGGGAGGGTCAGGCCACGACCCAGCTCGGCGTTGCTGTCAACAGGCGCTGGCAGGACCGGACCACCTCCGAATGGCAGGAGGCGACGTCCTTCTTCGACGTCGTGTGCTGGCGTGACCTGGCCGAGAACGTGGCGCTCAGCCTCTCCAAGGGGATGCGCGTCGTGGTCACCGGCCGTATCGAGCAGCGCAGTTGGGAGACCGACGACGGTGAGCACCGTTCCAAAGTCGAGATCGTGGCCGACGAGATCGGTCCATCCCTGCGTTTTGCCACCGCCGACGTGCATCGTGTCGAGCGTCGTGGCAGTGCCGAGTCGGCGGGCTCCCAGGACGCTGAGGTGATCTCGTTCTGACGTCGACGTCCCGAGCAGGGTCACCGGCACAGCCGGTGGCCCGACCCGGGCAGGCACACGGCACCGGTCTGAGAGAAAGGCGCCACCATGGCAACCACCCATGACGCTCCTGCGTCGGCCATCACGCCAATACCCGGCGCGCGGCCAACGCGCCCGAAAGCTACGAGCTACGCGCCGTAGACCGGGGGGCCCTAGTCGACAACCCACAATCCCCTGCGACCGTGGTCGCATCAGTCGAGGCCCGCTTCTGGGTCCGCCCAGGCTGGCGTCAGCCAACCTCGGCTCTTGTGTCGTACCTCAAGTTCCTCGCCGCCTGTGGCTACGGACTTTCCGAGCTCGAAGCCAAGCTGGCGGCTAGCGGGGAGGGAACCGAAAGCGACAACTAAAGCGCCTCATTCCGCCCTGGCAACAGCCCCGGCTCCGCCGGGGCTGTTGCGCGTCCGCGCTCGTTTCGTGGCCAGCTGAGGTCGCGCCCGGACACATCCGCCGGTTCGCCGCCGAGGACCACAACTCTGCCCATCAATATTCGCGCCGCACAGACCGACATCTCATCTCACCCGTCCACGCCGCTCTTGGCCCTTTCCCCCGTTATTCCCCCGGACCCGATACGACCAGTTCTGTCTGGCCGTCCATCGACCCCATCAGATTTCTTCACACGTGTGGCATTCGAGGGGGGTCGGGCTCGCCGGAAGGGGGTGATGATGGTCCGCCGGCTCTCTGTTGGGTATGGAACGAGATCCGTTCCGCGGACGGGAGCAGGCCGTGATCTCGCTACGCAGGATGACCTTGGGGTCGGGCTATCGCTACCTGATGGAGTCCGTCGCTGTCGGTGACGGCGCTCCAGGCTCACTCCTCCAATCTGACTCGGTATTACGTCGAATCCGGAACCCCGCCCGGCGTGTTCTTGGGCGCCGGCCTGGCCGGTCTCGACGACGGCCGCGGGGTCGAGCACGGGTCACAAGTCACCGAGCAGCACCTGTTCAATCTGCTCGGGATGTGCGCCGATCCGGTCACCGGCCAGCCACTCGGCCGCCAGCCCAACCGAGCCCACCTGTCCTTGGCAAGGCGGGTGGCCCAGCGGGTGGCCGCCATTCCGGCGGATCACTCCCCCGCCGAGAGGTCCGAGGAGACAGCGCGCATCGAGGCCGAGGAACGGGCCAAGGGCGGCCGGTTCCGCGCTCCGGTGGCCGGCTTCGACCTGACCTTCTCCCCCTCCAAGTCCGTCTCTGTGGCTTGGGCGCTCGGCGGCCGAGACACCAAGGCACAGATCTACGCCTGCCATCGCCGGGCCATTGAGGTGGTGCTCACCTACGCCGAGCGTGAGGTGTTCCACTCGCGCTCGGGCACCAACGGCGTCGTCCAAGAAGACATCGAAGGCGTGGTGGCCGCCACCTTCACCCACTGGGATTCGAGGGCCGGGGACCCCCAGCTCCACGACCATGTGGTGGTGGCCAACCGGGCGCAGTCGGTCTCCGACGGCGTCTGGCGCACGCTCGATTCGCGGGGCCTCTACAAGTCCGTGGTCACCCTCTCCGAGATGCACCAGGGTGTGCTCAGTGATCTCTTGACCGAGAAGTTGGGCTGGGGCTGGGACGGGAGAAGCCGGCGCCATTCCGAACGACTCCGCTTTGAAGTGACCGGCGTCTCCGAAGCCCTGATGGCCGAGTTCTCCCAGCGCTCCGCGGCCATCGAGGAACGCAAGACAGCGCTCTTGGGCGAGTTCGTCGCCGCCCACGGCCGCCAACCAACAACGGCGCAGGTGCTCGAGCTGCGGCGCCGGGCCACGCTTGAGACCCGCCCGGCCAAAGAGCATCACAGCCTGGCCGAGATGACAGAGGGCTGGCGCCGACGCGCCGAACCCGACATCGGCGACGAACCGATCTCATGGGTCGCCGAACTGGCGGACCGCAACGACCTGCCACTACTGCACACGGGTGACCTCGCCGACGGGATTCTGTCGGACGCGGCCGGTGTCGCCGTCGAACGGGTGGCCGAACGTCGGGCCACCTTCAGTCGAGCCAATCTCCTGGCCGAGGTCCACCGCCAGCTCCACGGGGTCCGCTTCGCCTCGCCCGACGAGCGCGTCGCCGTCGGCGAGCGCACGGTCGACCTGGCTCTCGGCCAATCGCTGCTCATCTCGGCACCCGAACTGCACCACACTCCCGAAGCGTTGCGGCGGCCCGATGGGACGAGTCGGTTCCGGGCCAAAGGGCACGAGGTCTACACCACCACCACGCTATTGGAGGCCGAGGGACGCCTGCTCAACGCCGGACGTCAGTTCGGCGCTCCCGCGGTCACTCGCGCGCACAGTGGCCGCCGTCACGGAGGCCAACTTGCCGCGCCGGGACCACACCTTGTCCGCTGATCAGATCCTGGCCATCGAACAAATCGCCACGTCGGGGCGCCGACTCGACGTCTTGATCGGGCCGGCCGGGACGGGCAAGTCCACCACGATGGCCGGCCTGCGTGCGGCATGGGAGACCGAACACGGCGTGGGTTCGGTACTTGGCCTCGCCCCCTCCGCCGCTGCGGCCGAGGTGCTGGCGGGCGAACTCGGCATCGACACCGAGAACACCGCCAAATGGCTCTTCGAGCACCGCCGAGAAGCCGAACGGGTTGGCAAGATCAGGGAACTCCGCACTGCACTCGGATTCCTTCCCAATGTCTCGGATGCCCGGGCCCCACTGCGCCAACGCATCAGCACCACCGAGGACGAGCTGGCCCGTTGGCGCCTCCGAGCAGACCAGTTGGTCATCGTCGACGAGGCATCCCTCGCCGGGACCTTCGCTCTCGACGAGCTCGTGGGCGCCGCCGCGAGAGCGGGGGCAAAGGTCGTCTTGGTGGGCGACCAGGGCCAGCTCAGCGCGGTCGAGGCCGGAGGCGCCTTCGCCGCCCTGGTGCGCGATCGTGAAGGTCTCGCTCCCGAACTGACCGACGTGCGCCGCTTCCATCACCTCTGGGAGAAGAGGGCCAGCGTCGAGCTCCGGATGGGTTCACCCGACGCCATCGATGCCTACTCGACCAACGACCGGATCGCCGATGGCGACCGCGACCAGATGCTCGACGCCCTGTACTTGGCCTGGAAAGACGATACGGAATCGGGTCAGACAAGCCTGATGATCGCCGGCGACCTTCGTACCGTGAGCGAACTCAACGACCGGGCCCGGGCCGACCGAGTCGCCGCCCGTGCGGTGAGTGAGCACGGGTTGGCGGTGGCGGGGGGAGGAACAGCGGGGGTTGGCGACCTGGTGATCAGTCGCCAGAACGACCGACGCCTTTCCACGGGACAACACTGGGTCCGCAACGGTGATCGATGGGTTGTCACAGCGACGCATCACGATGGGACGATGACGGTGCAACGGGCGAACGGTGGCGGCGTGGTAGTCCTCCCGGCCGCCTACGTCTCCGAACATCTCGAGCTGGCCTACGCATCGAGCGCGCATCGGGCGCAAGGCCGCACGGTCGACACCGCCCACGCTCTGGTCTCAACGACGACCACCCGCGAAGTGCTCTACGTCATGGCCACGAGAGGTCGGGCATCCAACTGCCTGTACGTCGACACCCACTACGACCCTGACCCACAGACCTCCCACGACCAAGCATTCGAACCGATAACTGTCAAGGAGGTTCTGGTCGGGGTCTTGCGCAACCAGGGGGCCGACGTGGCCGCCCACGACATGATCCAGCGCCAATCGGCGGAGGCCGAGGGTATGGAAAGGCTGTCCGCCGAATACCTGACGTTGGCCACGATGGCCCAGCAAGAACGCTGGGATAGCCTCCTCGCCCGATCAGGACTGAGTGGCGCAGAACTCGAGACAGTTCGGGCCAGCGCAGCGTACGGCCCGCTTCAGGCCGCCTTCCGCGACGCCGAAGCCCGTGGCCTCGACATAGAGGCCGCTCTTCCTCGCCTGGTAGCCGGCCGATCCTTGGCCGATGCTGTCGACGTTGCCGCTGTACTGCACGGCCGGGTGGATCGCTGGACCCAGGCGGCCGGTGGTCGGAACCGGCAAGCCGACAACCTGATCGCCGGCCTCATCCCCCGGATCCAGCGCGTGAGCGACCCCGAGCTGGCGCAAGCTCTGAGCGAGCGTGACCAGGCCATGGAAGGGCGAGCCCGTTCACTGGCCGACCAAGCAGTGGAGTCCGGCGAGAGTTGGATACAACGTCTCGGGACCCCGCCAGCTTCCCCGGCCCGGCGCGAACGCTGGATAAGGGAAGTCTCGACCATCGCCGCCTACCGGGACCGCTGGCACCTCAGCGGACAGAACCCAGTTGGCAAGCTGGGCAACACGATCAGTATCGAACAGACGAGTCAACGCCAGCGGGCACTGGCCGCGGCCGACCGTGCCACCGCTCTCAGTCGTGTCGAGAGCAACCAATCTCGAACCATTGGTAGCGCTGAGATACAAGCGCACGTTGACGCAGGAAGAGGCGTCGAGCTGTGAGCAAGCACACGAATGCGAAGGCGATGGCCCAATGGGATGACGAAACGAGGCGATGGCCACGACCTCGGGGGACGGGCTCTCGCTTTCGACGTGTACCATCGCCGCGAGACCGCCATACAGCCCTACAACGTGGGACTCGTTCTGGAGTAGACCCGCTTCGGCACACAAGGGTTTGTGGGTTTCAGGCGCGCTCTAGGGCTTATGCCCCATAGGCCGAGCCTCGACTGCCGACGAAGTCACGGTGACTGGGGACCAAGCGCCGCGATGGCTTCGTCGAGCAGCGGAAGAGTTCGATCTGGAAGCGGGTCTTCGGGAAAGAACTCCTCATACAGCTGCAATGCCTCGGCAACGCTGGTGATGCCACATCTTTTGACGAGGAAGTTGATGTCGAGGCGGTCCCGCGACCCACGGCCGGCACGCATTTTCATGGCCATCATCGATCGCTCATCGGCGGCGACGATCTCAACGTTCCCCGACTTGAGAATCGGTTGCCAGTTGGGCTCCTTGAATATCGGTATGAACTGTTGAGCCGAGTTGTTGAGCCATTCTGCACCGAGCCCTCGGCGTTCACCGATCTCAGCGGCTGCGGCGAGCACGTCATCTGTCGGATGAATCGAGGCATCAATGTCTCCGGTGGTGAACCGAGCATCGAAGGCAAGCACCATGACCGCTCCGCCAACCAGGTAGATCTTGGCCTTGACGTTGAGAGCGTTGAGTTGGTTTGCAAGCTCGGCGAGTGCCGACTCCATTTCGTCCCGGTTGAGATCAGACACTCTCAAGTTCATCTTCCGCAGCAAACACGCCATGACGGATGAGCGCTCCAGGCGAGTTGGCGATCTCCCAGGTGTGGAATCTCGGGTTCTTGGACAGATACCAAAAGGGTCGATTGAACCTCTTCGGGTCATTGGTCCAGCGAGGTGGAGAGATCGCCTTCCTGGCAGCCTCATCTTCAACTATCGCAGCGAGGAAAGCATCCCAACGCGTGTCCCCGACGAGGCTTGGAGCCTGGCCGGTAAGGGCATCGAATCCCTCATCGCTGGATCGCCGGAGGGCGTCTTTCAGATCGATGACAGCGCGAAGCGCACCATCCTCACGAACATCGAGTGACAGCCCTTCACCCGCATCCCCATACAGCCGATCTTTGATCGTGTTGGCGGTGGCAACCGCACTGTGCCGCGGCAAAGGGGCCAGCCGTATCGCGATCGACTGGCCGGCGGACTCGGCGATCCTGCTCAGGAGAGTGAGTGATGGCTCTCTTTGTCCAGCTTCGACTTCGGCGATCGTCGATTGGGGGACGCCAGCCTTCGCGGCCAAGTCGCGCTGAGTCAGACCATTGTCTCGCCGCAACTGACGAAGGATTGCGCTTGCTTCGGCCTTTCCATCCACGGTCCGTATGATACCGGATCACGGATCAGAATAGACCGCGGAGTGACCGTGATCCCTCACAACCCCCGGCCGCCACGGAGAACCTCCCCCACTATCCAACCCACTATTTGGGTGGTACTGGGTGGAAATCAACCGAATCCCTGGATCGACACTGGATGTAACTCGCAGGTCACAGACTTGGACTGACTCCACAGACTCCCCCGCCTCGGACTCTTAATCCGCAGGTTTCGGGT
>CAWHYR010000004.1:0-23682 GCA_963833735.1 uncultured Actinomycetes bacterium | reverse complement strand
GCCCCCGGCCTCCCAGAATGCGAACTACGAGCCAGTAGTTGAAGGACCGGCGATCACGCTGGCGGCACGCCATGCGAAGGTCCGTCGTGAGGGGTACGCCAAGTGAGGGCGATCGTGCACCCCGGCGCCGGGGGCGCCACTACCCCCGCCATCAGGGTCGCCAGTCCTGAAAGGACCGGGTCGGGGGACGAGTTCTCCCAGCGTGGGGCAGGTCCCACCCCGCCAGTGGCGAACCCCGACTCATTGGGGTGGTTGGTATGAAAACTGCTTCTCGACCAAAGGTCGACGGCCGGATGGTCATGGCGGTGGCCCATCGACTGACCGAGCGGGATCGTTCCATCCTCACCATGCTCTACCGCCATCGCGTCTTCACTACCGACCAGCTGGCCGAAATGCACTTCGACAACATCAACACTGCACAGCACCGCTTGACCATGCTCTACCAACTCCGCCTGGTGGAGCGGTTCCAGCCGCTGGACCGTCGCTACGTGTCGCAGCCGTACCACTACGTGCTCGACCAACTCGGCGCCATGGTGGTCGCAGCCGAGGCGGACAAGGACCCCGACCAGACGCAATGGCAGTACGAGAAGGCTCTCGCCATCGGGCGCAGCCAGCGACTCGCCCACCTGGTCGGCACCAACGGCTTCTTCAGTGCTCTCGTGGCCGAAGGCCGGCGGCGGGATGACTGTGCCCTGCCGCTGTGGTGGTCGGAGCGCCACTGCGCCTACCAGTTCAACGAGATCGCCCGGCCCGACGGGCTCGGGGTGTGGGAAGAAGGCAGCACCAGGGTGGTCTTCTGCCTGGAATACGACCGCTCTACCGAAACCCTCGAGCGCCTGGAGAAGAAGCTCAAGAGCTACGAGGACCTCCAGATCGCCAGCGGCTACGCCTATTGGGTCCTGTTCTGCTTCGGCCACCCCCGCCGAGAGGCGGGTGCACGGCGCGCTCTGGCACAAGCCAACGTCCCGGTGGCAACGGCGGCACTGGTGCCGACACAGCGGCCGCACGAGGCGATCTGGGCGCCCATCGGCCACGACGGGTGCCGGATGGGCCTGGCTGAGCTGGCCGGTGTGCCTCATCCGCCCGAGTCCTATAAGCGAATCGAAGAGACTCGTGAACACCGCCGCCGAATAGACGGGTAACGGCGCCGCGATTACCCCCAAGCCGACGTGCTAACCGGAGCAAGCGCGATTCCGTCCGCGGTCGCCTCAGGTCGCCTCCCTGCCGGCGGATTGGGGCACCCTGCTCAACCGACGACAGGGTGAAATGCTGGTCGAATGTCAACGACTCCTCCGGTGTCAAACAAGGTATTGGTCTCTCGTCACTACGAGGACTTCATAAACAAGGGAGACCTCAGCGCCGCTGACCGTGACCTTCGACCAGATTTCATCGACCACGCCGCTCCGCCAGGCACGCCACCAGGCCCAGAGAGCGCGAAGAGTTGGATCACGATGGTGCGAACGGGCTTCCCGGACATCCAATTGCGAGAGGAGCAGAGCATCGCAAGTGGTGACATGGTCGGCGTTCTTGCCTGTTGGCGCGGGACCCATCAAGGTCCCTTCTTTGGCATCGAACCGACAGGGCGAGCCGTTGAAATGCGAGGGATGGTTCTTTGGCGGATCGCTGACGGCCAACTTGCCGAGCGATGGGCCGTCCTCGACTACGACGCTCTCCTGGGAGCGATCGGCGCTGGCTCTTGAGCCCATAGCCGGCGAACTGGGGCAGCCTTCGCGCACCCGACCGGTATTGGCAAGTTGCGGATGGCCTATGGGGTCGGTTGCCTCGGGCTTGCAACAATGGCCACCAGAGGGATCGGCCGAGACGTTTTCGCTTGATAAGCGTCATACCGCCTGTTGTTGGTCCCGTTCATGAGTTCCCAGAGCCGTGGATAGTCGGGATCCGTCGAGTCGATGACCGTGGCCCTTCCAGGGAACCGCCTGCGACCCACCTGGACTTCGACTTCCGGTCTGGCGCACAAGTTGTGGAACCAGGCCGGTGCGTGATCCTTTCCGTCGTTCGAGGCGGCCACAATGATCTTTTCCCCGTCCCACGCGAATACCAGAGCCGTCAACCGGGGCTGGCCCGTTCTGCGTCCGACGGTGCGCAAGAGGAGGGTCCACGCCCCGATCATGCCTGCACCGACCCGGCCATCACTTCGGGCATAGATCCATCTGTGGAGTCGCAACATTGCTGCGGGCCCACTCTTGGTGCGGTCAGCCTGTTCATGGTTCTGGGGATGAGCGGCGGCAGCTTGTCGCCCCCGACGGTGAGATCGGTCTTCGTGTTCATCGTTACCTCGCTCTGGTGTTCCTGGCGTTCGGTGTCTTGTTTCGACTTGCAGCGGAGCGGGCCTTCTTCGCCGGATGGGTGGGATGTCGGGCGGCGAGCGTCGGCATCATCAGGGCCAAAACCTCCTCGGTTCGTTCCCAAAGGTCCTTACCGCCCGAGTCCAGGAGCGACAGTGAGTCCGATTCCGACGATCCAGGCAAAGATCGCCCGAGCCGTGGAGAGGGGATCAAGACGCACCGAGAACTCTCCCGAGCGAACCCCACGCTCGATCAGGTCGGCGATGGACTGCACTCCGAGCGCCTGGAACCACGCGTACTCCGAGCCAGGGCCGGAACGGACGCTCAGGTCGGCTCCCAGGCGGACGACACAGTGCATGGTGGGGTCGTCGGAGATCAGCCGCGCTCGGCGTCGCAAGGCACTACGCAGCTCGTCGCTCGCGGAAGCACCCGGTTCCGCATCTGCCCCGAGTCGAGCGATCAGCTCCTGCTGCTTGGCCCGGAAGGCGGCGAGGGCGACTTCCTCCTTGTTCGAGAAGTGGAAGTAGAACGCGCCTTTGCTCATCCCACTGGCGAGGATGAGATCGTTGAGGGAGACGCCGTCGAAGCCATTCTCGGCAAAAGCCCGGGCTGCGGTGTCGATAATGAGCGAACGCGTTCGCTCGGCGCGCTGTTGACGGGCCCCCGTAGTGCTCGTTGGCATCAGCAATAGTAAAACATACCGATCGGTCGGTTTACAAGCCAAGTCCGACCGCCCGACATGCCGGATACCGGACGCCCGCCGCCTGAACCCCCTAGAACTACGAGCCAGTAGTTGAAGGACCGGCGATCACCCTGGCTGCACGTCATGCCAAGGTCCGCCGTGAGGGGTACGCCAAGTGAGGGCGATCGTGCACCCCGGCGCCGGGGGCGCCACTACCCCCGCCATCAGGGTCGCCAGTCCTGAAAGGACCGGGTCGGGGGACGAGTTCTCCCAGCGTGGGGCAGGTCCCACCCCGCCAGTGGCGAACCCCGACTCATTGGGGTGGTTGGTATGAAAACTGCTTCTCGACCAAAGGTCGACGGCCGGATGGTCATGGCGGTGGCCCATCGACTGACCGAGCGGGATCGTTCCATCCTCACCATGCTCTACCGCCATCGCGTCTTCACTACCGACCAGCTGGCCGAAATGCACTTCGACAACATCAACACTGCACAGCACCGCTTGACCATGCTCTACCAACTCCGCCTGGTGGAGCGGTTCCAGCCGCTGGACCGTCGCTACGTGTCGCAGCCGTACCACTACGTGCTCGACCAACTCGGCGCCATGGTGGTCGCAGCCGAGGCGGACAAGGACCCCGACCAGACGCAATGGCAGTACGAGAAGGCTCTCGCCATCGGGCGCAGCCAGCGACTCGCCCACCTGGTCGGCACCAACGGCTTCTTCAGTGCTCTCGTGGCCGAAGGCCGGCGGCGGGATGACTGTGCCCTGCCGCTGTGGTGGTCAGAGCGCCACTGCGCCTACCAGTTCAACGAGATCGCCCGGCCCGACGGGCTCGGGGTGTGGGAAGAAGGCAGCACCAGGGTGGTCTTCTGCCTGGAATACGACCGCTCTACCGAAACCCTCGAGCGCCTGGAGAAGAAGCTCAAGAGCTACGAGGACCTCCAGATCGCCAGCGGCTACGCCTATTGGGTCCTGTTCTGCTTCGGCCACCCCCGCCGAGAGGCGGGTGCACGGCGCGCTCTGGCACAAGCCAACGTCCCGGTGGCAACGGCGGCACTGGTGCCGACACAGCGGCCGCACGAGGCGATCTGGGCGCCCATCGGCCACGACGGGTGCCGGATGGGCCTGGCTGAGCTGGCCGGTGTGCCTCATCCGCCCGAGTCCTATAAGCGAATCGAAGAGACTCGTGAACACCGCCGCCGAATAGACGGGTAACGGCGCCGCGATTACCCCCAAGCCGACGTGCTAACCGGAGCAAGCGCGATTCCGTCCGCGGTCGCCTCAGGTCGCCTCCCTGCCGGCGGATTGGGGCACCCTGCTCAACCGACGACAGGGTGAAATGCTGGTCGAATGTCAACGACTCCTCCGGTGTCAAACAAGGTATTGGTCTCTCGTCACTACGAGGACTTCATAAACAAGGGAGACCTCAGCGCCGCTGACCGTGACCTTCGACCAGATTTCATCGACCACGCCGCTCCGCCAGGCACGCCACCAGGCCCAGAGAGCGCGAAGAGTTGGATCACGATGGTGCGAACGGGCTTCCCGGACATCCAATTGCGAGAGGAGCAGAGCATCGCAAGTGGTGACATGGTCGGCGTTCTTGCCTGTTGGCGCGGGACCCATCAAGGTCCCTTCTTTGGCATCGAACCGACAGGGCGAGCCGTTGAAATGCGAGGGATGGTTCTTTGGCGGATCGCTGACGGCCAACTTGCCGAGCGATGGGCCGTCCTCGACTACGACGCTCTCCTGGGAGCGATCGGCGCTGGCTCTTGAGCCCATAGCCGGCGTACTGGGGCAGCCTTCGCGCACCCGACCGGTATTGGCAAGTTGCGGATGGCCTATGGGGTCGGTTGCCTCGGGCTTGCAACAATGGCCACCAGAGGGATCGGCCGAGACGTTTTCGCTTGATACGCGTCATACCGCCTGTTGTTGGTCCCGTTCATGAGTTCCCAGAGCCGTGGATAGTCGGGATCCGTCGAGTCGATGACCGTGGCCCTTCCAGGGAACCGCCTGCGACCCACCTGGACTTCGACTTCCGGTCTGGCGCACAAGTTGTGGAACCAGGCCGGTGCGTGATCCTTTCCGTCGTTCGAGGCGGCCACAATGATCTTTTCCCCGTCCCGCGAATACCAGAGCCGTCAACCGGGGCTGGCCCGTTCTGCGTCCGACGGTGCGCAAGAGGAGGGTCCACGCCCCGATCATGCCTGCACCGACCCGGCCATCACTTCGGGCATAGATCCATCTGTGGAGTCGCAACATTGCTGCGGGCCCACTCTTGGGTGCGGTCAGCCTGTTCATGGTTCTGGGGATGAGCGGCGGCAGCTTGTCGCCCCCGACGGTGAGATCGGTCTTCGTGTTCATCGTTACCTCGCTCTCGTGTTCCTGGCGTTCGGTGTCTTGTTTCGACTTGCAGCGGAGCGGGCCTTCTTCGCCGGATGGGTGGGATGTCGGGCGGCGAGCGTCGGCATCATCAGGGCCAGGACCTCCTCGGTTCGTTCCCAGAGGTCCTTACCGCCCGAGTCCAGGAGCGACAGTGAGTCGATTCCGACGATCCAGGCAAAGATCGCCCGAGCCGTGGAGAGGGGATCGAGACGCGCCGCGAACTCTCCCGAGCGAACCCCACGCTCGATTAGGTCGGCGATGGACTGCACTCCGAGCGCCTGGAACGACGCGTACTCCGAGCCAGGGCCGGAACGGACGCTCAGGTCGGCTCCCAGGCGGACGACACAGTGCATGGTGGGGTCGTCGGAGATCAGCCGCGCTCGGCGTCGCAAGGCACTACGCAGCTCGTCGCTCGCGGAAGCACCCGGTTCCGCATCTGCCCCGAGTCGAGCGATCAGCTCCTGCTGCTTGGCCCGGAAGGCGGCGAGGGCGACTTCCTCCTTGTTCGAGAAGTGGAAGTAGAACGCGCCTTTGCTCATCCCACTGGCGAGGATGAGATCGTTGAGGGAGACGCCGTCGAAGCCATTCTCGGCAAAAGCCCGGGCTGCGGTGTCGATAATGAGCGAACGCGTTCGCTCGGCGCGCTGTTGACGGGCCCCCGTAGTGCTCGTTGGCATCAGCAATAGTAAAACATACCGATCGGTCGGTTTACAAGCCAAGTCCGACCGCCCGACATGCCGGATACCGGACGCCCGCCGCCTGAACCCCCTAGCCCCGTTGTGCCTGCTTGAGACTGGTGGCAGGTGCTGCGGCTGATTCGTAGCATCTAGAGGTCCTTGCGGGACTGACTCAAAAGTGCCTGCCGCTGGTCTGTGCCAGTTGGCCTATTAACGAAAAGTCTCCCGCTCGGGCTTCGCCACGGTGTGGCTCAAAAGAGGATCGAGCACGAACAGTCCATAAGCAGGAGTGCCCCCGTGGTTTCCACCAAACCAAGGAGGTATTCATGAATGTGATGATCGGGGTCGACCCCCACAAGGCATCGCACACCGCGGTGGCCATTGGCAGGGACGAGGACCAGATTGCCAGCGTCAAGGTCCGAGCAACGCTCCGCCAGGTCGACCAGCTCTTGACCTGGGCTGAGCCATTCGAGAAGCGCACCTGGGCCATCGAGTCCGTGGGCGGGCATGGGTTACCTGCTTGGCCCAGCAGCTGGTGGCCCGTGGCGAGGACGTCCTCGATGTGCCGGCCACCCTGGCCGCGCGCATCCGGGTGTTGGCCACCAAGCGGTCGAACAAGAACGACCCCAACGATGCCCACTCGATCGCCGTTGCCGCCCTGCGGGCCCCGGCGCTTCGCCAGGTCGAGCCGGCCGATCACGCCGAGGTCCTCCGTCTTCTTTCCAAGCGGAACTGGGATCTGGGCCGCCAGCGAGCTCGGGTGGTCTGCCGGCTGCACTCGCTCTTCTCCGAGCTCGCTCCGGGCGGAATTGCCAAGGAAATGTACGTTTCTGACGCCGAAGCCCTCTTGGCGAAGGTGAGCCCAGAGTCACCGGCCCAGCAGATGCGCGTTCGACCTCATCCTCGAGCTGCTCGACGACGTGCGCCGCCTCGATACCCAGACCAAGGAGTCGCATCGGCGGATCCGCCTGGCCGTCAAGGCATCAGGGACGTCGGTGACCGAGGTCTATGGAGTGGGGCCCATCCACGCCGCGTCGCTGATCGGGTACTCCGGTGACATCCGGCGTTTTGCCAACCGGGACGCCTACGCCTCCTACAACGGCACGGCCCCAGTCGAGTTCTCCTCTGGTGGGCGGACAGTGCATCGCCTCTCCATGCGAGGGCAGTCGCAGGCTGAACCACACCTTGCACATGGCCGCCGTCACCCAGATCCGCAACCCGGGCACCGAGGGACGCATCTACTTCGAGCGCAAGGTCGCTGAGGGCAAGACCAAGAAGGAAGCGCTCGCGCTCTCTCAAGCGTCAGATCTCCAACGCCGTCTATCGCCAGCTGGTCCTCGACGCCCGATAGGGGGTCCGGGAGGACACTCAGGGACGACTCCATGCCTGCGTGACCGGCTCTTCACCCTGCGCGACCGGCTCTTCGGCGAAGTCACTCCCGAACCCATAGAAACCCTACGCCGTTGTCGTCTTCCATGGCGGCCCGATTCGTCGCGCCCATCGACGGTCCGAAATAGGGGTCTTGACTCAAAGAGGATTCGTACGGCAGCAGGCAACTATCGCGAGCATGAGCCACCGCAGATCAACCTTCTGACGCCAACGTGGCATCGATGACTCGCGCCGCCTGCGCTGGTCTGAGCATGGCGACGGCGGCGAAGAGGGCCTGGTACGCGGAGGCATAGTCCGGCAAGTCACCGGACTTGAGGGCGGCAAAGACCGAGGAGCGAGTCTCTTCGTTCACGGCTGCCAGAGCCTCCAGTCTGCCGACGACTTCGAGGAGTTCCCTCGATGTGCCAGCGACGGGCTGGCGTCGTGAGCGCTGGGGATCTCCGATCGCCTTCGCCATGAGCCGAGCTTCGTAGGCCCGCTGGCGGCATGACGGTTTGCAGTAGCGAGCTTGGGGTCCTCGACTTCCCCGAGGCGGGAGCGCTCGGCCACACCACTCGCACGTCTGCGGTGTAGAACTCGTCACGTGACATATTGTTGCCTACTCCACGAGGTCCCCCGCGAACGGGGGACCGGCCGCCGGGTCAGTGGGTCGTGGCGTTCGGTAGTGCTGGCAATGGCCATGTCGCAAGATTCTCAGAAATCTTCACCAGACCCCTTGACTTCATGACGCGATGGAGCGTCAATGTCGGGCGGCGCGCACCCGGTCGTGGGCTGACCCATGGCTACCAACCACCCGATTCACCGTCACACCGGCCCTACGGCCGCGTCATCGGCGCGCCAACAGACGTGCCGCCAGCGACCAGTGGTGCTGATGTCCCCTCGCTACGTCGAGCTGGACGATGCCCACGAGCAGGCCGCCCTCGGTGGCATTGGCCGACCTGTTGGCCCCGTACCTGGAGCGTCCCGCAACCAGCGAGGAGGACTGCGCTTGATTCTTCACCCCAGCGGAGGTCTGCTCCGCCAGATGACCTACTGCCCAGCGAAAGGAACGTGCCTATGAGAGTGGCCACCTACACCCGGATCTCGACCGACGAGGACCATCAGCCCTACTCGCTCGAAGCCCAGGCCGAACGGCTGGGCAACTACGTGGCCAGCCAGGACGGCTGGGAACTGGTTCGGCGCTTTACCGACCAGGCCTCGGGGGCGACGACCGAACGACCGGGCCTCCAGCGGGCGCTGTCCGAGGCAAAAGCCAATCGCTTCGACCTGCTGCTCGTCTACCGGGTGGACCGCTTCGCCCGCTCGGTGCGGGGCCTGGCCCAGCTGCTCGAAGAGCTCGACGCCGCCGGAGTGGCGTTCCGCTCGGCCACCGAGCCCTTCGACACCACGACGCCGGCGGGGCGGATGATGGTCCAGATGCTCGGCGTCTTCGCCGAGTTCGAGCGGGCCACCATCGTCGACCGGGTGATCGCCGGCATGGAACGCAAAGCGGCCCGCGGCGGTTGGTGCGGAGGGTCACGGCCCTTCGGCTACCTGCCCGATCCGGCCACTGGGTTCTTGGTGCCGCTGGAGAGCGAGGCGCCGCTCGTGCCGCTCATCTTCGACCGCTACGCCCACAGCCGAGAAGGTGCCCGCGCCGTCGCCAACTGGCTGAACGAGGCCGGACATCGCACCAAGACCGGACAGCCCTGGAGCCACACCTCGGTGCTCACCCTGCTGCGCAACCCGGTCTATGTCGGCCAGGTCTACTTCCGAGGCGCCTTGCACCCGGCACCGCATGAGCACCTGGTGGAGGCGAAGCTGTTCGACCGCGTCCAGGCATTGCTGAGCGAACGCGGCGAGGACTACTCCAAGCGCGCCTCGGCCACGTCCGACTACCTCTTGGCCGGGTTGATCATCTGCGAACGCTGCGGCAAGCACTTCGTCGGCAACTCCGCCGTCGGGAGTCGCTACCGGTACCGCTACTACACGTGCGGCACCCGCCAGCGTTACGGCACCAAGCACTGCGACGCCGAGCGGCTCCCGGCCGACGAGCTGGATGCCGCCGTGCTGAACGCCCTGCGCCGTACCTACGAGCGCAGCGACCTCATCGAGCGGGCCGTGCTCGCGGCACGAGAACGGGCCGAGGGTCTGCGGGACCAGCACGAGCAAGAACTGGCCTTCACCGACACCGAGGCCGCCAAGGCCGAAGAGGCCATCGAGCGCTACCTCGGCGCCTTCGAGGCCGGAACCCTCTCGGAAGCCCAGTGCGGCGCCCGGCTGGCCAAGCTCGGCACCAAGATCACCGACCTGCGCTCCCGCCGAGAGGAGCTGCTCGCGGCCATGGACCAGGCCTCGGCCGAGGTGCCGAGCGACGCCGAGCTTTCCGCGCTACGCGCCCAGATCGACGACGCGCTCAGCGAACGGCGCCACCCCGGCTCGCAAGGCGCTGCTGCAGGCGCTCGTCCATGAGGTGCGCGCCGAGAGCCGCGACAAGGTCGTGCCGTGGTTCCGCGTCCGTGGTGGCGAACCGGAGAAGGTTCGCGCACTGGGTGGTTTGGCGCCCCCGGCAGGATTCGAACCTACGTAGAAGGGATTAGAAGTCCCTCGCCTCATCCACTCGGCCACGGGGGCTGACCTGGCATTTTATCTTGGCCAGTTCGGTGCATCCCATCCGATCCTCAACCGGACCTACGCTTTGACCCCAATGGCGGGTCTCTAACATGCCGGTCCCGATCGAGCGGGGCATCCGAAGGCTACCGAACGGCTCCTACGAGGTGCGCGTTCATGTCTCGAAGGACCCGGTGAGCGGCAAGGTGCGCCAGCTCAGCCGGACGACTCGAGGCAGCGAAGCGGCGGCACGCAAGCTGCGAGCGAAGCTCATCACCGAAGTGGCCGAGGGGAAGCACGGCGGCACGTCGACCATGTTCGGGGCTCTCCTGGACAGCTGGCTCGAGCACCGGGAAAAGATGGGCGCCTCCCCCACCACCCTCGGCGCCGACCGGGAGAAGATTGAGCGGGTGATCCGGCCGGCGCTGGGCTCGGTGCGGCTCGACAAGCTCACGGCCCGGCACCTGGACTCCCTCTATGCCTCCCACCGAGGTCGGTGCGTCACTACCACCGCCTCATCCACGCGGCGCTCGAGCAGGCCTTCCGGTGGGGCTAGGTGGATGCGAACGTGGCCAAGCGCGCCCGGCCAGGCACAGTCGCCCCGCTCGCGATCAAGCCGCCGAGCGTCAACCAGCTTCGAAAGCTGCTCACCGAAGCTCGTTCTGCGCGCCGGCGAGATCTCGTCCAGATCTTCCAGTGGGCGGCGATGACCGGCAAGCGGCGCGGCGAGATCTACGGGCTCCGTTGGCACGATGTCGACTGGACAGCCCGCACGGTGCAGGTCAGGCGTTCGATCTACCAGGTGGGCACCGAGGTGGCCGAGAAGGACCCGAAGACCCACCAACAGCGCACCATCCACGTCTCCGATGAGGCGCTGGCCGTCCTAACGCAGCGCCACAAGGACGCCCAGGCCGACGCCACGGTTCTCGGTCTGACCATCGAGCGCAACGGTTACGTGTGGTCGCACGACGAGCTCGGGAACCTCCCGCTACATCCGATGTCGCTCACCGTCGCCTTCCACCGAGTCGCCGAGCGGGCCGGCGTGCCGTGCCGGTTCCACGACCTACGCCACTTCACGGCGACGGAGTTGCTCGCCCGCGGTCACAGCCTCCCGACCGTCTCGGGGCTGCTGGGGCACGCCAGGGTGACGACTACGGCCGACATCTACGCCAACGCCACCGAGGAAGCTGACCGGGCAGCGGCCGATGAGTTGGGCAGCCTGTTCGGTTAGGAGTGCTTGCCGATGAGCACGACCGTGATCTCGCCTCGCTCGGGCCCATAGACCCACCAAACGCGCCACGCTCCTGGCACATTGTTCTCGACATAGGACTCCCAGACCGGGGCACCAAACACCGCATCGAGACTGGAGAAGGAATGGGAGTTCAGCCCCGGATGGCGAGGGTTCTGGGCCAACCTGGCTAGGCACTTGTCGACCTTCCGAGCCTGCTTGGCGTCAGAGGCTCCGAGTCCGTCGAGTACCGCCTGGGCATCCTCAGTGAGGAAAAGCGTGAACTCCATTCCTGTACCGTAGCACAATATGGGTAATGTGTCCAATTGGGGATTGACACGAGGTATACACAGGTGTATCGTGGGCTTTGGACCGGGAGGGACCTCAAATGAAGACACTCGAAGTGGAGCTCGACTCCCGCGGCCGCGCACCGCTCGGCCGCATCGCAACCGCCCAGCGCTACCGGGTCGAACGGCTGGATGGCGGGGACATCCTGCTCACGCCGATCGTCTCGATCACGGAGCGGGAGCTCGCTGTCCTCGCCAACCCCGAGCTCGTCGCCAGCATCAAGGCAGGCGTGGCTCAGATGAAAGCTGGCCAGGTCAAACCGTACACGCCGAAGCCGATCGTTGAGGACGAAGAAGGCTGACCAAATGTTCGGATACCGCATCAGACACCCACTGCGCCACCGCTGGATCCCTCGCGAGGTGCGTCGGGCCCGGGCGATCGCCTGGCGAGCACGACGAGGCTACTGACGCGACGAAAGCCCACACCGGGAGCCTCCCGTACACGACGACCATTGCCGGGCGCCCCTTCGTGGTGAGCGTATCGGCGCAGACCCAGGACAGCTCGGCCTCAGCGAGCATCTCGTGCGAGATCAACGAGACGGGCGACGCTCCGGTGACTGCGACGTCGACCGGAGCCTTCACGGTCGTCACCTGCGCAGGGCCCTGACCATCCCATCTTTCATCCCATCTTTTCGACTCAGACGAGCGCAAACGACCCGCGTCGGACCTACGGAACAGGTCGGAAGGTCGTGACTGATAGGCACCGAGAGCGGACGTAAGAGAACAGCCCTACCGGTTTGCAAGTCCCTCGCCTCATCCACTCGGCTACGGGGGCATCGGCGATCTCCGTCTGATGCCCTTACCAAGCTAGCCAGGGCCGTATGACAAACTGTGCCCTTCTTGGTGGGCGTAGCTCAGGTGGTTAGAGCGCCAGGTTGTGGCCCTGGAGGCCGGGGGTTCAAGTCCCCTCGCTCACCCCAAATTTTGGAACGTGCGGTCGAGGTCAGCGAACAGAGCGCGCCTCGAGCGCATAGACGAGCGTGATCTGGGCGGTCGCCTGCTCGGTGCCCGCCTCGAGCGGGACCGAGGCGGCGGCGGACGCGTTGAACCCGGCGGAGAGCCGGAGCGGGGTGGGCGGCTCGGTGGCCGACGAGTCGTCGGTGAGCGCACAGACCGGCCCGAGACGCTGACCGGCCGCAGCCGCCATGGCCCCGGCGTGGCTGACCGCCTGGGTCACGGCGTCGTGGCGCGCCTCGTCCTGGAGCACCCGAGGATCGGACAGCGCGAACTGCAACGAGTCGATGCTGAGCGCGTCACCGCCCACGGTCGTGGCGGCGTCGATGACCCTCCCCGCAGTGGCGAGGTGCCGGATGGTGACCGAGATGCTGTTGTCCACCCCGTACCCCGAGATCACCGACTGCCCGTGGATCTCCTCGTAGTTGGGGCTCACGTTGAGGTTGGTCGTCTCGATGTCCTTGGCCGCGACCCCCTGGGCCTCGAGCGCCGCGACCACGGCCGCCGTGTCCGAGTTGTCCTGGCCGAGGGCGCTCTGCGCGCTGGACCCGTTGGCCTGAATGTCGGCGTCGAGGTCGAGCAGGCGCGGTGTCCCCGATGCCGTGCCTTGGCCCTGGACGGTGAGCTTCGCCACGCCGCCGGCACAGCCCGGCGCGGTGGCGGCCGCGGCCCCGCGGGACAGGGCAACGGCGACGCCGGCCACCGTCGCGGCGACGAGGACGACCGCGGCCAGGCGGACCCATCTCGTCTTGATGGTGAGCGCGGGGGCGGTCGACCGCTGCGGTGCATCCATGGTCTCTCCTCTGGCTGACGGCACGAACGCCGCTTACGGCGTCGTCGACTGGGAACCGGGCTCGGCGCCCGGGGCGGCGACCTGCAGGACCCACGACCAGGTCACGGACCGCACCACGCACCCGGTGTTCCCCGAGGGACAGGCGGTCCGGCCGTGCGCGGTGAGCACCACGGTGCCCGGGGCGACGGCGGTCACCGTGGCGACCGTGCGGCCGGCCACCTGCGTGGTGCGGGCGATGACCCCACCGCCGGCGACGGAGAACCCGGCCCCGGCTGCGGCCGACGACGGCTGGGCCGCGCTGCGCACCGGCGACCACCGCACGCCCTTGGTTCTCGGCAGCGTGACGATGAGCCGCGAGCCGACCGTCACGCCGACCGGCGGGGTGGAGGCGCTCGGGGCGGACGCCGCGGCGTTGGCCGGGACCGGCGATCCCTCCGGTGCGAGCGGAGCGGCGAGACGGCCCGCGGCCCTCTCGCCCGAGACGACGAGCGTCCCGCGACAGGACTGGGCCGTGCCGATCTGGACCTCGACGCAGGAGGCCGGCAACGCCACCGGGCTGACCGGCGCGGAGCGGAGCCCGAGGCCGAGTCCGGTGGCCAGCGCCGCCAGCACGACGACGGCGCCGACGCCGCTCGCCAGGCGTTGGCGCCGCGCCCGGCGGCGCCGGAGGGCGGGAACGAGCGCGCCCCGTTGATCGGCCGTAAGCCGCGGCTCGCCGAGGGAGCCGAAGGCGGCGGACAGGCGCTGCTCGAGATCAACCGGGGGCATCGTCGTCCTCTTCGAATCGGGGGCCGAGCACGCGGCCGAGGGTCTGGCGCGCCTTGGACAGCTGCGACTTCGCCGTGCCCAGGCTGCAGCCGAGGACCTGCGCCACCTGCGCCTCGGTCAGATCCTGGTAGTAGCGGAGGACGACCGCCTCCCGCTGACGGCGCGGCAGGCCGGCGACGGCGTCGAGGACGGCCTGTCCCTCGGCCGTCGGCGCCGCCTCGTGCGCATCGCGCTCCGTCGCCCAGGTCGTGCGGTTCGAACGGTCCTCGACGCCCGCCCGGCGCTGGCGGCTCCGGCACAGGTTGACCACGGTGCGCCGCAAATACCACTGGGCCTGCTCGGGTTGGCGCAGCCGCCACCAGCCGGCGAAGGTCCGCAGGAAGGCCTCCTGGACGACCTCTTCCGCCGCAGCCGAGTCGCTGATCAGGAGCGCGGCGAGGCGGCACAGCCCCCCGTAGTGCTCCGCGAAGAGGCCGACCATCTGTTCGTCGCGTGCGGACCGGCGGTCCGCCGATTGGGTCGTTCGGACCTCCTCGAGCGCCAGGACGGCTCCATGTGCCACTCCTTCATAGACGCCCGGGGGGTCGAAATGGTTGCCCAACGGGGACCGCCGGGCCGATTGGTTCGACGCCGGCCCCACCCCGACCGACAATGGAGGGGTGAGCACCGGACAGGCACCCCTCACCCCGGGCGGGGTCGGTCAGCGCCAGCACATCTTGGACACCGCCCTGTCGCTCATGGCCCAGCGGGGGGTCGACGGGACCTCCATGCGCGATCTCGCCGCGGCCACCGGCCTCAACGTCGCCTCGCTGTACCACTACTTCCCGTCCAAGCACGACCTCTTGGTGGCGGTCCTGGCCGAGCGGGGGTTCCTCGACGACGTCGAGATCACGTCACCGACGCCCGGCGAGCGCGACTCGCGCACGCTGCTCTCGGACCTCTTGAACGAGCTCTTGCAGTCCATGCTCGAAGTCGAAGACTTCATCCGCCTCATGCTGGGCGAGGTGATGCGCAGCGACGAGACGGCGCTGGCCGTCGGCCACGAGCTGATCAACAGCACCCAGGAATCGCTCGAGCGCTGGATCGCCGACGACCACCCCGAGCTGAACCGGAGCCCGGGGGCGCCGGCCTTGGCGCGGATGCTGCGGGCGATGCTGATCGGTGTGTTCTTCGAACACGTGGCCGGCGTGCTCGGCGCCGAGACCGACGCGGCGTCGGCGTTCCGGAGCCGGGCCGAGGAGGCCGCAGCCATCCTCTATCCCGACTGACCGTCCCCGTCGAACGACGGCGGGCGGACGCTCAGGACCCGATGAGCGGCATCCGCAGGCTGCCCTGGCCGTCGCTCGTCGGGCGCGGCCGGTGCTCCCAGGTGTCCCGGCAGCTGTCCGAGCAGAACAAGACGGGCAGGCCGAGCGGATCTTGGGCGACGCTGTCGGCCACCTGCGCCGTCAGCGGGATCTTGCAGATCGGGTCGAGCTCCGTGCGGCCCTGCAGGCGCCGCAACCCGAGCCGGGCCACGTGCAGCGGATGCTCGAGCCCGCGGATGGCGATGTCGTCCTCGGCCCGCACCTCGCCCCACGGCGGCACGTGCTCGACGATCCCGGGCCCGGCCAGCACCTCACCGCCGGCGGCCAGGTCGCACAGGCGGGCGGCGACGTTCACGCAGTGGCCGATGTAGTCGTCGCCCTCCAGCAAGATGACGTCGCCACCGGCCATCCCGCAGCGGATGTGGATCGGCTGGGTGGCCGACTTCACCGCCACCTGCAGCTCGAGGCACGTCGCCACGAGGGGGGTCGTGTCGACGCCGACCAGCATGGCGCCGTCGCCCAACCACTTGGCAATCCGCACTCCGCGACGGCTGCAGATGTCGCGCACCATGGAACGGAACGCCGACAGCAGGGCCGTGGCGCGCTCGTCCCCCTCGAGCTCGGTCAGGGCGGTGAAGCCCGAGAGGTCCAAGAATGCGAAACTACGGTTGACCCGCACGACTCGATCGTCTCACGCGGCGGGTTCCCCGGAGGGTGTTCCCCCGGATCCGGCGGCTCGACGGAGCCCGTGATGACCCGCTCCATGGCCGCCGCCGCCACCTCGGAGGGGCCGTCGGCCACCACGCGCCCCCGCTCGAGGACGAGGGCCCGGTCGGCCAGCTCGAGGGCCCGGTCGATCTGCTGTTCGACGATCAGGAGGGCGGAACCGGCCTGCCGGATGCCGACCAGGCCCTCGTAGACGGTGTCGATCCAGGCGGGCGACAGCCCGAGCGACAGCTCATCGGCCACCAACAGCGCCGGCGGGACCACCAGCGCCGTGGCCAGCGAGAGCAGCCGTTGCTGGCCGCCCGAGAGGGTGCCGGCGCGCTGGCGGCGCCGGTCGGCCAGCACCGGGAAGGCCCCATAGGCCCGCGCCATGGCGTCGGCCAGGCCGGCCCGGCCGGCGCGCTGGCGGAAGCTCAACTCCAGGTTCTCGGCCACGCTCAGGCCGGCGAAGCAACCCCGCCCCTCGGGCACGTGGAGCAGCCCGGCGCGGGCGATCCGCCAGGCCGGCCAGCCGGTCACCGCCGTGCCGGCGACCCGGACCTCACCCGCGCTCACCCCGACGAGCCCCGACGCCACCCGAGCGATCGTCGACTTCCCGGCGCCGTTCGGGCCGACCAGGGCCACGGCGCCGCCCTCGGGGACCGAGAAGCTCACGTCGAAGAGGGCCCGGTAGGGACCGTACGAGGCCGACACGTGCGAGAACTCGAGCGCGGCCCCGCTCACGCGACGCGCCCGAGATAAGCCTGGCGGACGATCGGGTCCGCCATCACGGCTGCGAAGTCCCCCTCGGCGATCACTCGACCGAGGTGGAGCACCACGACGCGGTCGGCCAACGCCCGCACGGTCGCCAGGTTGTGCTCGACCACGAGCACCGCCAGGCCGCTCTCCCGCTGCGCGCGGGCCAGCACCGCGGCCAGGCGGGCCGACTCCTCGGCGTCGAGCCCCGATGTCGGCTCGTCAGCGAGGAGGAGCGTGGGGGAGGCCAAGAGGGCCCGGCCGAGTTCGACGAGCCGGCAGGCCCCCAGGCTGAGCGTCGACACCGGGTCGCCGGCCCGGTCGGCCAGCCCCACCTGCTCGAGCGCCCGGGCCACCTCGGCCCGCTCCTCGGTGGTCGGGGCGCCGGCCTCGACCAGGTCCCGCCACAGGCTGGCCTGGCGGCGCCGCGCCCGCGCCGCGACGAGCAGGTTGTCCTCGACGGACAGCTCGGCGAAGACCTCGATGCGCTGGAACGTGCGGCCGATGCCGAGCCGGGCGCGCCGGAAGGGGGCGAGGCCGTCGATCCGGGCGCCGTTGAACTCGATCGCCCCCGAGTCGGGCCGGATCTGCCCGCCGATCGCGTTGAAGAGGGTCGTCTTGCCGGCGCCGTTCGGACCGACCAGCCCGACGATCTCGGCGGCCGCGACGCTCAGGCTGACGTCGTCGACGGCGGTGACGGCCCCGAAGGAGACCCGCAGCGCGCGGACCGAGAGCAGCGTCACCGGGGGCGCCCCTCGTCGGCGACGGCCACGGACGGCCGGCGGAGCCCCGGCGACCCGTCCGCCCCCGACCTCCGGCCGAGCAGGCGCCGCTCGACCCACTGGGTGGCCCGTCGCTTCTGGTACTCGACCACGCCCTCGGGGTGGGCGGCGTAGCCGAGCGCGGCGAGCGCGAACAGCACGACCGCCAGGCTGGGCCCGCCGGCGCGACCCGGCAGGTAGCTGAGCAACTGCTGGACCACGACGAAGCCCATCCCGGCCTGGATCGCGCCCTCCACGGTCGCCACGCCGGTCGTCGCCACGACGACGACGAAGACGAGCGAGAACTGGTAGTTGAAGTCGACCGGCGTGATGCTCTGCTGCAGCGAGGCGTAGAGGGCGCCGCCCAGTCCGGCCACGGCGGCGGACAGGGCGAAGACGACCACCTTCGTCCGGTTGAGGTCGATGCCGACACTCGACGCGGCGAGGGGGCTCGTGCGCATCGCCGCCAAGAACCGGCCGAGCGTGCCGCGCTGGAACCGGCGGACGGCGAGCACGCAGAGCACGAGAACGACGAGCGCGAGCACGAAGAACGCCTTCGTGCTCTCGGTGGCCAGGCTGATCGGCCCGATCTGCGGTCTCGGCACGGCCAGGCCGGTCGAGGGGCCGCTGATGGCCGTCAACGGGAAGACGACGTTATCGGCGAGCAGGGCCAGCGAAAGGGTGAGCAGCGCGAGCGGGAGCCCGCGCAGCCGCAGCGCGGGGAGCGCGGCCAGGGCCCCGATGACCATCGCCGCTGCGGCGCCGACGATGGTGCCCAAGAGGACGGGGAGCCCGCCGTGGATCGCCAGCTGCGCCGCCGTGAACGCGCCGACCCCGGCGAACGTCGCCTGGCAGAGCGACAGCTGGCCACCGAGGCCCGTGACGAGGGTGATGGAGAGGAAGATGATCGAGAAGACGACACCGCTCGTGAGGGTGAAGGCCCAGTTGCCGGGGACCCAGGTGAGCACCGAGACCACGCCGGCCACGAGGAGAAGCCGCCCGCCGCTGCGCACCGCCCGGTCGATCTGCGGGGCCCGCGTCGCGGTGATGGGCGCGGGCGGCGGCGGATCGACGACCGAGAGCGGATCGTGGGACGCGTCGAGCGTCCGCAGCCTCGGGTGCACCACCAGCAGGCCGGCCAGCAGCAGGAAGGGGACGGCGGGCAGGAGCCCGGTGTGCCAGATGCTCGACGACGGGAAGTAGCCCGCCCCGAGACCCCCGACGACCCCGAGCAGCAGGCCCCCGACGAGGGCCAGCGGGATGCTGGCCAGGCCCCCCAGCGCGGCCGCCGCGACGGCCGCCACCAGCACGATCGCGTAGTCGTTCGACTGGACCGTCGCGTACTGGGGGGCAAGGAGCACCCCCGCCAGCCCGGCCAGGAAGCTGGAGAACATCCACGCCCCCGCGCTCACCCGGTCGGCGCGCACGCCGCCGAGCTGCAGCAGCCGCGGGCTCTCGACGGCGCCGCGCATCTGGAGGCCGAGCGGCGTGGAGCGCACGGCTCCCACCAACAGGACCACGAGGGCCGTCACCACCACTGTCTCGAGCTCGAGGCCGTTGATCGGCGTCGAGAAGAGGTGCAGGTAGACGGTGGCCTGGTTGAAGAACAGCGTGGGCGGTGCGAACCGCTGCGCGTTGCCGAACACGACGGCCAGGAGCTCGGGCAGCGCCACGAAGACCGCGACGGAAGAGACGATCTTGCCGGTGACGTTGCTCGGCGCGATGTGCCGGAACAAGAAGCGCTCGAGGACGAGGCCGATGAGCGGCGCCACCACCACCACGGCGATGACGAAGGCGAGCCACGTGGCCATGCCGCCGTTCACCAGGATCGTGAAGAGCAGTGCGGCGGTGAACGCCTGCGCGCCGAACCCGAAGTTGAAGACCCCCGTCGTCTGGTAGGTGAGGACGAGCCCCACCGCCACGATGGCGTACGAGCAGCCGAAGGGGATCCCCGGCACCGCGTAGCTGAGGAACTGGCTCACCGGGACCGCTCGGTCAGGTCCCGGGCGCGCCCTGCGGCGGCGGGACCGGTCGCTCCGCGTTGTAGGCCCCGTGCAGCGGGAAGCACACCCAGACGTCCTTGCCGCGGCTGAAGGCGACGTGGAAGGCGTCGCCTCGGACGGCCACGTAGGTCTCGCAGGACGGCGAGGTGATGGAGCGGTGCGCCGTGCCCCAATTCACCGGCGTCTCCAGGCCGTCGGCGGTGAAGGCCTTGAGTTGGTTGATCGCGTGGACCAGCTTCTGTTGCGTGACGTCGGGACCGGCGGCGCGCAGGCCGGCCACGAACAGCGCGGCCGAGAGCCAGCCATCCATCGCCACCTCGTTGAAGGTGTACGCCGGCTCGTACTTGTTCATCTGGGCGATGTAGCGGGCGAGGCCGGGGAAGGTGCCCGGGAACTGCGCCGCGGCCTGGAAGGGCACGTGCTCGACCAGGAAGTAGGTGTCCTGCATGAGCGACGAATACCGGTGGAGCGTGGTCAGGTCGTAGCCGTCCAGCCAGAGCTGCTTCACCCCGGTGAGACCGTTCTGCTGCAAGAGGCGCGACAGGTCGATGTTGCCGGGCACGTCCATGCAGCTGACGACGAAGTCGACCCCGGCCGCCTTCATGTGCACGACGTCGGAGCTGAGGTCGCTGCCATAGGGGACGGCGAGGTCCGAGTAGCTCACCCGCACCCCGTGCGCCGCCAGCGCGCCGGCCGCCCCCTGGCACTCGTCGGAGGACTGCGGGACGTTGTAGGCGATCACGGCGACGGACGTGGCGGCGAGCTTCTTCGCGACGAACACGAACTCAGGCGTCGTCGAGCTGTAGCTCAGCACCGAGCCGTAGGCGGCGAACAGGTTGGGCGCCGGCGTCCAGTTGTTCTCGGTGGCGTACCCGAACGTCGGGGTGCCCGACTGGACGAGGAAGGGGGCGGCGCCGAAGAACGCGGTGGCCACCCCCACGATGGCGAAGACGTGGTCCTGCTGGACGAGCGTGCGCGCCTGGTCGAGGTCGGTGGTCGGGTTCGAACCGTCGTCGAGGACGTGGGAGAGCACCAGTCGGCGCCCGTCCACCCCGCCGTGCGCGTTGACCATGTCGAAGTAGGCCTGCACACCCGGGACGATCGGGGCGAAGTCGGCGGCGATCCCCGTGGACAGCGTCGCCAGCGCGCCGACATTGATCTGCGTCGCCGTGACACCGGGCGCCCCCGAGGTATGCGTGGTGGGCGCAGTCGGCGAACCGCTGGAGGCGTTGGAACAACCCGCGAGCACGAGGAGCGCGCTCAAGGACGCGAGGCCGAACCACCGACTCCGTGAGCGTTGCGTGAAGGCCCCCGTCTTCAACGTTCCCCTGACCAGCGAGCGACCCGCGCGTCACGCGGATGATTGAGATCCACAGATGAGCGTAGTGGGCGACCCCGTCACCCCCGTGTGGGGACGCCCAACGAACGTTCGATCGAACGTTCGTTGGGGAGCGCTCGTCGTTCAGCCGCGCATGGGGAAGATGAGGCGCTCGTCGGACCGCCGGCTGATCGCGTCGGTCCGCTCGTCGTCGTCCATCGGCCGGTAGCCGTTGGCCGCGTCGAGGGCCATCGGCAGCACCGTCGTGTCACCGGGGGTGCAGAACGCGTGCACCCCGGGGGTCGACAGCACGAAGCGGATCCCGAGCTCGAGGTCGTCGGCCGCCGTGTACGGCTCGTACCAGGTCGTCGACGTGTGCTCCCGCTCGCCCCAGGGCCGGGCCGCGCCCGCCTTGATCGCCATCACGCCGATGTCGCGCTCGACGGCGACGGCCAAGAGCGCCTCGGCATCCCGGCGGTAGTCGTCGTCGGCCCACAGGCGCGGGTTCACCGGGAACATGACGGTGTCGAGGTCGTAGCGGCGGAGCGCCTCGAGGTGGGCCGCCGGTGCGGTCATCTCGTGCCCGGTGATCCCGACGTAGCGGCAGATCCCCTCGTCGCGGGCGGCCAGGATCGTCTCGATCGCCTCCGATCGCGCGTCCAAGCTCGTCGAGATCGGTGACGGCGTGGAGCTGGTACAGGTCGAACGAGTCGCAGTGCAAGAGCTGCAGCGACTCCTCGAGCTGTGCCCGGACCCCGTCGCGGTTGTGGCGGAGCGTCTTGCAGCCGACGAACAGGCGGTCCCGGACCGCCGGGATGAACGGCCCGAGGAGCTCCTGGGCCCGCCCGTATTGGGGGGCCACGTCGAGGTGGTTGACCCCGGCGTCGAGGGCGGCCTGGAAGGACTCCCCCGTCTCCTCGGGAGTCGACCCCCAGAAGGCAGCGCCTCCCAAGATGGCCACGGATGAGTGATGGCCGGTGCGGCCGAGGCGTCGTGTCTCCATGCGGCCAACGGTAGTCCTGGGCGGTTTTCGGCGGCGGTGCGACGAGGAGGCGCCGGCACTAGCCTCGAGTCGGAGCACGAAACCGGTACCGGGCCCTACACCTGGCCCGATGGAACCGGGATGACCTCAGGAGGATCCATGGACGTCCGAGACAAGATCTACATCGGCGGGGCCTGGGTGGCCTCGACAGGCACCGGAACCCTGGAGGTCATCGACTCGAACACCGAGGACGTCATCGGCACGATCCCCGAGGGCACCGTCGAGGACGTCGACCGTGCCGTGACGGCCGCCGCCGACGCCTTCTTGGAGTGGTCGACCACCTCCGCCGAGGAGCGGGGCAAGCTGCTGAGCCGCGCCGCGGAGGCCCTCGGCGCCCGCACCGACGAGATCGCCCAGGTCATCGCCCGCGAGGTGGGCATGCCCATCGGCCTCGCCGGCATGATCCAGGTCGGTCTGCCGGTCGGCGTCTTCGCCGAATCGGCGAAGGAGATCGCCGAGTTCACGTGGGAAGAGGAGGTCGGGAACTCGCTCGTCGTGCGCGAGCCGGTCGGGGTCGTCGGCGCCATCACCCCGTGGAACTACCCGCTGTACCAGATCGCGCTGAAGGTGGCGCCGGCGCTGGCCGCCGGGTGCACCGTCGTGCTCAAGCCGAGCGAGGTCGCACCGCTGAACGCCTTCGCGCTGGCCGACATCCTGCACGACATCGGGCTGCCTCCGGGCGTCTTCAACCTGGTGACCGGCGTCGGACCGGTCGTGGGTGAGGCCATCGCCTCGCACCCCAAGGTCGACATGGTGTCGTTCACCGGCTCGACCCGTGCCGGCAAGCGGGTCATGCAGCTGGCGGCCGAGACCGTGAAGCGCGTGGCCCTCGAGCTGGGCGGGAAGTCGGCCAACATCATCCTCGACGACGCCGACCTCGACGTGGCCATCCCCGGCGGGCTCTTCGCCTGCTACCTCAACTCGGGACAGACCTGCTCCGCCCTGACCCGGATGCTCGTGCCGCGCTCGCGGCTGGCCGAGGTCGAGGAGAAGGCCAAGGCCGCGGCCGAGGGCTTCACCCCCGGCAACGCCTTCGAGCCGACGACCCGGCTCGGGCCGCTCGTCTCGGCGATCCAGCGTGACCGGGTGCGGGGCTACATCCAGAAGGGCATCGACGAGGGCGCCAAGTTGCTGACCGGCGGCGCGGAAGCACCCGACGGTCTCGACAAGGGCTACTTCGTCCGGCCGACCGTCTTCTCCGACGTGACGCCCGACATGACGATCGCCCAAGAGGAGATCTTCGGTCCGGTGCTGTCGATCATCCCCTACGACACCGAGGAAGAGGCGATCGAGATCGCCAACGACTCCGTCTACGGCCTGGCCGGCGGTGTGTGGGGCGGCGACAAGGCCCACGCGGAGCAGGTGGCCCGCAAGATGCGCACGGGGCAGGTCGACGTGAACGGCGGCGCGTTCAACCCCGTCGCCCCCTTCGGCGGCTACAAGCAGTCCGGCATCGGGCGCGAGCGCGGCAAGTTCGGGTTCGAGGAGTTCCTCGAGGTCAAGTCGCTCCAGCGCTGAGCGCGCCAGCGGTTGTCGTAGAGGGCACCGGGTCCGGGCCAGGCTCTCGCGTGGGCGAAGTCGAATACACTTCCCGGTGCGCCTCTAGCTCAACGGCAGAGCAACGGACTCTTAATCCGCAGGTTTCGGGTTCGAATCCCGAGGGGCGCACCAAGAC
>CAWHYR010000003.1:0-152965 GCA_963833735.1 uncultured Actinomycetes bacterium | reverse complement strand
GTGTACTGTCGTTTCTCAACCGTTTCAGTTCATTGCTGACCCCACTCACCAGCCGGGCGGACTATCAACCTCACTGTCTCGACTCGCCTGTCTTTCCTCTCCCTGAGGAGCCTGCCGAACTGCTCTCTGCTCTTTCTCTCTCCGTTGAGCCTTGCCGCCGAAGCCTCTCCCTGTTCTCTTCCCGGGCGGACTTCTTCTCCCTCTCTGTCTCTCTGTCGCCTGTCTCTCCTACTTCTTCTTCCTTCCTTCTGAGGAGCCTTCGAACTGACTTCCCCCTCTTCTTTTCCGTTGAGATCCTGCTCCCGAATTCCTCTTTCTCTTTCCTCTTCTGACTTCTTCCACTTCTGACTGTGTCCCCTGACACTGACCCCTGCACCTGCAATTTCATTGCCCCTGTGCACCCGCCATGGTACCGCACCCCAACATCACATTTTGTTCACGATGTGAGGGTGGGGTGCGGGATCAGAGGCCGTTCACACGAGCCGAGGAAATGGCGGGTGCACAGGGCAGAATCAAAGGGACAGCAGGGGTCGGCAGGGTGGGAGAAGTCCATCTGCTACCTGTTCACATCGTGACCCCAGTCATGTGAACGGCTAATGACTGCTCACGTACGGCCCGTGAACAGTGCCCGTGACGGCGCCGTCATCGCTCCGGACCGCCCGGCGAGGGATGTTCAAGATGGCATGAACAGCGCCGCCCGGGTGACCATCGCGGGCGCCCTCGATGCGAGCGCCCTCCGCATTCTGGCGCGCTTCCCGGTCATCGTGGCGACGACGATCGTGCCACCCGGGACCCAGCCGGGCGCCGCCGTAGTCGGCGTCGGCGGGGTGGCCCATCCGGTCCGAATCGAGGTCCTGGACACGGTCACGGTCGCCACGGCTCGGGACATCGTCCGGCGGGCTCAGGCGCTGCCGCGGCCGGTCTGGTTCGTCATCGCAAAGCGGGTGACCGAGGAGGCATGCACCATCCTCGGCGACAGTGGCATCGGCTACGCCAGCGCCGCCGGTCACCTCCACCTGGTGATGCCCGGCCTGCTCGTCCACGTCGAAGTCTCCGGGCTCCGGACCGGGGCAACCGCGCCAGCCGGTCGAACGAGGCTCAGTGACGCGGCGGAAAGGGTGGTTCACGCGCTGCTCCTCGACCCGCGGCAGGCATGGCGGGTCCGCGACCTGACTCGGCGCGCCCGGGTGTCCGTGGGGCTGAGCCATCGTGTCGTGACCCGGCTGGAGACCGAGGGCATCGTGAGCGGCGAGGGGGACGGCACAACCCGGAGGCGGCGCGTGGATGACGTCGCAGGACTGCTCGATGCCTGGATCGACGAGACCGACAACCGTGGCGTCGAGGTGGTAACCGCCTTTCGGCCCGCCGCGTCGCCCCACGAGCTGGTTCGGGCGATGGCGTCGGCCTTCGACGCGGCCGCGATCCCATACGCCGTCACCGGAGCGGCCGCCGCCGCCATCATGGCGCCGGGCGTTGGACCGGTCGCGACCGTTGACGCCTGGATCGACTGGGGCACACCCCTCGCTGCTGCACTCTCGGCCATCGGTGCGAAGACGGTGGGCCACGGCGTGAACATCACGCTCGCTCACATACGCGGTGACGGACCACTGGCGTTCGCCGGGAAGCGGTCTGGCGTCGTCTGCGTCGATCCCGTGCGCCTGTACGCCGACCTGGTCCGCGCCGCCGGGCCGGGCCACCCATTGGCGACGAGCCTCCGAGAAGCGATCATCCACCGTTGAGCGTCAGAATCCAGCCGTCCAGCTACAGGAGGTGCGAATGCGCGCTCCCAGGCGCCGCACGCACTTCTCGCCTGCGAAACTGTGCCTTTGTCAGCCCAACCCAGGCCCGCCGAGGTGACAATTCGTGGTAGATCTCAACATTGAGGGCAACCTCCGGACCTACTTGGGAGATCGGACACCAACGGCCCGCTACACGTCGTTCGACTACTGCTTCAACTACTTCCAGAGTGCCCGGGAAGAGAGCCGATTGAGCGAACTCGTCCAGGGTCCGCAACTCCAGCTGTCGTGCCTCCAGCTCGGTTTCTACCTAGCGAGCTGGGGAATGTTCCGCGGCAAGGCGGAACTCCTCCAGCGGAGCGTGAAGACGTTCGTCCCCGTCGTCGAGGCCGTCGCGTCGGCACCCGCGGAGATCTGGGACATCGATGCTGACCGATACACCGAGGCCACCATCACCCTGATCCTGGACTACGCGAACGCGTTGCGAGCCCCCTCCCCGATGGCGCCTCGGACATCCTCGTGACGAAGGTCATGCTCGGCACGTTCGGCTGCGTGCCGGCATTTGACCGGAACTTCAAGGCCGGGCTCGGAGTCTCGACGTTCGGGCGGGGCTCGTTGCGGAAGATTGGGCAGTTCTATCGCGACCATGCCGACGTTGTTGAACGGCATCGTGAGCCGACGCTGGACTTCGCGACCGGTACGCCGACAGCTCGGCGATACACGCGTGCCAAGGTCATCGACATGATCTTCTTCATAGAAGGCGCCTGACCTTTGCCATAGTCCGCAAGCTGGCAGGGCTTGTCGGCACTCCTTCGCCGTCGTCTATCCGACGCGCTCGAACCGGACTGGCAGTACGCTGACTTCGGGACCGACGAGGGCGCGGCCGGGTACATGCGTCGCCACGATAGCTACCGGTCAACGGAGTCACAGGACTGTGAAACACCGCAAGGCGCAACGCGCTGCGGCATAACGTGAAGCAGGAAGCCGGTCGTTCCCGGCGTCGTGCAGCGGCGAGTTGCACGAGGATGAAGTCATGAGAGCGGTGCCGCCACGGAAGGGCGGGGCACCAGCACCGACCGCTGCAGTAGGCAGCGTCGGACGAACGACGGCCGGCAACACGTCGGACGAGAGGATTCCATGAGCGTCACCGTGCGCCGTGCGCAGCTGCGGCAGGAGATGGCACGGCGTGGATGGGATGCCGTAGACCTCGCACGTGCCGCACGTCTGAGTCCGGCGACAATCAGCGCTGCGCTCTCGGGACATCCGATAGCGGCTAAGTCGTTGACACTGATCGCATATGCTCTGGCACACGCCCCGGTCGTGACGGCGGTTGACCTGCTGCTCGAATCCACCGACCCGCCATCCGGACGCGAGATCGACTGACGGTCGGCCGCGGACACAGGGTCTGACGTCGTACTATTTTCGTCGTCGTTCGAGTCCGTGTGACAGGTGGTGCATCGCACCGGAAACCGTGAAACAGATGGCTCGATCGAGTTCACGAAGCGGCATTTCGCGCGGAGGATTCGAGAAAGCCTGTTTTGTAAACAGCGGGTCGCGGGTTCGAATCCTGTCGCCGGCTCCATGTGCGTCGTCGAACTCAAATTCGGGATCGTTCGGGTGCGTTTGAGCGCTTCAGAGTTGCCTGCGTATCACCCGCATAGATGGTCTTGAAGACATGAAACGCGGCGAAACCTTGTCATGATTATTGCGCAATCGCGTCAATCGAGGGTTACCTGTGGCGACTGTACGACTCGCCTCTCACCCCACATCGACGGCGCTGGAGCGCCTGGTCGACGACTACCTCACCCACTGCGCAGCGAGAGGACTTGCACCGCGCACCCTCACCAACTCCTACGGCTACGCGCTGAAGGCGGTCTTCCTCCCCTGGTGCGAGAGCGAGGGCATCGCCGAACTGGCGCAGCTCGATCTCCGCGCAGTCGACCGTTTCACTGCGTCTCTGCTCCAGCGACGACGGGCGGACGGCCGGCTGATCTCCAAGTACTCGGTCCACACCTACGTCCAGCCGGTCCGCCAGATGCTCAACTGGGCCGCGGCCGTCGGCGAGGAGGTCAAGGCGAAGCCGCAGCTGCCAACCCGCTCGAAGCCGCTCCGGGACGTGCTCACCCGGGAGGAACTCGACCTGCTGGAGCGGGCGGCGGTGACCGAGCGGGACAAGTTGATCATCCGGGTGTTCGGGGACTGCGGGCTGCGGCTGGAGGAGCTGACCCGCCTGACTGCCTCGGACATCGTAAGGTCCGGGCATCAGGCGTTCCTGCGGGTGCTCGGCAAGCGGAGCCGGGTCCGGGACGTGCCGGTCACTCCCCTCCTACTCCGGCGGCTGGAGCGGCACATCGCGGCACGCCCCAAGGAGCGGTCCTCCGACCACATCTTCCTCTCGCTCCGCCGGAGCCGCTCGGGCACGTGCGACCCGCTGACGCCGAACGGCGTCTACCAGGTGATCGCCGACGCCGTGACCCGAGCGGGCCTCACCAAGCGGGTGCATCCGCACTTGCTCCGGCACTCGTGGATGACCGAGATGCTGCGCCAGGGGATGAGCCCGATTCAGCTCTCGCTCATCGCGGGCAGCTCGGTCCAGGTGATCTCGGATCACTACACCCACCTCACCAAGGATGACGCCTACGAGGCCATGATCCGGGCGCTGAGTGCCGGGCGGGTGGACCGGGGGCGGCGCCAGGACGGCCGGTGAGGGACTCGGGGTGTCGCGAGGTCACCCGGCGTCGAACGGACAGATCCACCTGGGCCACTGACTGAAGCCAGACCATTTGAGGCCGGCCTGACCGCGACCACCAGCGGTGGAGGGGATTCGTTCCAGCACACGACGACCGAGTGACGACCCGCTTCAGTCGATGATCGGTGGTAGCTCGTAGTAGCGATCGAACCACTGATCGAACAGGGCGATCCGATCTTTCACCTCCACTCCGGGCTTCCAGAGATGGGTTGGCAGCTTGTCCGGATCGAAGGGAAGGCTCGTTCCTTCTCTTGCCGTGATGATCACCCGCTTCTGACGGCCCAGGGCGTAGCCGAGTTCCATCATGCAGTTTGGCCGGACGCCCGTGAGGTCCACGATCACAGCTCCGGCGCGATGGAGGGACCGGAAGATGTCGACATTCATGAAGGCAGCGGCGGGAGGGCGCCCCCCCATCTCGTCAGGGGTGTAGCCCTTATCGCTGACGACGCAATCGACGACCTGGCGGAAGAACTCTTCAACCTCGGAGTGATCCGAATGGTTGGTGTCGAGAAGGCGAACGTAGAAGGCAGTCGGGGACCGGAGGTCTGTGAGGAGGTCGACGACCACGGAGGCAAGCGCTGACCCTACAGTGTCGGCGTCCAGCTTCAACGGCAACAGGCGTGCCGCAGGACTGCCTCTGCCATCGCTCAATCGGAAGAAGGAGTTCGGGTCCGAGAGGGCTCTAGCGTGAAGAAGTCGACTTCCACCGGCGCCATCTTGGCTGTATGCCCCTAGGTCGGCGGCGATCGGGATCACCGGTCTTCCGTCGGCGGCGTACGACTGGGCGAGGTGCTCGACACCAGCTCCACCTCCGAGAGCGACAAGGACATCGCCACGACGCACTTGTCGTTCACGAATGATTCCGGCCATCCGCCATCCCGGCGGCGCCACGTCTATGTCCACATCGGATCGGGTCCGAAAACCTTTCCACATGTCCTGTCGATCCGCCGGGATCTTCTCGAGTCCTGATTGCGTCGAGACGACGACGAACCTCTCACGGCGGAGGGGGGGCCAATCTGGAGCGGGGTCTGGGGCGGCAGCAACGGCAGCGATGGCGCTCCAGTCGAAGATGCACGGCTCTCCAGAAACACCACGAGGTTCGCCGCTCGCTCCGAGGACGAGACCGCCTCCATGGTTGATGATCTCGCCGGTCAGCGACGCGACAAATGAGTGAGCGGACCGGAGAATCTTCCCTCGCAGTCTTCCGCTGCGCTGCCAGTGATATGGATGCGGAGTCCACGCATCAGGCGCCGGAGTCCTCCATAACTGGGGATGGTTCGGTCTCCGCGGCCGCCGCAACTAGATCATCCGCCGTCAACGCACGCTCAGGGTACGCCCGGGCCACTGCGGCGGGAAGCAATTTGGTCTGGATATCGGAGAACGTGAACTCGGGCCGACCGTCCTGTCGGCCCGTCATGTTCACCAGTTTGTCGATCAGGTCAGAACCAACCACTACGCCTGTCAGGGTCGACGTGAATAGCTCTCGGCGCTCGCTGTCGTCGGGTCGGGCAAACTCGTCGACAAGAGCAGCGCGACGAAGGATCGCCGGATCCAGTGCTCCAAATCGATTGGTACACAGGATTATGAGAAGCCGACCGTGAAGTTCCCGAGCATCGTCGATCTTCTGTATGAGAGTGTTGACCCCCACCTTGTCCTCGTGGTGAGCCCGTTCAGCACCGCGATGGAACGCGAGTGCATCACCCTCGTCAATGATCACAGCAACAAATCGGCTTTTTCCGGCCAGTGCTGTTGCTTCAGCGAATGCATCACCGATCAGTGAACTCATCTCGCCGACGTGGCCGATACCGCGCACGCGTGTCGAGAGCTTGAGAAGGAATCCCTCGGTGTCGAGTTTGCGGGCGAGTGAGTCGGCGACAGCTTCAGCCGTGACGGTCTTCCCCGTCCCGACGTCCCCGTGGAAGATCACGAAGGGGTACCGATCCAAGAGTGCCGCCGATAGGTTCTCATCAGCGCCATGGTGAGTTCTAGACCACTTCGCCACGCCGTCCTGGTCGGTCAGCAGGCGCATCTGTCCGCTAAGTCGACTGAACCGCCGGTCGAACCCCACAAGTCGCTGTGAACGACGGAGCAGTGTGTCATCGGGAAGGTCGCGCCGCGATTCGAATGCGGTCTGCGGGCCGTCGGTCACTCTGAGTACCTCGTTCGCTCCAAGCCATAGGCGCGACTCGCGTATCGGCGGTCGACGTTCTGGGTCATAGTGCCGTAGTTGCCATCGAAGTCAGACGTTCCCCAATCCGGCATGTGCACTGCTGCGAACGCTTCCTTCTTCTGAGCTGGCAAGTCCCGCCACTTCTGGCTGAAGTACACGATGAGGTGCAGACGGTCCCCCTCTCTTGTCTCCCAGTACAGATCACCCGGCCGATCCGACGACCACGATGAAGCATTGGTCGATACCCGGTAGACGACAGCTTGACGGATCACGGCTGTCGCTGACCGCAGCTGGAGATGAACCTCGGACAGGTACTGGTCCGCTGCCAAGGCTTTGATTTGTTCGACTGTGCGAGAAACAAACGCCGTGTCGTGGAGTTCCGTCCATTCGGCCACGATCTTGTAGTCAGCCGCGAAAGAGGCGTGGACGCGACGGATGTCGTCACGGTTGTATGTCTGGGAAAAGGTGTCAGTCATGGTTGCCTCAACCGAGAGAGAAACTTGGGCCGAACAGTTCTTTCCACGCGGCAATCGTCTCCCCTTCAAAGGGAAGTCCCTGAGCCCACGAGATGGTCTCGTATGCCTGCCGAGCTGCGGAGATGAATTGATCCCTCTCTTCCGACTGGATGCGGGACGCCACATTGTTCAAGGAGTTGGCTGGATCGGTGATCACCACAGGATCGTCAAACGCTGTGGCATCCCCGCCGGCGAACGTGACCCCGCGGGTTAGATCGCGGGCGATGAAGAGGAAGAAGCGCCGGAGACCCTCCTCCAAGCTGGTGACTGCACCGCGTTGGTCGATCAAGTAGCTGAGGATGAATTCCATGTGGAAGGACTGAACGCCCTTGAGCTCCTGCCAGTGCCGCCAACCCTTCGCCAAGCGAAGGCTCGAAGCCAACAACGGATCTTTGCGGGCATGGTCACGGTAATGCTCAATGTGGACGCGGACACTTGTCTTTACGCAGTCGCCTCCGCGGGAGTATTGCAAGCCGTAATTCGCCTCGGCGTCGAGTGAGACGATGGGAACCAGATCCACTTCGAGGCCAGTCCCGTGGAAGACGACGCCGAACGTACGGTCACCGGAATCGTCGAAATCATCAGCGCTCTTCTGCGGGTACGCCTTGGCGACGAGAGTCTTGATCAGCAGTTGGAGCGCAACGACGTCGAAGGAGGAGGTATCGACGACGTCGAAGTACACCCCGACATCTGCATCGACGGCCTTGCCCGGGCGGGCGCGGTTGCTTGTCCCCTTCTCCAGCGACCCCGCCTTGCGAAACTTCTTGATCTTGAATGATCCGTCGGCCGCGAGAACGCCATCCAGCTTGTCGAGAAGTCGATTGACTTGCTGCCGGAATTCGTTGCGGTCGTCGCCTGGGAGGGCCAACTTCTCCGAGACGTACGCTTCAAGTTGCTTGTCACTGAGGTTCATCGAGATCCCTTCCAGACGAAGAGCCGGTTGAAGATCTCCGCCTGCTCGATGGCGTCATCGAGGGCGTTGTGCGTGTGGGCGCGATCACCCCTGAGGTCGGGGGGAAGGTCGTCACGGCCGGCCTCATCGATCGTGACCCATGCTTTGGCCTGGTAGATGGTCTTCATGTCGAGAGCACTGGAAAACCCGAACGGTGAAGAACCGACAAAGTGCACGAAGTACCAGTGCAGGAACATCCAGTCGAATACCACGGGGTACCCGATGAGAACTGGGCGAGCATCTCCTGCCTCCGCGGTTACCCAGGCAGCGGCCTCCTGCATCGCTTGCTTGGGATCGGAGCCCTCCCGCGCCAGGACGTCTCGGTCGAGCCCGGAGACCTCCAGGGCACGCTCATCGACCGCGTCGAATGCAGGCTTCAACTCGCGGTAGAAGGTCGTCCCCGACGGTTCCTTCGGTTCGAACGACCGGCCGTCGAACCTCGCCGCAACGCAGAGACCGAACGCCAGCATCGAGTACTGGCCCGGGATCGGGCCATCTGCCTCGATGTCTGCCGAGATGTAGACGTCGGTCATCTGGGTACTCTCCATCGAACGTGTGTTCGCATGTTACCTCTCTGGACCAGCCGACTGCCCCGCCAGTGGGACCTGGCCACGGAGTCATGATAGCAGGCTCGGAGTACTCTCATGGCATTTTTTGCGGGTTTCCGGTAATATGGTCATCATGAGCACCCCAGACCTAGATCGTGAAGCTTCCGTTCTCCTGAGCTTCCGGGCTGAGAACGTCCGATCGTTCCGTGACGAGATGCGCCTGTCGCTGCTTGCCACAGCGATGGCAGACAAGGACGCAGTCAGACACGTCCCGTGGAGAGAGGGAGGGCAGTCCGTGGGGATACTCCCGGTCGCCGGGGCGTTCGGCGCCAACGCCTCTGGAAAGACGAACCTTCTCAGGGCGATGGACGACATGCGCTCGATGGTGCTGCACTCGTTCCGCTCGGGGAGCCCTGTCGGCGGAGTGCCTCGCCGCTCATTCGCGCTTGATGGGTCGTCGTCCGATCGTCCGTCGCAGTTTGAAGTGGACATCGTTCTTAATGGAATTCGCCACCTGTACGGATTCATCTTCGATGACAAGCGATTCACCGAGGAATGGGCGTACCGATTCCCTCACGGCCGGGCGGCCCTCCTCTTCCACCGTCGCGGTTTAGAAGTGGAGTTGGGCGCACTAGATCGGGTCAAGGGAAAGGCCGTGACGGAACTGTTGCGTCCTAACGCACTGTTCTTGTCAACTGCTGCTTCTGCGAACCACCCCGCATTGTTGCCACTCTACGGCTGGTTCAGTCGCAACCTACTTCTGGCCGAAGCGAAGACTCGGCCCTTCCGCCAGGCATTTACGACACAGATGCTCGAAGACAAGGAACGGGGAGAGCGCGTCCTTGCCCTCCTACGTGCTGCTGACCTTGGTGTCTCGGGAGCGAAGAAACAGGAGCCGGATCCTGTAATGCGCGAGCGGCTACAGCGAGCCGTGCGAATCCTTATGGGGCAGGAAGGCGAGGCGGAGAGTACTGAGGATGGCCCCCCTTTCGATCAAATGGGAGTGCGGCTGATCCACGACGGTATCGACGGGAACGTTGACCTCGACGCTGACGACGAGTCACTCGGGACGTTGGTCTGGTTTGGGTTGATCGGTCCCGTCGTGGACGCACTTGCCGGCGGCTCGGTCTTCTTGGCCGACGAATTGGACGCGAGCCTTCATCCATCACTCGTCCGACAGCTTGTACGGCTCTTTCAAGATCCCACGACGAATCCGCGGCGAGCGCAGCTCATCTTCAATTCCACGATGCCACTCTCCTCGGAGAGTTCGGCAACCGAGAGCTGGGACGCGATCAGATCTGGTTCACAGAGAAGCTCCGCGACGGTAGTACGCGGATCTACCCTCTGACAGATCTCGATCCTAGAAAGGACGAGGCCGTAGGGCGTCGCTATCTGTCGGGCCGATATGGCGCGACGCCCATTCTGTCGGATCAGGAATTCTCGGCCGCCGCTGAACTGATCACGGCTGGCGATTCAGAATGAGTCCGCCGTCGGTGGGCGGCCGGCCAGTTCGACGCCGATCGAATCGAGCGAGTCGGCGGCAGATCCTTGTATTCGTGGAAGGGAAGCGCACCGAAGAGCGGTATCTCGTGGATTGGGCGCGCCGTCATCGCGGCGATGTAATCGTGGTGATTGACTCTTTTCGCGGAGTTCCGATGTCGTTGATCCAGCGGGCGATAGAACACCAGCGTAAGGCAAAGCAGGATGAGAGGCGAGGTCGAGGGCGGAGATACGACGAAATATGGTGCGTGTTCGACATCGACGAGCATCCGGACTTGCCCCGAGTCTTCGATCTCGCTCGCCGACACGAAATAGGGGTTGGCGTTTCTAATCCGTGCTTGGAACTGTGGTTCATACTGCATTTCGAGGACCAATCGGCGTGGATACACAGACATCAAGCGCAAGAACGATCAGAGGCACTCCTGGGTTGTGGCAAGGTCTTGACTGATGAAGCCCTCGCTGCGTTGTTCGACAGGCACGAGGACGCTGCCGAGCGGGCCCGTCAGCTTGAGCAGCGCCATGTCGAAGGTGGATCGGAGCCAGGCGAGAACCCCAGTAGCAGCGTTTGGCGACTAATCGAATCGATCCGAGTGTCTACTCCGACCTGAGCGTCAGACGCCTTCGTTTGGAGGACCTACGTCGCGCAGGAAGCGTTCCAAAGCCGTCTTGGGGACCAGGATGCGACGTCCGATGCGCATCGAGGGGATCTGACCGCTCTGAACCGCCTCGTAGGCGAACGAGCGGCTGATGCCGAGCAGTGAGGCCGCCTCCTCAACCGTGTAGACGAGTCGGTCCTCCACCGGAGCGATGGCCCCGCGGCCGACCCTGATCCAGCAGCAACAGCGGCGGGGCCGACCCCGCTGGCAGCGAACACGAGAGCGTCGTGGAGTTCACCGCGCCTCGATGCCCAGTCCTGCGGTCGGGTGAGGTGCAGCACTTCATCGGCAGACGGCGCCTGTCCGCTGGGGTCGGGGATCACCGGCGACACAGAGCCTGCGAGGAGTGGGACGAGCTGATCCACGTGCGAGGCCCAGTACGCCAGGCCTATGACGGTACCTCCGTCGGCGCCGTCATCCGGTCTCCAGCTCAGCGACGGCCGGGGGTGTGGGCGTCAGCACCCGGCCGATGATGTCGGCCGCCGCTCGGTCCCGTTCCTCGATGACGTGGCTAGTACACCCGGAGCGTCAGCGACGGGTCGGAGTGACCGAGCCGGCCGGCGACGGTCCGGACGTCAACGCCGGCACCGATGAGCTGGGTGGCGGTGAAGTGCCGGAGATCGTGGAGACGAACGTCCTTGAGCCCGAGGCCGTCACGGACCCGGATGAAGAAGCCGGTCACGTTGTCCGGCCGGAACGGCGTGGACGCCGTCGACGTGCATGGGAGAAGACGAAGGCGTTGTCGGCGATCTCGACCCGGCCTCCGAGCCCATTCGTCGACGTCGGGCGCGGTGCTGGCGTCAGCAGGGCAACGCCGACCTCGTCCAGCGCCACGCGATCGGGAGCGGTCCGTCTTGGTCGACTTCTCGGCCAGACCTCCCGGCACGACGATGACCGAGCGGGAGACCTCCATCTCGCCTCGCTCCAGGTCGATGTCGGACCACCGGAGGGCGCACAGCTCGCCACGGCGCATGCCGGTGAGGGCGCCGAGCATGAGCAGCGCCGCCAGCCGTGGGTCACGCTCCTCGGCCGCCTCGATGACCGTCCGAACGACGTCGACCGATGGCGCCTTCACCCGTCGCTGCGAGACACGGGGCGGCTTGGCCTGCTCGGCGATGTTCGTCTCGCACCCATCCCCACCGGACCGCCTGGTGCAGGGCCGCCGAGATGATGGCGTGGTGGTTGCGGATGGTCTTGGGCGTCTGTCCGCCGTCCTTCATGGCGCCGTAGAGGTCGTCGAGGTGCTTGGCGTCAGCCGGGTCAGCGGGACCTTGCCGAGGCGCGGGCCGGATCGTCTGCTCGATCTGCGCCCGGTAGGTGCGCATGGTCGTCGGCGAGAGGTCCAGCCGCTCGCACTCGTCGAGCCACCGATCGAGGAGCTGGCCGAAGGTAGCGCCCGAATCCGTCCGTCCGGAGCGGTCGCCGTGCTTGTCGATCAGGTCCCGGAGTGCTTCATCGGCCGCCGTGGCACTGCCGTAGAAGGTCTTCGAGACCTGGCGAGGCTTGCCCGTGACCGGGTCGCGTCCGAGGTAGACCCGGACCTCCCAGACACCTTCTCGGCGCTTGCGCTTCGTCCCTCGCACAGACTCCAGCGTAGCCAGGATTAGGGATGGGAGTAGGGACAGCCTCGCCGGACACAGGAGAGCCCTCCCGGCTGGAAGGGCTCTGACCTGCACTTTCGTTGGTGGCGGGGGTAGGATTTGAACCTACGACCTTCGGGTTATGAGCCCGACGAGCTACCAGACTGCTCCACCCCGCGGTGTGGTTTTCCTTCAATTTAGCAGCAGACGAGCCTCTGCCCGTCAGCCAGCCGCCCTGGCCGCCTAGGAGACGGTGAGGTCGATAGGCCCGTTGGTCTGCTCGTGGCTCTGCAGCGCTTCTACCAGTCGGTCGATGTCGCTCTGTGTGTTCGCCGTGGCGCGGTCGGTGTGCTGGGCGTAGAAGGCAACGCCGAGATCCCGCAGCATTCCGTCGGCCGCCCGCTTGGCCTGCACCTGGTCGATCTTCGCCTGACCCTTCTGGGCGGCTTCCTTGGCGGCAGCCTGCGCCTGCGACGCCTGCGCCTTCACCTTGTCCAGTAGCCCCACAGCGATTACCTCCATTGGCGCCCGGGTGTTCGCGAGGCGAACCCCCTGATCAAGGGATCTTCTCATCTGGCGGGGCGCCCGTGCATACCGGCTCCCCCGTCGGCGGTCGTATCCGATTAGGCGGGGGCGCTGGGCGCCGTAGTACTGGTCGACGTCGTCTTGGTCGTGCTCTTGGCACCCTTGGTCGTCTTGGTCGTCGGAGCGACGCCGCTCGCCTGGAGCAGTTGCTCGGCTTGCAGCAAGGCGAGGTTCTCCGCGTCGATGTCGCTCTGGTAGGTCCCGAGCGCCCCGCTACCCCCCGCCTTCAAGGCCGCCTGGGCCGCCTGGTAGTCGGACGAGGCCGTCTCCAAGTCGGACTGGATCTGCCCGGCCGTCCCGACGCCCACGCTGCCAGCAATCACCGGCGTGCCCGTCGGGCTGGTCGTCGCAGCTGTCCCGACCGGTGTGCCGAGCGCAGCCGTCAGGGCCGCATCCAGGGTGGTCTTCATCTGCACCTTCTGGCCGAAGACGGCGATCACGTCGCGCAGCTGCGGCTGCGGGTTACCCGACGACTCGACGTAGAGGGGCCTGATGTAGATCACCGACTGATCGATCGGCACCGTCAAGATGTTGCCGAGCAGCACGCTCGATCCGTGCTGGTCGAGCAGGCTGATCTCCTGGGAGACCGTGCTGTTGGCCTGGATCTCCGAGTCGGCCAAGGCCGGACCGACCGGCGGGTGACCGGCGGGCGTGACATACGCCCGGAGCTCCCCGAAATGACCGGGGTCATAGGTGCCGATCAGGAAGGCCGACAGGTTCTGAATCGACGACCCTTCACTCTTCGGGACGAAGGCATCCGAGATCGTGAAGGACTGTCCGCTCTGGCCGGGTATCTGGAGCACCTGATACTGCGGGGCCATGCGGGCCAGCGCGGCGCTGGCCGTCTGTCCGTCGGCATTCGTCGTGAGCGTGACCGCCAGCGCGTTGCCCGGAGAACCCGAACCCGACGTCGGGGACAAGCTCCAGGCGGCGCTCTGCGAGAAGAAGGTCGACGGGCTGGTGATGTGGTACAGGCCGTACATGGCGGCCTGGATGGAGAACATGTCCTCGGGGTAGCGGAGGTGGTTCTTGAGCGTCGCGTTCATCTTCGACAGCGGGGTGAACATGTGCGGGAAGGCTTCCTCGTAGGACTCGAGGATCGGGTCGTGGCCGACCGCGTAGAACGTCATCTTCCCCGAGTAGGCGTCGATGACCAGCTTCACCGAGTTGCGCACGTAGTTGTAGCTCCCGGGGAGGTTGCTGCCACCGGGCACCTGGGCCGTGTTGGCGTTCTGCGAGTAGGGGTACTCGCCGGTCGTCGTATACCCGTCGAGCACCCAGTCGATGTGGCCGTCGACCAGCACGGCATAGGGGTCGGCGTCGAAGGTGAGGAACGGGGCGGCCTTCTGTGCCATCTGCTGGATGTCGCGCACGAACATGATCCGGGAGTGGTTCGTGATCTGGCTCGAGATGAGCAGGTTGAGGTCGCCCTCGCGGATGGCGAACGCGGCCCGATCGAGGAACGAGCTCAGCTGGACCCCGCCGGTGCCCTGGTAGTGGGAACCGGAGTTGGAGCCGTTCCCGTCGAACTCGGCCTGCTTGCTGTCCGCGACCACGTAGCCCGGGTCGTTCAAACCGAAGTACACGTCGGGTTGGACGATGGTGGGCAGGCCCTGACTCGACTCCGGCGGCACGTTGCCGACGGCGAACACCGGGTTGCCGTCCGACTGCGCCTTGTTCGACTTGGCGATCACCATCCCCTCTCCGTGCGTGTACTGGAGGTGGGTGTTGACCCAGGTGGGAGCCGGCAGGCCGGGGGCGTTCACCTGTCGCACACCGACCAGCACGGGGTCCAGCTTCCCGTCGACCCGGTAGCGATCGACGCTCAGTCCCTCGATCTCGTAGTAGGAGTGCAGGTCCTGGAGCTTCTGAAACGTCGTGAGCGAGATCTGCGGGGTGGGGTCCCAGAGCCGGATGTTCTCGAGCGTGGTCGCGTTGGCGTTCACCGCGGTCGGCGAGAGCGAGGTGCTGCCTGCGAAATTCGACACCTTCACGTGTTTCAACCCGTAGGCGGCGCGGGTGGCCGTGATGTTGCGGGCGATGTAGGGGCTCTCCTTCTCCAGCTGGTTCGGATGCACCGTCAGGGCCTGGGAGATGGCGGGGTAGATCACCCCGATGGCGAGCGCGACGAATGCCCACAGGCCGATCGCCAGCACCGGCAGCGTCCAACCCTGGCGGCGGATGTTCCACAACAGCACCGCCGCAGCCGCCAGCGAGATCCAGAACAGAAGCTCGAGCGCCGGGAGGCGGGCGTGCACGTCGGTGTAGCCGGCCCCGTCCACGTAGCCGTTGGTCGAGGTCACCAGCTGGTAGCGCTGCAGCACGTAGCCCGCCGCCTTGACCAGCGCGATGAGGGCGACGAGCACGGAGAGGTGCGCCTTGACCACCGGACGGACCCGCGCCGAGGTGCGCTGAGTGCGAATCCCGCCGTTCAGGTAGTGGAAGATCGCCGTGATGATGAGCACCACCAACAGCGACACCAAGAACCAGTCGACCAGGAACTCGAGGAAGGGAAGGTGGAAGACGTAGAAGCTGACGTCCTTGTGGAACTGGGGGTCCTTCACGCCGAAGGAGACCGAGTGCGTGAAGAGCAGCCAGTTCTGCCACTCCCCGATCGACCCGGCAGCGGCGATCAGGCCCACCACGATGGAGATGGCGGCGTAGATGCGGAACGCGTAGGGCCGGACGACGCGCTGGTAGCGGCGAACGAGATCGTCGTCGGGCTCGGGCGCCGAGGCGCTGCCGGCGATGCGGTCGCAGACGATGAGGTTCACGAAGAGCAGCACGAAGAACACGCCGCCGAAGGAGGCGAACAGCCCGAGCTTCACCCCGAGGAGCGTCGTCCAGACCCCGTGCAGATTGACCGACGAGAACCACAGGTTGTCCGTGTAGAGGGTGGCCAGCGACTTGAGGGACGCCAGCAACACGATGAAGATGACGACCGCGACGACGATCCACCAACGCCGGCTGCGGTGGGCGCGCGGTATCCGCGCAATGTCCTGCGGAGCTCGCACCTGCGGAGCCTAGGCCGCCCAGGCGATCACGCCGGGGTCGGCACCACTAGGCAGCGGCAACCGGCGTGCGCCGGCGGGTGCCGGTGCCCGGTCGGGAACCGCTCCCCGGACTTCACGACGTCGGCCAGGGCATTGTCGTCGCAGTCGGCGCACGCCGCGTCCGAGCCACCGAGCACCCAGCGGACTCCGGCGGCCGTGCGCACCGTGGCCAGCACACCGGCCGAGAACACCCCGATGGCGTGGTCCCCGACCAGCCGCTCGATTCGCTCGCCCCGCCACTCGCGGTAGGCGGCGCTCACCCGCTCCACGGCCTCCTCGGGGTCGGCCCCGAAGGCCCCGCCCTCCTCGCCCAGAAGACGCCGGCGCAGCAGGGTGACCACCGTGCCGGCCAACGCGGCGGCGGAGTCGGCGACGGTCGACCGATCGACGATCGCGCCCCGGTCCGACACGGTCCCGGCGTCCCCGTGTGAGCGGGCGAAGGTCACTCCGGCCTCGAAGGCCTCGGCCAGGAAGTCGCTCGCCGCCGCGGCCAGCGCCTTACGTTGCTCCTCCTCGGACACCAGCAAGTCGAGCGAACCGGCCGGGCTGTCGCGCAGGCGGTGGAGCAGTTGGTTCTGGTCGTCCTGCAGCGAGCGCTTGAGGCGTCGGGCCAGGCGGGCCATGACGGGGTCGAGGAGCGTCGCTCGGTCTTCGAGCAGCCGTTCGTCGGCCGGCGACAGGCGCGGCGCCTCTTCGATCTCGGCCTCGGTCTCCGCCTCGGCGGTCTCGACGTCGGGTGCCTCGGGCTCGGCCTCCGCACCCGACGCGGCCTCGGGGGCCACGGCAACGGCCGCAGACGTCGCGTCGACATCGGCGCCATCCGGGTCGCTCGGATCGTGTCCGGCTCGAATGCGGGCGAACAATTCCTCGACGCGTGAGTCCGACCCCAGCTCGTCGATTGGCGAATCACCCGTCGGGCCGGGCTCGTCGTCGGAGATCTCGGCGATGCCGGCCTCCTCGCTGACGACGCCTTCGCTGCTCGGATCCGGCGCAACGGATGGCAGCGGTCGCAGCGCGACGTCAATTTCCCCGACCGAGATGCCCGTCGTGATACCAACGTCCTCACCTGGCGCGGCGGCGTCGATCCCCTCGGCTTCGGCCTCCTCGGGTGCGACGGCCTCGGGGGGCTCGATCGCCGTCCCGACAGATGCGAGCTCGCCCGGCTCGCGCTCACCGAGCTCGACCACCTGGCGCTGCGCGACGGCGGCCGCGGCGGCGCGCGCGTCATCGTCGGCGCGGGCGAGTCCGTTCACGATGTCGTCGACCGTGCCGCGCACACTCAGCACGGAGCGAGCCAGCTGATCGCGGGCCGCGCGGAGCTGCTCGATCTGCAGCAGGAGCGCCCGTCGGCGCTGGGACATCTCCGTACCCATGCGCCGGCGCGTCTCTTGGGCTTGTTCGAGCATCACCCGCCCGCGTTCACGCGCCCGTTCCAACAGCGCGTCGCCGTCGAGGCGCGCCGTTTCCAGGAGCTCGGTGACGTCGTGCTGGACCGACTGGCGCAACGCGCCAGCTGCGAGCTCGGCCTCCGCGATGCGCTCGGCCGCGGCGGCCTCGGCCGCGACCTGGATTTCCGTCGCCTGCTGCTGGGCCTCCCGGGTGACCGCGGTCGCGTTCTCCTCGGCCGCCTGCAGGAGCCGTGCCGCCTCGTCGTGCGCGTTGCGCAGCACCTGCGCGCTGCGCTGCCCCAGTCCGACGGTGAGTCTCGTCTCGTCGATCTCGGGGTTGGCCGCGCGCTCCTCGGCCGCCGCGATCCGGCTCTGCTGCTCTTGGTCCCAGCGGTCCCACGCGGCTGAGCTCCTGCGCGATCAGCTGGAGGTAGGCGGCGACCTCGTGGGGATCGAAGCCGCGCCGAACCGTGCCGAACGACCGCCGGGTGACGTCGGAAGGACTGAGCCTCGGCGGCGAGGCTGGGGACCCGGAGGAAGCTATCGGCGGCAATTCCTCGGCCATGCCTATGAGCCTATGGCCTGACGGTGCCCTCACCCCAGGCAAAGGAGCGGATCCGGCCACCCGGGGCTCCCGTCACGCCGGGCCGGGGGCCAGCCGCCGGGGGAGGCGGCCGCCCAGGCGCTCCAGCACGGAGAGGGCCTGGGCCAGCGTCGACACCGCATAAATGTGCAGCGAGGGCGTCGCCTTGGACCGGGCCGCAGCCAGTTCCTGAGGCGGGACCAGGAACACCGTGGCACCGGCCCGCTCCACCGCGATCGTCTTCTGCGGCACCCCGCCCACGTCTCCGACCGCGCCGTTGGGGGCGATCGTGCCGGTGGCGGCAATGGTCTTGTCGCCCACCAGGTGCCCGCCCGAGAGCGCATCGAGCACGCCGAGCGTCATCGCCAGGCCCGCCGAAGGGCCACCGATGTCCTGGGTGTTGATCGACACCGCCAACGGGATCGAGAAATTCTGCTGCGTGGCGGTTTCGACCCCGAGAAACCCCTTGGCCCGTTCCGAGGTGCAGGGGCTCGTGCCGTCGTCGCCGGCGGGGAGCGACGCCAGGCGCACCGTGCGATGCACGAGCGCGCCGGTCTTCTGCCGTCCGTCCATCGTCAGGTGGTCCCGCTCGATGGCGAGCGTGACCGACCCCCCCTCGGGGACGGCATACAGGGCCGCCGTCACCGCACAGGCGCTCAACGTCGGCGCACCGTCGACGGCCGTGATGACCTGACCGACACGGAGCACGGAGGCCGCCGGCGAGCCCGTGACCACGCCCTCGACCACGGCGCCGCCATCGCGTTCGGGCACGCGGTAGCCGAGACGACGCAACGCCGCGACCTTGGCGGCCGTCTGGGACTGGGCCATCTCGAGGTACCCCTGGGCACTCAGCTCCGAGGTCGAGATGCCGGGATCCACCAGCTCGTCGGCCGGAACGATCTGGTCGTCACCATTCAGGTGGTCCGGCAGGAGCTCGAGGAGCGACACCTGGGTTACGAACACGTCGGTGAGCAGGATGTGGCCCTTCGCGTGGTGCCCGGGGGCGGACGGCACCTTGATGAGCGGACCGACGGGCTGCGCCTGGCCGGGCGACAGGACGAACTCGTTCAGGGTGATGCGGCTCGAGACCGCGACGACGAGGACGACCACGAGGAGGACGACCGCCACGATCGGTCGGCGTCCGGCGACGCAGTGCTCGGGAGTCGGCAGAGGAGGCGTCGGTCATACTCGTCGTGGTGCCCAGCGATCCTCCCACGGAACCGGGCGCCGGGCGGGGCGCCCCGCCCGATGACCACACCAACAGCCGGCGCGCGGCGGCGATCGCCGGCCACCGGGCGGACGAGGCCGGGGCGCGACTGGCCCTCGCGGTCGCCGACGGGAACACCGCTGCGGCGGGCCTGGCGGCGCTGGTTCGCATGGGGGCGGTCTCGGGCGACGACCTGGCCCGCGCACTGACCGCCGCCGCGGCCGGGCTCCGGCGGCGGGCGGCCGAGCTGGCGGCCTCGGCCGCGACGACCGACAGCCGTCTCGACGCGCTGCTCACGCTCGCGCTCGGCGACGAGGACTCGCTCGTGGTCGAAGCCGCCTGCTTCGCCCTCGGCGAACGTCGCGGCGGGATGGACGAGGCGCGGGTGTCCAACGTCGTCGCGCAACTGAGCACGGTGAGCGCCGACCATCCGGACGCCCACGTCCGGGAGGCGGCCGTCGCCGCACTGGGCGCGATGGGGGATCCGGGCGGCCTGCCGGCCGTGCTGGCGGCCCTGACCGACCGTCCGACCATCCGTCGCCGCGCCGCGGTCGCCCTCGCCGCCTTCGACGACGACGGGGCGGAGGCCGCGCTCCATCGGTGCCTGGAGGACCGGGACTGGCAGGTCCGCGCGGTGGCCGAAACCCTGCTCGACCTGCCCCCGAGCTGACTCAGCCGTCCGAGTCGGTGAAGACGGGACGCAGCTGCTCGAGCGATTCGAGGCAGCGACCCGCCCCGAGCACGACGCACTCAAGCGGGAGATCCACGAGGTGCACCGGCACGCTGGTCGAGTTGGCCAGTCGCTGCGTCATGCCGCGCAGGAGCGATCCGCCCCCCACGAGGTGGATGCCGCCGAAGATGATGTCCTGGGCCAGTTCGGGTGGGGCCTCCCCGAGGCAGCTCGTGGCCGCGGCCAGGATCTGGGAGACCTCGAACTCGACGGCCTGACGGATCCCGGCCGGGCTGAGGACGATGGTCTTGGGCATCCCGGTGGCGATATCCCGCCCGCGGACCTCGGCGTCCTCCTCGCCGGCGTAGGGGTGGGCCGAGCCGATGGCCACCTTGACCGCCTCCGCCGTGCGTTCGCCGATGGCCACGCCGAAGTGGTTCCGCACGTAGCTCTGGATGGAGGCGTCGAGATCGAACCCGCCGCAGCGGATCGCGCGGAGCGCCACCACCCCGCCGAGCGAGATCACCGCCATCTCGGCGGTCCCGCCACCGACATCGACCACCATCGAGCCCACCGGCTCGTGAATGGCGAGCTGCGCGCCGATCGCCGCCGCCATGGGCTGCTCGATGAGGTAGGTGGCCGATGCGCCGGCGCGCCGCGCCGCCTCCTTGACCGCTCGACGCTCGACGCTCGTGATGGCCGACGGCACGCAGATGAGCACGCGGGGCCGGCTGATCTTCGACACCCCGCAGCGTTGCAGGAGCATCCGCAGCATCCGCTCGGTGACGTCGAAGTCCGTGATCGCCCCCTGCCGGAGCGGTCGCAGCGCCACGATGTAGCCCGGCGTCCGCCCGATCATCTGCCACGCATCCGACCCGATGGCCAGCACGTCGCGGGTGCGCGTGTTGAAGGCGATCACCGAGGGCTCGTTCAGCACGATTCCGCGGCCCTTGGCGTAAACGAGCGTGTTGGCCGTGCCGAGGTCGATGGCCAGATCCCGAGACATGTAGGGCTCATGGTAGGAGGCGGCGGGCGACGGCATCGGAGGCGAACCCCTCGGTAACCTCATGGATCGTGGATCGGACGGGCCCACACAATGAAGGCGAGGGGATGGAGGACTCAGATCCATCCCCCGGACACCCAGACGACGAGGCCGCCTCGGCGCTCGAGAACGACGAAATCGGGCTCCTGGGCTGGGTGCCTCCCGAGGAGAGGCTCTGGCGGCATCCCTCGGAGCTGTTCTCGCCCTCGCTGGCGCCACCCGCCACCGTCGTGGCCCGGCCACCGCCCAACCGCGGCCGCGACGCGTGGATCAGCGCCCTCGTCGGGGCCAGCGCCGCGGCGATCGTCGTCGTCGCCGGGCTCTTCATGGCCTCGCCCCGCCCGGCCGGGCTGGCGATCGGGCCGGAGGGAAGTCCGAACCAGCCTCGCTCGACCGACCGCTCGCTGGTGGCCCTCCTCTCGTCGGGGATCGGCGGCACAACCGTCGACTGCGCCGTCGCGGTGGCCCCCGGCGGTCTGGTGGCGACCACCGCCGACGCGCTAGCCGGCGCCACGTCCGTGGACGCGTGGCGCCAGGGTCACTGGGTACCGGCGACCATCGTCGGGACCGACTCGGACTCGGACGTCGGTCTCGTCCGGGTCCCCTTCGATCTCCCGGTGGCCCGCTTCACCGACGACACCACGGTCACGCGGGGCGCACGGGTGTGGACGATGGGCGTGAGCGCGGCCCTGCTCGGCTCGAGGCGGCCCGATGCCGGGTGGTGGGCCTCGCTCGGGACCGTGCGCGCCGCGGACACGACGGTGAACGGGGCGCGCGGAGAGGGAATGCCCAGCATCGTGGTCGGACCGACCCTCGACTCGGACACGAGTGGCGGCGTCCTCGTCAGCGCCGACGGCGCAGTTCTCGGCATCCAGGACATGTCGGTCGACTCCGGCGGGGCCGGGCAGGTCTTCCTGCCCGCCGACTTGGTGGTCGGCGTGTCGGCCGAGCTGGCCGCCGACGGCAGCGTGAGCCACGGATGGCTCGGCATCCACGGTGGCAACACCGACACGCCGGGCGGGCCGACCTCTCCGAGCGGCGCGGTGGTCGACGCGGTGGATCCGGCGGGGCCGGCCGCGGCCAGCTTGCAAGAAGGCGACGTGATCGTGGCCGTCGACGACGCGCCCGTGCACTCCATGGCCGACCTGCGCTCGCGGCTGTACATGTTGCCTGCGGGATGGCCGGTGTGGCTGCGCGTCTACCGCCACAACACGCTGACCACGGTGGAGGTGGATCTCGGCTCCTCCCCCTAGCATGCAGGGGTGGGAATGAACGATCCGGCGGATCCGTCCAACCCCCTCCAGGGTCTGCTGGGCGATCTGTTCAAACTGATCGGCGGTGCCCGCGGCGCCGGCGCGCCCTGGCTCGATGCGGCCCGGGCGTTGGCTCACGGCGTGGCCAGCGACGGAGAGCTCGAGTCCAACGTCGATCCCCTGGAGCGCATCAAGTTCGAAGAGCTCGGGCGCGTGGCAGAGCTGCACGTGTCGGGCCTCATCGACCTCCCGCACGGTCCCGTCGAGCAGGCGACGACGTTCCTGCCGGTCAATCGCGGGGCGTGGGCGGTGCGGGCGCTCGAGGCGTGGCGCCCGGTCCTGCAGCGAATGGTCGACGCGCAGTCCCGCGGCGAGGCCGGCGGCGCGCTCCCGACGATCCCGAGACCGACGGGCTGGAGGCCTTCCTCGGGCAGTTCACCTCGACGATGGGGCCGATCATGCTCGGACTGCAGTTCGGCTCCTCGGCCGGTCACCTGGCCCAACGGGCTCTCGGTCAGTACGCGCTGCCGCTCCCGTGGCCCGCCTCTTCCGAGTTGCTGGTCGTCCCCGAGAACGTGAAGGGGTTCGCCAGCGACTGGAGCCTCGACCTCGACGCCGTCCGGCTCTGGGTCTGCGTGCGCGAGCTCGCCATGCACGCGATGGTGAGTCGCCCGCACATCGCGTCGCGTCTGACCGAACTCCTCGACACGGCCGCGGCCGACGCCGCGGCCGTCCAGCAGGGCCTGGCCGACCGCCTCCGCCCGGACTCGGCAGAGCCCGAGGCGCTCCAGCACCTGCTCGCCGACCCCGAGGCGCTGCTGGCCGACCTGCTCACCCCCGGGGCCCGGGCCACCTCGGCGCGCCTCACGGCCGTGGCCACCGCCCTCGGCGCATACGCCGACCACCTCACGGTCACGATCGCCAAGGTCACGACCGGCAACGAGGCGGCACTCTCCGAGGCCTGGTACCGCTACCGGGTGGAGGACGCCAAGGGCTATCCGGCCGCCGGGGCGCTGTTCGGGCTCGACCTCGGGCGCGAGCAGGTGGACCGCGGCACGGCCTTCGTGCGGGGGGTGATCGAGCGCGCCGGGGAGGACGGGTTGGCGCAGCTGGTGGCGTCGGCCAAGGCGCTGCCCACCCCGGCCGAGATCGACGCGCCCGGGCTGTGGCTGGAGCGGATCAGCCTGCCCGACGAGACTGAGGGTCGCTACTCGGTCTCCTCGGGGAACCCGAGATCCCAGTCGAGCGTGAGCAGCTCCCGCTCGGCGTCGCGCACCACCCGCTCGCGGTTGCGGCGGAACTGCGGGTCGTGGGGCGGCAGGAGCACCAGCCGGGCGAGCGCCCGGTCCCGGAACGCATCGATCACCTCGGGATCGCCGTACTCGGACTGGACCTCCCAGTGGGGCGCGACCGGGCCGAGGTAGACCACGCGGACGTGGCCGACCGGCTCGGCCGGCTCTTCGTCCAGGGTCTCCTCGATTTCGGGCGGCACAGCACCTCCTGCACTTGGCAAACGACGAACGATTGAGCGTACCGCTCCCCCGCCCGCCCGATTCCCTCGCCCGCCCGAGCGCCGGCCCACGCCGGCCCCGAAGCTCCTAGCCGTGGACCCCGCCGCTGCGCAGCAGCGCCAGGAGCGGCTTGATGGTGTCGATGGCGATCGCGAATCCGATGTCTTGGGCCGGCGCGTTGCCTGCGCTGCTCTCGGCCACCGCCGTGTTCATCCCGATCACCTGGCCCTCGGAGTTGACGAGAGGGCCACCGGAGTTCCCCGGGTTGATCGGCGCGTCGGTCTGCAGCAGTCCGGCCAGGTTCTCGGTCTTGCCGTCGACCTCGCTCCGGGCGACGAGATTCCGGTCGACCGACGAGACGATCCCCTGGGTCACCGTCGGCCCACCGGCCAGGGCCAGCGCGTTGCCGATGGCGATCACGTCGTCTCCCACCTGGGCGGCGTTCGAATCACCGAGCGACACGGTTGGCAGGTCGTGCTGGTCTTCGATCTGGACCAGGGCCAGATCTTGGGCGGGGTCGGTCCCGATCACTCGTGCGGGTAGCGGATCGTCCTGACCGAAGAGCGTCACGGTCAGGCTGCTGGCCCCCGCGACCACGTGGTTGTTGGTGAGAACCTCGCCGTCCGAGGTCAGGATCATCCCCGAGCCGGCGCCGTCGACGGGGCCGTCGCCCGTGCCGCTCTTCACGAATCCCGAGGTCTCGATCGAGACCACCGCCGGCTCGACCCGGGCGAGTACCTCTTGAATGTCGGTCGGCTGCACCAGCACGCTCTGGTTGGGAAAGAACTTCTCGATGACCGTCTGCTGCGCCCCGCGCGCCGCCCCGTAGCCGACGAAGCCGCCGACGACGCCGCCCAGGACGACCGTCAGGATGACCAGGTAGAGCCAGTTGCCCTTGGTGAGCGTGTGGCGGACCGTGGTCGGAGGCTGATACCAGGGGGGCGCCATGTACTGCGGGTAGGCGGGGGGCGGTAGGCGATTCCCCGCGTACTGGATCCCGGCGGCGTACGGAGCCGCTCCGGCGTACGGGGCCACGGCGGCATACGGCGCGCCGGGGGGCTGGGGGGTCCCGGGCCACGACGGCGGCAGCGCGGGCGGGTACTGCTGGGGCCAGGGCGCGGCGGGATTCGACGGAGGTCCTGGTGGCGGCTGCGGGGCGGCTGGGCTCGGGGGCAGCACCCACCCGGGCGGAGCCGGTGGTGGGGGGCGCGCCGCTCGTTCGAAGGGTCGATCCTGCGGGGGGCCGGTCACCGAGTCGAGCCCGCGACCCCCGTCGGCCGACCCAGCAAACCCCCATCCAAAGTGCCGTCGGCGGAGTACACAAGGGTATGCTCGATCGCGACGAAGGGAACGGTCCATGGATGCCGAATGGATGAGCCAGGGCCGGTGCCGGGACGTTCCGCCCGCCATGTTCTTCCCGAGCGACGGTCTCGGCGTCCAAGAGGCCCAGCGGATCTGCGCCGACTGCCCGGTCGCCGAAGCATGCTTAGAGTATGCCCTCGTCAACCGCATTGATCACGGAGTGTGGGGGGGTCGCTCGGAGCGGGAGCGCCGCCGCATCCTGCGCCGTCGCCGCCTGGCCGAGGTCAGCGTCTCCCGCTGATCGACGCCTGCCGGACCGGGCCTCCGAGGCCACGTCTGGCCCCGGAGGGGTCGTGGCAAGCGGGCCCTGGAGCGCCTGAGCGGTGGCGTCACCAACCCTCGAGTGCGTGGTCAACCTGAGCGAGGGGCGGAATCATTCCGTGCTCGATCGCCTGGCCGCATCCTGCGCCGACACCCTCATCGACCGCCACAGCGACGCAGACCACCACCGCAGCGTGTTCACCCTGGCCGGCCCGGCGCCGACGGTCGAGACGTCGGTCCGGGGGTTGACCAGCCTCGCGGTGGAGCTCATCGACCTCACGGACCACGCCGGCGTCCACCCCCGATTCGGCGCCGTCGACGTGGTTCCCTTCGTCCCGCTCGGCTCGCACAGCCTGGGCCCGGCCGTCGAGGCCCGGGACCGGTTCGCCGAGTGGGCCGGCCGGGTACTCGGCCTACCCTGCTTCCTCTACGGGCCCCTCCCGACCGGCGAGCGCACCTTGCCCGAACTGCGCCGGGCGGTCGGCACCCGTTCGCCCGACACCGGTCCGCCCCAGCCCCACCCGACCGCAGGGGTCTGCGCGGTGGGGGCGCGCCGGGTGCTCGTCGCCTACAACGTGTGGCTGGCCGGCGCCGACGGCGCACTGGCTCGCCGCGTCGCCGCCCAGATCCGCGGACCGGCCGTGCGGGCGCTCGGGCTGGTGCTGCCCGACGCGGTCCAGGTGTCGTGCAATCTCCTCGACCCGGCCCGCGTCGGGCCGGGGAGGATCTATGACCAGGTCGCGGGGGCTATCGCAGGCTCCGAGGCCCACATCATCCGGGCCGAGCTCGTCGGGTTGATCCCGACGGCGGTGCTCAGGGCAGAGCCACAGGGGCGGTGGGAGGCGCTGGGCCTGTCGGCCCAGTCCGCCATCGAGACCCGGCTGGCGGCGCTGCCAGCCGGGGGGACGAAAATCTAGGAGGCGTCACCGACGGCTCGGCGCTGGAGCGCCCGGGCCCGACGGAGGCGGCGGCGTTCCCGCTCGCTCATGCCTCCCCAGATGCCGAACTTCTCACCGTTGGCCAGCGCGTACTCGAGGCAGTCCTCGCGGACCACGCAGCCTCGGCAGACCTCCTTGGCCTCGCGGGTCGACGCCCCGCGCTCGGGGAAGAACAGGTCGGGGTCGACTCCCATGCAGTTGGCTTGTGCCTGCCAGCTGCGATCGAGACGCCCGTAGAGCAATGAAGCGAGATCCACCGGTTGGCTCCCTCAGTAAATGGCACCGATGTAACTACAACGATGTCATCTTCCCTCATGGGAATGCCGAGCGCAAGGGGCAGTTTCTGCTCAGACACCCTGGTGAGAGGGGGATCGGTCCGGGTGGTCTCCGACCCGACCCCTGTGGATACAGGCTACCGGTCCCAGAGATCTCACGCTCAGCGGGCGCTTCGGCCCGCCGGCAACCGCGCTCGGTGAGGGGTTCTAGCCGGCCGGGCGCATCACGCGCCGGTGCTGGAGGAAGTCCACCAGGACGTAGCCGCCGAGGCCGTCGGCGGTCGTGTAGAAGGTGCGGCCGCCGTTCACCCGGGCGATCTGCTCCACGAACGGGTAGTGGGTCCGCTCGAGGTCGAGGGCGAACGTGTTGATCGTGATCCCGGCCCTGGTGGTGCGGACCACCTCGGCCATCGTCCGGCGCAGCGTCTCAGCCACCGGGGGGTAGTTGAAGTGGACCTCGCCCCGGTCGTCGATGTGGGCGGTCGGCTCGCCGTCGGTCACGACGATGATCTGCTTCGTCCCGTACTGGTGGGAGAGCATGCGGCGGCCCAGCGCCAGGGCGTGCTGGAGGTTGGTGCCGTAGACGTAGTCCCACATGGCCGTCGGCAGGTCCTCGGCCTTGATCTCCCGGGCCACCTCGGAGAATCCGACGATGCCGAGGTAGTCCCGCGGGAACTTGCTCGAGATCAGGGTCTCGAGGGCCATGGCCATCTTCTTGGCCGGCACGAAGTTGTCCCGCATCGGCATGGACATCGACAGGTCCACCAGGAGCACGGTCGCCGAACGGGTCAGGGCCTCGGTTTCCACGATCTCGAAGTCCTCGGCCAAGAGCCGCACCGGCGTGCCGGTGCCGTTGCGCCGCACCGCGTTGTGCAGCGTTGCCGGCAGGTGCAGGTTGAGCGGGTCTCCGTACTCGTAGGGCTTGGTCGTCTCCTCGCGGTCGTGGCCGAAGCCCGACGACGCCGACTGGTGGCTCCCGACGCGCTCGCGCGTGATCTGGGAGAACAGGTCGTTGAGCGCCCGCTGACCGAGCTTGCGGACGCCCTTGGGGGTCAGCTCGGTGCGCCCCCCCTTGTTCTCGATGAGCCCCGCCTCCTGCAGCGACTTCGTGAGCTGCGCGAGCTGCTGGAGGGAGCGGGCCGCGTCGTCGCCCAGGTGCTTGCGCACGTCGTCCATGTCGACCTCGTTCAGCGCAGCCGGGGACGAGGCCGACTGGAGCATCTCCTCCATGCTGTCGAGCTCGCCGAGCTCGGACGCCAGGTCGGTGGCGTCGCCCATGCCCATGGGGTCCGAACCCGAGAACCGGTAGCCCCGCCCCCAGCCCTTCTCGGGGAAGGCCCGCTGCAGGTTGGACGAGAGCCGCTCCATCTGCCAGCGCAGGTCCATGTCCTCGAGCAGGGAGTCGGCCAGCGCGCGCGAGCTGCTGGCGCTGCTCGGCGGACATCGAGTTCCACATGGCCTGGGCGGCCGCCATCCGCTCGGCCAGCTGCTCCAGCAGCTCGTCGAGGTTCTGGGGGTTTCCCGGGAACATGTCGCCGAACTGCTCCATGAACTGCTCGAAGCTGGGATCGATGGGCTCGCCCGCCTCCCGCTGCTCGAGCATCTTGTTGAGCGCGCTCATGCCCTCGCGCATGTGCTGGAGCTGGGCGGGGTCGGGCGAGGACATCGCCTCGGACATGCCCTCGAAGTAGGTCTGCGCCACCTGCTGGCGCAGCTCTTCGAGCAGCTCCTCGAACCGCTGCCGCGCCTCGCTCGACACGAAGTCGTAGGACTGCAGGCCCTGGACCTTGCCGGCCAGATCCTTGGGCAACAGGTCGAGGGCCATGCGGTGTTCGGTCGCCGCGTCGTCGGTCACCTCTTGGCGCCGCTCGTCACCGGAGTTCCGGGCCTCCTCTTGGAGGTCCGAGATGGCCCCGCGCTCTTGGTCGATGACCTCGTCGAGCGCCTCGTTGATCCGGCCCAGCTCGCCGCCCGGGTCGCCCTCCTCCAAGAGCTCGGCCCGCCGGCGGCGCATCCGCTCGATGAGCTCTCGCAGGCCCATCATCCGGTCGCCGTTGGGCATGCGCATCCCGCTGCGCAGCACCCGGCGCAGGGCGTCGTTCAGATCGCCGCCGGCCAGGATGTCGTCGGTCAGCTCGGCCAGGAGGTCCTCGGGGTCCAGGTCGCTGAACTCCTGAGACCCGTCCCAGGCCATGTAGTCGTAGCGAGCTGTCACGGCGGGGCCCTCAGCGCCGCCGTCGGTACAGGGCGCGGCTGCCCGACGCGTCCTTGTTGAGGCGCTTGGTCAGGTGCAGGCCCTCCAACAGGAACTCGAGGGCGGCCGCCATCAGTGCGGGCGATTCGCCGGCGTCGGGCCCGGCCAGGGCCCGGGTGGGGGGTTCGAGCTCGGGCAGATCGGCCAGCACGGCCAGATAGGCGGCGGCCGGCAGGTCGTCGCCCGTGTGGACCACGACCCCCTCGCCGAAGGCGCCGATCACGGTCGCCGGGTCCTGCAGCGTCACCCGCCGCCGGAACACCGACAGCACGGCCGCCGAGGCCAGCTGGGAGACGACCTCGTCCTCCCGGCCCTCTTCGAGCGCCTCGACCTCGATCTTGCCCTGGGTGGAAGGGACGATGGCACCGAGATCGCTCACGCGGGGCACCACCGCGGGCTCGCCGGCCCGCAGGGCCCGCCGCAGCGCGTTGGCGACGACGGTCTCGTAGTTGGCGATGGTGAGCCGGACCGAGACGCCGCTGCGCTGGTTGAGGTGCGGGCTGCGCCGGGCCAGCTGGCTGAGCTCGGCAATCACCTCTTCGAGATACTCGGGGACCGTGATCGAATGGCCCTCGGGCAGGGTCGCCTCCGACTTCATGATGGCGACTTCGGTCTTCGTCTCGTAGGGGTAGTGGGTCCGGATCTGGGCGCCGAACCGGTCCTTCAACGGCGTGATGATGCGACCGCGGTTGGTGTAGTCCTCGGGGTTGGCGGTGGCCAGCAACATGACGTCGAGCGGCAACCGCACGCGGTGGCCGCGGATCTGCACGTCGCGCTCTTCGAGGACGTTCAAGAGCCCGACCTGGATGCGTTCGGCCAGGTCCGGCAGCTCGTTGATGGCGAAGATGCCCCGGTTCACGCGCGGCACCAGGCCGTAGTGCAGCGTGAGCTCGTCGGAGAGGTAGCGGCCCTCGGCCACCTTGATGGGGTCGACCTCGCCGATCAGGTCGGCGATCGAGGTGTCGGGGGTGGCCAGCTTCTCGCCGTAGCGGTCGGAGCGGTGGACCCAGACGATCGGCGTCTCGTCGCCCTCGTCGGCCACCTTCAAGCGGGCGTAGCGAGAGGTCGGGTTGTACGGGTCGTCGTTGATCTCCGAGCCCAAGACGACCGGGAGCCACTCGTCGAGCAGCTCCACCACCGAGCGGATGAGGCGCGTCTTGGCCTGGCCGCGCTCGCCCAACAGGATCACGTCGTGGCCGGCCAGCAGCGCGTTCTCGAGCTGCGGGATCACCGTGTCCTCGAAGCCGAGCACCCCGGCGATGAGCGGTTCGCCGCTCGTGATGCGCGCCATCGCGTTGCGGCGCAGCTCTTCGGAGACGGGGACGGATTCCCACCCGGATGCCCGGAGGTCCCCGAGTGTGTGCGGAAGGTCGTGAGGTGGCGCGGGCGGATGCGCCTGAGGGGCTGCCATCTGCCCGATGTTAGGGGTTCTCGGGCCCGGTCACGTCTCGGCCACAATTTTCCCGGGTCGGCGTACCGGGGGCGCCGTCGTCGACAGCCGGGTTGGCGCGGAGTTGTGCCCGCTCCCTCCGGTTCTGGAATGATGAGGCCGACCAGTGCCTCCGCGTAGCCGCGGCGTGAGGCGGAATCGACGCCGACGGGGAGGAGAGTGGCGTGACGACGGTGGAGAACGCGACGGTCACACCGGTGGCCCTCGGGGGCACGAGGGGCGGGCCGGCGGTCCGCACGCTGCGCAGCGATCGTTGGTGGGTCTCACCGGCGGTCACCGTCACGCTGTTGACGGCCTTCGTGGCCTACACGACGTGGGCCATCGTCGTGAACAAGGACTACTACGTGGGGTTGGCCGCGCACCGCGACCTCATCTCACCCCTCTACTCGCCGTGCCTGACCGGCAGCTGCGTGGCGGGCGCGGCGGGCAGCAAGTTCGTCATCAACTGGTGGCACATCACACCGGCGCTGGTCGTGTTCTTGGGCCCGCTCCCCTTCCGGGTCACCTGCTACTACTACCGCCGTGCCTACTACCGCAGCTTCTGGCAGTCCCCGCCGGCCTGCGCGGTGTCCGACGGCCACAAGCGCTACACCGGCGAGTCGCGGCTCCCGCTCATCCTGCAGAACCTGCACCGCTACTTCTACGTGATCGCACTGCTGTTCAACGTCGTCCTCACCATCGACGCGGTGATGGCCTTCCGGATGCCCGGCGACGGCGGGATCGGCGTAAGCGTCGGACTCTGGTGCTGGTCGCCAACGCCACCCTGCTGTGGCTCTACAGCCTCTCGTGTCACGCCGGACGCCACCTCTGCGGCGGCAACGTCCGCTCCTTCTCCAAGCACCCGGTCCGCTACCGGATCTGGAAGGTGTTCACCCCGCTCAACGCCAGGCACATGCAGATCGCCTGGGCCAGCCTCGTCTTCGTCGCCCTGACCGACCTGTACGTCCGCCTGGTGGCTTCGGGCGCGTTCCACGACCCGAAGCTGTTCTGAGAATGCTGCATCATCCTTCGCTGTCTGGGGGTCCTCTGGGGAGCCGAGTAGGCAGGTGCCATGACCGACTACGAGCCCCACGACTACGACGTCATCGTGATCGGGGCCGGCGGCGCCGGCCTCCGGGCCGCCATCGAGGCAAAGTCCCGCGGCCTGCGCACGGCGCTCGTGTGCAAGTCGCTGCTCGGCAAGGCCCACACCGTGATGGCCGAGGGCGGCGTGGCCGCCGCCATGGGCAACGTCTACCCCGAGGACAACTGGAAGGTGCACTTCCGCGACACCATGCGCGGCGGCAAGATGCTCAACAACTGGCGGATGGCCCAGCTGCACGCCGAAGAGGCGCCCGACCGCGTCCACGAGCTCGAGGGCTGGGGGGCGCTGTTCGACCGGACGAGCGACGGGCGCATCCTCCAGCGCGACTTCGGTGGTCACCGCTACGCCCGCCTCGCCCACGTGGGCGACCGCACCGGGCTCGAGCTGATCCGCACCCTCCAGCAGCGGGCCGTCTCCATGGACATCGACGTCTTCATGGAGTGCAAGGTCCTGCGCCTGCTCACCGACGCCGACGGCCGCGCCACCGCCGCTGTCGGCTACTGGCGCCCGAGCGGCGAGCTCGTCGTCTTCACGGCCAAGGCCTTCGTGCTGGCGACCGGGGGGGTCGGCAAGTCCTGGAAGTACACCTCCAACTCCTGGGAGTCGCACCGGCGACGGCCACGCCATGGCGCTGTGGGCCGGCGCCGAGCTGATCGACATGGAGTGCGTGCAGTTCCACCCGACCGGCATGGTCTGGCCGCTGTCGGTGCGCGGGATCCTCGTCACCGAGGGCGTGCGCGGCGACGGGGGCGTGCTGCGCAACTCCGAGGGCAACCGGTTCATGTTCAACTACGTCGCCGACATGTTCCGGGCCGAGACGGCCGACACCGAGGAGGAGGCCGACCGCTGGTACGACGGACCACACCGCCGGCCGGCGGCCACCCGAGCTCTTGCCGCGCGACGAGGTGGCCCGGGCCATCAACACCGAGGTGAAGGCCGGCCGGGGCAGCCCGCACGGCGGCGTCTTCCTCGACATCGCGTCGCGTCGCAGCGCCGAGTACATCCGGCGCCGGCTGCCCTCGATGTACCACCAGTTCATAGAGCTGGCCGGCGTCGACATCACGGCCGAGGCCATGGAGGTCGGCCCGACCTGCCACTACATCATGGGCGGCGTCCGCGTGGACGCCGACACCGCGGCGACCGCGGTGCCCGGGCTCTTCGCCGCCGGCGAGGTGGCGGGCGGCATGCACGGCTCCAACCGGCTCGGCGGCAACTCGCTCTCGGACCTGCTCGTCTTCGGGCGGCGCGCCGGGATGGGCGCCTCGGACTTCGCCGAGGCGCGGAGCGGATCGCCGCGCCGTCGACGCCACCGAGGTGAACGCGCGGTCGCCGAGGCCGCCGTCGTCCGTTCGAACGCGACGGAGGGCGAGAACCCCTACGAGCTCCAGCACGACCTCCAAGAGCTCATGCAGAACCTGGTCGGGATCATCCGCACCGGGCTCGGAGCTCGAGACGGCGCTCGACCAGCTCGACGTGCTGCGCGCAGCGGGCGAACAACGTCCGGGTCGAGGGCGGCCGCGCCTACAACCCCGGCTGGAACCTCGCCACCGACCTGCCGGCCATGCTCACCGTGTCGCGGTGGTGCACCCTCGGCGCGATCGACCGCAAGGAGAGCCGCGGCGGGCACACCCGCGAGGACTTCCCGACGGCCCGACCCCGAGTTCGGCAAGATCAACCTCGTGCTGAGCCAGCCGGCCGGCGGCGGCATGGACGGGGAGATCAAGATCGCCCCCGAGCCGATCCCGGAGATGCCCGACGAGCTGCAAGCCGCTGTTCGAGGAGGCAAACAAGTGACCGACGTCACGATGCGCGTCTGGCGCGGCGACGCTGACGGCGGAGAGTTCCGCGACTACGTCGATGCCCGCGCAAGAGGGCGAGGTCGTGCTCGACGTCATCCACCGCATCCAGGCCGCCCAGCGCCGGCGACCTCGCGTGCCGCTGGAACTGCAAGGCCGGGAAGTGCGGCTCGTGCTCGGCCGAGATCAACGGGCGGCCCCGCCTCATGTGCATGACGCGCATGGACACGCTGCCCGAGGGCGAGCCGGTCACGGTCGCCCCGATGCGGACCTTCCCGATCATCCGCGACCTCGTCACCGACGTGTCGTTCAACTACGAGGTGGCCAAGCGGGTCCCGGCCTTCGCGCCGCCGCCCGACCGCCGGCCGACGGCTACCGCATGCAGCAGATCGACATCGAGCGGGGCCAGGAGTTCCGCAAGTGCATCGAGTGCTTCATGTGCCAGGACGTCTGCCACGTGATCCGGGACCACGAGGACAACAAGCGCCAGTTCGCCGGCCCCCGGTTCTTCATCCGCTACGCGGAGCTCGAGATGCACCCGCTCGACACCAACGACCGCCGGGAGCTGGTGCGCCAGGGATGGGCCTCGGCCTGTGCAACATCACCAAGTGCTGCACCGAGGTCTGCCCCGAGCACATCAAGATCACCGACAACGGCATCATCCCGCTGAAAGAGCGCGTCGTCGACGCCTCCTACGACCCGGTGGCGTGGCTCGGCCGCAAGATCCTTCGTCGAAAGAAGCGCTCGCCCGCAGAGGCCGCCGCCGCCGGGCACTGAGCACCGCGTCCCGTGCCCCGGTTCCTCTCAGACGACTGGGCCGACGCGTTCAATGCGGCGCTGGCCGGGGTCGAGCTCGGGGCTGAGGGAACGGAGGGGTCGCTCGTGGCCTCCGGCGGGCGCTTCTGCGTCCGCCAGATCGTGACCGCGGTCCCCGCCGACGCGGCGAACCGTGCAGACCACCCTCGTCGATCGACGCCGGGCGGGCGACGATCACCCTGGGCGAACCCGGACCCGAGCGACGGCGACCCTCCGCCCAACGTCGTGGTGGCGCTCCCCTACCCAATGGCGGCGGCCATCTCCAAGGGGCGAGGTCCATCCCGACGCAGGCCCTCGGCACCGGCGAGATCCGCGTGCGCGGTGACCTGGCGGTGCTCGTGGCCAGCCAGGCGGTGCTCGCCGCGGCGGCGGCGCACCTTTCCGACCTGCAGGCGACCACCACCTACTGACCGGGCCCCGGCCGGCACACCGCGGCCGGCGACACGCCGCCAGGCGACGCCGTCGGCAGAACCGTCAGGGAGAACCGTCAGGCAGACCCCGGCCAGCCCAGGGTCCGGTGGAGCGGGACCCGGTGCGATCCGTCGCTCGACGCCGGTTGGTGCTGACACGACGGTGCCGCGCCGGCTACCCACCTTGGCCGGCATGACGGTTTGCGGGGATCGCCGCCCGCACGCCGACGGCGTTGCTCCTGCGGGCCGAATGAGCACCGAGCGTCGATCCGGACCGGTCCGGAGCCCCAGGTCGGCGACCGAAACGTCGCGCTGCGTGACGATTCGGGGGCGGCCTCGCAGGCCTGGCGATAGTGTCGAATCGGACAGGCGCGACGCCAGCGCACCGCGAGAAAGGGAGGGCATGTGCCCCAGCCGATCAACGATCATTTCCTGTTGAAGTACCGCGAGCTGCTCGACGCCGAGGACGAGGCGTTCGACGAGCTCGAGCACGCCAGCGAAGAGGGCGACCGGGCGCACTTCGACCAGGAGATGGACCGCTGGCAGCACGCACTGGTGCGCAAGCTGGCCTTCCTCAACAACGCGGGCATCGAGGTCGCGGTCCCGGCTCCCTCGTAGGGGGGCCGGCGCGGCGACGCGCCGGCAGCTAGGCGATCAGACCGAGCGACGCGCACCTCGTCGCGCTCGGACTCGAGTTCCTCCGTCGTGATGCGGATGCGGTCCTGCGCGAACGCGTCGTGGGTCAGCCCCTCGGCCACCTGCCAGGCACCGTCGGCCGCCACGCGCACCGGGAACCCGAACTGCAGACCCTCCGGCGATCCCGTACTGACCGCCGCTCGCCACGGCGACGGAGGTGACGTCGCCCGCCGCGGTCGGCTGGCGCAGCGAGCTCACCGTGTCGACGACGGCGCTGGCCGCCGAGGCGGCCGAGGACGAGCCGCGGGCCTCGATGATGGCGGCGCCGCGCTTCTGCACGGTGGTGAGGAACTCGCCCTCGCAGCCAGGCGCGGTCGGTGATGACATCGGTCACCGGCCTGCCGTCGATGCGCGCGTTGGCGAAGTCGGGGAACTGAGTCGCCGAGTGGTTGCCCCAGATGGCGACGTTGGAGACCGACGCCACCGGGACGCCCGCCTTCTGGGCCAGCTGGCCCTTGGCCCGGTTCTCGTCGAGGCGGGTCATGGCGAACCAGCGGTCGGCGGGGACCTCCGGCGCGTTGGCCCGGGCGATCAGGCAGTTGGTGTTGCACGGGTTGCCGACGACGAGGACCCGGACGTCGGCGCCGGCGTGCTCGGCCACCGCCCGGCCCTGGGGCTTGAAGATGCCGCCGTTGATGCTGAGCAGGTCGCCGCGCTCCATGCCCGCCTTGCGGGGCACCGAGCCCACGAGCAGCGCCCAGGACACACCGTCGAAGGCGGTCTTGGCGTCGGAGGTGGCCACGATGTCGGCCAGCAGCGGGAAGGCGCAGTCGTCGAGCTCCATCACCACGCCGTCGAGCGCCTTCATGGCGGGCTCGATCTCAAGCAGCCGCAGCACGACCGGCTGGTCCGGGCCGAACATCTGGCCCGGCGCCGATGCGGAAGAGGAGCGAGTAGCCGATCTGACCGGCGGCGCCGGTGACGGTGACGTGGACGGGGGTCTTGGCCATACAGCGAGGCTAGAGACGATCGGGAGCCCGGACCAAGCCGCGGGCGGCGCTGTTCCTAGAGCCGCTCGACGATGGCCTGGGCGAACTCCGAGCACTTGACCTCGGTGGCACCGTCCATCAGGCGGGCGAAGTCGTAGGTGACGATCTTGGCGGCGATCGTCGCCTCCAGGGCCCTCACGATGTCGGCGGCGGCGGCCGGTCCAGCCCAGGTGCTCGTACATGAGGACGCCCGAGAGGATGCACCGAGCCCGGGTTCACCTTGTCCTGCCCCGCGTACTTGGGGGCGGTGCCGTGGGTGGCCTCGAAGACGCCGTGGCCGGTCACGTAGTTGATGTTGCCGCCGGGGGCGATGCCGATCCCGCCCACCTGGGCGGCCAGGGCGTCGGAGAGGTAGTCGCCGTTCAGGTTGGTGGTGGCGATGACGTCGAACTCCGCCGGGCCGGGTGAGCACCTGCTGGAGGGTGATGTCGGCGATGGTGTCCTTCACGAGCAGCCTGTCGCCGGGCTTGCCGTCGCAGTCGTCCCAGCCGACGGCCACGTCGGCGAACTCCTCGCGCACGAGCTCGTAGCCCCAGGCCTGGAAGGCCCCCTCGGTGAACTTCTGGATGTTGCCCTTGTGCACGAGCGTGACGGACTTGCGGCCGTGGTCCAGCGCGTAGCGGATGGCGGCGCGGACGAGGCGCTTGGAGCCCGAACTCGGAGATCGGCTTGATGCCGATGCCCGAGCCCTCCCGGATCGGCCAGCCCATCTCGTCGCGCAGGTAGGCGATGAGCTTGATCGCCTCGGGGGTCCCGGACTGCACCTCGTAGCCGGCGTAGACGTCCTCGGTGTTCTCCCGGAAGATGACCATGTCGACCAGCTCGGGATGGAGCACCGGGGAGGGCACGCCCTGGAACCAGCGGACGGGGCGCAGGCACACGTAGAGGTCGAGGAGCTGGCGCAGCGCCACGTTGAGCGAGCGGATGCCGCCGCCGACGGGGGTGGTGAGCGGGCCCTTGATCCCGATCAGGTGCTCCCGGAACGCCTCGACGGTCTCGTCGGGCAGCCAGTTGCCGACCTCGTCGAACGCCTTCTGGCCGGCCAGCACCTCCTTCCACGCGACCTTGTAGCCGTGCTTCTCGGCCGCCGCGTCGAGGACCAGGCGGGCGGCCGGCCAGATGTCGACGCCGGTGCCGTCGCCTTCGATGAAGGGGATGATCGGCTCATTCGGGACGACGAGGGTGCCGTCGGCGGACATCGTGATTTTCTCGGCCATGGCCGGGAGCCTAAGAGGCGGAACGAATAGGGCGCCAACAGGAGTCTGGCCCACTGATGTCTGCGGGGTGGCGGGGCGCCCACTCCAGGTGAAACACCCCCGTGCCACCATCGGACTCATGGCCCGGACGGCGACCATGCGCTTCACGGCGGTGGCCGGCGAGCAGCTGGCCGCTGTCTTGCGCCGGCACATCGGCGCCCGGCGCTTTGCCTGGAACCGTTGCCTGCAGGCCGTGCACGACGCCCGCCGGGAGCGCCGGTTGAATCCGCAGGTCGACGTGCCCTGGAGCGGTTACTCGCTCATCAACTGGTTCAACGCCTGGAAGCGCAGCATCGACGCCGGCCAGAGCGTGGCGGTCGACGCCGGCGGCCGGGCAGAGGTGGTGGCCACCGGTCTGCGCTGGCGCCACCAGGTCTGTGCCCAGGTCTTCGAAGAAGAGGCGGTCGACCTGGGGCGGTCGCTGGCGGCCTACAAGGCCAGCCGGAGCGGGCCCGGGTTCCCCCATTTCAAGAAGAAGGGCCGGGGCGGCAACTCCTTCCGCCTGCGCAACAAGGTCTCAACCAGTGGACGCCCATCGATTCGGGTGGGCGAGGCCGCGCCGCGGAGCATCACCGTGCCTGTGATCGGGGTGGTCGGGGTCCGCGAGGACACCCGGCGCCTGCGGCGGCTCCTCGCCCAGGGTCCGGACGGGGAACTCACAGGGCGGATCTGCACGGTGACGGTCCGCGAGCGGGCCGGGCGCTTCGTCTTGGCGGTGACCTGCGAGCTGGCCGACCTGCACCCGGGCCTGTGCCACTCGGGGCCGCCCCAACGCTTCGTCGGCCTCGACCGGGGCCTCTCGGCCCATGTGGTGGCCGCCGATGCGGGGGGCACCGAGATCGACCGCATCGCCCCGCCTCGGTGTTTGCTCCAGGCGCTGCCGCAGCTGCAGCGGGCGGACCGCGCGGCCGCGCGGAAGCGCCCGGGCTCGGCCAACCGGGCCAAGGCCAACCGGCGCCGGGCCCGCCTCCACGCCCAGGTGGCCGACCGCCGGCGTGACTTCTTGCACCGGACCTCGACCCGGCTCGGCAAGACCCACGACGGGCTCTGTGTGGAGGACCTCGCAATCAAGAACCTGGTGCGCAACGGGCACCTCTCCCGGGCCATTTCCGATGCCGGCTGGGCACAGTTCGCCCGTCTCCTCGCCTACAAGGCGTCGTGGTACCACTGCGAGCTGGTGGTCGCCCCGAGGTTCTTCGCCTCGACCAGGACCTGCTCGGGCTGTGGGCAACGGAAAGAGCACATGGCGCTCTCCGAGCGACAGTTCTCTTGTGCGGACTGTGGACTGGTCATCGACCGCGACACCAACGCCGCGGCCAACCTCGCCATCTGGGGCGAGGCCGAGTTCGCCTCGGCCACCCAGGTCCCGGACCCCCAAGGCGCGGGGCCGGGTCACCAATGCCTGTGGAGGGAGGAGCGCTGGCCGTCACGATGGTGACGGTGGAACTGCTCCCGGAAACCCACCTCGTGGGAAGAAGCAGGAACCGACTCTGGCTGAACCGGCTTGAGTGGGACACCCGAGAAGGGTGGTGCGCGGGTCTCGATCCGCGCACGCTGTAACTGGGACCGGTTGCGCCGCACGAAGCGACGGCGCCCTCAGTGCGCCGGGATCGGGTCCGGGACGAGCCCCAGCGCGCCGTAGATCTCCCGGGTCGCGCTCGAGCGGTTCAGCGTGTAGAAGTGCAGGCCCGGCGCCCCGGCCGCCAAGAGCGACCGGGAGAGCTCGGTCGAGAGCTCCACCCCCGCCCGGCGCACGCCGTCGGGGCCCCCGGCCGCGGCGGCCGCCTCGAGCCGGCGCACCATCCACTCGGGCACCGGCGCCCCCATGGTGGCCATCCGCGGGATCGAGGCGAGGGAGGTGACCGGCATGACGCCGGGCACCACCGGCTTGGTGACGCCCCGCTCGGCCAGGTCTGCCACCAGCTGCTCGTAGTCACCCAGCTCGAAGAAGAACTGGGTGATGGCGAAGTCGGCCTCGGTCAGCTTCTCGGCCAACCGGTCCCGGTCCGATCGCCAGGTCGGGGGATGCCGGGTGACCGATCGGCTGGGCGGCCACCCCGATCGAGAAGCCCCCGATCGCCCGGGCCAGGCGGACCAGCTCGATGGCGTGGGCCAGCTCCCGCGGGGCGCCGCTTCCCTCCGGGGCCGGATCGCCACCCAGGGCCAGAACGTTCTCCACTCCGGAACGGCGGAACGAGACGAGGATCTCGGCGAGCTCGAGCCGGGAGTGGGCCACGCAGACGAGGTGGGCCATCGGGGTGAGCGAGGTGGTGTGGAGCATGCCGGACACGAGGTCGTGGGTGCGCTGCCGCGACTCCGCGCCGCCGCGGTAGGTGACGGACACGAAGGAGGGGGCGAGGGGCTGCAGCTCTGACAGCGTGCGGGCCAGCGTGCGCAGCTCCTCGTCGCTCTTCGGCGGGAAGAACTCGAACGAGTACGTCGGGCCGGCCGCCAGCAGGTCGGCGATCTTGGTCACCGGACCAGGGTAGTGGGGGCTCGCGACCCCACGGCGACAAGCGGGTTAGTGCCGGAAGTGGCGTTCGCCGGTCGTGACCAGGGCGATCCCCGCGGCGTCGGCCGCCTCGATGACCGCCGCGTCGCCGACCGACCCCCCGGGATGCACGACGGCCGCGACCCCGGCCCGGGCCAGCACCTCGAGGCCGTCGGGAAACGGGAAGAAGGCGTCGCTGGCCGCAGCGGCGCCCGTCGCCCGAGAGCCGGCCCGGGCGACGGCGATCTCGGCCGCCACCACCCGGCTCTGCTGCCCGGCGCCGACGCCGACGGTCGCCCCGCCGATCGCCACCACGATGGCGTTCGAGCTGGTCCGGGCGCAGACACGCCAGGCCAGGGCCAGGTCGTCGAGCTGTTCGGGCGTCGGGGCGACCTTGGTGACGACCGTCCATTCGGAGACGCCGGCGTGCAGTTCGTCGCCGTCTTGGACGAGGCCCCCCTGGCCGAGCGTGCGCAGGTGGCGGAAGGCCGCCTCGGGCGCCGGTGCGCTGAGCAACCGGGTGGCCTTGCGCCGCGCCCGCAGCCGCTCGAGCGCGGCGTCGTCGAAGCCGGCGGCCACGATCACGTCCGCCTGTGGCCCGCCGGCCACCACCTCGGCCAGCGCGGCGTCGACGGTACCGCCGATCGCCACCACCCCACCGAACGCCGAGACCGGATCGCTCTCCAGGGCCAGCCGGTAGGCACTGGCCAGGTCGCCCGCCACCGCCGCGCCGGACGGGTTGGCGTGCTTCATGATCGCGACCGCGGGGCGCCCGGCCGCGCCGAGCTCATGGACGAGCCGCCAGCCGGCGTCGGTGTCGAAGAGGTTGAGGTAGGAGAGCGCCCGCCCGCCGTGGAGCACGGCCGCATCCCACCAGGAGGTCCCGCCGGCCAGCCGGTAGCGGGCGCCCCGCTGGTGCGGGTTCTCGCCGTAGAGCAGCTCTCCGGCCCGCTCGAAGGTGAGGTGCAGGGTGGGCGGCAGCAGCTCGTTGTCGTCGAACCACTCGACGATGGCCGCGTCGTAGGCGGCGGTGTGGGCGAACGCGGCCCGGGCCAGCCGGTGCCGGGTCTCGTCGGAGAGTGCGCCGTTGGCGCGCAGCTCGTCGAGCACCGGCTCGTAGTCGTCGGGCGACGTGAGCACGGCGACGTGCGCGTGGTTCTTGGCCGCCCCGCGCACCATGGACGGCCCGCCGACGTCGATGAGCTCGATCGAGGGGTCGCTCGAGAACGGGTACAGGTTGGACACCACCAGGTCGATCGGCTCGATCCCCTGGGCCGCCAGGTCGGCCAGGTGCTCGGGCTTTGACCGGTCGGCCAGGATCCCGCCGTGGATCGCCGGGTGCAGCGTCTTCACCCGCCCATCGAGCATCTCGGGCGATCCGGTCACGTCGGCCACCTGCCGGTGCTCGATGTGTGCCTCGCTCAGGGCGGCGGCGGTCTGCCCACTGGCGACCAGGTCCCAGCCGAGATCGCGCAGGCCCCGCGCGAGCTCCAGCAGGCCGCGCTTGTCGTAGACGGAGAGCAGCGCCCTCACGCCGGTGCCGCCTGGGACCGGGTGAGCGCTTCGACGGGCCGTCCCGCCGCCAGCTCGTCGAGGACGCGCTTGATGGTGGCGGGATACAAGCGGCGCTCGACCGCCTTGATGCGCTCGTGGAGGGACTCCGCCGTGTCGCCGGGCAGCACGGCGACCTGCTCTTGGGCGAGGATCGGGCCGGCGTCCATCTCGAGGGTGGCCACGTGCACGGTGCAGCCCGTCACGGCGACACCGGCGGCCAGGGCGTCTTCGACCCCGTGCCAGCCGGGGAACGCCGGCAGCAGGGCCGGGTGCGTGTTGAGGATCCGGCCGGGAAAGGCGAGGTGGATCGGGTCGTCGAGGATCGTGCCGAATCCGGCCATGGCGACGACATCGATCTCGGCCGCCCGCAGCTGGTCCGTGACCGCGGTCGTGAACGCGCGGCGGTCGAACTCACGCCCGTAGCCGCCCCATTGCCGTCGATCGAGCAGCTCGGCATGCACGCGATGGCGGCGCGCGACGTCGAGGGCCCCGCAGACGCGGTCAGCCAGCACGAGGTGGACCGGCACGCCGTCGTCGAGCATGGCGTCCAAGATCGTGCCGCTGCCCGAGACCAACACAGCGACGCGCACGCGCTCACGCTACCTCCCAGACGTGACACCGAAGAACGAGCCGGACGCGCCGGAGGACGCCGATTAACCGAGCGCTCGAACGACCTCAACCATCCGTTCGCCCGCCTCGGTCGGGTTGGCCACCACGGCCACGCCAACGGCTTCCAACGCTTCCATCTTGGCCCTGGCGGTTCCCTGGGAACCCGAGATGATGGCGCCGGCATGCCCCATCTTGCGGCCCGGCGGGGCGGTGACGCCGGCGATGTAGGCGACGATCGGCTTGGTCACGTGCGCACCGATGAACTCGGCGGCGCGCTCCTCTTCTGACCCGCCGATCTCGCCGATCATCATCACGGCGCGCGTGTCGGGGTCGGCTTCGAAGGCCTCCAGGCAGTCGATGAAGTTGGTGCCGGGCACCGGGTCCCCGCCGATCCCGACGCAGGTGGTCTGGCCGATTCCCTGCTGGGAGAGCTCGTAGAGGGCCTGGTAGGTGAGGGTGCCCGAGCGGCTCACGATGCCGACGGGTCCGCCCGCCATGGCGATGTCCCCCGAGGTGATCCCGATGTTGGTCTTGCCCGGCGAGATGATCCCCGGGCAGTTCGGGCCGAGCAGGCGCACGTGGGGGAACTCCCGCTTCAGGCGGTTGTAGGTGAGTGCCTCGTCCTGGGCCGGGATCCCCTCGGTGATGCAGACGATGAAGCTGATGCCGGCGACGGCCGCCTCCAAGATGGCGTCGCAGGCGAAACGGGGCGGCACGACGACGAAGGAGGCATCGGCGCCGGTCGCCTCCACGGCCTCGGTCATCGTGTCGAAGACGGGGATGCCCTCGACATCGCTCCCGCCCTTGCCCGGCGTCACGCCACCGACGACCTTCGTGCCGTAGTCGCGGTTGCGCAGGCCGTGGAAACGACCCTGGCCGCCGGTGAGGCCTTGGACCACGACCTTCGTGCGTTCGTCGACGAAGATGCTCATTGGGTTGCCTCCCCGGCCAGGGCGACGGCCCGGCGAGCGCCGCCGAGCATCGTCGACTCGGCCATCAGTCGGTCCGAGAGATGCGGGGCCAGCAGGGCGCGGCCCTCAACAGCGTTGGTCCCGTCGAGGCGGAGCACGATCGGCGAGCGGATCTCGACCCGCTCGAGCGCCTCGATGATCCCCTTGGCGACCTCGTCGACCTTGGTGATGCCGCCGAAGATGTTGACGAAGATCGACCGCACCGCCGGATCGGCGTTGATGACCTCCATCGCCGACGCCATGATGGCGGCATTGGCGCCGCCACCGATGTCCAAGAAGTTGGCGGCGGAACCGCCGACCTGGGTCACGACATCGAGCGTCGACATCGCCAGCCCGGCCCCGTTGGCGATGATGCCGACGGAACCCGAGAGCCCGATGTAGTTGAGGCCGCGCTCCTTGGCCATCTTCTCGCGCTCGTCGTCGGTGTCGGTGCCGGCCAGCTCCTCCCACTCGGGGTGGCGGTAGGCGGCGTTCTCGTCGAGGGTGACCTTGGCGTCGAGCGCATGCACCCGCCCATCGGTCGTCAAGATGAGCGGGTTGATCTCCGCCAGGTCGCAGTCGCCCTCCACGAAGCAGTGGTACAGGCGCACGAGCACCGTCGCCGCCTCGTCGCGGGCCGCCTCGTCGAGGTCGGCCTCGGCCACCCAGCGGTGGGCGGCCTCCTGGCTCAGGCCCTCGACCGGGTCGATGTGCAGCTTGGCGATCGCGTCGGGGTTGGTGGCGGCCACCTCTTCGATGTCGACGCCGCCCTCCTTCGACAGCATGCCGAGATGCAGCTTGTTGGGCCGGTCGAGGGTGAAGCTGGCGTAGTACTCGCGGGCGATGTCCGACGCGTGCTCGATCCACAGGCGCTTGACCACGTGGCCCTTGATGTCGAGGCCGAGGATGGCCCCGGCGTGCTGGCGCACCTCGCCCGGGTCGTTGGCCAGCTTGATGCCACCGGCCTTGCCCCGGCCGCCGACCTTCACCTGCGCCTTGACGACGACCGGGTAGCCGGCCTCGTCGGCCTGGACGACCGCCTCCTCGACGGTGTCCGCGACGCCACCGGGTGACGTCGGGATGCCGAATCGATGGAAGTACTGCTTGCCCTGGTACTCGTAGAGATCCACCCGCTGCCCTTCTGTTGACTGTCCTCGAGCTCCCGCGACGCGGGAGGCCCATTGTGCTCGCCGTATGTCACAAAGCGAATCGGCCGGATGGCCGACCGCGTCCTTAGACCCCGAGCGCCTCCTCACGCCGATCGAGCGCTTCGGCCAACCACGCACCAATCGACGGCAAGGGCACACCCGGACCGAAGACGTGGGCCACACCGAGGCCCTCCAAGATCGGGACGTCGGCCTCGGGGATGATCCCGCCGACGACCACCAGCACATCGGGTCGACCCTGTTCGGCCAGCGCACTGATGACCCGGGGCACGAGGGTGAGGTGGGCGCCCGAGAGCATGGAGAGGCCGACGGCGTCGGCGTCCTCTTGGACCACCGTGTGGACGATCTGCTCGGGGGTCTGGTGCAGGCCGGTGTAGACCACCTCGAACCCGGCGTCACGCAGGGCCCGGGCGATGACCTTCGCCCCGCGGTCGTGACCGTCGAGCCCCGGCTTGGCCACCACGACCCGATAGGGACGCTCCATCAAGGCCGAATGATAGGCGGGGCCACCGGACCCGGGGCCAGCCGACGTTGCGCCGGCCGGTGAGCGGGCCGCTCAGGGACCTCTTTTGGCATCGATCGTCGCCGCCGCGAATGCGCGAAGCTCCCGTTCGACGTCGCCGACGGGCTGGAACGCGACCTCGGTCACCCCGACGGCGGCCAGCTCCTCGACCCGCTCGCGCACCCGGCCGGGGGATCCCGAGACCGAGGTGCCGGCCAACACCGGCGCCAGCTCCCCCGTGTGGCTGCGTTCGAGCGGGCTGGCCTCGACCAGGTGGCCGGCATGCAGGGTCAGGTGCCGCCGCTCGGCCGGCACGGCTTCGATCGCCTCCCGCCAGGCCCGCCCGCCGGGCAGACCGTCGACCGCCTCTGCGCCCCGCTCGTAGGTGGCGTGGTAGAGCACGGCGCCGATCGGCGCCAGGGTGTCGAGCACCCGGGGCGACGTGAAGTCCTCGTCCTCGTCGAACACCGTCCCGAAGGCCAACAGCGCGCGCCAGTCGGCGGCCCGCACGGCGTCGGGCTGGGGGAACCCGGCCGAGAAGACACCGTCGGCGATGGCGGCCGCCACCTCGAGGCCCCGGGGCCCGTCGGCCGCGATGAGGATCGGGACCTCGATCGGCCGGGGCGGCCCGAACCCGTGAGGGTGGAGCATCGAGATGATCGCCCCGTCCCACTCCGCCTCCCCGCCGGCCAGGAGCGTCCGGAGCACCCCGACGTAGACGGCCACGTCCCGCCACGGGATCGGTCGCTGGCCCAGTGTCAGGCGGCCGGTGAACCCGGCGCCGATCGCGACCGCCACCCGTCCGGGCGCCTGCTCGCAGAGCGAGGCGATGGCGGCCGCGTTCACCATGGGGTGCCGGAGGGTGGGGATCAGGACGGCCGGGCCGAGCCCGATGGTGGACGTGCGATCGGCGCTCCGGGCGAGCGCCATCCAGACATCGTGATAGAGCGCCGGGGAGTCGTAGAGCCAGGCACGGGCGAAGCCGAGCTGCTCGGCCAGCTCGACGTGGCCCGGGGAGTCCACCGACGGCGGGAGCGCGCAGGAGATGAGCACGGCACCAACGCTAGGCGCGGACAAGTTCGCAGAACCGGGCCCGTGTGGCCCGAATCAGTGGCTCGTCGTGCGGCCCCGGGCGCCCGTGCCGGCAACGGGTGAGGGCCTCAGGGCCCGCCTATGTCGAGGACTGGACGCGGCCGGCCACCTGGTGCAGTTCAACCATGTTGCCGGCCGGGTCGTGCAGGAACGCCTGCCGGCCGGTGCCCACCGCCACCGAGTCGCTCACCTCGACGCCCCCCTCGCGCAGTTCGGCGATCGTGGCATCGAGATCGTCGACCTGCAGGGCGAAATGCTGACCCTGGTCCTTCGGAACACTGGCCCCGATCAGGTGGACCTGCTGATTCCCCGCATTGAGCCAGGCGCCCGGGAAACCGAAGTCTGGCCGGTCCGTGCGCGCCTCGAGGCCCAGCGTATCGACGTAGAAGGCGAGGGCCGCGTCGACATCGTCGATGTTGATCGAAACGTGATGTACGCCCATCATCTTCATGAAACCACCGCCCCGTGATCGCGATTCTGGCCTGGCGTTCCGAGCCTAAGCCGCCGGCGGCCGCCGGGTCGTGGGTCACCCCGACTCGGACGACAGCCTCGCGGCCCCGGATCCGGGTCAAAACCACCTCGTCGTTGGCTCCCAAGCACAGGGCGACCCGGTCCCGATGGACCTGAACGCGTTCGACCACACATGGTCTGGCGCCGCACGTGAGTTGCCGGCCTCTCTTCTTCAGGTCCCGCCATGGGAAACAAGCCCGTGACGGAGAGGCACTGCGCATCGAGGGTCGAGCGTGCGTCACCCTCTCGATCCAGATGTTCAACGAATGCTCTGGGGTCTATTTCGACGAACCCGCCACCCGCTAACAGGTGCGACCGGGCACCGAGGACGAGATCCACGAGCAGTCGCCGCTGGACGCCCCGAGCGACGATCTGGTCGCTCCGACCGGTCTGATTCTGCTCGCGGGATTCGGAAGCAACCCCGGGGCTGGATTGGCCGGGGGGGGGGGGGTGTCCGCTTCCGGCCGCATCGCGTCGGTCAGGTGACCAGGATGTTCATCATCGTGTCGGAGCGGGACCAGGGACTTGGGTTCAGGCTCCCGGATGAAGTTCAATCGGGCGTTGGGCTTCATCGACGCCGGGTCACCCGGCCTCGAGACGCGCCGACAAGATCGGCATCAACAATCTGGCCTGGGAGTGCGACCATCCAACTCCGACACCACTTAGCGAGGCCCCAGAAGTGTTGATGAAGAGCTGTTCCGTGGCCGCCGAAGTGCCCGACGACGAGATCCACAGATCGGGAGAATGCCTGCGCGAGAGTTCGATCTGTTCCAACACATCGCCAAAGACGAGTCCCTGGAGCCATCGGCAGAGGACGTTCATACGACGCCAAGGCGTACGGACCGCCGCCAGAGAAGAGAAGGTTCAGAGGCTCTCTCGAGCCACTTTGCAGAACCGCCGCAGCGGAGCGCTGAATCAACGCCGCCGCGGGGCTCAGGGGTCCTCTAGGGACCTCTGATCGTCGAGCCAGCCGGGGAGCGCCCACACCCGACGCGGAAGTGGTCGCGACCGGCGCGGCTCCGGCGCTCACCCCTGCGGCCTCGTCTGGGTGCTCAAACCATCGTGGGCCGTTGTCCTCGGGTGCGGACCGGGGCTCATCGGGCAGACTGCACGCCGCGGCGCCGTCCTACGTCGGGCGTGGACGCGACGTTTGTCCGGCACTCCGCCGACCCACACCGGCCAGTCGGACCGAGACAGTAAGGTGGGAAGACCGACGCACGTCGAGGGTCGGCTCCGGCGCAGCTGAGAGAACCGCCCGTCGACGGACGGGATCGAGCGGGGCGCGAGCCGGAGGATACGAGTGGCTGAGATCGAGATCGGCATCTTCAAGTCGGGACGACAGGCCTACGGGTTCGATGACATCGCCATCGTGCCCAGCCGGCGCACCCGCGACCCCGAGGACGTCGACATCTCCTGGGAGATCGACGCCTTCCGCTTCGAGCTGCCGCTCCTCGGCGCCGCCATGGACGGGGTGACCAGCCCGGCCACGGCCATCGAGCTCGGTCGCCTGGGTGGCATCGGCGTGCTCAACCTCGAAGGGCTCTGGACCCGCTACGAGGACCCCGAGCCGCATCTTCGACGAGATCCGCGAGCTCGACGACGACAAGGCGACGGCCCGGATGCAGCAGATGTACATGGAGCCGATCAAGCTCGAGCTCGTCACCGAGCGCATCCGCCAGATCAAGGAAGCCGGCGTGGTCGCGGCGGCCTCGGTCACCCCGCAGCGGACCGTCTCACTCGCCCCGGCCATCTTGAAGGCCGAGCTCGACCTCCTGGTCATCCAAGGCACCGTCGTCTCCGCCGAGCACGTGTCGAAGACCACCGAGCCGCTCAACCTGAAGCGCTTCATCCGCGAGTTCGACCTGCCGGTCATCGTCGGTGGCTGCGCCTCCTACCAGGCCGGCGTTGCACCTCATGCGCACCGGTGCGGTCGGCGTGCTCGTCGGCGTCGGGCCCGGGCAACGCCTGCACCACCCGCGGCGTGCTCGGCCTCGGCGTGCCGCAGGCGACGGCGATCGCCGACGTCGCCGGCGCCCGGATGCGCCATCTCGACGAGACCGGCGTCTACGTCCACGTGATCGCCGACGGCGGCATGAGCCGGGGCGGCGACATCGCCAAGGCCATCGTCTGCGGTGCCGACGCCGTGATGCTCGGCTCGCCGCTCACCTCCGCGTCGAAGCTCCGGCCCGCGGCTTCCACTGGGGCATGGCCACCTTCCACCCGACGCTTCCCCGTGGCACCCGGGTGCGCACGGCCGTGCGCGGCAGCCTGAAAGAGGTCCTGCTCGGGCCGGCGCACGAGAACGACGGCCGGATGAACCTGTTCGGCGCGCTGCAGGACGGCGATGGCCACCTGCGGCTACGAGACGGTGAAGGAATTCCAGAAGGCCGAGATCATGGTGGCGCCGTCCCTGCAGACCGAGGGCAAGCAACTCCAGCACTCCCAAGGCGTGGGCATGGGGCATTGAGCGCGGTCGACGACGCCGTTCTCGTCGTCGACTTCGGCGCGCAGTACGCCCGCCTCATCGCCCGCCGGGTCCGCGAGGCGCACGTCTATTCCGAGATCGTCCCGCCGACGCTTTCAGCGGCCGAGTTCGTCGCGCGCCGGCCCCGCGGCATCATCCTCTCGGGCGGTCCCCGCTCGGTCTACGAGCAACCCGCCCCCGAGATCGACCCGGCCATCTACGAGACCGGCATCCCGATCCTCGGGATTTGCTACGGCGCGCAGCTGCTCGTCCGCCAGCTCGGTGGCACCGTCACCAACACCGGACGCGGCGAGTACGGCCGCACCCGGCTCGACCTCGTCGCCGCGTCGCCGCTGTGCCCCGACTGGCCGTCCTCGGTCGAGGTCTGGATGAGCCACGCCGACTCGATCACCACCGTGCCCGACGGCTTCGTGGCCACGGCCGCCAGCGCGGAGGCGGTGGTGGCGGCGCTCCACGACCCGGACCGCCGCCTCTACGGGGTGCAGTTCCACCCCGAGGTGGTCCATACCGAGCGCGGCACCGAGCTGCTCGAGCACTTCGTGCACGACGTCTGCGGCGGCGGGGCGAACTGGACCCACGTGTCGATCATCGAGGCCCAGGTCGACGCGATCCGCGCCCAGGTGGGCGGTGAGCGGGTGCTCTGCGCCCTGTCGGGCGGCGTGGACTCGGCGGTGGCCGCCGCCCTGGTCCACAAGGCGATCGGCGACCAGCTCACCTGCGTGTTCGTCGACACCGGGCTCATGCGGGCCGGCGAGGCGGATCAGGTCGAAGAGACGTTCCAGCGCCAGTTCCACATCGATCTCGTCCACGTGAAGGCCGCCGACCGCTTCTTCAGCGGGTTGGCCGGCGTCACCGACCCCGAGCGCAAGCGCAAGGTGATCGGTGAGCTGTTCATCCGAATCTTCGAGGAGGTCGCCCGCGACATGGGTGCCGGGTCGGGTGGCGACGGCCCGCAGTTCCTCGTGCAAGGGACGCTCTATCCCGACGTCATCGAGTCCGGGGCCGGGCAGTCGGCCAGCATCAAGTCCCATCACAACGTGGGCGGGCTCCCCGACGATCTGGCGTTCGATCTGGTCGAGCCGCTGCGCCTCTTGTTCAAGGACGAGGTGCGGGCCATCGGCGAGGAGCTCGGCCTCCCGAGCGACATCGTCTGGCGCCAGCCGTTCCCCGGTCCGGGCCTGGCGGTCCGGGTCACGGGCGAGGTCACCCGCGAGCGGGTCGAGATCGTGCGGGCGGCCGACGCCATCGTGACCGAGGAGGTCCGCAAGGCGGGCCTCTACCGCACGCTCTGGCAGAGCTTCGCCGTGCTGCCCGACACCCGCACCGTGGGCGTCATGGGCGACGGGCGTACCTATGAGTACCCGATCGTCATCCGCGCCGTGACCAGCGACGACGCGATGACCGCCGACTGGGCCCGCCTCCCCTACGACCTGGTGGAGCGCATGGCCTCGCGCATCATCAACGAGGTCGACGGCGTCAACCGCGTCGCCCTCGACGTGACCTCCAAGCCGCCCGGCACCATCGAGTGGGAGTGACGGTGCCGCCGGGGACCGGCGACACCGGGAGGCTGCTGACCCTCTTCGATCCGTCGGCCGGTCTGCCCGGGTTCGCCGACGACGAGGAGATCGAGCCGCCGGTCACGGACGCGCCGCCGCCGGCGCCGCCCCACCTCCCGGTCGACGACACCGACGAGTCGGCCGCCGCCGGGCCCGACGAGCCGGGCGGGGCGGCCTGGGAGGAGCTGCACCGCACCAGCCGCAGCCCGCGGCCCGACCAGCTGCTGGAGGGCCTGAACGACCCCCAGCGCGAGGCGGTCGTCCACCGCGGCGGCCCCCTCTTGGTGGTGGCCGGTGCGGGTTCGGGCAAGACGCGCGTCCTCACCCGGCGCATTGCCCACCTGCTCGCCTCCGGCGAGTGCGCGCCCTGGGAGATCCTGGCCATCACCTTCACCAACAAGGCCGCCGACGAGATGCGCAAGCGCGTGGTCGAGCTGGTCGGCGCCCGGGCCAAGCGGATGTGGGTCTCCACGTTCCACTCCGCCTGCCTGCGGATGCTGCGCTCGCACGCGGCGCGCCTCGGCTACCGGCCCTCGTTCACTGTCTACGACGACCAGGACTCCCGCCGCCTGGTCGAGCTGATCATGGCCGAGCACGGGCTCGACACGAAGCGCCTGCCCCCGCGTTCGGTGGCCGCCGTCATCGGGCAGGCCAAATCCGAGCTGGTCGACTTCGAGACCTTCGCCGCCCAGGGCACGGCCAACGACCCCTTCCACCGCCGCATCGCCGACATCTACCGCGTCTACCAGCAGCGCCTGCTGGCGGCCAACGCCATGGACTTCGACGACCTGCTCATGGTGGCCGTCAACCTCCTCCAGGGGGTCGACGACGTGCGCGCCGCCTACCAGGAGCGGTTCAAACACGTGCTGGTCGACGAGTACCAGGACACCAACCGCGCGCAGAACGAGCTCGTCATCCTGCTGGGCGCGGCGCACCGCAACGTCTGCGTGGTCGGCGACTCCGATCAGTCCGTCTACCGCTGGCGCGGTGCGGACATCCGCAACATCTTGCAGTTCGAGGAGGTCTTCGGCGACACCAAGACCGTGGTGCTCGAGCAGAACTACCGCTCCACGCAGCGCATCCTCGACGCCGCCAACGCGATCATCTCGCACAACCCGACGCGCCGGCCCAAGCGGCTGTTCACCGACGACGAGGAGGGCCCCAAGATCTGCCGCTACCGGGCCGAGGACGAGCGCGACGAGGCCTCCTGGGTGGCGAGCGAGATCATCCGACTGTCGAACGCCGAGGGCCTCCCCCACGGCGACGTCGCCGTCTTCTACCGCACCAACGCGCAGAGCCGGGTGCTCGAAGAGGCCCTCGTCCGCCGCGACGTCCCCTACAAGGTGGTGGGCGGCACCCGCTTCTACGACCGCCGCGAGATCAAAGACGTGCTGGCCTACATCCGACTCCTGGGCAACCCCGACGACGAGGTCTCGGCCCGCCGGGTGGTGAACGTGCCCAAGCGCGGCATCGGTGAGGCCTCGGTCGCCAAGCTGGTGGCCTGGTCGCGGACCCATTCGTCCACGTTTCTCGACGCGCTGGCCCACGCCGAGGAGGCCGGGCTGAGCGCCAAGGCCCTCGACGGGGCCAACCGACTCTCGACGCTGCTGGCCGACCTGCGGCGCCTGGCGGACACCCTCGGGCCGGGCGGCCTGGTCGAGGCCGTCGCCGAGCACACCGGCTATCTCGGCGAGCTCGTCGCCGAACGGAGCCACGAGGCCGACGGGCGCATCGAGAACCTGGCCGAGCTGGCCGGGATGGCCGCCGAATACGAGGACCTGGCCGAGTTCTTGGAGACCGTGGCCCTCGTCTCGGATGCTGACGAGCTCGACGACGAGCGCACCCGCGTCTCGCTCATGACGCTGCACACGGCCAAGGGCCTCGAGTTCCCGGCGGTCTTCCTCACCGGCATGGAGGACGGGATCTTCCCCCACATGCGCGCGCTCGGGGAGCCCGACGAGCTCGAGGAGGAGCGCCGGCTCTGCTACGTGGGGGTGACCCGGGCCCGGCGCCTGCTCTACCTCTCGCACGCCTGGACCCGCACCCTGTGGGGCACCACCTCGCGCAACATCCCGAGCCGGTTCCTGGCCGAGGTGCCGGCCGAGCTCGTGCCGCGACGTCGGCATCATCGGCGGCGGCGGGGGGGCCGCCGCCGCGCCCCGCGAGGCCCAGTCGACGGGGGCCGAGGACCTGGGACTGGCGGCCGGCGACCGGGTCGTCCACGAGCGCTGGGGCCAAGGCACGGTGCTCTCCACCCGCGGCGAGGGACCCAAGGCCCAGGCGTCGGTGCGTTTCCCCTCGGTCGGCGACAAGCAGCTCCTGCTGTCCGCCGCGCCGCTGCGCCGGGCCTGAGCTCGGCGCCTACGAGCGCTCCGGCTTCCCGAACGCGCGCTGCGCCGGCGCCTTCACGACGTCGCGGAACGGGATGTCGCGGTCGGTCGCCGGATCCTTGGCCAGGCCGAGGATGCGTTCGGACACGATGTTGCGCTGGATCTGGTCCGAACCGCCGCCGATCGAGTTCATGAACGCCATCATCGAGCTGTGGTTTGCGGTGTGCGCGTCGGGCACCTCGGGTCCGTAGAGGGTGCCGGCCGGCCCGAGCAGCGCGGAGGCCAGCGCCGCCGACTCGTGCAGCACGCGGGACATGGCCAGCTTGCCGAGCGAGGCGGCCGGGGAGGAGGTGCCGCGCTCGGTGGCCACCTTGGCCCGGGCCGCATTCCACCCGATCACCTGGCGCCGCGCGTAGAGCTCGGCCAGCGCCTGGCGCACGGAAGGATCGCCACGGCGGCCGGTCGAGCGTGCCAGCTCGACGAGGTCGATGGTCGCGCCGACCGGGAGGCGCCTCGTGTCGCGTCCCGCCCCGCCGGCCGAACCCATGACCAGGCGCTCGTAGGCGAGGGCCGTCTGCAGGACGCGCCACCCGTCGTTCACGTCGCCCACCAGGTGGTCCGCCGGGATCCGGGCGTCGGTCAGGAAGACCTCGTTGAAGAACGCCTCGCCGGTCATCTGGCGGATCGGGCGGACGTCCACCCCCTCTTGGTGCATCGGGAGGACGAAGTAGCTGATGCCGCGGTGCTTGGGCTGGTCCCAGTCGGTGCGCGCGATCAGCACGCCGAAGTCGGCCAGGTGCCCGGCCGTCGTCCACACTTTCTGCCCGTTGACCACCCACTCGTCGCCGTCGCGCTCGGCCCGCGTCTGGAGGGCGGCGAGGTCCGAGCCGGCCCCGGGCTCGCTGTAGAGGAGGCAGGCGCGCCGCTCGCCCATGAGGATCGGCCGGAGCAGCTCGCGCTTCAGGCTGTCCTGCCCGAAGGCCAGCACGGTGTTCCCGGCGATGTGGAGCTCGATCGCCAGCTGCGACGGGACCGAGTCCAAGCCGCCGTAGGGGGCGCCGACGCGGGCGAACTCCTCGGCCACGATGCCCGACAATCCACGCTCGACGCCCCGCCCGCAGTAGGCGACAGGCCAGCTCGGAGCGGCCCAGCCGTCGTCGACCACGGTCGCCCGCCAGACCCGGGGGTCGAGTCCCGGCCGCCAGTGCTCGTCGAGCCAGGCGCGGACGTCGGCGCGGAGCGCGTCGCCTGCCTCCTGGTGGGGTGCGACGATCACGGCTCTTCTCCTCCCCCAGCGCTGGTCGACCTTACCGAACGACCTCCGCGCCACGTCGGGTCCGGGTGCGGGTGCGGTCGCGGAGGCTAGGTTCGTTCTCCAGCGATCCGGTGGCGACGCCGGGAACGGGAGGGCACAGATGAAGCGCCTGGCGGTCGTGGCAACGCTGATCGCGTTGGCGATGCTCCTCCCCGCCCAGCTGGCCGGAGCGAGCAGCCACAAGCCCAAGCACCACAAGTCCAAGCCCAAGCACAAGACGACGGCGCTGGCGACCTCGTGCACCGTGGTGACCCAGGCCCAGGCCGGGGCGGCCCTCGGCCAGACGGTGACCGCCGGCGTGCTCGGCCACGCCACGGTCGAGGGCGGCCTCGCCTGCGTCTACTACGGGCCCAACGCGCCCTCGACGGCCGACGCCGACGTGCCGGTGCCCGACAGCGTGCGGGTCGTCCTCGTGACCGGCTCCGACGCCCTCAAGTGGTTCAACGACTACAAGGGCAAGGTGCAGGCCCAGTCGATCCCGGGCCTCGGCAACCAGGCCTACTACGACGGGGACGCGTCGGTCAGCGTCCTCGAGGGCAGCGAGTACCTGCGCGTCGCCGTCATCGGCCAGACCGGGATCTCGGAGACCGCGGAGGAGCAGCTGGCCCGCGACGCCCTACCCCGTATGTAGGGCCCCGGATGTAGCTCAGGCGTTCTTCGGGAGCTCGGAGAACGGCACGGCCCGGTCGTCGCCGGGGTCCTTCGGCAGACCGAGCACCCGCTCGCCGATGATGTTGCGCTGGATCTGGTCGGTGCCGCCATAGATGGGCGGGGCCTGGGCGTACAGCGAGAGCGCCGTGATCATCGCCACGGAGAAGTCGCCGCCGCGCACAGTGTCGAGCGTCTGGCGACCGGCGTCGTCGTAGGCGTGCAGCGTGCCGTCGACGCCGGTGATCGAGAGCCCGAGGTCCCGGGAGAGGCGCATGACGTCGCTCATCGTGAGCTTGGCGATGTTGGCCATGCCGGGGATGTCGCCGCCCGACTCGCGCACCGCCTTCAGCCGCTCGGCGTTGTACCGGGCCACCTCGTTGATCGTGTGCAGCCGGGCCAGGCCCTGGCGGACGACGGGGTCGCCGTCGACGCCCTTGCTCTTGGCCAGTCGGGTGAGCTGGCCGGCACCCGACGGCCGCATCATGGCCCCGCCCCGCCGGCGCGGCCCCGCCTCGGTCGGGCTGGTGAAGTCGCCCGCCCGGCGCGCCAACTGGTTGCCGACCGTGCCGGGCATGGCCCCGAATCCCCCTCCGCCACCGCCGCCGGCGCCGAGTCCGGCCCGTTCGTTGGCGAGCGTGGTGTTGGCGGCGCTCCAGCCGTTGTTCACGCCGCCGATGACGGCGTCCTCCTCGACGCGGGCGTCGGTCAGGAAGACCTCGTTGAACAGCGAGCTCCCGCTCATCTCGCGCAGCGGGCGCACGTCGATGGCGCCCTGGTGCATGTCGAGCGCGAACCAGGTGATCCCCTGGTGCTTGGGCACGTCGAAGTTGGTACGCGCCAGCAGCATGCCCATGTCGGCCATCTGGGCGCCCGAGGTCCAGACCTTCTGACCGTTCACCACCCACTCGTCGCCATCCCGGACGGCCCGCGTCGTGAGCCCGGCCAGGTCCGATCCGGCGCCGGGTTCGCTGAACAGCTGGCACCAGGCCCGCTGGCCGGTGACGATGTCGCGCACGTAGCGGTCGACCTGTTCCTGGGTCCCGTGCGTGGCGATCGTCGGGGCGGCCAGGAGCAGCCCGAGCCCGCCGGGCGCGCCCAGGGCGCCGAACCGGCCGATCTGCTGGGCGATGCGCACCGCGTCCGCCCGCGAGACCCCGCGGCCGTAGGCGGCGGTGGGCAGGGTGGGGGCCGACCAGCCGGCCGTGCCGAGGCGCTCCCACCAGTCCCCGACGCTGAGGTCGGGGTCCCAGTTGGTCTTGAGCCACTCGGCGAGCTCGTCGGCCAGGTCGTCGCCGGTCACGATCTCGGCATCGAGCTTCGTCATCGTTCCCCGTCCTTCCGTGGCCCCGGGCGCCGGCATCGGCGCGGGCCCCGAGCCAGCAGCCTACGGCCCGCCACTATGACAGATTGTCACGCCACCCAGTCATCCACCGTCTCGTTCCTGCGGTCAGGCCGGGGCCCGTCACGCGGACTCGAAGGGCAGCTCGAGCACCAGGGACAGGAGCTGGACGAGCACGCGGGCGGTGGCGCCCCACACGGTCTCCCCGTCGACCTCGAAGAACCAGACGGCCCGCCGCCCGTCGGGACCGCGACCCGGTTGCCCGGGCAGATTCCTCCACCGCTCCTCGTGGAAGACGCCGTCGGCCACCAGGTCGGCCAGTGCCACGTCGAAGGCCCGGGCCACCTCGGCGGGGCTGACCACGAGCGCCGGACGGCCGGGGAGGACGCCGACGACCGGGGTGATGAACGAGCCGGCGGACATCGTGAAGAGCGGGTGCAGCCACCCCACCACGTCCACCTGGTCGGGAGCCAGCCCGACCTCCTCGAACGCCTCCCGGCGGGCGGCCGTCGGCGCGTCCTCGCCGGGGTCGATCCGGCCACCGGGGAAGCTCACCTGCCCCCGGTGGGAGCGCAGCGTCGACGATCTCCGGGTGAGCACCACCCTCGTCTCGCCGTCCTGCTCGAAGAGCGGCACGAGGACGGCCGAGGAGAACTCCGGGCCCTCCCGCAGCGGGCCATCGGGAACGAGCGCGCGGTCAGCCCGCGAGGGCTCCCAGACGGGCACGGGTCCGAGGTGGCCGGCCCGTTCGAGCGCGCCGAGGACGTGGGCCAAAGAGAGGCCGACCCGATGCCCGACGGGCAGGGACTCCCACGGAGCCGGCGCGCCGAGCGAGACCTCGCTCGGGCGCGGGATGGGGACGAGGTCGTCGTCCGATTGGGGGGTGGGCATCGTGGCAGTCACGCTACGACGACCGGGCCACAGCGGGCCCGGCGAGCTACATCATGCCGCCCATGCCGCCCATGCCACCCATTCCGCCGCCCATCCCGCCGGCCATGGCGGCTGCGGCGTCGGCCTTCTCGGGCTTGTCGGCGACGAGCGCCTCGGTCGTGAGCATGAGGGCGGCGATCGAGGCCGCATTCTGCAGCGCCGAGCGCGTGACCTTGGCGGGGTCGACGATGCCGGCCTTCAGCAGGTCTTCGAGCTCACCGGTGACCGCGTTGAGGCCCATCGAGCCCTTGGCCTTCTCGACCATCTGCACCTGGATGGCGCCTTCCAGGCCGGCGTTGATGGCGATCCAGCGCAGCGGCTCTTCGAGGGCCCGGGCCACGATGCGGGCCCCGGTCGCCTCGTCGCCCTGGAGCGTCTCGGCCACCTTGAGGACGGCGGAACGGCTGCGGATGAGGGCGGTGCCACCACCGGCCACAATGCCCTCCTCGACCGCGGCCCGCGTGGCGCTGAGCGCGTCCTCGATGCGGTGCTTCTTCTCCTTGAGCTCGACCTCGGTGGCCGCCCCGACCTTGACGACGGCGACGCCGCCCGCCAGCTTGGCCAGGCGCTCCTGGAGCTTCTCCTTGTCCCAGTCCGAGTCGGAGTCGTCGATCTCGCGCTTGATCTGGGAGATCCGACCCTTGACGGCGTCGGCATCGCCGGCCCCGTCGACCAACGTGGTGTCGTCCTTCGTCACGATGACGCGGCGGGCGCGACCCAAGAGGTCGAGCGTCGTGTTCTCGAGCTTGAGGCCGATCTCCTCGCTGATGACCTGGCCCCCCGAGAGGATGGCCATGTCTTCGAGCATCGCCTTGCGGCGCTCACCGAACCCGGGGGCCTTGACCGCTACCGCCGAGAAGGTGCCGCGGATCTTGTTGACCACGAGCGTGGCGAGTGCCTCGCCTTCGACGTCCTCGGCCACGATCAACAGCGGCCGGCCCTGCGACATGACCTTCTCCATCACCGGCAAGAGGTCGTGCACCGAGCTGATCTTCTGGTTGAAGAACAAGATGAGCGGGTCCTCGAGCACCGACTCCTGGCGCTCCTGGTCCGTCACGAAGTAGGGCGACAGGTAGCCCTTGTCGAACTGCATGCCCTCGGTGAGCTCGAGCTCCATGCCGAAGGTGTTGGACTCCTCGACCGTGACCGTGCCGTCCTTGCCCACCTTGTCGATGGCCTCGGCCAGCACCTCACCGATCGAGGTGTCGGCCGCCGAGATGGAGGCCACCTGGGCGATCTGCTCCTTGGAGTCGACGTCCTTCGCCTGGGAGGCGATGGACTTGACCACCGCGGCCACCGCCTTGTCGATGCCCCGCTTCAAGGAGGTGGGGTTGGCCCCCGCCGCCACGTTGCGCAGGCCCTCGCTGATGAGGATCTGCGCCAGCACCGTCGCCGTCGTGGTGCCGTCGCCGGCCACGTCGTTGGTCTTGGTGGCGACCTCTTTCACCAGCTGGGCGCCCATGTTCTCGAACGGGTCCTCCAGCTCGACCTCGCGGGCGATCGACACCCCGTCGTTGGTGATCGTCGGCGCGCCGAACTTCTTCTCGATCACGACGTTGCGGCCCTTCGGGCCGAGGGTGACCTTGACTGCGTCGGCCAACTTGTTGACGCCGGCCTCGAGCCCGCGCCGGGCCGAGTCCTCAAATTTCAGGATCTTGGACATGGGGTGACGAACGCTCCTTCGATTTCGGCGCAGCCGCGCCTAGTGGGGATCCTCTGTGTCCGGGGCGAACACTCGCCCCGGCAAACGCAGAGCGGTCCTACTTGCCCATCTTGGCGAGGACGTCGCGACCCGACAGGATCAGCAGGTCCTCGCCGTCGACCGTGATCTCGGTCCCGCCGTACTTGGAGTAGACGACTGTGTCGCCCACCTTCACGTCGAGGGGGACGATGTCGCCGGTGTTCTCGGCACGGCGCCCCGGGCCCACGGCCAGTACCTCGCCCTGCTGGGGCTTCTCCTTGGCGGTATCGGGGATGACCAGGCCGGACGCGGTCGTCTCTTCGGACTCGCCGGGCCGGACGACGATGCGGTCCTCAAGCGGGTGCAGCTTCATCGGGACGGGCCTCCTTGGCACATTTAGCACTCTAACCTTGTGAGTGCTAACGATAGCGGGAAGCGCGGGAAGGGGCAACCGGCGGCGCGAATTGGGTGCCGACAGGCACGGCGCAAGCGCCTAAGCCCGGACCACCACCGAGTTCGTCACCTTGTCGTGGAGGGTCTGGCGGCGCTGGTCCCACAGCGGGAACAGCATGTCGACGACCCACGGGATGAAGATGATGGCGGCCATCAGGTACTCGAAGGCCCCCCGCCCGAGGGCCCGGCCAATGCCGATGGGGCCCCCGGTGTTGGCGTCGACGACTCGGACCTTCACGATCATCATCCCGAGCGTCTGGCCACGGTTCGACCCGCACAGGAACATCCCGTAGAGGATCACGACCACCGCCGGAATGAGGATCCCGACGCCGTTGGCGTGCAGCGACATTCCGTGGACGTTCCCGGTGTTGTGGATGCGGCGGTAGGCGTGCAAGGGCCAGAGAACCAGGGCCAGCACCACCCACAGGAGGATGGCGTCGATCAGCCAGCCGGCGAGGCGCAGGCCGTAGCTGGCGAGCTGGGTCCCACCCGGCCCGGCGGGGCCCATGGCGCCGTAGGGCGGCGGGGCGCCGACACCGGGGTAGGCCCCGTAGGGCGGCGGTGCGCCGACGCCGGGGTAGCCGCCGTAGGGGGGCGGGGGCGCCGCTCCCGGCATGCCCGGCCCGGCCGGCGGGGCCACCGGCACCTGCCAGGGGGGCGGCGCGCCCGGCGCGCCCGGCGCGCCCTGGGGTGTCTCGTCGGACATGTGCGGACTCTCCCCGTCGACCACAGCCGGCTCGCTGCCGACGCGACCCAACTGTAGGACCCGTTGGTGGCCCGCGTGAGCCCTATCGGAGGTCCGGGAGCGCCAGATTAGGCACGGCGCCGAGCGACAGTGGGCTCGGACCGTCGGTGGACAGGCGCCACCAGCCGGCGGCCGCCACCATGGCGGCGTTGTCGGTGCACATGGCCAGGCTCGGGAGGTAGGCGGCCACGCCGTCGGCGGCGCACGCCTCGGTGGCCGCCCGCCGCAGGAGCGAGTTGGCCGCCACCCCGCCGGCCAGGCAGAGGCCGCTCGCCCCCACGTCGGCCACCGCCCGCCGCGCCTTGGCCACCAGCACGTCCGCCACGGCCTGCTGGAAGGACGCCGCGACGTCCTCGGTGGCCGCGTCGGGGTGGCGCTCGACGGTGCGGACGACCGAGGTCTTGAGGCCCGAGAACGAGAAGTCGTAGCCCTCGGCGAGCAGGGCCCGGGGGAAGGCGAACGCGTCGGGGTCGCCGCTCTGCCGCGGCCCGGTCCAGCGCCGGACCGCCCGGGTAGCCGAGGCCGAGGTAGCGGGCCACCTTGTCGTAGGCCTCGCCGGCCGCGTCGTCGAGGGTCTGGCCGAGGACCGCGTAACGGCCGGGGCCGTCCATGCGCACGAGGATGGTGTGACCACCCGAGACCAGGAGGACGACGAGCGGCCACCGCAGGTCCGGGCGCTCGAGCAGCGCGGCGAACAGGTGGGCCTCGAGGTGGTTCACCCCGACGAGCGGCAGCTCCCAGGCCATGGACAGGGCCTTGGCGCCGCTCAGGCCGACGAGGAGCGACCCCACGAGGCCCGGCCCGTGGGTGACCGCCACCGCCCCCAGCTCGCGCGCCGGCTCCACCACGCCGGCACCGGCCAGCGCCTCGGTGACGACGCCGGTCAGCCGCTCGAGGTGCGCCCGCCCCGCCAGCTCGGGCACCACGCCCCCGTAGCGGGCGTGGAGGGCCACCTGGCTCGAGACCACCGACGAGCGCACCACCGCGCCCCGCTCGACCACGGCCGCCGCGGTCTCGTCGCAGGAGGTCTCGATGCCGAGCACCAGGTCGGTCGCGCCCATCGTCAGGGCTGCGCCGCCAGCCACTCGCCGATGGCGGCCAGCCGCTCGGAGTACGCGGGCGAGTTGAGGTCGTAGGCCCACATCACGAATGCGTCCTCCCCGGTCACCGGGTAGTACCGCTTGCGCACCCCGACCGGCATGAAGCCGAAGCGCCGGTAGAGGGCCTGGGCCCGCTCGTTGCTGGTGGCCACCTCCAGGGAAAGGTGGATGGCACCCTCGCCGAGCGAGGTGTGGACCGCGTCGATGAGGAGCACGGTCGCCACGCCCCGGCCCTGGTACTCGGGTGCCACGGCCAACGTGGTCACGTGCGCCTCCTCGCCGACGAACATGAGGCCCCGGTAGCCGACCACCCGCCGGCCGTCCTTCGCCACCTTGTAGGAGCGACCGTGGCGGAGCGCGAGCTCCGAGGAGAAGATCGTGGCCGACCACGGTTCGGGGAAGACCCGCGCCTCGATGTCGAGGACCGTCTTCATGTCCCGGCGGCGCATCTGGACCAGCTCGAGCTCCGGTGGCACCGTCAGCCCCGTGCCGCAGCCGGCTGGCGCTGGACCCAGTTGATCCGCGCGTCGGGCGGTCGCAGGTAGAGCGGCTGGACCGCCTCGGGCGCCTGGGCGAGCGCCCCCCGGCGCAGCCGCTCGAGCCCGAGCGCGACCAGGGCGGCGGGCGAGGGCCCGGCGAACGCCGGCGCCGCCACCACGACGCCCGCCCCGTCCAGCTCGGCGGCGTAGCGCCGCGCGCCGTCACCGATCGCCAACACGTCGGCGGGGGCGCTGGCCGCACTGCGGGCCTCGTAGGCCGCGACCGCCAGATCGGCCGGCGAGAGCAACGCCGGGGGCAGGAGCTCGCCCGGGACCTCGCCGTCGCGCTCGTAAGCGGCCGTGAACACCTCGCCGCGGCGGGCGTCGACGACCGCCAGCACCGCGCCGGGCCAGCCGGCGGCGAACGCCTGGGCCGCCAGGACCTCCAGGCTGCTCACCGCCAGGACGCCGATCCGGAGCCCCTGCGCCAGGCCCTGGGCGGTCGCCACGCCCACCCGCAGGCCGGTGAACAGGCCCGGGCCCACGTCGACGACGACCACGTCCACGAGCCGCAGGGGGATCTCCGCGTGCGCCAGCACCTGGTCGATCGCGGGTGCGAGCGACTCCACGTGCCGGCGGCGGCCCGTGCTCCACAGCGCGGCGCGCACGCCGGTGTCGTCGGCCACTGCGGCGCCGACGAGTTCGGTGGCCGACTCCAGCCCGAGCGCGATCACGGGCCGGGCACCGCCGGCACCCCCTCGAGCACCGCCGCCACGAGGGCACCGCGGTCGGCCCAGGCGGGCCCCGCCCCGGCGATCGACACCGTGCGCCGGTCGTCGTCGAGCTCGCCGGCGCCCGACTCGAGCGGCGACAGCGTCACGTGGAGCGCGCTCGATCCGAGAGCGGGGGCGGCGACCTCACCCCACTCGACCAGGCCGACGGCGGCATCGTCCACCAACTCGGGGAGCGCCAGGTCGAGGACCTCGACCAGGGTGTCGAGGCGGTAGAGGTCGGCGTGCACGAGTTGTTCGATCCCGGCCGGGTTGGGTGGGCACGCATATTGGCGCACCAGGGTGAATGTCGGGCTCGTGACGGGTCCCGCCACACCCAGGGCGGCGGCGAAGCCCTGCGCGAACACGGTCTTGCCCGCGCCGAGCCCGCCGCTCAGGAGCACCAGGTCGCCGGGGCGGCACAGCGGGGCCAACGCGGCGGCCAGGCGCCGCGTCTCTGTGGCCGACTCCGTCGTCGTGGTCACCACCCAACCGTCCGTCATGGGACCCGCCGCGCGGCGGGCGGCTCGGTCCCCGGGGTCGGGGGCGCTCCGGCCCCGAGCAGGCGCTTGGCCCGCACGAAGTCGGCCCGCATCTCGGCCATGATCTCGCCCCCCGAACGCAGCGCGAAGGCCGGATGATAGGTGGGGACGAGTTGTCCACCGCGAAACGGGTACGCGCGGCCGCGCAGCGTCCGGATGCCCTCGGTCGTGGCGAGCAGCGTCCGCGCCGCGAAGTTGCCGAGCGTGACGACCACCCGGGGATCGATCAGCTCCACCTGGCGCTCGAGGTAGGGGCGGCACGACTCGATCTCCAACGGCTCGGGGTCGCGGTTGCCCGGCGGTCGGCACTTGACGACGTTGGCGATGTAGCACTGACTGCGGTCCATTCCGAGCTCTTCTCGCATCAATCGGTCGAGGAGCTGACCCGATCGACCGACGAACGGCTCGCCGACCCGATCCTCCTCGCGCCCCGGTCCCTCCCCCACGAACAGCAGGTCGGCCTCCGGGTTGCCGACGCCGAAGACGACCTGGGTCCGCCCGCCGGCCAGCGGGCAGCGCGTACAGGACGCGGCTTGTTCTCGCAGCGCCTGCAGTGTGACGGGCGACCCCGGCGGGCGCACGCCCGCAGCGTACCTGCGGAGGCTCCTCGGCTCCCAGGCCAGGCACCGTTGCTCCGCGGGCCTGAGCCAGCGTCGCCGGCCCCTCAGGGCGCGGCCGGCGACCCCGCGAGGACCCGGGGGATTCTCGGGCCGATGCGACTGAGCACCTCGTAGCTGATGGTGCCGAGGAGGCGCGCCCATTCGGTCGCCGTCACGCGCTCGGAACCCTGGGCGCCGAGGAGCACGACCGCGTCACCCGGGCGCACCGGGGAGTCGGCCCCGCAGTCGATCACGAGCTGGTCCATGGTGACCCGCCCGGCCAGCGGGTAGCGCCGACCGCCGATCAGGACCTCGGCGCCGGCCTCGAAGAGGCCGAAGGGCACCCCGTCGGCGTAGCCGAGGGGGACGGTGGCCACCGTGGCGGGCCCGGGGAGCGCGCGCCGGCGGCCGTAGGAGGGGCGGGCGCCGGCGGGCAGCGAGCGGACGGCGACGACCTCGGAACGCAGGGAGAGGACCTGGCGCAACTGCTCGCCGCCCGTCGCGGCCGAGAACGCGTCGGCCACCCACGGCGTCGGCAGCTCGCCGTAGAGGGCGAGGCCGCAGCGCACGAGGTCGTAGCGGCTGGCCGGCCACGCGACGGCGCCGGCCGTGTTCGCCGCGTGGCGCATCGCCGGCTCGACGCCGGCCGCCGCCAGCTCGCGCACCACCTGGTCGAACAGCGCGATCTGGCCGGCGGTGAACGCGCGGTCCTCGTCGCTCGCGCCGTCGGCCACCGGGAAGTGCGTCCAGACCGCCTCGAGGTGCAGCGCATTCGAATCGACGACGGCCCGGGCCAGTGGGCCGACCGTCGCCGGTGGGGCGCCGACCCGGTGCATCCCGGTGTCCACCTTCAACTGCACGCCCTGACGGACCGCGTCGCGCGCCGGCCGCCTTCTCGACCAGCGCGCGCATCTCCTCGGTGTACACGGTCGGCGTGAGCCCGGCCGCCACCGTGTCGGCGACGGCGTCCGCCGGCGGCTCGGAGAGCACGAGGATCGGCGCCGTGATGCCCGCCTCGCGCAGCTCGATCCCCTCGTCGACCAGCGCGACCGCCACGCTCGTCGCGCCGCCCTCGATGGCGGCCCCGGCCACGGCGGGCGCGCCGTGGCCATAGGCATCGGCCTTCACCACCGCGCACAGCGCGGCCGGTGCCACCACCCGGCTGAGCAGACCCGCGTTGTGGCGGACGGCGTCGAGGTCGATCAGGGCGCGGGCATGGCGATGGCGTCCCTCGGTCATGGGCGTCTCACCCGGTCCCGCTCTCGGGCGCGGCCATGACCCCCGAGAGCCAGGCGGCCACGAGGCTCGGGAGATCCCCCGCCACGAGACCCTCGGCGTGCCCGGTGCGGGCCGCCGCGCCGTGGACGTGCGCGGCCAGCGCAGCCGCCATCAGCGGCGAGAGGCCGCGGGCGACGAAGGCCCCCACGATCCCCGACAGCACGTCGCCCGTGCCGGCGGTGGCCAGCGCACTCGAACCGGCCGCCGCCAGCAACACCCCGGCCCCGCCGTCGGCCCCGGACGGGTCGGCGACCACGGTGAGCGAGCCCTTGACCAGGGTGACCGCCCCGGTCGCGGCCGCCAGGCGGCGGGCGGCGGCGACCCGATCGGCACCGGGGGGCTCTCCGAGGAGAGCCCGGTACTCGCCGTCGTGGGGCGTGATGACGACCGGGCGGCCGCCCTGCGCCACCGCCCCGCGCAGCTGCTCCGGGTCGTCGAACGCCGCGATGCCGTCGGCATCGAGGACCAGGGCGACCGGGCACCGGGCCACCAGGTGGCGGACCTCGGCCCGCGTCGGCTCGTCCCGGCCGAGGCCCGGTCCGACCACGACCACCCGGCAGCGGTCGATCGCGGCTCAGCACCTCCTCCGCCCAGCCCCGCGCGGCGAGGGGGACGCGGACGGATTCGACGGGCCACGGCCCGGTAGGGGGGAACGCCTCGTTGACCGACGGGTGCATGAGCCGCACCATCCCGGCCCCGGCGTGGGAAGCCCCCTGCGCGCTGAGGACCCCCGCCCCCTCCATCCCGGGCGACCCCGCCACCACCGCGACCGCGCTCTCCCATTTGTGCGCGTCCCGACGGCGTGCGGGAAGGAGCCGCACGACGTCCGCCTCCTCGACCAGCCCGATCTGGGCGGCTCCCGGCTCGACGCCGATATCGGCCACCTGCACGTGGCCGGCCAGCATGCGCCCGTCGCCCTGCAGGAGGCCGGGCTTCCAGCGCGGCCATGGTCACCGTTCGGCTGGCCCGCAGCGACCGCCCCGAGGCGACGCCGGTGTTGCCATCGACGCCCGAGGGGATGTCGACCGCCAGCACGGGCGTCGCGTCGCCGATGCGGGGCGCGTCGAACGCGCCGCGAAAGCCGGTGCCGTAGGCGGCGTCGATGACGAGATCGGCCGTCGGCAAGGTGGTCGCGGTGTCGGCCGCGGCGATGACGCGGACGCGAGCGCCGCGGGCGCGGAGCAGGTCGGCCGCCACCCGGCCGTCGTTGCCGTTGTTGCCCTTGCCGGCGACGACGACGATGCGCCGCCCGTAGGCGCCGCCCAGGAGTTCGAGCGACGCCCGCGCCACGGCGCGCCCGGCCCGCGCCACGAGGACCGCCTGGTCGACGTGCTCGAGCGCGGCGGCGTCCGCTGCCCGCATCTCCTCGACACTCAAGACCGGCTGCACGGCCCTAGGGGACCCGGGACTCGACCGGCACCGCCGGGCCCTCCGCCAGCACCACCGCCATCGCCACCGGCGCCTCGAGGGTGATTGAGACGTGCCAGCCCACCACCCCGAGCGCCTCGGCCCGCACGGCCGCCCGGGGGCCGAGGCGCAGCGTCGAGCCGCCCTCGGACGCGCACAGGACGGTCACGTCTCGCAGGGGAAACGCCCACAGGCCGGTGCCGAGGGCCTTGATCACGGCCTCCTTGGCGGCGAAGCGGGCGGCCAGCCCCGAGCTGGGGTCATCGCTCCGCGCCGCCTCGGCCCGCTCCTCGGCGCTGAAGAGCCGATCGGCCAGGGTCGGCCGGCGCCGAAGCACCCGGGCGAACCGCTCGACGTCGACGGCGTCGATCCCCACCCCGACGAGGACGCCGGCTGACCCGGCGGCGTCGGCGGCCGCGTTCACTCGACGGTGACCGTCTTCGCCAGGTTGCGCGGTCGGTCGACGTCGCGGCCGAGCAGCCGCGCGATGCGGTAGGCGAGGAGCTGCAGGGGCACCACGTCGATCACCGGGGCCAGCAGCTCGTCGACCTGGGGCACCCACAGCACGTGGTCCGCCGTCTTCGCCGCCTGCGCGTCGCCGTCGTTGGCCACCAGCACCACCGAGGCGCCCCGCGCCCGCACCTCTGCGATGTTGGACTGGAAGGTCGACCACTGGCGGTTCCGGGTGGACACCCCGACGACGACCGTCCCCGGCTCGATGAGGGCGATCGGACCGTGCTTGAGCTCACCCGCCGGGTAGCCCTCGGCGTGCAGGTAGGAGAGCTCCTTCAACTTGAGCGCCCCCTCGAGCGCCACCGGATACCCGACGTTGCGGCCGAGGTAGAAGAAGTCGTGGGCGCCGGAAACCGCCGCCGCCACCTCGTCGACCTCCTTCTCCCGACCGATGGCATCACTCAGGTGCCCGGGCAGCTCGTCCATCCGCCCCAGCACGCCGGCGATCTCTGCTGCGCTGAGCGTGCCGCGGGCCTGGGCGAGGACGAGGGCCAGCAGTTCGAGCGCCACCACCTGCGCCACCAGGGTCTTGGTGGCGGCGACGCAGACCTCCGGTCCCGCCCGCGTGTAGAGCGCCCCGTCGGCATCGCGGGTCATCGACGAGCCCACCACGTTGCACACGGCCAGCGTGCGAGCGCCCCGTCGGCGGGCCTCGTCCATCGCCATCACCGTGTCGAGCGACTCGCCGGACTGGCTGACGCCGACGGCGAGCGTTCTCGCGTCGAGGACGGGGTCCCGGTAGCGGAACTCGCTCGCGATGTCGACCTCGGCTGGGATCCTGGCCCACCGCTCGATGGCGTACTTGGCGATCATCGCCGCGTGGTAGCTGCTCCCGCAGGCCACGATGAAGACCTTCTCGATCCCCCGCAGCTCGTCGTCGGTCAGCCGCATCTCGTCGAGGACGAGTGCACCGCCCGGGCCCTGCCGGTCGAGCAGGGTGTCGGCCACGGCCGTGGGCTGCTCGCGGATCTCCTTGCTCATGAAGTCGTCGAACCCGCCCTTCTGGGCGGCCGTCACGTCCCAGTCGATCGACAGAGCGATCGGCTCGACCACCTGACCGTCCAACGTCGTCACCTCGAAGGAACCCGGCCGGAGCTCGGCCACCTGGTCGTCGGCCAGCGCGAAGAGCTGGCGGGTCCGCCCGAGCAGCGCCGGGATGTCGGAGGCCAGCAGCGCCGCGCTGTCGGTCAAGCCGACGACGAGGGGCGTGTGGCGGCGGGCGGCCACGATGACGTCCGGCTCGTCGGCGCTGATCACGGCCATCGACATCGATCCCCGCAGGATCTTGAGCACGGCGCGCATCGACTCGACCAGCGTGGCCCCGGCGGCCACGTGCTCCTCGATGAGGTGGACCACGACCTCGGTGTCGGTCTCCGAGCGCAAGGTGTGGCCGTTGGCCAGCAGACCTTCGGCCAGCCCGGCGTGGTTCTCGATGATCCCGTTGTGGATGATGGCCAGCCGCCCGGTGCAGTCGAGGTGGGGGTGGGCGTTGCCGGTGGTGGGCCGACCGTGGGTGGCCCAGCGGGTGTGCCCGATCCCCGTCCGGCTCGCCGGTGCGGCGGCCGCCAGCGTGTCCAGCTCGGCCACCGAGTGGGTCCCGACCGCGGCCCGGACCCGCCAGAGGGCACCGGGCACCACGACCGCCACGCCGGCCGAGTCATAGCCCCGGTATTCGAGGTCGTGCAGGCCATGGACCAGCACCGCGGACACGTCGTCCAAGCCGGTGGCACCGATGATGCCGCACATGGCCCCGAGGCTATCGGGGCCCGGCTGACACCCCGTCGACCGTGCGAGGCCCCGGGCGAACCTCCGCCCCTAGCGACCGTTGCCGAGCGAGCCCTCCACGGCGTCTCGGAGGCGCTGCGCCGCCTGGGCGGCCTCGTCCTCGGTCGCGGCCTCCACCATCACCCGCACGAGCGGCTCCGTGCCGCTGGCCCGCAGCACCACCCGGCCCCGCTCCCCGAGTGCCGCCTCGACGTCGGCGACCGCGGCCCAGACGGCGTCGGCGCCCGCCAGACGGTGCGGCTCGTCCACCTCGACGTTCACGAGCAATTGGGGGACCCGTTCGATCAGGCCGTGGGCCATCTCGGCCAGCGGCCGCCCGCTCCGCTGCACCAGGTCGACAAGGGACAGACCCGTGAGGATGCCGTCGCCCGTCGTGGCCAGGTGACGGAAGACGATGTGGCCGGATGGCTCGCCACCGAGGGCGAGCGCCTCCGCGTCGAGCGCCGTGAGCACCGCCCGGTCGCCGACCGGCGTCTCCCGCACGCCGATGCCGCGCGCCGCCATCGCCAGGCGGAACCCGAGGTTCGTCATCACGGTGACGACCACCGCGTTGCCCGGCAGCTGGCCCCGCTCGGCCATGTCCAGCGCGAACAGGGCCAGCAGCACGTCGCCGTCGACCACCGCGCCCGGTGCCGTCGACGGCGATGAGCCGATCGGCGTCACCGTCAAAGGCCAGACCGAGATCCGCGCCGCTCTCGACCACGTGCGCGGCGAGCATCGACGGGTTGGTCGACCCGCAGCCCGCGTTGATGTTGGTGCCGTCCGGCTCGTTCGCCAGCGTCGTGAGCTTCGTCCCCAAGGAGGCGAACACGCGGGGCGCCACCGCGGATGCCGCACCGTTCGCGCAGTCGAGCACGACGTGCATCCCGTCGAACCGGCGGTCCCCGAGGGCGGCACACAGGCGGGCCACATACTCGTCGGTGGCGCCGGCGTCGCTCGAGAGGCTGCCGATCGGCTGGCCGGCCGGGTGGTCGGACGGTCCGGGTGAGTCCAAGACGGCGTCGAGCTCCGCCTCGATCGCCTCTTCGATGTCCGGTTGCAGCTTGGCGCCGCCCGGACCGAACAGCTTGATGCCGTTGTCCTCGAAGGGGTTGTGGGAGGCCGAGACCACCACCGCCGGCAGCCCCCGAACCTCGGAGAGGAAGGCGAGCGCCGGAGTGGGCAGCACGCCGACGTCGACCACGTCGACGCCTTCGGAGGCCGCGCCCTTCGAGAACGCCGCCTGGAGGTCGCGGCCCCGACTGGCGGGTGTCGCGCCCGATGAGGAAGGCCGGTGCCTGCAGCACCCGCGCCGCGGCTCGACCGAGCCCGAAGGCGAGTTCGACCGTGAGTTCGGAGTGGGCGACGCCCCGGATGCCGTCGGTTCCGAAGCGTGCTCGGGGCACCCGAGCTACCGCTTCGAGTACTGCGGGGCCTTGCGGGCCTTCTTCAGGCCGTACTTCTTGGATTCCTTCTCCCGGGCGTTGCGCGTGAGGAAGCCCGCTCGCTTGAGCGCGGCACGCAACTCGGGGTCGACCCCGATCAGGCTGCGGGCGATGCCGAGGCGCAGCGCGTTGGCCTGGCCCGACACCCCGCCGCCGTCGATCGTGGCGTCGATGTCGTAGGCCTCGGCGGTGTTGGTGAGGCGCAGCGGGTCGGTGACGACCATCCGGTGGGTGGCCGAGGTGAAGTACTCCTCGAAGGCCCGCTTGTTGATCGTGATCTTGCCGTCGCCCGGCCGGAACCGGACGCGCGCCACGGCCTGCTTGCGGCGACCGGTGGTCTGGGTGAGCGGGACGGGCATCGGGTTCCTCTCAGCGGGGAGTCCGGCGGGCGCCGGGGATCTCGAGCACGCTCGGTTGCTGGGCTTCGTGGGGATGGTCGGGGCCGGCGTAGACCTTGAGCTTGGCGAGCTGCTGGCGCCCGAGGGTGTTCTTCGGGAGCATCCCCCGCACGGCCCGGCGGACGACCTCGGTCGGGCGCTCCTCGAGCAGCGAGGCGTAGCTGCGCTTCTTCAGGCCGCCGGGGTAGCCGGAGTGGCGGTAGGCCTGCTTGGCCTCGGCCTTGTTGGCGGTCATGACGATCTTCTCGGCATTGACCACCACCACGTGGTCGCCGGTGTCGGCGTGCGGGGCGAAGAACGGCTGGTGCTTGCCCCGCAGGATCCGGGCGACCTCGGTCGCCAGGCGACCGAGCACCAGGCCCTCGGCGTCGACGACGTGCCAGGCCGGGTCCAGATCTTTCGCCTTCGGCATGTAGGTGCGCACAGACAGGTTCCTTCATCACGGTCCGGGCCCCCGCGCAGCGGGCGTCGAAGGCCCGTGGCAGGTTGCCGGAGAGCCCACGGTGGACGCGGGCCGACCTGCCAGGATACGGCCCCAGAGCAGCGGCGGCAACCCAGCTAGTCAGGAACCGTAGAGGACGGCGACGAGGCAGAGGCCCTCGGGGGGTGCGGGGCGGGGTGTCCCGGCCCGATCGGCCGAGCGCAGGCGGGCCACGGTCGAGGCCACATTGCCCTCGCCGAGCCCCACCTGGACCAGCAAGGCGACGATGGACCGGACCATCTGGTGGCAGAACGACCCGGCCTCGATCTCGAAGCGGAGCAGTCGGCCCGGAGCGGTCGTTGCGGCCGCCGACCACGGATCGGGTTCCTCCTCCTTCGGCAGCACCGTCCAGGCGGCCGAGGTGACGCGGCGCACGATCGGGGTGCCCGCCACGGTCCCCGGTGGCCGCCGGCAGAAGGCCCCGAAGTCGTGCTCCCCGACCACGGAGTCCGTGGCGGCCGCCATGGCCCGCAGGTCGAGGGGGGCGGCCACATGCCAGGCCGTGCCGGCGAGCAGCGGGTCCGCCGCCGGGGCGTTCCACACGAGATACCGGTAGCGCCGGGCGATCGCCGACCGCCGGGCATCGAAGCCGTCAGGGGCCGGCTCGGCGGCCCGGATCACGACCGCCGGGGCCAGCTGGCGGTTGACGGCCGTCACGAGATCGTCGCCGACCATGGCCCGGCTGGTGCCCCCGCGCCGGATGGTGGGCAGCACCGCGGGCAGGTCCACGTGCACGACCTGCCCGGCGGCGTGCACCCCGGCGTCGGTGCGGCCGGCGCAGGTGATCGCGAGGGGCTCGGGCGCCCGCGTGACGCGGGTCAGCGCCTCGCTCAGGGCGCCGGCGACGGTGGCCGCGCCGGGCTGCGCGGCGAACCCCCGGAACCCACGGCCGTCATAGGCGACCAGCAGGCGCCAGCGCTGGGTGGGGTTGGCTCCCGGGGCCGCCTTGCCCGGGGCCTTCGCGGTGGGGGCCTTGACCGGCGCCTTCGCTGCGGGGGCCTTGACTGGGACCGCCCGGGACCCGGCAGCCGTGGCCGGGACGCGTCGAGGCGCCGGATCGACCTTGGCGGTGCGGGTGGGCCGAGCGGGCATGCTCAGGCCGTGGATGCGCCCGGCGCTGACGCGGGCGGGGCGGCGATTCTCAGACGAGCTCGACGCGCGCCATGGGCGCGTTGTCCCCCGGACGCGGGCCGAGCTTCAAGATGCGGATGTACCCACCCGGGCGGCTGGCGTAGCGGGGGGCGATGTCGGTGAAGAGCTTGGTCGTCATGTCCCGGTCCCGCAGGAACGCCATCACCTGACGCTGCTGGTGCAGTCCGCCCCGGCGGGCGGCCGTGATGCACTTCTCCGCCACCGGCCGCATGGCCTTGGCCCGGGACTCGGTCGTGACAAGGGACTCGGCGGCGATGAGCGACGCCACCAGGTTCCCGAGCATCGCCTTTTGGTGGGCGGCATCGCCGCCCAGCCGGCGGCCCCGCTTCGGTGTGCCTTGCATGCCGGTCTCTCAGTCCTTGGTGCGCAGCGACAGGCCGCGCTCGTCGAGCCGCTGGATGACCTCGTCGAGCGGACTTCTGCCCGAAGTTGGTGATCCCGAGCAGGTCGTCGAGGGTCTTGTCCACGAGCTCGCCGATCGTGTTGATCTGGGCCCGCTTCAGGCAGTTGCGGGGCCGCTCGGAGAGGTCGAGCTCCTCGATGCGCAGGTCGAGATCGGGCGAGCCGCTCGTGGCGGTGCCGGTCTCGCCCAGCTCGAGGCCCCGGGGTGCCTCCTCGAGGTCGGCCACCAGGCCGACCAGGGTCCGCAGGGTGTCGCCGGCCGAGGCCAGCGCCTCGCGGGGGCTGAGCGAGCCGTCGGTCTCGATGTCGAGCACCAGGCGGTCGAAGTCGGTCGACTGCTCCACCCGGACCGGCTCGACCTCGAAGGTCACCCGGCGGACCGGCGAGAAGATGGAGTCGACGGGGATGACCCCGATGGTCGACGACTTCTTGTTGCGGTCGGCCGACACATACCCGCGGCCCCGCTCGACCGTCACGTCGAGGGCCAGCCGGCCCTTGGCGTTGAGCGTGGCGATGTGCAGTTCGGGGTTCAAGATCTCGACATCGGCCGTCGCCTGGAGATCGGCGGCGGTGGCGTCGCCGGGGCCCCGCTTGTCGAAGCGCAGCGTCACCGGTTCATCGGACTCCACGCTCACGAGGAGGTCCTTGAAGTTCAAGATGATGTCGGTGACGTCTTCCTTCACGCCGGTCAGCGTCGTGAACTCGTGCAGGGCCTCGTCGAAGCGGACCTGGGTCACGGCGGCGCCGGGGATCGAGGACAAGAGCGTCCGGCGCAGCGAGTTCCCGAGCGTGTGGCCGAAGCCGGGGTCGAGCGGACCCACGGCGAACCGCTGGCGGTTGTCGTGCTCCTCGTCGATGGCCTCGACGGTGGGTCGCTGGATGATGAGCATCGGTGGGGCTCCTCAGTCGGTGAATCTGGTCTGGTCCGAGCCGGGCTGGGCCGGCCCGGCCTTCGGGCTACTTCGAGTACAGCTCGACGATGAGCTGTTCTTGGACGGGCTCGTCGATGTGCTCGCGCAGGGGCGGGTTCAGCACCTCGACCGCGAACCCGGCATCACCGCTCTGCAACCAGGGCGGCCGCTGCCGGTCGAGTGTGTCCATGTTGCGGCGGACGACGAACATCTGGCGCGACGATTCCTTCAGTGTGACGGTCTCGCCCTGGCGGACCCGGTAGCTCGGGATCGACACGCGCTTCCCGTTGATCAGCACGTGGCCGTGGCGCACGAACTGGCGGGCCTGGCGGCGGCTGGCTCCCCAGCCGGCCCGGAAGACCACGTTGTCGAGGCGCATCTCGAGCATCCGCAGCAGGTTCTCGCCGGTGATGCCGGGCTGGCGGTTCGCCTCCTCGTAGAGGTTGCGGAACTGCTTCTCCAAGACGCCGTAGATGCGGCGGGCCTTCTGCTTCTCGCGCAGCTGGGAGAGGTATTCGGATCCCTGGCGCATGCGGTCGCGGCCGTGCTCACCGGGCGGGTAGGCGCGGCTGTGCCGATCCGTCACCGCTTCGGAGACGGGGCACTTGAGCGAGTAGCAGCGCTCGCCCTTCAAGAAGAGCTTGGTCCGCTCGCGCCGGCACTGCCGGCACACGGGGCCGATGTATCGAGCCATCAGATTCCCCTTAGACCCGGCGCCGCTTCTTGGGGCGGCAACCGTTGTGGGGAATGGGCGTCACGTCCTTGATGCCGACGACCTCGATGCCGGCGGCGGCGAGCGACCGGATGGCGGTCTCGCGACCCGACCCCGGTCCGCGCACCAAGACGTCCACCTTGCGCACCCCGTGCTCCATGGCCCGCCGGGCGCAGGCCTCGGCGGCCAGCTGGGCGGCGAAGGGCGTCGACTTCCTGGAGCCCTTGAAGCCGACATTGCCGGCCGAGGCCCAGGCCAACACGTTGCCCTCGGGGTCGGCGATGGCGACCACGGTGTTGTTGAAGGAGCTCTTGATGTGCGCGACGCCGTAGGCGATGTTCTTGCGCTCGCGCTTGCGCGGGCGGCGCGCTCCGGCCTGCTTGGTGGTCTTGGGGGGCATCTACTTGCGAACCTTCTTCTTCCCGGCGACGGTCTTCTTGGGGCCCTTGCGGGTCCGGGCGTTCGTGTGGGTGCGCTGGCCGTGCACCGGGAGGCCGCGGCGGTGACGCACCCCCTGGTAGCAGTTGATCTCCATCTTGCGCTTGATGTCCTGGGAGACGTCCCGGCGCAGGTCACCCTCGACGCGCAGATTGGCGTCGATGTAGTTGCGCAGGCGGATGATCTCCTCGTCGGTCAGATCGCGGACCCGGGTGTTCGGGTCGACCGCTGTCTCGGCACAGATCAGCTGGGACTTCGTCTGGCCGATGCCGAAGATGTAGGTGAGCGAAATTTCGAGTCGCTTCTCCCGGGGGATGTCCACACCGGAGATACGGGCCACGCTTTCCTCCCTAGCCCTGACGCTGCTTGTGGCGGGGGTTGTCGCAGATGACAACAACCCGGCCGTGGCGCCGGATGATCTTGCACTTCTCGCACATCGGCTTCACGCTCGGCCGAACCTTCACGACTGGATCGCTCTTTTCACTTGTACCGGTAGGTGATACGCCCGCGGTTGAGGTCGTAGGGCGTGATCTCCACTTGCACCTTGTCCCCCGGAAGGATGCGGATGCGGTGCATCCGCATCTTGCCCGAGCTATGCGCCAACACCTTGTGGCCGTTCTCAAGCTCGACCCGGAACATCGCATTGGGCAGTGGCTCTGTCACCGTGCCTTCCAGCACGATGGCGTCTTCCTTGGGCTTTGGCAGGTCAGTTCTCCTAAATCTGTGGACCGGGTTTCGAGCCCGGCCACGGCGCGGCCCCGGAACGGAAAGCTTGTCGCTGGGCGCTCCACCGCCGGACTCAGAACCAGGGCGGCGGGCCGAACGAAGAGTTTACCGTAACCAGCAGAAATTGCCACCCCACCTGGGCTGGATCAGCGGGGGGCGGTGAAGACCTCCGGTCCGTCATCGAGGATAGCGATCGTGTGCTCGAAGTGGGCCGAGAGGGCCCCGTCGGCCGTGACCACGCTCCAATGGTCGTCTAAGACCCTGGTCTCGGGCCCGCCGGCGTTCACCATGGGCTCGACGGCGAAGACCATCCCGGACTTGAGGGTCGGTCCCGGGGCGCCTGGCCAGTAGTTCGGGACCTGGGGCTCCTCGTGCATGGCGGTCCCGATGGCGTGCCCCACGTACTCCCGCACGACGGTGAATCCAGCCCGTTCGGCCACCGCCTGGACCGCCCGGCCGATCTCGTGGAGCCGGTTCCCGACCGTCATCTGCTCGATCCCGGCCCAGAGGCTCGCCTCGGTGACCTCGATGAGCCGGGCCGCCTCGGGGCTGACCTCACCCACCCCCATGGTGAAGGCGGCGTCGCCGTGGTAGCCCTCGACGATGGCCCCACAGTCGATCGAGAGGATGTCGCCCTCCTCCAGCACGTAGCCGCCGGGGATCCCGTGCACGATCATCTGGTTGGGCGAGGTGCAGATCACGGCCGGGAACCCGTGGTAGCCGAGGAAGTTGGAGGTGGCACCCCGCCGGGCCAGCACCTCCCGGGCGACCGCATCGATCTCGAGCGTGGTGGTCCCGGGGACCGCCGCCGCCCGGGTCGCCGCGTGCATCTCGGCCACCACCGCGCCCGCCTTGCGCATCTTGGCCAGCTCGCCCTCGTTGCGCCTCACGGCCCCTCCCCCCGCAGCGCCTGGTGGCGTTGGTCGATGGCGCGGACGATCCGGCGGGTGACGTTGGCCGCCGACCCGCTGCCGTTCACGGTGACCATTTGGCTGCGCACCCGGTAGAAGTCGAGCAGGGGCTCCGTCTCGCCCTCGTAGAGCTCGAGGCGGCGGCGGATGGCCTCCTCGGTGTCGTCCTCGCGCTGGACGACCTCCCCGCCGCAGACGTCGCAGGTCCAGTTCACGGTGGGCGGCGAGGACACCGAGTAGTTGGTGCCGCAGTCGACGCAGACCCGGCGCGCCACCAGCCGGCGGAGCACCTGGGGTGTCGGCACGTCCAGGTTGACCACCAGGTCGAGCCGGTCCGGGTGGAGCACGTCGGCCAGGGACTCGGCCTGGCCGATGGTGCGGGGGCAGCCGTCGAGGACGAAGCCGCGGGCGCGGGTGTCACCCTCTGAGAGGCGCTCGGTCACCATCTCCATCACCATCTCGTCTGAGAGCAGCTCACCGCGGTCCATCACCTCCTTCGCTCGGACGCCGAGGGGGGTGCGCAACTTCACGGCGGCGCGCAGCATGTCTCCCGTCGATACGTGGGGCACCACGTAGTGATGGGAGAGCCGTACGCACTGCGTTCCTTTGCCGGCCCCCTGTTTGCCGAGGACCACGAGCCTGACCCCGGGTACCACCGACTCCTACTTGAGGAAGCCTTCGTAGTTCCGCATCATCAGCTGGCTGTCGATCTGGCGCATCGTCTCCAAGGCCACCCCCACGGAGATGAGGAGGGTCGTCCCGTAGAAGGGGAACCCGGTCAGATGCCACAACGACATCAGGATCGACGGCACCACGGCCACCGTCGCCAGGAACAGGGCGCCGACCACCGTGATCCTGGAGAGGATGTGCGCGAAGTACCGCTCGGTCGGCGGTCCCGGGCCGGAAGCCCGGGATGAATCCGCCCTGCTTGCGGATGATGTCAGCCTGCTGGTGCGGGTCGAAGGCGACGTAGACGTAGAAGAAGGTGAACAACAGGATCAGGACGAAATACATCCCGATGTAGATGAGCGAGGTCGGTGTGATGTTGGTCCGCACGAAGTCCTGGAAGCTGTGCCAGGGGATGGCGCTCGAGAACAGCACCGGGATGTAGAGGACCGACGAGGCGAAGATGATCGGGATCACGCCCGACTGGTTCACCTTGAGCGGGATGTAGGAACTCGAGCCGCCGTACATGCGGCGACCGACGACCCGTTTGGCGAAGGTGACGGGGATTCGCCGCTGCCCCTGGTCCATGAACACGATCACGACGAGGAGCAGGATCGATACGGCGATCATGGTCCCGAACTTGAGGTCACCACCCTCGGCCAGGATCGCCTTCCCCCCGGTCGGGATGGAGGCCACCACATTGGCGAAGATGAGGATCGACATCCCCTGGCCGATGCCGCGCTGGGTGATGAGCTCGGCCAGCCACATGACGAACGCCGTCCCGGCCGTGAGGCAGAGCACCATGAAGCCGGCCAGGGCGATCGTGAATTTCGGGATGAGGTCGATGTTCGTGCCGAGCAGGCCCGAGTCGTGGCCGTGGAAGGCGTAGATGAGCCCGGTCGACTGCATCAGGGCCAGGGACACCGTGAGGTAGCGCGTCGTCTGGGTGATCTTCTTCTGCCCGACCGCACCCTGCTCGCGCCACTCCTCCAGCTTCGGGATCACCGTGGTGAGCAGCTGGATGATGATCGAGCTCGTGATGTAGGGCATGACGCCCAGGCCGAAGATGGCCAGGCGCACCAGGGCGCCGCCGGAGAACAGGTTGAGGAAGCCCAGGATCCCCGACGCGCTGGCCGTGTGCTGCAGCTGCTGGATCTTGGCGTAGCTCACGCCGGGAACGGGGACGTTGGCCCCCAGCTGGTACAACGCGATGATGAGGAGGGTGAACAGCACCTTGTTCCGGAGGTCCGGAACACGGAAGATGTTTCCTAGCCTCGAGATCATCGCCGATCCTCTTGTGCGTGCACCGAAGAACCGACGCTAGCGGTTCATGAGGGCGTTCCCGCTGGCCGGCGGCCTCCCGTGGCCGAACGGCAGCGGAACCCGCTCGACGCTACCGCCTGCGCCGGTGATCGCGGATTCGGCCGTCGCCGAGAAGGCGTGCGCCGAGACCGAGAGCGCCCGGCTGACCTCGCCGCGGCCCAGCACCTTGACCAGGGCACCCTTGCGGATGAGCCCCGCCTCGACCATCGCCTCGATGGAGACCGTCGAGGTCTCGAGCGCGCTCAGCGCATCCAGGTTGACCGGCGTGTAGGCCACGCGGAACGGGTTCTTGAAACCACGCAGCTTGGGGATCCGCTGCATGAGGGGGAGCTGGCCGCCCTCGAACCCGGGGTGCACCTGGGTGCGGGCGTGCTGGCCCTTCATCCCTCGACCGGCGGTCTTGCCCCGTCGGCCGCCCGTGCCGCGCCCGACACGCCGGCGCGGCTGCTTGGCCCCGGCGTCCGGGGCGAGGTCGTGCAGTCTCATGCCGAGATCTCCTCCACGGTGATCAGGTGGACCACGCGCGCCACCATGCCCCGGATCTCCGGGCGGTCGGGCAGATCGTTGACTTTGCCGATCCCGCGCAGCCCGAGGGCGCGCAGCGTGGCGCGGTGCTTGGGCTTGGTGCCGATGGCCGAGCGCACCTGGGTCACCCGCAGCGTGGCACCCGCGATCTCCTTGGCGGCCCCACCGCCACGCGCCGCCGTCACGGTCGGCCCTCTTGGGCGTAGAGCTCGGTCTCCCGGCGACGCTCGCGATAGGCGCGGAGCATCCCCGCCGGAGCCACTTCTTCAGCCGTCTTGCCCCGAAGAGCCGCCACCTCGTCCGGCCGCTTGAGCATCTTCAGCCCGGCGATCGTGGCGTGGGCCACGTTGATGCCGTTGGAGGAGCCCAGTGACTTGGCCAGGATGTCGCGAATGCCCGCCAGCTCGAGAATGGCGCGTGCCGCGCCGCCGGCGATGACCCCGGTGCCCGGTGCCGCCGGCTTGAGCATCACGCGACCGGCGCCGCTCTCGCCGACGATCGGGTGGGTGATGGTGGTACCGGCCAGCGGCACCTCGAAGACGTTCTTGCGAGCCTCTTCGATGCCCTTCTGCACGGCCAGGCCGGCTTCCTTGGCCTTGCCGTACCCGAGGCCGACGCGGCCATTGCCGTCGCCCACCACCATGAGGGCGGCGAAGGAGAAGCGTCGGCCACCCTTCACGACCTTGGCCACCCGGTTCACCCGGATGGTGCGCTCTTCATACTGCAGGTCGGCCATCAGAACTCCAGTCCCTCGGCGCGAGCGCCGTCGGCGAGTGCGGCCACGCGGCCGTGGTAGGCGAAGCCGCCCCGATCGAAGACCGCTCGAGTGATGCCGGCGTCCTTGGCCCGCGAAGCGACCAGGCGCCCCACGGCCTCGGCACCGGCGATGTTGGCCCCGCCGCCCTCACCCAGGCGAGAGCGGAGCTCGGGTTCGACACTGGAGGCCGCAGCCACCGTGCGGCCACCAACGTCGTCGATGAGCTGGGCCGAGATGTGCCGATTGGATCGGCTGACGGCCAGACGAGGGCGCGCCGGGGTGCCCGAGACCTTGGCCCGGACCCGGGAGTGCCGTCGGATGCGCAGGGTGCGCAGGCTGTTGCCGCTCACTTGGCTGCCTTTCCGGCCTTGCGGACGACCCGCTCGCCTGCGTAGCGGACACCCTTGCCCTTGTAGGGCTCGGGCTTGCGAATCTTGCGGATGTTGGCCGCCACCTGCCCGACGCGCTCCTTGTCGATCCCGCGCACGATGATCCGGGTGGCCGTCGGGACCTCGAAAGTGATGCCGTCGGGGGCATCGACGAGCACGGGGTGGGAGAAGCCAAGGGAGAGCTCGAGCGAGTCGGGCCCCTTGGCGATGGCCCGGTAGCCGACGCCCACGATCTCGAGCTCCTTCGCGTACCCCTGGGTCACGCCGGTCACCATGTTGGCGACCAGCGAACGGGTCAGACCGTGCAACGCCCGGTTCTGGCGCTCGTCGTTGGGGCGGGTGACGACCAGGACGTCGCCCTCCTGCGCGACCGAGATCGGGCGCGGCAGCGTACGGGCCAGCGATCCCTGCGGACCGGTGACGGTCACCGCGTCATCCAACAGCGTGACGGACACGCCGGAGGGGACCGGGATGGGGGCGCGACCGATCCGGGACATCAGCGTGCGCTCCAGGCGCCGGACCGGCTTCGATTACCAGACATAACAGAGGACCTCTCCACCAAGGTGTCGCTTGCGCGCTTCGCGATCGGTCATCAGCCCGTGGCTGGTCGACACGATGGCGACGCCGATTCCGCCGAGGACCCGGGGGATCCGATCCGCCCGTGCGTAGATGCGAAGACCAGGCTTCGACACCCGCTTGATCCCCGAGATCGTCCGCGTGCGATCCGCAGCGTACTTCATGGTTATTTCGAGGGTTGGCGCCGGCCGGTCAGCGTTCTTCTCGATGGCAAAGCCGGCGATGAAGCCCTCGCGTTCCAAGATGGCGGCCAGGGCCTCCTTCAGCTTCGAGCTCGGCATCTTGACGGTCTCGAACTGGGCCGAGTTCGCGTTCCGGATGCGGGTGAGCATGTCGGCGATCGGGTCGGTCATCGTCATCGGGTCGCCTCCATCACCAGCTCGACTTCGTCACGCCGGGGATCTCTCCGGCGTGCACCATCGTGCGGAGGCAGATCCGGCACAGCCCGAACTTGCGGAACACGGCCTTCGGCCGGCCGCATCGTTGGCACCGGGTATACCCCCGGACCTTGAACTTCGGGACTTTCTGTTGCTTTTGGACCAAGGCCTTCTTTGCCATAACGACTACCGGGTCTCCTGTCGGAACGGAAAGCCGAACGCGCGCAGGAGCGCACGGCCGTGCTCGTCGGTGTGGGCGGTTGTAACGATCGTGATGTCCATGCCCCGGATCGTGTCGATGCGGTCGTAGTCGATCTCGGGGAAGATCAGCTGCTCGACGACGCCGAAGGTGTAGTTGCCCCGCCCGTCAAAGGAGCGAGGCGACAACCCGCGGAAGTCGCGGATCCTCGGGATGGCCAGACTGACCAGGCGGTCGAAGAACTCCCAGGCGCGATCCCCCCGCAGCGTGACCTTCACGCCGATGGCCTGGCCCTCGCGCAGCTTGAATCCGGCGATCGACTTCTTCGCCCGGGTCACGATGGGCTTCTGACCGGTGATCACCTGGAGGTCTCGCTGGGCACCCTCGATGAGCGACTGCTGCTGGGTGGCACGCCCGACGCCCATGTTGATCACGATCTTCTCGAGTCCGGGCACCTCCATGACGTTGCGCAGCCCGAGGTCGCTCTGCAGCTGGGCGCGGTACTCACCCAGGTAGCGCTCCTTGAGGCGCGGCCGGCTCCCGGCGGGCGGCGCACCACGGCCGTTGGCTTTGGCCGGTGCCGCCGAGCCGTTCTTCGACTCGGCAGGGGCTTTCGCAGCCGGGGCCTCGGACTCCGCAGTTTCGGCAGCAGGGGCCTGGGCGGCAGGGGCCTCGGACTCCGCAGTTTCGGCAGCAGGGGCTTCGGCGGCAGGGGCCTCGGCGGTGGGAACTTCGGCAGCGGGGGCCTCGGCGGCAGGGGCCTCGGCGACAGGCGTGTCGAGTTCAGCAGGCGTCTCGGCCACGGGCTCGGCGGCCTTCGGAGCAGCCGCCTTCTTGGCGACCACCTTCTTCGCCGGAGCCGCTGCCTTCTTCGCGGGCGCCTTCTTCGCGGGCGCGTCGGCAGTGGCGGCGGCCTTCTTCACCGCTGTCTTCTTCACCGCGGCCTTCTTGACCGGAGCCGCCGCTTCTTCGGCGGTCTCTTCTTCGCTCACAGCTCCGCTCCGCACTTCCGACAGACGCGGGTCTTGCGACCCTGCTCGTCGAACTCGACTCCCAACCGCGCAGCCCCGCCATGGGCGTTGCACCACAGCGAAACGGTGGCCGCCGGGAGAGGCATGAACTTGTCGATGATGCCGCCCTGCATCGTGGCGCGCCGCGGCTTGGTGCTGCGCTTGGCCACATTGACGCCCTCAACGACGACCTTGTCCGTGGAGGGGATGGTGCGCACGACGTCGGAGCGGTGCCCCTTGTACTTGCCGGAACGCACGATGACGGTGTCGCCTTTGCGGATGCGCATCACAACACCTCCGGGGCGAGCGAGACGATCCGCATGAAGCGCTTGTCGCGCAGCTCGCGGCCGACCGGGCCGAAGATGCGGGTCCCGCGCGGCTGCTGCTGGTCATTGATGAGCACGGCGGCGTTCTCGTCGAAGCGGATGTAGCTGCCGTCAGGACGGCGCTTCTCCTTCTTCGTCCGGACGACGACGCATTTCACGACCTCGCCCTTCTTCACGCTGGCACCGGGGATGGCGTCCTTCACCGTGGCGACGAAGATGTCGCCGATGCTGGCGTAGCGACGGCGCGAGCCGCCGAGGACCCGGATGCACAGGACCTCGCGGGCACCGGAGTTGTCGGCGACACGCAGGCGGGACTCTTGCTGGATCATCGGGCGCGCTCCGTCACTTCGGCCAGGCGCCAGTGCTTCAGCTTGGACAGCGGCCGAGTCTCGACCACGCGGACGCGGTCGCCCACCTTGGCGGTCCCCTCGGCGTCGTGGACGTAGAGGCGCTTGGTCCGCTGCACCGTCTTGCCGTAGCGGGGGTGTCGGACCCGCTCGACGACGGCCACGATCACGGTCGCCTGCATCGAGTCGGAGACGACGACGCCCTCGCGCACCTTGCGCCGGTTCGGCCTCGCCTCGGTTGTCGCTTCGTCAGCCATCAGGATTCCTCGTCCACTTCGTCGTCGGGCTCCTCGTCGGAGTCGACGAACTCCTCGACCTCGACCTCGTCGAGAGCGGCCCGAGCACGTCGGGGCCGCTCCGTCGGTACCGCGTGGAACGGCAGCTCGGTCCCCTCGGCCTCGGAGATCTCACGCTCCCGAAGCACCGTCAAGATCCGCGCCACGTCACGCCGGATCAGGCCGATCCGGGCCGAGTTGTCCAGCTGGCCGGTGGCCAGCTGGAACCGTAGGTTCAGCAACTCGCGCCGCGACTCTTCGAGCCGGGTCTCCAGCTCGTCGGGATCGAGCGCCGCAAACTCGCCAACCTTGGTCATCAGACCTGCACCTCGGCCGTGCCGTGGGTGCCGGGGCGCACCACGAAGCGGGCCTTGATGGGCAGCTTCTGGATGGCGCGCTCCATGGCCTCCTGGGCCAGCTGGCGTTCCACACCGGCGAGCTCGAAGAGGACCCGGCCGGGGCGGACGACCGCCACCCAGTGCTCGGGGTTGCCCTTGCCCGAACCCATGCGGGTCTCGGCGGGCTTCTGGGTCACCGGCTTGTCGGGGAAGATCCGGATCCACACCTTGCCACCACGCTTCACGTGACGGGTCATGGCGATTCGAGCGGCTTCGATCTGTCGGGCGGTGATCCACCCGGGCTCGAGGGCCTGGATCCCGAAGTCCCCGAAGTTGACCGTCGTGCCGCCCTTGGACGCGCCGGACAGGCGCCCGCGCTGCTGCTTGCGGTGACGGACCTTGCGGGGCATCAGCATGTCAGTCGGCCTCCCGGCGGAAGTGGGGGGTCTCGTGGTGCTGGCGCGTCTGGCGCTCGACCTGCTCGTCCTCGGCCAACCGGCGCTCGAGCTCGTCGGGCTCGGTCGGCGCCGCCAGCAGGTCGACGGGCGGCGTCTCGGTGGGCTCGTCGCCCTCCGTGGGCTCCTCGGTCTCCGGGCTGGCGGTCGTGACCGAGTCGAGAACGCTCGTGTCGTCGACACCGTCGAGGTCGTCGCCGTCGAGGTCGTCGCCGTCGAGGTCGTCCGAGCCCACGCTGCCGGGCTCTCCCTGGTCGATCCGGCGGCGGCCGCCACCGGCCGTGATGAGGCGCCGCGGGCCGGCCTGGCCGGAGGTCTCCCCGACCGCCATCGCCGCCTCACGATTGATCTTGTCGTCGATCGAGACCTTGTAGGGCAGGATGTCGCCCTTGTAGATCCAGACCTTCACGCCGACGCGGCCCGATGTCGTGCGCGCCTCGCGGAAGCCGTAGTCGATGTCGGCGCGCAGCGTGTGGAGCGGCACGCGACCCTCGCGGTAGGACTCCTTGCGCGACATCTCCGAACCGCCCAGGCGGCCCGAGCACTGCACCTTTACGCCCTGGGCACCGGCCTTCTGCACGGTCTGGATGGCCCGCTTCATGGCCCGGCGGAACGCCACCCGGCGCACCAGCTGGTCGCAGATCCCCTGCGCGATCAACGCCGCGTCGAGCTCGGGCCGCTTGATCTCTTGGATGTTGAGCTGGATCCGGTTGGGCAACCCGGTGATCTCTTCCAGCTTCTTCTTCAGGCGGTCGGCCTCCGACCCGCGCCGGCCGATGACGATGCCCGGTCGCGCCGTGTGGATGTCGACCCGCACTCGGTCACGCGTGCGCTCGACCTCGATGCGGCTCACCGCCGCAGCCTCCAGCTGGGACATGAGGTAGTCACGGATGCGCCAGTCCTCGATGACGAACTCGCGGTAGTGGCGCTCTTCGAACCAACGCGACTTCCAGTCGGTGGTCACTCCCAGGCGGAACCCGTAGGGGTTTACCTTCTGGCCCATCTACTCGTCCCTCTCCTCGGCGTCGGCGTCGGATGCGTCCTCGTCCGTCGCCTCCTCGTCCGTGTCGTCCTCGTCGGCGTCCTCAATGTCGTCCCCGGCGTCCTCGATGTCGTCCCCGGCGTCCTCGTCCTCGTCGAAGTCCGTGAACTCGTCGGTGGCGTCCAGCCCCTCGTCCTCTTCCAGCTCCTCGACCAGCTCTTCTTCCACGTCGGCCGCGGCCGCCGCCTCGGCGGCCGCCTCGTGGGCGACCCGACGGCGCGACAGGCGACCGGACAGGTCGGCCCGGCGCCGCGACTCGCTCACCCGGCGCGAGCGGCGCCCGGTGGTGACGTCGCGCTCGGCGCGCTCGCGCGCCAGGCGCTCATCGGGCAGGCGGCTGACGATGATCGTGATGTGACAGCTGCGCTTGCGGATGCGCGTGGCCCGGCCCCGTGCCCGCGGCCGCCAGCGCTTGAGCGTATTGGCCTCGTCCGCGTAACAGGCCGAGACGTAGAGCTCGTCTGCGTCGAGACCGTCGTTGTGGACCGCGTTGGCCACGGCGGAGGCGAGCAGCTTGGCGATCGTGAACGCGACGGCCCGCTCGGTGCCGCGCAGGATCTGGGCGGCGCGGTCCGCGTCCTGGCCCCGGATGAGGTCGAGGACCTGGCGGGCCTTGCTGGCCGAGCTGCGCTCGTGGCGCAGCACCGCTCGGGTCCCCGGCCGCTCGTTGGTCTTCAATCCGGGCACGTCAGCGCCTCGCCGAACGCTCTTGGCCGGCGTGGAACCGGAAGGTGCGGGTGGGGGCGAACTCGCCCAGCTTGTGGCCGACCATGGACTCGGTCACGTACACCGGCACGTGCCGGCGGCCATCGTGGACCGCGATCGTGTGCCCGACCATGTCGGGGATGATCGTCGACCGGCGGGACCAGGTCTTGATGACCCGCTTCTCGCCACTGGCGTTCAAGACGTCCACCTTCTTCAACAGGTGGTCGTCGACGAAAGGACCCTTTTTCAGACTGCGGGGCACGTCATCCTCCTACCGCCGGGCCCCGCGGGTCCGGCGCCGACGCACGATCATCTTGTCGGACTCCTTGTGGCGCGAACGGGTGCGACCCTCCGGCTTGCCCCACGGCGACACGGGATGGCGTCCGCCGGAGGACTTGCCCTCGCCACCGCCGAGCGGGTGGTCGACCGGGTTCATGGCGACGCCGCGGGTCTGGGGGCGCTTGCCCTTCCAGCGGTTGCGGCCGGCCTTGCCGATCTTGATCAGCTCGGCCTCGGCGTTGCCGACGACTCCGAGAGTGCCGCGGCAGTCGATGGAGACGCGGCGCATCTCGGTCGAGGGCAGCCGCAGGGTGGCGAAGTCGCCCTCCTTGGCCACCAGCTGGACGCTCATGCCGGCCCCGCGGGCCATCTTGCCGCCGCCGCCGGGGCGCAGCTCGACGCAGTGGATGACCGAGCCGACGGGGATGTAGCGCAGCGGGAGCGAGTTGCCCGGGCGGATCTCGGCGCCCTGGCCGCTCTGCACCTTGTCGCCGACGCGCACCTGGGCCGGGGCCAGGATGTAGCGCTTCTCGCCGTCCGCGTAGTGCAGGAGGGCGATCCGCGCGTTGCGGTTCGGGTCGTACTCGATGGCGGCCACCGTGGCGGGCACACCGTCCTTGTCCCGGCGGAAGTCAACGATCCGGTACTGGCGCTTGTGCCCACCCCCGCGGTGGCGGGCGGTCTTGCGGCCCAGGTTGTTGCGGCCACCGGTCCCCGGGCGCGGGGCGAGGAGGGAGCGCTCCGGGCGATCGCGGGTGATCTCGGAGAAGTCCGAGACCGTCTGGAAGCGGCGGCCGGGGCTGGTGGGGCGGCGTGAGCGAAGGGGCATCTGGCTCAGCTCTCGAAGAGGTCGATCTTGTCGCCGGCGTGGAGGGTCACGATGGCCCGCTTCTGGTCCGGCCGGTGCCCGGCGGTGTTGGTGCGGCGGTTGCGGGTGGTCTTGCCCTTGCGGTTGAGCGTGTTCACGTTCAGCACGCGCACCCCGAAGACCTGCTCGACGGCGCGTCGGATGTCGATCTTGTTGGCGTGCTTGTCGACGACGAAGACATACACGTCGTCGTCCATCAGCCGGTAGGTCTTCTCGGAGATCACCGGCCGGATCAGGATCGAGGTGGCCTCACGCATCGGCGCCGTCCTCCGCTTCGTCGGCGTCGGCCTCGTCCTGGTCGTCGCGGGCCGCGCCGGGCAGGGTGGCGTCGCTGAAGACGATCCACTCGTTGCGCAACACGTCGTGGGCGGCCAGCTCGTCGACGAGCACCGTCTGGATCTCCTGGAGGTTGTCGAAGGAGCGCTCGGCGATGGCGTCGTCGCGGGTGACCACGACGAGCACCTTGCCCGAGACCCCGAGGGCGCCCAGGGCCGCGATGGCGTCCTTCGTGCGCGGCACCTCCCAGCTCCAGCGGTCGACGAGGGCGACCTTGTCGTTGGCGGCGCGGTCCGAGAGGGCCGAGCGCAGGGCCAGGCGCACCATCTTCTTCGGGGTGTGCTGGCGGTAGCTGCGGGGCTTGGGTCCGAGGGCGACGCCGCCGCCCGAGAAGTGCGGGGCCCGGGTGGAGCCCTGGCGGGCGCGGCCGGTGCCCTTCTGACGGTAGGGCTTGGCGCCGCCGCCGCGGACCTCGGCCCGGGTCTTGGTCGACTGGGTGCCGGCCCGGGCCGCCGCCAGCTGGGCGGTGACCACCTGGTGCATGACCGAGACGTTGGGCACAATCCCGAAGATGGTGGGCTCGAGGTCGACCTCGGAGAGGGCCGCGCCGCTCACGTCGCGCCGCGTGATCGAGCGGGCGGTCGGCTCGGGGCGGTCCTTCTTGACCGGGCCCCGCAGCGGGCGATGGGTCTCGGTCGTCGTCATCGCCGGCCCTTCGGGGTCGGGGTCTTCACGGTGTCACGCAGCACGACCATGGCCCCCCGGGGCCCGGGCACGTTGCCCTTGACCAGCACGAGCTCGCGCTCGGGGTCGGCCGACACGATCGTGAGATTGAGGGCGGTGACCTGGCGCCCGCCCATGCGGCCGGCCATCCGGGTCCCCTTGAAGACGCGAGAAGGGGTGGCGCAGGCGCCGACCGAGCCGGGGGCCCGGTGGTGCTTGTGGTTGCCGTGGGCGGCGCCCTGGCCCTTGAAGTTGTGGCGCTTCATGGCCCCGGCGAAGCCCTTGCCCTTGGAGACCGAGATGGCGTCGACCCGCTCGCCGGGGCTCCACAGGTCGGCCGCCAGCTGCTGGCCCACCTCGTAGCTGCTGATGTCGTCGATCCGCAGTTCGACCAGCCGTCGGCCGGGGTCCACCCCGGCCTTCTCGTAGTGGCCGAGGATGGGCTTGTTCAGCGTGCTCGTCCGGCGGAAGCCCCACGTCACCTGCAGGGCCGAGTAGCCCTCACGCTCGGGGGTCTTCACCTGGACGACGCGCACGGGCGAGACGCGCAGGACAGTCACCGGGATGGCCCGGTGCTGCTCGTCCCAGATCTGGGTCATGCCGACTTTTTCGCCGACGATGGCCTTGGTAGCCACGCGCTGCGCCTCTCTTTGAGCATTCGCCGGGACGCCATGCGCTCACGGCGACGCCCTACGTACACGCCAACGCTCCGCCCGGATTTCCCCGAGCGGAGCGGCTCGACTGTTTTGGACCCGAGGTTCCCCGCACACAGGCGCCGGGCATTCGGGCACATCTACTGGAACCGGCGACAGGAGCCGCTGGCTCGTCGGACCAACAGCAGGCCGACCTATAAGGGTACACCAAGCCGTCTCCCAGGTGCCAGGGGGAGTTGGCCGGCGGACCGGGGCGAAGGCTCGCGCCTAGGCGTTCTGGATCTTGATCTCGATGTCGACGCCGGCCGGCAGGTCCAGGCGCTGCAGGGAGTCGACCGTCTTCGGGGTGTGCTCGACGATGTCGACCAGGCGCTTGTGCACCCGCATCTCGAAGTGTTCCCGGCTGTCCTTGTACTTGTGCGGGGAGCGGATCACCGTGTAGCGGTGCTTGTCGGTCGGCAGCGGCACCGGGCCCTGCACCTTGGCCTGGGTCCGCAGCACTGTCTGGACGATCTTCTCGGTCGACTGGTCGAGGATCTCGTGGTCGTACGCCTTCAGGCGGATCCGGATCTTCTGCTTCGGGCCGTCAGCCATGCTCGTGTACTCGCTTCCGGCCGGGTCTCGGCTACTTGAGGATCTTGGTGACGTAACCGGAGGCGACCGTGCGGCCACCCTCGCGGATGGCGAAGCGCAGGCCCTCGACCATGGCGATCGGCTTGCCCAGCTCGACCGTCATCTCCGTGTTGTCGCCCGGCATGACCATCTCCGTGCCCTCGGGCAGGGAGATGGAGCCCGTCACGTCGGTGACCTGGAAATAGAACTGGGGCCGGTAGTTGGTGAAGAACGGCTTGTGGCGGCCGCCCTCCTCCTTCTTCAGCACGTAGACGTTGGCCTCGAAGTTCGTGTGCGGGGTGATCGAACCCGGCTTGCACAGCACCTGGCCGCGCTCGACGTCTTCCTTCTTCGTGCCCCGGAGCAGGGCGCCGATGTTGTCGCCGGCCTGGCCCTCGTCGAGCAGCCGGCGGAACATCTCGACGCCGGTCACGACCGACGTCTGGGTGTCGCGCAGTCCGACGATCTCCACCGAGTCGCCGACGTGGACCTTGCCCTGCTCGATCTTGCCGGTGACGACGGTGCCGCGGCCGGTGATGGACATGACGTCCTCGATGGGCATCAAGAAGGGCTTGTCGACCTCGCGGGGCGGCTCGGGGATGAAGGTGTCGACCGCATCCATGAGCTCGGTGATCTTGGCCGACCACTCCGGGTCGCCCTCGAGCGCCTTGAGGGCGCTGACCCGGATGACCGGGGTGTCGTCGCCCGGGAACTCGAAGTCGTTGAGCAGCTCGCGGACCTCGAGCTCGACGAGGTCCAAGAGCTCCTCGTCGTCGACCGTGTCGGCCTTGTTGAGGGCGACCACGATCGAGGGCACGCCCACCTGGCGGGCGAGCAGCACGTGCTCACGGGTCTGGGGCATCGGGCCGTCGGCGGCGGAGACGACCAGGATGGCGCCGTCCACCTGGGCGGCGCCGGTGATCATGTTCTTGATGTAGTCGGCGTGGCCCGGCATGTCGACGTGCGCGTAGTGCCGGTTGGGCGTCTCGTACTCGACGTGGGCGATCGTGATCGTGATGCCCCGCTGCTTCTCCTCGGGGGCCTTGTCGATCTGGTCGAACGGCGTGAAGGCGGTGTTGGGGTTGGACTCGGAGAGGACCTTCGTGATGGCAGCCGTCAGCGTCGTCTTGCCATGGTCGATGTGACCCATGGTCCCGACGTTCAGGTGGGGCTTGGTGCGCTCGAACTTCTTCTTGGCCATAGCTGGAGTGCTACTCCCTGATCTCGGGCGAACCCTGCTCGGGCTCGCCACGGCGGTGTGCCGCCTGGTTCCGTGCTGCGCCGCTGGGCGCCTCGGCCCGGCGGGGTCCTGCTGGCAGTGGCCGGGAGAACCGGCCCTGCCTACTCCCCCCGGGCCCGAGCGATGATCTCCTTGGCGATCGCCTCGGGGACCTCGTTATAGGAGTCGAACTGCATGCTGTACGTCGCGCGGCCCTGCGTGCGCGAACGCAGGTCGGTAGCGTAGCCGAACATGTCCGCCAGCGGAACCTGGGCCTTGACCACGTGGTTGTTCCCCCGCTGCTCCATGCCCTCGACCTGACCGCGCCGGGAGGACAGGTCGCCGATCACGTCGCCCAGGTAGTCCTCCGGGGTGACCACCTCGACGGCCATGACCGGCTCCAAGAGCACCGGGCTGGCCTTGCGGGCGGCGTCCTTCACGGCCATCGAGCCGGCGATCTTGAAGGCCATCTCGGACGAGTCGACGTCGTGGTAGGAGCCGTAGGTGAGGGTCACCCGGACGTCGACCATGGGGTAGCCGGCGAGCACGCCCGAGGTCAGCGCCTCTTGGATGCCGGCGTCGACCGAGGGGATGTACTCCTTCGGGATCACGCCGCCCGTGATCTTGTCCACGAACTCGTAGCCACCGCCCCGGCCGGTGGGCTCGAGGCTGATCACGACGTCGCCGAACTGGCCCCGCCCACCGGTCTGGCGGATGTAGCGGCCCTGGACCTTCTCGACCATCTTGCGGATGGTCTCGCGGTAGGCCACCTGGGGCTTGCCGACGTTGGCGTCGACGCTGAACTCGCGCAGCATCCGGTCGACCAGGACCTCGAGGTGGAGCTCGCCCATGCCCGAGATGACCGTCTGGCCGGTCTCCTCGTCGGAGCGGACGCGGAAGGTGGGGTCCTCCTCGGACAACGAGAAGAGGGCCCGGGACAGTTTGTCCTGGTCGGCCTTGGTTTTGGGCTCGACCGCCACGTGGATGACGGGCTCGGGGAACTCGAGGGTCTCCAAGAGGATCGGGTGCGCCGGGTCCGACAGGCTGTCGCCGGTCGTCGTGTACTTGAGGCCGACGACCGCCACGATGTCGCCCGAGAAGATGGCGTCGAGGTCCTCGCGGTGGTTGGCGTGCATCTGCAGCATGCGGCCGATCCGCTCCTTGCGGTCCTTCGTGGTGTTGAGGACCGTGCCGCCCTTGCGCATCGTGCCCGAGTAGACCCGCAGGTAGGTGAGCTTGCCCACGTAGGGGTCGGTCATGATCTTGAAGGCGAGGGCGGAGAAGGGGGCGTCGTCGTCGGGCAGGCGCTCGACCACGTCCTCCTTGCCCGGCAGGGTGCCGGGGGTGGGCGGGAGGTCGAGCGGGCTCGGCAGGTAGTCGACGACGGCGTCGAGCATCGGCTGGACGGCCTTGTTCTTGAAGGCCGAGCCGCAGAGGACCGGGACGACCACGTTCGAAAGCGTGCCGGCGCGCAGCGCCCGGCGCAGGTCGTCGGCCGTGATCCTCTCCTCGGCCAGGTACTTCTCCATGATCGTGTCGTCGTGGTTGGACAGCACGTCGACCAGCTGGTGGCGGCCCTCCTCGACCGCCGCCTCGAACTCGGCGGGCACGGGAGTCTCCTCCCACTTGTCGCCCATCCCCTCGGAGAAGACGAGGGCCTTCTCCTCTAGGAGGTCGATGACGCCCTTGAAGCCGCCCTCGACCCCGATCGGGAGCTGGACCACGGCGGGCGTGGCGTCGAGGCGGTCGCGGATCATGTCGACCGTGCGCTCGAAGTCGGCGCCGATCCGGTCCATCTTGTTCACGAAGCAGATGCGGGGCACGTGGTACTTGTTGGCCTGGCGCCATACCGTCTCGGTCTGGGGCTCGACGCCCGCCACGGCGTCGAACACGGCGACCGCCCCGTCGAGGACGCGCAGCGACCGCTCCACCTCGACGGTGAAGTCGACGTGGCCCGGGGTGTCGATGATGTTGATCCAGGTGTCGCGCCAGCGGCAGGTGGTGGCGGCCGAGGTGATGGTGATGCCGCGCTCTTGCTCTTGGACCATCCAGTCCATGGTGGCGGCGCCCTCGTGGACCTCACCCATCTTGTAGTTGCGACCGGTGTAGTAGAGGATGCGCTCGGTCGTCGTGGTTTTGCCCGCGTCGATGTGCGCCATGATCCCGATGTTGCGGGTGCGGGCGAGCGGAAACTCGCGAATGGGCAATGGTTCAGCCATGGTCGTTCACTTCTATGGGGCGGACTACCAGCGGTAGTGCGCGAAGGCCTTGTTGGACTCGGCCATTTTGTGCATGTCCTCGCGGCGCTTCACCGCGGCGCCGATGCCGTTGGCCGCATCCTGGATCTCTGCGGCCAGCCGCTCGGTCATCGTCTTCTCGCGGCGCTGGCGGGAGTAGCTGACCAGCCAGCGGATGGCGAGCGTCGTGGCGCGCCGGGGGCGCACCTCGACCGGCACCTGGTAGGTGGCGCCACCCACGCGTCGACTCTTCACCTCGAGCTCTGGCCGGGTGTTCTCGATCGCCCGCTTGAGCGTGGCGATCGGGTCGGCCCCGGAGCGCTCCGAGACGAGCGTCAGGGCCCCGTAGACGAGGCGTTCGGCCAGCGTCCGCTTGCCGCGCGACAGCACCTTGTTCACCACCTGGGTGACGAGGACCGAGCGGTAGACGGGGTCGGGCTGCAGATCCCGGCGCTGGGCCGGGCCGTTGCGCGGCACTAGGACTCCTTCTTGGCGCCGTAGCGGCTGCGGGCCTGGTTGCGCTCGCGGACGCCGGAGGCGTCGAGGGCGCCGCGGATGATCTTGTAGCGCACGCCCGGCAGGTCCTTCACCCGGCCGCCCCGCACGAGGACGATCGAGTGCTCCTGGAGGTTGTGCCCGACGCCCGGGATGTAGGCCGTGACCTCGACGCCGCTCGTGAGCCGGACACGGGCCACCTTGCGCAGGGCCGAGTTCGGCTTCTTGGGCGTGAACGTGTACACGCGCGTGCACACCCCCCGCCGCTGGGGAGCGCCCCGGAGGGCCGGGGTCTTCGTCTTCGTCTGCTTCGTCTGCCGGCCGTTACGGACCAGCTGGGCGATTGTGGGCACGCGTTCTTTCGTGGTTGACGGACTAGCGGGACTGCAAAAGATGGGACTGCGGAGCGGTGGGCTCGGGCCGGCCGAGGACCGCACCATGCAGCCTAGTGATGCTAGGGCACGGTGCGATCCCGGGCAACAGCCTCTCGCTCTGGCTAGGCACCGGCTCCCAACTGGCCCTCGGCCCCGCGCTCGCCGTCGTCGCTGTCCGGGGCCGTCCCCAGCCAGCTGGCGTCGATGCTCGAGTCGAAGGGCTCGTTGCTGACCCCGTCGCTGCTGACGTCGCGCAGCCACGCCGCCAGGTCCTCGGTGCTGCTGTCGTCGCCGGTGCCCACGCCCCAGAAGGGCATGGCCTCGGCGTCGGGCATCTCGAGGCGGATGTCGCGGTAGCGCTCCATCCCGCTGCCGGCCGGGATCAGCTTGCCGATGATGATGTTCTCCTTCAGGCCGAAGAGGTGGTCCGACTTCCCCTCGATGGCAGCCTCGGTGAGCACCCGGGTCGTCTCCTGGAAGGAGGCGGCCGACAACCAGCTGTCGGTGGCGAGCGACGCCTTGGTGATCCCCATGAGCTCCGGTCGGCCCTCGGCGGGGCGATTGCCCTCCTCCACCTGCAGGCGGTTGACCTCGGCGTAGATCTGGCTGTCGACGCGCTCACCGGGCAGGAACGGCGCATCGCCGGGCTCGGCCACGAGGACACGGCGCAGCATCTGGCGCACGATCAGCTCGATGTGCTTGTCGTGGATGGACACGCCCTGGTCCCGGTAGACCTTCTGGACCTCTTCGACCAGGTACTGCTGGGTCTCCCGGATGCCCTTGACCTCCAAGAGCTCCTTCGGGTCCTTCGGGCCCTCGACGAGGGCGTCGCCGGCCGCGACCTCCTGGCCGTCGGTCACCTCCAGGTGGGCCCGGATCGCCACGAGGACAGACTCCTCCGTGCCGTCGTCGGCCACCACGGTGATCCGCTTGCCGCCCTCCTCCTCCTCCACGCGGGCCACGCCGCTGTGGCGGGCCAGCACGGCCGCCCCCTTGGGGGTCCGGGCCTCGAAGAGCTCGACGACCCGGGGCAGACCGTGGGTGATGTCCTCACCGACGATGCCGCCGGTGTGGAAGGTCCGCATGGTGAGCTGGGTGCCGGGCTCGCCGATGGACTGGGCGGCGATGACGCCGACCGCCTCACCGAGCTCGATCATCTTGCCGGTGGCCAGCGACTGGCCGTAGCAGGCGGCGCAGACACCCTGGGCCGCCTCGCAGGTGAGCACCGAGCGGACCCGGATCCGGTCCACCGAATCGTCGTCGCGCAGCTGCTCGACCACCTCGTCGGAGAGGAGGGTGCCGATCGGGATCTTGGTCTTGTCCGACAGCGTGACCGCCTCGATCAGGATCCGGCCGTAGGCACGGGTCTCGAGGTAGCTGCGGCGGCCGGCCGTGTCGGGCACGACCCCCTCGATCCAGATGCCCCGCGTCGACGGGCACTCGTCCTCGCGGACGATGAGCTCCTGGGCGACGTCGACCAGGCGACGGGTGAGGTAGCCCGAGTCGGCGGTGCGCAGGGCGGTGTCGGCCAGGCCCTTGCGGGCTCCGTGGGTCGAGATGAAGTACTCGAGCACCGACAGGCCCTCCCGGAAGGAGGACTTGATCGGGCGGGGGATCATCTCGCCGCGGGGGTTCGACACCAGGCCCTTCATGCCGGCGATCTGGCGGATCTGCTGGGCGTTCCCCCGGGCACCGGAGTCGACCATCATGTCGAGCGGGTTGAACGACATGGTCGAGAGCTGGCGCTCCATGGCGCGCCCCACCTCGGAGTTCGCCGAGGTCCAGATCTCGATCTCCTTCTGGCGCCGCTCGTCGTCGGTGATGATGCCCCGCTTGAACTGGGTCTCGGCCTTCTCCGCTTCCTTTTCGTAGCGGTCCAAGATGGCCTGCTTGTCGGGCGGGGTCCGCACGTCGTCGATCGAGATGGTGAGCCCGGACTGCGCGGCGAACCGGAACCCGAGCGCCTTGATGCGGTCAAGGCTGGAGGCAACCACGTACTTGGGGTGGTCAGCCGCCAGCTCCTCGACGATGACCCCGATCGGCGAGTTGCGCTTGCCGACGATGTCGTTCACGTAGCGGAAGCCCTCCGGCAGCGCCTCGTTGAAGAAGAGGCGGCCGGGCGAGGTCTCGACCGACACCTGGCCTTCCTCGTTCGCCACGATCCCGGCCGCCAGCAGGCGGCCGGCGATGCCCGAGTTCGTGGCGGCGCGGATGGTGATCTTGGCGTGCAGGCTGATGTCGCCCGCGTCGAAGGCGGCGGCGACCTCGTGGGAGTGCCGGAAGACCCGGCCCTCGCCCTTGGCCCCGTCGACCGCCAGCGTCAGGTAGTAGGCGCCGAAGACCATGTCCTGGGTGGGCACGGTGATCGGGCGACCGGTCGCCGGCGACAGGATGTTGTTCGCCGAGAGCATGAGCACCCGCGCCTCGGCCTGGGCCTCGGCGGACAGCGGCAGGTGGACGGCCATCTGGTCCCCGTCGAAGTCGGCGTTGAAGGCCGTGCACACGAGGGGGTGGATCTGGATGGCCTTGCCCTCGACCAGCACCGGCTCGAAGGCCTGGATGCCGAGGCGGTGCAAGGTGGGCGCACGGTTGAGCAGCACCGGGTGCTCCCGGATGACGCCCTCGAGCACGTCCCAGACCTGCGGGCGACGACGTTCCACCATCCGCTTGGCCGACTTGATGTTCTGCGCCAGCTCCGTGTCGACGAGGCGCTTCATCACGAACGGCTTGAAGAGCTCGAGCGCCATCAGCTTGGGCAGGCCGCACTGGTGCAGCTGGAGGTTCGGCCCGATCACGATGACGGAGCGGCCCGAGTAGTCGACCCGCTTGCCGAGCAGGTTCTGGCGGAACCGGCCCTGCTTGCCCTTCAGCATGTCCGAGAGGCTCTTGAGCGGCCGGTTGCCCGGACCCGTGACCGGGCGGCCGCGCCGGCCGTTGTCGAACAGCGCGTCGACGGCCTCTTGGAGCATCCGCTTCTCGTTGTTGATGATGATCTCGGGCGCGCCGAGGTCGAGCAGCCGCTTCAGGCGGTTGTTCCGGTTGATCACGCGCCGGTAGAGGTCGTTCAGGTCCGACGTGGCGAAGCGGCCACCGTCGAGTTGGACCATCGGACGCAGGTCCGGCGGGATGACCGGCACCGCTTCGAGGATCATCGCTCGCGGGTCGTTCACCCGGCGGCCGTTGTCGTCGCGGCGGTTGAAGGCCGTGACGATCTTCAGGCGCTTGATGACCTTCTGGCGGCGCTGGGCCGACAGCGGACGCCGACCGTCGGTGGCGTCGATCATGGCCCGGAGCTTGATCTCCTCGGCGTCGAGGTCGATGCGGTCGATGAGGCGCGAGATGGCCTCGGCGCCCATGCCGCCCTCGAAGTAGTCCTCGTAGCGGAGGCGCAGCTCGCGCCAGAGCAGCTCGTCCTCGATGATCTTGCGGGGGTGCAGGTTGCGGAACTCGTCGAGGGCCCGCTGGGCCAGTTCGACCTCGTCCTGGGAGCGGTCGCGCAGCGCCGTGATCTCCTTTTCCACGGCACGCTGACGGGCCTTGATCTCGGCGTCGCGGGCGCCGTCCTTCTCCAGCTGGGCCAGTTCGTCCTCGAGCGCCTTGAAGCGACGATCGACCTCGAGGTCGCGGCGCTTCTCGATGTCGGCCACCTCGGAGAGGAGCTCGGCCTCCAGGTTCGGGAGGTCCTCGTGGCGCTTCTCGTCCTCCACGTGGGTCACCAGGTTGGCGGCGAAGTAGATGACCTTCTCCAGCTGCTTGGCCTTCAGCTCCTCGCGGGCCTCGGTGCCCATGAGCAGGTAGGCCAGCCAGCTGCGGGTGCCCCGCAGATACCAGATGTGCACCACGGGGGCGGCCAGCTCGATGTGGCCCATCCGCTCGCGGCGGACCTTCGAACGCGTGACCTCGACGCCGCAGCGCTCACAGATGATCCCCTTGAAGCGCACGCGCTTGTACTTGCCGCAGTAGCACTCCCAGTCCTTGGTCGGGCCGAAGATCTTCTCGCAGAAGAGTCCGTCCTTCTCGGGGCGCAGGGTGCGGTAGTTGATGGTCTCGGGCTTCTTCACCTCGCCGTTGGACCACCCACGGATCGCCCCGCCGGTGGCCAGACCAATCTTGAGCTGGTCAAAGGTATTGACGTCGAGTGGGCTCACGAGAAACTCCTCTCAGCGGCACGCCGCTCGTCTTCCTCGTCCGAACCGCGCTCGGGCCGGCTGATGTCGATGCCCAGCTCTTCTGCGGTGCGGAATACGTCCTCGTCCAGCTCGTGCATCTCGATCTCCTCACCGGTGATCGACAGCACTTCGACGTCGAGGCAGAGCGACTGCATCTCCTTGATGAGCACCTTGAAGCTCTCGGGGATGCCTGGTTCGGGGATGTTCTCCCCCTTCACGATGGCCTCGTAGACCTTCACGCGGCCGAGCACGTCGTCCGACTTGATGGTGAGCAGCTCCTGGAGCGCGTAGGCGGCGCCGAACGCTTCGAGCGCCCAGACCTCCATCTCGCCGAATCGCTGCCCGCCGAACTGTGCCTTCCCACCCAGCGGCTGCTGGGTGATCATCGAGTACGGGCCGGTCGAGCGGGCGTGGATCTTGTCGTCGACCAGGTGGGCCAGCTTCAAGATGTACACGTAGCCCACCGACACCTGGTTGTCGTAGACGTCGCCGGTGCGGCCGTTGTACAGCGTGGCCTTCCCGTCGGTCCCGATCTGCACGTCGCCGTTGGCCGAGTCCGAGTTGAGGCGCTCGAAGATCTGCTGGATCGTCGGGTGCGCCCCCGCCTCGTCCTCCTCGTCCCAGTGGGCGCCGTCGAAGACCGGCGTCGAGACCCAGACCGCGGGCTCGGTCCGCGGCCGCGATCTTGCGCGCCACGCCGTCGTCGCGACCGCTCGTGCCCGCGCCCGGCTCGCTCGTGGTGCCGGCCCAGCCGTAGCGGGCGGCGTAGCCGAGGTGGGACTCGAGCACCTGGCCGACGTTCATCCGGCTCGGCACTCCGAGGGGGTTCAAGATGATGTCGACCGGCGTGCCGTCGGACAAGAAGGGCATGTCCTCGATCGGCAGGATCTTGGAGATGACGCCCTTGTTGCCGTGGCGGCCGGCCAGCTTGTCGCCCTCGGAGATCTTCCGGCGCTGGGCCACGTAGACCCGCACCAGCTCGTTCACGCCCGGTGGCAGCTCGTGGGAGCTCTCACGGGAGAACACGCGAACGTCGATGACCTTGCCCTCTTCCCCGTGGGGGACCTTGAGGTGACGTGTCTCGCACCTCGCGGGCCTTCTCGCCGAAGATGGCACGGAGCAGCCGCTCCTCGGGTGTCTGCTCGGTCTCGCCCTTCGGGGTGACCTTGCCCACGAGGACGTCGCCCGGGCCCACCTCGGCCCCGATGCGGATGATGCCGCGCTCGTCGAGGTCGGCCAGGATCTCCTCGGAGAGGTTCGGGATGTCCCGGGTGATCTCTTCTGCGCCCAACTTCGTGTCACGGGCGTCGACCTCGTGCTCCTCGATGTGGATCGAGGTGAGCACGTCGTCGCGCACCAGGCGCTCCGAGAGGATGATGGCGTCCTCGTAGTTGTAGCCCTCCCAGGGCATGAACGCGACCAGCAGGTTCTTGCCGAGAGCCAGCTCGCCGTTGTGGGTCGAGGGACCGTCGGCCAGCAAGTCCCCGGTCTCGACCTTCTGCCCCTCGTTGACGAGCGGCTTCTGGTTGATGCAGGTGTTCTGGTTGGACCGGCGGAACTTGGCCAGGCGGTAGGTCTTGCGGCCGAGCGCGTGGCCCAGCCGGTCCTTCTGACCGGACCGGTACTCGACGACGATGTCGTCACCCGTCACGTCGAGGACCGTGCCCTCGCCCTCGGCCACGATGACGTCGCCGGCGTCGCGGGCCGCGCGGGCCTCCACGCCGGTGCCGATGTAGGGGGCCTCGCTCACGACGAGGGGGACCGCCTGCTTCTGCATGTTGGCCCCCATGAGGGCCCGGTTGGCGTCGTCGTGCTCGACGAAGGGGATGAGGGCCGTGGACACCGAGACGATCTGCTTCGGCGAGACGTCCATCAGGTCGACCTCGGAGGGCGGCACGAAGTCGATCTCGCTCGTGGTCCCATAGGTCGTGGTGGCGACGCCGACTCGCACGCCGGTCCCTTGCGGCCCGCGGCGCACGAGGACCCGGTCCTCGCTGAAGTTCCCCTGCGGGTCGACCGGGGCGTTGGCCTGGGCGATGACGTGCTCTTCTTCCTCGTCGGCGGCCAGGTACATCACCTCTTCGGTGACGCGCCCGTTCTCCACCTTGCGGTACGGGGTCTCGATGAAGCCGTACTCGTTGACCCGCGCGTAGGTGGCCAAGGCACCGATCAGGCCGATGTTCGGGCCCTCGGGCGTCTCGATCGGGCACATGCGGCCGTAGTGGGAGCTGTGCACGTCACGCACCTCGAACCCGGCGCGCTCACGCGAGAGACCACCGGGCCCGAGGGCCGACAGCCGGCGCTTGTGGGCCAGCCCCGACAGCGGGTTGTTCTGGTCCATGAACTGGCTGAGCTGGCTGGTGCCGAAGAACTCCTTGACCGCGGCCACCACCGGGCGGATGTTGATCAGGCTCTGCGGCGTGATCGTCTCGACGTCCTGGGTGGTCATGCGCTCGCGCACGACCCGCTCCATCCGCGAGAGGCCGACCCGCACCTGGTTCTGGATCAGCTCGCCGACCGAGCGGACACGCCGGTTGGCGAAGTGGTCCTGGTCGTCGATCCGGTAGGTGGAGTCACCGTCGGCCATGTGGAGGGCCAGGTGCAGCATGTAGGTGGCCGAGGCCAGGATCTCGCACGGGCTGAGCACGCCCTGCCCGGGCGTCGGGCGCTCGAGGTCGAGGTCGAAGAGCTCGGCGATGCGCTCGATCTCCGGCCCGAGCTTGCGGTTCAGCTTGTAGCGGCCGACCCGCGTGAGGTCGTAGCGCTTGGGGTTGAAGAACGCGTTCTCGAAGTACTGGCGCGCCGCCTCGACCGACAGCGGCTCGCCGGGACGGGCGCGCTTGTAGATCTCGAGGAGGGCATCCTCGCGGGTGGGAGCGAGCGAGCGCTCCTTCTCCCACTGCCCCTCCAAGAAGTCGAAGTGGCGGACGAACTTCTCCAAGAAGGCGTCGTCGCCGTAGCCGAGGGCCCGCAGCAGGACGAACAGGGACAGCCGGCGCTTGCGGGCCACCCGGGCCCCCGCCGTCACGTCGCGCGACGGCTTGGCCTCGATATCGAGCTCGATCCACTCCCCGCGGTAGGGGTGGATGGTCCCGGTGAAGATGGTCTTGGCGTCGCGACCGGGCTGGAAGATGACACCGGGCGAACGCACCAGCTGGCTGACGACCACCCGCTCGGTGCCGTTCACGATGAAGGTGCCGCGCTCGGTCATCATCGGGAAATCCCCCATGAAGACCGTCTGTTCCTTGATCTCGCCGGTGGTGGCGTTCAAGAAGCGCGACCGGACGAACACGGGGGCCGCGTACGTCATGTCCTTCTCTTTGCACTCCTCCACCGAGAACTTGGGCGGCGGGCGCAGATCGACATCCTTGGGGTCGAACTCGAGCTCGAGGCTGAGTTGACCCGTGAAGTCCTCGATCGGACTGATGTCGTTGAACGCTTCAGCCAAGCCCTTGTCCAAGAACCACTGGAACGAGTCGCGCTGAATCGCGATCAGGTCAGGCAGCGGTAGGGCTTCGTCGATGTTGGCGAACGTGACGCGTTCGGGACTGCGGGACCGTGCGGGCAACGGCCTACTCCTCCCAAGAGGGTGTTACGACGGGACTGCTGGCGGTACCGGTAGTGCGAGCGCACCTCGAACGATCGACGAAACCGGGTGGGGCGCTGGGGTAACGGTGAGTCGTGGCGCGCGCCATTCAGCTCGTACTGAGGGTGTGAACGGCATGGCTGACCACGGCAACCCTGCAGCTTACCCGCGGGCGGGCGGACGCACAACCCCTGGGCCGCGCAATATCGGGAACCCCAGAGGGGCCCCGAGGGCTGGGTGAAAGGCTAGGGAATCCGCGCCACGGAGTCAAGGGTAATGGGCCACGTCGGCGACAGAATCGCCGGCCATCGCCCGGAATCGGACCGAGTACTCGTTGGTGTCGACCCGCACCGACGAGAAGCCCGCCCTGGTCAGACGGGCGCCCAGGCCCTCCGGATCGACCGGGACGTAGGTGTCGTCACTGTGCAGCTCGGCCAGCTCCGGGGTCGCCAGGCTGTCGGTGCCGGCGAAAACCCCGCCCGGGCGCAACACCCGGGCCACCTCGGCAAAGACCTGGTCCTGCTCGGCGACGGACGGGACATGGTGCAGCATCGTGAAGGAGAGCGCCGCACTGAACCGGCCGTCCGGTAGGGGGAGCCGGGTCGCGTCGGCCTCGAGGACCTCGACCGTCGGCCCGCCCAGCCGCTCCGCCAGCGACCCGGCCAACGCCGGATCGACCTCGACCGCAGTGAGTCGGGGCGTCATCTGCACCAGGATCTCGGTCGTGCGTCCGGGGCCCGGGCCCAGTTCAAGCACGTCGTCGCCCAGGTCGACGTCATCGAGCACCCAGGGGATGATCCACCGCTGGACCGTCTCGGCCCACTCGGCGCTCGAGCAGAGCTCGAGGTGTCGTTCATTCACAGCACGCTCCGGCCGCGCTGACGCGGCGAGCGCCCGAGGGGACCGACGGCCCCCTCGGCCGCTTCGCTATTGGACCTCGACGGTGGCGCCGGCGCCTTCGAGCGCGACGCGGGCCTTCTCGGCGTCGTCCTTGTTCACGTGCTCGAGCACGGCCTTCGGGGCGCTGTCGACCAGGTCCTTGGCTTCCTTCAGCCCGAGGCTCGTGAGCGTCCGGACCTCCTTGATGACCTGGATCTTCTTGTCGCCAGCGGCGGTCAGGATGACGTCGAACTCCGTCTTCTCCTCCACTTCGCTCGACGCGTCGCCACCGCCGCCGGCGGGGGCGGCAGCCACGGCGACCGGCGCAGCGGCGGTCACGCCGAACTTCTCCTCGAAGGCCTTCAGGAGCTCACTCAGCTCGAGAACGGACAATTCGGCGATGCCATCGAGGATCTGGTCCTTCGTCAAGGTGCCTGGCATGGGGTTCTCCTCTTGTTCAGTGATTGTGTTGCGGACGTAGACAGACAGGGATCGGGAACTACGACTCGCCGTCGGTTGGGGCTTCGTCGGTTGGGGCTTCGTCGGTTGGGGTCTGGGCGGTTGGGGCTTCGTCGGTTGGGGTCTGGGCGGTTGGGGCTTCGTCGGTTGGGGTCTGGGCGGTTGGGGCTTCGTCGGTTGGGGTCGGGGCGGTCTCGCTCGCCGAGTGGTCCGCGACCGGCGGCTCCGTGTCGGCGTCTGCCGCCGTGGGGGGGACCTCGGCTTCGACCTCGGGTGCTTCTGCGGGGGCCGCTTCTGAGACCGCTTCGACCGGGGCGTCCTCGGTGACGGCGTCCTCGGTGACGTCCTCGGTCACGGGTGCCTCGTCCACCTCGGCCACAGCCGGGGCCTCGGCCACACCGCCCTGCTGGTCGATCAGCGCCGAGAGGCCGTAGGCGAGGTTGCGGGGAAGTGCCTGCAGCAGTCCAGCCAGGGTCTGCAAGGGGGCAGCGATGGCGCCGGCCAAACGAGCGAGCAGCACGTCGCGCGACGGCAGCTCGGCCAGCGACGTCAGATCCGTCGTGGAAAGGGTCGTCCCGTCGAGGAGCCCGCCCTTGATCACGAGGGCCGGGTTGGTCCGGGCGAAATCGCGCAAGGCCTTGGCCACCGCGCTGACGTCGCCCTGGACGAACGCGATCGCCGTCGGCCCGGTCAGGTAGTCACTCAGCGCCTCGTGCGGCCCACTCGAAATCGCGAGCTTCACCAGGGTGTTCTTGTAGATCTTGTAGTCCCCGCCGGCCGCCGCGAGGCGCTGCCGGAGGTCCGCCAGCTGGGCCACCGTCAGGCCGCGGTACTCGGTGACGACAGAGCCGGCTGCGCCGTTCAGGCGCTCGCGCACCTCGTTGACGACCGCCACCTTCTCTGCTCGTGGGTTCTCCATCGCATCTCCGCGCTCGTGGGCTGCGACCGCATTCCCGGGCGGGGCGACGGACCGAGCGGTCCGGCGAGTGGCCGGCCGATCGATACGAATCGCCTCGTCAGGCGGGCTCGGGTGGAGCCCCTTCGGCACCTGGTGGTGCACCGGAGGTCTGCGGCGTACTGCTTCGATCTTGGGGCCGGAACGCCACGGCTGTGACGAACCGACCGCTGAACACTAGCCGCAGCCGGCGGGGAGCCCGGCGGCGGCGGCGGCCGTCAACCGGCCGGAACCAACTCCTCGACGACCTCGCGGGCACGAGCGGGGTCGATCTTCACGCCGGGCCCCATCGTCGTCGACACCGTGACCGCGCGCAGGTACCGACCCTTGGCGGCGGGTGGCTTGGCGCGGAACAGCTCCTCGATGACGGCGTGGATATTGGCCATGAGCTGCTCACGGGTGAACGAGGCCTTGCCGACCCGGATGTGGATATTGCCGACCTTGTCGGTGCGGTACTCCACGCGGCCGCCCTTGAACTCCGTCACGGCGCGACCCACGTCCATCGTCACCGTGCCGGTCTTGGGGTTGGGCATGAGGCCGCGGGGACCGAGCACCCGGCCGAGCGAGCCGACCTGACCCATCAGGTCCGGGGTGGCGATCGCCACGTCGAAGTCCAAGAAGCCCTCGGTCTGGATCCGGGCGACCAGGTCATCGGCGCCGACGATCTCGGCGCCGGCGGCGCGCGCCTCGGCCGCCTGCTCACCGGCCGCGAAGACCGCGACCCGGACACTGCGGCCCGAGCCGGACGGCAACGAGAGCGTGCCCCGGACGATCTGGTCGGCCTTGCGGGGGTCGACCCCCAGGCGGACGGCGAGCTCGACGGTCTCGTCGAACTTGGCGTGAGCCAGGTCCTTGACCAGGTCCACCGCGTCGCGGACTCCGTGGAGCTCCTCGCGGTTCACCTGGCTGAAGGCCTCGGTGTACTTCTTCCCGTGCTGGGTCATCTCCGTTGCTCCGATCTCAGCCGACGACGGCGATGCCCATCGAGCGGGCGGTGCCGGCCACCTGCTTCTTGGCCGCCTCGAGGTCGTTGGTGTTCAGGTCCTGGAGCTTCACCTTGGCGATGTCGACGAGCTGGGCGTCGGTGACCGTGGCCACCTGGTCCCGACCCGAGGTGGCCGACACCCTTGGCCACGCCCGCCGCCTGGCGCAACAGCACCGGGGTGGGCGGGGTCTTGAGCACGAAGGTGAAGCTGCGATCTTCGTAGATGGTGATGTCGACCGGCACGACCGTGCCCCGCTGGGACTCGGTGGCCGCGTTGTACTGCTTGCAGAATTCCATCGTCTGGACCCCGTGGGGCCCGAGGGCGGTGCCGACGGGCGGCGCGGGCGTCGCCGAACCGGCGTCCAACTGAATCTTGACCGTGGCGAGGACACGCTTCCTCGGTGGCATCGTCTCTCCTGTGGGCTGCGGGGAACTACGAAGCCTAGAGCTTCGCGACCTGGCTGAATTCGAGCTCGACCGGGGTCTCCCGGCCGAAGATGTTGACGAGGACCTTCAGTTTCAGCTGGTCCTCGTTGATTTCGGCGATCTGGCCGGAGAAGTCGGCGAAGGGACCTTCCTTCACCCGCACCGTCTCGTTGACCTCGTACTCGAGGCGCGGCCGGCTGCGCTTGGTGGGTGTCTCGGCCCCCTCCAGCTTCACCTGCAAGATGCTCTCGACCTCGCGACGCGACAGCGGCGTCGGCTTGGTCCCGGGGCCGACGAAGCCCGTCACCCCCGGGGTGTTGCGGATGGCGCCCCAGCTGTCGTCGTCGAGGTCGCAGCGGACCAGCAGGTAGCCGGGGAACACCTTCTTCGAGACGGTGACCTTCTTGCCGCCCTTGAACTCGACGACGTCTTCCATCGGGATGACGACCTCGAAGACCCGGTCCTCCATGTTCCGCGAGGCGATGACGTTGGAGAGGTTGGAGCGAACCTTGTTCTCGTAGCCAGAGTAGGTGTGCACGACGTACCAGCGGCCGGGGCGGTCATAGGGGCTCTGGACGGAGGCGTCCTCCTCCCCCTCGCCGTCCTCGCCGTCTTCGTCACCGTCGTCTGTGCCCTCGGCGTCGCTGGCCGCCTCGGTGGCGTCGATGACCAGGTCGGGCTCCGCCCCCGCGAACGAGGCCCCGGCACCGACCGCGTCGGCGCCGGTGGCGCCGAGCGCCAGGTCCTCGGTCTCGACCTCGCCGCTCGACCCGTCGGCGTCGGCCGGCGCGTCTGTGTCCGAATCGTCACTTCTGGAACATGAACAAGACGGCCTTACCGAAGCCGAAGTTCAGGACGAAGATCAGGCTGATCATGAGGACGAGGGTGGTCACGACGACCGCCGTGTAGTTGGCCAGCTCCGCGCGGCTCGGCCAGGCCACCTGGCGCAGCTCGTCACGCACCTCGCGGGCGAACTGGGGCGGCGAGGTCCGCTGGCGGGCCTGGGGGCGGCGCTGGGCTGTCGTGGCGGTGCGCTTGGACGACGGGGAGCCATCGGCTTCCGTCTGGCCCTGACGCGCCATCATGCGCTTCGTCTCGCGGTTCATGGTTCTCCCATGGATCGGGTCTGTTGCTGGGACATGCTCTGAGCAGGGCAGGAGGGACTCGAACCCCCAACCGCCGGTTTTGGAGACCGGTGCTCTACCAATTGAGCTACTGCCCTCGGTGGACCGCTCTCAATCGTCCGTCGGCTGGTCGCCCTGCCTGGGAACCCAATGGGCAAGGCTACCACCGGGTCGGCCGGCTGGGCTCAGCGGGTCTCCTTGTGCAGCGTGTGCTGGCGGTCCCAGCGGCAGAACTTCTGCATCTCGATCCGCTCACGGTCGTTGGTCTTGTTCTTGGCGGTGATGTAATTCCGGCGCTTGCAGACCTCGCAGGCCAGCGTCACCTTCACCCGCTTGTCGTTCTTCGGCATTCCTGTCCCTCCTCATTGCCATTCGCCCGGTGCGGTGCCCGAGCGCCCGAGCTGGTAGCGGCGGCGGGACTCGAACCCGCGACAACACGATTATGAGCCGTGTGCTCTGACCAACTGAGCTACGCCGCCAGGGCGAGCCCCCTGTCGGAATCGAACCGACGACACCAGCCTTACCATGGCTGTGCTCTGCCGACTGAGCTAAGGGGGCGCCACGGCCCCTCGGACCGCCCGGTCATGATAGTCAACCGGGCGAGTGGGCCCTTTCGAGACGGTCGGCCGTCCCCGGGCGGTGTGGCCCGATCAGTACCATCGACGGATGCGGATCCGACTGGCGGAGGCGCCCGACGCCGAGGCGATCCGCGCCATCTACAACGCCGAGGTGACGAGCTCGGTCGTCACGTTCGACATCGTCCCGTGGACCCTGGCCGACCAGCTGGCCTGGCTGGAACACCACCGGGGGGCCCATCCGGCGGTGGTGGCCACCTCCGACGACGAGGCGCGGCCCGAGGGCACCGCGGCGTCCGTGGCCGGGCTCGCCGCCCCCGGGACCGTCCTCGGCTTCGGGTCCCTCTCCCCCTACCGACCCCGCCCCGCCTACGCGACGACGGTGGAGGACTCGGTCTACGTCGCCGCCGACGCCCGGGGCCTCGGCGCCGGCCGGGCCATCCTCGAAGAGCTGGTCCGCCTGGCCGGCGACCACGGCTTCCACGCGGTCATCGCCCGCACGGAGGGCAGCAACGAACCGTCGATCGCCCTGCACAAGGCCTGCGGGTTCGAGATGGTCGGCGTCGAGCGCGAGGTCGGCCGCAAGCACGGCCGATGGCTCGACGTGATCGAGCTCCAGCTGCTGCTCTGAGCGAGGCTCAGCCCGCGGCGAGCTGGGGGCTGATCGCCAGGTCTTCGGCGTCCACCGAGACCGGGCTCCACCGCCAGGTCGTCGACCAGCTGCCGAGCGGGGCCAGCAGCACGCCGAGCAGCACGACCAGGGCGAGCGCCACCGACAACGGGTCGGCGTGGATCAGCTGGTCGAGCAGCGTCCGGCCTCCGGGCAGGCCGATGAACGGCGACGCCACCGACAGGGCGATGATCAGCGAGCGCAGGTAGCGGTCGGCCACCGGGGCCAGCAGGAGGAGGCCCCAGGTCAAGTACCACGGCTGGACGACGGGGCCCAGGGCCACGAACAGCAGCAGGCTGAGGCCGAGGGCCCGCAGCCAGCCGATGCGTTCGCTCTTGATCAGCAGATAGAGCGCCGCCGCGGCGGCGCTCAGAAGGCCGATCACGCGGGTCACCGAGAGCACGGCCGTGCTCGAGACGCCGAGCCCGACCGAGTGCGCGATCGAGGACAGCAGCAGACCGATGCCGGTGGCCGGCGCCAGCCAGCTGCGGACGGCGCCCGGGGTCTCCAGGTTGGCCACCCACCCCCACCCGAGCCCGCTCACGAGCGAGAGCGCCGCCAGGACGCCGAGGGCCAACAGCCCGGCCGTGATGATCGGCCGGACCCGCTGGCGCCAGGTCAATCCGACACCCATCCAGTCCCAGGCGACGTAGAGGATGCCGAGACCCGCCGGCGCCTTGATGGCCGCCGCCAGCGTGCACAGCACCACCGCCCAGACCGGATGCTTGGACTTGGCGGCCGTGATCCCGGCCAACAGCAGCCCGACCATGATGGCGTCGTTGTGGGCCGCTCCGACGAGCGTCAGGATCACCAGGGGGTTGAGCACCGAGAGCACGAAGACCGGGCCGACGTCACGGCCGTAGGCCCGGGCGAGCTTCGGGATGCACCAGGCGATGAGGGCGACGCCCGCCACCGCCAGGACCCGCAGCAAGATCACCGTGACGATCGCGTGGTGCAGGCTGGCCGAGGCCAGGAACCCGTCGATCATCAAGAAGAGCGGTCCGTAGGGCGCCGGGGTGTTGCCCCAGAGCGGGTCCACGGGACTGACGTAGGGCCCAGCCCCGAGGGTGAAGGGTCCGTAGTTGTAGGGGTTGATGTGGCGGCTGACCATCTCGCCCTGGGCCGCGTAGGAGAAGACGTCACGGCTGAAAATCGGCGCGATGACGAGCATCGGGACGATCCACAGACCGAGGATCAGCCACAGGTACTTGATGGGCACCCCGCCGCGCCGGGTCAGCGCTCGGGTGAGACCCACCCACACGCGCATCAACAGGACCAGCCCGCCGTAGACGGCGACGAGCCCGAACAGGAGGAAGGACGTCGACGCCGTTCCCGGTTGCGACGGCACCCCGAAGAACCAGGTGCCGGGCATCTCCAGCTTGAAGGGGGAGCTGGGGAGCGACGCACCCACGGCCACCGCCACCAGTGCCAGGAACCCGAGGAGGGCCGGGCGGCGCAGGAACCGCCAGTCGTCGGCATCGTCCTCGTCGAGCTGCACGCGGTCGGCCAGGGCACCCGTCGGCAGCAGGTGGACCTTGGCCATTTCGAGACGGACGGCCAGGGCACTTAGGAGGTGGTGCGCCCACTCGAATCGCCCCGCGAGGGCGAGCCAACGCCGCGATCGACGATCCTCGTCGACCGCTCCCGGATCGGGCCCGCCGGAGCTGTTGAGCTGTTGTTCCACGCCGCCAATCTCGTCGTGTGGCCCGGACCCGACCTGTCCAGGCGTCTGAGGAGGCCGTCTCGTGCGGCCCCAGATGGCTGTCCCGAGAGTGCCAGAAAAACGAGCCGGCAGACCGATAGCCAGGAACAGCGGAAACCAGAATGTAATCCCATTGTAACGGAGGTTTGCCGGAGCGCAAGGGCTCTGGGGGCTTCGGATTTCCTATGTTCACACCGTGCACACGGTGCCCGAGGGCGAGATCGCGATCGACGACCCGAGGGCCGACGACGTCCGGGCCCTGCTGGAACGCCATCTCGCGTTCGCCAGGGCGACCACGCTGCCCGAGGACGTCCACACGCTCGACCTCGACGGCCTCCTCGACCCGGCGATCACGGTCTTCAGCTTCCGCCTCGAGGGCCAGCTCCTCGGCATTGGAGCGCTGCGGTACCTCGAACCGCACCACGCCGAGATCAAGTCGATGCACACGGCCTCGACGGCGCGCGGTCGAGGGATCGGCAGGGCGATGGTTGACCACCTCGTCGCCGTCGCCCGAGCCGCCGGCGTTCGGCGCGTGAGTCTGGAGACCGGGTCGACGCCCGCGTTCGCTCCGGCACGGTCGCTCTATGCCGCCGTGGGTTTCGAACCCTGCGGGCCGTTCGCCGACTACGAGCCCAGTCCGAACAGCGCCTTCATGACATTGGCGCTCGAGGTTGACCACAGCAAGGCATAACGACCGACCCCTCGTCGTGCCCGCAGTCGATGGCCGCGTACCTCGTTCGGTGATGACGGCAAGTGTCGCCGGCTTGACGGGCAGTCTGACGGTCAGGCTTGGAGTGAGATGGTCTGGCGACGAGTCAACTGCTTCCACCCGGTACTCGGATTCCGCGTATCAGGTAGGTCAGTCCCGCTCCGATGGCTACTCCGGCGAGGGCAAGCGCTCCGCCGCGGATCCCGAGGGCGGCAAGGACGACGCCGGCGAGGGGGAGTCCTGCGGTGCTTGCCGCGGACGTGAGGGTGGCGCTCACGGCCATGACTCGGCCCAAGACATGAACGGGCGCGAGTTGCTGGAGCGCGGTGAGCGAGATCGCGCCGAAGACCGCCGCTGTGATGCCCCAGACGAACGCGCCGAGATAGGCCAATGGGACCGACGTAGACCCGACAAACAGACAAGCGGCGAGCCCGTAGCTGATCGCGCTGACTGCAAGGATCCGCCGACTCCTGAGCCGGCTACTGACGCGTAAGAGGGCGAAGCTGCCCAGGATCGAGCCCATTCCTGCAGCCGCTTCGAACAAGGCGAACTGGGAGGCCACGCGGTGCAGAACGTGGCGAGCGTAGAGCGGTTCGACTATGAGGAATGCGCTGGATGTGAATGAGACGGCGGCAGTGAGGAACAGGGTGAGCCGCAAACCTGAGTGGTGCGTTACGGCAGCGATGCCCTCGACGAACTCGCGTCCCAATGTCTGACGCCCCTGGCTCTTCACAAGCAGCAAGGGGAGCGGCGCGACGACCGCGGCCCCGACGAGGTAGGTGGCGGCGTCGAAGACGAAAGCGGCCCGGAAACCCAAGAGGGCAAGGATGAGACTGGCGGTCAAAGGGCCTGCTATCTGTCCTGTCGTCCCGGCTGCGCCGAGGAGCGAGTTGGCAGCCAGCAGCTGCTCGGAAGCAACGACGCGTGCGGGAAGGGCGTTGGCTGCGGGTCCGGTCAGTGCCCGGGTGACGCCGTAAAGCCCCGCGGCGATATCGAGATCGGTCAGCGAGCCGGCAGCAGCTAAACCAAGAGCGGCAAGCGCAGCGGCGATATAGCCGATGATGAGGGCACGCTTGGGTCCGAGCCGATCGACGTAGATGCCGCCGAGGGGGCCGAGCACTGCGGACGGAGCCGCCCAGCACACGATCAGCAGCGAGACCGCGTACGGTCCCGCGCCGAAGTGGTAGGCGCCAAATCCCCACAACACGATCGCCGATGCCCAGCCGCCGACCGAGTTGACCATCTGCCCTGCGAAGAGAAGCAGGAACCGGGGATCACGGAACGACGGGCGCACCGCTGACGACGTCGAGCACGCGTCGCGACGACGGAAGAAGGATGCAGACAAAATCGCCTCCAGCTAGAACGGCTACGGACAAGCCGCGGCGACCTCAACTGCACAAAGACCAACTGCTACTGAAGGAACTACTTAGCAGCAGAGATCGGGAGGCGTCAGGTGCGGCGGCCCGGGCGACGAAACGAAAACCGATGTCACAGGCCACCTCCTCCTGACAGGCCAGAAGACAGACTGGCGATGATTCGCCCAATTCCGCCACACGCCGACTCTGCAGTCAATCCCGATCTGACCGTGATTCACTGCTCCGTGCCCGAACCGCGCAAACGGGTACTCCCTATGGACCCGTGCGCACATCATGGTGGCGGGGCTTCCGGAAACCCCGACGCCATAGACCGCGCTCTCGCCCAGATCCGAGCGGTCGGCGACTTTGCCTGCCAGTTTGGCGGTCAACCGCCTACCGTCGTCATGCCCTCGCCGGGTCGCAGCCGATCGCCGCGTACCAGGTCCCTCGTTTTGGTGGGCCGGGCAGGATTTGAACCTGCGTAGGCTGTGCCGGCAGATTTACAGTCTGCTTCCTTTGGCCACTCGGACACCGACCCGCCGGGGAGACTAGTCCGGGTCCGGATTGCGCTCGACCCGCTCTCGATTGAGCCGGGGCCGGCCGGAGCGGAACAGTACGCTGGCTGAATGCCGACGTTCGACATCGTCTCAGAGGTCGACATGCAAGAGGTCCGCAACGCCGTCGACCAGGCGAACCGCGAGGCCTCCACGCGATTCGACTTCAAGAACACCGACTCCACGATCGAGCTCAGCGACCAGGAGCTGGTCTTGCACTCCTCGACGGAGGACCGGCTGCGCGCCCTGCATCAGGTGCTCCAGGAGAAGCTCGTCCGCCGCGAGGTCTCCCTCAAGGCCTTCGACGACGGCAAGATCGAAGAGGCCGCCAAGGGGACCGCCCGTCAGAAGATCGCCATCCGGGCGGGTATCTCCGCCGACAACGCCCGGGAGCTCAACAAGTTCATCAAGAGCCTCAACCTGAAGGGCGTCGGATCCCAGACCCAGGGGGACCAGCTGCGCGTCTCAGGCAAGAAGCGAGACGACCTGCAAGCGGTGATCAGCGCCTGCCGAGGAGAAGGACTTCGGCATCCCCCTGCAGTTCAACAACTTCCGGGACTGACTCGGGAGGGGACCTCTCCCTACCCCTGGTCCTCGGTGACGCCGGCCGACTCGAACGTGGCCATGTCGCGCAGGATCTTGGCGGCGCCCTGCAGCACCGGCAGCGCCAGGCAGGCACCGGTGCCCTCGCCGAGCCGGAGCTCGAGATCGATCAGCGGCTTGAGCTGCAACTGCTCGAGCACGGCGATCGCGCCGGGCTCGGTCGAGCGGTGGCCGGCGAAGAGATAGCCGCCGCACGCCGGCACCAGCGCCGTCGCCACCAGAGCACCGGCTCCGGCGATGACCCCGTCGAGCAGGACGGGGAGCCGGGCCGCGGCGCCGCCGATCACGAAACCGGCCAGTGCGGCAATCTCCAGTCCCCCGAGCGCGGCCAGGATGCCGAGGGGGTCGGTGGTCCCCCGCATCCGGTCGACGGCCGTCTGGACGACCCGCACCTTGACCGCCCAGCGGTCGTCGTCGATCCCCGTGCCGCGGCCGGTGACCGCGGAGGCCGCCCGGCCTGTCAACGCGGCGATCAGCGCCGCCGACGGGGTCGTGTTCCCGATGCCCATGTCACCGGTGAGGAGGCACCGCGTCCCCCCCGCGGCCAGTTCGGCCGCCAATCGGGCACCGACATCGAGGGCCTGGCGCGCCTCCGATTCGGTCATGGCCGGCCCGGTCGCCAGGTTGGCCGTTCCGGCTCGCACCTTGGCCGAGCGCAAGCGCGGATGGACCGGAAGGTCCCCGGCCACCCCGACGTCGACCACCACCACGTCCGCGCCCACGTGGCCGGCCAGGACGTTCACGGCCGCTCCGCCGGCACAGAAGTTGGCGACCATCTGCGCCGTGACCTCCTGGGGCCAGGGGGACACCCCTTCGGCGAGCACGCCGTGGTCCGCCGCGAACACGGCCACGACGGCCGGCTCGGGCACCGGGGGAGGACACGCACCGGCGATGCCGGCGAGCCGGATGCCGGCGTCCTCGAGGCGACCCAACGACCCCGCCGGCTTGGTCAGCCGGTCGTGGCGCCGGCGGGCCGCCTCCGCCGCCGCCGCATCCGTACTGCTCACGGCGGCGGCCGCTTCGTCGAATGCCGGCATCGCGCGCGGACTACTCGGCTTCGATGTGCTCGTCGATCTCCTCGAGCAGCGTCGGGACGTGGAAGAGCTTGTTGAAGATGAGCAGCTTGACCACCCAGAAGACGGCGAACGAGACGATGTTGGCGACGAGCACGAGGGCGGTCTGCGTCACGTGGCCCAGGTGGTGCGTCAGCCCGATGTGCCGGGCCAGCGACGCCCCGATGATGGAGAACGCGATACCGGCCGCCGCGATGACCCAGAACGGGACAACCTCTTTCATGAGGTGGGACCGGCCCGACTTCCCCCAGGCCCAACTGCGGTTCAGCCAGTAGGAGGGAAATGTGGCGACGGCGTTGCCCAGCACCGTGTCGGGGACCTCGGTCCCCTTCCGCAGCACGCCGTAGACGATGAAGATGACGCTGAAGGACACCGCCGTGGACACGACCGAGACCATCGAGTACCGGAAGATCTTCGTGCCCTCGTGGGTGTGCAGCCAGGCCCAGAGGCGCTCGAGGGACTCGGGCATCGGCGCAGACTCTAGTGGCCGCATCCCGGGGCTTCGAAGCGCGCTCTTCCCCCTCGGGCCGGATTCCCCCCGGTGAAAGCGGCGCCTGACAACATGGCGTGGTGAGCGAATCCCTCGACTATCTGGTCCGCCTCCTCGATATCGAACCGATCGAGATGAATATCTTCCGCGGGATGCAGCCAGGTGAGGAGCGCCAGCGGGTGTTCGGCGGGCAGGTGGCCGGCCAGGCGCTCATGGCCGCCGGCCGCACCGTCCCCCACGGGCAGGTCCACTCGCTGCATGCCTACTTCCTGCGGCCCGGGGACCCGACGATCCCGATCCTCTACCAGGTAGACCGGATCCGCGACGGGCGATCGTTCACCACGCGACGCGTCGTCGCCATCCAGCACGGCGAGGCCATCTTCAACATGTCGGCGTCGTTCCACGACGACGAGACCGGGCTCGACCACCAGATCGCCATGCCCGACGTGGCGGCCCCGGAAGACCTCCCCTCGCTCCAAGAGCTCCTCGAGCCGCTCCGCGGCCAGCGCGAGGACCTGGCGCAATGGTTCTTCCTGCCCCATCCCATCGAACAGCGCTACGTGGACCGTTCGCTCCCCTGGGAACAACCCACCGAGGCCGGAGATCCGCGTCAGCAGATCTGGATCCGGGCCGACGGCGCGCTCCCCGACGACCCGTTGCTGCACGCCTGCATCGCCGCCTACGCGTCGGACATGTCGCTCTTCGACACCATCTTGCGCTCGCACACCGTCGACTGGGACCCGGCCAACTTCATGGGGGCCAGCTTGGACCACTGCATGTGGTTCCACCGGCGCGTGCGGATCGACGACTGGCTCCTCTACGACACCGACTCGCCCATCGCCACCAGGGGGCGGGGCCTGGCGCGGGGATTCTTCTTCGAGCGAGGCGGGAAACTGGTCGTCTCGATGGTCCAAGAGGGCCTGACCAGGGTGACCGGTCCCCTCAAGGGCTGATCCCCCGCCGCCGCCTGGCCCGGGAAACGGCGCCGGTAGTCTGGCCGTGTCGATCCCATCCAGACCCCGCGCCGGCTGATTTCGCACCTCCGAGCTGTGGCGAGGCGCGCCGGCGCCGTGACGATCCTGGTGGCGGCGGCCACGATCGGGGCGGCCAGCGCTGGCGCGGCGACCGGCCACCCGACGTCGAGGGCGCTCGTCGAGAGCGGACCCGTGACGGTTCTCGATGACAGTTGTGGAGCGCACGCCCTCGAGGCCCGGGTGACGATCTCGAGGCTCGAGTTCTCGCCCGCCCAACCGGTGACGGTGCACGCAACCGTCCGCAATGTCGGCTCCACGCCGTGCACGGTCGCCGGAACACCACAGGGTCCGACCACGGTCATCGGACCCTGCAGCTCGCTCTCGCTGGAGGTCAAGAACGGTCACGGGACGAACCTGTGGCCCGGATACGCGGCCTACGGCTGTCCGATGCTGTCGGTGGCCCACCTGCCGGCGGGCGGCCACTTCAGCGCCACCGGTTCGTGGGATCAAAAGACGGCGGTGGGCTCTCGCCAGGTTGCGCCGGGGCGCTACCGGCTGATCGTCGGCGACAGCCTGTCGTTCACCATCTCGATCCGCTGACGGGCGAGGCGATCGCCCGATCGCGGACGACCGTCAGCGCTGGTCGGCGGGGACGTAGTCGCGCTCGTCGGTGCCGATGTAGAGCTGGCGGGGACGAACGATCCGGGAGTCCTGGTCGAGCAGTTCCTGCCAGTGCGCCAGCCAACCGACGGTGCGCGGGATGGCGAAGAGCACCGGGAACATCTCCAGCGGGAACCCCATCGCCTGATAGATGAGGCCCGAGTAGAAGTCGACATTCGGGTACAGCCGCCGCGAGATGAAGAAGTCCTCGGAGAGGGCGATCTCCTCCAGCTTGAGCGCGATGTCGAGCAGGGGGTTCTTGCCCGTGACCTCGAAGACCTGATCGGCGATCTTCTTGATGATCGTGGCGCGCGGGTCGAAGTTCTTGTAGACGCGGTGGCCGAAACCCTGCAGGCGGATGCTGCCCGTCTTCACCTCGTTGATGTAGGCCGGGACGTTCTCGATGCTGCCGATCTCGGTCAGCATCTTGATGACCTCCTCGTTGGCCCCGCCGTGGCGCGGGCCGTAGAGGGCGGCCGCGGCCGCGGCCGTCGCCGAGTAGGGGTCGGCATGCGAGGAGCCGACGACGCGCATCGCCGTCGTCGAACAGTTCTGCTCGTGGTCGGCATGGAGGATGAACAAGACGTCGAGCGCGTGGGCGAGCACGGGGTTCGCCTCGAACCGGGGCTCGGCCACCTTCCACATCATGGAGAGGAAGTTGGTGGTGAAGTCGAGGGAGTTGTCCGGGTAGACGAACGGCATGCCCACGCTGAAGCGGTGGGCGGCCGCGGCCAGCGTCGGCATCTTGGCGATCAACCGGGTGATCTGCTTGTGCCGGGCCTCGGGGTCGAAGATGCCCTTGGCGTCGAGGTAGAAGGTGGAGAGCGCGGCGACCGCGGAGACGAGCATCCCCATGGGGTGGGCGTCGTAGTGGAACCCCTCCAAGAAGCGCTTTCGGACGTTCTCGTGGATGTAGGTGTGGTTCGTGATCTCGCCGCGCCAGGCGTCGAACTGGGCGGGGGTCGGGAGCTCGCCGTTCAAGAGGAGGTAGGCGACCTCGAGGTAGGTCGAGTGCTCCGCCAGCTGCTCGATCGGGTAGCCGCGATAGCGCAGGATGCCGGCGTCGCCGTCGAGATAGGTGATCGAGCTCTCGCAGGCCGCTGTCGACATGAGGCCCGGGTCGTAGAACCAGACCCCGGGCAGCAGCTTCGACCACTCGGCGGCCGATACCCCCCCGTTCGTGAGCGGGATCTCTATCGAGTCGCCGGTCCTGTTGTCGGTGATCGTGATGGATTCGGCCACGTCCCGGGACCCTCCTATGTTCAGCGTTCGATCGTCCGCGCGTTGATCCTACGGCTCGCGGGCCTCCTGGTCACCTTGATGACGAACGAGGCAGGCTGAGCTCGGGTGCGATCTCGACCGTGGCGGGGACCGAGACCGCGCTCAGGTCGCTCTGGCCGGGCGGTGGGGTGATCGTGACGGTGAGTCCGTAGGTCTCTCCGGGGCGCACGGACAGGCCCCGCAGCGAGACGGTGATGGACTCCCCGGGGCCCAGCGAGACGTTGCGCCGCAGCGTGACGACCTTCCCCGTGGGCAAGGGCTGGAGGGTGACAGTGAGGGCCAGCCGTGCCTCGGCCACGTTGCCGACGTTGTCGATCGACGGCGTCACGAACAGCCGGTGGGTGGGTGAGAGCACCGAGACCCCCGCAGTGGTCGCCGGCGGCGCCGCCTGCCCGGGCGTGGGGGGTGCCGGCGGGACGACCGGGGGGCTGAGCCGGACGGCGACGAGCCGCACGTCGGCGTCCGGGGCCAACGTGGGCGAGCCGGTGAGCTCGTCGACCAGGGTCCCGACGGCGCCGGCTCCGAAGATGACGCTCTCGGTGACCCACCGCGAGGGCGCCAGCCGGGCGCTCCCGGGTCCGGCGGCCAGCTGGCGCCGGGCGGCGGCGAAGTCGCGGTCCGCGCGCTCGAGGAGCGGCCCGACCTCCGCGATCGCGGCGGTGGCCTGGGCGGCGGAGAGCGGACGGGGCACGGCGCCGTCGGCCGGCGTCGCCGGCTCGGAACCGGCGGCAGCGCCCACGACCGGGAGGGGGGCGATACCGAGCAACCCGTCGACGGCCCGGCGAAGGAGCGGCCGCCGCCCGCGAGCGCTCGGCCAGGGCGGACTGGACCGTCGGCGCCGGTGCTGCCGACCGGGGTGGGCGGCGTGAGCCCGTCGGCGCGACGCGATGTCAGCGCAGTGGTGGCCACGAGCGCATCGAGGTACTGCTGCAGGCGGGCCCGGGGCAGGCTGGGCATCGTCGACATGAGGCTGCGGAACGAGGCGCCCGACGCGTTCGACTGGCTGACGAGCGCATTCGCCTGCTGGGCGAAGGACCGGTCGACCGAGCTGCGATAGGGGCCTGACCCCTGGCCGATGAAGACGATGCCGCCGATCAGGAGGAACAGGACGAGGCCCGAGCCGATGAGGGCCGGCGTGAATGGCGCCAGCCGGCGACGGCTCCGACGGGGGGGCGACATCGGCCCACGACGCTACCGGGGAGGCGGGCCGCCTTCCTCCGGTCCGCCGTTCGGGGGTCAGGCCTCGGTCGGCTCGCTCTTCACCCGCACCCCACCCGCGGCGGTCGGCATCGTGCTCGCGGTGCTGCGCCAGTTGACCGTCGCCTCGATGGCGGCGGGGTCGACACGGTCCCGGTTGCGGTCGGCGACGGCCAGCAGCGAGGAGATGGTGCGCTGGTTGAGCAGGTGGGGGACGAGCCCGAGGTCGAGCAGCTTGGTGTGGGCCGCCCGGTAGTAGTGCTCTTCCTTCTCCACCCGGGGGTTCGGTGCGGTCACGATATCCACCCGGCCCGGGTAGGTCTGGCAGACGAGGTCCGCCAGCTCGCGGATCGAGAACGACTCGGTGAACTGGTTGAAGACGCGGTACTCGCCCGCCTCGGGCGGGTTCACGGTGGCCAGCTCGACGCAGGCCAGGGTGTCACGGATGTCGAGCATGCCCCTCGTCTGGCCGCCGCTCCCGTAGACGGTGAGCGGGTGCCCGACGACGGCCTGGACGCAGAAGCGGTTGAGGACCGTGCCGAACACGCCGTCGTAGTCGAAGCGGGTCGCCAGCTCGGGGTGCAGCACGGTCTCCTCGGTCTCCTGGCCGTAGACGATGCCCTGGTTGAGATCGGTGGAGCGCAGCCCCCAGATGCGACAGGCGAACATGATGTTGTGGCTGTCGTGCACCTTGGACAGGTGGTAGAAGGAGCCCGGCTGCTTCGGATAGGGCAGCAGGTCGGTGCGTCCGCGGTGGGTGATCTCGATGAACCCCTCTTCGATGTCGATGTTGGGGGTCCCGTATTCGCCCATCGTCCCCAGCTTGACGAGGTGGATGCTGGGGTCGATCTCGGCGATGGCGTAGAGCAGGTTGAGCGTCCCGACGACGTTGTTGACCTGGGTGTAGACGGCGTGCTTGCGGTCGATCATCGAGTAGGGAGCGGACCGCTGCTCGGCGAAGTGCACGATCGCGTCGGGCCCGAACTCCTTCAGCGTGCGCTCGACGAAGTCGGCGTCGGTCAGGTCGCCGACATAGGGCTCGACGCGGAACCCCGAGACGTCCTCCCACACATTGACGCGGCGCTGGAGGTGACTGATGGGCACCAGGCTGTCCACGCCCATCTCGTAGTCGTACTGGCGGCGGGCGAAGTTGTCGACGATGCCGACCTCGTGTCCCCTGTGCGAGAGATGCAATGCCGTCGGCCACCCGAGGTAGCCATCACCGCCCAGCACGAGGATCCTCACCCAATGTCTCCCTTCCGCCGGCGCACTCTCGCCGCCTGCTCGATCCTCGGCGCTCCCCGGCCACCGGGTGCCGCCGCGGTGCCTACGGCGTCACGAGCGGTGCAGTGTCGCAACCGATTTGCAACAAATATGCCCGATCAAGCTTGGAGAGACCTGAGAGGCAGCCGGGAGAAAGCTGACGATTCGTGACGGTTCCGTGAGTTCACCAGGTCCTTTGTCACCAAGAGCTTGCCCGGAACCCGTCACAGCCGATCGGTAGGGTCACTCCCGATGGACCGATCCGTAGGGGGCCAGCTGGCCGAGCTCGACCACCTCATCGGGCGGGCGGCCAGCCCATTCGACCGAACGACCGTGCTCGTGGCGACCCAGGCCGCCGGCGTGCACCTCCGACGAGGGCTGGGCACCGCTCGCGGACTGTGCAATGTGGTGTTCCGGACGCTCGACGACCTGGTCTCCGAACTGGCCCGACCGGCCCTGTCCGCCGGGATTCGCCCCGCCGGCGCTCCGGTGGTGCGCGAGGCACTCCGCCAGGTCCTCTTGGCCGATCGGTCCGGTCGAGCGAGGCTGGCCCACTCCCCCCGGGCGGTGGCGGAGCTGGCCGGCGTCCTGCGTGCGCTGTGGCTGGCCGACCAGCGGGCCATCGAACCGCTGCGCCAGTCGGCCGACGGCGCCGGCCTGGTCGCCCTGCTCGACGGCGTGGACCGCCACCTTGCCTCGCATGGCTTCGCCGACCCCGGATCCATGGTGGATGCGGCGGCGCGAACGCCCGAACCGGTGCGGACGCTCGGAACGCTCGTCACCTGGCGGCTGCCCGCGCCGGCGGGTCGCCACCGGGTGTTCCTGGCGGCCCTGGCCGATCGCGGGGTGGTCGTACACGACGCACCGGGGCACGACGGCGAGATCGCGCCGGCGACGCGGGTCATCTCGTGCAGCGACCCCGACGAGGAGGTGCGGGCCGTGGTGCGGCTCGTGGTGGGGGCGGCTGATCGAGGAGTCCCGCTGTGGCGGATGGCCGTCTGGCATCCGACGGGTGACCGCTATCGACGGATCGTGCACCAGCAGCTCTCACTGGCGAACGTCCCGGTCAGCGGGACCGCTCCCAGCGCACTCAGTGAATCGGCGACCGGCAGGGCGGTGATCGGCCTGCTGGCCCTGGCGGGCAGCCTCTGGCGACGCGACGAGGTGATCCGCTGGCTCGAGTCGGCCCCGATCACCACCGGCCCCCATGGGGTCCGGGTCCCGGTGGATCGCTGGGACGACGTGTCCGCCCGCGCCGGCGTGGTCGACGGCCTCGACCAGTGGGCGCAGCGCCTCGAGACGTTCGCCGCGGGCGGTACGGGACGGCAGGGTCACGTGGCGCGGATCACCTCGGAAGCCGAGGCGGCCCGCCACCTGAGCGACTTCGTCGCCGCCCTCGCCCGGGAGGCGGACCCGGGTGGTCGGCAGCGGTGGTCCGAGTTCTCTGACTGGTCCCGGCGGCTTCTCGACCTGTACCTGCTTCCCGATGATGGCGCCGCCGTCTGGCCGCCGATCGAACGCCTGGCCGCGTCCGACGTGCGACAGGTCTTGGAAGACCTCAAGGCCCTCGACGCCGTCTCGCCCGGCACCGATCTCGCCTGGTTCCGTCACACGCTCAGCGCAGAGCTGCGCTCGCGGCGCCTCCGCCGCGACCGCGAGGCGGACGAGGACGCCGGCGCGCCGGACGACGTGCGGGTCCTCCCCGGCGCCACGGGCTCCGGCGTCTTCGTCGGCTCCTTTGGCGACGCCCGCGGGCTCGACTTCGACCAATGCTTCGCCATCGGCCTGGCCGACGGGGTGGCGCCCGCCTATCTCGACGAAGGCCTGCTGCCCGACCTCGGGGCCGCCGCCCCACCGGGCTGGCCCACCACGCTCACCCGCCAGGAAGCGCAGCGTTCCGACTTCGCGCAGGCGCTCGCCGTGGCCGCCATCCCGGTCGTCGTGACCTGGCCCCGGGTCGACCCGCGCACCGGGCGCGAGCTCGCGCGATCGAGGTGGCTCGATGGGCTGGCCTCCGACGAGGGGGTCGCGTCGTTCGAGGCCGGGCTGCGCGGCGTGCTCGACGGGGCGCCGGCGGCGTCCGCGGCCGATCGGCGCTTGGCGTTGCTCTACGGCGCCGCCCGTCGCTCGTTGGATCTACGTGCCCGTCCCCTGGTCCAGCGGGACGAGCAGGACTCGGACGCGCTCGACGCGATCGCCTTGCGCGAGTCGTACGTCGCGGCGATCGCCCGCCAGTCACCCGAATTCAGCCGGTTCGACGGCAACGTCGGCACGATCGGCCCCGAGCACGCGGGAATCGATCGCGAGCTCTCTCCCACGCGCCTTGAGCAGTACGCGCAGTGCCCCCGCAAGTTCTTGCTCGACCGGCAGCTGCACGTGCTGGCCCCCTTCCGTCCCGAGGACAACGAGCAGATGGAGCCGCGCGACCGGGGCACGCTCATCCACGCCATCCTCGAGAGCTACGTACGCGAACGGATCGAGCACGACGCACCGCCCTCGCTCGATCGGTTGCTCGCCATCGGCCTCGACCAGTTCGCCGTCGCCGAAGCCGAGGGACGCTGCGGGATGCCGCTCATGGCCCACGTCGAGCGGCTGACGTTGGTGCGCGAGCTGCGCCGCTTCTTCGACGAGGACGTCCTGCGTCCGGTCGCCGTCGAGCTCCGCTTCGGGGGCGCGGCCGCCGCGGGGGACGTCCCCGACGACCGACTGGAGGTCGGAGAACCCGGCGGTCGGCCCACCTCGGAATTCCCGGCGCTCGAGGTGCCGCTCGGGGACGGACGGCTCCTGCGCTTCGGGGGATCGATCGACCGGGTCGACCACGCCCCCGACGGGACGACCGTCGTGAGCGACTACAAGACCGGACGCCAGAGCGATCTGGCCAAGCTCGACAAGGACCCGGTCGCCGGCGGCACCAAGCTCCAGCTGCCGATCTACGCGATGGCGGCCCGTGCCTACCTCGCGCCGACCGGCGACATCCGGGCCCGCTACTGGCTGACCTCCTGGCAGCGCAGTTCGCCCAGCTTCGACTGCGACCTGTCCCCCGCCCTGGTGGAGCGGGCCACCGATGCGCTGGGTCTCATCGTCTCGGGGATCGAGTCCGGCGCCTTTCCGGGGGTGCCCGGTGAGCTCGACACCGCGCCCGGGGGCACGTTCGAAAACTGCCGCTTCTGCGACTTCGACCGGCTGTGCCCGACGGATCGTGATCGGCGGTGGTCCACGGTCCAAGCGAGCCCGACCGTCTCGCCCGTCGTCGCGCTGAAGGAGGACCCCCCGGCGGGCGTCGGTGGACTGGTGCGCAAGGGAGTCCTGGCGCCCGACGATGGATCCGGGCCATGACCGCCGACACCGAGGTGCTGTCCGACGAGCCGGCCCGCCGGCGGATCGTCGACGACCTCGAAGCCGAGCTGGCCGTGGACGCGGCGGCGGGCAGCGGCAAGACGACCGTGCTCGTGCAGCGGGTCGTGTCGCTCGTTCGTTCGAGGCAAGTGCCGATGCGCTCGGTGGCGGCCATCACCTTCACCGAGGCGGCCGCCGCCGAGTTGCGGACCCGGTTGCGGTTGGAGCTCACCCGGGCGGCTCTCGAGGAACCGGATCTCGCGAGCGCGATCCACGAGGTCGACGAGGCCGCAGTCAGCACGATCCACGCATTCGCGCGTCGCATCCTCGTGGAGCATTGGCTGTCCGCCGGCCTGCCGCCGCGCGTCGACGTGCTCGATGCGCCGGCCGAACAGATCGAACAACGGGACCGCTGGAAGGAGTTCACGAACGAGCTGCTGGCCGACCCGACCGCCGGCGACATGCTCGTACGGGCCTTCGCGACCGGGCTCCGCCTGAACCACCTGCCCGACGTGGCGAGGGAACTCTCCGCGCAGCACCACCGCCTCGACCAGAACGTCCGCAACGCGCTGGCGGCCGAGCGTGCGCTGCGGGCCGACCCCTCGGTCGACCTCGCTCCCCTCGTCACGGCGCTCGACGACGCGCTGGGCTACCTCACGGAGTGCCGCTCAGCCGCACCGGCCCCCCGCGAGTTGCTGAAGACGACCGACGTGCTGCCCCCCAGCTACAACCTGCCAGTGACATAGGCCTGTCGCAGCCCTTCGAAAAACTTGCCGCGAAAGACTTGGCCCAGCACCTTGACCGGCAGCAGGAAGTTGGGCCGGCAAGCGAGCCGGCGCTGGCCATCGGCCGACAGGCCGCCGCCGGGCGCCACGGCGTGCACGTGCGGATGATGCTCCAGTTGCTGGCCCCGGTCAAACGCGAGCTCAGGGGCCAGGGCAGCCTGCAAGGACGTTGAAGCACGGAAAACCAGGATGGCGGCCCCGGTCAGCCTCAATCGCTGGTTAGACCGCTTTGCCCGAAAAGGGGGAACAAGCTTTTCCCGGACTCGACATCAGCCAGCCGCTTGGTGATCAGCTTAATGTACGATTTTTCGACTTCAATTCCGATGTACGGATAACCAAGCTCTTTCGCGGCCACAAGAGTCGTTCCTGATCCAGCAAAGGGGTCCAGCACGAAATTACGTGCGGATTTCGGGACGAAGAACTCAATGAGCTTTCGGATCAAGCCCAACGGCTTGATTGTGCAATGGGTGTCGAATGACTCATCTTCACCCTTAGAGAATCCCTCCAGAATATTCGATTGGAAGGAACCATCTTTCTGGATGGTCTTAAAGGGCCCGAGGCCGGTCTTTTCGGTCGTTTCAAGGTAGTTGTTTATGAGCGGTTTCTGGAGAACTGCGATGGCTTCCCATTCGCTGCGAAAGCAGGTGTGCCACCCGTCCCATTGTTCGGCGTCAGCACGACCGATCTTCGCCAACTTTTTCCTAAGATTCAGACCCTTCGGAATGCCCGAATGGCGTCGATAAACTAGGCAATCGCGGGCGTAGAATCCCGCTTCTTCAAGGGCAACTTGAACGTGCGCGAAGGTCCGGGTACTGCTGAAAACTGCGAGAACGGCTCCAGGCTTGCAAACTCGGAATACGGCCGCACCCCCAATCCACGCACCATTTCTGATAGTCAATTATGTTCTCTCTGTTTCGCTCGTACCACCGTTTGTTCCGGACGCCACCGGCAAGGCCGCTCCCGTAGGGGATATTCTTCACAAGAGTAGAGCTATCTTGGATGCGATCGATTCGGCGTTTGATTTCGGCGTGGTCCCATTTCCTTCCGATGAATTCGTAGTTGTAAGGGGGGTCGGTAATGCGGCAGGCGATGGAATCTTCGGGAAAATCCTGAAGAATGTCCCTGCAATCGCCCAGAAGGACCTGATCGGGTGCTAGTGATTGCATCGCATCATGCCTTGTTAATGAAAAACTCGCCGCTCTTCTTGCACGATTTCAGCCAAGCCGTCAAGTCAAAACCCGACAAGTCCTTGATGTAATCGAATGTTGCCTGGCCTTGAAGAACTGTCCAGCCCCCTGCGGTACACGCCGTCAGGGCCGCGGCCAAGTTATCCGCGCGAACGATGATGAGGACCGGCCGGTATCCACGGTCTTTGAGGAGCTTGCCATAGGCCTTGAACTTTTTGAGCGTACCAGAATCGCCTGAACCGATCCGATACTTGGTGTCGATGGCATCTTTGGCAACGCAGCAATCGCACGGTTCATCCGCGCCAATCTTGATGGCCGGGGAGTATTCCTTGCAATGGTGCGAGAGGATATTCGTGACCAAAAGCTGCCAGCACATGCCGAGCCTCTCGACCCCAGTACTGCCGGTTCTCGCAGCTTCTGGTCCGGCGTAATCCCGAACACAGCCATCAAAGGATCGCAGTCATCGTTCTCCTCGCTGTACGTCTTCATAGAGAACGAGTCCCGGTACGCGCGGAGCACATCCTTGAGCTTCGTGTCAAGGGACAACGCTTGCTTTGCCATTCTCCTCCTTGCGGTCTAACATTTGAGTTCTAGGCTGCGTGTTCCGCCCCTATACGGCTGCAGTTCTTGCCAGAACCGGCCGGGGCGGAACGCGCAGCCTGAACTGTGTTGACCTGTACCGCGTCACTCCTGGCGAGGCTATGGGCGTTCCAGAGCCGCTGGCTCAGCATGGCATGATTGTACGAGACGCGCCGCCGCCGTCGCAAGCAGAATAGCTGCTATTTTTCCACCCTCCTGCCGTTCAGCCCCCCGCTTGGTTCTCGGCCATCAGCCGGCAATGCGGCCCGCTGCTCTCGGCGTCGAGGCAGCGCCCCTCGCGGCGCACACCCCGAAAAGGTCGGGGGTGTCCAGCATACACTCGTCTCTTCAGGGACCAGCCGCAAGAGGGCGTTTCACCTGGTATCGAACGGCACCAGTACCGCCAGGGACAACGCGCACACTTCCGCCACACGCGGCCGCTCGGTCCGTGCCACGATCAGCCAGATCAGGCCACCGCAGTGTGGACACGCCGATTCTGGCTCCGCAGCAGCGCGTGCCGCAGCGGCCAGCGGCGCTGCCACGGCCACGACCAGCAGCAAGACGCGGCAGACGCACAGGTTGGCGGCCCGGCAGCGGTTGGCTAGCAAGCAAGGTTTCCCTCCCTCGACTGCGACTTTGCCCATCGCGCCGCTTCGAGCGCCGAATCGCGAAAAGACGAAAAACCCAGAGCAGCCATGACTTCATGGAGGACGGCACGTCATGGCCTACCAGGCGGCGGCAGCAGCTTCGACAGGTCCAGAAGACGGATCGAGCCGTTCTGCCAAGCAGCGAGAGCCCGCGTGCCGTCGCGCGTGAGCACCACGGAGCTGACAAGGTCGTCGTTCTTCTCGAATCGAGCCAGCTCCTGGCCGGTGCCGAGGTCCCAGAGGCGAACCGTGCAATCGGAGCTGACCCGGATTCCGGCCTTGATCGTTGAAGTGCCGCCGCAGGAAACCGCACAACTGCCGTCCTGCGCGATCGCCGAGCACAAGATTAGATCGGTGTGTCCCTTCAACCATCGGCCGGGCTTGTTGGCCATGAGGTCATAGACGTTCAGCTCGCCGTGCTGCCCACCGATCAAGGCGAACCGGCCATCCGGCGCGAAAGCAACGGATTGGATCGGGGGCAATTTCTTGTCCCAGTTGCTGACGGTTTCGCGTTTGTTCTCCACGTCCAGGATGCCGAAACTTTTCGGGTTGGCGTACAGCAAGCGGCTGCCATCGGACGTGAATAGCACCGTGGTGATTGGCTCCTCGAAATCAGCGGAGCGGAACAACTCCGTGCCGCTGGACAAGTCCCAAAGCCGGGCCCGGCAATCGTCCGCCACAATTTTGTTGTCGATCGACCGCCTGGCGCCTGAGGCCGTGGCCGCCTGGCGGCCAACGGGCGAAAAGGCCACGGCCCGAACATCTGCTTGGCACGCGATGCGGTTCACCAGCTGGCCGCTGGCTGCCTCGTACAAAAAGGCCTCTCCTCTGGAAGTCCCCAGCAAGACCTGCATGCCGTCGCTCGAGAAGGCCACCGAGGCAAACCAACCCGGCGGCCGCAACTCAAACTGTCTGGTTTGCTCGCCGCTGGTCAAGTCCCACAGGTAGGCCCTGATTCCGTTTGCCGAAATCGCCCAGCGGCCGTCAGGAGACATGGCCTCGAAGTGAATCCGGCTGAGGTGTTTCCTGTCCTTGACGTCGGGTGTCAGTGTCGGTACCGCGGCAAGAAGGGCTTGGGGTGGGCCAGGCGCCCCGACAGGCTCCGGCCCAGGAACAACGACTGGGCCCCCTGGCTTGCCAGGCCGGTCCTTGCTCTTGTCAAGGCGGCCTGTCTCGACCGGAGCTGGGGAACCGCTCCGCCGGAGGAGCCGGCGAAGCCGTGGTCGCATGATGGTCGCGCGGCCGCAGCAGGAAAACCAGTATCAGGCCGAAGCAAGCCAGGCCAACAGCACCGCCAGCCACCAGCCAGGGCAATGGGAGCCGTGTCTTCGTGGTTCGGCCCTGGTTTTTCCGACCGGCTTCCGTCTTCGTAATGCCGCCGCCTTTCCCTTCGAGGGCCTTGGGCCGCGGTCGAGGCGCCGACCTGGCCGGTCTCAATGGACTCGAGAGCTTCGGCCACGACCTGGGCCGTTCCCGGACGGTCTTCAGGCTTTTTGGCCAGCAGCCGTAGCACCAGATCGGATAACTCTGCCGGCACATCGAGGTTGACCTCGGCGGGCGTTCTTGGGTTGTCCATGGCGACGGCAACAAGCGTGGACACCGTATCTTTGCCCTTGAAGGGCAGTTGTCCGGTGCACAGCTGGTAGAGCACACAGCCCAGGCTAAACAAGTCGCAGCGCTGATCGACCGGTTCGCCCGCCCCTTGCTCGGGAGCCATGAAGGCCGGTGTGCCGATAACGGCGCCCTGCTGGGTCAGGCCCGCTTCCTGAGAAGCAGCCCGGGCCAGGCCGAAGTCGAGGATTTTGACACGGTTTCGCGGGGCTTCGAGCCAGATGTTGGCAGGCTTGATGTCGCGGTGGATTAGGCCCTGCGTGAGCGGCTCCGAGACCTTCGGCAATCTCTCGCCCGATCCGCAGCACTTCTGGCAGCGACAGCTTCCGGTCGCGTTTCAAGCGCCTCGTCAAGCGATTCGCCATGCAGAAACTCCATGGCCAGGAATGGCACGCCGCGGTCCTCATCGACCTGGTAGACGGTGACAATGTGATCGTGCTTGAGCTTGGCCATGGCCTGGGCTTCGCGCAAGAAGCTGCTTGCCGGCGCTGGCACTGGCGGCCATGCCTGGAAGCATTGCCTTGATGGCGACCAAACGCTCCAGCTTTGGGTCTTGCGCCTTGTAGACGACACCCATGCCGCCGGCGCCGAGGACGGCCAGGACGCGGTAGGGCCGAAGGCGACCGATCTCGTCGGGGCTTTGCGGCGGTGCCAAGAAATCGGTCAATTCGGCAGGATGGTTCCGGGCGGCCTGATTGCGAGCGCCGCTGAGCGTATCGTCGCCGGAGGCCTGGTTCAGACCGTCCGGGGAAGCGCCGGGGGGCAGGGTCATTTGTTCGGCATTTGCAGTGGGCCCGAGAGTGCGTTCGGCGTCATCCGCGGGTCGTGGGCCGGGAGCGCGGGAGACCTTTCCGGATTCGGTCAGGGCCGTCGCCACGGTCCCACGGGCCGAAGGGACAGTAATCGGCGCCCGCAGCCGGGACATTTGCCTTTTCTGCCAGCCAACGCGTCCTTGACTTTGATTGACGTGGCACAGCCTTGGCATTTGAAGGAAATCATGCTGCGGACTCCAGAAACGGTAACCGGGAACACAAAGGCTCTAGCCGAAATGGCCCCCTTTGTGACTGCAATCATGAAGGTAGAATCTACCCCAATGAAGGAGCAATTGCAACAATTCAGGAGGGCCAGGTTCGACGCTCGCGGACATATCAAGGCGCAGCACGCTCCCGGTCGCGCACGCGATTCCCCAAGAACACCTCGAAGTTGCCTCCTGTTTCATCTTCCCGAATCTCGTTGTACGGGCTTGCATTTGCCGAAATGGCTGGTTCGGCTATCTGCGCCGGAGCCGTTTAATCGTCACCTTGCCGCGGTAACGTATTTGCATTTTCAACTCGTGACCGCGGAAGCCGCATGCCGACCAGCGGATCGGCAGCTGCTTCGTCCACCAGAATTTGGCGCACTTTCCCGTCCCAGGTCACTTTGCCCACATACACCTGGAAAACACATGTGCTGCCATCGCCCAGGGTAGCCCGTTGTGTGCTTTGCCAGCGCAGGCCCAAGAGCGTAAGCAGAGCCGGCGGCAAGGTGAGCGCCCCTGTATACCCCGAGTCAATGACCGCTTCAATCTCTTGCTCGCGGCCCTTGCGGCCTCGGACGGTCAAGCGAATACGGGCTTCATCAGCCTTGACCGCGCCGGTAATCATGGCAAGTCCTGGCGCAGTTGGCGACCGCCGAACCTTCGCGTCGAGGTATAGCCGATGCGCACCATCCAGATTTGTGCCTCAGGCAAGCGACGCCGCAGTTTGTTGCCTGCTTTCATCTCATCTGCAGCAATTTCATACCGGCCAGTTTCGATGTCGATGGCGAGAAACTTGCCAACGTCCTTGGTCGTCAGCTTGGGAAGAATCTCCTTTTCGTAGACGGCATCGCCACGCCTCGCGAATTCTTCTTTGCTGTAGCGCGGTTGTGTGGTTGCCATGCGTGTACTCCCGGAGTCGCTCTTGTATGACCTTCCTTTTTCCCTGTTCATTGTACTGCTCGATATCCGCGGCCGCCAACGTCCCCCTCCTGACCGCCACAAGGAGGCGACTGACGCCAATTACTTCTTCCGCCGCGGCTTGCGCGGACGGGTCGGCTGCCCTGCGGCTCGCTTGGCCAGGTACTGCCGGATTTATTCCGCGGACAGGTCAGCAAGGCGATCCTCTGGCGGCAGCGCTTGGAGGACTTCGCGGCGTTGCTCGGGCGAGAGCCGTTCCAGGGCCTTACGCTGCTCCTCCGGAGTCAGTCGGGGGAAGTGTTCCATGGTGTACTGGCGATTGAAGTCTTCCATCGTGAACGACATGGCAAAGCCCTCCCCTCGAAGCCTCTCGAACAGCTGGACGAGTAACCGACTCGTCTGCTCCGACTGGCGTTGGTAGGCTCGACCGCCGAACTCAACCAGGTTCGGCGCGGCGCTGAACAGGTGCAACGGCGCGTCGTGCGCCTCTTGCGGCAACTCGCCCGCCACGACCACACGGATGGTTCGACCCGCCGTTGCTACAACCCGTCCGGCGCGCTGACCGCCACGCCGAATACTTGGCCCGGCGTAAGCGTCGGGCCACGGTGGTCTCCGCGATCACATCCATGCCGCCGTCATACGGGTGGAGTACCCACCGGCAATCCGGCGCGACCACGAGCACATTAGCCACCGTGTCGGCGGCGACCAGTCGGACGAGCGGGTCGAACGCGCCGGGACGCCAGTCCCCATGCGCTGGCAAACAGATGCCAGTAGCTCGGTTCGGCGAACTCCTCCTCGGCGTGGTGCATGGCGATGGTCCGCCAGGGGGAGGCAGCCGGATCAAACGCAACTACCTCAGGGTAGGACCGCGACGGTACGGGTGCATAGGAATACCCCGTGGTCACCAGCACGACCTGCGTGCCGGGGTGCGCCAGCTCCCCCAGGATGGCGTTGTGGCGGGCGAGAACCTCCACGTAGTCGGTTTCGTCCTCCGGATACCGCTTCGACCCCGGCAGGCTGTGAAATCGCACCCACCGCTCCGGAAAGGTCACGCGCAGATGGTGCCCGATCGGTTCGCAGTCCGGGAAACAGCGGTCCCAATCGGCCAACATCTCCGCCTCGCCCCTCGTTGTGGAACACCCGGCCAAGCAGCCGGCTCACGCGGGAGATACCGGAACAGTTGGTAGGGGGCAGTTGTAATCTAATTCTACCACGTCCGCCTCGCGGCCGTGAACTGGCAGGCGATCTTGGCGTAGGCGGTTTGCCCATACCGATACAGCACCCCGCCAGTCCCGTCAGAGACGAGCTTAAGAGTCCGAAGGCTTGAGTAGTTGCCCGGAGTCGCCCACCAAGGGCCACCGCTTGTCAAGACCTTGAAGAGCGTTGGCATTTTTGCCTCCCGGTGCCAAACCTCGTTTTTCTGAAGCCGAATGACTGCGTTCACTTGCCGGGCCGGGTGCAAGGAACGTGATGTCTCGGAAAACCGTGCCGGAAGGTGCACACGGCCAGCGGAGACTCCGCGGCCGGTACCACCTGGACAGAGAGCGCGAGCGCGGAGCGGAGCCGCGGGACGAACACATCCGCGATGTGAATGACCGGACGAAACGAAGAGACGCTCCCTGAGCCGGAGAATCGAATCGCGACCAAGATAGGCGGCCTATCTTAAAACCGTAATGCCGGCCCGGCCAGGTGCAATGCTTGGTTCGCGGCGTTTGCGCTGGCTGGCCGCCGGATAAAACCCGAATGAGCCGGCAGAGTTTCATAGCTCGAAAAGGCCTTCCTTGAGAATCGGTAAAAGACCTTCGAAGTTCGGTCGGTATACCATCGGAACAGAAAAACGCGGCTTCTTGAGCGCGTATTGCCAGAAGGGGAACCCGCCCCATCGGAACGCTGTCCGAAGCTCATCTATGAAATATCTGTCGCCAGCCCCGTCATTGTAGATCACCCCGTCAATCCCCATGCATGGTAGTGCAAACCCCTTCGGCTCGCAATTCGAGGCAGAGGTTCCCAAGAGAAGGAGGTCATGGGGCTTTGGCCGGTGACATTCGGCTGCTTCGCTGTCAGTCTCGGCCATTTCACGAAGATAATCACCTCGTCGAGCGTTCATGCGCCGCATTTGTTGCCGGGCGTAATCCAAGCGCTGGAATACAAGCACCGGATGACTGCCCAACCCAAATATGTCTGGCCCGGGCGGTGCTTTAATTTCTTTCAAGCGCAGCTGCTGCTCAGCTTGGGAGAAATCAACGGAGGCAAATGTTTGATACCACGTGCGAACGATTAACGGCAGTGAACCGTACTCTTGCGCGAATTCCTCAACGTCGGCGACAGACGCCGGGTCCGCTTCCAACAGGGCGCGGTCGGGATTAGCGAACTCATAGCCGAGAGCGAGCAACCGGCCGTGAAGAATATGAAGGTTCGTTCGAGCACGCCGAACGACCTCCGCACAAACTTGCAGCGCTCTGACCGGGTTGGTTCCAGACTAACCTTGTCGCCAAGCTCAACGAGTCTCTCGCCAAACCGCGGAGTACTCGCCGGACTTGTACCGATCGACTAATCGTGGTCTAGCCATGCAAGGAGCTCTGTCCGCGAACATTTGAGTTCTAGGCTGCGTGTTCCGCCCTTTTGCGGCCGCACTTCTTACCAGAACCGGCCAGGGCGGAACATGCTTGCTATCGGCGTTCCAGACCCGCTGGCTCAGCATGGGATGATTGTACGAGACGCGCCGCCGCCGTCGCAAGCAGAATAGCCGCTATTTTCCCACCCTCCTGCCATTTAGGCCGTCTGCGCTGAAAGCAACGCCCCAGACCGCCGCCAGGTGTCCCTTTTCAGTAAGCAGCGCATTGCCCACCGATGAAAGGGAACTGCGGCTCTCGCGCAGGCTTTGCTCGGAAAAGTTCATGTTGTGGCGAATGCACTTGCCGTGATCGTTGTCAGTCTTTGGTCCGAAAAAGTGCTTTCGGCCCAGGGTTGCGTGCCAACCCGAGCCACAATGGCAAAGTGGCACGCAGGGGCATTTTTCGCGTGAAACGCCTGCAATTCCAGGCCAATCCTGCGTGCCACATGCCCCAGGAATCTGGCACGCAGGATTGGCACGCAGCTCGAGGCGCCGGCACAAGTGCCCACCGGCAACCAGGCATATGGGTTCAACGGTGCGCACAGCGCGCGCTTGGGTTCACTTTGGCATACCCCACTTGAACCCATCGTTTTGAACCCATCGCCTGTCGCTGGTCACGGCACCGGGCATGGTTGCGTGTTCCAGATGTGGGCGGCATATTCGGAGATGGTGCGGTCGCTGGAGAATTTGCCGGAGCAGGCAACGTTGATAATGGCCTTGCGGGCCCAGGCGGTCCGGTCGGCATAAGGGCGCTGACCTGAGCCTGGGTTTGCGTGTAGGCGGTCAGGTCGGCCAGGTGCATGTAGAAATCGCCGGCCGTGATCAGGCGTTCCCAGATGGGGGCACAGGTGCCGGGCTCCTTGGGGCTGAAGTGATTGCTGTTGATGAGGTCGAGGGCGGCGCGCGTGTCCGGCTCGTTGTCGTAGTGCCAGCGGGGATTGTACCAGGAGCGGTTGTCGGCCACCTGCTCGGCGGTGAGGCCGAAACAAGCTGCCTGTCCTACGCCCTCTCGCCAAGGGGAAATGTCGCTGCTGACCTGTTGCAAGCAGGCCCATCGCGATTATCATCTGGAGATGTGGTACGGTTTCCCCTCAATTCGCGGAAGCGAGGCGGCGCATGAACATGATTCCCACTCCGACCCGAGTCAAAATCGGTCCGGCCGACAATGGCCGACGTATGAGCCTGGCCGAATTCGAGCACGCTGAAGTTGTCGAAGGACGAATCTATGAACTGGGACGAGGAGTCATTGTCGTGTCTGATGTGCCCAATCCGCCCCATCTGGCCGTAGTTCAGTCGATCCGCTTCAGCTGATGCGCTATCATCTGCAACCATCCGGGATCGCATCCACGCGATCGCCGACGGGAGTCCTGCAAGATCCTGATGTACGATCTGGAATCGGAACGGCACCCCGATATCGTCGTCTACAAAACCCGCCCGCCCGCTCCAAGACGCCACAGCGTGGGCCTACTGGATCCCGGAGATCGTTGTCGAAGTCATTGTCTCCCGGATCGGAAAACCGCGATTACGTGGAAAAACGCGAAGAATATCTGCGTATTGGCGTGCACGAATACTGGATCGTGAATGGCGCAACGACAAGAGATTGATGGTCCTTGTTCGCCGAAGCGGCCAATGGGCCGAGCGCATTCTCCGCCCGGGAAGCTTGCTCACAACCCGGCAGTTGCCGGGATTCAGCTTGATGTCGCCGCTGTCTTTGCGGCGGACTGATTACAAACCATTTCTCCCCCAACCAAGGAGCCCATTCATGCCAGACCTTGCGGACGGCGAATCGTGTGAAATGCAGGGCTCGGGTAGCAAGCCGTACATTCTGAAGAACGTCGGCGGCGTTTATTCCTGCACTTGTCCCGCCTGGCGCAACCAGTCGCTGGCCATCGAGCAACGCACCTGCAAGCACCTGCGCAAACTGCGCGGCGACGAGGCCGAGAATGTCCGTATCGGCGCCTTCGGCACGGCGCCGGCCCCACCTCGGTCGGCTGCGTCCGGCGCGGCCAAGGAAGGGCCGCCCGTGTTGCTGGCCGAAAGCTGGGATAACGTCCTGGACCTGACCGGCTGGTGGATGAGCGAAAAACTGGACGGCGTCCGCGCCTACTGGGATGGCAAGCAATTCTTGTCACGGCTCGGCAATCGTTACCACGCTCCGGACTGGTTCATCGAGGGCTTGCCCGACACGCCGCTGGACGGCGAGTTGTGGCTGGACCGCGGCCAGTTTCAGCGCACCGTCGGCATCGCCAAACGCCAGGACAAGCCGGACACGTGGAAACAACTGCGCTACGTGATCTTCGACGCCCCGGCGTTGGCGGATGATTTCGAGACCCGGCTGCAGTTCTACACCGATTTTCTCAAGCGCCACAACCCGCCGTTCGCGCTGGCTCATGCCCAGGCACCCTGCAAAAGCCTCGACCACATGCGGCAAGAGTTGGAGCGGATCATCAGCCTGGGCGGCGAAGGCCTGATGCTGCGGCAGCCCCGGTCCAAGTACGCCGTCGGCCGATCCTCAAGCTTGCTCAAGGTCAAGCGCTTCCAGGACGCCGAGGCCAAGGTCATCGGGCACCAGCCGGGAGCAGGCCGGCACAAGGGCCGGCTGGGTGCGCTCCTGGTCGAGCTGCCCAACGGCACCCAGTTCTCGGTGGGAACAGGCTTTTCGGATCGTGAGCGCGACGTGCCGCCGCCAATCGGCAGTACGATCACGTTTCGCTTCCAGGAGCTTACCGACGCCGGCGTGCCACGTTTTCCGAGCTACATCGGCATCCGGCATGACGCGGGCGCGGCAACCGCGCCTCGCTCTTCTGCCAGCCCTGCGGCGAAGCAACCGGCAACGCCGATCAAAGTCGCAAGCCATGTCGCTGCTCCGGCAGGCGGCAAGCGGTACTTCGAGTACGTCGTCGGGACGTCGAGCAAGTTCTGGGAGGTGTGGTGCTCGGGCTGCGACATGACAACGCGCTGGGGCCGGATTGGGTCCACGGGTCAAAGCAAGACCAAGTCGTTCCCGGATGCCGCGGCAGCCGAAGCAGCCGCGGCCAAACTGATCGCGGACAAAGCGGGCGAGGGATACATTGAAAAGTCGTGAAAGGCTGCTGAATACTCAAAGAGCATGCGCTGCCGTTGCACGATCACTTTCATCCGCCTTTGCTGCCAAGTGCGGCTGCGTACTTGGCCCGAGCCGTCGGTCTGGCGATCATCGACGTCGTCGCCTCACGGCAGGCCAACCTGCACTACGACCTCGTGACGCTGCTCAAGCTGGATGCAGCGTTTGCCATTCATACCGTGGCTTACCGATTGTGGGATGTTGGCAACGAAATGAAGTATCTTCAGGCCCATGCCTCCCACGAGCCAGCAGTCGGTGCCGCGTCAGGGCTGCGGCAGTTCGGCACCCACCAAACGGTGGAGATTCACGCAGGCGGATTGCCAGCGCCGCCGGATGGTGCGCTCGTCGACCTGAAACAGCTCGGCGATCTGGGCCTGCGTCCAGCCGTGATAAAAGACCAGCCCCATCACCTCGCGTTCCTCGGCGGGCAGCTGCTCCACCGCTTCGTGGAACCGGCACCACAACTCGATGTCGCCGTTGTTCGCGCTCGGGTCCACGGGGTCGGCGAGCCCAGCAGCGTGGCTCTCGTCCGCGGGGCCGGCTGACGCCAGCAGCGCTACCTTGTCGCCGGCGAAGCGGCGGGCCAGGTCGAGCAGCTCCCAGCGAATATTGGCAGCCGCCAGGTTAAAGAAGTGACGCGTCGAATTCGGCTGCAGGTTCCGCAGCGCGTTCAGCAGCCGGATCAGGCTGCCCTGGAGCACATCAACGGTCTCGGCCCAGTCCCGTACGTTGGGGAAGCCGCGCAGCATCTTGCGTGTGAGGTTCTCCAGCCGAGCCGCCGCGGCTTGCAACAGCTGGTCCGCCGCGGCGCGGTCGCCGGCTTGCCAGCGCTGCACGCAGTCGCGCATGTGGATGGTGTCGATTTGCACTTCGGACATGGAAACACCTCGACAACGATCATCGGGTTGCCGCTCTCACCGCTATCCCCAGCTCGAGTTGATTGTACTCCCGAAGCTCGCCAAGGCAAAGAACCATCGCGACTTGCTCGCGGTCTTCCTCCCCTCGCCCCTGGGGGCCTGCTGAAACACGAACCACGGATGGCGCGGATAACACGGATAAAGGGGTAAGCCGGCCGACGTTCTTCCGCGGAGAAAACCAACCACGGCTGGCGCGGATAGTACGGATAAGAAAAGGAAAGTCTTATCCGTGCTAGCCGAAGCACCCCGCCGCCGGATTCGCTGGAGATTACATTTCTTCTTCTGGGACGACATTGACTGGCCACCGTTCCCGGCTACAAAAACCTCCACGAGACATGCCGACAATCCGGGGAAAGGATCAGCCATGCACGTCGATCAAGCCGTTCTCGACTCGCTGCAAGCCAACTACGACAAACGGGTCCAGGACCTGGCCGACCTGGTGGCCATCCAGAGCATCAGCACCGACGGCGAGCACCAGGCCGAAATCGGCAAGAGTCGCCGAGCTGACCTGCGACGCAGATGCGCCAGGCCGGGTTGAACAACGTCAGCCTATTGCAGACCGGCGACTCGCAACCCCTATGCCTACGGCGAATGGCTCGGCGCCCCGGCAAGCCGACCGTCTTCCTCTACGCCCATCACGACGTGCAGCCGATCAACTTTCTGCAAGCAGTGGGAGTCGCCGCCCTGGAGCTGACGCGACCGCGATGGCCGGCTGTTTGGCCGGGGCAGCCGCCGACGACAAGGGGGCCATCACCGCCCAGCTCGGCGCCATCGCCGCCTACCTCAAGACGCACGGCAAGCTGCCGGTCAACGTCAAGATGCTGGTCGAGGGCGAGGAAGAAGTCGGCTCGCGCAACCTGCTGCCGTTCTTCCAGGAACACAAGGACCGCCTGCAGTCCGACGTCATCGTCGTCTGCGACACCGAGAACATCGAGACCGGCCTGCCGAGCCTCACCTATTCGCTGCGCGGCATCGTCGCCGCGCAGGTCGAGGTGCGCAGCGCCACGATGCCGGTCCACAGCGGCATGGCCGGCGGCGCCCTCGCCGACGCCGCCATTGCCCTCGAACGTCATCCTGTCCCGCCTGTACTGGAACAACGGCAAGCTGCCCATCCCCGGCATTATTACGACAAGGTTCGCGGCTCTCAGCGCCGCCGAGCGCAAGGCCATGCACGCCTTGCCCGCCGAGGAGGCCAAGTGGCGCGAGGACTTCGGCATCCTGCCCCGGCGTCCGCCTGGCGACCGAGGCAGGGTGTAACCTCAACGAGCAGACCTGGCGCAAGCCGGCCGTCACCGTCATCGCCCAGGAGGCCAGCTCGATCAAGGGAGCGTCCAACCAGGTGCTGCCGGCGGCGCGGGCCATCGTCAGCTGCCGCATCGTGCCGGATCAGGACCCGGACGAGGTCTACGCGCAGCTCGGCCGAGTTCCTGACCAAGGACCCGCCGTGGGGCGTCGAGGTGAAAGTGGAGCCCATGGACCGCCGGTCAAGTGGTGGATGACCGATCCGCAGGGGCCGGCCTTCGAGGCGGCCATGACGGCCCTGCGCAGCGGTTATGGCCGTGAGGCGCGTCGGCATCGGCTGCGGCGGCACCATCGGCTTTGTCGGCCCGCTCGCCGAGCTGTTCGGCGGCGCGCCGGCGCTGCTGCTCGGCATCGAGGACCCGCGCAGCAACGCCCACGCCCCCAACGAGAGCCTCGACGAAAGCGACTGGAAGAACCTGATGCGTTCCCTGGCCTATCTCTTTGGCAACCTGGGGAACCTGCCCCATGATCGAGTCAAGTAAAGAGGGGAGGGCGAGGCTCCTGCCGAGCCGGAGGGCGCAGGCTCGGCAGGAGCCTCGCCCTCCCAGCGCCCTAAACACAGACACAACCGCAGGCTGCTGGCCTGTCTCCTTGTCTCCTTGTGTCCCTGTCTCCTTGTCTCTTTCCTGGCGGCCTTGCAGCAAGAGGCCGAGCTGCCGGCCCGGGAGGTTTACCGCCGGACCGTGCCCGCCGTTGCCTGGGTGCTGGCCCGGGACATGGGCAAGGGTGCCGGCTGGGTTGTCGATGTCAAGCGCCGCTGGTTGATCACCAATTACCACGTCGTCGGCGACAATGCGACCGCCGAGGTCCAGTTTCCCGTCCTGCGCGACGGGCGTCCGATCACCGATCGCACCTGGTATTACCAGAATCGCGCGGAGCTGCTGAAGACGGGCCGCCTGGTGCAAGCCCGGGTGCTGCGGCGCGAGCGCGACGTGGACCTGGCGTTGCTGGAGGTGGACCGGCTGCCGGAGGACGCGTGTGCCTTGCCGCTGGCCGGAGATTCAGCGCGGGCCGCGCGCAGGTCCAGGGACTGGGACATCGCTACGACAGCGTGGCCTTGTGGACCTGGTGCCGGGGCAGCGTCCGGCAGCAGCGAACGCTGCACGACGGCTATTTCAGCAACGGTCAGCAACTGGCGAAGGGAGCACGCATCCTGCACGCGCAGATGCCGATCAACGAGGGCGACAGCGGCGGCCCGCTGCTCAACGATCGCGGTGAAGTGGTCGGCGTTGCCGCCGCCGTGGCGTGGGAGCACCAGGGCGCCGGGCTGTTCATCGACGTCGCCGAGGTGAAAGCGCTGCTGGGCCGGGCCGGCTGGACAGGCCCGGGTTCCCGCGATGCCGGCGACCGGATCGCCGACGGGCGTGGCCGGCTCGTCTACGGGGATGCCGTGCGGACCTTGGTGCTGGTGCAGGCCAACCAGTCGGAACGCCGTCACTCCGGCTGGGTTTTCGATCGCACCCGCCGGCTGATCGTGACCACGGCGGAGGCCGTCGGGACGCGCGACACCGTGCAGGTCACGTTTCCGGAGTTCGTCAAGGGCCAGGTCGTCGGTCCGGCACGTCATTATCGCGACAAGAAAGCACAGGTCCCGGCCGTCGTTCTCGTCCGCGATGGCCGCCGCAACCTGGCCCTCCTGGAAGCGGTCCGCATTCCCGAGGACGCCCAGGCGGCTCGACTGGCCGGGGAGGCTCCCTTGCCTGGCGACGGTCTGCACGCGCTGGGCAATCCCGACAAGCTCGAGACGTTGTGGTTATACAGCGGCGGCTGGATGCGTCAGAGCGGGCGCACGAGCCTGGGACAGGCGGCCGACGAGCCGGAGGCCGCGGTGCTGCTTGTCCAGCTGGCCCCCGCGGAAGGAGAAGATGGCGGCCCGGTGTGCAACGATCGCGGCGAGCTGGTGGGCATGCTGACCGGCAAGTCGGCCGCCCAGCAGCAGATCGCCTACGTGTTGCCCGTGGGTGAGATCCAGGCTTTCCTGGGAGAGCAGCAGGCGCGCTGGGGCCCCGTGAAGGCCGGCGACCTGGTGGCGCGCGGGCAGCTCTTTTTGCACGCCCGTCAGCCGGACCGGGCCCTGGTGGATTTCGGCGCGGCCCTGGAGGCGGACCCGGAACATGCCATGGCCTGCTGCGAGCGCAGCCGGGCCTTTCAGGACAAGGGCAACCTCGACCGCGCCCTGGAAGACAGTAACCGTGCCATCCGCCTGCAACCGCGTCTGGGGCCGGCTTACAGCCAGCGCGCCGCAGTGCAGGTGCAGCGCGGCATGAGCGCGGGTTCGCCCGCGCTCTTCCGGCTGGCCAGCGCCGACTGTGACCGGGCCCTGGAGCTCAATCGCAACGACGCCGTGGCCCTTCGCGTGCGCGGCAAGGCTGCGTTCCTGCTGGGCGACCCCGACCGCGCACTCACGGACCTGAACGACGCCATCTGGCTGGATCGCAAGGCAGCCCTGGCTTACCTGGAGCGCGGCCGGGTTTATGTCCGCAAGGACGACCTGGACCGGGCGCTGGCCGACTTCAACCAGGCGCTGGCCCAGGACCCCCTGCTGGCGGAGGCGTATCGCGCAGCGCGGCGACGTCTTCTGGCTGCGCAGCGACATCCAGGCAGCCTGGACCGATTACGACCAGGCCCTGGCCTTGAACCCGGCAGACGCGCAGGCGTGGTTGGGACGCGGCCGCGCGTGGAGCGCGCGCCGCGACTCCGGCAGGGCCATGGCCGACTTCGATCGAGCCATTCAGATCGCCGCGCTGCCTCGGGCCTATCTGGAAAGGAGCCGTGAACGCTTGCGCGGCGGCGCCATCGAACCCGCCTTGGCTGACATCAAGCGAACCATGGAGTTGCAGCCGGGCCTGGCCGGCGACGTTCTTGGCGCGGTGCTGCCACGAGCCCGGGAGCTGAGTCAGGGAAAGAAGGCCGATCTGCTAACGTGCTGCCGGCTGTGCCGGGAGACGTTTCGGCTCCTTGAGCCGCTCGGCAAGGATCGACCGGAAGTGCGGGAACTGGTGCGAGAAGGGCTGCGCGTGCTGCCGGAGGACAAGGAGCCGGGGCGGTGTGCGGAGCGGCTGTGTTCCGTCCTGAAGGCGTTGCGAGAGAAACTGACTTGATTCCCCAGACCTAACCCGGATTGCACACGGAAAACCAGCCGTAGACGAACTTTGGCGTCGTAAGTCCTTACCGGGCACCACTTCGGTCAGTTCGTCTCCGGCACCCCCTGACACCCTGCCCAGCCCTGGAGACGAACTTACTTCCAGCCGCGAGCCTGCCACGTGACAGCTGGCCTCGGGACCCGCCAGCTTGGTGAATAAGCTGAACATGAGCGAGACCGGAAACGGTCAAGAAAGCCTCAAATTATCGTTCTTGACCATCTTGCTGCTCGATGCCCATTCCGCGAAGCACGTTGTCCAAGTACGCTTGCGCACCGTCCAGGGCGGGTCGCGCGTGCTTTGCGACGACTTGCGCGAAACGAGGGCGAATGAGGTCCTCGACGTCCCGCCGCCGGTAGGGTCTGAGATTTTCAAAGCTCAGCCGGCCCGGCTCCAAGTGTTCCGCGTCGGCCATGAGCCAGTCCGACAGGGGGCTCAGGCGCAGCGCCCCCAACAGCGGATGATACCCATCGGCGCCACGCGCGCTCAGCCCAGCGACGTCCTTCGCCTGAAACACAACGGCGTCATTGTTCGTCGTCTTGACCTCGGTGGTGTATTTCGCTTGTCCCCGGACCGCGTCCACGTCCACCCCTTGGACGCCGCGCTCCACGACACTGAAGCCAGCACACCGGTAGGCAATGGCCAGGAATTTCTGACACACCTTGCCGAACTCACGCGGTCCATGGCGCTCGTAGAGCAGCTTCAAGCTAACGTAGGTTGCTGTTCGCATCGTTCATCTCCGCGCGGATTCGAGTGTTGCCTTTGCAGGCCGGTTCCCGCGAGCCATCCCGTTGGTCCCCGGCGTTTCCTCCATGGTGATGGCCGGGCCGCCTTCCGGTGTCCAGCGGTCAAAGCGATAGCGCTGTGTGACCCTGGTCATGTTTTCCTTGAGGCAGTCATGGAACTCCGCGTCCATGGTCGAGACGATGACGTTCTTGTGCCGGGCGACCTGGTTGAGCAGCTTGGCAAGCTGCGTCTTGTGTTCGGTGCCGAGACTCTGCGACGGGTCGTCGAGCATGAGGAAGCCGAAGGTGCCGCTTTCGTTCGCGGTTGCGGCCAGCCCCAGGAAGATGGCCAGGGCCAGGGCATTCAGGTCGCCCTGGCTCAGGACCGGCGTCAGATCCTTGCCGTCCTGGTCGGTGATGTCGTAGCTGTTGCGGTGCGTTCGCTTGTCGGGGGCGACGGCCAGCTTCAATTTTTGCACGGCTGGGTTGCGACTCAGCTGCCGGAAATAGTCGTCGATGGTCTTTTCGGCGCGCGCGAGGCTGCTTGCCGCTTCCTCGTTGGCAAACTTCGCCACGGCGGCCTTGATTGCCTCGGCATCCTCAACCAGCTCAGCCACTTGATCACGGATCGCTTCCAATTGTTTGAACGCGCCCGACTCCTGGATTTTTTCCAGCACCTGCTTCATTGCTTCCACGTGCAGATAGTCGCGGACAAGGCGGACCAGCTCAAGGTCCTGCTCAATGACGCCCAGCCGCTCCTGACGTTCCTGGACCATCTGCCCGAGCTGGTTAAGCCGGCTGTCGAGCCTGGTGAGCTCGGCAACGACCAGCGCCGACAAGTCGTCGTCAGCGCCAAGGACGATACCCAGGAGCAGAGCGGTCTTCTCGCACAGGCTGACGTATTCTTCCTTCAGCGTTTCACCGTCGTCGTTCAGCTTCTGGTACTGGCCGGCAATGCCGCGCAGGTCCTTGAGCTGCAGCTTGAGGGCGTTGATTTTAACCCTGATCCGATCGACGACGCCATTGAACTTCGTAGCCCAGGCCGACTTGAGCTTGCCGGCAAGCCCCTGGACTGCCGTGCCACAGACAGGGCACGGCGCTTGCTCGTCGTCCAGGCCATCGAGGTACGCGATTGCTTCTGTGACGACGGCAGCCTGACCACTCGCTTGCCGCAGCTGCAATTGCTCGGCCTGGAGCTTCTCGGTAGCCTCGGCAATCTTGGCGTCAACCGCCTTGGGGTCGCCGTGCTTCTTGGTCAGGTCCCGGTGCTTTTCGCTCAGCACCGACCAGCGCTGCTTGTGAGAGTCCAGAGCAGACTTCACGGCCAGGAACTGCTGCCGAGTCTTCAGCAACTTCTTCTGTTCCTCGATGCCCGGCACCTGGCCCCGCAAGTTGGCAATGGTCTTCTTGACCTCCTTGATGTACTCGCCCAGGCCAGTCCACTTGTCGGGAATTTCCCTTTCCGGGGCCTGGAGCCCGGCTTCCGCGCTAAACGTCCGCAGCGCCTGGTTGGCATTGCTGGCCGCGGCCAGGGCTGCTTTACCGGTCAGCTCGTTGCGGGCCAACCCCGCTTGTGTGGCTTCCCGGCGCAAGCGTTCCAGGTCCTGCTCCCGGGCGGCGAGCATCGTCGTGATTTGCCCCTCAAACGCGGCGAAATCCTTGCGCAGCGCGTTCTGCTGACCACGAAGGTCGGCCTCACTGAGAGCGCAGAGAAGATTACGCTGGTCGGACAGGCCCAGGAGCCGGTCGATGGCGTCATTGCGGTCCTTCGGCTCCTGGGTCAGGACGGCGCGGATCGCTTCCTGGTGCTGATAAGCCGTGGTCATGAAATCACGAAACGAGCACCGCAACAGCCCCGCAAGATATTCCTGGGCTTCGGCGCCACTGAGCATGCCGCCCTCGGGCAGGGTCAAGGTCAACGACTCCTGCTCCGTCGTTTTCTTTGGCGGACGGCCCAGCGTGCGTACGATGACGTAGGTGTTCTCGAACGCCACAAACTCCAGCTCAACGCGCACGGTGGGGGCTGGCAAATGCTGGTTGGCAATGACCCAGCCGACGCGCTCGCGGATGCCGGTCTGTTTGCCGGCGCATTCGCCGCCGAACAAGCCCCATTCGATGGCGTTGAGCGTGCTGCTCTTGCCGCCGCGGTTGTCGCCGTACAACTCCGTGACCGCCTGGTGGAAGTCGAACTCCACGGTTTCACGGAAGCCGCGAAAACCCTTCACTGTCAAACGCATTGGTTGCAACATGGTGCAGTTCCTCAATGGGGTTAGAGTAATTTCTTCAGCTCAGCGAGCTGGTCGTCAAAGGCGTCAGTGAGAATCTTGACGCGCCGGCTCATCTCCCCGGTCACCGCCTGCGGGCCGCCGTCGGTAAATGCGTCGCCCAATTCAGCCAGCAGCGCGGCGCGACGGCATTTGGTTTCTTCCGAGCCCACGAAGTGGGCTGCGATTTTCTCGGTGTCGTTCATCGAAGTCTGGTCCTACAAGGGGCGAAACGGTAAGTTCGACTCTAATGGCACAGGCACGCGGTTGTCAGGGCGTCGTGTTCGCTGTGCGTCTGCTTTCAAATAACGGCCTTGAAGCCAGCTCATCCGGATTTGGCGATCATTTTTCCGATGAATGGTCGGCCGCTCTTGTGCCACTCCCGGGAAATCCGAGCCAGCGCGCATGGTCCGCAAGAAAAGCGGACAATTACTGTCTCAAGTCTCAAAAGAGGGGGGTTGGCTCGTAGCCGCATTCGCCAGAGGGCGGGGTCGCGCACCCGCATTCTGGCGAATGCGGCTACGCCCAAATTACTAGAATTGTCGGAGCGCCTGACGTTCACTCGGCTGGCGTTTCAGTGCGTTCCCTGCGTCCCGCGTAGCGGTCAAACAGCAAGTCATTCAAGAAATCCGCGAATTCCGGCTTGTCGTTGATCTGCTTGAAAAATTTGAAGTTGACGTCGATCATGTCCTGCACGTGATCGCGGACCTTGTGCTCAAACGTCAGCCGGGCGTTTTCGCGGGTGTTGACCGCGAAGCTGGAGGCCATGCCCACGTCGGCGTCGAGCTTCTCCTCAAGCGTTTCAAGGAACTGCTTGTCGTCTTCGGCGAAGTTGGTACCAAAACGGTCGTTGAGGAGCTTCAGGATCTCGGACAGCGGCTCAAGGACCTCTTCCGGCTTTCCGCCCGTCGCCCCCGCCTTGTGGTGCTCGAGCACGCCTTTGCCCACCTCGGGCGCGATCTTGGCGCGGGCAGCCTGGACCAGTCGAACGGTGTTCAAGTCCACGAATTGCTTCAGTTCCCGCGGCTGATCCTCCCGCGGCGGCGGCAAAATCCGCAACAGGCAACGGCAGAACTGATAGAGCTGCTCCAGTTCTGGGTCCGCGAACGGGATTACCTGGCCAAGGAAGGCGTACAGGTCGGCGTACCGGTGCAGCAGACCGCGGAATTCTCGCTTGTCCTCTTCCGCGCCTGTCGCCACGCAGTCCGCCACCGGCTTGAGCGCGGCGTAAACCTTCTCCATGACAGCCCGCGGTTTGTAGAACGCGGCGGCGAATGCCGCCAGGTCAGCCGCGTGAAAAAAGCCGTACTTCTTCAGCGCACTCTCGACCTTGTGCAAATCGTTCGGGTCTGTCGCCTCGGCCAGGGTCGTTTGTCCGTAGTACCGGCCAAATCCCTCCTTGACGCGTTCCGCATTGTCCGCGAAGTCGAGGATGCACGTGTCGGTCTTCAGCGGCAGCAAGGTCCGGTTCAGGCGCGACAGCGTCTGGACCGCATTCACGCCGGTAAGCAGCTTCTTGTCCACGTACATGGTGTGCAGCAGCGGCTGGTCAAAGCCCGTCTGGAACTTGTTGGCCACGATCAGCAGCCGGTAGGGATCGCTGGCGAACTTCGCGGCGGTCTGTAGCTCGGGGAAGCCGTTCATGCCCACTTCGGTGTACTCTTTCTTCGTCTCCTCATCCGTGACCGTACCGGAAAAGGCGACCACGGCCTTCCACGTGTAGCCCTTTTCTTCGAGGTATCTGTCCACCTCCAGCTTGTACGACACCGCCTGCTGGCGCGAGCTCGTGACGAGCATCGCGCGGGCCCGCTGGCCGATCTGATCGAGTACCTTGAGGGCCAGGTGCTCGACGATAACCTCGACTTTCTCGCGGATCGTCTTCGGGTTCTCGGCCACGAACCGGGTCAGCAGTTTGCTCGCCTTTTGGCGGTCGTATTTTGGGTCTTCCTTCACCTTCTTGAGCAGTGTCCAGTACGTGCGATAGGAAATGAAGTTCTTGAGCACGTCCAGGATGAAGCCTTCTTCGATTGCCTGCCGCATGCTGTACAGGCTGAACGGAGTGAAGGCCGGGTGGCCGCCAGGGTTGGGCACGCCGAAAAGCTCCAGGGTCTCTTCCTTCGGGGTCGCGGTGAAGGCGAAGGTGCTCACGTGCTTCATCCGGCCGCGGGCTTTCTGGTCTTTCAGGGCCAGGTCCGCCGGGCTTTCGCCTTCCTCGTCATCCGAACCGACGCGCAGGGTCGATTTCATCTCCTTGGAAGCGTCTCCGCCCTGCGACGAGTGTGCTTCATCCAGGATCAGCGCGAACCGCAAGCCCTCCGCTTTCCAGGCAAGTTTCGCTTGGCCCAGTTCGCGCATCTGGGTCAGCACGACCGGGAACTTTTGCAGCGTTGTGATGATGATCCGCTTGCCGGACTCAAGTGCATCCTTGAGGTGCTTGCCGCCCTGGTCGATGTGCTCCACCAACCCGGCCGTCTGCTCGAAGGAACTCACCGTCCGGCTCAACTGCAGGTCCAGTGCGATACGGTCCGTCACCACGATCACCGAATTAAACACAGGCTTCTCGTCCTTGTCGTGCAGCGACACGAAGCGATGAGCCAGCCAGGCGATCGAGTTGGACTTGCCCGAGCCGGCACTGTGCTGGATCAGGTAATTCTGCCCCGGGCCATGCTGCCGGGCATGGCTCACCAGGTTCCGCACCGACTCCAGCTGATGATAACGCGGAAAGATGATCGCCCGCTTGAGCTTGCCCTGGTCGTCGCGATCGCGGACATCCTGGACGAAGGACTCCATCAGGTCCAGCACGCTGTCGCGCGCCAGACCTCGCGCCACAGGTAATCGGTGCTGAAACCGCTGCCGAGTTTCGGCGGCGGATTGCCGGCCCCGCGGTCCTTGCCCTCGCCATCTCCGCGATTGAACGGCAGAAAGACCGTCTCATCCCCCTTCAAATGCGTTGCGATGTACACCAGGAACGGATCGACCGCGAAGTGAGCCAGACAGCGGCCCAGCGCGAACAGCGGCTCGCGTGGGTCGCGCGTGCGCCGGTACTGCGTGATCGCGTCCGTCACGTCCTGGGCATTAAGCGGGTTCTTCAATTCCGCCGTGAACAGGGGCAAGCCATTCAGCAACAGCACCAGATCGAGGCTGTGCTCAGATCTTCTCGCTGTAGTGCACCTGCCGCATGACAGTGAACTGATTCGCCTGGTACAGCGTCTCCCTGTCGGGATTGAACGTGGTCTCGGGCTTCCAAAACGCGAGCCGGAATCTGCAACCCGATCGCCTTCACCCCCTGGCGCAGGACGGTAACGGTGCCATCAGCCTCGATCGCCTCGGCGACGCGCTTCAAGAAGGCGGGCTTGGCCTCGTCCTTGTGCTGAACGACGAACTTGGCCCACTCCTTCGGTTGCGTGGCCTCGATGAAGTCGATGAGCGGACCGGGGTCCAGGCAGAGGGCCTTGTCGAACGCGGTCGGCGGCCTGTGCATGTAGTGGGCCTTCGCCAGGTCGGCGATGATGGCGGTTTCGAGGGCCTGTTCGGAGATCGTTTTGTTCATGGAACCTGCCAATCTTCAATGGTCAAGCCGGGGACTCGGCTGAATTCGCCAATGTTGTGCGTCACCACCGTGCAGTTATTGGCCAGGGCGAGATGCTGACTCAAGCACTGCGTTACGTAAGGATTATTCTGCCGCAGGTGGCCGATCCAGGCGTTCGCGTCCAGGAGATACTTCATCACAAGGGGTCTCGCTCTTCGGGTTGCCTTGGCTCCGGCCGCTCGAATTCGCCTTGCCAGGTCCCAGCGGTCTTTTGCAGAAACTCCAGGTATTCTTGCTGGGTCACCGACGGCTCGGACTCGATGATGACGCGCATTTCGCGATCCGCCTCAGCGGCCCCCAGCGGCACACTAAGTTGCAACACCCCATCGGCCCCGACCTTCGACTTCAGCACAATGCGGGTCATGATTTTCCCTCCCATGATTCAATGCATACATGTTCTGCCCGCTGCCGGCCGCCACATCAGGGGCCGGCATGTGGATGAACGGTCAGCGTCTGCTCACGGCTTGCGCAATTCCTGATCGTTGCACCGCGGGCACTGCGTTGGGCGCTCGAACGTAGGGTCGTCGATGCTGCCCGCAATCGACTGCACATAGGCGACCCATTCTTCTTGAGACATCGGCTTCGGAAGCGGTTCGATCACGATGCGCACTTCTCGATCGGCCAGTTCGGTTCCGAGGGGCACATCGAGGTGAAGCGTGCCGTCGGGGCCGGTCCTGGATTGAAGAACAACGCGGATCATGGTTGTGTCTCCTTTCCTTTCCATTATACCTCGCCGCGAACATCGATTTGCCCGGTGACGGCCGCCGAGATGAGGGCCGTGCGGTATTCGTGGAGGCAGGCGATGGCATCACGAATGCTCCCAAGCAGGAGGCGAACGCGATCATTAACTTTTCGGAGATAAGCGACGATCTGTTTCTGTTCTTCGATGGGCGGCACTAAGGTTTGAAAGCCGTTAACGTCTGGCATGTAAATGGTTTGGTGGGTTGAGCCCATCACAAGCCTACGGAACTCTTGTCGCATGCTCCGGAATACATACAGAAGGTACTCGGGGTGGATCTTCGGACCGCAAACCCAATTGACGTAATCTTGCGAAGTTGCCATCGCCAATGCCATGATCCCCGAAAATCCGACGGACGCTGTCCGCGAAATGACGACAGTGCCAGCCGGAAGGAGCCGAGCCGCGGAGTTTGCAATACCCAGTTCGCTGATCTTTTCCACTGTTTCGGAGATGTATTCCTGCCACCCATCTCGAAGTTGCCAAACGTCGGCGAGAGTGAACCAAGGAATCGTGCAGTTTTCCCAATATTCCGGACACTGACGGCTCGGAGTATGGCCCGATTCTAACCGAGCTACAAACTTTGTTCGGCTCACATTCCAGTGTTCTGGAACCATGCCGAGCCACGGAACGCCGGAGTCCTTTTGGGGCACCGTGGGATCGAGGCCGCGGGTGACGGCGTGGCTGATGACCGCCTGCCGCTTCTCCTCCAGCAGCGCAATCAACCGCTCCTTGTGCCCGATTAGCGCGTCGATGCGGGCCGTCTGCCGATCCACGAACGCCGCAATCGCCCTTTGCTCTTGGGGCGGGGGGACAGGGATGGAGAGTTGAATGATCCGTTCGACGGAAAGCCCCGGCTGTGCTGCTGACATGGCATATTGGCCCAAATTCATTGTCCGGAGAGTTTCCCCTAACCAAAGGACCGCAACAGGTTGTCGAGGGGAAACGACGACCGCATGTTCAGAAGCCCAAAACCGTCCGGTGGCGTAGTTGATGTTACCGCACAGCGCACCTTGTCTGCCGATAAGTACATGGTGGCCGGAATGGGTGAAAGCGGTCGCATATCCGCGCAGTCCGTTGCCTCCATAGACGGGGTAATCACCTTCGGGGGTAATTGATTCCGCTGTGATGTTCTCACCGCTCCCAAGAGAAGCGATCCGCTTCAGCGGCAAAACCTGCCATTGCGAGGGTATCGCAGTAAGCCAGTGAATTCCAGCTGGCCGATAATCTGGATACCGCTTCCACCGCCGGACCGCGCTCGTGTCGAATGTCGGGCTGCTCATGGAACATCCTGCAACTTGATAATGTGGGTGGCCCAGGGGGTGCTGCTGAGTGCGTTGACCAGTTTCTCGTCCGCCGTCACCATCACTCCGCCGAGTTGCACGGCGAGGGCCAGGTACAGACAGTCGTACACGGTTCGCCCGCTACGGTCGGCGAGGTCGAACGCCGGGGCGACGAGCGGCGTGCGTGGGATGCCGGGTGATGCCGGCGAGCGGAACCTGCGTCAGAATAAAATCTGCCTCTGCGCGGGTCATCACTGCCTCGTCGCATCTTCTTCCAGAGAATCGCTGCCACTTCAACATCGAGGAAATCGGGAGCGTGAAGTGGATCACTTCCAGAGCGAAGGCGATTCGCTTCGGCTGTGAGGGATTCGGGCGTGAACCACTTCACGACGACGCTCGAATCAACGACGTACGGGTCATCGGTCGCGATCCTCCCGGATGTCCTGAACGCTGTCGCCAAAGTCACGCCCGGAGGCAGCCAGACGCTCGCCGGAAGGCGTCGATGGCGGCCCACCGATCGGCGGCTGATGGCGGAGTTGGTATGCCGGTTGCGGTCGTCTTTGGCTGAAGGACAACGACCACCTCGAACTCGGTGTCCGGCTGGCCGAGCGGGACGTGGAGGGTCAGATTGCCGTCGCTGCCGGTCTTTTCGCGTCGCATGGATCGTCTGCATGGTTCTTCTCCCTGGAGTGCGGGGCACGTTCATTTTACCGGACCGACGGCTTCGGTCGCTCCCGCGGGGCCCTGATCCGCCCGATTCTCGGGACAGCGCCCGACAATTGCCAACGGTCGGCCCCTTGGTCGCGGTACTGTCCAGACAAATCGCCATCCGGACATTCTGCCGACAGCGCCGGCACAATCGCAATCTCAGCGGGCATGATCACCCGGCCACCTCCTTCAGCCGTTCGCGGGCCAGTGCGGCGGCGGGAGCGGACGCTCCAGCACTCGATTCGGCACATCTCAGCGTAGAAGTCGCGCTTGAGGGGGTCCTTGATGGGCAGGATTTCCACAAAGTGGCTCCAGCCCAATTCTTTCGACAGTGTCGCAACAATTGCCATGTCTGGGAACACCTCGGCCAGGCGCAGCATTCGTGACAGGTTGGGGACAGAATAGCCACTGCCAAAGTCGGCGACCAATTCTTTCGACAGTGTCGAAAGAATTTCCTGGCCATACTCGGCGCGGTTCCCCTTGAGGACCTCTGAATGGAGGCGGGCGCCGACCTGCCAGTAAAGCAGCACCAGTGCCGCGTTGACAGCCCGGGCGGTGGCGTCGCGTGCCTGCTCGATCAGGGCGCGGACATCGCCGAGCAGGTCCGATGGCACCATCACCGCCGCTGGCTTCGCCGGGACGAGCCTTCCCTGTGCCGGCTTCTTCTTGCTCATCCTGTCACCTCCCTGAGCAGTTTCAGCACGTCCTGCTCGACTGCCTTGATGTCCGCTTCGATGGCTTCCAGAGGTCGCGGCGGCTGGTAGCGGTAGAAGTAGCGGTTGAAGTTAATCTCGTAACCCACGATGCCGACGCCGCCGTCCTTCTCGTCGCGAATCGTTTCATTGACCCAGGCATCCGGCACGTGCGGCTTTACCTCGCGCTCAAAGAACGCCGGCACGCTTTCGCCGAGTGGCACATTCTCGGTGTCGCGCAGGTCGGCGTCCGGCTCGGAGTTGCCTTCCTCATCGCGGCAGATCGCAGCCGTCTCATCGTGTTCGCTGAGGGCATCGAGGATGGCCCGCTTAACGGGCGCCGCCAGGCGCAGGCCGGCCTTGCTCACCGCCGCATCGAGCGCCACCAGGAACGCGGCCCGATCCTTCGCTAGCGTGCTGGGCAGCGCCTTCAGCATCTCGCGAATGGCCCTTTGCGCTCTCGGCCCGCGGCCTCATCCGCGGCCCGATCGTCTTTGTCCTTTTTCTTGCTGACGGCCAGGTTCTGGAACGCCCTGGCCTCTTCCACGCGGGCGATGCGGTCCGGACTGGCCTGGAAGTTAAGCCGCAACGGGCGTTCGATGGTTACCTTGCGGTAGCCGAACGCGGTGGCCGGGAACACTTTGGCGCGGATTTCCTTGGGCTCGTCGGAGGGAATAACGGCGGTGGCGTCCGCGAATTTCTCGAACAATTCCACAATGTACGGGATATAGTTTTCGGGCCGTTCAACGCCGTCGGGTATATCGCGGCGCTTGTCGCCAAGGCTTTTGCGCCGCTGCAGCCAAGCCTCGGAAGCGTCGATGAGCAGGACCTTGCCTTTGCGGTCGGCGGGCTTGGTGTTGGCGAGCACCCAGACGTAGGTGCTGATGCCGGTGTTGTAAAAGAGCTGCTGGGGCAGCGCGATCAGGGCTTCGAGGTAATCGTTCTCCAGGATCCAGCGGCGAATTTCACTTTCCCCGGAGCCGGCGTCGCCGGTGAACAGCGGCGAACCGTTCATGATGATGCTGACGCGGCTGATGCCCTCGCTCGGGTGGTGCATTCGTCCGAGCATGTGCTGGAGGAACAGCAACTGCCCGTCGCTGATCCGCGGCAGACCGGCCTCGAATCGGTTCTTCGTCGCCCGGGCAGCCTCTTTGCGCACGTCGTCGGCATCGAGGTTCCAATCCTTGCCGTACGGCGGATTGGCGAGCAGATAGTCGAATGTTCGGTCGGCATGGCCGTCGTGGGACAGAGTGCTGCCGAAGACGATATTGTCGGCGTCGCGGCCGTCGGCGCTTTTCATGTACAAGTCCGACTTGCTGATCGCGAACGTTTGCGGGTTCACTTCTTGACCGAACAGGTGAACGTCGGCCTGGGGGTTGATCTGGAGGATGCACTCTTTGCCGATCGTGAGCATGCCCCCGGACCCACAGCAGGGATCGTAGACGGTGCGAATGACTTTCCCCTTCCGAAGAGCCTTCTGGTCATGGGCGGTGATCAGATTGACCATGAGGCGGATCACCTCACGGGGCGTAAAGTGCTCGCCGGGGTTTTCGTCAAGCGCTTCGTTGAATTTCCGGATCAGTTCTTCAAACAGGTAGCCCATCTCGTGGTTCTTGAGAGAGTTCAAGTCAATCCTGGTCCTGTCCGCGAACCTCTCAAACACCTTGTAAAGCAGGTTGGCCGCTCTCCAGTTTCGTGATCGTGTTCTCGAAGTCGAACTTTTCGATCACGTTGCGCATGTTCTTCGAGAATCCGTTGATGTACCTGCGCAGGTTAGCGGCAAGTTGCGCGGCTCGGCGAGAAGCTTGTCGAAATCGTACTTCGACGTGTTGTAGAACGCGAACCCGGACGCCTTGCACAACTGCGGGTCGAGGTTGGCGAGCTTGTCCTTGAGCTTGTTGTAGGCGTCGAGCACCTTCTGTTTGGTCGGCGCGAGGACGGAGTCGATCCGGCGCAGAACGGTGAACGGCAGGATGACGTCCTGGTAGTGCCCGCGCTTGAAGGAGTCGCGGATGAGATCGGCCACGTTCCAGATGAACGAGATCATTTCGCCGTGGTTCGCCATGAGCCAGAGTTCCTGGCCCGCCCTGGGCGGCGGGCCTCCCAAAAGTAGGTAACGTGCGTCAGGACAAATCGTCCGAATTTTTCTCGAAGAGCATTTCTTCGAATTCGTCCTCGGTCGGCACCTTGCCGAGCGCGATTAGCTTGGTAAGCAACTGTGCGAGCCGGGTCCGCATCCGCATGATGTGGTCGCGGACCTTGACATCGTGGGCGTCCCCTTTTTTGGCCAGTTGCTTGCCGTGGATGATCTTCGAACGCTCGCCGTAGAGGGTTTTCATGTCGGCGTAGACTTCGCGACAGTGGAGCTTGGTCGAGCCGAGCAACTTGGCCGACAGCGTCGCCAGGCGGTAGCGCAATTCGTATTCGATGTCGAAGATCGCTTCCACGCCGTCCAGAGCTGAGCGACCTTCATCCGGTCGTTGGACGCGAGCATATACGTACACAGCGCTTCGACCGCCGTTTGGAAGCTCGCGTCTTCGGTGAGGTGGACGATTTTCCCGAGGTTAGATCGCACCCAGTCGAGATCATCGACCAGCAACAGTTTCGGCTCCAGGGCCGCGTAATACGAAAGGCCGCGTTCAAAGTGGAAAGCCCGGCATTTATTCGGCGGCGATGTTTGCGGAGCTGCCCAGGATCGGTCGCACACGGCCGGGCAGACGATCTCGGCCCCCGTGCGGATGCGCAGGCCCGCGAGGATCGCTTCGGCGGTTGGAAAAATGCTCCGGTGTTCTCCTCGAACCGTTCGGCGTCGATGACCAGCTCGTGCCGGATGATCTTGTCGCCGTACTGGGCCATGGCTCCGGCGACCGGCAGACTTGTCAGACTGAGCGCGAGTTGCTCGGCGCTAGGAAATGCCTTGAGGCGACGAAGGCGAATGGGCTGCCAGTTCCAGGGTCTCTTGCTGCGTGTCCAGTCCGCCTACCGCGAAATGCCAGCGCGCGATCTTGTCAAAATCATTTGGCGGTATGGGTTGCACAGTTTGGACCCCACAAAACAGCGGATCGAGCGTAACCTGTTCGGGCATAGGGCCAGGGGCTAGAATAAGATTTTTGAGGCTCGGAGCCGAGTCCTATCTGGTGGAATAACCGACGTGTTTCGGATTCGTCCGAATTCATCGCGCTTTGCCAATGGAATTTTCCGCATGGACAACGCCCACGAGACCTTGTCGGATGTGCCCGATCCAGGCCGCAGGTCGACCACGGCGACGCCGGTTCCACGAGGGGGCCGATGAAAAGGCGCCGACGGGACAGAGCCGGAGATATTCGATGCTGACAGCCTTTTGCCGGGGGCGGTCCTCATGGTGCCGAATCGCCACTGGGGATTCGAAGTGGTTTCAGCGGCAG
>CAWHYR010000002.1:0-441700 GCA_963833735.1 uncultured Actinomycetes bacterium | reverse complement strand
GTTCCTTGGCAATTCCGCCCGGAGCGAGCTCGGAGAAGAGCGAGTGCAGCCGGCAGACGACCCGAGCTCGCTGGCGGCCCAGATCCCAGTTCCGCTTCGAGAGAAGACGGAGGACCTCGGCGTGATCGGCCGGCTCGACCTGGCGAAGCGCCGGGGCCCGCAGGGCGGCAACGGCGATCGAGTGGGCATCGTTGGGATCGTTCTTGTTCGACCGCTTGGTGGCCAACACCCGGATGCGCGCAGCCAAGGTGGCCGGCACATCGAGGACGTCCTCCCCGCGGGCCACCAGCTGCTGGGCCAGCAGGTAACCCATGCCGCCCACTGACTCGATGGCCCAGGTGCGCTTCTCGAATGGCTCGGCCCAGCGTCAAGAGCTGGTCGACCTGGCGGCAGCGTCGCTCGCACCTTGACGCTGGCAATCTGGTCCTCGTCCCGACCAATGGCCACCGCGGTGTGCGATGCCTTGTGGGGGTCGACCCCGATCATCACATTCATGAATACCTCCTTGGTTCGATGGAAACCACGGGGGCACTCCTGCTTGTGGACTGTTCGTGCTCGATCCTCTTTTGAGCCACACCGTGGCGAAGCCCGAGCGGGAGACTTTTCGTTAATAGGCCAACTGGCACAGACCAGCGGCAGGCACTTTTGAGTCAGTCCCGCAAGGACCTCTAGATGCTACGAATCAGCCGCAGCACCTGCCACCAGTCTCAAGCAGGCACAACGGGGCTAGGGGGTTCAGGCGGCGGGCGTCCGGTATCCGGCATGTCGGGCGGTCGGACTTGGCTTGTAAACCGACCGATCGGTATGTTTTACTATTGCTGATGCCAACGAGCACTACGGGGGCCCGTCAACAGCGCGCCGAGCGAACGCGTTCGCTCATTATCGACACCGCAGCCCGGGCTTTTGCCGAGAATGGCTTCGACGGCGTCTCCCTCAACGATCTCATCCTCGCCAGTGGGATGAGCAAAGGCGCGTTCTACTTCCACTTCTCGAACAAGGAGGAAGTCGCCCTCGCCGCCTTCCGGGCCAAGCAGCAGGAGCTGATCGCTCGACTCGGGGCAGATGCGGAACCGGGTGCTTCCGCGAGCGACGAGCTGCGTAGTGCCTTGCGACGCCGAGCGCGGCTGATCTCCGACGACCCCACCATGCACTGTGTCGTCCGCCTGGGAGCCGACCTGAGCGTCCGTTCCGGCCCTGGCTCGGAGTACGCGTCGTTCCAGGCGCTCGGAGTGCAGTCCATCGCCGACCTAATCGAGCGTGGGGTTCGCTCGGGAGAGTTCGCGGCGCGTCTCGATCCCCTCTCCACGGCTCGGGCGATCTTTGCCTGGATCGTCGGAATCGACTCACTGTCGCTCCTGGACTCGGGCGGTAAGGACCTCTGGGAACGAACCGAGGAGGTCCTGGCCCTGATGATGCCGACGCTCGCCGCCCGACATCCCACCCATCCGGCGAAGAAGGCCCGCTCCGCTGCAAGTCGAAACAAGACACCGAACGCCAGGAACACGAGAGCGAGGTAACGATGAACACGAAGACCGATCTCACCGTCGGGGGCGACAAGCTGCCGCCGCTCATCCCCAGAACCATGAACAGGCTGACCGCACCCAAGAGTGGGCCCGCAGCAATGTTGCGACTCCACAGATGGATCTATGCCCGAAGTGATGGCCGGGTCGGTGCAGGCATGATCGGGGCGTGGACCCTCCTCTTGCGCACCGTCGGACGCAGAACGGGCCAGCCCCGGTTGACGGCTCTGGTATTCGCGCGGGACGGGGAAAAGATCATTGTGGCCGCCTCGAACGACGGAAAGGATCACGCACCGGCCTGGTTCCACAACTTGTGCGCCAGACCGGAAGTCGAAGTCCAGGTGGGTCGCAGGCGGTTCCCTGGAAGGGCCACGGTCATCGACTCGACGGATCCCGACTATCCACGGCTCTGGGAACTCATGAACGGGACCAACAACAGGCGGTATGACGCGTATCAAGCGAAAACGTCTCGGCCGATCCCTCTGGTGGCCATTGTTGCAAGCCCGAGGCAACCGACCCCATAGGCCATCCGCAACTTGCCAATACCGGTCGGGTGCGCGAAGGCTGCCCCAGTTCGCCGGCTATGGGCTCAAGAGCCAGCGCCGATCGCTCCCAGGAGAGCGTCGTAGTCGAGGACGGCCCATCGCTCGGCAAGTTGGCCGTCAGCGATCCGCCAAAGAACCATCCCTCGCATTTCAACGGCTCGCCCTGTCGGTTCGATGCCAAAGAAGGGACCTTGATGGGTCCCGCGCCAACAGGCAAGAACGCCGACCATGTCACCACTTGCGATGCTCTGCTCCTCTCGCAATTGGATGTCCGGGAAGCCCGTTCGCACCATCGTGATCCAACTCTTCGCGCTCTCTGGGCCTGGTGGCGTGCCTGGCGGAGCGGCGTGGTCGATGAAATCTGGTCGAAGGTCACGGTCAGCGGCGCTGAGGTCTCCCTTGTTTATGAAGTCCTCGTAGTGACGAGAGACCAATACCTTGTTTGACACCGGAGGAGTCGTTGACATTCGACCAGCATTTCACCCTGTCGTCGGTTGAGCAGGGTGCCCCAATACGCCGGCAGGGAGGCGACCTGAGGCGACCGCGGACGGAATCGCGCTTGCTCCGGTTAGCACGTCGGCTTGGGGGTAATCGTGGCGCCGTTACCCGTCTATTCGGCGGCGGTGTTCACGAGTCTCTTCGATTCGCTTATAGGACTCGGGCGGATGAGGCACACCGGCCAGCTCAGCCAGGCCCATCCGGCACCCGTCGTGGCCGATGGGCGCCCAGATCGCCTCGTGCGGCCGCTGTGTCGGCACCAGTGCCGCCGTTGCCACCGGGACGTTGGCTTGTGCCAGAGCGCGCCGTGCACCCGCCTCTCGGCGGGGGTGGCCGAAGCAGAACAGGACCCAATAGGCGTAGCCGCTGGCGATCTGGAGGTCCTCGTAGCTCTTGAGCTTCTTCTCCAGGCGCTCGAGGGTTTCGGTAGAGCGGTCGTATTCCAGGCAGAAGACCACCCTGGTGCTGCCTTCTTCCCACACCCCGAGCCCGTCGGGCCGGGCGATCTCGTTGAACTGGTAGGCGCAGTGGCGCTCCGACCACCACAGCGGCAGGGCACAGTCATCCCGCCGCCGGCCTTCGGCCACGAGAGCACTGAAGAAGCCGTTGGTGCCGACCAGGTGGGCGAGTCGCTGGCTGCGCCCGATGGCGAGAGCCTTCTCGTACTGCCATTGCGTCTGGTCGGGGTCCTTGTCCGCCTCGGCTGCGACCACCATGGCGCCGAGTTGGTCGAGCACGTAGTGGTACGGCTGCGACACGTAGCGACGGTCCAGCGGCTGGAACCGCTCCACCAGGCGGAGTTGGTAGAGCATGGTCAAGCGGTGCTGTGCAGTGTTGATGTTGTCGAAGTGCATTTCGGCCAGCTGGTCGGTAGTGAAGACGCGATGGCGGTAGAGCATGGTGAGGATGGAACGATCCCGCTCGGTCAGTCGATGGGCCACCGCCATGACCATCCGGCCGTCGACCTTTGGTCGAGAAGCAGTTTTCATACCAACCACCCCAATGAGTCGGGGTTCGCCACTGGCGGGGTGGGACCTGCCCCACGCTGGGAGAACTCGTCCCCCGACCCGGTCCTTTCAGGACTGGCGACCCTGATGGCGGGGGTAGTGGCGCCCCCGGCGCCGGGGTGCACGATCGCCCTCACTTGGCGTACCCCTCACGACGGACCTTCGCATGGCGTGCCGCCAGCGTGATCGCCGGTCCTTCAACTACTGGCTCGTAGTTCGCATTCTGGGAGGCCGGGGGCGCCAATTCGCTGGCCAGCCACTTCGGCGGGTGGTGCGTTCCAGTGCGCGAACCTCGACGTCGTATTGTGGTGATCGTGCAGTTCACGGCCGCGGTCACGCATGAAGACGGGTGGTACGTCGCGCGCGCCCTGGAGGTCGAGGTGACCAGCCAGGGACGCACGGTCGACGAGGCTCTCGCCAATCTTCGGGAAGCACTCGAGCTGTACTTCGAGGACGAGGCCCTGCCCGAGGCCATCGAGCCTCCGATCATCGCCACTGTCCAGCTCTCGGCGTGAGCCCGGCGCTGCCGGTCGTCGGCGGTGCCGAGGTCATCGCTGCTCTGGCCAAGGCCGGTTTCGTGCAGGTCAGCCAGCGCGGTAGTCATGTGAAGCTCCGGAACGCTGGCCGAACGGTCATCGTGCCGATGCATCGGGAGCTTGCGGCCGGCACGCTCCGCTCGGTCCTGAGACAAGCCGGTCTCACGCCGGCTGAGTTCATCGCCCTTCTCTGACACCATCACTGGCGGTACCCCTCACGGCGGACCTTGACGTGACGGGCAGCCAGGCTGATCGCCGGCCCTTCGACTACGGGATCGAGGTTCGCATTGTGGGAGGCCGGGGGCGCCAATCGCCTGGCCAGCCACTTCGGCGGGTGGTGCGTTCCAGTGCGCGAACCTCGACGTCGTATTGTGGTGATCGTGCAGTTCACGGCCGCGGTCACGCATGAAGACGGGTGGTACGTCGCGCGCGCCCTGGAGGTCGAGGTGACCAGCCAGGGACGCACGGTCGACGAGGCTCTCGCCAATCTTCGGGAAGCACTCGAGCTGTACTTCGAGGACGAGGCCCTGCCCGAGGCCATCGAGCCTCCGATCATCGCCACTGTCCAGCTCTCGGCGTGAGCCCGGCGCTGCCGGTCGTCGGCGGTGCCGAGGTCATCGCTGCTCTGGCCAAGGCCGGTTTCGTGCAGGTCAGCCAGCGCGGTAGTCATGTGAAGCTCCGGAACGCTGGCCGAACGGTCATCGTGCCGATGCATCGGGAGCTTGCGGCCGGCACGCTCCGCTCGGTCCTGAGACAAGCCGGTCTCACGCCGGCTGAGTTCATCGCCCTTCTCTGACACCATCACTGGCGGTACCCCTCACGGCGGACCTTGACGTGACGGGCAGCCAGGCTGATCGCCGGCCCTTCGACTACGGGATCGAGGTTCGCATTGTGGGAGGCCGGGGGCGCCGAAGGGAGAGCTTTCAGATCCCACCGCCCGGCCTGAGCGACGAGTCCTTCGTCTAGGGAGACGGCACCGGGCCGCCCTCGGTTCCGGCCTCCACGGAGCCGGTCGACGGGGCCTCGGCGTGGACCGGGGCGTCGGCTGGAACGCGGCCGTCCGCCGACGCGTTGGCGGCCCCGACCAGTTCGGCCAAGGATGCTTCCAGCCGGTGCCCGAATTCCACGGGCGCGTCGAGTGCCGTCGCGAAGGAAAGCACCGCGACGTGTGCCGTGTCGCCGTACGTGGAGATCGCGATGGTGACCCCGACCCCGGTGTTTGGAGGACCCGCCAGGAAGAGCTCCTCGACGGGGGCGAAGCCCAGTGTCCAGGGCGCCTGCGGGCCCTTCAGGTTTGAGACCGTGAGATTGTGGTCGGCCAGAGCGGAGCCCTCCAGGAGTCGCCGGTTCCGGCGGCGGATCGTGGGCTCGGCAATCCAGGGGGGATAGCAGTCCAGCGCCAGGGGGGCGATGTCACTGCCGAGCGCGCTGAAGAGCCTCTTCGCCTTCGCGGTCACCTCGTGGATGGTTCGCAGGCGCGCCCAGGGGTCGGTGATGTCGGTCGCCAGCGAGGTGGCGAAGCCGGCGAGCAAGTTTCCCGAGGTGCGGGGGATGTCGTTCTCAAGACCGACCAGCACACCCGTGACGAGGGGGGCGGAGGGGAGCTCGTCCCGCTCGAGGAGATGGGCACGGAGGGCGCCGCCGACGATCGCGAGCCCGACATCATTGACGGTGACCCCTGCGACCTCTTTCACGTGTCGGATATCGGCCATCGAAAGATTGGCCGTCACATAGGTGCGCTCAGCGCTGAACGACTGGTTGAGCGAGCACTGGGGAGTGTCCGCCCGCGGCCGGGGAACCCTGATGCTGGACTGGCGTTCCTGCAGCCGGACGGCCGGCTGTCTCTTCCGCCACAGCCGCACCAGCCTCCAGGCCTTACCCGGGGTCTTCCGGTGATCGAGCAACGCCCGCGCGAGCAGCCGGGATCGTGAGGGGATCGGGTCCGGTACCCAGCTCGAGGCGGCTACGGCGGCCTCGTGCGATTCACCCGAGAAGATCCGAGCCAGGTTCACCAGCAGCGCCGCGCCATCCATCAAGCAGTGGTGGATGCACAGCACGACCGCCTGGTTGCCCTCGGCCAGCCCGTCGACGAGGGTCAATCGCCACAGGGGATACCGGCGATCGAGGCAGGTCTCGCCCTGGCTGGCGCAGAATTCGTCGAGCCGCTGGGTGTCGCCCGGAGCGGGGAGGGTCGCGGCCGTCAGATGTCGGCGCAGATCGAACTCCGGGTCTTCGATGAAGACCGAATGGTGGAGTCCGAACGGGACCCGTTGCACCCGCCAACGGAGGGCCGGCAACTCGTCGATGCGTTGCGCCAGGTGTCGGTGCAGGTACTCGAGTGTGATCGGCCTCGGGGTGCCGCCGGGATTGCTGGCGGGCGACAGGACGGCCAGCACCAGGTTGTGCATCGGCTGGGAGGGGAGCTCGAGGGAGAGGAAGCCCGAGTCCGTTCCGTTCATCCGGTGCATCGGCCCTCCGCACAGCGACGTCTCCTGAGCGGCGTGCGCACCGACTACCGCGCGGCCCTGGCGTGCCAGCGCGCGGCGAGGGACTCCAGCTGCTCGGCCGCCACCGGGACCCCGCCCGCCCTCTCGAAGGACTCCTTGATGTCCCGGGCCGCCGAGCGGTAGCTCGGGTCGTCGAGGACCCCGTCGAGGGCCGAACGCATCTCCGCGGTGCTGACGCGACCGAAGCGGACCCGGATGCCGGCTCCACAGGCCACGACCTGCTGGGCGATGACCGGCTGATCGTCCCGGATCGGCGCGACGACCAGCGGGAGACCCTTGGCCAGGGACTCACAGACGGTGTTGTGACCGGCGTGGCACACGACGGCATCGACATGGTCCAGCACCGCCAGCTGTGGGATCGAGGGCCGCACGAGGACGTTCCCGGGAACCTCACCGACCACCTCGGGCGGCGCCACGAGCACGGCACGAACGCCCGACCCCTCGACGGCTTCGACGGCCCGGGCGAAAAAGCGACCCCCGATGTCGGCGTTGATCGTGCCGAGGGTGACCAATATCCGGGGTCCTCCCTCTTCGAGCCAGTGCAGCGGAAAGTCGCTGGCGCGGTCGCGCCGATCCACCTCGGTGGATCTTGAGATGGAGGGCCCGACCATCAGCACCGGACCCGCGTTCGGCGGCAGGCTCGGGGTGCCGACGAGCGCCTCGGTCGTGTAGGCGATGGTCAGGTGCTCGGAGAACCGCAGGTCCTTGCCTGCGGCCTCGGAGGGATCGATCCCGAACCCCTCCTGCAGCTCGACCAGGCCCCGGCGAACCCAGTCGGCCACCCGGGGGAGGGCCGCCAAGGGATCGACCAGCTCGGCGGACGTGCTGGCGGAGGTCACCCAGCAGAGCCCTCGTCGGCGGGCCACGATGCCGCCCGCGAACGCCTGTTGGTCCACCACCAAGACGTCGGGATCGAACGCGTCGACCGCGGCCTCGACCGGTTCGACCATCGAGGCGGCCAGGGGCAGCAGCACGTCTTTCCAGAGGAACTCGAGTGCGGCCGCTCCCCGGAGCCGCTGCGCCCCTTCTTGGACCTGTCGGACCAGGTCCTCGGTGACCTCGTCGTTCAGCTCGATGAGCCGGGCTCCCGGCGGAAGCAGCGGCGCCACGACGCTGCGATGGCCCGCCCAGGCGACCTGGTGGCCTCGGTGCTCGAGCTCCATTCCGAGTGCGATGGTCGGACTGACGTGACCGACGAGCGGCGGCACCACGATGAGAAATCGGGCCACCGCCGATCAGTGTCCCGCCAGGGTCTGACTGTTCACCGGAGCCGCCTCCGCCGACCGGATCCAGTCCAAGACGAGCTGTCGGACCCGTCCCGGGGCCTCCCGCAGCACCAAATGATCAAGGTCCCCCCACACCTGGAGCTCCGAGTCGGGGATGCGCTCGGCCAGGACGCGGGCCCGCTCGAAGATGTCCGACTCCTCCCCGAACACGAGAAGGACGCGGCACGCGATGCTCGAGAGCGCTTCGTCCGAGAACGTCTTGGTCTGCCGCAGGTCCTCGATCAGGCTGGTCTCGGTCAAGAAGTCCTTCCAGGAGGCGACCAGCCGGTTCATCCTCCGGCCGCCCTTGGTCTCGAGCCACCCCTTGACGTCGTCGCGGAAGAGTCCGGTCAACGCCTCGTCCAAGCCGGCCGACAGCCGCCCGAGCTCATCCTCGCTCAGGCCCTCTGCGCCGACATGGGGCTCGATGAGCACCATGTCGGCGACCCGCTCGGGGTGGGCGATGGCGAAGGCGACGGCGACGACGCCGCCGTAGCTGTTGCCGAAGAGATGGACCGGCTCGTCGATGCCCAGGGCGTCGAGGAGCCCGAGCAGGTCGCTGACGCCGTCGGCGACGGTGTAGCCGGTCGCCGGCCGCTCGGACAGGCCATGGCCCCGCAGGTCGTAGCAGAGGGTGTCGGCGTGCTGGGCCGCCGCGTTGGCCACCGCGAACCACCAGCTCGACATGTTGTCCATCAAGAGGCCGTGGATGAATACCAGCGTCGAACGACCCGAGCCCATGCGCCGGTAGAACAACTCGTTGCCGTTGACCCTGATCTTCGGCATGCGCTCAGCCCAGGTTGGTGGCGATGAAGGTCACGAGGTCTCCGACGCGGAGCGCCTTGATCTCCTCCACCTCCATCTCGCCCATCCACGCGACGAAGTCGATTCCCTCGCTGTAGCGAAGTTCGATCTGCTCGGAGAGGGCGACGAACTCGATGCTCTCGAGCTCGAGGTCCTCGTCGAACGCGCTGTCCATGGTGATGGGGCTCTCCAGCAGGAACTCGTCGCCCAGGACCTCGATGATGAGGCCCGTCACCGTCGCCAGTACCTCCTCGACGAGGCTCGGCGGGACGCCGGCGTCGATCGCGACCTCGCTCAGCTCAGTCATCGTGTCGCTCCTCGCGTGTCCGTCGTCGGCGTGTAGGCCACAACCAGTTGGTCGATGCGCACGGTGTGCACCGGGCGCCCGTTCACCTCCATGGTGTCTCCATTCGTCTTCTCGATCACGAAGTCCTTCGGGCGGCCGCCCAACCCCGTTCCGGTCGCCTTGGCCACCGCCTCCTTAGCCGCCCAGGCGCGGGTCAGCCACTCGTCTCGCCGTTCGGGACGGTCGGCGAGCCCGAGAGCGTCGAGTTCGGCGGGGGAGAAGGCCGACGAGACGAAGGTGGGGGACCGCTCGGCGACACCCTCGACATCGATCCCGACGTCGGTGCCGTCGCCGACGATGGCCACGCCGGCCCAGGCCGTGTGAGCGATCGACACGCGCAGATCGGCCGCCCCCGGCACGCGCATGATCGGCCGCCCCCGGTCGTCGTTCAGGATTTCGATCTCCGCCGGCCAGATCGGCCCCCACCCCCGCTGCCACAACCACCGTCGGGCGGCGTCCTTGGCGGCGATGCGGCCAAGCAGGAAGAGCCGTTGGGCGCGCGGGTTGTGGCCCTCATAGCTAGCCCGCTCGGCCTCCGTCAGATAGCGCCGCATCATGAGCTCACGCGAGTTGGAGTTCCGCCAGTGCTCCTCGGCCAGGGTCCACCCACCGTCGTGCGCTTCGGCCAGGGCATTGGTCTCGGGGTGGAGCAGCTGGAGCCAGACAGGCTCGTCGCTCTCGAAGCGGCGCGTCTCCCAGCCGACGATCCGGGCCCACGGGCGATCCGCGACCGACAAGTCGATGTTGGCGCGCACCGTGTCGCCGTCGATGTGGGCGACGCGAACCTGCGCCTTGACCGGCACGCGGGCATCGGGGCGGGGCGCGTAGAACGAGACCGATTCGACGCCGATCGGTAGGGCGAGCCGGTCTCGCTCCTGCTGGATCATCACCCAGAGCCCCATGACCTGCCCGGCGTTGTCGAGCAGGGCCCCCGGGTCCCCTCCGGCCATCAGCACGGCGTCGATGCCCCCGTCGGCGATCGGCCCGAGCGCCGCCACTCCCTGGTATCGAGGTCCATGGAACATCCAGCGATCCTCGTAGAGCCGTTCGGCGGCCACCGGGCACGGCCGTGGGTCGCTCAGCGGGGCCGGCGGCGATGGAGGGACCGGGTACTCGCTCGTGAACACGACATCGGCCCGCGCGTACCCCTCGATGGAGACCCGAAAGCGGGCCTCCCGAACTCCGTGGTCGGGGCGGGATCCCTCCGGAGCCCGGTCGGCCCCCGGCAGCTGGTTGACGCGGATGGTCACTTCGACCGGGGGCGCCACGGCCAGCCAGCGCAGTGCTCGCACCCGCTCGACCCCGGCCGGCACCATCCCTGGCGCCAGTTGGGCGGCCTCATCGATCATCAGCTCGATCAGGGCGGTCATTGGCACCACGGGAAAGCGGTCCGCCATCGAGGGCCACCCGGGCGGCTGCCGATAGAAGCAGTGGTCGGAGAGATGCGGCATGGTCTCGACGCTCAGCAGCCGTTGCCGGACCGCGCTCCGGAGCTCCGGCATCGGGGGCGCGGTCCGCGCGGACGCTTCCTCGAGCCCACCTTGGGGCCGACGGGACTCCGCGAACGCCCGAACCAGTGCGTCGCTCGAGCTGGCCACCTCGCCCAGCAGCGCCTGGAGCTCCGCTCCGAGGAGGCCGTTCGCGGCCAACGTCGGTCCGGGCGCCGCCGCCTCGACCGGGGCGAACCCTTCGAGCACCGGGAGGCGAACCAGGTGAGATTGCAGGGCCAGCCGCCGGAGCCGGTTCGGACGCTCGCCGGGACTCGTGCCCGGCCGCGACTCCGTCGGCGGTGCCAGTCGATCGAAACGGATCCCCTCGTGTCCCTCGATCCAGCACGCGGTCACCGCCCGGAGCAACTGGTCCAAGCCGGAGCGCCGCGGCGAGTTCGTGGCCACCGTCAGCACGTCGCGGCCGTGCAGCGTGTCGTCGATGAGCGCGGGCAGGTTTCCCGAGCCGACCTGCACGAAGACGCGCACCCCCTGGGCATGAAGGGCCAGGATCAGCTCCCGGAACCGCACCCGCGTCGACGAGGTGGGCGACGGCCAGCGCCCGGACTTCGTCGGGGGCCGACGGGTAGGGACCGCAGGTCGTCGCCGACCACAGCGGAACGGCTGCCGACTGCAGCGGCAGGCGGTCCAGGGCCCGGCGAATCGGCTCGACGAACGGGCGGAACATCTCGGTGTGGAACCCCGAACGGAAGGGGAGCGTCTGGCTGAGCACCTTCTCGGCCCGCGCTCTTTCGCGAGCGTCTCCATCGCCGCATCGCCCCCGCAGACGATGGTCTGATGCGGGCAGTTGTCGTGCGAGATCGTGAAGCCCTCTTGACCGTGGATCAGCCGCTCGGCGGTCTCGACCGAACAACCCAACGCGGCGAACGCGACGCCCGGAACCTCGAGGCTCCCGGGATCGATCGACGTGATGAACTCGTCGATCTCCTCCGGGGGGATCATCTCGCTCGCGATCATCCCGCTCCATTCGCCGATGCTCTGTCCGGCGATGAGATCGGGACGGAGTCCGAGGGCGGAGACGGCATGGTGCAGCAGGCGACCCACCGCGATGATCGACCGTCCCAGCCCTCCCAGATCGTGGGCGACCGCCGCAGTGCCGACCAGGACGGGCTCGGGGAGGCCGAAGTGCCGCGCCACGTCGTCGACCCGAGGCTCGAAGGTCGGCTCGACGCCCGGGAAGACGAACGCGACGCCGCCACCACCCCTCACCAAGCCCTGCGGGCTGAACCAGATGTCGCTTCGCCCCCGCCAGGCCCGACCCTTGTCCACGATCTTTCGGGCGAGCTCGATGCGCTCGGGCGTCGGGTTGAACACCGCCAGGCGCAGGGGGCCGCCCGGCGGCGGTGAGGTCCAGCGGGAACTCCCACGGTGGTCGTCGAGCTGGCGGAGCAGGTCGGCGGCGTCGAGCGCGGCGAACAGCGCGAGGTCGTCGAGAAGGCCCCTCCGGTCGGGCACGGAGCCTTCGACCAGCCCGCCGTTCCGCTCTGCATCCGGGGCCGAGCCACCGGCGGGGCCGGAGGCCCTTGTCGCCTCGGTGTGGTGTCCGTTCGAGGACGGCGACGGGGACCCGGCGGCGCCCGCGCCGTGTTGCTCCAAGATGATGTGGGCGTTGATCCCGCCGAAGCCGAACGCGTTGACGGCTGCCGTGCGGGGCCGCCGTCCTCCGGCCCAGACCTCGGCTTCCGACAGGGTCCGGAAGCCCGATTCGGCCAGCTCCGCCCTCGGGCGCTCGCAGTGCAGCGTCGGCGGAAGCACCCCGTGGTGCACGGCGAGGGCGCCTTTGATCAGACCCGCGATCCCCGCGGCCGGCATGGCGTGGCCGATCATCGACTTGATCGAGCCCACGACCACCGGTCGTCTCCGCCCGGCGTCGCCGAAGAACCGGCGCAGCGTCTCGACCTCCGCGGCGTCCCCGGTGGGGGTCGCCGTGCCGTGCGCCTCGATCAGGTCGAGCTCGGTCGGGTCCAGTCGCGCGTCCTGCCAGGCCCGCTGAAGCGACAGCAGCTGCCCCTCGACGCTCGGGCGCATGAGGCCCCCCGACCGCCCGTCGCTCGACACGCCGGTGCCCCGGATCACGGCGTAGATCCGGGCAGCGAGGCGCTCCGCGTCGTCCAGGCGCTGGAGCACCACCATGCCCCCGCCCTCGCCGATCAGGAGCCCGTCGGCCCGCTCGTCGAACGGCTGGATCTGTTGCGAACGACTCAGCGCCCCCAGCTGCGTGAAGACGCTCCAGAGGGTCACGTCGTGGCAGAGGTGCACACCGCCCACGACGACGAGATCGCACCGGCGCGAGCGCAGCTCGTGGACGGCGTGGTCGATCGCCACCAACGAGCTGGCGCAGGCCGCATCAACCGTATAGGCGGGACCGCGAAAGTCGAAGCGGTTCGCGACCCTCGACGCCGCCAGGTTCGGCACCAGGTCGATGGTCGCCTCGGGACGGTCCGGGCCCAGCTGCTCCACGAAGGCGTCCTTGATCGCGCGGAGAGCGCTTTCCTCGACGCTCGGCAGCAGCGAGCGGACGGCGGTGACGAGCTGCTCGCTCACGCGCACCCGTTGGTCCAGCCGAGCCAGACCCGGGGTGAGGTAGCCACCGCGACCGACGATGACCCCGACCCGCTCTCGGGCCCGCTCCACCATCTCGGGTCCCGCATCCGCCACCGCCCGCGCCGCCAGGGCGAGCGACAACATCTGGTCCGGCTCTGCGTGGTCGACCGCCGCCGGCATGACCCCGAGAGCCGCCGGGTCGAGCACCGCCTGCGTGTCTATGAAGCCACCCCGCCGGCAGTAGAAGCGGTCCATCGATGGGTGCTCCGGGTCGTAATAGACCGGATCCCAGCGGTCCGCGCTGACCTCGGTGATCGCGTCGCGCCCGTAGACGATGTTGCCCCACAGTTGGTCGACGTCGGAGGCACCGGGGAAGACGCCCGCCATTCCTACGATCGCGACTCCGGCCAGGTCTTGGTCAGTGGCCATCAGCGCCGCTGCTCACCAGCTTCGCGCCCCAAAGGGCCTCGGGGTGGGCCCGCATCACCACGACCTCGGGACCCGCACCTCGGGCCAGCTCATCGAAGAGGTGGTCCATTGCGTCTTGGGGCTCGAGCAACCCGACCCGCCGCTTCGAGAACTCGCGGGCCAGCTCGGGGGACACCATGCCGCTCCCGTTCCAGGGACCCCAGTCGATGGCCACGACCCGTCCGGCGATCTGGCGGTCCCATCTCCGAGCCAACTGCGCCAGGGCGTCGTTCGCCGCCGCGTAGTCGACCTGGCCGCGATTGCCGAACAGTCCCGAGACGCTGGCGAACAGCACGACGAAGCGCACGTCGTCGGCGAGCGACTCGTACAGGGCCAGTGCGCTCGTGACCTTCGTGTCGAACACCCGGCTGAAGGATTCGGTGGTCTTGTCCGCCAGCCGGCAGTCCTCGAGGACGCCTGCGCCGTGGATGACCCCGTCCAGGCGGCCGTAGGTGTCGTAGACGTCCTCGACGAGGGTGCGAACCGCGTGCCCGTCGCGGACGTCGACGGACCGGTAGTCGACGCTCGCGCCGAGCGAGGTCAGGATCTGCAGCGAGTGGCGCACCTCGCGCTCGGCCAGAATCCGGCGGGTCTCGGCCTCGATGACCGCCGGCGGGCCGAACTCGGCCGCGGCCAATGTCCGCCGGATGGCGATCTCGTCGGGTGCATCGAGCGTTCTCAGGCTCTCGGCGGCGCTCGGCAGGGGGGTCCTTCCGGCGAGGACGACCCGGCAGCGAAACCGGTCGGCGAAGCCCTCGGCCACCTGGGCGGTGATTCCCCGTGCGCCGCCGGTGAGCAGCACGACCGCGTCGGCGTCGAGGTCCAGGGCGCCATCGTCGATTCCCTGCGGCGACCGTTCCTCTGCGATGACCACGACCGAGGACCTCGTGCTCGGGGTCCGTCCCACCTCGAGCAGGCCATGATCGGCCGCGAGCTCCGACGCGATGATCAGCGCCGCGTCCGGCGGGAGCGCGGAGGGGGGCAGGTCGATCATTCGGACGTTCAGGTCCGGGGACTCCTGCGCCACCGCCTTCAGAACGCCACGCATTCCGCCGAAGCGAACGACGTCGGCGGAAGTCTCGGTCTCGACGACCGAGGCGGTACTCGACATGCCGAGCGCACCGTCGAGCGCGGTCACCGCCACGACCTCACTGGCGCCCGCCGCCACGGCCTCCTGCGTGCGCTCGAACAGACGGAGTGCTCCGGGCCCGGCGTCGGCCGACAACCCGCTCAGATGCACGAGCACGTCGACGGCGCCGATCGGTTCGTGGTCGCCGATCAGTCTGACCGCAGCACCCTCGCGGGAAAGGAGTTCCAAGAGCGAAGCGGCGATCCCGCGGCCGTCGTCGGTGATGACAACTTCTCTGCCGTGGAGCGCCTTACGGGACGCCGGCTCGCTCACTTCCTCGTGCACGAGCCGGGGCACGAACCGCAGGCCGCCCGCCGGAACATCCAGATGTACGTCGGGACGGGTTTCGGCGGCTCGCGCGATCTCGCCGCCGTGACCATTGCTCGAGCGCGCCCCGTTCGACGCGTCACCGGCTCCGTGCGCTTCGGGCCTACTCGGGGCCAGGCGGGCTTCGGGCACACTCGGCGCCAAGCCGGCTTCGGGCGCGCCCGCCAGGGTCGTCTCGAGCCAGGTGACGATGCCGTCCAGCGTCTTCACGGCCACCAGCTCTTCGATCACGGACTCATCGATGTCGCCCTGTGCCTCCCCACCGAACCCGATCCGCTCCGCCAGCTCACCGGCGATCTCGAGCCTCTTGATCGAGTCGATGCTGAGGTCCGCTTCGAGGTCCAGCCCCGGTTCGAGCATGTCGACCGGATATCCGGTCCGCTCGCTGACGGTGGCGAGGACCACGTCGGCCAGTGCCGCCCGAGAGAGCCGCATCGGCGCGTGTTCCCCAGGTTGGGGGGGACTCACGTGGCCGTTGTGGCCGTTCGTCGTCCCGACGAGTTCCAAGAGGCCGGGATCCACCGACACGGGTGCAACTCGGGACGACTGGGGCACATCGATCACGGTCTCGAACGGAACCGAGGCGCTCCCCGGGGCGCCGAGGTAGCGGAGCATGACCTCGCGACCCGATGCGACGATCTCTCTCAGGCCCCGGAGGTATTCAGTGACCACGGCCTCTCGCGGGCTCGACGGCACCGTCCCCGAACTGAGCACCGGCACCGGGGCCGATCCCGGCGTCCAGCCACCGGAGGTCGGCGCGCCAGCACCCGATGGCTCGGCGACGGGCTGCTCGTTGGCCGGGAGGAGGCCACCGGGGATCACCGATCCGTCGGCCACCCGTACCAGGTGGCCGTTCACCGTCCAACCCGGGACCACCGGGGCCGCATCGAGATCGGTGCTGTGGGTCCGGCCGTCGAACAGCGCATCGATCTGCACCGGCACGCCGGCGACGGCGAGCTCGGCCAGCGCCGAGAGGAAACCGACGAGATCGCCCTTGTTGGAGCCCACGGCGATCGCTCGGTGCGGGCGATCGCCGAGGATGGCCCTCACGAGGCCCGTGAGCACTCGACCGGGACCGGCCTCGACGAAGGTCCGTGCCCCCGCCTCGTACATCGACTCGATCTGCTCGCGGAAGCGGACCGGTCGGGCGATCTGATCGGCGAGCAGGGCCCGGATCGCCGCCGGATCCGACGGGTACGGCTGTGCGGTCGTGTTCGACCACACGGGAAATGTCGGCGCGGCGACGGTGCGGGCGTCGAGGCGCTCGCCGAAGGTGCGGGCGGCGGCGGCCACGACGGGGCTGTGGAAGGCACAGGCCACCGGCAACCTCTTCACGCTCATTCCCGATTCCTTCAGGCGTGCCGATGCGGTGTCGACTGCGTCGGTTGAACCCGAAACCACGACCTGGGACGGGGAGTTGTCGTTCGCCAGAACGGCCGAGTCGTCCCCGAGCAGGCCCATGACCGCTGCGGAACCGCCGGCTACCGCCGCCATGGCGCCGGGGTCGCTGCCCGCCGCCGTCACGATCGCCTCGGCCCGCTCGGTCGAGAGAGCGACCAGATCCTCGGCGCGCAGGGCCCCCGCCACGGTCAGCGCCACTAGCTCCCCGTAGCTGTGCCCACCGGCAAGGTCGGCGGTCACCCCGACCATCGCCAGCAGGTCGGCGACAGCGAGGTCGGCCATCCCCATGGCCGGTTGCGCCGCGCGGGTATCGGTGATGGCAGCCGATCGCGCCACGCGGTCCTCGGGTCCGAAGTCGGCGGGCGGGAAAATGGTGTCGAACAACTGCTTGTCGCAGTGCAGGTGCCGGCGCAGGCCCGGGAACGTGACGAAGAGCTCGGAGAGCATGCCGGGCCGCTGGCTGCCCTGCCCGGGGAACAAGAGGGCCAGCGCCCCGGGATCGACGTCCTCGCTCGGCGCGACAAAGACGCCGTCGCCCCGACGGCCCGGCTCGCCGACCTCCTCGGCCCCGGTCGGCGAACTGCTCAGCGCCAGCTCCAGCCGCTCCGCCAGCTGGTCGAGGTCCCGAGCCACGATGGCGAGACGCACCGGACCCGACCCGGATCGCCATGTGCTGGCCGCGAGGTCTCTCAGCGTGGGGTTGCCACCTCCGCGGGAGCGGGCCGCATTGGCGGCGGCGCGCTGCAGCCGCTGGCCGAGCTCGATGGCCGCCGCCCGGTCCTCGCCGCGGAGCAGGAACAGCTCGGCGGGCCAACGATCGGCTCCGAACTTCGGCGCGGGCTGCCCCTCGAGGTCCGGTGACCGGAGCACGGCATGGAAGTTGGTGCCGCCGAACCCAAAGGCGCTCACCCCGGCCACCCGGCGTTCGGAGATCCACGGGCGAGCGTCGGCGTTGAACCGGAACGGGCTGTGCTCGCGGTCGTAGGCGGGGTTGGGCTCGACCAGGTTGATGGTCGGCGGCAATACGCCGTGATAGACGGCCCGGGCGGCCTTGATGAGCGACGCCAAGCCGGCGGCGCACTTGGTGTGGCCGATCTGGGACTTCACCGAGCCGAGGGCACACGACAGCGGGTTCGGCCCCCGCCTCTTCGAACACCTCGGTCAAGACGGCGAGCTCGGTACGGTCTCCGACGACCGTGCCGGTGCCGTGTGCCTCGATCAGCCCGACCTCAGTGGGACGGGTCCCTGCCTGGTCGTAGGCCCGCTCGATGGCGCGGCGCTGGCCCTCGGGACGTGGGGCGGTCAGACCGAGGCTTCGGCCATCGCTCGCCCCGGCCACCGCTTCGATCACCGCGTAGACGCGGTCGCCGTCGCGGCACGCGTCGGCCAGCCGCTTGAGGGCGATGCAGGCGACGCCTTCGCCGAGCACGATCCCGTCCGCCGAAGCGTCGAAGCTGGCGCAGCGTCCCTTGGGCGAGAGGGCGTGCACCGCGGAGAAGAGGAGATAGTCGTTGATCCCGTTGTGGACGTCGGCGCCCCCGCAGAGCACCATGTCGCTCGTGCCGATCATGAGTTCCTTGATCGCGACGTCCACCGCCGCCAGTGACGACGCGCACGCCGCGTCCACCGTGAAATTCACGCCGCCCAGATCGAGTCGATTGGCGATTCGTCCCGCGATGACGTTGGTCAGGATCCCCGGGAACGAGTCTTCGGTCAGCACGGGCAACGATTGGTCAAGCGCCTCCGGGAGACCGCCCAGGTACTGATCGGCCAGCCCTCGAAAGCCGTAGGCGCTGGCCAGGTCGTTGCCGGACTCGGCGCCGAACACCACCGAGACCCTCCCCCGGTCGAAGTCCCGCTCAGTCTCGGGTCCGTACCCGGCGTCGCGCAGCGCTTCGGTGGCCGCATGCAGCGCGAGCAGCTGAATCGGCTCGATCGACGCGAGCGACCGGGGCGGGATCCCGTAGGCCAACGCGTCGAAGGCGATGTCGGGAAGGAACCCGCCCCATTTCGACGGGGTCTTGCGGCCCGCGCCCTTTCCCGTGGCCTCGGGGTCGTAGTACCGCGCCACGTCCCAGCGTTCCGGGGGGACATCGGTGATCGCATCGGCACCGGCAACCAGGTTCGACCAGTACTCGTCAGCATTGGCAGCCCCGGGGAAGACGCACGCCATCCCGACGATGGCCACCTCCGCCGGTGGGGGAGTGGCGGGTCGCACCGAGTCCCCGATCTCGCCGGCTCGGACCACGGTGCCCTCGAGCACCGCGCCGGACCCGACGCTCACCTCTTCGTGGAGGTCGGAGATGGTCGTCGTGGTGGTGTGCACGGCAGCGACCTGGCCGAGCATGAACATGCCGTCCCGCTCTTGCTGGTCCCGTGGGGCCTCCTCGAGACCCGCGGCTCCGTGGACCAGTCCCTTGCTCGCGATGCGCAGCCGCCCGAGGTTGAGGGTCTCCAGGGTTGCCCACATCTCCTTCTGTCCCGTTCCGGCTTCCTCGAGGCGGGCCCGCTCACTCCGGAAGAACTGGACGTACTCGGAGTCTGCGCACCGGGTGGCGTGACCGGGAGATGTCTCGAGCAGCACCGTTCTGTCGCAGTCGAGCGCCTGGCGTTGGTACCCCTTGAGAATTGCACCGTGTTCCACGGCCTCGTCCGTAAAGAGGTACGCCGTGCCCATGAGCACCCCGACCCTGGTTCCTCGCTCGACGAGTGGGGCCACCATCGCCGACACCGCCGCCGCGCTGCGCCGCGTCGTGGATGCCGCCGGCGAACAATGCGCTGCACCGGGCGGCGACACCCGACGCCAGCAACGTCTCGATCTGGGACTCCCACAAGGTGAAGCTCGACCGTGGCCCCACATGGCCGCCGCATTCGCGACCCTCGAAGACAAACCGGCGCGCCCCTTCTTTCAAGAAGCGGCGGAGCAAACCGGGCGACGGGACGTGCAGGTAGGTGTCGATCCCCACGTCCTCCAATGGTCTGGCTTGCGAGGGCCTGCCGCCGGCGATCAGCGCCACCGGGGGCTTGAGATCGTGGATGACCTCCAGCTGCGCCTGGCGCAACTCGGGGGGCACGAACCCGAGAATGCCGACCCCCCACGTCCGATCCCCGAGTAGAGCGGAGGTCTCCTCCAAGAGGTTGCGGGTCTCCTCGCCGCTGGCGAGCGCGAGCGCGAGGAAGGGCAGACCCCCCTCGGCGGCCACCGCGTTGGCGAATGCCGCCCGGTCCGAGACCCGAGTCATCGGCCCCTGCACGATCGGGTACCGAGTTCGGTGGGCCTCGGCGAACGGTGACCCGGGTCGAAGCGAAGGCTCGGCGCGAGCGCTATCGAGGTGCAGCGCGATCTGGCGGCTCAGACCGTGGACGAGCGAGCCCGCCGTCGGCCACCGAGTGGCGAACGTCGCCGCGAATGCGGCGTCCTGTCCGGTGGGGAGCAGCTGGCGGCGTAGGTCTTCGTGGCCGAGGTGAGACTCGACCACCGCCGGGTCGGCGTTCTCTTCGAACGAGGCCGACAGCAATCCGGGGCGGAGATAGACGCGGTGCCCGCCGAGGACTGTGGTCTCACTGCCGTCCATCGTCCGGATCAAATCGCCGATCTCCTTTGGCACCGTCGACTCCCGAAGGAGGGTCAGCTGGGAGTCGAGGACGACGCCGGCCGCTCCGGCGGCGATGGCCGCCGCCGCCGTGTGCACCCCAATGCCGCCGGCCACCCACACGGGCGCGTCGACGGAGGCCAACAGGCGGGTCAAGAGGACGAAGCTGGTCTCATCGCCGACCCTTCCGCCCGACTCGGACCCTCGGGCGATCAAACGGCTCGCGCCGGACCCGATTGCCGCCTCAGCCTCTGCCAAGGACCGGACCTCGACGAAGACCCGGCGGTTCCCGGTCTCCCACCGAGCCAGTGCAGCCCGGTCCTGGGGTGGCTCCGCCAAGATGACGGTGTCGGCGAGCTCGGGAACCTCGTCGGGGGCAATGGGGTGATGGCCCGCCAATCGGACGCCGAAGGGTGATCGCGAGCTCTCCAGTAGTTGGGCGAGCGAGCGCTGGGCCGAGGCCGGAGAGCGACCAAGGTCGAGGACCCCGAGCGCTCCACCATCACAGAAGGCTCGTACGAGTTCGGGGTCCGGCCTCTCGAACGGGGAGATTGCGATGATGAGATCGCGCGCGCTCGGTGCCGCCATGGTCTCGGTGTGCTCCTCTGTCACTCACGGTTCGAATGGCAATCGCCCTCTGGACGATGACACCTTGATGTCGGAACGAACCTCGTTGCCGGCATCGCCAAGCTCGTCAGACGAGCTCGGCGCAACCAGAGGACATCGAGCCGACCTGCACGACGGCGGGCCCCGGACCCGGCCTCCCGCCGCTCAGCCGGTCGGCTCACACAAGACGATAAGGATAACAGCGCGTCGCTCAGCCCGAGCAGGCCGCCCACACGCAAGCCTGGCACGATCGGACCGCAGACCCGCAGTTCACGAAAAATGTCGTCCTCGGTTCACAAATGCGGCTCCGATCGGGTCTATTTCGTCGGTGTGAATTTCCTTGGGAACGTCCAAAAGAGCTCCGTGCAACCCCTGAAGTCGCGACGCGAGGGGCGCGCAAGACCTCGAGGAGCTCTCGGACCATGGGGATCGGCTGCTGCACGAAGGCGACATTCTCGAGGACTCGGATATCTCCGGGACCGGCTCGAGCGAGGACCAGCTTCGTCGCAAAAGATCGGGGCAACCTCGGGCGACGACATAAGCCCAATCTCAAATAGATCAAATCAAACTTGATCAAATAGAATGACCGGGGTCGTCGCTCGTTGCTTTGTGCCCGCTTGAGAGCGATCCAGCGAGCGCTGGGCGACGCGGGGAGGGCATCGTCGCCAGGTTCCGTTTGGGGGGGTAGGCCTTGACTGAATTTGTCCGTCGGGTGACGGTGCCTTTTGATCCTGGCAGGCCAGCCTCGGACCGGATTTGGGCACATGTGGAGCCCCGCTGAGAAGCATTCGCCGGTGCTCCGGTATCCCCGTCGAGCCCAGTGGGCGGCCAGAGGACCGGTCCTGCTGTCGCTCGCCCTCGTAGCCCTGCTGGTCGTCGGCCGTTCGGAGCCAGCTCCCGCTCTGTCGGCATACCAGGCTGGCCCAAGCGTGCCGCTCGGCCACTCTGGCCGGTTCCTCACCGACGCCGCCGGCCAGGTGGTCACGTTGCACGGTCTCGACATGGTCTCAAAGGTGGCGCCTTATGAGCCGGCGGCTGCGGGCTTCGGAACTGCGGCCGCCCACTCGCTGGCGGCCAACGGCTTCAACGTCGTGCGCCTCGGCATCATCTACTCCGCCCTCGAGCCCGAGCCAGGGGTGTTCTCCGCGAGCTACGTGACCTCGATCAGCCGCACCGTGGCCACGCTCGCCCGCGGGCGTGTACTCGCTGCTGGACTTTCACCAGGATCAGCTGAACGCCGAATTCGGGGGTGAGGGGTTTCCGACGTGGTCACTCGAAACCGACGGGCTCCCGATCGCCGCGTTCCCGTTTCCGACCGGCTATTACTCGAGCCCGGCGCTGGCGGCGGCCTTCGACAACCTCTGGACAGATCAGCCGGGACCGGGCGGCGTTGGACTCCAGCAACGGTACGCCGCGGCGTGGCGCTACGTCGCGGCCCGGTTCGCGGACGATCCGTCGGTTGTCGGCTACGACCTCTTCAACGAGCCCTGGCAGGCCGACGGCACTGACGCGGAGCTCGGCGCCTTCTACTCGAAGGTGATCGCGGCGATCCGGTCCGTCGACCGGAGCCACCTCGTCTTCTACGAGCCGTTCTCGCTCTTCAATTTCGGGCTCCAGACGACGCTCCCGTACTTCTCGGACCCGAGGCTCGGCATGTCGTTCCATGACTACTGCCTGGCCGATGCGGTGACCGAGCCGACCGAATGCGCGAGCGACGAGGAACTGCCCGACACCAACGCCCTCGCCCGCTCTTCGGCAACCGGTGACGCCCTGGTGGAGACCGAGTTCGGCGCCACCGACGACCTGTTGGATCTGGCTCGGGTCGAGGGGATCGCGGATGCACACGGGATCAGTTGGATCGAGTGGTCCTACTGCGGTTGTGATGATCCGACCAGCACCGTCACGCCGTCGATCGAGGCGCTCGTCGTCGATCCGTCGCGTCCGGCCACCGGCTCCAATGTCAACGCGCCCAAGCTGGCCGTGTTGAGCGAGCCGTATGCGCAGCTGACCTCGGGGACGCCGCAGCGGTACTCGTTCGACCGGGTCACGCGGACCATGCGCTATTCCTATTCGGTGGCGACCCCGGCCGGGAGGCGGTTCGGCGCCGGAGCGTGCACTGCCATCGTTGTTCCCCGCGTCCAATACCCGACTGGTTACGTCGTAGCGGTGCGCGGTGCTCGAGTCAGTTCGCCGCCCGGCGCGGGCGTCCTCACCCTGGCGCAGTCGGCCCGAGGCGGGCCGGGCTCGAAGGTCACCGTCGAGATCCGACCGGCAGCCGGTGGTCACACGCTGCCGCCGCAGTCGCCAGCGATCGCGTCGTGCCGCTGAGAATCGTCCGGAGCGACCGCTCCCGTGGTTTCGGGAAGGGGGCCGGGACGCCGCCTCAAGCGGGATTCGTCCCCGCTGGCTCAGCTTGGCCTGAGAAACTCGTCGCAGATCACGAGGGAGCCGCGGCTGTTATCCGTCCGTAGGTGGATGACAGCCTGGTACTCCGGGCTGTCGTACCAGCCTTGGGCCGCCTCCTTGGATGCGAAACGGAGCACCACGGTGTGCTCGGCGGGGTCCCCCTCGCGCACCTCCCCGCCGGGACCCGCCACGAGTACCTCGGCTCCATGAGCGCGCAGGGTGGGGCCGACCGCGGGAACGTAGGGGGCATAGGCCTCCTGGTCGGTCACGGTGTACGAGACAACGACATATGCGGCCATGGCCGCAATCGTATGAGCGCAGGGTGCTCTTGTGCAGCGTCATGGGACCTCAGTCCGCCGCCGGACCCGCGCCACGGGGTCAGCGACTGGCAGAGAGGGCGTGCTCGTCGAACGGCATGGTGCTGGAATAGCCCCCGTGGGAGTTGTGACGATCTCGGCGCCCTATGGCGCGCGCGGCCACGAGGTGGGGACCGCCGTGGCCGAGCGGCTCGGTCTCGTGCTGCTGGACCGCGCCATCCCCGCCGCCGTCGCACGCCAACTCAACATCTCCGACGACGAAGCCCAGGACCTCGACGAGCGGGCGCCGAAGCTCTGGGAGCGGATGGCCGGCGCCTTCGCCAACGTGGCGCCGATCGGGACGTTCTCGCTCGGCCCCGAGCCGATTCAGAGTCCGGACGACTATCGGCGCGCCACCGAGTCGGTGCTACGTGAGATCGCCGACACGACCGGAGCGGTCGTTCTCGGGCGGGCCGGGATGGTCGTCCTCGGTGGGCGGCCCGACGTGCTGTGCGTCCGTCTGGACGGGCCGGTCGAGGCCCGGATCGCCCATATGGTCGGTGCCGGAACGGACGAGGCCGCGGCCAGACAAGCCCAACGAGATCTCGATCGCAGCCGAGAGGCCTTTTCCCGGATCTTCTACAACGTGCATCAGGACGATCCGCGGCTCTACCACCTGACCCTCGACACGACAGCATTGCCGGTGGCCACCTGTATCGACATCATCGTGACGGCGGCCAAGGCCCGGTTCGCCTAGTCCGGCACGCGTGTCCACCGCCGGGGGAGGGCTGACGATCCTTCGCCTCCACCAGCTCGGCCCGTCCGGGACGGACACCACCCGCTGATCGGCCGCGTGACGCGAGGGATGAGCGGCCCCATTCCCGGCTCCGGGCGCTGCGTGTACTAAACCCGTTCCCGGCAGCTTCGGTCTGACCGCACCGGCGGCCAACAGAGCGACGAACGGAGACTGTCGTGAGCGGAGTCCTTGGGTATGCGCCGCCGTTCGGCGCGATCCACGCCGCAGCGACCTGTCTCTCGACCTCCGCGGACCGGGTGGTCTGCACCGGTGTCGCGGCCGGGTTCGCCGGCCTCGGGTTCCTGCTGTTCGTCTACATCGCCCTCGCCGTGCTCGGGATCGTCGCCGCCGTCAAGGTTGTCACCAAGGCCGGCTACTCGGGCTGGTGGATCCTCATCGCCTTCGTCCCCATCGTCGGTTCAGTCTTCGCCCTGGTCTTCGCCTTCTCCACCTGGCCGGTGACGCGCGAGGTCGAGATGCTCAGAGCCCGCCTCGCGGGCGCTGGCGGCTATGGCCGCCACGACGGAAGGACCTCTGGCGATCCAGCCTCCGGGTTCCTGCCTTCGGGGTCGATGGAGCCGACCGAATCGATCTCCCAGTCGGTGCCGATCCCGTCCTTCGCCCGGTTCATCGACCGGGACATGTCGACACCGTCAGGCTCACCCGCGATGCCCCCAGACGCGCAACCGCAGAGCGCGGCTGCCGGTTGGTATCCGTCACCGGGGGGTCCGCCCGGGCAACGCCGGTACTGGGATGGCACGGGTTGGACCGACCACTACGGCTGACTCATCAGCGCGCTCGACCGCAGCGGGATGGCTCCTGTGGGTGACGTCAGTCCCGGGGATCGTTGGGGATGCGCGCCGCGGTGAACGCGATCACCGCGCCAAGGGCTTGGGCCGGGTCGAGAACGATTGTCTCGTCGTCGCTCCGGTTGACCCGAAGTCCCAGCTCCTCGAGGTGGCGCGTGGCCGCGTCGATGTCGGCCACCGTGAACGTCGCGGCGTGCGGGAGCTCGCCGTGCTCGGCCAGGTCGCGCCCGAGGAGCGAGTCCTCGGTCTTCGGGCGGGCGAGCTCCACCACCGTCTCGGTGCCGACCAGGGCGAAGACGCTGTCTCGGTCCGGTCCCAACGAGGCGTGGAAGACCTCGGCCTCGAGGCACGTCGTGTAGAAGTCCCGGGCCCGCTCGAGGTCCGACACGCCGGTGGTGAGATGCGACGCCCGCAATAGGCCGAGCGGGCCGCTCGCCCACGGTTCTGTCGACACCCCCTCCGAGAAGCGCGGGTCCCAGCGTCCGTCGCCCTCGAACGCCTGCAGCTCGAGCTGCCCGAACGTGTCCTTGGGGTGGGTGAAGATCGTCCGGGGGACCGCTTCTTCGGAGGGATAGGGCGTGAGGACGCGGACGCCGTGGCCACGGAGCCGCTCGATGAGAGCCGGCATGTCGGCTGCGTCGACGTACCACGAGAACGAATGCCAGTGCTGTCCGTGGCGGTTGTGGAACTTGGGTAGCGGCAGGTTCTGGTCCTCGGGCAGGGCGCTCGGCTCCATGATCTCGAGGACGAAGTCCGGACCCACTACGCCGAGCGATGCCCACCGCTTGTCGAAGTCGGACCAGCTCTTGGGCATGTAGGTCTGCGGTGTGAGCAGGGAGTCGTAGAAGCTCTGCGCGGCGTCGAAGTCGTCGACGATCTGCATGAAGTGGAACAGTTCACGAATCGGCATGGCATCGCGCTCCGTGTCGGCGAGCACCACCGCCCGCAGTCGGTCTTCTGTCGGCAGAGACAGTAGCTGGCTGCGGTCGCACGCCCGACTTGACCCCACGAGCTGGCCGGCTCAGAAGCGCCTCTGGAAAACGCCCAGGTCGCGGTCGGAAAGTTAGGCCTCGATCACCACGTCAGGCTGACTTGAGGGGTGCGATGACCTGCTCGGCGAAGCGCAGCGCGGGTTCGGGATCGAGGGGGTGACCGAAGTCCATCACGAAGTGGCTGATGCCGAGCTCGCGCAGACGCGCCAGGCGCTCGAGCCACTTCTCCGATGCTGCATCCGACTCGGGGAGCTCGCCGCTCAGGGTGACACAGCTCTCGATGGCAGCGGGGTCGCGCCCGGCCTCGATGGCGGCTGCGTCGACGATGGCCCGCTTGCCCTTCCAGACGGCGAAGCCCGGGTAGAACGTATTCCACATGTCGGCTCGCCGACCGACGATCGGAAGGCCGATCTTGTCGCCGGAGCTGCCGATGCAAATGGGCGGGATCACCGAAGGGCGAGGCGTGGCGACGGCGTCGTCGATCTGGAAATAGGTGCCGTGGAACCGGGGGTGCGCCTCGCTCCACATCAACCGGCAGATCTGGACGACCTCTTCGAGCTGTTGGAGTCGGACCGGGGTGCTCGGAAAGTCGTAGCCGTAGGCCAGGTATTCCTCCTCCCGCCAGCCGGCCCCGATGCCGAGCATGAACCGCCCGCCCGAGAGAACCTGCAGCGTCGACGCCATCTTGGCGGTGAGAGCCGGGTTCCGGTAGCCATGGCCGAGCACGTGGTGGCACAGCGTCACGTCCGGGAACCTCGCCGCGATCCAGGTGAGTGTCGTCCACGCTTCGAGAAATCCCTCCTCCTTCGGCTCGTCGAACCCATAGAAGTGATCGGCGATCCAGACAGAGTCGAAGTGAGGGAGCACACTCGGGAAGATGTGCTGCTCCTGGTACATGACGATCGGTTCGAATCGGCTGCCCGCATGACCGGCGACGGGTGAGAGCCAACCGAACTTGGGTACCATCAGGTCTCCTTTAGCCGCCGACGCCGGGTGAGCTGACGCTACCTGGCTGACGCAGACTCTGGCCTTACCGGGCTCCGATACGAACGAGCAGTCGGGTTAGCGGACACAACGAGTCGGACCCGTATGCGGTAGCGCGGCGAGCTGTTCAGCCAGCATCGGTGAGGACCGGCATGAGCGTCTCGAGCCAACGCCGGTGTGAGTCCTTGCTTCGGGTCTGCGGTGCCAGGACCAAGTCGGTGATGCCGGCCTCGGCGTAGGCGCGCACCTTGGACCGCCACGTCGGTTCGTCGAGATCGTCGGCATCGATGTGCAGGCGGACCTGGATCGGGAGATCGGTGATGTCCCGTCCCGCTTCCTCCAGCCGCAGCAGGATCTCCCGGCGCTGGGCCCGGGCGGCCGGCGGCTCCATGCCGATTCCATGCCAGCCGTCCCCGCGGGCAACCAAGCGACGGATGGCCGCCGGTCCGTGCCCTCCCAGCAGCAGTGGCAGGCCACCCGGGCGGTAAGGACCCGGATAGGCCTCCACGTCGTCGAAGGCGAAGAACTCCCCTTCAAAGGAGCTCGTCCCTGTCATCCAGAGAAGCTTCATCACGTCAATGAGCTCGTCGGCGTAGCGCCCTCGCCGCTCGAATCCCACGACGTTGGTGGCCTCGAACTCAGCTCGAAGACCGCCCACGCCAACGCCGACATCGAGGCGACCGTGGCTGAGCCAGTCGATGGTCGCCAATTGCCTGGCTGTGACGAACGGGTTCAGGTAGCCGAGAACGAGGACGCTCGTGCCCAGTCGGACGTGTGTCGTGGCCATGGCCGCCGCGGCCAATGACACCACAGGGTCGTAGTAGTTCCCCGTCCCCAGCCGGTCGCCGACAAAGCCGGTATGGATGACGTGATGGCTCACCCAGAGAGACTCGGCTCCGAGCTGCTCGGCCATGGTGGCCAGCTCGACGTCATCGCGGGGTCGGGCAGCCCCCAACTGTTGGGCAGGACGTATCCGATCCTCACCTTGCCGTTCTCACGCCTGGGCCCGCAGCTGCGGGTCGAGCCGCCGGCTCACAAACCGCCATGAACCCTGCACCCGCCGCAGGCGATCCGAGTAGCGGCCGGCGAGCCGCACGCGGGGATCCTCGGGTCCTCCCAGAACGACGACGTAGCTCTCCACCGCCGCCTCGTCACCGTCGACGGAGATCACCTGGTTGGCCGACAGGTGGAGTCCGGTGCCCGGGCGACGGGCCGAAGCGAATTCTCGGAGGGCCTGTGTGCCGACGAACGGCTCGCCGCCGAATCCCATGTCGAGCGAGCCGTCCTCCACGTAGAGCGAGAGCTACCCCTCGGTGTCGGCTGCGTCGGCATACTGACAGTACCTGTAGAGGAGGTCGCGAATGGCCTCCCGGTCCTCGATCGTCATGCGGCGCATTATGCACGACTGACCCTGCGGGCCGCGACGCAGGACGGGCGGCTGATCGGACGCGTGCTTCTCCGGGCCGCGTCGGCGCCGGCGCCCGGGAGCGTGTCCGCCACGGGGCGAATGGAGCTGAGCGGACTGCGGCATCATGTGTTGGTGCCATCTCGCAACGAGGTGGGCAGCGCCGGCTCGGGAGCATCGACAGGTCCGCACGGAGAAGCCAGAACGTTCATTTGAGTCTCGTCAGTACGAAGGTCGAGCGCAGCGCAAGGGGAGGGAAGGCCACTGCGACAGCTGCTGAGTGGGATCAGGGTGCTGGAGCTTGCCGAGGGGATTGCGGGGAGCTACTGCGGCAAGCTGTTCGCCGATCTCGGTGCCGATGTCGTGAAGGTGGAGTCGCCCGCGGGAGATCCGCTCCGCCACCAAGAAGGGGCTCCCCGTGGACCCGACGGCCTGTTCCGGGGCGGGGCCTTCTTGCACCTCAACACGAACAAGCGCAGCATCGTCGTCGACCCCGCCCTCGCCGCGGACCGGGCGCGACTCGGGCACCTTCTCGACGGTTCCCAACTCGTGATCGAGGCCACCGGACACGGCGGGCTCGATAGCTGGGGATACGAATGGGACGAGCTCCACGAACGGTCGCCGGGCCTGTGTATCGTCAGCATCAGCGGCTTCGGTGCCACGGGGCCCTACGCCCAGTACCGATGGGACGACCTGGTCGTCCAGGCGATGAGTGGCGCACTGCTGCTCCAGGGGCGCAGCGACCAGGACCCGCTGCGGTTGCCCGGCCACTTGGCGCTGTGCTTCGTCGGGAGCATGGCGGCGCTCGGCGCATTGGCCGCGGTGGAGGCGGCTCAGTCGAGTGGGTGCGGTTCGCTCGTCGACTGCGCGGCCGTCGAGGCACTGGCCACCATGCCGGCGCGGGCGTCGACGCTGCTGGCCTTCCAGTACCGCGACTGCAAGCCCAATCCGAGCGGCCTGACCTCGAGCGCGCAGACGCTCATCCCGACCGGCGTCTACCCGTGTGGAGACGGGTACATGGCCATGATGTCGACTCCCCAGCAGCTCAAGGAGATGCTGGAGGTTCTCGACGACGACAACCTGAGGGCGGCCTTTGCCAGGCCTGACGCGTTCGAGCGGGGAGAGACGAAGGAAGCTATCGACGCCGCGTTGTACCCCTGGTTGCTCGAGCGGACCCGGGCGGAGGCGACCGCAGCCGCCCAGAAGGTGGGGTGGCCGTTGGCGGGGGTGAACACGCCCGCCGAGGTCCTGGAGGCCGACCACCTGCGCCAGCGCGGCTTTTGGGTCCATACCGACGATCCGGGCGCCGGCTCGGTCGATCTGCCTGGTCCGCCCTGTGTGTTCGGCGAGGGCGGGTGGGCGCTGCGCCGGCTCGCACCATCCCTCGGGGAACACGACGCCGAATTGGCGGCCGAGTTCGAGCCGGCGGCCGAGCCAACGGGCGCCGTCGCGGGCCCCTCCAGGTCGACCGACGCCCGCGTCGCCATGCGCCAGCGAGCGCCGCTGGAGGGGATTCGGGTCCTCGACATGACCACGGTGTGGTCCGGGCCCTACGCCACGATGCTGCTCGCTGATCTCGGCGCCGAGGTGATCCGGGTGGAAAACCCCTGGGTCCTGCCGCCGACGACCAAGGGCTACCAGGCCCGCCCGACGAGGTCGAACCTCGGGTACCTCGGGTCGCTGTACGGTCCGCTGGCGGCAGGTCGACCCGATCGTCCCTGGAATCGCCACGCCCTCAACAACTCACTGGCGCGCAACAAACTCTCCTGCACGATCGACAACCGTCGACCTGCCGGTCGGGAACTCCTCATGGCACTGGCCGAGCGCTCCGACGTGTTCATCGACAACTTCAAGGCCAACGGGCTGGCCCGGATGGGCCTGTACGTGAGCGAGATGCAGGCCCGCAATCCGCGTCTCGTGATTGTGCGGATGCCTCCCACCGGGACGACCGGTGACTGGTCGGGGTATGCGGGCTTCGGGGCTCAGTTCGACGGTCTGACCAGTCTCCTCTGGTTGTGTGGCCATCGAGGGGCCGACCTGACCGACAGCCCGGCGACGACCTACATGGACGGGGCCAGCGGACCGGCCACCGCCTTTGCCGTGATCGCCGCTCTTCGTTACCGGGAGAGAACCGGGCGCGGACAGCTGGTTGAGATGGTCCAGAGCGAAAACGTTCTCAACCATCTCGGTGACGTGTTCGTCGATGTCGAGCTCGGCGTCGATCCCGAGCGGATGGGCAACCGTGATCGATGGCGGGCCCCCCAAGGGCTCTATCGCTGCTCGGGTGATGCCGCCCGATGGCTCGCCATCTCGGTCGGCGACGACGAGGAATGGCGGGCTCTGGCCACCGTGATGGGGCGCGGCGAACTCGGCACCGACACCCGGTTCGCCGACGCCCGCGCCCGTCGTGCCAATCACGATGAGCTCGACGAGATCATTGGAGCCTGGGCGGCCGAGCGGCCACTGCTCGACGCCTTCCACGCGCTGCAGGAGGCTCTGGTCACGGCCGGCCCGCTCCTCGACGACGACTTGTTCGTCGAAGATCCGCAGCTCGCGGCTCGAGAGTGGTTGCGCCCTCTTCGCAGTCTCGATGTCGGCACGCACCCGCACCCCGGTTTTCCCTACCGCGGCGTTGAGCAGGTCTGGCGCCGGGGTTCACCAACGCTGGGTGAGGACAACGAGTACGTCTACAAAGAGGTCCTCGGGGTGAGCGACGAGGAGTTCGAGCACTACCGCACCGAGAGGATCTTGGCCGAGGACTATCTCGATGAATCGGGCCGGCCGTATTGACTGACGTGGTCGAGCTCCTCGCGTCCGGGCGTCGGGCGCTCACGCGATGCCGGCGTGCGCAGGGTTGGCCGCTCAGCCCAGCCCGGCGGCGATCGCGAACTCCTCGATGCCCTGGCGAGCCCGGCGGCTGCTGGCCCAGGGTGTGACGTGGATCCGGTCGACCCCCGCCTCTTCGAACGCTTCGACCAGGCCGGGCTCAAAGCCCTGTGACCAACCGGCCAGGATGGTGATCTCAAGCGGCGGCTTGCCGATCTCGGCCCGCTGGCACTGCAGCTCGGTGATCAGCGAGCGGGCCTGGTCGGGTGACGCGGTGCCCCCGATCCATCCGTCTCCCCTCTCGATGCAACGACGGATGGCCGGCCCCCCGTGCCCACCCACGATCAGCGGCGGTCGCGGCCGCTGGACGGGTTTGGGCTCGAATCCTGACGGGGGAAAGTCGTAGAAGCGACCGTGGTATTCGGGTAGCGGATCGCCGAACAGGACGTCCATCACCTCGATCATCTCGTTGAGGCGAGCCCCGCGGGTGGAGAAGTCCACGTTGAGCGCACGGTACTCCGCCTCGATCACGCCCACGCCGACGCCGACCATGACCCGCCCGTTGGACAACACGTCGGCCGTGGCGACGGAGCGCGCCAGGTGCACCGGATGGTGCAGCGGGAAGACGCTGACGCAGGTCCCGAGCCGGACCATCGTGGTGACGGCGGCGAGGTGGGCGAGCGCCACCCACGGTTCAACGAACCGCGAGTCGGGCTTCCAGTTGCGCCGATCCTCCTCCGGCGTCCCGCCGAAGGGTACGAGGACGTGCTCTCCGATCCACAGCGACTCGTAGCCGAGCGCATCGGCCAGCGTCGCCAACTCGGCCATGTCCGCGGGATAGACGGGCGTGAAGTTGAGGCCGAATTTCACCGCCGTCCAGCCTCCTGTGCCGCACCGTCGGCCCCCCTGGCCGTGCTGGCGATCATATCCATAGGCGCGCCGGGGACGACCGGGAGGTTCATTGCCGATTCGCCGGCCGCGCTCCCCGAGCCCGCTGAGATGATTCCGATCCGGCCCGTGAACGACGCCAGGTCGGTGACCGCCGACGGGCCGCTCGCGGCGGTCCGGTGCAGCGGGCGACGGCCGAGGGTTCGTGCGATACTCCGACCGCTGGGACTGGCGAGAGTCCTTTCCTGAGGAGGTCGAATGGGCCGGAACAAGAGCACATCTCCAGGGCGTCGATTCCATGGGTCGATGCGGCTTTCCGCCCTGGGCCTGAGCGCCGCGGTCACCCTGGGCACCGCGGCGGCGGCGGCCGGCTTTGTCCAGTTGGCCACCTCGACGCCGGCGGCGGCGGCCGGCGTCTACGTCGTGACGACCACCGCTGACCCAGACAATGGCACCGGATCGTGCGCGACCGGCGGGGCGTGCTCGCTGCCGCGAGGCAATCAACCAGTACGACAGCGACAGCGGGCTGGGCGACGTCATCAACGTGCCCGCGGGGACGTATGCGCTGACCCTGGGCTCTCTGATGATCGACAACCCCAACCACGTGTCCCTGGTGATCAATGGGTTCGGGGAGTACAGGACCATCATCGAGGGCAACGACACCGCCTCGGTGGTCACCATGGCTGCCGGTGAGACCGTGACCATCAACAACCTCGAGATCACCGGCGGAAGAGGCCCCGCGGGCGGCGGCATCGATCAAGAGGGCGGGAACCTCACCCTCTTGAACGTGCTCGTCGAGGACAACAGCGCCGACGCCGGTGGTGGCATTTTCGCGGACGGCCTGCTCCACCTGCTGACCAGCACGGTGACCGACAACACGACGTTCGGGATCAACAGCGGTCCCGTGATCGCCGCTACCGAAAACGAGCCGGAGAACGGGATTGGCAACGGCGGGGGAATCTTCTTCGAAGGCACCGCCACGTTGATCGGGAGTCTCGTGATCGACAACTCGACCGCCTCGGGACCCGAAGCCACAGGAACCGAGGACCTTGGTGAGGGCAACGGTGGGGGCATCTACGACGACTGGGGCACACTCAACCTGACTGCCTCATTTGTCGCTGACAACACCGCGGGGGTCGCGAGCATTGGCGGCACCAACGAGGCGCCTTCGATCGCCGGCCCCGTTGGCATCGGCATCGCGAACGGTGGCAACGGCGGTGGGATCTTCAACTACTACGGAACCGTGAACCTGAGTGCCTCCACCGTGGTCGACAACAGCGCGCTCGGGAGCGCCTGCGTGTTGCCCGGGCCCAACCTCAACGCCGGTGCCAAAGTCACGAGCGAGTCGTGCAATGCCCCCCCGGCGGGCGACACCGGAGATGGCGGCGGAATCGCCAACTACGGCGGCACCGTCACCGGCTTCACATCGTCGATCTCGTCCAACACGGCCGACGGTGACGGCGGTGGACTGTGGAGCGGGGTCGGAGGGGTCGTGACCGCGCCCGGCGCCTTCGTCACTTTGAATCTGACCCCGGTCCAGAACAATCATGCCGATGGAGAGGGCGGCGGCATCTACGCGGAGAGCACGGCACTCACGCTTCGCCTGAGCCCGGTCACCGGCAACTCGGCCGGAGTTGGCGGCGGCGGGATTCTCTACGAGGGCGGCTCGACCTTGGTCCTCACCCTCTCGCCCGTCACACGGAACACGCCCGACAACGTCGAGACCTAATCGGCCATTGAGGACGGCTCCGGGACCACCGGGTCGGGGGTGACCGTCTTCCGCGGGCGCTAAGGGGATTCGTCGCGCATTGCGTCGTCCGGGTCGTGGTGCTCGGCGGGCGGGCACAGCGGCCTCACTACACTTGCCCGGTGAATCGCGTCGTCGTCGTGACCGGGAGCTCGAGCGGGATCGGGCTCGCCACCGCCCTCGCGTTCGCTCGAGCCGGGGATGCCGTGGTGGCCACGGTCCGCGACCCGGCGGGAGCGGACGACCTTCGAGCGGCGGTGGCCGAGGCCGAGGTGGACCTCGAGGTGCTGGGGCTCGACGTCACCGACGATGAGGCGGTGGCTCGGGTCATGGGCGACGTCCTGGCGCGACACGGCAGGATTGACGTGCTGGTCAACAATGCCGGGGCACCCTTCACCGCCACGCTCGAGGAGCTGCCAATCTCCGAGCTCCACCGCTCGATGGACGTCAACTTCTTCGGCGTCGTCCGCACCACCAAGGCGGTGCTCCCCGCCATGCGGGTGGCCGGTGGGGGACACCTCATCGCGGTGACGAGCCTGGGCGGGGTCGTCGGGCAGCCCTTCAACGATGCCTACTCCGCGGCCAAGTTCGCGGTGGAGGGCCTTTATGAGTCCTTGCACCCGGTGGCAGCCGCGTTCGGGGTCCACGTGTCGATCGTGGAGCCCGGGCCCGTCGACACCCGCTTCGACGAGAAGGCCGTGCCGGTCGACGCCGAGGCCGGTGCCCCCTTCGCGACGTTGCGCGCTCGGTATCGGGAGCTGATGGACAGCGGCTCGGCTCGCCGGCAACCGTCGGCGGACGTCGGTGACCTGATCGTGGGGATCGCCGACGAGGGCCGGCCCGTGCTGCGTTACCAAACCGGAAAGCTCGTCTCGCGCATCGCCGCCATGAAGCTCGCCGATATGACCGGTGAGCGAATCACGGCGTTGACGGCGACGTGGTTGGCCGAGCCGCCGGCGACCTGACGCGGGCTTTGGGACTCAGGCCGAATCTGACGCGGCGAGCTTGGCGCGCAGCTCCTCGAGCTCCTGCTGCATGTGCAGGATCCGGGAGTGGCTGTGCCCGAGATGCTGCAGATTGAACGCGGCTTGCTGGGCGGTGTGGAAGCCCTGGGCGTCGAGCGCCTGGTTGACCGCCATCTTGGCCAGGTTGAGGCCGAAGCTGCTCCGCGCCGCGATCCTGCGGGCCAGATCGAGGGTGAACTCGGCGAGCTCGTCCTGTGGCACGACGTGGTTGATCATGCCGAGGTTGTAGGCCTCGTCGGCCGAGACGGCCTCCCCCGTAAAGAGCATCTCCTTGGCCTTGCGGTGACCGAGCTCCCAGGGATGGCTGAACCACTCGACGCCCTGCACCATGAAGCGAGGACCCGCAGTCAGGTCGATGAACTCGGAGCCCTCGGCCGCGACGATGAGGTCGCACACCCACATCAGCATGAGCCCGCCGGCGATGACCTTCCCGTGCACCTGGGCGATGGTGGGCTTCGGAATGTCGTGCCAGCGCCGGCACATCTTGAAGTACACCTCTTGCTCGGCGTTCATGTACCCCTCTGACCCCGGCAGCGTGCGGCTGAACGGGAAGACGGGCTCGTGACTGTAACTCTGTGCCGCCCCCTTCAGGTCATGTCCGGCGGAGAACATGGGTCCCTCACCGGAGAGGACGATGACCTTGACCGTGTCGTCGAGCGCCGCCGCGCTGAACGCGTCGTTGAGCTCGTAGGTCATCTGGTTGTTCTGGGCGTTGCGGGCCTCAGGACGGTTCATGATGATCCGGGCGATGGCCCCGTCATCCTCGAGCTCGTAGCGAATGGTTCCGAATTCCACGATTGCCTCCCCCTCAGGAACTTCCACGAACGATGCAAAACTAGTCAAAGTTCAACAACGATGCTCTCGCTCCAGCCGTGGGGTGGCCTGCGATCGTGGGGCTCCGTTCCGCCCCGGGTCAGCCGCAGAATCGTCGTGCGGCGAAGGGACTCCTTGCTGGCCTTTTGGGCGGGTGAGAAACTCACGCTCATGGCAGCAGCTTCGACAGGAGCGACGAACCCGGATGGGCCCGACGAGCTCGCGCACGAGGTCGTCACCCTTACCGTGCGCGGTGACCCCGTACCCGCCATGCTCTTTCGCCCCGACGGCCCCGGCCCGTTTCCCGGGGTCGTCATCGGCCAAGAGGCGACGGGTCCGAATGACTTCATCAGGCGGGTGGCGTCGGATCTGGCCCGGTCCGGATACGTGGCGATCGTGCCCGACTACTACCACGGAGGCGGCCCGCCCGATCCCGAGAACTACGAGGACATCGCAGCCATCTTCGAGCACATGGCGGTCCTCGACTTCCGGCACGCGACCTACGACCTCATGGAGGCGGTCGAGTACCTGAAGCGCCTCCCCGAGGTCGACGGAACGAGGCTCGGAGTATGGGGCTACTGCACGGGGGCGACGATGGCGCTGCTGGCGGCCTGCCTGCAGCCCGGGCTCAGCGCCACCGTCCTGTTCTATCCGAGCCAGCCCCGGTTCGACGCCCTGGACGCGAAGAGGCCGACCCACCCGATCGACCTGGTGTGGAATCTCACGTCGCCGGTCCTCGTGATGGTCGGTGACCAGGACAGCCTGTGGCCCCCGGAGCTGATCGCCGAGCTCCGGGCCCGGTTCGACCAGTGGGGGATCGACGCCACGCTGAGCGTGTACCCCGGCGCCGGGCATGCCTTCTGCACCCCCGCCCCGGCGTTCCATCACCCCGAGGCGGGACGAGCCGCGTGGGCAGACGGGCTCGGATTCCTCGACGAGCAGCTCAAAGCGACGGCCGGCTAGACGTTCGCACCGCGGGTCGGCGCGGCGGATCGGCGCGGACGCTGGCCCTCCCGAGTGCAGATCTCGGTTCGTTCCGGCGCCCCGAGCGGTCTGGCGGGGCCGGCACTCACTCTTCAGGGCGAGTACTTGATCGTGTAATCACACCGTCCGTTCCCGATGTACGTGGTGTCGAACACCGTCACGCTGGCGATGACCTTCGGCTTGAGCTCTGGCGATGAGATGACCGCGCCCAGTGGCAGCTGTGCAGAGAGAGGCGGTGGGTTCGGGCACCTGCTGGCGTCCGCCTGGACAACGGCCGGAATGTCGACCGGGTGCAGGAGGGGTGAGACCGACGCAATGGTGTTCGAGCCGGTCGACGCGCGCGGGGCGCTGGGTCCGACCCACGCCGTCAGAACCAGCACGGTGGCCCCCGCCAGGATTCCCGCCGCCACCACCACCCGGGCCGGCCGTCGTCCTCCGAAGCGGTCCCGGCAGCCGGCCAGGGCGACCTCCAGGCAGACGTGCCAACGCACCTCACCCGAGTCGACGAGGTCGTCGATCAGAAGGTTGAAGTCCTCCCGATAGCGCTCGCGGGTGCTCGGCCGGTAGAGCCCGAACATCCACCGCGCTACCCGCTTCTTCACGCCAGCGCCTCTCGGGTGCGGGCCAATCCCACCTCCGCCACGCGCGCCGACGCGGCGAGCCGCGCCTGGAGGAGCTCGAGCCCGACGACCGTGATCCGGTAGGGGAGGCGTCGGTCCTCCGGCGGGAGGGCCTCGATGAGGCCCGCCTCCTCCAACTTCGCCAGCGTCCCGTAGAGCGTGCCCGGACCGAGCCTCACCCCGGCGAACCCCAAGACGTCCTCGATGAGTGCGTACCCGTGCTTCGGGCCACCGGCCAGGCTGGCCAGGATCAGGACGCTTCGTTCCGAGAGATCCATGGCTCGGTTTGCCGCTTGCCGCTTGGGTGCCAACAGTTCCTGCCCTCGCTCCTTACATCGAACTTTGGTATAACAACAATCGATATAGTCCCGGATCAGCACCGGGGGTCCGACGTTATATCGACGATCGATCAGGGGAGCCAAAGTGACAAAGGCGCGGTGGGTGGGGGTTGCCGGTGCCGCCTGTTTCGGGCTGCTATCCCTGATCGGGGTCGCCGTCGGCCCGGCCACCGGTGGAGCGGGCGCCACCCAACTCGCCGTTCCGACGGCCGGCCCGGGTCTGTTGCCCTATCCCGTCGATATCCCGGTCGGTCCGCAAGCCAGCGCCGCGGACTGCCCGAATCCGCCGGCGCTCTCCGCCCCGCTGCCGAGCGGCGCCTCGATCTCCGCGCCGCAGCTCACCCCGGCGGGCAGTGGCAGCGTGACGGCGGACGGGACCACCTACGACGCGACCGGCACCTGTGAGTACACGATCGAGTACCCGAGCGCCGCCAACCACGCATCGGGGGATTCGATCTCGGTGACGTACGCACAGTCGGGAAGTGACTATTACTTCCCGACGGGCAGCGCCGGCGGCATCACGTTCACCTGGGGCGGCCAGAGCTGCGTCACGACAGCGGAGATCGTCACCGCCTACGGACTCGCCATCGCCGAACAGGAGCTGGACTCGGGCGGCTGCAATACCGACTCGAGCGGCGTCTGGGGCTATGCCGACGCGATCGACACGGCGGAGAAAACGGCGGCGCCGACCAGCGAAACCACGTTTCACTCCTACTACCAGAGCTACGAGAGCGGCACGATCTTCTACGGACAGTTCCAAGAGTGTCTGGAGAGCCCGGCGGGGCAGCACTCCACCTATGTGTGCTCCTGGAACAACTTCGGTCCGCTCTTCTAGCGGTCTCTGATCCATGGCCCCGCGCCGGTCGATCTCCGAGGAGGGGGACCGATGACGCCACTGGCGGCCTACATCCTCGAACAGGCGCAGCGGGCCCACGAGGAACTGCTGTCCGAACAGGAGTTCCTGGCCGACCTCGATCGGCGGCTCCGTGACGCCACCGAGCTGCGGCTGCCGAGCTTCGCGCACGCCTTGACGGAGATTCACCGGGGCGGCCAATGGCCATGGCCCGAACCGTCCGCGCGGCGGGCCGGCGAACGGAAGGACCCGGAGCAAGACGAGCTTGTCTCCCGACGCCACAGCGCGGTCGCCGCGATACGCGAACTCGTCTCCTCCTGCCAGGACCTCGCGGACCTGTTCGGCCGACTGGATCGGGACGTGAGTGGCGATCTCCTCGCCCACATCGAACGGGGGGCGGTCGCATCGGACATCGTTCGCTCGCTGTCCCTGCCCGAGCATCGAGAGACGCTCATGGCCGCCCTGCTCCGACTCGAGAAGAGCCGGCATGAATTTCAGCGGGAGATGTTCATGCTGTCGGCGGCGGACGGGGAGTCGCCGGCCGAGATCGCCCAGGCCTGGCGCGTCTCGCGCCAACTGGTCTCGCGGACGATCAAAGGGAAACGCTGACTCGGGCGTTGTGTCTCACCGACGGCGGCGGGGCACGACGCTCCGCCGCGACGGTTGCCGCGCCCCGGGGCGGAACTGGTCATGGCCCTGGTCCACGGACAACCGGGTGGTCCCGCCTCCGGTCAGCGCCCGGCGCCGTCGACCAGCTGGGCCTTATCGTGAGCGCGACCGGGTCGTTCGCGGCGGGTGGCGATGGCTAGGAGACTGCTGAGCAAAGAGGAATCGGCGGCGGCCAGTAGGCGGGAGTGGTTAGTCGACCAGCTGGGATATTGATTCGCGTCGATGGCGAGCTTGACTGCACCCGTCTTGGCGCTGGCGCCTCAGGTTTGCAGTGCCCATCCGTTCTCGTTGACCAGCCCGAGGCTGACCAACCGGCGCAGGTTGATGGCGGCACACCGATGAGCGAGCCAGATCTGGTTGCGGGCCACGCCGCGGTAAGCGACCCTTCGGTTCCCTTTGGCCACCAGCCAGGCGATTGAACGTTCGACCATCGGACGATGCTGTCGGTAGACCCTGAGGAATTCTTCGGTCTGCGCCTGTCGTCGTGCGGCAAAGAGGAGATCGAAGTGTTCATGGATCTCCATCTTGCGGCCGTGGACTGCACTCGTGCAGCGCTGTCGCAGAGTGCAGCCATTGCATTTGGCGCCAAAGACCGCCTTGCGGGTCCTAGTGATCTTGACGGTGATCCCGTTGGGGCAAGTGACCGTCCCCGCCGCGGTGTCGACGACGAAGTGGTCGTTGCTGAACCCGCCTTCGATCGCATGATGCAGCGGCCTCGGCTTGATGATGGCAATGTGCTTCGCCGCGCCGAGGGCCACGCGCAGCTCGCCGGAGCCATAGGCCGAGTCGGCCAAGACCTCAAGGCCTGCGGGCTCTCTTGCGAGCAGGCCGACGGCCGCCTGGGCATCGCCGACATTGCCCGGGGTCAGATCACACGCGGTGATGAGCCCAGTGTCAGGTTCGACGGCGATGTGGGCCTTGAAGCCGTCGCGGTAGTTGTGGTTGGTCTTGTGGACATGGCGCGAGTCGGGGTCGATAACCGAGACCATGCGGTCAGGGGCGGTCCGTTGTGCGATGCGCCAGGTCCCCTCTTGGCCACCGGGCTCGACGTCTTGGCCGGCCACCAGTGCCAAGAGGCCCACCGCCTCGCTCTGGTTCTCATCGAGAGCCAGGCCCTCGAGTGCCGCCAGGGTCCTCAAGGCGTCGCCCACCAGGGCGGACACCATGGCATCGATGGCCTCTTGGTCGTCCCAGGCGCACGGGGGCTTGCCGGGGTCGTGGTCGTAGTCATGGGCCGCCAGCTCGAGCGCCTTGGCCTCGGGCACTAGGCGCCGCACCCGACGGATCTGGGCCACCAGTTGCATGATGGCGTCCTGGCGGACCACGGCGTCGTCGAGGACGGTCGAGTCGAGCGCCCGGCGGTGCTTGCCGGTCATCGCCCCGGACTGGGCGATGACCGCCCGCACGGCATCGAAGATGCGCTGGGGCGCCTGGCTGACGCGCAGCTTGTTGCGCCACAAGGTGAGCACCGTCGGGTGGAAGCCCGGATCGGCCAGCGAGAGTCCGGTCGCGACTTTCCAGGCAATGTTGGTGCGCAGCTGCGCTGCCGCGTCGCGATCGGAAAGACCCTCGAGGGCCTGGAGAACCATGACGGTCGCCACCACGTCGGCCGGCACCGAGGGGCGGCCCCGTCGGGTCGGGAACAGGTCGGCGAACATCTCATCGGGGAACAGCTCGCCCCGGTGATCGGCCAAGAAGTCCTCCACGCTGCCCTTGGCCACGAGGTGGCGGCACAAGGCCTCCGCGTCGAGGAGCTCACGATTGAGGTCAGAGGAACCCTGCATCCCCAAATTCTTGCCGGTTGGCAGCCAAATCGCGAGTACCGCTCGCCTCTTTGCTCAGCAGTCTCCTAGGCCACCATCTCCGGCTCCGACCATGCGAAGCCCTCGCCGTCCACTAACTCGGCTGCCGCGCCGGCGTCTGCCGGTGCGCCGACCCCGGGCGGGCGGACCAGCATTGCCACCATGACCAGCGCGACCAGTCCGAACACGGCGCCGACGCCGAATGTCACGTCGAGTCCGTGGACCAACGACGGCGATGCCGCGATGCCCCTCGCCAACTGGGAGTGACCGGCCACGGCACCGAGCACGGTCACCAGGACGGCCAACCCGAGGGCGGCCCCGACCTGCTGAGTGACGTTCACCAAGCCCGAGGCGGCGCCGGCGTCACCGGCCTCGACCCCGGAGAGCGATGCGGTGGTGAGCGACACCAGCGCCGTCCCCGATCCGAGGCCCAAGAGGACCAGGCTCACGAGGATGCGTTGGTAGGAGGTGCCGGCGTGCGCCTGGCTCAAGAGGAGCAGGCTCACGACGGTCATGCTGATGCCCGACAGCATCAAGACCTTGGGCCGGACCCGGTTGACGAGGACCCTGCTGACCAGTTGCGACGACAAGAAGACGGACACCGGGATGGGCAGGAAGGCGACGCCCGCCCGGAGCGGTGAGTACCCACCCATGTCCTGGAGGAACTGCCCGAGGAAGAAGAACGTCCCGTACATGCCGGCATACACGAGCCCTCGGGAGACGTTGGCAGCCGTGCGCGTCCCGTCGGCCAGCAACCGCAACGGCAAGATCGGCTCTTCGGCCCGCCGCTCGATGCGAGTGAAGACGCCGAGCAGGAGTGCGCCGACCATCAGCGCACCGAGCGTCACGGGGCTCTTCCAGCCCTCGCTCCCGGCCTCGACCAGGCCGAGAACGATGCCCACCATGCCGAAGGTGGAGGTGAAGGCGCCCGCGACATCGAAGTGACCGTGGCGGCCTTCGGTCTCGTGCAGCGCGATGCGACCAACGAGCCAGACCGCGACGCCGATCGGCACGTTCACGAACATCACCCAGCGCCACGACACCAGCTCGGTGAGCACGCCGCCGGCGACCAGGCCGATCGCGCCCCCGGCGGCGGACACGGTGGTGAAGAGGCCGATCGCCCGGACCCGCCGGGGTCCTTCGGAGAACACGGTCGTGAGCAGGGCCAGCGACGAGGGGGCGACCAAGGCGGCACCGACTCCCTGGAGGGCCCGGGCCGCCAGCAGCATCCAGCTGGCAGTGGCGAAACCGCCGGCCAGCGAGCTCACGGAGAACAGGGCAATGCCGGCCAGGAACGTCCGGCGACGGCCCAGGAGATCACCGGACCGGGCGCCCAGGAGGAGGAGGCCGCCGAAGGTGAGGAGGTAGGCGTTCAGGACCCATGAGAGCCCGCCTCCGGAGAAGTGGAGCCCCTGCTGGATGTGCGGAAGGGCAACGTTGACGATCGTTCCGTCCAAGACCACCATGAGCTGGGAGGTCAGGATGACGAAGAGGAACACCGATGGGGCGCCGAGCCGGGCCCGGAGGGATCCGGCCCGGCCCGGCTTCGGGCCGTCGGTCGTGCCTGGGCGCGGTTCGAGAACTGAGAGAGTGGACATGGTTGTCCGACCTTTCCGCTGGTATTGTCTCTGGTAAGCGGAAGCTTCCTCCGGTTAGTATACGGAGGGGTCCTCCGTTTAGCAAGTCATATGTGAGCGACTCCCAGAGGCAGCACGAGACGAGGACGATGACGGGTCAGTCGGGGTCGACGACAGCGATCGTGGATCACGTCGAATCGCAGGGCGACGACGGTGGTCCGGCGCGCCCGATGCGGGCTGACGCCCGTCGCAACGGTGAGCGGCTGGTCACCGCGGCCCGCGCGGTCTTTGCCCAGCAGGGGGGTGCCGCGTCGATGGACGCCATCGCCAAGGAGGCCGGGGTGGGCATCGGGACGCTGTACCGGCATTTTCCGAAGCGCATCGATGTCGTCGAGGCCGTGTACCGGGAGGACGTCGACCAGCTGGTCAACGCGGCCGAGGCGTTCGTCGCAGACCTGGAGCCGTGGCCGGCCCTTTCGGCCTGGCTGGAGGCGTTCGTCGCCTACGCCAGCAGCAAGCGGCGGTTCTTGAACGAGCTCCACGAGGCCTTCGAGGAGAACCCGCAGCTGAAGGTGGTGTCGCGCGAGCGCATCGAAGGTGCGCTCGGCATCGTGCTCGGCCGGGCGCAGGCGGCCGGCGTGGTGCGCACCGACCTCGACGCACCGGACCTGATGCAGCTCTTGGGCTCCATGTGCATGAGCGTGACCCTCACGCCGGAGCAGAGCGCGCGCCTGCTCGTCGTGATCGAGGACGGCCTCCGCCCGCCGAGGTAGCTGACCGCGGGCAACGGCCGAAGGCGCGGCTCGTTTCGTCGACCGGCTGAGGCCGCGTCTGATCGTTTAGTCTCGGCCCACCCGACCCGAGGCGAGATGGCTCCCACCACCGCGAAGAAGTCGAAGATTCCCGCGAGTGGAAAGGCGCAATGGATCGCCGAGGCGATCCGCGCCGAGATCGCCAGCGGCAAGCTGAAGCCCGGCGATGTGTTGCCCCCGGAGTCCATTCTCATGGGGGAGTACGACGTCTCGCCGCCGACGATGCGGGCGGCGTTGCGGATCCTTCAATCCGACGGCTTGGTGCGGATCCAGCGTGGGGCCCGAGGCGGCGCCCGGATCCAGGAGCTCGACGTCGACGTGCTGGCGAGGCAGGCCGGGCTGTATCTCCAGCTCGCGGGGGCCGACCTTGCCGATCTGCTCGAGGCGCTCGTCGTGATGCAGCCCGATGCCGTTGGGCTGGCGGCGGGGCGGCGGACGAAGCAGCAGCTGCGCGAGCTCCGCCGTTGTGTCGCCCGTGCGGAAGTCGCCGAGACGATGAGCGACTTCTCAGAGGTGGCGGCGGACTTCGTCGTGCTGCTGCTGCAGGCGGCGGGGAATCAGTCGATCAAGCTGTTCGCGCTGGTGATCCGGAGCCTGATCCACCAGGAGCTCCATCGTCGCCTCGACTACCTCGAACCCAATGAGGGCATCCACTGGAATGCCAGGCGCTTCGGTGAGCTCGTCGATCTCATCGAGGCCGGTGAAGCCGAAGCCGCGACCGCGCTCTGGCGGGCTCACCTGCTGACCACCATCACGCCCGACCTCAAACGACCGGTTCGGCGGAATACGACCAACCCGCGACCGGCCACCCGAAACGCTCGGACCCCGTGATAGGCACCGGGGGCCTCTCGAAATCGTTACTAGATTCGAGAAATCGGTACTAGATTCCGTCGCGACGGGCGTGGGGTAACCCCACCCAGGGGAGGAGCGATGCCAGATCCGGCCAGCGAGGCGGGGGATCAGCGCGCGGTGGATCCCGAGAGCCTCGGCGTGTGTCGGGCGATGCGGACCACCCCGGCGGTTCGCGAGTACGCCGCCGCCGACCTCCCCGACGAGACCCTCTTCGAGATCCTCGACGACGCCCGGTTTGCGCCCAACGGCGCCAACCGCCAGGCCTGGCACGTGACCATCGTGCGGGACCGCGCGGTGAGAGAGCGGATCGCCGAGCTGTACAAGTTGGGGTTCGCGGAGTACGTCGGGTTCCACGCGGCCGGCCTCGTCCCCTTCGTCGCCTCGGAGGCCCACTGGCGGAATCCACCGGCCGGGCCGGCGGAACCGGCCATCGATCTCGACGCCGCGAGGCGGGTGTCTCTGCCCCCGGGCACCCAGGACCACATCGCCCAGGCGCCGGTGCTGCTCGTCATCACGATCGACCTCACGAACATCTCCGCGGTCGACAGCGGCCTCGGACGATTGAGCATCTCGGCCGGGGTCTCGGTCTACCCCTTCGCGCACAACATCTTGCTGGCGGCGCGAGCCCGCGGCTACGGCGGCCACATCACCTCCGTCCTCGCCCGCCAGGAGCCCGCGTTGCGCCAACTGCTGCACATCCCTCCCGAGCACGTGCTCGCCACGATGCTGCCGATCGGCAAGCCGGTGAAGATGGTGACCAAGCTGCGCCGCCAACCGGTCGAGTCCTTCGCCACCGTCGGCACCTTCGACGGCCCCCCGTTTCGCGAGCCGTCCGGCGGGACCCAACGAACTGCTTGAGTGAAGAGTCCGGGACGCCGCTCCCCCTCGGTTGCCCACAGCGTCGGCCGGGAGGCGGCGCAGACCAGTAGAAGGAAGGCAATGGAGAAGCCCGAAGTCGTCCCCCTCACCGCCGAGGACGACCAGTTCCATCCCCGCAGCACGCATCCCTTCGAGACCGAGACGTTCTGGGTGTCGTTCAACCATCCCGACCGCAAGATGGGCGGGTGGTTCTATAACCAGGTCCTGTTCAATCAGGGAATCTGCAACGGCGGCGCGTGGGTGTGGGACGACACGCCCGCCGGCGCGCTGTATCAGGTCAATCACCGGGACCTGCCGCTCGAGGACCCCGACTCGATGGACCTGCGCAATGTGCTGCTGCCGAACGGCAACCACATCGAGATGCTCGAGCCCCTGATGAAGTACCGGGTCCGCTACAGCGACCCGGGCCAGTTCGAAGCCGACCTCGTCTACGAGGGGCTGGCGCCGCCCCACTCGCACCCGCTCGGGGTGGCGCCGTTCTGGCGGGGCCGGCACTTCGACCAGGCGATGCACGTGACCGGTCAGATCGTCCTCCACGGCGAGCCGATCGACATCGACTCGCTCTCGGTTCGGGACCGGTCCTGGGGCCCCCGGCCGGGTCCCCGCGCGCCGGGAACAGGAACGGGGAGCACGCGGCGCGAGCCGCCGGACCCCGTGGCGGCCGCCCGCCCCCCGCACAGCCCGTTCGGGATCGGCTACGTCTTCGCCACGGCCTCGGCCGACGACATGTTCCTCGCCTACACCTTGCCCTGCCTCTACGACGGCGAGGCCCGGGACTACGTGACCACCGGCTATCTCGTCCGCGACGGCCGCTACGGGCTGCTCGTTGACGGGAATCGGCGGGCCGAGTTCGATCCCGAGATGGGGTGGATGCGCAAAATCACCCTGGAGGCGATCGACGAGCACGGTCGGGAGTTGACCGCCGTGGGGGAGTTGGTCGCCCACCACGGCGAGCGCGGCCAGGGCAGCGCTCTGTTCTACTGGCAGTGGGACTATGCGAGCGGGTGGGGCGAGGACCAGTCCGGCGCCCAGGGCGCCCTGCTCGAGGCACTCCGAGAGGCGGGCATCTGGCGATGAGCGCGGACACGAGGGCACGACGCCACAACGACACGCCGGCCCGAGTCTCGGTGAGGCCGCTCGGGGCCGGGAGGACACTGCCATGACCGAGCTCGCGCCCGAGATCTTGGACTGGATCGCCGCCGCCGCCGGTGGCGACGTCCTCTCCGCGGTGGCCGTCCCCGCTGGTGGTCGCCTGGGCTACATGGTCGACGTGAAGACGCCGGCCGGCGAGACACTCGAGCTCTTCCTCCAGCGCGGTCGCGGCGACATCGGTGGATCGTCGTTCATGCCCTTCGACCGCGAGGCCGAGGTCTACTGGGCGCTCGAGCCGGTCGGCATTCCCATCCCGCACGTCTGGGGAGTCGACGTCGCCCGCAACGTCTTTCTGGTCGACCGGGCGCGCGGGATCACCTGGTTCCACCCGCCGGCCGATCCGAACGAGCAGGTGCAGGTGGCGCAGGACTTCATGCGCCATCTGGCCGCCTGGCACCGGGCCACGGCGCGCGGCCTCCAGTTGCCCAGCTTCGGCCCGGTCCGGACTGTCCGTGAGCACCAGCTCGACCAGCTGGCCGGCATCCGCACAGTGTTCGAGGAGCAGGATGCGGCGCAGCCGATCGACGCGTTGGCCCGCCTGAGTCTCGAGTTCCTCGAGTCCAAGGTGCCCGACTTCGACGGGGAGCCCGTGCTCGTCCAGGGGGACACCGGCCCGGGCAACTTCATGTACGAGAACGGCCGGATCACCGCCATCATCGACTGGGAGCTGGCCCACCTTGGCGATCCGATGGACGACATCGCCTGGCTGTCGTGGCGGGCCACCCAGCACAGCTTCCCCGACTTCCCCGCCCGCCTACGCGAGTACGAGGAGTTGAGCGGGATCACGGTCGACGACGACCGCGTCCGCTACTACCGGGTCAACGCCTGCGCCCGCCTCGGACCCCGCTTCGGTCTGGCCGACATGGGGGAGTCCGCCCGGCGGCGGCGAGTGAGCCAGGAGGCCGGTTCGGCGCCCGAGGCCGATCGCACGGCCGACGGGAGTGGGCTCATCATGAGCATGCTGCACCGCCGAATGGTGCTCACCGCCCTGGCCGAGGCCATTCAGCTCGACCTCCCCGGCCGCGACGTCGTCGAAGAGACGGCCCCGAAGGACCACAACGCCTACTACGACACGATTCTCGGGCAGCTCCAGACGATGGTGCCGCGCATCGAGGACCGCACGGCGGCCACGCTGGCCAAGGGTGTCGCCCGTCAGGTCAAGTACCTGAAGGAGATCGACCGCAACGGGGCGTTCTTCGAGCAGCAGGAGCTGGCCGACATCACTCGCCTGCTGGGGCGCGAGCACGCGTCCGTCGAAGAGGGCCGCCCGCTGCTCGCCGAGGCGGCCCGAGACGGCCGGGTGGCGGTCGAGGACTACCTCCGCTACCACTGGAACCGGATGGTGCGCGACGACTACCTCATGCGCACGGCATCGGGCGCCATGTACGACCGGGGTTGGCCGGCTCTTCGCTGAACGTAGTGCCCGAACCCCACCCAGGACACGGAGGAGCACGATGACAACGACCGATGCAGCGCCGCCCGCCATTCCGATCAAGCACGGGTACGTCCACACGCAGGCACCCGAGCTCCTGGCCGACCCGTTCCTCACCTGGCACTCCTACGCCCAGGAGAACCGGGCCTTCGGGAGCGACGTGGGCGACGGGTGGAACATCTGGTTCCCGCTCCGGGCGGCCGAGATCAAGGAGGTGCTGCAGACCCCGACGCTCTTTTCCAGCCACACGATCACCCCCTACGGGCCGGAGAGCTCCGACATCATGATGATCCCCGAGCAACTCGACCCGCCCGAGCATGGCAAGTACCGCCAACTGCTCACCGCCCACTTCTCGCCCCAGCGAATCGCGGAGATGGAGCCGGAGATCCGGGCATGGTGCGTCGAGCTCATCGAGCGAATCCGAGACAAGGGCGGGGCCGATGTGGACGCCGAGTTCGGTCGCCTGTTCCCGACGATGATCTTCCTGCGCCTGATGGGCCTCCCGGCCGAAGGTGCCGACGAATTCCTGGGCTGGGTCAACAACGTGATGCGAGTCCAAGCCATGACCGAGGAGGGGGCGAACCTCTCCGACGACGACATGTTGGCCGCCGGTGGGGCGTTCCAGCGGCTCATGGACTACATGGCCACGGTCATCAACGAGCGGCGGGCGGACCCAAAGGACGACATCGTGAGCTACCTGCTCACGTGCCAGGTCGACGGGAGGCCCCTCAGTGACGACGAGCTCCGCATGATGTGCTTCCTGCTCTACATCGCCGGTCTCGACACGGTCGCCGGTGAGCTCAGCTACACGTTCCTGCACCTGGCCAATCACCCCGAGCATCGCGAGATGGTGACGCAGCACCCCGAGACGATCCCGGCGTTCCTCGAGGAGATCCTCCGCCTCAACGGCATCGTCACGACGACCCGTCTCGTGACACAGGATGTCGAGTTCGCCGGGTGCCCTATGAAGCGGGGGGATCGAGTCGTCCTGGCGACCGCTGCGGCGAACGTCGACCCGGCCGAGTTCGACGACCCGCTCACGTTCGACCCCGCTCGGGCGGCGAACCGTCACATCACCTTCGGTGCAGGGCCGCACCGCTGTCTCGGCTCGCACCTCGCCCGCCTCGAGCTGCGCGTGGCCATCGAGGAGTGGCACAAGCGCATCCCGGACTACCGGGTCGCCCCGGGAACGGTCATCGAACACCGCATCGGCGGTGTCGGCGGTCTGCGGGGGCTACCGCTCGTCTGGGACTGAGTCGCGCTGACCAGCTAAGGCACCGCCCGCATCTCGGCGCGAGGACCGCGGCCGCGGCCCCGCTGTCAGCTGCCGACGGGCCGGGTGGTACTGACTCCCGGCGGCACCGCGGCGCCCATGGGCTGGACCGGCAGGCGCAGCTCGCACAGGACGTAGCCGGACTCCCGGTAGCCGCGGCCGGCCTCCGCCGCCAGCGAGCGGTTGCCCCAGCGCAGCACCTGGCCGTCGGTGAGATCCGGGAACGGATGCCGCACCACCTCGACCATGCCGAGCGGTCGCAGCAGGTTGGTGCAGGCGACTGTGCAGCAGAACTCGTACAGCTTGTCGGTGTCCTCCAGCTGCGGTTCGCTCGCCAGCTCCCAGAAGACGAGATGGGTCGGGGTCAACTCGCAGCTGTCCGGTAGCGCCATGTCGTGTCTCCTCAGACGTCTGGATCGGCGTGGATCCCCGTCGGCCAGCCCAGTCTGCCCGAGCGGCGACGCACTCTCCACGCCTTGGGTCGACGGCCGGCGACACCGCGTGGAGCCGTCCCCTCCGGCGCGATCAGCGCGCCGCGAGCGAAGCCAACAACGCCCGCGTGCGGCGACGCGAGGCGGATTGATCGTCTCCGACTGCGAATGGCGCAGCCCACACGTCCGTGGCGCCGGCGGCGAACAGGGCCTCCACCTGACCGGTGACCTCGTCCTCGTTGCCTACCAGCGCCGCCTCGGCGGGCGAGCTGATCCCTCCATGTTCCAGGATCCGCTGGTAGTTGGGCAGGGTCCCATAGACGGAGAACTGGGCACCGGCCGCCGCTCGCGCCTCGTCGGTGTCGTCGTGCACCGCGACCGGCAGTCCGGCCACGATCCGCGGTGCGCCGCGGCCGGCGGCGGTGGCGGACCTGGTGATACGCGGTGCGACGTGCGATTCGATGGCCCGGGCGTTGGCCATCCACAGGATGGTGCCGTCGGTCCGCTCGCCGGCCACCCGCAGCAGCCGCGGCCCGAGAGCGGCGATCAGCAACGGGATCTCACCTCCGAGGAGCTCGGCCAGAGCGGTGACGTAGTCCTCGGTGTGTTGGCCCACCGTGTCGTAGGAGTAGCCGAGGTGTTCGATCACCATCTGGTGTGACGGGCCGATGCCGAGCGTCACCGGCCGGCCGATCGCAGCGGCCACCGCCTTCACCCGGTTGGCCTGGAGCGTCGGATGTGAGGTGTACGTCTGCAGCACGGACGTCCCGAGCTCGATCGTCGTGGTCGCTCGGCCGGCGAGCGCCATCTGGACCAACGGGTCACCACCGACCGCACCGGGGTACCAGAGGCTGCTGAACCCCGCAGCCTCGGCCTCCGTTGCCTGCTCGATCGCCCGTTCTGCCGTTCCTGCGCCTGCACTCAGCCCGATCTGCATGGTGCGGCAGCCTACCGGCCGACGGCCCCGTCGTCCTGGTCGTTGGCCGCCGTTCGTCGGTGGTGTCGGTGCTCCGCGCGGCCGGCTCGCCGGGTGGCCGCACCCTTGCCCGACGCCGGGCCAACAGCGAAACTGCGGGAAGGCACAGATGGGCGACGAAGGAACGGGACATGCGCGAGGCAACGAACGAGGTGCACGTCGAGCGCAATGTCGGTGTGACAATGCCCGACGGCGTGGTGCTGGTGACTGACGTCTACGAGCCGGTGGGGGTCGACGACGCACCGACGATCCTCGAACGCACCCCCTATGGTCGCCAGGGCGTCTCCTCGGGGGCGGGACCGCAGTTCGCGGCCCGGGGCTACCGCTACCTGCTGCAGGCGTGCCGGGGGACCGACGGCTCGGGCGGTCACCACAGCTACTTCATGGAAGGTCCCGACGGGCGGGCCACCGCTGACTGGATTGCCGAACAGCCGTGGTTCACCGGGAGTCTCGGCACCTACGGAGCCAGCTACATGGGCTTCACCCAATGGGCGCTGGCTGCGACGCGACCTCCGTATCTCAAGGCCATGGCGGTCGCGCTCTCCGCGTCGGTCCGCGCGTTCTCGTGGTACCCCGGCGGATCGTTGGCCCTCGAGGTCATCATCCCCTGGGACATGGGGGCGACGCAGTTCAACAAGCCGCCGAACGAGAACACCATCACCGACGTCTCGCCCGAGGGGATCGAGCGGCGGATGGCCGCGTTGAGGGCCGGGTTCGACCATCTGCCGCTCGGTGACGTGATCCGTCATCTCACGGGATCCGACCTCGAGCTCTACCAGGACCAGCTCGCCCACGCCGGGCTGGACGACCCGTTCTGGGCGCCCCTCAACTACCGCGATCTTCTGGCTGACTGGACGGTGCCGACGCTGCTGGTCGACGGCTGGCACGACTATCCGTTGCCGGGAGTGCTCAAGGACTACGCCGCCCTCCGCAGCTCGGCCGCCCCGGTGCACCTGCGCATCGGGGCCGGTGGGCACCTGGGCGGCGGCGGTGAGGGGGGCATGACCGAGGCGCCGCTGGCCTGGTTCGACACCTATCTGCGGGCCGAGCCCGGTCTCTTGTCCGACGCGCCCGGTGACGATCCAGGTCCAGGGAGAGGGTGGCGGCTGGCGGGATCTCGACGACTGGCCGCCTCCCGCCGACCCGCGGCGCTGGTATCTGCAGCCCGGAGGGCGTCTGGCCACCACCGCGCCCGATGCACCGTCGCCGCCCGACTCCTATCGCTACGACCCGGCCGACCCCACCCCGTCGGTCGGGGGCATCGGCATGCTCACCGGTGGCCCCGCCGACAATCGAGACCTCGAGGCGCGACCCGATGTCCTGGTGTACACGTCCGATGTGCTGGAGGACCCCATCGTGCTGATCGGCGCGGTCGAGGCCGAGCTGTGGGTCAGCTCGAGTCTCGATCACACCGACTTCTTCGTCCGGTTGTGCGACGTGTCACCCGACGGCGCGTCGAGCAACATCTGTGACGGGCTGCGGCGCCTTGACCCATCGTCGATCGAGCGCTCCACCGACGCCACGTTCCGTGTGTCGGTGCCGCTGTGGCCTGCGGGGCACCGGCTCGGCGCCGGTCACCGCCTGCGCGTCCAGGTGTCGAGCGGCGCGCACCCCGTGTACGCGCGCAATCTCGGCACGGGCGAGGCAGTCGCCACCGCCACAGAGATGCGGACTGCAGAACAGGGCGTGTACCACGAACCGGGCAAGCTCTCCTTCGTCACGCTGCCGCACTCCCCGCAGTAGCGCCCGAGGATGAGGCGGACGCCTGATCGGGCAGGCCCCTGCTCGCACGAGCCACGAGGCCGCGCGCGTCGTGTGCGGAAGTTTCACCGACCGCTCGCAAGGGTCCTCGTCGCTACTGTGGGGCGATGGACATCGGCAAGGTAGGCATCTGGTTCAGCGGCAGCTGGCGCGTGGAGGATTCGACGGTCGACGTCGCACAGGAGATGGAGTCGCTGGGGTACTCGGCCCTCTGGTCCTCGGGTCGCTTCGACCCGGGCCTCTCGCCGCACTTCGAGCGCCAGCTGGCGGCGACGAGCCGTGTGGTGGTGGCCAGCGGCATCGTCAGCATCTGGCCGAGCGCCCCCCAGGAGATGGCAGCGGCCGTGACCGACCTCGACGGCCGCTACCCCGGTCGCTTCCTCTTGGGTCTGGGGGCGAGCCACGCACCGGTGGTGCAGGACTACTCGCGGCCCTACTCGCACATGGTCGACTACCTCGATGGCCTCGACTCCGCGGGGCCATCGGTGGCGAAGGATCGTCGGGTGCTCGCCGCCCTCCGACCGCGCATGTTGGAACTGGCGAGTGAGCGGTCCGCCGGAGCGCATCCGTATTTCGTTCCCGTCGAGCACACGGCACGGGCGCGCGAGCTGCTCGGGCCCGGGCCGATGTTGGCCCCCGAGGTGACGGTGGTACTCGAGCGGGATGCCGGCAAGGCGCGTGAGTTGGCGCGGACGTTCATGCGCGGCTATCTGGGTCTGCCGAATTACGTCAACAACCTGCGCACGCTCGGGTTCGGGGACGACGACGTCGTCGGCGATGGGAGTGACCGTCTCGTCGACGCCATCGTGTACTGGGGCGACCTTGACTCGATCGCCGCTCGGGTGCGCGAGCACCACGACGCGGGAGCCGACCACGTCTGCGTGCAGGTCATCCCGGCGACGCCCGGCTCCTTTCCCTTGACGGAGTATCGGGAACTGGCGAGCGCGCTGATCGACGAACCCGAGAGGTGACAGCGGTAGGGCCATGATGTCGGCGCGACCGCCGGCCTCGTCATAGCGGCGCACCGGATCCACCGTCCGTATCCGCCGCCGCCCGCCGGTGACGTCCACCGCACGCTACGGCACACGCTCGAACGTGGACTCTCGTTCTCGCCTGCCGGGTCGACCGCCCTCGGTCGCGTGAACCATGAAAGACGGGTCGACGCCGTTGTGCCCTTGGCGCACCCGGCTACAAGGACCCGCGCCACTCCGAGACTCCGACCACCGGGTCACGAGAGCTACCCCCGCATAGCTCCCGCGACCCGAGGTTCGGTCTGGTACCGGGCGGACCCCGAGCTGGCTAGTTCTGGGCCCCGCCACTCCCTGGGATGAGCTTCCCGCAGAATGGCTTCCCACTCGCCGGGTACGAGACGTACTTGGTCTTCACGAACTGCACGTAGGTGGCGCACGCTGTCGGCGGAGCCTGGCCGAAGTGCACAAAGTTGACAGGCTGTAGGGCCAGGCCACCGTCGGTCCAGTTCGTGACCTTGCGGAGGTTGGTTATGAACGACGCCCGAGTCGGGTTCTTCCCGGCCACCTTCAGCCCCTCGACGATCAGTTCGGCGGCGGGCCAGCCCAACTCGGCCCCGAGATCCGGTTCACCGCCCTTGTACTGCGGGTCGTATTTCTTGAGTTCGGACAGCCATAGCTTGTCCGGCGGGCTGGAATAGGTGGACCCGGGGAAGTAGGCACCATTGGCGGCGGCCTCGTCTTGGGCACTCTCGGTGACGTCCGAGGACGGACCGGCGCGCGTACACGACCTTGACCTTGGTCAGACCCTGCTGCTGGAGTGCGGTCGACATGGCGAGGCTCGAGGAGAGCACACACGAGCACTCGGCGGCGTCACAGCCGGCGTTCTTGAAGCTCAATGCGTAGGTCGTGAAGCTCACGGCACCGAGGGGGACGACGGTCTGGTCGCAGGCCGACAGGCCGTCCTTGGCGATGGCGTCGTACGCGTCGACTCCGGCCGAGATCGAAGACGGGGTGTTGGACTCGACGTAGCTGATCTTCGTGGCGCCGATCGACTTCCAGAACCCACCGTCGGTGTAGGCGGGCTCCTTGGGGCTGTCGTTCCCGGCGACGTCGAACAGGTTGGTGTTGGGCTGCTCGTACCACTCGGCCCCGTCCAACGAGTTCCCCGTGACGGGAATCCCCGCCGTGTGCAGGTACGGAGCGGCGGCGAAGAAGAGCGCGCTGTTCTCGGCGATCGCGAACACGTGGTCGTTCTCCACCAGGTTTTGCACCGCCGTCTGGGCGCCCGTCGGAGACGACTGGGTGTCGCCTACGGCCCAGATGATCTTGCGGCCGTCGACGCCCCCTTCTTTGTTAATCAGCTTGAAGGCGGCTTCCATCGCGGCGGGGGTCGTCTCGAAGGTCGACGCAGCCGCTCCGGTCAGGTCGCTCAGAATGCCGATCTTGATCGTGGTCTTGGTGATTCCCGGAGCGCTGGCCGTCAGGCCCGAGGTCGCCGCACCCCCCGAGGAACTCGCTGCTGTGAATCCCAGCAGTATGACCCCAATTACCAAGCTGACCCGTACCAACATGCTTCGCATGCCGCCCCCTTTGTTTTGACCAACGTCTAACGATGACACAGAAACGGAACATTCGCTACGGGTTCGATCGGTTCGCGATCGAAGCGCAGCGTCAGCCTTCCTTCCCCTCCCCTTGTGCAACAAGTCACTTGCTCTCGGCGATTTCCTTCCGCCACCGAGCACGCGGTTTGGCACTCGCTCCCGTTGAACGTCGAGGGCTCATCTCACTTCGGCCGGCTCGAGCGAACTCACTGACGCAACATCCAGATCGACCGACGCCGCAGGCGGATTGCGGCCGGCGCGCAGGAACACGACGCCGCCGACGAGATTCACCACGCCGGCCGTGATCGCTAACCAGAGCCACCAGAGGTTGCGGGAGGCAATGAGGACCACGACGAAGATGACAAAGTAGATCGCCGATCCGACCCGCAACCGGGCGTAGAGCCTCGGGTTGGCAGAGTGAAGGTCCCTCAGCCTCGCGCTGATCAGGCGAACTTGTGTCGTGAGTATGCCTTCGGGGAACTTGACGATGGCGATGGCGCCCAGGCCGAACAACGACGGCGATGAAGTTGCCGAAGACCCGCGGGAGGTAGACGAGCGCAAGCCCCCCGGCCAGGGTCTGACTGAGCCCGGCGACGATGGAGGCGGCATTCGATCGGATGCCGTTGGTCACCAACACCACCAGCCAGACTTCCCCTCCCAGGGTGGAGTAGTTGGTGGGTAGGGCCACGCCGATGGTGATCGCGAGCATCCCGCCGCCGATCCCGGCCACGAACGCCGCAAAGCCGGCCATCAGGACCTTCATCTGGACCACGCTGATGCCGAAAGTCCTCGAACCGATCGCGCTCGACCGGATGGCGGTCATGCCCAAGCCGGTGGTCGACCGGCGCAGGTTGACGATCAGGAGGGCGATGACGGCGAAGATGGCGATCGCCAGGTACACGAGTGCTCGCGCTGCCGACGGCGAACTTCGGCGGGTAGGTCGCCGTGCCGATCCCCTCATTGAAGAAGATCTCTCTGTTGAACACGACGTCTTCGATCAGCAGCCCGAATGTGAGGGTGGCAATGGCCACGTAGAGGTCGCCCATGCGGATGGTGAGCCATCCGATGAGGACGCCGAAGGGGACGGCGATCAGACCCCCGATCAGAACCGCGAGCAGGACCGGGACCCCTTGATGGGCCGAGAGGAGCGCCGCCGCCATCCCACCGGCGCCGGCAAACGTCGCCTGGCACAGCCAGATCATGCCGCCCTCGCCGACCACCAGGCTGAACGACAGGAAGATGACGCCGTAGGCAACCCCCTGGCCCACCAACCCGAGCCAGAAGCTGTGGAGGAACAGCGGCAGTGCCAACAGGCAGGCGAACGCAAACGCCGACGGTCTCCAGCTGAGCATGCCCCCACCGGCATTGCCGCCTGTCTGGACCGACTCGTTCCCGTGCGGCCTGATCACCCGGTCAAGTTGGCCTCCGACCCCCTGGGCCTCGTCGATGGACCCGGATCTGACGATGAAGAAGATGAGAGACCCTGCAATGACGAGGAACGGGACGGCCGACAGGAGGTCCGCCGTGTAGATGCTCGCGCTCGGCAACCAGAACTGGAACATTGCGCTGACGATGCCCATGCCGAGACCGACTCCCGCCGCGATCGGCAGGCTGCGCAACCTGGCGGCGACGACAGCGGCGAACGCCGCCACCATGATCAGCGTGATGTCGCCCGGGTCGAGGCCGATGATGGGAGCCACGAGCACTCCCGACAGGCCGGCCAGCGTGCAACTCACCGCCCATACCGCGGCCGACATCCTCCCGGGGTTGGTACCCGACAGCGACGTCATGGCCGGTGAGTCCACCAGCGCTCGAATCTGCAGTCCGACGTCGGTGTAGCGCAGGACGAAGAAACCCACCAGGAGGATGGCGAGCACGCAGCAGTAGACGATGACCTGGTCCAAGGTGACGGGAACACCGATGACGTGAAACACCCGCACCGGCTGAGGGGCGAGGCCCGGGGCGCTGAGGATCTGCTGGTTGCCGAAGATGACGGTGTCGGTGGGCGGCAGCCCCACCGAGATCCCGATCGTGGCCAGGACCTTGATGAGCGTGGATGACAAGCGCATCAGCCGGAACAACCCGAAATACAAGACCAGCCCGAGGACCGGCCCGAGACCGAGAATCGACAGCAGCGCCGCGGGCAGGATCGACCACGAGTGCTGCGTATTCAAGAAGTAGTAGAAGCGGGCGACGGTGTACGCGATCGCCCCGAAGCTGAAATTCAAGATGCCGGCCGATTGGTAGGTCACCACCAGCCCGGTGGCGGCGATCGCGTAGATCCCGCCCAATACGAGCCCCGCAACCATGTACTGCAGCATGGCGCCCCCGCCTCGAGAATCTTCCGATTGTGAGTCTCGACTAGCTCAGTGTCGAAACTCCCTGGCCCGCAACGAAACTAAGACTGCCGTCAATCCGAGACGTGCGTCACTCGGGCCACCATAACCTTGCCCGGAGTGTAAATCCATCGCTGGGTGACGAGTATTCGGGATGGCCCCCTCGCCCGGCGCAGCCCTTGAGCGGCTGGCAGGGGATGGACCGCGGGTGTGATCGGCGTCAGTGGGTGGGTCGTTCGGTTGGAGGAGCGGCCAACCCCGGTCGGCGTTAGGGCCGGTACGACGAGCGGTCGACATCGATCTCCGACGACAGGACGGGTGCCCGAGCCGCCGGAGTGCGTCGAGTCGTAGGCTCGATTGGGACCCCGGCAGCGCAAGGAGGGCCGTCAGTGACCTCGACGAAGCTGAAGGTGACGGGCATCAACCATGTGGTCCTGCACGTGGCCGACGTGGAGCGCTCCAAGCGCTTCTACGTCGAGGTGCTGGGGTTCGAAGACCGCAACGTCCCGGTAGGTCCGAGGATGAAGGCGAGCTTCCTTGCGTGTGGCGCTCAGGGCCTCGACCTCTTCGAGGTTGCCAGTGGCGACGTTCACGGGGGCGAGGAGATGAACCACATGGCGCTCTCGGTCGCCGCTGACCTCGACGAGATCGTGGCCGAGCTCTCGAAGATCGGCGTCGAGACGTCGGGTCGGACACCACGCAACACCGTGTTCATCGCCGATCCCGACGGACACCGCATCGAGATGTTGCCCCGATCCGCATCCGATCGGTGACGCGAGCACCAAGGGCCGAGCCTCGAGAGCAGCCCAAGAAGACCTGATGGGAGCCTCCGCCGGCCAACGCGGCGGGCATGGTTCCCGTGGTTCGTCTCCGGGCGACCAGTTGCGGTGGACGAGGGCCGGGTTTAGCTTCGATCTCGGCTTCGGCTGCCACCCCGAAGCACTCCGCGACCCAAAGGAAGATCACCCATGGAGTACCTGACCCTCGGCCGCTCCGGCCTCCACGTCTCCCGGGCCTGCCTGGGAGCCATGATGTTCGGCCACAGCGCCACCGCTCCGTGCAACGAGGAGGAGGCTCGACGGATCATCGACGGATTCCTCGGTGCCGGGGGCAACTTCATCGACACGGCCAACCTCTACACCGGCGGGGAGTCCGAAGAGGTGGTCGGTCGGGCGATCAAGGCCAAGCGCGACGAGGTCGTGCTGGCCACCAAGGGTTTCATGCCGATCGGCGACGGCCCCAACGACAGGGGGCTCGGTCGCAAGTACCTGACGCGAGCGCTGGAGGACAGCCTTCGCCGCCTGGGGACGGACTACATCGACGTCTACCAGTGCCACGGGCCCGATGGCGACACACCGATCGAGGAGACCATGGCGACGCTGGACGGGTTCGTCCGCTCCGGCAAGGTCCGCTACATCGGCTGCTCCAACTGGACCGGCTCCCAGATCGTCGAAGCGCAGTGGGCGGCCGAGCGGATCGGGGGCACGCCCATGCATCAGCCTGCAGCCTCCCTACTCGCTCGTCTCGCGCGGAATCGAAGAGGACGTGCTGCCCGCCTGTCAGCGCCAGGGCTTGGGGACGATGATCTACAGCCCGCTCGGCGGGGGCGTGCTCACCGGCAAGTACAAGCGGGGCGAGGAGCCTCCCGCCGACAGTCGCTTCGGGCGGGGCGGCATGTGGGGCCGGATGCTCAACGAGCAGAGCCTCGACGCCGCGGACGAGCTCGGCAAGGTGGCCGCCGAGCTCGGCGCGACCCCGACGGCCGTCGCCATCGCCTGGGTTCTGGCCCGCCGGGGCGTCACCGCCGTCATCATCGGCCCCCGAACCTTCGATCAGTTCGAGCAGAACATGGAGGGCTTCGACCTGGAGCTTGACCCCGGGGTGGTGAAGCGCCTGAGCGACGCCACTCGATGGGCTCGCTAACACCGACCCGTCGTCGCATCCCGTCGACCGGACCCGCAGCGATGGCAGGAAGTTCTGGTTCGGTGCATGGCGGAGCGGGCCCCCGGCGAACCAGGGCGAGCGGCTCGTGACTACGACTCCGCTCGAGGTCGACCAGTCTCCGCCCATACCGCAGGTAACCGACCTCAACCGGTTCTACTGGGAAGCCGTCGCTGAGCACCGTTTGGAGCTCCTGCGCTGCAACGTGTGCGGCCACTACGTTCACTACCCGCGGCCGGCTTGCGCCACTTGCCAGGCGACGGATCTCGCGCCGGAGCAGATCTCGGGAAGAGGGACCCTCTACAGCTACAGCGTGATCATGCAGGCCTCGCACCCGTACTTCGTCGACAAGATCCCCTACATCATCGGCATCGTGGCCATCGAGGAGGAACCCGCCGTGCACATCCCGACCGCGCTCGTCGACTGCGAGGAGGCCGAACTTCGCTGCGGCATCCCGGTCGAGGTCGTCTTCCGCGCGGTGACACCGACGCTGACGCTGCCGTTTTTCCGGCCGGTTCGATGAAGCTCAACGAGCAGCGTCGCGGCGGTCGGCGTCGGCTACTCGACCACGGGGCGCTCGACCGGCCTCACCTCGTGGCAGCTCGGCATGCAGGCGACACATGCCGCCCTGGCCGATGCCGGCATGACGCCGGCCGACCTCGATGGCGTGACCTTGCTGTGGGGGGTGGCCGGCCCCGCCCCGCCCGGGATCGACATGGTGGAGTCGCAGGACTTCGGCCGCGTCATGGGCATCAGCCCCCTCAACTGGCACGGCAGCGGGGGGCTTCCCGCCTACATCGGCCCGGCGCTCGAGGCCATCGCCGCCATCCGTGCCGGGTTCGCCCACACCGTCTTGACCCTGCGGATCATCAACCAGCGGCTCAGCTCCACGGGCGAGATCAATGAGCTGCGGACCCGGACCGGTCCGACGGTCGCACCCGGTGACAGCGGCTTCACCTCCCCCTTCGGCTTCGGTGTCGCGGGGATCGTGCCGTCGATCGCGGCGATGCCGGCCCAACGCCACATGGACGTCTTCGGCACGACCGAGGAGCAGTTCGGCGCCCACGTCGTCGCGCAGCGGTGGCACGCGTCGATGAACGACGACGCGATCTTCCGGGATCCGCTGACCATCGAGGACTATCTGGCCTCGCGTTACATTGCCAAGCCGGTCCACCTGCTCGACTGTGACTATCCGGTCGATTCCGCCTCCGCGGTGATCTACACCGCCGGCGATCGGGCGGGGGACTGGCGCAAGAAGCCCGTCTGGGTGGAGGCGGCCGCGAGTTCTTCGGTGTCGGGTTTCAGCTTCGACATGATCGACATGAATCAGAACTCGCCGTTCCACGCCGCGGCGGAGTTGTGGAAGCGGACCGACCTGCGGCCCGCCGACGTCGACTGTGCGCAGCTCTACGACGGGTTCACCATCATCGTGTTCCAGTGGTTGGAGGCGCTCGGGTTCTGCCAGCTGGGAGAGTCCGGACCCTTCGTGGAGGCCGGGCACACCCGCCTCGGGGGCACGATCCCGGTCAACACCGACGGGGGCGCGTGCAACGTCGGTCGCCGCCACGGCGCCAACTTCTGCATCGAGTCGGTCCGCCAGCTGCGAGGCGAGTGTGGCGAGCGTCAGGTGGCAGACGCCGAGGTCGCCGTCTGGGCCAACGCGGTCGGCCCGTTCTCCGGTGCCGTGCTGATGACCGCCGACCGCTGAGAGGCGGCACCGCTCATGGAGTTCGTCTATCCGCCGGAGGCTGAAGAGTTCCGGGCCGAGCTGCGCGACTGGCTGGATCGAAACCTCACCGATGAGTTCCGCATGTCCAACCCGATGGGCATGGGTGGGGGAGCGAGGTCCGTGGACCTCACCCGCGCCCGAGCGTGGGGTGGTCGTCTCCACGAGGGGCGATGGGCGTGCATCGCCTGGCCGGAGGAGTACGGCGGGCGCAACGCCAGCGCCGTGCAGCAGATCGTGTTCTCCGACGAGATGGCCCGGGCCGGGGCCCCGGGTCACCCCGGTCAACTCGGGATCACCCACATCGGCCCGGCCCTCATCATGTTCGGCACGGACGAGCAGAAGGCCCGGTTCTTGCCCCGCATGCTCTCCGCCGAGGACATTTGGTGTCAGGGGTTCTCCGAGCCGAGCGCCGGCAGCGACCTCGCATCCCTGCGGACGAGCGTGGTCGATGACGGCGACGAGTTCGTCATCAACGGGCAGAAGACCTGGAACTCGGGCGGCAACCACGCCGACTGGTGCGAGCTGCTCGTGCGCACCGACCCCGAGACGCCCCGTCACGGCGGGATCTCCTGCCTGCTGGTGGACATGCACGCCCCGGGCGTCGAGGCGCGGCCCATCCGCATGCTCTCGGGCGAGTTCGGTGTGAACGAGCTGTTCTTCACCGACGTGCGTGTGCCCAAGAGCGCCCTGCTCGGTTCGCTCAACGAGGGATGGAAGGCCGCCCACGCCACGCTGGCTCACGAGCGCGGGGTCGTGGCCAATTTCCACGTCGGCCTGCGGGCCCAGATCGGAGACCTTCTCGAGAAGGCGGGCCGGACGCCATTCGGGCCGGCGGGCGGCACAGCATCCCAGGACCCCTACATGCGCCAGCGGCTGGCCCGCATCTATGTGCGGGCCGAGATCCTGAAGCTGATCGCCGACCGGCAGCTGGCCGACCAGTTGGGCCGTCGCGAGCTCGGTCCCGAAACGGCCCTCGGGCGATTCGTCTGGCAGGAAGTGAGCCAGGAGCTCCCCGAGGTCGCAGCCGAGCTCCTCGGTCCGGACGCGATCGGCGGACCGGAGGCCCGCATGCGGGTCGGCTCCCGCACGTCCACGATCGCCGGCGGCACGAGAGAGATCCACATGAACAACCTCGCGTACCGCGGCCTCGGCCTCCCCCGGAGCTACTAGCCATGAGCATGTACTTCGACTTCTCGGGGGACCAGCAGGCGCTGCGCGAGACCGTGCATCGGTTCCTCGCCGATCGCGCACCGGTCCGCTACGTGCGCGAGATGTACGACGACCCCGCGGGCACGACGGTTGCCGTCTGGGCGGGGTTGGCCGAAATGGGGCTCATGGGGATCCTCATCCCCGAGGAGTTCGGTGGTCTCGGGCAGGGCTTGGTCGACATGGGGGTGGTGCTCGAAGAGATGGGCCGGGCCGTCCATCCGGGGCCGTTCTTCTCGAGCGCGGTGGTGGCCCCGTCGGTCGTGCTCGCCGTCGGCGACGAGGCCGACCTTGCCGAGTTGTTGCCGGCGATCGCCTCGGGGGCGACGGTGGCCACGGTGGGCCTCCTCGAGCCGGGTCGGCGGTACCGCTGGCAGGAGCCCGTCACCCGGGCCACTCCCGTTGCCGACGGCTGGCAGTTGAGCGGGACCAAGGCGCACGTGCCCGACGCCGCTCGCGCCGACCTCCTGTTCCTGACGGCCGCCACCGAGGACGGCGTCGGGCTCTTCGCCGTCGACGCGACGAACGTCGACGTCGCACCCGAAGACGTCCTCGACGGCACGCGCAAGCAGGCGACGGTCACCGTTCGCGAGGCGCCGGCCCGCCGGGTCGGATCGGGCGACGCCACCGACGCCATCGGCCGCGCACTCGACCAGGTCCTGGTCGGATCGGTGGTCGACGCGGTGGGCGCCGGCCAGGCGGCCCTGGATCTGGCCATCGGCTACGCCAAGGTACGAACCCAGTTCGATCGGCCCATCGGCGCGTTCCAGCACGTGCAGCGGCTCTGTGTCGACGCGTTCGAGATGGTCGAAGCGAGCAGGACCGTCGGCTACTACGGCCTGTGGGCCTGCGAGGGCACCGACGCCGTCGAAGCGCACCGGGCGGCGGCCATGGCCAAGGCGTTCGCCAGCGACGCCCTCCCCGCCGCCTGCGCGTGGGCCGTCCAGGCCCATGGAGGGATAGGGGTCACCTGGGAGCACGACCTCCATCTCTTCTACAAGCGCTGCCTGTCCATGCAGTTGGCCCACGGCGCGGCCGCCGAGTACTACGAAGAGCTGGCCTCGATCCTCATGGACGCGTAGGCAGCAACAACGGCCCGCGCTCCGACGCGGTGCCGCGGTGCTTCCGCTGGGCCGGCGACGGTTACCCCGGTGATCTGTCGCGCGCGGCTTGCGCCGCGACCTCGGCCCGCTTGGCTGCGACCTGCCGGGGCGAGACGCCGTAGCCCTGGTCCTGGTTCTCCTTGCGCCAGGCGGCGACGTCGCCCGCCCGACCGACGGCCTCCATCACCTGCAACTGCGACTGGAGGTGCACTCGCATCCCCATCCCTTCCCAGGCCCGCTTCACGCCCGCCTTGATGCCCATGAGGACCGAGAGCGGCGCCTGGGCTATCTGCTGGGCGATGAGCTCGACCGTGGCGTCGAGGTCGGCCCGGGGGACGACCCGGTTCACCATGCCGAGGCGATGCGCCTCCTGCGCATCGACGGTCTGGGACAGGTACAGGTACTCGTAGGCCCGGTGGAAGTTCATCATCACCCAGGGCTCGACCATCGTCTCGCCGCCGGGGAATCCGAGTCCCTGGGGGAGCGGCATCTGGAAGTAGGCGTCTTCGGAGGCGACCACGATGTCGTTGAGGAGCGCGAAGTAGGTCCCGCCGCCCACGCAGTAGCCGTGCACCGCGGCGATCGTCGGCTTCTGGAACTCCCACAGGTGCAGGACGGGCCACAGGAACAGGGTGGCCGGACCTCCCCAGGGGTGCCCGGCCTCCATGGCCTGGACGAACTCGGGAAAGGTCGGTCCGGGACCCCCGCCGACATCGTGCCCGGCGCAGAAGCCGCTGCCGTTCGCCTTCAGGATGACGACCTTGATCGCATAGTCCGCCTCGGCATCCTTGAGGCTGTTCTCGACGTCCCACACCATGGGGGAGTTCTGCGCATTGGCCTTCTCGGGCCGGTTCAGGATGATCCGAGCGATCGGCCCCTCCTTCTCATAGATGACGGTCTCGAGTTCGCGCCGTTCCACTGCTGTCTCCTATTCGGGCAGGTCGTGCGCCCCGCCGGCGGCGGGGGCGTCGACTACTCGGCCGATCGTATTCCGAGTGGGCCTCCGGCCCACAGGGCGGGGATCTTCGCTGGTCCCGTCGCCGGAGCGCCGGGGGAGACGACCGGCCGACGGGCCAGCGAGATGGGCGGTTCCCGTCTCCCGTATCCTGGCGGTCTTCGACGACAAAGGCGGCGGGAGGACCCATGACAGTGGTGCGCGCGGACGAGCCCGGTCGCGAGATGGTGAAGGTCGACGGGCGCGACGGGGCGAGCAGAATCTGGATTTGCGACGCCCACATGCCCAAGGGCCAGGCCGTCGGACTACACCGGCACGGCGGCGACGAGATCTTCCTCGTCCGACAGGGGACGGTCCGCTTCCACTGCGACGGACTGAACGTCGACGTGGGCGCGGGGACGTACGTGGTCGTGCCCCCCTATACAGAGCACGGGTTCAAGATCCTGACCGACGACGCCCAGATGCAGTTCGTGGGCGAGATCGGGATGGGCGAGTGGGTCACCGTCATCGACCCCGGGGGCAGCCGGCGCCAGGTTGAGGTTCGTTCCACCCACATGCCGTGGCACCGGCCGCCCGCGGCCGGGGAGACGCCCGACATGGCCGAAATGTTCGCCATGATGCAATCGACCGTTCACCTACTCGACGACCAACCGGAAGAGAAGGAACATGCTGACTGAAGGCGATACCGCACCCGACTTCACCCTCATCGACCAACACGGCGCTGCGCTGTCGCTCTCGGATCTGCGCGGCCGCCGGGTGCTCGTCTACTTCTACCCGCGGGCGGACACCCCGGGCTGCACGGCACAGTCATGCGGACTGCGCGACATCGCCGGGGAGATCGGTGACACGGCGATCGTCGGCATCAGTCCCGACACGCCGGAGGACCAGCTGCGCTTCGACGAGAAGTTCGGGCTGGGGTTCCCGCTCCTCGCAGACGAGGGCCACGCGGTCGCCGACCTCTACGACGTCTGGGGCGATGTGGTGCTCCCGAACGGCGTCACGTTCACCGGGGTCCAGCGGTCCGCCTTCTTGGTCGACGAGGAGGGTCGGATCTCCGAAGCCTGGTACAAGGTCACGCCCCAGGACACCCCGACGAACCTGCTGCGGGCGCTGGGCGTCGGCTGACGGTCGCCTGTTCGTGCGCCCGGGTCGGCGGACTCCGCCGGTGTCGGACCCGTTGGCGCCACCACCGACGCGGACGCGGCCCGGGTTCCTCGGCTCGCCGTCCCGGCGCAACGGTCAGCCGGCCCTGGTGGCTCCGGCACCGACGGGGCCGCCCGCGGATCGTGCGGTCGGGTCGGCGATCGATGACAGCCCGGCCTCGCCGACCGCCAAGTCGGACGGGGCGTCCCGTCTCGGATCCGGCTGAAGCAACCCGGTGCGAGGAAGCTCCGTGTCGTTGCGCTGAACGCTCTGGCACCGCATCAGGTGATCGACGGCGGCGACATTGAGCGGCCGCGCGAAGAAGAACCCCTGTCCGCCGTCGACCCCCTCGGCGAGCAGGCGCTGCCGCTGGTCCTCGGTCTCGATTCCCTCGGCCATGGTCTCGAGCCCGAGCAGCTTGCCCAGTTGGACCAGGGTGTGCACGAGGGCGGTGGACGCTTTGGAATCGGCGATCTCGGACACGAACGACTGGTCGATCTTGAGCACGTCGATCGGGAACTGCCGGAGGTAGGCCAGCGTCGAGTAGCCGGTCCCGAAGTCGTCGACCGCCAGGCGCACCCCCAGGGTCTTGAGCAGCTTGAGCCGCGTGACGGTCGCGTCGACATCGATCATCAGGTTGGTCTCGGTGAGCTCCAGGATCAGCATGGTCGGATCAAAGCCGCTGGCCGATAGCGCATCGCGGACGTCGTCGATGATCCCGTCGCGCTCGAGCTGCTTCGCCGAGATGTTGACCGAGACCACGATGCGATGCCCCTGGCTGTGCCAGCGGGCCCCCTGGCGGCAGGCTTCGGCGAGCACCCACTGACCAACCGGGATGATCAAGCTGCTCGCTTCGAGGGTGGGAATGAACTGGTCGGGTTGGACGACGCCGCGCCCGGGATGGTTCCAGCGCAGGAGCGCCTCGACGCCGGTGAACATCCCGGTCGAGAGCTCGACGCTCGGCTGGTAGAGCAAGAAGAACTGGCCGGCCTGGAGCGCCCGGTGCAGATCGACCGCCAGGATTCGCTGCTGGTCGACCGCGTGCTGCATCGAGCTGGCGTAGATCACGGCGCGGCGCCGGCCGCCGGCCTTGGCCTGGTACAGGGCGATGTCGGCGTCGCGCAGGAGCTCCTCGGAGGACGAGCGGTCGCCCTCGGCGATGCCGATGCTTGCGGCGACCGACAGCGGCACCTCGCTGCGTTCGATCTCGAACGGAGCGTCCAGCGCCTCGAGGATCCGCTTCGCCACGACCTCGGACCCGGCGGCCAGCGACGGCCCCTCGAGCAATACGACGAACTCGTCGCCCCCCAGCCGCCCGACGGTGTCGCCCTCGCGCAGTGCGCCGGACAGCCTTTCCGCGACGGCCGCCAAGAGCTGGTCCCCCGCGCCGTGGCCCAAGCTGTCGTTGATGTCCTTGAAGTTGTCGAGGTCCAAGAACAGCGCGGCCACCGAGACGTGTGTTCGCCGGGCCCGCGCCAGCATCTGTTCGATCCGATCGAGGATCAGCGCTCGATTGGGCAGGCCGGTGAGCGAGTCGTGCAGCGCCTGGTGGCGGAGCTGGCCGGTGCGTTCATGGAGCTGCAGCACGGCCCGCGAGCGGCTGGTCCCGAGCAGGTAGAGCAGCACCCCCAACAGGAGGCTGAGCAGGATCCCGCCCACCAACGGGGCGAGCGAGTACGGATCGCCGAGCACGCCTCGACCGATCGCCGCGGCGAACGTCCGCACGTGCCACCCGTTGTGGAGGTCGATCGTCGTCGATTGCGCCCGGGCGGGCGCCGCACCCATCTTGAACGTGACCTTGGTGGACCCGCTCGTGTACTGGAACGCCACCGCGATGCCCGGGTGGCCCGCCAGCGCGGCGGCCAGGAGCACGCTCGGGCGGATCTCGATACCGGTCCAACCGATGAACGCGTCGTCGCGGGCCTTCGACGGTCGTCGGCACGACGCCGCCCCGGTAGATGGGGATGCCGACGACCAGCTCCGTCGCCCTTCCCGTTCCGAACGGCAGGTAGGCGCCCTGACCGGAGTTCCGAGCCTTGAGGAGGATGGGTCCGAGCGCGGTGTCGCAGTAGTCGACGCCCGCCGGCGCGGGTGCCTCCCCGGAGCGTGACTGCGACACGGCCTCGAAGCAGTAGTACGGGCGGCTGCCGGCGGGGACGACCTGGAAGGTTCCATCGCTGGCCAACGGACCCGCCGGATCCGTGACCGCCCGCGCGGCGAACGCCGGCAGCTGCGCCGCCGACACGATGACGATCTCGGCGAGGCCTTGGAGCTCGGGATAGCGCTGGAATGCACGAACCGAGCCGATCCATTGAGAGAACTCGCTCCCCGAGGGGTTCGGGTTGCCGACGAAGAATGCGCCGGCATCGACGGAGAGATCCTGCTCGTGCTCAATGGTCAGCTTCAGGGTGGAGGCGATCTGCGTCGAAGTCGCGGTGAAGGTCTGGCGCGCCTTCTGCGCGTCGTTTTGGGTCACCGTGCGGGCGGCCATGACCGAACCCAGCGCGCCCACCGCGACCAGCAATCCCGCCACCGCCAGCCAGATCCGACGGCGCGGGTTCAGCGGTCCGCCGGGAGGGTTGGCGGGCGGCCCGAAGACGGCGCGGTCGGTGGCTGCCGTGTGCATCGTCGCACCTCGCCTGGGTCGGCATCGGACTCGATCTGGGTTCGACGGCATGACCACTATACACGAAGCCAAAGTCGTGAAATATATTTCGTATCTATCCGGGCGCAGACCGATGGCAAGACAGGTGGCGGCGGCCCACGACTCACCGGTCGAGCACCGTGGTTCTGGGGTCGCGAACGCCAGCTGCCCTCGGCGGTTCGCCTTAGTCGTGCAGCCGCCGGATCTGTTGCTTGATCTGCTTGGAGAGCTCGGCGACCCGGGTCCGCAGTTCGTCAAGCTGATCCCAAAGCTCACACACCTCGCACAAGTGACGGTCCTGCCCGCTGCCAACCGCTCGATGCTTGAGCTTGATCTGTCTCCCTGCCGGGCAATCCGCGCGGTCGTGGTACACGTTCTTATCCCTCGGGTACCGCTTGAATCGGGTGGTGTAGTAGTTGGGTCCCGTGACGAATGCACGTCCTGACGGCGTCGACGGCCGCGGAGACCTGCGCCGCTCTCAGGGGCTGATCGTGAGCACTACCGACGCAGCCGCCCCGGCCACCACCGTGATGGGCGTGGGCGCGGGCGTGGGCAGCGAAACGGCGACACCGCTCCGGTCGAGCAGCGGTTCGATCCCGAGATTCACGGTGCCCACCCCCACCGGTGTGATCTTGCCGACCAACGGGTTGTAGGGGTCAGCTACGACGGTCGCCACGCTCGGGTTGTCCGAGGTGAATGTGAGCGTCCCCAGGTCGGCCGGCGCCGTCGTGGGCTCCCCGTGGGTGTCGACGAAGGACACCGTGATGGTGGCCGCCGTGTGGTCGATGGAGATGTCTGTCATGGCGTTTCCTTTCCTTTCGACGGTGAGGACCACCCAGGTGGCCAGCCCGGGAACAGCCCCCCGTAGGGTGGCGAGCGTCTGCGACAGCAGCGCATCGGCCTCCTGGACCAGCCGGCGTAACTCCAGTAGCTGAAGCTCGGTCTGCCGGTTGCCTCGGGCCTTGTGCATCCGGTGCTCGGCGCTCGTGGCTGGATCGGCGTCGGAGCCCTTGGTCGTCTCGGTGGCGCCGCGCTTCGCCTTCTTCGGCTTCTTCGACTTGTCGGCCACTGCGCACGATCGTGTCTGTCCGCCCAACGCCAGTCAATGGCAGTGCCCGGTTCGCAGGCGCAACCGCCGGGGCTGTCGATCTGCGATCGGACCACGCCCTGCGCGGCGCCACGGAGTCCTCGCTCAGACCTCCGGAGCTGATCTCCGGGACCATCACGGAAGGCCGACGGCGCTTCGGGGGGGTGAAGCGGTCGTCCTCCGGGCACGGGCTTCGGAGAACAGCTCTCGAGGTCTCAGGTTCGCTCACATGGTTCAGCCTCTCCCGCTCGACGGTATCGATCACAGGTAACCCGGCGGTGGCAGGTTGGCGAGCGGACCATGAACTTCCGATGACACGCCTGCCACACACCCCGGGGAGATCTCGTTCACCAGACTGCGACCCGTGACAACATCAGTGACGATTTGGCGACGATCACGCGTCGGTGCGGCGAATCTCGGTGAAGCCGTCAGGCCAACCGACACACGGACCTCGCCGGTCGGCCGTACTTGGCTTGCGTCGGCGGTCGACCGATGATGAAGTGGCCAACATGGGCCATCACGTCGTGGTGATGTGCCGCCGTTCCGCTCGTCGAGTGGAACGCCCTTTCGGGGAACGGATCGTCAGCGCCGTCTCGTTCTCTCCGATCGCGACACGGGCCGGCGGGGGCGCAGTCGGGTGACACCGGGGATGGATCAACCCGGTATGACGGGCGTCGCCCAAGGTGGCCTGCTGCTCGATGTCGACATCGACCTGTCCCAGCATCTCGACGAGCTGGTCCTCGACGAGAGCGATGACGACGACGAGCCGGTGCTTCGGTGGAAGGACGGTCGCCTGGTCGACACCTGGCGGGAGAGCTACCCCTACGCCGAGAGAATGCCCCGGCCGGACTACGAGGTCGTCAAGCGGCAGCTCCAGATCGAGCTGCTTGAAGCTTCAGAACTGGGTCAAAGACACCGGTCAGCGCATCGTCATCCTCTTCGAAGGACGCGATGCCGCCGGCAAGGGCGGGACGATCAAGCGCTTCACCGAGCACCTCAACCCCCGAGGGGCGACGGTGGTGGCGCTGGAGAAGCCCAGCGAGCGCGAGCGCGGGCGAGTGGTACTTCCAGCGCTACGTCGAGCACCTGCCCTCGGCCGGGGAGATCGTCCTGTTCGACCGGTCCTGGTACAACCGGGCCGGGGTCGAGCGGGTGATGGGGTTCTGCACCGACGAGCAGTACGAGGTCTTCCTCCAGCAGGCGCCGGTGTTCGAGCAGCTGCTGACCGGCGACGGCATCCACCTCATCAAGCTGTGGTTCTCGGTGTCGCGCTCCGAGCAGCGCACCCGATTCCTCATCCGACGGATCGACCCGGTCCGGCAGTGGAAGCTGTCACCCACCGACCTGGCCTCGCTCGACCGGTGGGACGACTACACCGTGGCCAAGGAGGCCATGTTCAAGCAGACCGACACCCCCTTCGCCCCGTGGACGGTGGTCAAGAGCAACGACAAGAAGCGGGCCCGGATCGGCGCCATGCGCTACGTGCTCAACCAGTTCGACTATCCCCGTCGGGACGATGCGGTCGTCGGCGCGCCGGACCCCTTGATCGTCGGACCGGCGGCCGAGGTCTACGAGCACGGGGAGACCCCCGGGCCGCTCTGAATCGGGCCGATCGATCGGAGGGTCCGCGATGGCCTCCCGCCGGTCCGTCGAGGCGTCGGTCGGTGGTTGTCGTAGCGTCGACCCGTGCCGCGCGACAGGGTCGCACCCGGGGCCACCGTCCCGGGTGGTCGTCAGTCAATCGGGGGCCGGCCCGTCGATCCCATCGTCTTGGCCCTGCTCGGGGCGGCCTGCATCTCCTCGTCGGCGATCGTCGTGCGGCTGGCGGACACCGAGGCGGGGACGACCGCCTTCTACCGATGCCTCTTCGCGCTGCCGATCCTGAGCGTGCTGGCCATCCTCGAGCAGCGGCGCACCGGCGCCCGCCCGCTGCGGGATCGCGCGCTGGCGACACTGGCGGGGGCGTTTCTCGGCGTCGATCTCGTGCTGTGGACCCACGCGATCTACGCCGTCGGCGCCGGAATCGCGACGGTGCTCGGCAACTTGCAGGTGCTGGTGGTGACGTTCATCGCCTGGTCGCTGTTCGGTGAGCGCCCGCGGCCGCTGTTCTTGGTGGTCCTGCCGGTCGTCATCTTGGGCGTCGTGCTGGTGGCCGGGCTGGCCGGGCCCTCGGGCCCGAACAGCCACCCCGTCGCCGGCGTGCTCTATGGGCTCGGTGCCTCCATCACCTACGCAGTGTTCATCCTCATGCTGCGGACCGGCACCAAGAGATCGCCGCACGTCGCGGGCCCGCTGGCGGACGCCACGCTCGGCGCCACCCTGGCCTCGCTGCTGCTCGGATTGGCGCTGCGCCAGCTTCGATTCTCGGCGCCGCTCCACGCGTTCGAGTGGTTGGTCTTGCTGGCCCTGGTCAGCCAGACGATCGGCTGGCTGCTCATCACGTCGTCGCTGCCGCGCCTGCCGGCCGCGATCTCGTCGTTGCTCCTCCTGTTCCAGCCGGCGGCGTCGCTCGTGCTCGCCGCGATCGTGCTCTCGGAGCGGCCGACCGCCCTGCAGATCGTCGGGGCCGTCATCGTCTGCGGTGGTGTCCTGCTCGCCGCGCGGGCCCACAGCCCGAGTGGCGAGCACATCGAGGCGACCCCCGGGTAGCGCGGCCCAGGCCGAGAGGCGCGCCACCGTTCCGTCGGGACCGCCGGAGCCGTCGACTCTGCAGCGGGCGGCCCAGTGGTGCCAGCGGGCGGGCAGAATCGTGCGGTGACCGCACCCGACCAACGGCCCGCCGGGCTCTGGCGATCGCTGGTCGAGGACCCCAAGCACGGCCCGCTGCCGATCCTGCTGCTGGTCATGACGATCACGACGGGGGTGGTCGACGCCATCAGCCTCCTCAGCCTCGGCCGCGTCTTCGTCGCCAACATGACCGGCAACGTGGTGTTCATCGGGTTCGCGCTCGTCGGTGCCCGCGGGTATTCCCTGGCCGCCTCGCTGTTCGCCCTGGGTGGATTTCTCGTCGGCGCGCTGGGGGGCGGAATGGCGCTGGACCGCCTGCGGCTCAACCGGCTGCGGCTCCTGCGCAACGCGATCTCTGTCGAGTTTTCGCTTCTGGTCGTCGCCCTGGTCGTGGCGGTCCTTTCGGGCTCACCCCTCGGTCGGGCGGCGGCGGATGCGATGGCCGCCTGCATGGCGGTCGCCCTGGGTCTGCAGAACTCTGTGGCCCGCCGCCTGGCGGTGCCGGATCTGACCACCACGGTGCTGACCATGACCCTCACCGGGATCGCCGCCGATGTCCGGCAACGGGACCGGGCCACCATCGGGCGTCGGCTCCTGGCCGTGGCATCGATGCTGGTGGGCGCGGTCGCCGGGGCCCTTCTCGTGCTGCACGTCAGCCCGGCCGCCGGCGTGGGCCTGGCGGCGGCCCTCATGGGCCTGATGTTGCTCTCGACAGTGGTCGCCGCACGAACACCGGCGCCCTGGCACACCTAGTGGCCCGTCGCAGATCGGGTGAGGTGGTTCGTGATGGTGCGCGTGGCGCTGGACCTTGTTCGCTGACGCCTGCTGCGTCCGGCGGTCGTACGGTCGCACCCGTTACCGGGGAGGACTTCTGATGCGAAGCGTGACCTACTCGATGGGCGTCTCCCTCGACGGTTACATCGTCGGGCCGGACGGCACCTTCGACTGGACGGAGCCCGACGAGGAGGTTTTTCGCTTCGTCACCGACGAGATACGAGAGGTCGGCGTCCATCTGTTGGGGCGACGGCTGTACGAGACGATGCTGTACTGGGAGACCGCCGATCAGGATCCATCGCTCGACGAGTCACTGCGTGAGTGGGCGGCGCTCTGGAAGCCGCTCCCCAAGGTGGTGTTCTCCACGACGCTGTCGGCGGTGCAGGGCAACGCTCGCCGGGCCACCGGCGGCCTGGCCGAGGAGATCGAGCGGCTGCGAGCCGAGCCGGAGGAGGGCGACATCGCGATCGGCGGTGCGACGCTGGCCGCCGAGGCGGCCGCGTTGGGTCTGATCGACGAGTACCGGGCCAGGGTCTGCCCGGTCCTGGTGGGCGGTGGCACTCCGTTCTTTGCCCAGCACGAGCGCCGGATGGATCTCGAACTCGTCGAGAGCCGCACCTTCGGCTCGGGAGTCGTCTACCTCCGCTACCGCGTGGCGCGCTAGCCGGCTCGCCCGCGGCGCCGGGGTCCGTCTTGCGGAGCCGGGTCGCCGGCCGCGGGAACGCCTGCGATCGCGGGCACCGGACCGAATGGGGTCGGATCAGTTCCTCAATAAGGCAGGCTGATCTTCGAGCCCCCCGTCGGTGAGCACGTCGCGGCGATGAGCTGGACGCCCTCACCGGCGGGTTCGCCAGCAGGAGCCGGGAGAACGAGCGAAGGGCGTCATCGGTCGGCTCGACATCGTAGAAGTCGCAGCAGGCGCGGGTGAGCGGCAGGAGATCGTCGAGGTCCGCCTCTGTGACGAGGGTGATCTGCACGTCGCCTCCTCCTCCCTAGTGCTGCGTGCCGGCCGGCGCACCGGCAGCGAGCGCTCGCCGGAGCGCGGGCGCGAGATCCCCGCGATCCGCCACGTCGATGTGCTCGAGCCCCAACCAGTCACGGAGCGCCCCGAGCTCCGCCACGGCGGGCTCGACGACGCGCCGGAGGGCCGCACCCGGCTCCAGGTAGGAGCCCGTGACGCGCAGTGTTGCCGCTGGCCGGTCGGCCTTCAGGCCGAAGCGCGAGACCAGCTGGTCCTCCAGCAGCATGGGCAGCACGTAGTAGCCGTGCGTGCGCCGCGGCTCGGGGACGTAGATCTCAATCCGGAAGTGGAACCCGAAGAGGCGCTCGGTGCGGTCCCTGTTCCAGATGAGCGAGTCGAAGGGGGAGAGCAGCGTGGCGTGCCGGCGGCGCGGCACCCGGGCCCGCGCGCCACTCTCGGCGAAGCCCGGCTGGTCCCAGCCCTCGACCGCCAACGGGAGCAGCCGGCCCGCTTCGACCAGCTCGGCGACGCGCCGCCTGGCCGGGGTGATCCCGATCCAGAAGTAGTCCGCCAGGTCGGCCACCGTGGCGACACCGAGCGACCGTGCGGCGATGGCGATCAGCTCCCGCTGCGCCTCGTCGGCGCTCGGGGCGGGCCGCTCGAGCACGGCGGGCGGGATCACCCGCTCGCTCAGGTCGTAGACCCGCTCGAAGTTGGGGTTCCGCCACGCCGCCAACGTGCCGTCCGCGAACAGCAGTTCGAGCGCCCGTCGCCCGTCGCTCCGCCGGTCCCACCATTCGCCCGCCCGCCGGCGGGGGTCGGCCAGCTGCGACGCAGCCAGCGGGCCGCGCTCGGCCACGTCGGAGAGGACGGCGGTGAGGTACTCGGCGTGCGTCTCGCGCCACTCGCGCCGGCGCAGGTGGGCCTTGGACCCGGCCGCGTGGTGGCGCCACTCGTCCATGCGCCAGCGGAAGAGGGGGTAGAGCGCCGTCGGTTGAAGCGAGGCCGCGTGGCCCCAGTATTCGAATGCGGTGCCGCCGGGCCCGGCCAGTCCGAGCAGGCTGGTCCGGTCGTAGCGGCCGATGCGGCTGAACGGGACCAGGAACTGGGTCCGGTCGAGCACGTTGACGGCGTCCAACTGGAGCGCGCCGAGCTGGTCGAGCAGGCGGCTCAGGCGACCCGAGCTGGCACGGGATCCCACCGCTCCGGGCCGGTCGGCGCCGAGGCCCTGGGCGCGGATGGCCAGCCAGCGGGCCTCGCGGGCGGAGAGGTCGGCGTGGGCCAACATGCGAGCGGATCGTAGAGGGACGCCGCGACGCGAACGTCGGGTCCCTGATCTCGCTGGTGGTGGGCGGTTCGGCGCTCGCTCGGCGTGGGTGGAGGCTCCTCGCGCCCCATGCTCGGCTCGGCCGGCGACAGTCCGTCACCACCGGGGCCTTCTGCGCCGATCGCGACCGCCACCGTAAACTCGCTCGGTGATCAAGATCCTGCGATTCGAGCTCGTCCCCGGCGCCGACGAGGCGGCCTTCCTCGAGGCGGACAAGCAGGTCCAGGCCGAGTACTCCTATCAGCAACCGGGCCTGCTGCGCCGCACGACCGCCCGTGGCGACGACGGGCGCTGGGTCGTCATCGGCCTGTGGCGATCGGCCGAGGCCGCCGCCGCTGCCGACGAGGCCTGGGGACAGGACCCAGTCACCGCTGCCTACATGCGCTTCGTGGCGCCCGACTCGGTGACGGTCGAGGGCTACGTCGAAGTCGGCTGAGCCGCTTCCCCCTACTGCTGGACGAGCGCGACCGGCAGTCCTTCGGGGTCCTCGATGTACGCGATCGTGGGGCCGTTGGGCACATCGAAGGGTTCCATCACGATTCGGCCCCCCAGCTCGGCGGCGAGGTCGACGGACGCTCGGAGGTCGCGCACCTGGACGTAGAGGCTGACCCCACTGTGCTCGCCCTGGCGGATGTGGCCGGCCGGCCCGGGCTCGGGGCCACCGAGGCCGGCGGGGATCTGCATCAGCGCGCCCTCGGAGATGTCCCAGTGGCAGAGCTTCCGATAGAAGTCGGCCTGGCGCGCCGGATCCTTCGCCACGATCTCCCAGTGCACCACCGGCCGTGCCCAGTCCGCTCCCATGGGACCTCCCAAGTCGTCGGTCGTAGCGTGGCACACCGGCGCGGGCCCGCCAACCACCAGTGCGGTCGGGCCGTGATCAGGCATCCGGAGCGTCCCGGCGGCCGCCTGCGCAGCGCCAGAACTGACTGGGCCTACTCCAAGAAGCCTCAGTACAAGGAATTCAGTACAAGAAATACAGCAAGGCGTGCCCGAGACGGTCGACGTAGTAGAGGTGGGTGCGACACGCCGTGCAGTTCTGCGGCTGCCCATCGGGCTGGAGGGGGATGAGCACGACCGTCTCGGTGTCGCGTAGTAGTCGAGAGCCGCAGGAGTGCCCGATGATGAGGTGGCCGGGACCGGTGGTCCCGCTCGCCGGCTGCGCGACGTCGTGCTGGCCCTGGCCGAGCGGGTGCGGGCCCGATTCGCGCAGCGTCGACCAGAACGATCGATCTGAGACGAGTCGCTCGGCTTGCCGCGTCGCCTGCCCGAAGTCACCGGCTTCTCGCGCGGCGGCCCGCACCGTCGAGGACGTGAAGGGCACGAGTCCGCGCGGGTTGGGGCAGGTGGAGAGCGCCCCCTCGTGTGCAGCGGCGACGGGCGACGGATAGATCAGCGGCGAGTAGCCGGTGCCCGTCTGGTTGGCGGCCGCCACGGCGCCAACCCCGGTTCCGGCGGTGACCAGCGCCGCGGCCAATAGCGCCCAGAGGGCCTTCACTCCGGCAAAATTAGGCTGACCGGAACTGCCCGTCGATCCTTCTTCACGCGTCGCGCACCAGATGCTCGTGCTCGACCCGGCGCTCCCGGCCCGATCAGGCCTGAGGGTCGATCGACCGTGGCCGGGCCGCCGAAATCGGGTCGAACTGGACGGCCAGGAGCGCCACGTCGTCGGCCCGGTCGGCGCTGAGCATGTCGACGACGAGATCGCAGGCGACTGCCGGATCGAGGGTGCCGCTGCCGGCGGCCGCCGCCAGCTGGGCCATGCTCGCTTCGCTCCCGGCGCCCCGTTCGTCGATCGCGCCGTCGGTGTAGAGGAGCAACACGTCGCCCGGTGCGAGGGTGCCGTGCCACTCCGGCACACCGGCGCTCGCCGCCCCGAGCGGGGTGTCCGGCTCGACTTCGAGGTAGTACGCCTCCTCCCGGGCGATGCGGAGCGGCGGGTAGTGCCCGGCCGATGCCAGCAGCAGATCGCCGCTGACCGGGTCGAGGTTGCCGAACACGACGGTCGCGATGCGGTCGAAGCCGAGCAGGTCCCAGCTCTGGCGCAAGGAGGCGATCAAGGCGCCGGGCGAATCCACCTGGCCGGCGAGAGCCCGCGCGGCGCTGCGCAGGTGGCCCATCAAGGCGGCCGCGGTGCGGTCGTGGCCGGCCACGTCGCCGATCATGAACAGCACGCGCCCGCTGGCCAGCACGACGACGTCGTAGAAGTCGCCGCCCACCTCGAGGCTGGGGCTGGCCGCCAGGTAGCGGGTGTGCACGAGCAGGCCCGGTACGTCGGGGAGCGATTGGGGCAGCAGGCTCTGTTGGAGCGTGTGGGAGGTCCGCGCCGAGCTGTCGTAGCGCCGGGCGTTGTCGACCACCGCGGCCACCTGGGTGGCCAGCGTCTCGGCGAACGACGCGTCGGCGGCCGTGTAGGAACGATCGGTCGACACGAGGGTCACCGAACCCAGGATCTCCCCGTCGCCGCTCAGCGGCACCGAGATGTAGGAGCGAAAGCCCAGCTCGTGCACGAGTGCCAGGTGCTCGTCGTCGCGGGTGGTGGCACGGAGGAAGTCGTCGGACATCTTGGGCGACCACCGCGTCCGGCCGCTGTGCACCACGTCGACCGCCGGGTGGCTGCCGAGCGGATCGGAGGAAAGTCGACGCGCAACCGGTCGGTCTGGCGCTGGCGGGCGGGATCGCGGTGGCGGGCCACCATCCGTGTGAGCTCGCCGTCCTCGCCGACGACGTCGATGAGGCAGAGGTCGCCCAGATAGCCGACCGCCAGGCTGGCCAGCCGGTCGAGCGTGTCGTCCAGGTCGATCGCCTCGGCCAGGATCTTGGCGGCATCGGCGAAGAAGGAGGACATCTCCGCGATCTGTCGCGCCTGGGTGTGCAGCCGGACCGCCTCGAGCGCCAGCGCGACCTGATCGACTGCGGCGGCCAGGAACTCGCGTTCGATCGGATCGAAGCGGTGGGCGAACGGGTAGGTGACCACGAACACCCCGAGGCAGTCGCCGCGCAGGACGATGGGAAAGACGGCGAAGCTCTCGATGGCCGTCGGCACCTCACCCACCTCCGGATAGCGGGCCAACGTGGCCGCCGCCTCGGTCACGAAGACCGGTGCGTGCTCGCGGGCGACGGCGGCCAGCGGATGATCCGAATCGAAGCCGACGTGCCGCAGCGATTCGGGCAGCGATTCGGGCAGGGCGATGTTGATGGGCTCCAGGCCGTCGGCTCGACGCAGCCAGACGCCGCACCAGAACACCCGCCGGCGCTCGGGCGTGCCGCCGATCGTCTCGGTCAGGGCGGACGCGATCGCCTCCTCGCTCGTCGCGGTCAGCAACGCGGATGTGATCCTCTGCAGCCGCTCCAGCCGGTCGGCGTTGCGTTCGGCCTCCCGCCGGGCTCTCCGCTCGGACTCGAAGGACCGCACCCGGTCGACCGCCGCCGACAGCCGACCGGCCATCATCTCCAACAGCTCGATGTCGGCTTCGGTGAACCGATCGACCTCTCGGCTGCCGGCGTGCAGCACCCCCAAGAGCCGGTCGCCCGAGAGCATGGGGACGGCGGCGACGGAGCGGATGTCCTGGTCGCGCAGAGCCGGGGAGACGACCTCGGTCGTCCGTAGGTCCGCGATGAGCAACGGTTCGCGGCTGGCGACCACCCGTCCCGCCATGCCCTGGCCCGATGGGATGCGCACACCGGTGTCGATCTCGGCACCCAGACCGAATGCGGCCCGGGCGATGAGCTCATCCTCGGTCTCGTTGGCGAGCAGAACGGCGACCGAGTGCGCGTCGAGGACCTCGGCCATGGCGGCGAGAGAGCTGCGGAAGAGCTCGTCGAGCGACTGGTTGGTGACGGCCGTCTCTGTTTGCAGGCCGACCTCTGCCCACCAGTGGGCGGCGGCCTCGCCGGCCTGCCCGGCGGCGCGCTGCGCGGTGGCGATGCGCGCCAACTCCGTGCGCTGCGCCGTCGCCCGCGCCGCCGGCGGGTCCACCTCGTCGCCAACTCCAGGGTCGAGGGGCTCTCCGCCGCTCGCCGGCTGTGCGCTCAGGTCGCTTCCCCTTCCGATTGGCGTGTGCGTTCGGGATGGGACCGCAGAGTTTCCAGATCGGGGGTCGGCTCGGGTCCGCCCTGGTCGCTCGCGCCAGGACTCTACGGCGTCGACGGCGGAACCGCCATGGTCGGGCGCGCGACGGTCGGGACCGGTCCGGGAGGTTCGTAGGCTCCGTCCGTGGGGGCACCACCGATCGGAGCCGACGGAGGGGTCGAGCAGGTGGTGCGCCGGGCGGGGCGAGCGTTCGTGGTGAACGAGGCCGGCCGGGTGCTCCTCTTCCTGGGCGGCGATCCGGAGGCGCCGGAGGGCGGCACCTGGTGGTTCACCCCCGGGGGCGGCCTCGAAGCGGGCGAGGACGAGGCGACGGCCGCCCGGCGCGAGCTGTGGGAGGAGATCGGGCTCGCGGTGGGGGACCTCGGGCCGGTCGTCCACCGCCAGCACACGTCCTTCGACCTCGTGGGCAAGCACTTCGAGCAGGACGACGCCTTCTTCGTGGTCCGCGTCGAGCGGTTCGCGGTCGACGATTCGGGGCAGACCGAGCTCGAGCGCCGGGTCGTCTACGGCCACCGCTGGTGGAGTGAGGAGGAGCTGGCGACGACGACCGAGCAGGTGTTCCCGGCCGGGCTCGTCACCCTGCTGCGCCGGATCGGGGTCTTTCCCGCCGACCCGGCGCCCTGATCGACCGCCCGGGTGGGCGGCGGAGCGGCCTCGCCTCCGGGTCGCCTACGGTGCGTTGGTCGACCTGCGTCGGCCTCGGTCGGACCACAAGGGGTCCGGCCGTTCAGCCAGAGGAGCGTGTCATGGAGTACCGAGCACTCGGGAGAACCGGCCTGCGGGTGAGCCCGCTGTGCCTCGGCACGATGAACTTCGGCCCTCGGACCAACGAGGCCGACAGCTTCGCCATCATGGACACGGCGCTCGAAGAGGGCATCAACTTCTTCGACACGGCCAACGTCTACGGCGGCGGCGAGACCGAGACGATCATCGGTCGCTGGTTCGCCCAGGGCGGGGAGCGGCGGGAGAAGGTCGTGCTCGCCACCAAGGTCTTCGACGGGCGCGACCGCTGGCCGAACACGTCGCGGCTCTCGGCCCGGCACATCCGCGACGCCTGCGAGGCCAGCCTGCGCCGCCTGCAGACCGACCACATCGACCTGTACCAGATGCACCACGTCGACCGGGACACGCCCTGGGACGAGATCTGGCAGGCGATGGAGCTGCTCGTCGCCCAGGGCAAGGTCATCTACGTCGGGAGCGTCCAACTTCGCCGGCTGGCACATCGCGCCGCCGAACGAGGCGGCGCGTCGGCGCGGCTTCCTCGGCCTCGTCTCCGAGCAGAGCCTCTACAACCTGACCGAGCGCACCGTCGAGCTCGAGGTCCTGCCGGCCTGCGAGCCCTACGGCCTCGGCGTGCTCCCCTGGAGCCCGCTCGGCGGCGGCCTGCTGGGCGGCGGTGCTCGAAGAGCGCGACCGAGGGTCGGCGGGCCGACGAGCGCATCCAGGCGCGCGATCGACTCCCGCGGCTGCGACCAGCTCGACGGCTTCGAGAAGCTCTGCGCCGAGCTCGGCCAGCAGCCGGCCCAGGTGGCCCTCGCCTGGCTGCTGGCCAACCCGGTCGTGACGGCGCCGATCATCGGCCCGCGGACGATGGAGCAGTTCATCGGCAGCCTCGGGGCGCTCGAGGTCTCGCTTGCCGACGACGTGCTCGCCGCACTCGACGCGCTCTTCCCCGGGCCGGGCGGCGCGGCGCCCGAGGCCTACGCCTGGTAGGGGCGGGCATGGAGCTCTTCGAAGCCATCCGCACCACGCGCGCCATGCGGCGCCTGGACCCGGCGCGCCCCGTGGACGAGGCCGACATCTGGACCATCCTCGAGGCGGCCTCCAAGGCCCCGACCGGTGGCAACAGCCAGCCCGTCCGTTGGATCGTCGTCACGGACGAGGACAAGAAGCGCCGGCTCGGGGCGATCTACGGCGAGGCCTGGAAGCCGGTGCGCGAGATCTACGCCCAGCGGGCCGACGATGCCATCGCGCCCATCTTGCGCTCGGCCGACCACCTCGGCGACCACATGGGGGAAACGCCCGTGCTGCTGATCCCGACCTCGCGCTCCGATGACCCGGCCTCGGTCTACCCGGCCTGCCAGAACCTGTTCCTGGCCGCCCGGGCGCTCGGACTCGGCACGGCACTGACGACCGTGCACCGCCTGCGCGAGGGCGAGGTGAAGGAGGTCCTCGGGATCCCCGAGGACGTGCACACCTGGGCCATGATCCCGGTGGGCTACCCGCTCGGGAAGTGGGGCGAGGCGGAACGCCGACCGGTCGCCGAGACCACCTACTGGGACAGCTACGGCGAAAAGCACCAGACGGCGAGCGCCTAGCCCTCAGCAGCCGAGGAGGTCCGCCAGCACGCCGAAGTCGGCGGCCACGAGTTCGAACGCGGGGTCGGCCGGTTCGGGGGCCGGGGCGCCCTCCCCCCACTCGAGCGGCCGCGGCACGTAGGCCGCGTGCAGGCCCTCCCCCTGCGCGGCGCGCAGGTCACCGGTGTGCGCGGCGACCAGCATCACCTGGTCGGGCGGCAGGCCCAACAGCCGGGACCCGCCGCGGTAGGCGGCGGGCTGCGGCTTGTAGGCGCGGAACAGCTCCGTCGAGATGATGCAGTCCCACGGCAGGGCGGCGCGCTTGGCCATCGCCATCAGCATGGCGAAGCCGCCGTTGGACAGCGGCGCCACGATGTAGGAGCGGCGCAGGCGGGCCAGCCCCTCGAGCGCATCGGGCCAGGGATCGAGGTGGTGCCACACCGCGCGCAGCGGCACCAGCTCCTCGGCCGGCAGATCGAGGAAGCCCGCCTCGGACGCCAAGACGTCGAACTGGGCCTGCAACAGGTCCTCCACCTCGCGCCAGGGCTCCTCGCCGGCCACGACGCGGGCGATCGGTGCGAGGTACCCCTCTCGGCGCCAGCGGTCGGCGAAGGCCGGCCAGTCGACCGCCACGCCGGTGCGTTCCGAGAGGGCGCGGCCGGTGCGGATCAGCGAACCCCGCCAGTCGACCACCGTCCCGAACACGTCGAAGAGGAGTGCCCGGACGTCGGCGTTCGCCATGGCCCAGACTCTTGTCCATGCCGGCGGGTGCCGCGCGCGCCTTGGCACCCGGGGCGGCCAAGGGGGACGATCTTGGCCGGCCGAGAGCGAGGAGGACCGATGATCATCGACCGTGTCGACCCGACGGCGGGGGAGCTCCCCGACGACTACCGGCCGCACTTCACCGGCGTGGCGCGCTTCCAGCAGCTCACGAGCCCCTTTGCGGGGGGACCCGACGTCTTCATCGTGCACTTCGAGGCCGGGGCCCGGACCCGGCCCCACCTGCACCATTCGGGCCAGGTCCTCCATGTCGTCTCGGGCGAGGGCGTCGTCGCCGATCGCGACGGGCGCCACGTCGTGCGCCTCGGCGACACGATCACCGTGTCCCCCGACGAGTGGCACTGGCACGGCGGCCTGCCGCACACGCCCATGTCCCACTTCACGGTGCAGCACCGGGGGGCCGACGTCTCCTGGGACGTCGAACAGGCGGACTGGGCCGACGGGTACGGCGGGTGAGCGCGTCGGGCGGGGCCGACGAGCGCGACCACGGGGCCGTGCGGTCGGAGGTGGCGGCCTGGCTGGCCGAGCGCTGGGACCCCGAGCGCCCGCTGGCCGACTGGCGGGCCCTGTTGGCCGACTCGGGGTGGGGCTGCCCGACGTGGCCGACCGACCGCTACGGCCGCGGCCTCGAACCGGCCGCGGCCGCCGTGGTCGCAGACGAGTTCGCCCGGGTGGGCGCGGTCGGCCCGGCCGCCGGCTCGGGGATGAGCCTGGCCGCGCCGACCATCCTGCGGCACGGCAGCGAGGAGTTGGGGCGGCGCCTCCTGCGGGGCATCGTCACGGGGGAGGAGAAGTGGTGCCAGCTGTTCTCCGAGCCGGGCAACGGGTCGGACCTGGCCGGGCTCACGACCCGGGCAGAGCGCGACGGCGACGAGTGGGTCGTGAGCGGCCAGAAGGTCTGGACCACGGGCGCCCGCGACGCGGCGTTCGCCATGCTGCTCGCCCGCACGTCGTTCGACGTGCCCAAGCACCGGGGCATCACCTACTTCGCGCTCCCGATGCGCCAGCCGGGGATCGACGTGCGACCGCTGCGCCAGATGAACAACCACGCGTCGTTCAACGAGGTCTTCCTGACGGAGGCCCGCGTCCGGGTGACCAACGTGGTGGGAGAGGTCAACGCTGGGTGGGCCGCCGCGCTCACGACGCTCGCCCACGAGCGGGGCCTGGGCCGCAGCCCCCTCCAGAGCGGGCGCACCGGCGGGCGAACCGCCCGGGAGGCGGCGGCCGAGGCGGAGGAGGCCAACGCCACCTACGTCTGGTATCCCCGAGCGCGCCGGCCGGGCCGACCTCGTGCCCGACCAGGCGACGGCGACGGGCGCGGGCCCCGTCCTGCGCCAGGCGGTGGCCGACGTGGTCGCCCGGGGGCGGGTGGCGCGCTGGAACGTCGAGCGCTCGCGTCTCGCCGTGGCCCGGGGGCGGGCCCCGGGGCCGGAAGGGTCCGTGGCCAAACTGGCGGGCTCGGACCTGGCGCGGCGCTGCGCCGCCGTCCACGGGGCCCTGGTCGGGGCGGACGGCATGCTGTCCGGCCCGGACTCGCCGCTCGGCGGCATCGTGGCCGAGATCCTGGTCTCGGTGCCCGGCGGGTCGATCGCCGGTGGGACCGACGAGATCCAGAAGAACATCGTCGGCGAGCGGGGGCTCGGTCTGCCGAGGGAGCCCTCGGTCGACGCCGACGTCCCGTTCCGCCAGGTGCTCACCAATCGCCGCCCGGGCTGAGCGGCCGGGCGCCGGTCGTCGCCGCCGGGCGGCAGGGGGGTCGGCGCCCCCCGGTCGGTTAAGTTCAGGCGGACTGCGGGCGAGGCGCGCTCCCGCACAAAGCGCGCGCAGCGAGGCGAGGCGGGACATGGGCGAGGTGCGGGTCGAGGTCGGCGACGACTTCGTGGCGACGGTCGAGATGTGCCGGGGTCCGAACAACTTCTTCAACGCCGCGGTGATCGGCGAGATGGCCGACGCCTACGAAGAGCTCGACGCGGACGGGCGCTGCCGCGCCATCGTGCTGTGCGCGGAGGGGAAGCACTTCTGTGCGGGGGCGGAGCTGGCGGAGGACCGCGAGATCGGCGCCGGCGAGCTCTACCGTCAGGGCCTGCGCCTCTTCGCCTGCGGTCTGCCGGTGGTGGCGGCGGTGCAGGGTGCGGCGGTCGGCGGCGGCCTGGGCCTGGCGCTCTCCGCCGACTTCCGGGTGGCGAGCACCGAGAGCCGCTTCACCGCCAACTTCGCCCGACTCGGGTTCCATCAGGGATTCGGCATCAGCGTCACGCTGCGCGACGTCGTCGGGCAGCAGGCCGCGATCGAGCTGCTCTACACGGGCAAGCGGATCGACGGTACGGCGGCACAGGCGATCGGCCTCGTCGACCGGCTGGTGCCGACCGAGGAGATCCGCAGCGCCGCGCACGCCCTCGCGCTCGACCTGGCGGGCTCGGCGCCCCTCGCGCTGCGCGCCGTTCGCGCGACGATGCGCCAGGGGCTGGTCGAGCGCGTGCGCGCCGCCATGGCGCACGAGCACCAAGAGCAGGACCGGCTCACGGCGACCAGCGATTTCGGCGAGGGGGTGCGCGCGTCGAACGAGCGCCGGGAGCCCCGCTTCACCGGCTCCTGACGGCCCGGCGCCCGGTTCGGGGCGCCGGCTCCGCCGGCCTCACCAGACGAAGGGCACCAGGCGCTTGGTCTTCCGGCGGTACTCCTCGTACTCGGACCCGAGGCCGGCCAGCAGCACCTTCTCCTCGATGGAGATCCGGTGGACGAAGGCCGCGGTCGGCAGCACGACGCACAGCGCCAGGCTCACCCAGCGGTCGAGGGCGAGGCCGAGACCAAGACAGGCGAGCACCGGACCGGCGTAGGAGGGGTGCCGGATGAGCCGGTACGGGCCGCTCGATACGACGTGGTGCTCCGCCTGGACCACGAGCACCAGCTGGAAGAACCGCCCGAGCGTGTGCACCGCCCAGAGCCGGAGGGCCACACCCAAGAAGGCCATGGTCACGCCGACGGCGAAGAGCGTCACGTTATGGTGCGCGATGACGGGTCCGACGTCGTGGTCGGCCAACACCACGCCGCCCAAGACGCCGAGCAGGTAGGCGAGGCCGATCCACGACCGCGTGTCGCCGTCCTGGGGTGCGGCACTGTGGGGCGGGCGCGACCGGCGGATCCAGATTTCTGCGCCGATCCAAGCCACGGCGATGAGGTCGAACGCGAGGTGGGTCGGTCCGGGGGACAGGCCGGTCGAATGCACGCGGCGCCCTCAGCGGCCCCGGAACTCGGGCTCGCGTTTGTCGGCGAAGGCGGCCTGCCCCTCGAGGTAGTCCTCCGAGCGGAAGCAGGTCTCGACCATCTCGGCCACTTTGGACAGGTCGCGCTGTTCGGGCGGGCGCCGCAGCTCGCGCAGCGCCGCCTTGCACGCGGCGACGGTGAGGGGGGCGTTGGCCGCGATGGTCCGGGCCAGCGTCATCACCGAGTCCTCCAGCTGGTCGGCCGCCACGACGCGGTTCACGAGACCGATGGCCAGCGCCTCTTGCGCGCTGAAGCGCCTCGCCGAGAACAGGATCTCCGCGGCCGCCGCCGGGCCCACCGCCTCCGTCAGCGCCTGGACGCCCCCGAACCCGTAGCCGAGGCCGAGCCGCGCCGCGGGGACGGCGAAGAGGGCGTCGGGGGAGGCGATGCGGATGTCCGCCCCCAGCGCGGTCAGCAGGCCCCCACCGAGGCAGTAGCCGCGGATCATGGCGATGATCGGCTTTCCGAGGGCCTGCCAGGCACCGGTCACCGCGGCCGACGACCGGTCGTACTCGGCGCGGGCGTCGGGGGTGGTCCGCTGCGCCGCGAACTCGGAGATGTCGGCGCCGGACATGAACGCCGTCGTGCCGGCGCCGGTCATCACGACGACGCGAACCGCCGGGTCGCTCTCCAGGGCGGCGACGGCCCCCGGGGAGCGCCTGGCGCATGGCGAGCGACAGCGCGTTGTGCTTGCCGGGGTTGTTGAACGTGACGCGCCCCACGCCCTCGTGGACCTCGACCAGCAGCTGGTCGGTCCCGGTGTCGAAACCGTCGCCGCTCATCGAGTCAGCCCCGCCGCGCCGAGGGACGGAAGGAGACCGGGGCCACGGGCGCCATCATGCTCGACGCCGGCCGGGGCGCGGTGCGCGACGGGCGTCTATCGGCGATCGGGCGCCCGTGGCCTGTGGCAGATTGTCCGCCTGCGGGGGAGGCAACGACATGAGCCGATTGGGAGCCAAGCAGCCCGACGAACTGACGGCGGCGCAGCGAGAGCAGCATGAGCGGACGGGCCGGGTCCGCCGGGCCGGGGCCGACGGGCAGTACGGGGGGCCGTTCGACCCGTGGATCCGCTCGCCCGAGTTCGGGCGCCGGGCCCTCGGCATGGGCGACTTCCTCTGGGAGCGGACCACGATCGGACGGCGGGTCGTGGAGCTCGCGATCCTCGTCACGGCCCGCTTCTGGGAGAGCAACATCGAGTGGTGGGCCCACGCGCGGCTCGCCCGCGAGAACGGCGTCTCCGATGCGGTCATCGACGCCATCTACGCGGACACCCGGCCGGTGACGGCCCCCCAGGACGAGCTGATCGCCTACGACATGTGCCGATCCCTGCACGAGCAGCACGCCCTCGCGCCCGACCTGTACGACAGGGCGGTGGCCCAGTTCGGCGAGGAGGGGCTGATGGAGCTGGTGGCGACCATCGGCTTCTACACGATGGTGGCGATGACCCTGCACGCGTTCGACGTCACGGTGCCCGACGGGGTCGATCCGCCCTTCGCCCGCTGAGCGCCGCGGTCGGGTCACTGGCGCTCGATCGCGTCGGTCATCGCCGGCCCCTCATGGCTGCCTAACTGTTAGGGTTTCGAACAATAGCGGGACCCGGTGGCCGGGACCCAGCCGCCCCGGTATGGCCGGGGGACTCCTCTCGCTCGCGGGGCGGGGACACGACGGCAGTACGACAAGGAGTGCGTGATGGAGAAGCGGGCGCTGGGATCGCTCCAGGTGAGCCTGGTCGGACTGGGGTGCAACAACTTCGGGATGCGCTGCGACGAGGAGCAGTCGAGCGCGGTGGTGCACGCCGCCCTCGACGCGGGCATCAACTTCTTCGATACGGCCGACGTCTACGGCGGCACCCGCTCGGAGGAGTTCTTGGGCCGGGCCCTGGCGGGCCGGAGTGACGAGGTGGTGATCGCCACGAAGTTCGCCTCCCCGATCGACCAGGACCCCCTGCACAGCGGGGCCAGCGCGCGGTGGGTGAAGGAGGCGGCCGAGGGCAGCCTGCGCCGGCTCGGTGTGGACTGCATCGACCTCTACCAGCAGCACCGGCCCGACGCCGACGTGGCGATCGAGGAGACCCTGGGGGCGCTGAACGACCTGGTGCGTCGCGGGCAAGGTGAAGGAGATCGGGAACTCGAACTTCTCCGCCGAGCAGATCGCCGAGGCCGACGCCGTGTCCAAGGCGAACGGCTGGGCGCGCTTCGTCACGGCCCAGAACCAGTTCAACCTGCTGCACCGCCAGCCCGTGGGCGACCTGCTGCCGGCCTGCGTCGAGTACGACCTGGCCATGTTGCCGTTCTTCCCGCTGGCGAGCGGGCTTTTGACCGGCAAGTACCGCCGCGGCGAGGCGACGCCGTCGGGCACGCGCCTCGCCAGCATGAACGACGAGATGTCGGCGCGGGTGCTGTCGGACCGCAACTTCGATCAGCTGGACTTCCTCGAGGGCTTCGCCACCGCGCGCCGGCACACGCTGCTCGACCTGGCCTTCGCCTGGTTGGCGGCGCAGCCGGCCATGGGCTCTATCATCGCCGGCGCGACCAAGAACGAGCAGGTCCAGGCGAACGTGGCGGCGGTCGACTGGAAGCTGAGCGATGCGGAGATGGCCGAGATCACCCAGGGTCTCGACGACATCCGCGCCGCGGCCAGGTCGGAGTCCTGAGCAGCCCGACCGGGGACAGCGCGCTCCGGGGCCCCGTCGAGCACAGTCCGTTCCGAGCGAAAGGATCGACGATGAGCGACGCCATGCAGGCCGAGACGATCACCATCGCCGGTCACGGCGGCGACGAGATCGAGGCCTATCTCGCCCGTCCGCTGGGCGAGGGCTCCCATCCGGGGGTGGTGGTCATCCACCACATGCCCGGCTACGACCGCGAGACCAAGGAGATCGCCCGCACCTTCGCCGTGCGCGGCTACGCGGCGCTGCTGCCCGAACCTGTTCCACCGGTACGCGCCGGGGGCCAAGTCGGGCGACGCAGCGGCGGCGGCCCGGGCGGCGGGCGGGGTCCCCGACGAGCAGTGCATCGGCGACGTCGCCGGCGCCGTCGCCCATCTGAAGGGCCTGGCGGACGCCAACGGCAAGGTCGGCGTGATCGGCTACTGCTCGGGCGGCCGGCAGACCTACATCGTGGCCTGCAACCTCGACATCGACGCCGCGGTCGACTGCTACGGCGGCGGCGTCGTGGTCGGCGCCGACCAGTTGACGCCCGAGCGCCCGGTGGCGCCCATCGACATGACGCCCAAGCTCTCGTGCGCCCTCCTCGGGCTCTTCGGCGCAGAGGACGCCAATCCCAGCCCCGAGCACGTGGCCCGCATGGAGGCGGAGCTCACCGCGAACGGCAAGACCTTCGAGTTCCACTCCTACGAGGGCGCCGGGCACGCCTTCTTCTCCGTCGACCGCCCGAACTTCAACCTCGAGGCGGCGAAGGACGGCTGGAAGCAGATCTGGGCCTTCTTCGGAACGCACCTCGCCTGATCATGTGCACCTACCTGACCTCGATGGCCCCCGTGGCCGGCAGCGCGCTCGGTGCCGACGGCTGGTTCGCGCTCGGCCGGGCGGTGGTCTACTTCGATCACCCCCAGGACGCGGCCCCCGAGCACGCCCTGTGCATCGACTTCCGGCCCGGCGACGATTCGGACCCGTCGCGCCGGGTGGCCGTCGAGCTCGATGCGGCGTCGGCCCGGTCCCTGGCGGCGCAGATCCTGGCCACGCTCGACAGCGAAGAGGTGCGGGCGCTGACCGCAGGGTGACGCGACGGCACTGACCCGGCTGTGCCCGAGTGCTCAGCGGGCGAGGGCCTCGCGGGCCGTGGCCAGGAGCGTGGCGCCGCGGGTGTCGCCGATCAGCCCGGCCGCCATGCGGTTCATGACGTAGGCGAAGGTGAGGTGGGCGTCGAAGTCCGACACGATGAGCGACCCGCCCCAGCCGCCCCAGCGGCAGGCGTGCTCCCCGATCGGCCAGCGTCTCGGTGGACAGGCCGTAGCCCATGCCGAAGCGGAGATCGGTCCCCAAGACGAGATCGATCCCGTGGGACTGCTCGTCGAAGACGGCCTCGCACCCCTTGGCGGACAAGAGGCGCACCCCGCGGGCCTCGCCGCCGTTGGCGAGGACGGACTGGGCCGCCGCCACGCCGCGCGCGTTGGAGTGGCCGTTGGCGGCCGGGATCTCGGCCCGGCGCCAGGCTTCGGTGAAGGAGGGCTCCACCGACAGCGGCGGGTTGGAGAATGTTCGATGCAGCATCGGCGGCACCTCGCCCGCGCCCATCCCCGACATGTCGGGCCCGATGACGCGTGACACCCGGTGGTCGTCGGCGGCCGGCAGCCCGATGTGGAAGTCCGCACCGAGGGGGCCGGCCACCTCCTCGGCGAAGAAGGTGCCGAGGCTCTTGCCCGAGATCCGCCGGACGACCTCGCCCACCAAGAAGCCCTGGGTCACGGCGTGGTAGCCCGAGGCGGTCCCGGGCTCCCACCACGGCGCCTGCTGCGCCAGCAGGCTCGTCGCCTTCTCCCAGTCATAGAGGTCCTCGAAGGTGACGGGCGTCTCCCACCCCGACAGTCCGGCGGTGTGCGACATGAGGTGGCGGACCTCGATCGACCCCTTGCCGGCGGCCGCGAACTCCGGCCAGTAGTGGGCGACCGGCGTGTAGAAGTCGAGCTCGCCGCGGTCGGCCAGGATCAGGGCGCACAGCGCGGTCATGGTCTTGGTGGTCGACCAGACGTTGGTGATGGTGTCGCGCTCCCAGGGCGCGCTGTGCTCGGCGTCGACCCAGCCACCCCAGATGTCGACGACCGGTTCGCCCTCCAGGTAGACCGCGACGGACGCCCCGACGTCGTCGCCCGCGTCGAGGCTGGCGGAAAGGACATCGGCCACGGCGCCGAAGCGCTCGTCATACGTCCCGTGGATCTCGGCCATGGCGCGCTCCCGTCTCTGTGGCACCGCCGTCTTGCACCCCGGGCTCCCTCGGGAGGCCGAGGACACGTTATCGGCCGCCCCACCGCGCAGCGCTGCGGAGGTCGGTCCGGCACCGGAGTGCCGTCGGCGCCGTAGACGTTTGCAAGCGACGTTTGCTATCCTTCGCGATCGCCGGCCGGCGCCACCAGTGCCCGCCGCGACCCCGTGACGATCGACCCTGGAGGAGCCACGACGCTCAAGGACAAGACCGCGATCGTGGGGATCGGGCGCACGAAGTACTTCAAGCGCGGACAGTCGCTGCCCATGACCCAGATGGAGATGGCCATCAAGGCCACCATGGCGGCGCTCGATGATGCTGGATTGAGCAAGGACGAGATCGACGGGTTCGCGCTGTACTCCGCGCCGATCGACCCGGGAGCCATGGCGGCCCAGATGGGCCTGAAGAATCTGCGGTTCTCGGCGACCCTGACCTCTGGGGGCAACGGCTCGGCCGGCTCGGTCGGACTGGCCGCCGCCGCCGTCAATGCCGGGCTGGCCACCCACGTCGTCAGCCTCATGACGTTGCAGCAGGCCAGCCGCCGCCTCGGTGGATCGGCCGTGGCGCCGGCGACCCCACCGGCCGATGGCGCCGCGGCGGCGCCCGCCATTCCGGCGTTCATGCTGTCGCCGACGATGGCCTTCAACCTGCCGGCGTCCATCGCCTCGCCCGGTCACAACTTCGCGATGATCACCAACCGGCACATGCACCAGTACGGCACCAAGCGCGAGCACTTCGCCGAGATCTGCATCTCGCAGCGCAACAACGCGATCCGCCGGCCCACGTCGCTCATGCGCGAGCCGCTCACGCTCGAGGACTACTTCGCGGCCCGGATGATCTCCGAGCCCCTCTGCCTCTTCGACTACACGCCGGAGACCGACGGCGCGGTCGCCGTCATCACGACCAGCATCGAGCGCGCCCGCGACCTGAAGCAGCCGCCGGCCGATCATCATGGGCTCGGCCAACGGCGGCACCGGCAACCACTACTCGTTGCTCGGATCGTTCCAGATGCCCGAGTCGAGCTTCGCGTCGGCCGGGCACCGCGACGTGGCCAAGCAGGTCTACGCGATGGCGGGCGTGGGCCCGCAGGACATCGACGTGGCTCTGCTCTACGACCACTTCTCGCCGATGGTGCTGATGCAGATCGAGGACTACGGCTTCTGTGGCTATGGCGAGGGCGGCCCCTTCGTCGCCGACGGCAACATCCGCTGGCCCACCGGCACCATCCCGGTCAACACCCACGGCGGCAACCTGTCGGAGGCGTACGTGATCGGCATGACGCACGTCTACGAAGCCGTCGAGCAGGTACGCGGCACCGCCATAAACCAGGTCGAAGGGTGCGAGCTCGCTCTCGTGACCGGCGGTCCGGCCTCGATCCCGATGTCCGCCACGATCCTCAGGAAGGCGTGATGAGCAGCACAGAGCCCGCGGTGAAGCCATTCAAGAACATGCCGGCACCGATCCTCACGGATCCGCTGGCCGACGAGCGCACGCAACCGTTCTGGGACGCCGCCAAGAAGGAGCAGCTGGTCGCGCCGAGGTGCTCGAACTGCGGCAAATTCCGGATGCCGCCCACCCGCTTCTGCACGAAGTGCCTCAGCATGGAGCTCGAGTACGTGCCCCTGCCGGGGACCGGCACGGTGTTCACGTTCATCATCGTGCGACACCCGCTCAACCCGCGGGCGTCCGAGTACGTGCCGTACATGCCGGCCGCCATCGATGCCGACGGCGCCCCGGGAGTGCGATTCATCTCCAACGTGGTCGACTGCGAGCCCGAAGACGTCGAGATCGGCATGTTGGTCAAGGTCGTCTGGAACCACGTCAGCGACACCTTGACGCTCCCCTTCTGGGCCCCGGCGTAGCGGTGGCGACGTCCCTCAAGGACAGCGTCGCCATCGTCGGCGTCGGCGTCACCTACTACGAGCCCGGCGCCCCCGATGCACTGGGTCCCGCCGATGCCGCGATCATGGCCGCCCAGGCCGCGTTGGCGGATGCCGGGCTGGATCGCAGCGACCTCGAGGGCTTCGCCTGGGCCTCGGGCGCCAACGACCCGGGCGGCATGGCGGCCCAGATGGGCGTGCCCGAGGTGAGCTTCTCGGCCAACCTCACGTCGGGAGCCGGCGGCGGCGCCGGCGCCCTCGGGTTGGCCGCGAGCGCCATCCTCGGTGGCTTCGCCCGGGCCTGCCTGACCCTTGTCACGGTGCAGGGGGCGCCCCGGCGCCCCGGCACGTCGTCGAGCGGGCGCCGCCCCAAGTTCGTGGCCGGCGCCGGTGCCTACGGCGGCCCCGTCAACGCGGAGCCGGAGGACTCCTTCACGGTCCCGGCGGCGATCGAGTCGCAGGCCGAGCAGCTCTCGATGGTCCTCAACCGCTATCGCCACCAATTCTCGATGACCCGTGAGCAGCTGGGCGAGGTGTGCATCACCCAACGGGCCAACGCGGGCGAGACGCTCTCGCTGGACGAGTACCTCGGCTCACCGATGATCGTCGAGCCGCTCTCCCAGCTGGACTGCACGCCGGAGCTCGAGGGCACCTTCGCGGCAGCGGTCATCACGACCACCCTGGAGCGGGCGCGTCGACCTGCGCCAGCCGCCCGTCGTGCTCGTGGCGTCGGCCACGGGCGGTGATCCGGCGGCTGCGCTCTTCCAGGGTGCGAGGACTCCTTCGCGTCGTCGGGCCACCGGGCCGTGGCCGCCGCCCTCTACGAGATGGCCGGCCTCTCGGCCAGCGACATCGACGTCGCGCTGCTCTATGACGACTTCTCGCCGATGGTGCTGCTGCAGCTGGAGGACTACGGGTTCTGCGGCGTCGGCGAGGGGGAGCCTTTGTGGCCGACGGCCACATCCGCCGAGGCGGGTCGATCCCGGTCAACACCCACGGCGGGAACCTCTCACAGGCCTACCTGCGCGGCGCCACCCACGTGGTGGAGGCCGTTCACCAGCTGCGGGGGACCGCAGCCAACCAGGTGAGCGGCGCCGAGCTGGCGCTCGTCACCGGGTCGCCCTCCTCCATCCCGCTGAGCGCGGCCATCCTGCGCAGGGTCTGAACCGGGTTCGCGCACCGAGACGGTCGGGCTGACGACGGTGGTGTACACGGAGGCGGCCGGACACGAACGAGACGAGCTGCTCGCTGGTAACTGGGGTTCGTCACCGATGTGGTCCACCCGATCGTCGGCTCCCACTCGCGGCCGACCGCGCTGGTCCGGTTCTCCCGATCGATGACCGTCGACGACGGCACGGCGCCCGGTATCGGCCAGCACGCCGACGCCGCCTTGGGGGAACTCGGATACGACGCGACGCGCCGGGCCGATCTGCGTCGTCGCGGCGTCATCGGCTGACCGGGGACTGGCACAACCGAGCGCCCGAGTTCCTCTGGTCGAGACCTCGCCGGTCGGTTCGCATCGCTTTCCGGCGAGCCCGCCCGGGCGCCGATCGCTCGCGCGAGCGGTGCGCTGCCGCTGCTTGATGTCCAAACGATTTCGCCGGTCTGGGCAGCGCTCCCACGAGGCGCCGACCAGCGTGTGGCGTCAGCCCTCGTCCGGATCTTCGTATCCGGTGGCTCCACGATGACGCGGGCCGATGATTCGGCCGCCGATCAGGAGGCCGGCAATCGCGAGCGCCACGGTGCCGAGGATCTCCGCGATGCCGGGGACCCACACTGCGGCCACGGTCTGGGATCCGAACGACTGGACGGCATCGAGCCGCCCGACCAGGCCGGCAACCGAACCCAGGACCGCCAGCAGCAGCCCGGTCATCGCCAGCACGGCCAGCCGGCGGGCCCGCTCGATCCTGGCCCTCGCCTCATTGGGCGCAGACTCGGCAGTGTCCAGCCAGACGCCCTGCTGCCACCAGCAGACTCCAAGCGAGCCCAGCATCAGGACGGCAGTGATGATCCCCGCCCACGTCTCTGTCGCGTACTGGGTTGCGAGTGCCACGATGCTGCCGGTTCCGGGCTGCTCGGTGGACGTGCCAATGACGAAACCGGCCACGACCCCTGCGACGATCAGGATCGCCGTCGCCACCAAGATGGCGACGATAACGAGCTCGGGAGCGTCCCAACGCAGGCGAACCCCTTCGCTGTCCGTCGCTGCGGCGTCGTCATCGTTCACTCTCTGTTCCCCTCGGTTCCACGCCGGGCCAGCCACCCCGGCGCCGATCGTAGGGTCAGCGCGGCGGCGGATTCCGCGGTGCCGCCACGCTGCGGCGGACGACGTACTCGGCGGCGGGGGGTCGCCACCCTTCGAGCGCTCCGGCACCCCCGAGGCGGGCGAGGACGCGCTCGGTGAGGGCGGTGGCCACGCCATAGAGGTCGCGGCGGATGACGTTCAAGGCGGGTCGGTAGGCGGCGGCCCAGTCGGAGTCGCCATAGACCACGAGCGAGCAGGCGCTCGGGAGGTCGATCGCAGATGCGGCCAGGCCACCGAGGACCAGGGGGGCGAGCGGGTGCGTGGCGCAGACGAGAGCGCTCAACGATCCGGCCCGCAGGCCCTGGTCGAGCTGCAGGGCCACCGCCCCGAGCTGGGGCTGTTCACCGATCACGAGGCGCGTCACCTGCAGGCCGGCCCGCCGGCATTCGCCCGAGACGAGGGTCCACCGCCGACCGCTGCTCGACGTCCGTGCGCTGGCTCGAGCGACGAACCCTATTCGTCGATGACCGAGCGCCGCCAGGTGTTGGCAGGCCGCCCGGGTCGCCGCGCCCTCGATGGCCGCCATGGACCAACTCGCCGGGTCGTCGAAGGGACCCTCGGCGACCACGAGGCCGTCGGCCTGCAGCTCGCGGAGGTGGTCGAGGTTTCTCGGCGCCGACGGAACGATGAGCGCGTCGACGCGTTGCGCGTGGAGCCGGTCGAGTTGCCGGCGCTCGACGGCCGCCGACCGCTCGGCGTCGGCGACCAAAACGGCGTAGCCCTGAGCCTGGGCGACATGCTGGACGCCACGCAGGAAGGGCACCACGGTCGGGTTGGCCAGGTTCGGGACAAGGACGCCGACGATCATGGTCCGCGTCGTGCGCAGCCCCCGCGCCGCCGCGCTCGGCTGGTAGTGCAGGCGTTCCGCCGCGGCCAGCACCCGCCGGCGGACGTCATCGCTGGCGTGGGGGTGCCCGCCGAGCACGCGCGACACGGTGGCGATGCTGACACCGGCCTCGTGGGCCACCAGCCGGATGCCCGTCAGGCTGCGCTCGGTCGACGGTGCTTCGGGGTTGTCTCCCCGTCGGGGGTTGACCCGGGGCACGAGCCTGAGTATAACTGAAAACGTTTCCAGTCCAGGAGGGATCGATGCCGAGGCCCGTCCGCACCAGCGCCACCAAGAGCAGCCGGCGGTCCTGGGCGCCCGGGGCGGCATGGCTCCTGGCGCTCGTCCCCCTGGGCGCCCTGCTGGCCCCGCTGTCGGCCGCCGCCGGGCCTGGCGGCGGTCGGTGCGGTGCCGACCTCGTCGAGCGGCTGCGCCAGCCCGGCCAGCCCCGGCACGACCACGCTCAGCCTGGCGATCGGCGGCCGTCAGCGCACGGTGATCGTGCATGTGCCGTCGTCGGTCCCGGGCGTGGCTGTGCCGCTGGTCCTCAACATGCACGGCAGTGGGTCCGACGCCGTCCAGCAGGAGGGCTTGACCGGCATGGACGCCGTCGCGGACGCCGACTCGTTCATCGTCGCCTACCCGCAGGGGGAGATTCCCTCGAGGACCGGGTTCGACTGGAACGTGCCCAACGAGCCCCTCGTCGACGGCACCCTGCCGCCGGCCGGATCGCCGAACGACGTGGCGTTCCTCATAAAGCTCCCGTCGGTGCTCGAGCAGCGCTATTGCGTGGACCCGCGACGGGTCTACGCGACGGGGTTCTCCGGCGGTGCCCGCATGGCCAGCCAGCTGGGCTGCGATGCGCCGAACGAGTTCGCGGCGATCGCGCCGGTGAGCGGCTTGCGGCTCCCGACGCCCTGCCCGGGCATCCGGCCCGTGCCGGTCGTGGCCTTTCACGGCACCGCCGATCCGGTGGACCCCTACGACGGTCACGGCCTCAAGTACTGGACCTACAGCGTGCCCGTGGCCGCCGCCCGGTGGGCGGTGCACGACCACTGCCTCGTCCACTCGATCGTGACCTCCGCCGCGGTCGGCGTGAGCCTCACCTCCTATGAGGGCTGTCGCGGCGGGGCCGTGGTGGACCTGTACACGATCACCGGCGAGGGCCACGAGTGGCCGGGCGGCCCGACGCTGCCGCCCCGCCTGACGCGGGTCCTCGGGCCCCAGACGACGGCCATCAGTGCCGACCAGGTGATGTGGCGCTTCTTCGTCGCCCACCCACTGCCCGCCACGGCCGCCTGAGGGTCGACCGCGGCGGCATCCGTCGCTCTCACCCGATGAGGTCGATGAGCTCCTGGCGAGTCGGTCCGAACGGCGGGGCCGCCCGCCAGTCCGAGCCGAGGGCCAACGCCCGCTCGGCGACGCCGTTGGCGGTCGCGACGGCGGGGAGCTCGACGACGTTGCCGATGGCCACCACCGCGCGGAGGCAGGCGGGGTCTTGTCCGGCCGCCACCTCGAGGGCCTTGCTCAGCTCCCAGATCGGATCGGCCGGCCGGTAGTCCCGTCCGGCGAGGATGGCCCGGATCTCGGCCAGGCGGTGCCGGTCGTTGCGGACGGTGACGTCGTACCAGGGCCGGAGCTCCGCTTCGGTCACCGCGTCCCATTCGCGCGCGAGTTCCCCCGGGTCCTCGGCGCCGCCCGTCTGCAAGAGGTCCCGCAGCGCCACCGCGTGCAACAACCCGATCGAGGAGCCCCGGCCGAGCGAGGGGTTCGTACACGACCACGAGTCCCCGACCGTGAGGACCCCGGTGACGACGGGCGCGCCGGCCACGACCAGGCGCCGGCGCCGGTCCTCGATCTTGCTCATGGTGACGATGCCGTCCTCGATCGGTTGGGCGTCGATCCAGTGCGCGGCCAGCGGCAGCGCGCGCACGACTGGCGACCACCGGTCGGGGTCGCGCAGCGGCCGCAGCGCCGTGTCCTCGGCCGAGCCCACCAGCGTGACGGACCAGGTCCCGTTGTCGGCCGGCAGCAACGCCACCGAGATGCTCCCGTAGTGCTGCAACGGCGGGCCGAGCATGGCCGGCAGGTCGCCGTCGGCCGACCGGAAGTGGCGCCCGTAGTAGACGAATCCCGAGTCCTCCAGCTCCTCTTCGGGGGCGGGGGCCCCGATGGCCGCCAGCCACCGGGGGAGCGGGGAACGACGGCCGCCGGCGTCGACGACCAGGTCGGCGCGGATGGTCTCGTGCGAGTCGAGCACGACGCCCGTGACATGCGGTGCCGACGTCGGCCCGGGCGTCTCCTGGTGCAGCCCGGAGACGGCGCTGCCCCGCCTGACCGTGACGCCCGGTGTCGCGGTGGCGGCCGCCGCGAAGACCGCCTCGACCAGCGGTCGCCGGCCGGTGATCATGGTGAATCGGTCGTCGCCGTCCTTCGCCGGTCCGGTCATCGTCTCGGGGATCATGCCGAGGACGTTGATTTCGAGCGCGCCGGCAGCGGCGAGTCCATGAAGGACCCTCGGCAACTCGGCCTCGAGCACGGAACGAAAGCGAGCCTGGAAGTAGTGGGGCAGTCGGAACTGATTGATCCCGCGCCGCTCCCAGGTGTCGAACGCGATGGAGGGGGCGGTCGCCGATTCGACGTCGCGTTCGAAGACGGTGACCTCGTGCCCGTCGTCGGCGAGCAGCATGGCCGTGCTCAACCCGATCAGCCCCGCTCCAACGACGACGACCTGCACGGCACGCTCCCGTCTGTCGGCCCGGAGCCGTGTGGCCAGGTCGACGTGCTCGTCGGCGACGGTAGCAGCGAGGCCCGAGGGCGCTCTTAGGGAGATCGCCGTCCCCGGAGGGAGCGGTGTCGCACCCCTAGGCTTCCGCCATGGTTGACCGGGTACCCGGGGGCCGGCGCGGCCCGATCGTCAGTGCGCCCCGTGCCGGCGGCGCTCGATGACGTTCCTCACGCACTATCACGGGGTCAACGTGTACCTCGTGGTGGCCGGTCTCGTGATTGCCGAGTCCGGTTTCCTGATCGGGTTCTTCGTCCCCGGCGAGATCGCGGTGGTGCTGGGTGGGGTCCTGGCCAACGAGCACCGAGTGAACCTGGTAGTCATGCTCGTGGTGGCGAACGCCGCCGCCGTCGGGGCGTTCTTCATCGGCTACGCCGTCGGCCACGCCGCCGGACCGTGGTTGCTCGACCGCCGCCCGCTGCGTTCGAATCCCGCGATCGAGCGCACCCGGCAGCTGCTGGCCCGCCGCGGCGGGCCCGCCGTGCTGGTCGGACGCTTCATCGCCGTGGTCCGGGCGATCGTGCCGGCGCTGGCGGGGCTGAGTGACATCCCGTTCCGCACGTTCGTGCCCTACAACGTGGTCGGCGGGCGTGGCCTGGGCGACGCTGTACACGCTGGTCGGTTTTGCGGTCGGCAAGAGCTACAAGCACCTGCTGGCGACCATCGGCGTCTGGTCCTACGTGGTGGTGGGCGTCGTCGTCGCTCGCTGCTCGTGGCCAACCACCTCCGCCTGCGCCGCCGGCATCGCCAGGCCTCGCCGGAGCAGCAGTCGCCGGCGGAATGAGCGGCCGGCCGGGAATGGAATCGATGCCCCGGCGTTGCCAGTTGATGTGACGCAACCTCGTGCGTCTCGATGTGACCACCCCCTGTCGCCGACATGGCTGACCCCGCGGTGATCGCCGCTGCCTATCGAGCGGCGCTGGCCCCGGACCCGGGCGACGCCAAGGCGGACTTCGCCCGGCTGCTGTCCGACGACGTCCGGTTGGCCGGGCCCTTCGGTGCGGCGAACGGGCGGGAGGCCGTGATCGACGCCTTGGGCGGTCCGATGCTGCCGGGCCTGCTCGCCGCGGCCTCCTGGGAGGAGCCGGTCGCGGACGGAGACACGCTCACGCTGCGCGCCACGATCGCCCCCGGGATGCTGGTCGGAGGAGTGCTGTCCACGATCACCGTCCGTGACGGCACCGTCACGCGAGATCTTCCAGGAACCCATCGCCGCCGCACGGCCGGACCCCACGCCCCTCGAGCTCACGCCGGCGATGCGCCAGGCGGTGAACGAGGCGCTGAACGACTCGTTGCCCATGACGCTCGCCTATGTCGACGGCTCGGGCGTGCCGCACCTGTCGCTCCGGGGCTCGGTCCACGTGCACGGCGATCACGAGCTGGCGATCTGGGTGCGCGATCCCGAGGGCGGGTTCCTGCAGGCGCTGGGGGAGCACCCCTCGGTCGTGCTCTGGTACCGCAATCCGGCCACCCGCGCGACGTATCTGTTCACGGGCCAGGCCAGGGTGGTGACCGACGCCGCCGCCACGCGCGCCGTCTACGACGCGACCCCCGAGCGGGAGCGCAACGTCGATCCCCGGGCGACGCGGCAAGGCCGTCGTCGTCGACCTGGAGCGGATCGAAGGCGCCGGCCCCGAGGGGCGCGTCTTCATGGAACGCCCGGTCTGAGCGGGTCTCCCGGCGGAGCACCCGTCTGTCGGTGACGTCGGGGAGGGGGGACTCGAACCCCCGGCCTCCTGCCCCCAAAGCAGCGCGCTACCAAGCTGCGCCACTCCCCGGTTTCGGGGCCTCGGCCCGTCGATGCAGCGTATCTGGAACGAAAAGGGTCACATCGAGCCCGGGCCCCGTGGCCTTACCGGCAACGACCACGAGCCCAGATTCGGCGGCTCCCGCCCTCGGGGACCCGCTCGGTAGGTGGTGCACGGGCTGCGCGAACGGCCGCAGCCCGGTCGGCGCCAAAAGCGCCCTTGGTCAGGCCTTCTTGCCGAGAATCCGGTTCATCTTGGTGCCGCATGTCGGGCAGATGCCCTGCGCCGCCCGCCGTCCGTTGGCCAGCTCAACCTCTTGGCCCTCGAACTGACGCTTCTCGCGGCACTTCACGCAGTACCCCTCGTACGAAGCCATCAGACTCCTCCTCACGTGTCAGGTCCCCCTCAAGGCCTCGGAGGCCCGGGATCGAGACGGGGAGACGTTACCCCTGGTCGTGAAGGGCGGGTGGGATGGGGCCCGCCGACCCAGGCACGGATCGCCCCTCGGCCCCGAGGCCCGACCGCCCGTCCGTCGGTGCCTAAGGACTCCCGGCGGGTCACCGCTTCTACGATCGGTCCATGCCCCTTGACCCCGTCGTCGACCTCCTCGATCAGATCTGGCGTTCGACCGCCGAAGCGTGCGCCGGGCTCAGCGACGACGAGTGGGACGCGCCGACCGACTGCGCCGGCTGGAGCGTCCGCGACCAGCTGTCGCACGTGATCGGGACCGAGCTGTCACTGCTCGGGCAGGCGCAGCCCACCGCCCGTCGATCCCTTTCCGGCATACGTGCGCAACCCCATCGGGGAGATGAACGAGGCGTGGGTCGAGGAACGGCGGGCCCGGCCGGGCGCGGCGGTCCTCGATGAGTTCCTAGACGTGACCGGTCGCCGGGTGGCCGAGCTGACCGGAATGAGCGAGGAGCGGTTCGAGCAGGTGGGACCGAGCCCGGTCGGCGAGGTGCCCTATCGAGAGTTCATGTGGACGCGGGCCTTCGACAGCTGGGTCCACGAGCAGGACGTGCGGCGGGCGGTCGGGCGGCCGGGCGACCGGGACGGGGCGGCCGAAGAGCTGGCGCTCGACCGTGTGGCGGGCGCCCTCGGGTTCATCGTCGGTCGCCAGGTGAAGCCGCCCGAGGGAACGACCGTCGTGTGGGAGGTCACCGGACCGCTGGCGCGCACGCTGTCCATCGGCATCGAGGCAGGCCGGGGCGTCGTACTCGACATCGCACCACCCCAGCCCACGGTGCGGCTCGCCCTCGACGCCGAGACGTTCTGGCGCCTCGGCGTCGGGCGGATCGACCCGTCCGTGGCCCTGGCGGCCGGCTCGGTCGAGCTGGCCGGGGACGAGGCGCTCGGCCGCGCCGTGGCGGTCGCCATGAACTTCATGATCTGAGGGGACGGACGGGGCGCGGGACGTCGGTTTCGCGCCGGTAGTGTGTCCTCCGCCATGCGCGCCACGACCGAGTCGCTCGAAGACAGCAAGGTCCGGCTCTCCGTCGAGGTCGACGAGACCGAGGTCGATCGGGCGCTCGACGAGACGGTGCGCAAGATGGCCCGTGAGGCCCGCGTCCCGGGGTTCCGTCCCGGCAAGGTCCCGCGCCGGGTCCTCGAGGCACGCATGGGCGGTTCCGCGGCGTTGCGCGGCGAGGCGCTGCGCGAGGCCCTCCCCGACTTCTACGCGCGGGCCGTCACCGACGCCGAGCTCGACACCATCGCCCCGCCCGAGATCGACATCACCGGCGGAGAGGAGAGCGGCCCCGTCTCCTTCGACGCCGTGGTGCAGGTGCGCCCGACCGTCACCATCCCGGGCTACAGCGCGCTGCGCGCGGTGCTGCCCGGGCTCACGGTGACCGAAGAAGAGGTCACGGCGCAGGTCGACCGCCTGCGGGAGAACGACGGCGAATTGCTCGAGGTCTCCCGCCCGGCCATCGACAAGGACAACGTCACGATCAACATCCACGGCAAGAGCTCGGCGGGCGTCGAGGTGGCGGGCGCCGACGACTACCTCTACGAGGTGGGCTCGGGTGCGGTCGTGCCCGAGCTCGACGAGGCGCTGCGGGGGGCCAAGGCCGGTGACATCTTGGACTTCTCGTCGTCGATGCCGCGCGGCCGACGGTGAGGCGGAGCCGGTGTCCTTCCAGGTGCTCGTGAAGGAGATCAAGGAGAAGCGCCTCCCCGAGCTGACCGATTCCTGGGCGTCGGAGAACTCGGAGTTCTCGACGGTGCTCGAGCTGGAGGGCGACATCCGCGACCGCATGGCGCGGGTGAAGGTCGTCCAGGCGCAGTTCGCTCTCCGCGACCGTGGGATGACCGAGTTGGTCGACCTGGTCGAAGACGATGTCGTCCCCGAGGTCCTCGTCGACGATGAGCTGCGCCAACGGCTGCACGACATCGGCCACCGCCTCGAGGAGCAGCGGATCTCCTTCGACCAATTCCTGGCCGCGACCGGACGGGGCGGCGACGACCTCATCGCCGAGCTTCGGGTCGACGCGGTGCGCGCGGTGAAGGCGGACCTGGCGCTACGAGCGCTCGCCGACGCCGAAGGCATCGAGGTGAGCGACGAGGAACTGGAGACCGCCATCGTCGCATCGGCGGAGCGTCTCGGGGTGAAGCCGGCCGCGCTGCGGACGCAGATGGACCGCAATGGGAGGACCGGCGCGGTACGCTCAGAGCAGCGGAAGGCCAAGGCGCTGGACTGGCTGCTCGACAACATCGAACTGGTTGACGAAGCGGGCAATCCCATCTCCCGCGACGATCTGCGAGTTGACCAGGGCGAACGGGATCAGGGCGGCGAACGGGAGGAAACGGTGGAAGCCGAAGAGACTGTGGCCGCAACGACGGCCGACGAGGCGGACGGATGACGACAGCCGCCGAAGGCCGCATGCGGGCCAGCAACTATTTGGTACCGACCGTGGTCGAGTCTTCGAACCGCGGTGAGCGGGCCTACGACCTGTACTCCCGTCTCTTGAAGGAACGGATCATCTTCCTCGGGACGCCGATCGACGACACCGTGGCCAATCTGGTCTGCGCTCAGCTGCTGTTCTTGGAGTCCGAGGAGCCGGACAAGGACATCCACCTCTACATCAACTCCCCGGGCGGCGACATCACGGCGTTGTTCGCCATCTACGACACGATGAAGTACCTGAAGCCCGACGTGTCGACCTTCTGTTACGGGCAGGCCGCGTCGGCCGCCGCCGTGCTGTTGGCGGCGGGCGCGCACGGCAAGCGGTTCGCTCTGCCGCACGCCCGGATCCTCTTGCACCAGCCCTTCGGCGGGGTGGAGGGCCAGGCCAGCGACATCGAGCTGCAGGCCCGCGAGATCCTCCGCATGCGCGACGTGCTGACCGCCATGCTGGCGGCGGACACCGGCCAGTCCCACGACAAGGTCGCCAAAGACACCGATCGCGACTTCGTGATGACGGCCGACGAGGCTGTGCTCTACGGCGTGATCGACGAGGTGATCACCTCCCGGGACGCCGCACCGCTCGAAGCCGTCGGCGCAGCCTGAGACCCGACACCGAATCGCTAGAGGGGAGACAGCATCGTGGCGAAGTTCGGTGAAGGCGGTGATCTCGTCAAGTGCAGCTTCTGTGGCAAGTCACAGAAGCAGGTCAAGAAGCTCATCGCCGGACCGAGCGTCTACATCTGTGACGAGTGCATCGACCTGTGCAACGACATCATCGCCGAAGAGCTCACCGACACGAGCGAGCTCTCCTTTGAAGACCTCCCGAAGCCCCGCGAGATCTTCGACTTCCTGAACGACTACGTCGTCGGCCAGGAATACGCGAAGAAGATCCTCTCGGTCGCCGTCTACAACCACTACAAGCGCATCCAGGCCGCCGCGCCGACCGACGACGGCGTCGAACTGGCGAAGTCGAACATCTTGTTGCTCGGCCCGACGGGCTGTGGCAAGACGCTGCTGGCGCAGACGCTGGCCCGGATGCTCAACGTCCCCTTCGCCATCGCCGACGCCACCGCGCTGACCGAGGCGGGGTATGTCGGCGAGGACGTCGAGAACATCTTGTTGAAGCTGATCCAGGCCGCCGACTACGACGTGAAGCGCGCCGAGACCGGGATCATCTACATCGACGAGATCGACAAGATCGCCCGCAAGAGCGAGAACCCCTCGATCACCCGGGACGTGTCGGGCGAGGGTGTGCAGCAGGCGCTGCTCAAGATCCTGGAGGGCACGACGGCGTCGGTCCCGCCCCAGGGCGGCCGCAAGCACCCGCACCAGGAGTTCATCCAGATCGACACGACGAACGTCCTGTTCATCTGCGGTGGCGCCTTCGCCGGACTCGATCGGATCATCGAGGGCCGGATCGGGCGCAAGAGCATCGGTTTCCGGGCCGAGGTGGCCCAGGCCCAGCGTGACGACGCCGAAGTGCTGCGCCGGGTCCTGCCCGAGGATCTCTTGAAGTTCGGGCTGATCCCGGAGTTCATCGGCCGGCTGCCGGTCGTGAGCGCGGTGTCCCAGCTGTTCAAGGACGCGCTGATCCGCATTCTGGTGGAGCCCAAGAACGCGTTGATCAAGCAGTACCAGAAGAACTTCGAGTACGACGGCATCGAGCTCGAGTTCACCGAGGATGCCCTGGAAGCGGTTGCCGAGCAGGCGCTGTTGCGGGGCACCGGTGCGCGGGGCCTGCGGGCCATCCTCGAAGAGGTGCTCCTCGACGTCATGTACGACCTGCCCGGGCGTTCCGACGTCGGCAAGTGCGTCGTCGACCGTTCGGTCGTCTTGGACCGGGTCAACCCGACACTGATCCCGTTGAGCGATCCGCCGGCCAAGGCGACAAGGAGCCGCCGGGCCGCGTCCTGATCGCGCATCCGGCGGTCTGATTCATCGGTGGCGACCCCACCCTTCCACTCCCTGAGCGAGGCGTTGGCCTGGCTCGACGCCCACATCAACTACGAGGCCACCGCGCCGAGTGCGCGAGCGCTCCCCACCCTCGCCCCGATGGTCGAGCTGGCCCATCTGTTGGGCGACCCCCAGGAGGCCTACCCCTCGGTGCACGTGACCGGCACCAACGGCAAGGGCTCGACCGCGGCCATGGTGACGGCGCTCTTCGGCGCCATGGGGCTGCGCGTCGGGACGTACACCAGCCCCAACCTGTCCCGCGTGAACGAGCGGATCGCGCTCGACTCGCACCCCATCGACGACGAGCCGTTCTGCGAGGTGCTCGGGTCGCTGGCGGCGCTCGAGAGCATGCTGACCGAACGCCCCACCCGATTCGCCCTGTTGACGGCCGCCGCCCTGGCCTGGTTCGCCGACGAGGCGGTGGACGCCGCCGTGATCGAAGTCGGCCTCGGCGGCACCTGGGACTGCACGAACGTGGTCGACGGGCGCGTGGCCGTGCTCACCAACGTGAGCTACGACCACACCGACGTGCTGGGCCCCACCCTGGAGGGCATCGCGGCGGACAAGGCCGGGATCATCAAGGAGGGGAGTGTCGCCGTCATCGGCGAGACCGCGCCGGACCTCGTCGACATCATCACCGCCCACGCCCGCGGTGTCGGCGCGACGGCGTGGGTGGCCGGACGCGACTTCGAGTGCACGGCCAACCGCCTGGCCATCGGTGGCCGGCTGCTCGACCTGCGCACGCCGGCCGCCAGCTACGGCGAGATCCTCGTCTCCCTCCACGGCCCCCACCAGGGCCGCAACGCCGCCTGCGCGCTGGCCGCGGCGGAAGCGTTCTTCGGTGGCCCCCTCGACGAGGCCGTCGTCGAAGAGGCGTTCTCCCGGGTGCGCGTCCCGGGCCGCCTGGAGGTCGTGGGCCGCGCGCCGCTCACCCTCGTCGACGGCGCGCACAACGTGGCGGGTATGACCGTGCTGGCCGGCGCGCTGCGCGAAGGCTTCAGCGTCGCCGGCGACACCGTGGTCGTCCTCGGCATGCTGCGGGGCAGGGACCCGTCGGCCATGCTGGCCGCGCTCGCCCCGGCGGGCGTCGATCTGGTGGTCGCCTGCGCGCCCGTGTCGCCGCGGGCGCTCGAGGCCGAGGTGGTGGCCGAAGCGGCGCGAGCCCTCGGGCCTGAACGTGGTCGTGGCGCCGAGTGTCGCCGATGCCGTGGCGACGGCCCGGGCCGCCGTCCCCGACGACGGCCTGCTGGTCGCCGCCGGCTCCCTCTACGTCGTGGCCGAGGCCCGGCAGCTGCTCTTGGAGCAGACCGCGGCCGGATCGGCCCTCCCGCCCGCCTAGGCACGAGGGGTCCCCGCCGGGCCCCGGCGGGCCCGACGGCACTTGGTAGGGTCCTGCCTCGTGGAACGGAGCCTCGTCATCGTGAAGCCCGACGGAGTCGAGCGCGGGCTGGCCGGCGAGATCGTGGCCCGCTTCGAGCGCCGCGGCCTGCGTCTGGTGGCGGTCGAGCTGCGCTCGATCGATCTCGAGACCGCCAAGGCGCACTACGAGGAGCACGACGGCAAACCGTTCTTCCCCGAGCTGTTGGACTTCATCACGCGCTCGCCGGCCCTCGTCATGGTGCTCGAGGGGCCGCCCGGCACGATCGGCGTGGTGCGCTCGACGATGGGCGCCACCAACCCGACCGACGCCACGCCGGGGACCATCCGCGGCGACCTGGCGACCTCGTTGCCGGACAACCTGGTCCACGGGTCGGACTCGGTGGAGTCCGCGGCCCGTGAGATCGCGATCTACTTCCCCGCCCTCACGTCGCCGTAGTTCGGGCACCCGCCCGACCCAGCCCTCAACCCGTGCCGCCGTACGGGCGCCCAGGCGCCCCGAGGGGCGCAACAGGCTGGCGAGATGACCTGGCCGGAGTGGCGGTTCGGCCCATGGCGAGTCCGGGTGGGCGGGGCCCTGCTTGGTCGCTCAGCGGGTGACGATGGTCCCGCGTTCTCCGCCTCAACGGGGCGGACCGGCCTGTGGAAAAGGCCTCCCGGCCTGATCAGGAGCGGGCCGCCGGGCCCGTTCCGCCTTGTGTCCCCTCCCCGGGTCCCCTAGCCTCTGTCGAACGGCTGGGATCGGGTGGGGCCAGTCGCCTCTCCCGCAGCAGCTGGAAACGAGATCTCATGTCCGACAATCGCCTCTTCCTGCTTGGCCGCGACATGGCAGTGGACCTCGGTACTGCCAACACCCTGGTGTACGTCCGCGGGCGCGGGATCATCCTGAATGAGCCGTCCGTCGTGGCGGTCGACGTGAAGGACGGGCGCCCCTTGGCGGTGGGCGCCGAAGCCAAGCGGATGATCGGGCGGACGCCCAGCAACATCCGGGCCATCCGGCCCCTGAAGGACGGCGTCATCGCCGACTTCGAGATCTGCGAGAAGATGCTGCGCTACTTCATCCACCGGGTGCACCAGCGCCGGTTCGCCAAGCCCCGCATGGTCATCTGCGTTCCCTCGGGCATCACCGGCGTCGAGCAGCGCGCCGTCATGGAGGCCGCCGAGTACGCCGGGGCCCGCAAGGCCTACATCATCGAAGAGCCCATGGCCGCGGCCATCGGCGCCGGACTCCCGGTGCACGAGCCGACCGGCAACATGGTGGTCGACATCGGCGGCGGCACCACCGAGGTCGCGGTGATCTCACTCGGTGGCATCGTGACGAGCCAGTCGGTGCGCATCGGCGGCGACGAGCTCGACGAGGCGATTGTCGCCTACGTGAAGAAGGAGTTCAGCCTGGCCCTCGGCGAGCGGACCGCAGAGGAGATCAAGATCGCCCTCGGTTCGGCCTTCCCGCTCGAAGAGGAGTTGCACGCCGAGATCCGCGGCCGCGACCTGCTCTCGGGCCTGCCCAAGACGGTCGTCGTCTCGACAGAGCAGATCCGCGCGGCCATCGACGAGCCGGTGACGGCGATCGTCGACGCCGTGAAGGCGACGCTCGACCGGACACCGCCCGAGCTCGCCGCGGACCTCATGGAGCAGGGCGTCGTGCTCACCGGCGGCGGCTCCCTCCTGCATGGGCTCGACGCGCGGCTCGAGCACGAGACGGGGATGCCCATCGTTGTCGCCCGGGACCCGCTCAACTGCGTGGCGATCGGGAGTGGCCAGTGCCTCGAGGAGTTCGAAGCGCTCAAGCAGGTCCTGATCACTTCTTCGTCACGCTGACCGGACGACCTCGGGTTCGAGTGTGGCGCAATCGTCGCGGCGGTCGCGTCGAACTCTGATCACCGTGGTGGTGCTGATTCTCGTCTCGATCACGCTCATCACCTTCGACGAGCGCAGCGGCACCCACGACATCACTTCGGGGATTCGCTCCGCCGCCCACGACATCGTCTCTCCGGTCGTCGCCGGCGTGAACGACATCCTGCGGCCGATCGGCGATCTGTTCGCCGGCTCCGTGCACTACGGCGCGCTGCAGAGCGAGAACCAGAAGTTGCAGCAGACGATCGGGCAGCTGCGCCAGCAGCTGGCGGAGCGCCCGAGCGACGCGCGTGAACTCCAGGAGCTGAAAGCCCTCGAGCACCTGCCGTTCATCGGCAGCCTGCCGATGGTGACCGCGCAGACGACCCAGATCGACGTCTCGAACTTCGAGGACGACATCGTGATCGACAAGGGCCGCAGCGACGGCGTCGACGTCGGCATGCCGGTGGTCGCTGCCGGCGGCTTGGTCGGCCAGGTGACCTTTGCCAGCCACCACAGCGCCAACGTCCAGCTCATCACCGACGGCCAGTCGGCCGTCGGGGTGACGTTCGGCCCCAACGAGGTCGACTCGATCCTCGACGGCCAGGGTGCCGGCCACCCGCTGTCGGCCCAGTACATCGGCGCGCACACGAGGCTGCACAAGGGCGAGGAGATGTTCACGAGCGGCCTGGCCGGGGCTGACTTCCCGAGCGGCATTCCGGTGGCCACGGTCACCTCGTCGCACACTGGACTCGGGGCGACGTTCGAGACCGTCACGGCCACGCCGGTGGCCGACCTGAACGAGCTGGCCTACGTCGACGTCGTCCAGTTCGAGCCGGCGCCATGAGTCCCCAGATGGTCCTCCGGCTCGTCCTCGTCGTCATCGCCGTCCTCTTGGCCCAGCTGACGGTCGGCCTCGACATCCGGATCGCCGGGGCCCATCCCGACTTCATGCTCTGCCTGCCGCTCGTGGCCGGCCTCATCGGCGGCCCCCGGCTCGGGGCCGTCGTGGGCTTCTCTGCGGGCCTCGCCATCGACCTGTTCCTGCCCACCCCATTCGGGCTGAATGCCCTGGTGGGCTGCGTGGCGGGGTTCACGGCGGGCCGGGTCAGCGGCTACGAGGCCGAGCACGGGACCTGGATCGTCACCCCGGTGGTCGCGTTGGTTTGGTCCGCCGCCGCGACCATGCTGTACGCGGTGCTCGGTGCGATTCTCGGCCAGCCGCAGATCCTGAAGGCCAACCTCGGCGTGATCGTGGCCGTCGTGGCGCTGTGGAACGCCGCCGTCTCGCTGCCGCTGCGCTCGCTCCTCAGCTGGACGTCGGAGCGGCGGTCCTCGCCCTGGCAGTCCGAGCTCGTGAGCGGGGACCGCCGGTGAGCCGGCGCAGCCTCCGCCACCCCGTCCGGGGCGACCACCGCTACCTGCGCCCGAGCCACACGGCCCGCAAGGCCGCCTCCCGTCCCCGCCGGCCGCGGATGCGGCCCCGCCGCAACCTGAACGTCGCGGCCCTTGTGGCCTCGCCCGAGGAGCAGCCGTCCCGTCCCAACGTGCGCCTGGTCGTCGTCGGGTTGTTCTTCCTGGTGCTGCTCGGCGTCATGATCCTGCGCCTCTGGAGCCTCCAGGTGATCCAGGCCAAGAGCTCGGCCGCGGCCGTCGCCGCCAACCAGGTCCGCACGGTCCTCGTCCCGGCCCCCCGCGGCGTGATCGTCGATCGCAACGAGCGCATCCTGGTCGGCAACAACGTCGAGCAGCAGATCGTGCTCTCGCGCCACGAGGCGCTGGTCGACCCCGGGATCATCGGCCAGGTGGCCGCCCTGGTCGGCACGACGCCGGCCCAGGTGCACCAAGACCTGAACAGCCCGCAGTACAGCCCCTACCAGGGGGTGCCCATCCTCACCGGCGCCAACGCCATCACCGTGCAGTACCTGGCGGAGCACAAGTCGGCGTATCCCGGGGTCACGGTGCAGCAGACGGCCGAGCGCACCTACCCCCAGGGCGGCACCACCGCGCCCGGCGTGCTCGGCTACGTGACCAACATCAACGCAGCTGAGCTGAAGGCCAACCGCGATCGGGGCTACACCGACTCGAGCGAGTTCGGGCAGGCGGGGCTCGAGGGCGAGTACGAGAAGTACCTGGCGGGCATTCCGGGCGAGGACCAGCTCAGCGTCAACGTGCTCGGCGACGTCGTCGGCACCAAGCGCACCCGCGACCCGGTGGAGGGCGACACCGTCGTCACCAACATCGACCTCAACCTGCAGAACGCGGTCCAGAGCGCGCTGGCCTCGGCCATCGAGGCCGACCGCAACACCCTGGACAAGACGACCGGCCTGTACCCGGCGGCGACCGGTGGCGCGGCCGTCGTGATGAACGTCCAGAACGGGGCCGTCCTCGCCCTCGCCTCCTACCCCGGCTACGACCTGAACGAGTGGGTCGGCGGGATCTCGCCGTCCCAGTTCGCCTCCATCGAGGCGAGCGGGGCGGAGAACGACTACGCCATCTCGGGCCAGTACCCACCGGGTTCGACGTTCAAGCTGGTGACGGCGACCGCCGCGTTGCAGTCCGGGATCATCACCGTCAACCAGAACGTGGATGACACAGGCAAGTTCACCGTGCCCAACTGCAACGGCCAGAACGGGAGCGCCGGCTGCGTCTTCAACGACGACGAGGACCAGGGGGCGGGCGAGGTCAACCTGATCTCGGCCCTGACCCAGTCCGACGACTACTACTTCTACAACCTGGGCTACCTGTTCTACGTCGAGCAGGCCAAGTACGGCCCGACGCCGATCCAGAACGTGGCCGGCCAGTACGGCCTCGGCGAACCCACGGGCATCGACCTGCCCGATGAGGCGCCCGGCCGCGTCGACAGCCAGGCGGTCCGCAAGGCGCTGCACAAGGAGAACCCGACGGCGTTCCCGTACACAACCTGGTACGAGGGCGACAACATCGAGATGGCGTTCGGTCAGGGGGGCACCGTCGTCACGCCGATCGAGGAGGCCGTCGCCTACGCGACCTTCGCCAACGGCGGCACGCGCTACCAGCCGCAGATCGCGGCGGCCATCGTCAACCCGGCCACCGACAAGGTGGTCAAGCGCTATGCGCCGAAGGTGACCGGGCACGTGGACCTGCCCCCGTCCATCTACGGGCCGATCCTCCAGGGGCTCGAGGGCGTCGTCTCCGACGGCGACGGCACGGCGAACGCAACGTTCAAGGCGGACGCCGACTTCTCGGAGAGCAGGTTCACGGTGGCGGGCAAGACGGGGACGGGGGACGTGACCAGCGGGACCATCACCCGGGGCGACGAGGAGCCCGACGCCTGGTTCGTGGGCTTCGGGCCCAACCCCAACCCCGAGTACGTGGTCGTCGCGGTCGTCCAAAACGGCGGCTACGGCGCCCAGGCGGCCGCGCCCGCCGTCGCCAACATCTTCAACTACCTGGTGGCCAACCCGATCGCGCCGGTGCAGCTGCCGACGCGCAAGGTCCAGCCCACCAAGAAGCGGCTCAAGTCCAACACCCCGCCGCCGGCCGCCACCACGACCACCACGACGGCGCCCAAGGCGCCACCGGCCACGACGGCGCCGGCGCCCACGACGACCACCACGACGGCCCCGCCCGCCACCACCACGACCACCACCCAGGCCGGGTGAGCCTGACCCGTAGACTGCCCGTGATGGACTCGCTCTGGGAGCGCGTCGAACTCCTGCTCGGCACCGTGAGCAAGCCCGCCCGCTACGTCGGGGGAGAGCAGGGGGCGCACGACGTACGCCACGTGGCCGAGGCGGTGGCGTGGCTTCTGATCTACCCCGACACCTACGAGATCGGGTTGCCCAACCAGGGTCTGCAGATCCTCTACGAGCTGCTGAACGACCGGGACAACGCGGTGGCGGAGCGCACCTACGCCCCCTGGATCGACATGGAGGCGGCCATGCGGGCGGCCGGCGTCCCGCTGTTCTCGGTGGAGAACCACCTGCCGGCGCGCGCCTTCGACGTCCTCGCCTTCAACCTCTCCGCCGAGCTCGTCTACACGAACGTGCTCAACATGATCGACTTGGCGGGGCTGGCCGTGCGTAGCGCCGAGCGCCGGGGCGACGACCCGCTGGTGCTGGCCGGCGGCCACTGCGCGTTCAACCCCGAGCCCCTGGCCGACTTCGTCGACGCGTTCGTCTTGGGTGACGGAGAAGAGGTCGTGGGCGAGATCAACGAGGTGCTCTGCTCCTGGCACGCAGGTCGGCGCGGGATGGAAGAGCGCGACGCGGTGCTGCGTGCGCTCGCGCAGGTCGATGGTGTGTACGTCCCGAGCCTCTACGACGCGACGTTCGCCGGGGACCGGCTGGTCGCCGTGACACCGAGCCTGGCCGAGGTGCCCGACGTCGTCCACAAGCGGACCGTGGCCGATCTCGGCGAGTGGCCCTATCCGCGCCAGCAGTTGGTCCCCCTCACCGAGGTGGTCCACGACCGGCTGAACGTCGAGGTCTTCCGGGGCTGCACCAGGGGCTGCCGCTTCTGCCAGGCGGGCATGATCACCCGCCCGGTGCGCGAGCGGCCCGCCGAGCAGGTGAAGGAGATGGTGCACGCCGGCCTCGAGCGCACCGGCTACGACGAGGTCACGCTCACGTCGCTGTCGACAGCGGACTTCAGCGACATCGAGACAGACCGTGCGCGACATCATCGAGGACCCCCGCAACGGCCGCCGGGTCGCCGTCAGCCTGCCCAGCCTGCGGGTGGACGCGTTCACCGTCGGGACGGCGGCGCAGATCGGGCAGGTGAAGCGCACCGGTCTCACATTCGCCCCCGAGGGCGGGACCTGGCGGATGCGCAAGGTGATCAACAAGTTGATCCGCGAGGAGGACCTCTACGGGGCCGTCGACGCCGCCTTCAGCCAGGGCTGGCGCCGCATCAAGCTCTACTTCCTGATCGGCCTCCCGACCGAGCGCGACGAGGACGTCCTCGGGATCGCCGAGCTCGGGGCGCGCTGCGTCGAGATCGGCCGCCGCTACCAAAAGGGCGTCACCGTGACCGCCTCGGTCGGCGGTTTCGTGCCCAAGGCGCAGACCCCCTTCCAGTGGTACGGGCAGGACACGATCGAAGAGCTGGCCCGCAAGGTCATCCTGCTGCGCAACGCGGCCCGCGGCGTGAAGGGCCTGACCATGCGCTGGCACGACCCCGAGGCCACGGCCGTCGAGGGCATCGCCAGCCGGGGCGACCGGCGCGCCGGCGCGGTCATCGAGCGGGTGTGGCGGGCCGGCGGCACGTTCCAGGAGTGGACGGAGCGCTTCGACCTCCGGCTCTGGCAGGACGCCCTGGCGGCCGAGGGACTGTCGCTCGAATCGGTCGTCTACCGCGACCGGGACGAGCACGAGGCGCTGCCCTGGGACCACCTCTCGGCCGGCCTGCACCGGGACTTCTTGTGGTCGGACTGGCAGGAGGCGCTGGCCGGGACGGGCGTGGAGGACTGCCGGTGGACGCCTTGCTACGACTGTGGGGCCTGCACGGAGTACGGGGTCGAGCACGTCGTGGCCTCGGGCGTCCCGCCCGCCGGGGGCAGCCAGGGGACCGGCCAGGATCTGAGCACGGGTGACCGGGTGCCGGTCCGTTTCGTCACCGCGGCGAGCGCCGGTCGCTGACGCCGTGGCCGACGCCGTCCGCTTCCGCTTCGCCAAGCAGGGCAAGGTGCGCTTCACGAGCCACCGGGACCTGGCGCGGATGTGGGAGCGGGCGCTGCGCCGCAGCGGGCTGCCGGTCGCCTGGTCCCAGGGGTTCTCTCCGCGCCTCATGATCAGTTTCGGGCTGGCCCTGCCGACCGGGTGCGAGTCGCTCGCCGAGTACCTCGACGTCCACGTTCCAGAGCCGGGCGCATCGAGCTGGGGGCTGGACGGGGCGGAGGGTCCGGCCCATGCCCGGGCGGGTGCCCTCTGCGCTTCACTGTCGGCGCTCCTGCCCGACGGGGTGGAGGTCAGCGCGGCCGAGCCGGTGGCGGGTGGCGGGGGCTCGCTGCAGCAGGAAGTAACATCGTGTTCCTGGGAGTTGGAGGTGCTTGGTTTGGCTGCAGGGGAGCTAGCGGGGAGGGTCGAGCGGTTCCTCGGCGCTCCGAGCGTCCTGGTGCAGCGTGAGCGCAAGGGCCGACTGGACGAGGATGACCTCCGTCCGGCGGTGCGCTCGCTGGGCATTGTCGGTCCCGCGCCTTTTGGGCCCGACGGTGCGCCCGGCTCCCGTCTTCAAGCTGAGTTGGCGACCCATCCCCGTGGGGTCCGTCCAGCGGAGCTGATGCAAGGGCTCGGGGCCGATCTGGTCCTGCGACGAGCCTGTAGAACGCAACAGTGGATAGAGCGTGACGGTCGCCGATGGGAGCCGCTGGTCGTGACCAGCGCCGCCCGGGGGGCCGATGCTCCGCACGCCCGGCGTGCGTCATGACGAAGTCGAGGAGGGGTTCCCCTCATGTCCAACACCCACAGCGGTCCACCCGGAACGGGTGCGGCCGACATGAGCCCGCGCCCGAGCGGTGCCGGCTCACCCGACGGCGGTGCCCCGGAGGCTTCCCCCTCCGCTGACACGGCCCTCCGGGGCGAGCTCGGCGCACCGGCCCCCACCCGGCCGCGCATCGGCGACACGCGCCCGGCGCGGCTCCCGGGGCCGCTCGAGCGGCCACCGCTCGGCGCCGTCGCCCCGGCGACCCGGCCCCGGACTCTGGCGCCGCTCGACCCCTCACCCGACTCGACGCGCCGCGGGGACGGCGGGAACGGGGTAGAGGGGCACGGGACCGAGGGCGGTGATGCCGACGGTCCCGGGACCGGCGACGGCACCGGTGCCAAGCGCTCCCGGGGACGCCGCCGCAGCGGGCGGGACCGCAAGGGCAAGTCGGTCGGCCGCTACCTGGTCTGCGTGTCGGTGCGCCCGCACGTCACCCAGATCGCCATGCTCGAGGGCCGCACGCTCGTGGACCACTACGTCTCGCGCGCGTCGGACGAGACCACCCAGATCGACGGCAACATCTACTGGGGCCGGGTCCAGAACGTGCTGCCCGGCATGGAGGCCGCGTTCATCGACATCGGCGTGCCGAAGAACGCCGTGCTCTACCGGGGCGACGTCCGCTACGACAAGGAGGACATCGAAGGGGGCTCGTCCAGCTCGGGGGCCCGGATCGAAGACGTGCTGCGGCCGGGCCAGAGCATTCTCTGCCAGGTCACGAAGAACCCGATCGGGGCCAAGGGCGCCCGGTTGACCCAGGAGGTCTCGCTCCCGGGGCGCTTCGCCGTGCTCGTCCCCAACTCGAGCGCCTTCGGCATCTCCAAGCGCCTGGGGGACACCGAGCGCAAGCGGCTGCGCCGCATCGTCGACGACGTGCGACCCGAGGGCCACGGGCTCATCGTGCGCACCGCGGCGGAGGGGGCCTCCCACGAGGAGCTCCAACGCGACGTGGAGGGCCTGGTCGAGCAGTGGGTGGCGATCGAGGCGGCCTCCAAGCGCTCGGACCATCCGCGCCTGCTCTACCGCGAGCCGGACCTGGCGGTCCGGATGCTGCGCGAGGAGCTGAACGGTGAGTACCGCGCCGTCGTCATCGACGACCGGGCGCTCTACGAGCAGGTCCGCGACTACGTGGGCACCGTCAGCCCGGAGCTGGCCGACCGGGTCGAGTTCTACGACCCCGCCGTCGAGCCCCTGCCGATCTTCGAGCGCTACCACATCCACGAGCAGCTGCATAAGGCCCTCGACCGCAAGGTCTGGCTGCCCTCGGGAGGCTCCCTCATCATCGAGCGCACCGAGGCGTTGACCGTGATCGACGTCAACACGGGCAAGAACGTCGGCAAGACCAGCCTGGAGGAGACCGTCTACCGCAACAACCTGGAGGCGGCCGAGGAGGTCGCCCGCCAGCTGCGCCTGCGCGACATCGGCGGGATCATCGTCATCGACTTCATCGACATGGAGATCCGGGAGAACCGCGACAAGGTGTCCTCGGCCCTGCGCAGCGCGTTGGCCCGGGACAAGACGAGGACCCAGGTCTTCGACATCTCCGAGCTCGGCCTGGTCGAGATGACGCGCAAGCGCATCTCCGAGGGCCTGCTCGAGTCGCTGTCCACCGTCTGCGAGGTCTGTGGCGGCCGCGGCATCATCATCGACCCCGAGGTCCTCTAGGCGGCGACGGAACCAGGGCTCCGGCCGGCCGTGGCGTCGTTATCGGTGGCGCGGCCCCGAGCACGGCGACGTGCCCGTCTCGGGGGCCGCCGGGCCGACCCGATGCGTCTCGGGCGGCGCGCGGCGTTCGCGCTGGCCGGGCTCTCACTCTCACTCTCTGCTCCCTGCGGCGGCCGGAGCGACCTCGCCTTCTCGACCCGCCGGACCGCGGACGTCCCCGGTCGTGCTGAGCGCGACGCGGCCGACGGTCGACACCGGCGCGTTCGCCGGCCACGGTGCGCTCGCCTTTGTGTCGAGCGGCACGCTTTTCGTCCTCGACGGCTCACGCCCGCTCCGTCGGCTTCCGCGTGCCGCGGGGCTTCACCGCCTCTTCGCCCGCGTTCTCCCACGACGGCAAGTGGCTCGCCTACACGACGACGGAGGTGTCGAACACCAGCCAGGCGACCGAGGTGTGGATCGCGCGGGCCGATGGCCGCGACGCCCACCTGGTGCGCACGCCGCCGGCCTTCCAGCTCGTCGGGTGGAGCCCGTCGAGCGACGTCATCGCGCTCGTGACCCAGACCCTCGGGCGGTTCCCGAACGGCACGACGCAGCTGCGCCCGACCACCCTCGACGTCGTCTCCGCCCATGGAGCCCTCCGGCAGCTGCTCCGCGTGAGCGCGTCGTCGCAGGCTCAGGACTACGTCGAGAACGCGGTGTGGTCGCCCGACGGTCGTTCGCTCGCGGTATCGACCGTGAGCTTCGGCGCGGGCGGCAGGGAGGCAGTCCGGAGCTATCCGCTCGACGGGGCCGCACCGACGACCTGGTTCTCCATCGAGGAGACCGAGGGCCTGCCCGACACCTGCACCGGCTGTGGCGGGACCGGAGACATCGCCGACCTCGCTGGGTGGTGGGTGCAACGGGGCATCGCCTTCTGGGTCTTCTCGAGCGGCGCGGACCACAACGCCGACGACACGCCGCTCGAGCTGGTGGGGTCGCCCGGCGCCACGCCGAGGATCATCGCTCGCACGTTGTCCGACGGCGAGACCGACGCGATCGCCACTTCTCGCGGCGGCGCGCTGGCGCTCGTCGAGAGCTCGGCCGGCCGGGAGCTGGGACAGGGCAAGCAGGTCGCGGTCTGCGATCAGAGCACACAGTGCGCCGCGCTGGCGGGTGCCTCGGTGTGGATCGGTCCCGCCGCCCCCTGTTCGCAGTACTGCTTGCCCCAGCCGGCGCCCGGTACGGTCGGATCGGGGGTGACGCTCGACCCGGCCTGGTCAACCGACGGGACCTCGCTCGCCTATGTGGAGGCGCCGGCCGCCCCGACGGCGGGGAATCCGGCCGCATCGTGGTTCGCGCTGCACGAGCTGGTGGTCTGGAACGCCGCCACCGGGGCGACGACGGGCATCGCCGGCGCGGCGGGGGCGTCGGTGCCGACCTGGTCGGGCGACGGCCGCGACCTGCTCTACGAGGACGACGACGGCCTCTGGCTGGTCCCGGTGAGCGGGGGCGCCCCGGTCCGGATCGAGTACCCGCTCTTCGCGGCCGGTGAGTGGCGGGACCCCGTGTCCTCCGACATCTCCTACTACGGACAGATCGACTGGGATGCCCAGTTCGCCTGGTGGTCTCCGGCGCCCCGGGCCGCGGCGGGCGGGGGCGCCCCGGCGCTCGGGTAACATGGCCGACTCATGTACGCCGTGATCCGAACCGGAGGCAAGCAGGAGCGGGTGGCCGAGGGCCAGACGCTGCGCGTGGAGCTCCTGGGCGAGCCCGCCGGCAGCGAGGTCTCCTTCGAGCCGGTGCTGGTCGTCGACGGTGCCACCGTGCTCGCGACGCCCGACCAGCTGGCCGGGGCCAGCGTGGCCGGCCGGGTGCTGGGCGAGGAAGCCGGACCCAAGATCCGCGCCATGACGTACAAGAACAAGACCAACCAGCGCCGCCGCTGGGGCCACCGTCAGCACTACTCGACGGTCGAGATCACCGGCATCTCGGTTCCCGCCGCGGCCAGCACCACGCGCTCGACGAGCGCCTGAGCCGAGGAGCGCACCCGTGTCGAAGACCAAAGGCGGCGGCTCGACCCGCAACGGCCGTGACTCCAACGCCCAGCGCCTCGGCGTGAAGACCTTCGACGGCACCGCGGTGACCGCCGGTTCCATCCTCGTGCGCCAGCGGGGGACCCACATCCACCCCGGCCAGAACGTCGGCCGCGGCGGGGACGACACCCTGTTCGCGCTTGTGACGGGCACGGTGAAGTTCGGCTCGCGGCGCGGCCGCAAGCTCGTCGACATCCACCCCGAATAGTCCCGCGGCCAGCGTGAGCTGGCTCTTTGGACCGACGCCCACCCCTCGGGCCGTAGGATCGGTGGCGTGGAACGCGCAGAAGAGGGCTTTCACCCCCCGATCGAGGAGTACCTCGAGGCCGTCCACTCCCTGAAGGAGGAGGGCACCACCGTCATCGGGGCGCGCCTGGCCGAGCGCCTGGGCCGCTCCGCCCCCTCCGTCTCCGAGATGCTCGACCGCCTGGCCGACGAGGGCTACGTCCGGCGGGAGGGCCGCAGCGTCGAGCTGACCACCAAGGGCTCGCTGCTGGCGGCCAAGGTGGTCCGCAAGCACCGCCTGGCCGAGCGGCTCCTCGTCGACGTGATCGGGCTCGAGTGGTACAAGGTCCACGAAGAGGCGGGGCGCTGGGAGCATGTGATCTCCGACGACGTCGAGGCGCGCCTCGTCGTCCTGCTGGGTGACCCGGCCACCTGTCCGCACGGCAATCCCATTCCCGGCTCCGGCTCGGCCACCTCACCCCAGGTGCAGCGGCCCCTGGCCGAGATCGCGCCCGGGACCCGCGTCCGTCTCGAGCGGATCTCAGAGGACGTGGAGATCGACCTCGGCTCGCTCACCTACCTCGACGAGAACGGTTTCATCCCGGGGGCGACGGCGCTCGTGACCTCGAGGGGCCCCGACGGCACGCTGATCCTCGAGGTCGGGGCGTCTACGGTGGCCTTCGGCTCGGAGCTCTCCCGGCGCCTCTACGTCGCCGTCGCCTGAGGGCGAGGCGTCATGTCCAGTTTCGTCGACGAGGCGCAGCTCCACGCGAAGGCGGGTGACGGTGGTGCCGGCGCGGTCTCCTTCCGGCGCGAGGCCCACGTCGACAAGGGGGGCCCCGACGGCGGCGACGGCGGGCGGGGCGGGGACGTCTGGCTGGTGTCGACCTACAACCAGGCCTCCCTGCTCGGCTTTCGCGATCACCCGCACCGGCGGGGGACCGACGGCGTGCACGGCCAGGGCAAGCGCAAGCACGGCGCCCGCGGTCCCGACCTCGAGGTCCCGGTGCCGGTCGGCACGGTCGTCCGGGACCGCAACGGGGAGATCCTCTGCGACCTGGCCACGCCGGGCGAGCGCTGGCTGGCGGCCGAGGGCGGTCGCGGCGGTCACGGCAACGCCCGCTTCCTCTCCAACCGCCGGCGGGCCCCCGCCTTCGGCGAGCAGGGCGAGCGCGGCGAGGAGCGCTGGCTCGGGATCGAGCTGAAGCTCATGGCCGACGTCGCCCTGGTGGGCTTCCCCAACGTCGGCAAGTCGACGTTGATCTCCGTCGTCTCTGCCGCCAAGCCCAAGATCGCCGACTACCCGTTCACCACGCTCGAACCCAACCTCGGCGTGGTCCGCGTCGGCGACCCCTCGAGCCGCGACCTCATCGAGTTCGTCATGGCGGACATCCCCGGCCTGGTCGAGGGCGCCGCCGAGGGGAAGGGCCTCGGGCACCGGTTCCTCCGGCACATCGAGCGGGCCCGGGTGCTCGTGATCCTCCTCGACCTGGCGCCGGCCGACGGCACGGCGCCGGCCACCCAGCTCCAGGTCCTCCTCGCCGAGCTCGGCCGATACCAGCCCGACCTGCTCGAGCGGCCCCGCCTCGTCATCGGCTCCAAGGCCGATCTGGTCGTCGGCGCCGACCAGGTCGATCCCGCCTGCGACCTCGTGGTCTCGGCCGTGACCCGCCGCGGTCTGCGCCCGTTCCTGGGAGAGGTGGCGACCCTCGTCGCCGCGGCCCGGGCGGATGACGCTGTGCCCACCACCTCGGTCGTCATCCACCGGCCGCTGCCCGAGGGGATCGGCGTCGACCGCCTGGGGCCCGGCCAGTGGGAGATCACGGGGCGGCGCCGCGGTGCGCGCGGTCGCCCTGTCCGACCTCAACGATCCCGGCGCCTTGGAGGAGGCCCTGGGGCGCCTGCGGCGCCTCGGCGTGGACCGGGCCCTCGACCGGGCGGGGGCGGCCGACGGCGACGAGGTGGAGGTGGGCGAGCTGTCGTTCACCTGGTATCGGGACGAGTCGGCGGCGCCCGCCGTGGCGCTCCCCGGGACGCCCCGGCGCCGGCGCAGCGGCACCGGGAAACGGGGCGCGCCGTGACGCCCGCGCCGCGGACCATCGTGGTCAAGGTGGGCTCCTCGTCGGTCACGACGGCGGCCGGCACCACCGACGCGGCCGTGATCGGGCGGATCTGCGACGAGGTGGCGGCGCTGCGCGCCGACGGGCACACCGTCGTCGTCGTGACCTCCGGGGCGATCACCGCGGGCTGGTCGGCGCTCGGCCGGGCCGGGCCGCGCCCGAGCGACCCCGCCGTGCTCCAGGCGGTCTCGGCGGTCGGCCAGAGCCAGCTCATGACCAGCTGGCAGGAGGGCTTCACCGGGCACGGCCTGCTCGTCGGCCAGGTCCTCTTGGCCCCGCTCGACTTCGTGCACCGCCAGCAGTACCTGCACGCCCGGGGCACGCTGTCGCACCTGATCGAGTTGGGCGTGGTCCCGGTTATCAACGAGAACGACGCGGTGGCCGACGAGGAGATCCGCTTCGGCGACAACGACCGCCTGGCCGCCCTCGTGGCGCACCTCGTGTGGGCCGATCTTTTGATCCTGCTCACCGACGCGCCCGGCCTGCTCACGGCGGACCCGCGCCACTCGGCCGAGGCCTCGCTCATCGAAGAGGTGCTCGAGATCGACCACCGCCTCGAGGCCGTGGCGGGGGGGTCCTCGAGCACCGTCGGCAGCGGTGGCATGGCGTCGAAGTTGGCCGCCGCCAAGATCGCCACCTGGTCGGGCGTGGAGACGGTCATCGCCGACGCCGGGCGCCCGGGGATCCTGGCGGCGATCCTCGGCGGCACGCCGGGGGCCGGGACCGTCTTTCGGGCGAGGAGCAGCCGGCTCTCGGCCCGCAAGCTGTGGATCGCCTTCGCCCTCGGCTCGTCGGGATCGGTCGTGGTCGACGAGGGGGCCCGCCGGGCGCTCGTCGAGTGGAACCGCTCGCTGCTGGCGGCCGGCGTCGTCTCGGTGCGGGGCGACTTCGCCCCCGACGACGCGGTCGAGATCTCGCTCCCCGACGGGACGGTCTTCGCCAAGGGCCTCATCCGCTACCCGGCCCGCCGGGCCGCCGAGTGGGTCGGGCGGCGGAGCGAGGATCTCCCCGACGACCTGCCCGGCGAGGTGGTGCACCGGGACGATCTGGTCGTCCTCGGCCACTAGGGGAGAGGCGGCGGTAGGCTGCTCGGGTGGGATCAGCCGACCTCAATGCTCTGGGCCGTCGCGCCCGTGACGCGGCGCGGGTCGTGGCGTCGGCCTCCTCTGCGGTCCGCGACGACGCGCTGAGCAAGGGCGCCGACCTGCTGGAGGCCGAGACCGGGGCGATCCTGGCGGCCAACGAGGTCGATCTCGCCCGGGGGCGGGAGCAGGGATTGAGCGAGGCGGCCCTCGACCGGCTGGCGCTCACCGAGGCCCGGATCGGCGCCATGGCGCAGGGCCTGCGCGACATCGCGGCGCTGGCCGACCCCGTGGGCGAGACCGTCGACGGCTGGCGGCGGCCCAACGGCCTCAGCGTCTCGCGCCTGCGGGTGCCCCTCGGCGTGGTCGGCGTCATCTACGAGAACCGGCCCAACGTGACGAGCGACGCCGCCGCGCTGTGCCTGAAGGCCGGCAACGCGGCGTTCCTGCGTGGCTCGTCGGCCGCGCTCGCCTCCAACCAGGCCATCGTGTCGGTGCTCCGCCGGGCCCTCGCCAAGGCGGGCCTGCCCGAGGACGCCGTCGTGCTGGTCGAAGACACCTCGCGCGAGACGGTCGTGGAGTTCATGCGCCTGCGCGGCGTGATCGACTGCCTGATCCCCCGCGGCGGCCGCGACCTGATCGCCGCGCTCATCGAGCACGCCACCGTTCCCTACGTGCTCGACGGCGACGGCAACTGCCACGTCTACGTGGACGCCGCGGCCGATCTGGGCATGGCCGAGGAGATCGTGGTCAACGCCAAGACCCAGCGGCCCGGGGTCTGCAACGCGGCCGAGTCGCTGCTCGTGCACAAGGACGTGGCCGGCGAGTTCCTGCCCCGCGTGGCCCGGGCCCTCGACGGGGTCGAGCTGCTGGGCGACGAGCGGGTGCGGGCGATCCTGCCGGAGGTGGCCCCGGCCGCCGACGAGGACTTCGCCACCGAGTTCCTGGCGCTGAAGCTGGCCGTCGGCGTCGTCGACGACCTCGACGGCGCCATCGCCCACATCGATCGGTACGGCTCGGGCCACTCCGAGGTGATCGTGACGGGCGACCTGGCCGCGGCCGAGCGCTTCGTGCGTGAGGTCGACGCGGCGGCGGTGCTGATCAACGCGTCGAGCCGCTTCGTCGACGGCGGCGAGTTCGGGCTCGGCGCCGAGGTGGGCATCTCGACACAGAAGTTGCATGCGCGCGGGCCGATGGGGGTCCGCGAACTGACCTGCCTGAAGTGGGTCGTGAGAGGAGAGGGGCAGGTTCGGCGATGACGTTGAGCGAACTCGGATTGGTGGACACGGGTCCAGACCGCTTCGACTCGGTGGCGGATGTGCGCGCCGGGTTGGCCGCGGTCAGCTACCTGGCCGACGACGGCATCGCCGGCGTCGTGTACCTGGCCGACAAGCTGGCCAAGCCGGTGCTGGTCGAGGGGCCGGCCGGCACCGGGAAGACCCAGCTGGCCAAGTCGGTGGCCGAGTACACGGGTAGCCGGCTGATCCGGCTGCAGTGCTACGAGGGCCTGGACGAGTCCAAGGCCCTCTACGAGTGGAACTACCGCAAGCAGCTGCTGCGCATCCAGGCCGGCAACCTGATCGACGAGGGCGACGCGGCCGCCGCCGAGCACCCCGACGGGCCCACCTGGAAGGAGCTGGAGGAGGACATCTTCTCCGAGGACTTCCTCCTCACCCGGCCGCTGCTCGAGGCCATCCGGGCCGACGAGCCGGTCGTCCTCCTGATCGACGAGGTGGACCGCGTCGAGCTCGAGACCGAGGCCCTGCTCTTGGAGATCCTGTCCGAGTACCAGGTCTCCATCCCCGAGCTCGGCACCGTCAAGGCCACCCGCATCCCGATGGTGTTCCTCACCTCCAACAACACCCGCGAGCTCTCCGAGGCGCTGAAGCGCCGCTGCCTCTACCTGCACATCGACTACCCGGACCTCGATCGCGAGCGGGAGATCGTCCGCACCCGGGTGCCGGGCATCACGGCCGAGCTGGCCGACCAGGTGGCGCGGATCGTGCGGTCCCTGCGGACCATCGAGCTGCGCAAGCTGCCGTCGGTCTCCGAGACCCTCGACTGGGCCCGGACCCTCGTCGTGCTGGGCGCCACCTCGATCGACGCGGCCGCCGCCCGCGACACCCTCCACATCCTCTTGAAGTACCAGACCGACATCGACCGGGCGGCCAAAGAACTGCTCACCGTCCCCGACTGAGGCGCCCGCCGATCCATGCTCGACCTGCTCTCGGGGTTCATCAGCGAGCTGCGCCAGAACGGGCTCCCGGTCTCGTTGACCGAGCACCTCGACGCGGCCGAGGCCGTCCACTTCGTCCCCCTCGAGGACCGCGACGCGCTCAAGTACGCGCTCGCCGCCACCCTCGTCAAGTCGAGCTCGCACTGGCGGGCCTTCGAGACCGCCTTCGACGTCTACTTCGCCAACCGCATGAACACCGAGGGCGGGGCCGACGCGAGCGACGGGGAACTGGGCGAAGAGGCGGAGGGCGAACCCATGCGCGGCGGCGATGGCGCCGGCGGCTCGGGCGGCGAGCTCATGACGCCCGAGGAGATCGCCAACCTCTTGTACCGCGCGCTCATGGCCGGCGACACCTCGCTCATGCGGCTCGTGGCGCGCCAGGCCGTCACCCGCTACGCCGGCATCGAGCCGGGCCGCCCCGTCGGCGGCACCTACTACCTCTACCGGACGCTGCGGAACCTCGAGCTCGACGCCGTCTTGCAGCGGATCCTGGACGCCGTTCGTCCGGAGGCCACCCCCGAGGGCGAGGAGCTCACCCCCCTCCAGGAGCGGCTCCTCGGCGACGAGTACCGGCTGCGCATCGAGCAGCTGCGCAAGGAGGTCGAAGAGGAGATCCGCCGGCGCCTGGTCGCCGACCGCGGGGCCGAGGCGCTGGCCCGCTCGGTGCGCAAGCCCCTGCCCGAGGACATCGACGTCATGCACGCGACCCGCGACGAGCTGGCCGCGCTGCACCGGGCGCTACGACCCCTCTCGCGCAAGCTGGCCGTGCGCCTCGCCCGCCGCCGCCGCCACGGCCGCCGGGGCCCCCTCGACTTCCGGGCCACGGTGCGGCGGTCGCTGTCGACCGGCGGCGTGCCCGTCGACCCCAAGTTCCGCCGCCCCCGCCCGCACAAGCCCGAGATCATCGTCATCGCCGACGTCTCGGGCTCGGTGGCCTCCTTCGCCCGGTTCACGCTGCACCTCGTCTACGCCATCAGCTCACAGTTCTCGAAGGTCCGCAGCTTCGTCTTCGTCGACGGCATCGACGAGGTCACCTCCTACTTCGAGGGGGTCGACGACCCGTCCGACGCGGTGCACCGCATCAACACCGAGGCCGACGTCGTCTGGGTCGACGGCCACTCCGACTACGGGCACGCGTTCAGCGTCTTCCACCACAAGTGGGGGGACGAGATCACCCCGCGCACGAGCGTGCTCATCCTGGGCGACGCGCGGAACAACTACCACGCGACGGAGGCCTGGGTGCTGTCGGACCTGCGGGTGAAGGCCCGTCACCTCTACTGGCTCAACCCCGAGCCGCGCGACTACTGGGGCTCGGGGGACTCGGTGGTCGCCGAGTACGCGCGCTTCTGCGACGAGGTGGTCGAATGTCGCACCCTGCGCCAGCTGGAGCGCTTCGTCGGCGACCTCACCTGAGCCGACGGTGAGCGCCGAGCGACCCTCCACGCGTATCGTCCTCGTGCGCCACGGCGAGTCGCGCTGCAACGCCCTCGGGATCGTGGGCGGGCAGCGGGGCTGCACCGGGCTCACGCCCCAGGGGGCGGACGAGGTCGGGGTGTTGGCCGATCGCCTGGTGGCGACGGGCGAGCTGGCCGGAACCGCCGCCCTCTACTCGTCGACGCTCGCCCGGGCCATCGAGACGGCCGAGATCCTCCGCCCCGCACTCGAACGCGACCGCCCCGGCGCCCTGCCGATCATCGTCGAGCCCGCACTCCGTGAGATCGACCCGGGCCAGGCCGACGGGTTGACGTGGCGCCAGTTGGTCGAGCAGTACGGCCCCTTCGAAGTGGACATGGTCGACCGCCCGTGGGCGCCGGGCGGCGAGTCGTGGGTGGGCTTCGTGGCCCGGGCCGCCGCCGCCGTCGAGCGCGTGGCCGACGCGCACCCCGGCCAGCTCGTGGTCGTCGCCTGCCACGGCGGGATCGTCGAGGCCACCATGTTGCGCTTCTTGCCGCTGGCGGCCGGCGTGCGAGCGCCTCTCGCTCAAGACGAAGAACGCGTCGATGACCGAGTGGGAGCGGACCCGGGGCCACTGGACGTTGCTGCGCTACAACGACGGCGGCGAGAGCCACCCGCCGCCCATCCCCTGAGGCGGGACCAGCTCGTCCCGAGCAGCCGCACGATCAACCAGCGCAGCGTCTGCGTCCGGCGCGTTACCGCTCGGGCCGACGAGTCCGGGCTAGGCGCGCAGGAGCTCGGTCACCCGAAAGGCCAGGTCGAGGGACTGCCGGGCGTTGAGTCGGGGGTCACAGGTCGTCGTGTAGCGGTCGCCCAGATCGGCCTCGAAGACCTCTTCGGCACCCCCCAGGCACTCGGTCACGTCGTCGCCGGTCAGCTCGACGTGCACGCCGCCCGGCCAGGTGCCCTCGGCCCGGTGCACGGCGAAGAAGCCGCGCAGCTCGGCCAGGATGTCGTCGAAGCGCCGGGTCTTGCGGGCACCGCTCGTGAAGGTGTTGCCGTGCATCGGGTCGCAGGCCCACACGACGGGGTGCCCGGATTCGCGCACGGCGCGCAGAAGCGGTGGCAGCAGGGCCTCCACCTTCCCGGCGCCGAGGCGGGTGATGAGGGTGAGGCGGCCCGGGACGCGGTCGGGGTCCAGGCGGTCGCAGATGGCGACGAGCTCGTCGGGGGTCGCGTTCGGGCCGACCTTGCAGCCGATCGGGTTGATGACGCCCGAGAGGAACTCGAGGTGGGCGCCGTCGAGCTGGCGGGTCCGCTCGCCGACCCAGAGCATGTGGGCCGAGCAGTCGATCCAGTCGCCGGTGAGCGAGTCGCGCCGGGTGAGCGCCTCCTCGTAGTGGAGGATCAGCGCCTCGTGGCTGGTCCAGAAGTCGACCTGCTGGAGCCCCGCCTCGGCCGCCAGATCGATCCCGCAGGCGGTCATGAAGCGCAAGGCCCGGTCGATCTCGCCGGCGATGTGCTCGTAGCGTCGGCCCTCGGCCGAGGTGGCGACGAACTGCTGGTTCCAGGCGTGGACCTGGGTCAGGTCGGCGAAGCCGCCCTTGGTGAAGGCGCGCAGCAGGTTCAAGGTGGAGGCCGACTGGTGGTAGGCGGTGACGAGCCGGCCGGGGTCGGGGCGGCGCGCCTCGGGGTCGAAGGCGTCGTCGTTGACCATGTGGCCGCGGAACACGTCGAGCTCGATGCTCGCCGACGCGCTCGGTCGGATCGGTCCGGGGCTTGGCGAACTGGCCGGCGATGCGGCCGACCTTCACCACCGGGACGCCGGCCGCGTAGGTGAGGACCGCGGCCATCTGCAGGATGACCTTCAACTTGTCCCGGATGTTGTCGGCCGAGAAGTCGTCGAAGGACTCGGCGCAGTCGCCGGCCTGCAGCAGGAAGGCCTTGCCGGCCGCCACCTCGGCGAGCGTCGAGGTCAGCCGGCGGGCCTCGCCGGCGAAAACGAGGGGCGGCAGGCCGGAGAGCTGGGCCTCCACCTTCTTGCGGGCGTCCTCGTCGGGCCACGACCGGCTGCTGGGCGGCCGGGCTGTCCCGCCAGGAACCGGGGTGCCAATTCGTGCCTGTGGGCGTGTCGTGGCCGGCCTCGGTCATGGGCAAAGCGTATGACCTGGGCGGGGGGTGGCTGCGCACGGTCGTAACCTGGGCGGCTGTGCCCGATCCGAGCGCCCGTGCGGAACGCCTCGGCCTCCTCGGCGGGACCTTCGATCCGCCCCACCTCGGCCATGTGGCGGCCGCCGTCGAGGCGCTGCCGGGCCCTCTCCTTGGACCGGGTGCTGCTCGTCGTCGCCAACGACCCGTGGCAGAAGAGCCCGCTGCGCGCCATCACCCCGGCAGCCGACCGTCTGGCGATGGTGGAGGCGGCCACCGAGGGACTGGTCGGGATCGAGGCGAGTCGCATCGAACTCGATCGCGGCGGCCCGAGCTACACCGTCGACACGGTCGAGCAGCTGCGCGCCGTGGCGGCGGCCGCCGGCGCCCCGGCGCCGGAGCTCTTCGTCGTCGTCGGTGCCGACATCGTTCCCACCCTGCCCACCTGGCACCGCGTGGACGATCTGCGGGCGCTGGTGACCCTCGTCGTGGTGGCGCGCCCGCACGCACCCGCCCCGTCGACGCCCGCCGGGTGGCGCACAGAAGTGATCGACGGGCTCGACTTCGACGTCTCGAGCTCGGAGATCCGAGAGCGCCTGGCCGAGGGCCGGGCGGCGGGCGAAATGGTGCCTGAGGCGGTTGAACATTGCATCTCGCGCCGGGATCTGTACGCTGTGGCGAGATGAGCGCCCCCTTGGTTGACACGGCCGAGATCCCCCGGTATCGGTCGACGGACGCCCCCCCGGTCCGTCGCCGTGCCCCGGCTCCCGTCGCCTCCGTCGCCCCCGCCGTGGCGGCACCACGGGTCGCTCCCGCCGTGGACCCCGCCGCCTGGGTGCCGCGCAACCCGGCGCCGGCGCTGGCGGCACCCTTCGTCGCCGCACCCCCCGTTGCCGCACCCCCCGTTGCCGCAGCCGTCGTTCTCGTTCCGGCGGTCCCGCCGATCGCCGCCTGTCCCTCTCCACCGGGTCGGGCCGCACTGCGGGCCGAGCGCCTGGCGGCCCGGCGCGAGCGCCGGCTCTACGCCTGTCTCGGCCTCGGTGCGCTGGCTGGCATGCTGGGGGCCACGATCTTCGTCCTGGACGTGCTCCATTGACCCACGCGCACCGGAAGCGGGGCTCGCACCCCGCGTGCGGGCGCCGGTGAGGCGTCGCCGGTCAGGGGTGGGGTTCGCGGGTCGGAGGGGTCTGTTCGTTCTCGACCCGGCCAGCCCATGAGCGAGGAAGTGGTGTCGGTCACCGCCCCTCTCGACGCACGCGGAGCATCCATGATCCCTTCCAATGCCCTCGCCGCGGCCCGGGCGGCAGACGACAAGCTGGGCCAGGACACGGTCGTCCTCGGCATGGGGGACCTCATCGGGGTCGTCGACGCCTTCGTCGTGACGAGCGGGCGCAACGTCCGGCAGGTGCGCACGATCGTCGAGGAGATCGAGTTCCAACTGAAGGAGCTCGATGGTTCGGCGCCCCGCGCCATCGAGGGGCTTTCGGACGGGACGTGGGTCCTCATGGACTACGGCGACTTCGTCGTCCATGTCTTCGCCGACGAGACCCGCTCCTACTACGACCTCGAGCACCTCTGGTCGAGCGCCCCCCGGGTGCGCTGGCGCGACGAGGCTGCGCTCGCCTGAGCCGCCGTCAGCAGTTCGCGGTGACCTGGCCGATCCCGGCCGAGTAGTCGCTCGACGTCACCGGGCGCGGCACCTGGGCCCCCGAGCCCACCGGCACCTCGATCGGCTGTCCGTCGATCTCGAAGAGCACCTGCACCTGCCCGAAGGGGACGAGCACGTCGATCGTGTGCACGATCTGCTCGATCGCCAGCACCTGGCCGGCGCCCGCCACCTCGCCGAACGAGTCATTGAAGTCGACGGTGATGGGGCCGGTCCCGAGCTTGCTGGTCGCGGTGCGCGGCGTGACGGACAGGACCTCGGTCCCGACTGGGATCGCGGTGGAGAAGCCGCCCGTCTCCTGCTCTGAGTCCGGTCCTTGCACCAGGCGGGAGAGCAGGGATTCGAAGTTGGAGCACTGCTCCGGCGGGACCAGGAGCGGGACTGCGGCAGGAGTCCCCGAGGCGGCGATCAGGTAGATGAACGTCTGGGTCCCCTGCTGCACCGTGGTCGGCGGGGGGGCCAGCGCACTCGGGTTCACCTGGCTGTTGGCGATGACCGTCGGCGAGCCCCCTAGCGGGACACCGCACGCACCGAGGGAGACGGCCCCCAGCGCCACGAGCGAGAGGAGCGCGCCGCGGCGCACGGGCGCCCTCACGACGGGTCCTGTTCGAACATCGGCAGCTCGATCACGAACCGGGCGCCGCCCCCGTCGGTTTCCTCGGCCCGGACCGAGCCGCCGTTCAGGCGCACGTGCTCGGCCACCAGCGCCAGGCCGAGACCGGTGCCCGTGCCGTCACCCCGGCGGCCCGAGACGCTGGCCCCGGTAGAAGCGCTCGAAGATCGCGCGAGCGCTCCGACTCTGTGACCCCCGGACCGTGGTCCTCGACGGACACCCGCAGCGTCGGCCAGCCCGTCGTGGCGCGCCGGGCCCGGCTCGGCGGCGACGGCGTGGCGCCCGCCGCCGTAGAGGGCGGCGTTCTCGAGCAGGTTGGTCATGATCCGCTCGAAGCGTCGCTTGTCCACGCTGAGCCAGGCATCGGCCAGTGACGGGTCGACCACGACCTCGGGCGGCGCCACCGCATTGGGCAAGGTGTGCGCGTCTGGCGGCCACCGCGCGGCGGACGAGCTCGCCCGCGTCGACATCCTCCAAGCGACACGTCGGCCGAACCGGTGTCGGAACGGGAGATCTCGAGCAGGTCTCGCCACCATGCGCTGGAATCGCCGCAGGTCCGCCCCGAGCAGGCCGAGTGCCTGCTGGGCCCGCGGGGACAGCTCCTCGGCGTGGGCCTCGAGCACGCTCGAAGGACGCTGCGATGGTCGTGAGCGGCGAGCGCAGCTCGTGGCTCACGTCGGAGGTGAAGCGCGCCTCGCGCTCGATGCGCTCCTGGAGCTGGTCGACCATCGGTTGAACGACTGGCGAACCCGGCCAGGTCGGCGTCGCCGGTGGCGGCCGGCAGCCGGGTGTCCAGCTGGCCGCCCGGCGATCGCGACGGCGGCCCGCGAGACGCCGGTCAGCGGCCGCAGCGATCGGCCGCTGGCCGAGCGGCCGAGGAAGATGCCGAGGACGGTGGTGACGAGCCCGCCGAGCCACGAGGGCGAGGGCCAGGATGTGCAGCGTGTGCTCGAGCTCGGCTCACGTCGAAGACCGCGAAGTACGTCGGCCGCGGACGCCGGGCAGCGGGATGCCGACGACGATCTCGGGGTCGCCCCGTTGAGGACGAAGTTCTGCGTGGCCGGCGCTGCCCGAGCGCACCAGCGCGCTGCAGGCCGGCGGGGATGTCGCCCGCCCGCAGGAAGAACGATGGACTGTACTTCGTGCCGTGGTAGAGCAGGACGGCCGAGACTGGCGCCCGGGTGAGCGTCGGTCGACGACCGGCTCGGGGAGCGTCGTGGTCCGACCAGGCGCAACGCTGACGGCGTCGGCGTCGGACCCCGCCTGCTGCACGGCCGCGTTCTCGCTGTCGCTCACCAAGAAGTGCTGGGTCGTGAAGTAGGAGAGCCCGCCGACGCTGACCGAGAGCAGCAGCGCGCCCATGCCGAAGACGAAGGTCACTCTCGCCCGGACCCCGAGGTGCGCCCAGGGCCCCCGTCGGGAGCGCCAGCGGGCGACGCGCATCGATGCGGCGGGCGGGCAGCGCCGTTGCTCCGCCAGGCTCACCACGTCAGGGGACCAGCTTGTAGCCCATTCCGCGGACCGTGAGGATGTGGCGGGGCAGCGCCGGGTCCGGCTCGACCTTGGTGCGCAGCCGCCGGATGTGGACGTCGACCAGGCGGCCGTCGCCGAAGTAGTCGTAGCCCCACACCCGGTCGAGCAGCTGCTCGCGGGTCAGCACCTTGTTGGGGTTGGCGGCCAGCTCGCAGAGGAGCCGGAACTCGGTCCGCGTGCAGTGGATGTCGACTCGCCGTCGCTGGTGTCGCAGCACCCCTTGTTCGGGGATGCAGCTCGAGGTCGCCGAAGGTCAGCACCGTCGGCTCGTCCTCGGCCGGGCGGGCCCGGCGCAACAGGGCGCGGATGCGCGCGCCCAGCTCCTTGGCCACGAACGGCTTGGTCACGTAGTCGTCCGCGCCGGCCTCCAGGCCGGCCACGACGTCGTGGGTGTCGGTGCGGGCGGTGACGATGATGATCGGCACGGCGCTCTGGCGGCGCAGGGCCCGGCAGCACTCGAATCCGTCCATGCCCGGGCAGCATCAGGTCGATGAGGGCGACGTCGGCCGCCTGGGCGGAGAATGGTCGAGGGCGTCCTCGCCGCTGGCCGCCTCGTCGACCTCGTAGCCCTCGTCCTCGAGGGCCAGGCGCATGGAGGAACGGATGCGCTCGTCGTCCTCGACCACCAGTATCCGGCTGCTCATCGGATCGGCCTCACCCCGCACCCGCCTGCGGTCGGATGCATCCCGCTGGCCGTGGACCTGGTCTCGATGCCCGATCTGCCCGGCCAGAGTGCTCGTCCGATCATGCCATAGGCGGTTCGCGAGCCTCCGACCGAACGGCCGACGGTCGGTCCCTCGGGCCCGCAACCGGCGCCGGTACCGTGAGTGCAGTGTCGGACGCTGCCACCAGGCCTGGACGACATCCGGGCCCGACGTCCGGGGCCGAGCCCGGCCCCGGTCGGGCGCCTGGCAGCTGGAGAGCTTCGCCCGCTCGCTGGCTGGCCAAGTCGCCCGGCCACCGCCCGCGCCTACGCTCGCGACCTGGCGGCGTTCGCCGGGTGGGCCGAGCGCGGGGGCTCACGAGCTCGCCGGGCGCCGTCGATCGCCTCGTGCTGCGCCGCTACCTCGCCTACCTGGGCACCCGCCGCTACGCCCGGCGCCTCGATCGCCCGCAAGGCGGCCGCGCTGCGCGCCTACTTCGGCTGGTGCCGTCGCCGCGGCATCGTGACCGAGGACCCGGCCCGGCGGCTCTCGGCGCCCGGCACGGCGAGCCGCCTGCCCCGGGTCCTGTCCCACAGCGAGCTCGACGTGCTGCTCGACGGGCCCGCCGGCCGCCGCCGCCCGGTGACGACGCCGCGGTCGCGGGCCGTCGCGCTCCGGGACGACGCCGTCCTCGAGCTGCTCTACGCCGCCGGCCTGCGGGTGGCCGAGCTCTGTGGCCTCGACCGCGCCGGCGTCGACCTCGGCGCCCGCACGGTCACGGTCCGCGGGCAAGGGGAACAAGGAGCGCCGGGTGCCCGATCCACGAGGGCTGCGCCGAAGCGCTCGCCCGCTGGCTGGCCGCGGGCGGGCCGGCTGGCTCGCGACCGAGGACAGCCCGACGGGCGCCGTCTTCTTGAACCGGCGTGGCCACCGGCTCGGCCCCCGCGACGTCCGGCGGATCCTCGACCGGCGCTCGCCGGTGCCGACCCACCCCCACGCGCTGCGCCACAGCTTCGCCACCCACCTGCTCGACGGCGGCGCCGACCTGCGGGTCGTCCAGGAGCTGCTCGGCCACTCCAGCCTGCAGACCACCCAGGTGTACACCCACGTGAGCAAGGAACGCCTGGTCAACGGTGCACGCACAGACCCACCCCCGGGCCTGAGCCCGTCGGCGGCCGGGTGGCCGGCCCCGGCCAGCGATTACTCTCGCTCCGCCTCACCGGGCGGTGGCGCATCACCGACGTAACTACGCACCCGAGCGCGTTCCACGGTCGCCTCTTGACAGAGGTGTTGCGCACGGGGAGGATCAACCGACTGGAGGAGCTAACCCTATGGCCGTCGTCACGATGCGCCAGATGCTCGATGCCGGGTGTGCATTTCGGGCACCAGACCCGCCGCTGGAACCCCAAGATGCGCCGCTACATCCTGGGCGAACGCAACGGCATCTACCTGATCGACCTGCGCAAGACGCTCGAAGGGGTCGAGTCGGCCTACGCGTACATCCGCGACCTGGTCGCCGGTGGCGGCAAGATCCTCTTCGTCGGGACGAAGAAGCAGACCCAGGGCCCGGTGGCCGAGTACGCCGAGGCCTGCGGCATGCCCTATGTGAACCAGCGCTGGCTGGGCGGCATGCTCACCAACTTCACGACGGTGTCGGGCCGGGTGAAGCGCATGCAGGAGCTCCGGACGATGCAGGCGGCCGGCGACTTCGAGGCCATGCCGAAGAAGGAGGCGCCTCCGCCACGTCCGCGAGCTCGAGAAGCTGCAGCGGAACCTGGGCGGCATCGCCGGGCTCGACCGGCTGCCCGACGCCATCTTCGTGATCGACACGAAGAAGGAGCACATCGCGGTCACCGAGGCCAACAAGCTCGGCCTGCCGGTGGTCGCCGTGGTCGACACCAACTGCGACCCCGACGTGGTCACCTATCGTGATCCCGGGCAACGACGACGCCATCCGCTCCGGCACGCTCATGTGCCGGGTGGTGGCCGACGCCGTGGCCGAGGGCTGGTACATCGCCACGCACCGGCCGCCCAAGGTCCAGCCGGTGGTCGAGGCGGCGCCAGCCGCGCCGGTCGCCAGTGCGCTCCCGATCCCGCCGCCGCCGCCCTCATCGGCCGCGGTCGCAGAGGCGGCAGCTGCAGCAACGCCCGTGACCGAGCCGGCGGCAGCGGCATCGCCGGTGAGCGAGGCGGCAACGACGGAGGTCGCGGCGGCAGAGGTCGCACCGGCGGCAGCGGCGCCGGCCGCACCCGAGGCGCCCGAGACCGCGCCCGAGCCCGCACCGGCAGCCGTGACTGCAGAAGTCGACAGTGCCGACGTGGCGGCGGAGGAGCCAGTAGCCGCGGCGGCCGGCGAGGAGGGTTGACGGTGGCGGGGTTCAGTGCCCAAGACGTGCAGTCGCTCCGGCGATCCACGGGGGTCGGCATGCTCGACGCCAAGCGCGCCCTCGAGGAGAGCGACGGCGACATGGACGCGGCCGCGCTGTGGCTGCGCGAGAACGGGCTAGCCGACAAGGCCAAGCGCGATGGACCGCGAGGCGACCCAAGGGGCCGTCGCCGGGGTGCGTGACCACGACGGTGGTCGCCCTCGTCGAGCTTCGCTGCGAGACCGACTTCGTGGCCAAGGCGGCCGACTTCGTCGCCCTGGCCGACGAGCTGGCCGAGCTGGTGGCGGCCAAGGGCGAGGACGCGGTCGCCGAGCGGCAGGCCGACATCGACCACCTGGTGACCACCTTGAAGGAGAACATCTCGGTCGGCCGGGTGGTCCGACTGGAGGCAGGCTGAGGGCGAGGTCGCCGATCTCTACCTGCACCAGCAGGCCGGCCGCGGGGTGAACGGCGTGGCGGTGGTGCTGCGCGGCGGGAACGAGGAGCTGGCTCACGAGGTGTCCCTCAACGTCGCCTTCGCCCGCCCGACCTACCTGCGCCGCGAGGACGTCCCCGAAGACGAGGTGGCCGAGGAGCGACAGACGCTCGAGACGATCACCCGCAACGAGGGGAAGCCCGAGGCCGCCATGGCGAAGATCGTCGAGGGTCGGCTGAACGGCTGGTTCAAGGAGCGGGTGCTGCTCGACCAGCCCTACGTCCAGGACGAGAAGCGGTCGGTCTCCGATCTCCTGGGCACAGCCGAGGTCGTGGCCTTCGCGCAGGTCGTCATTGGTGCCTGAGCACCGCGGCGTCGCACCGAGCGAGGATCGGGGAGCACCGGCGCGTGGGTGAGTACCGGCGGGTCGTGCTGAAGATGTCGGGGGAGGCGCTCGCCTCCTCCGCCTCGGACGAGACGATCGATGCCAGCACGGTCGAGCGCCTGGCGCGCGAGATCGCCGAGACGCGGGCCGATCTCGACCTGCAGCTGGCGGTCATGGTGGGCGGCGGCAACATCTGGCGGGGCGAGACCGGTGCGGGGGCGGGGATGGATCGGGCGACCTCCGACGCCATGGGCATGCTCGGGACCGTCATCAACGCGCTGGCCCTCCAGGACGCGCTCGAGCACCACGACCAGGCGACGCGGGTGCTGACCGCCGTGCACATGGCCGAGGTCGCCGAGCCCTACATCCGGCGGCGGGCCATCCGGCACCTGGAGAAGGACCGCGTCGTCGTGTTCGCGGCGGGGATGGGGAACCCGTACTTCACGACCGACACCTCGGCCGCCCTGCGGGCGGCCGAGATCGAGGCCGACCTGCTCTGCAAGGGCACCCACGGCGGGGTCGACGGCGTCTACAGCGCCGACCCCCGCCTCGACGCCACGGCCACCAAATTCGACGAGATCACCTTCATGGAGGTGGTGTCGAAGGACCTCCGGGTCATGGATCTCACGGCCATCACGTTCTGCAAGGACAACGGGCTCCCGATCCTGGTCTTCGACCTCATGGAGCCGGGGAACCTCCGCCGTGCGCTCGGCGGCGAACGGATCGGTACGCTGGTCCGATGAGCGACGGCGACCTCGCCGGGGTGGTGCTCGAAGACGCCACGGAGCACATGGCCAAGGCGGTCGACCACGTGCGCACCGAATTCAGCGCCGTGCGCACCGGCCGGGCCACCCCGGCGCTGGTCGAAACCCTGATGGTCGACTACTACGGCCAAATGACGCCGCTGCGCCAGCTGGCCGGGTTCAGCGTGCCCGACGCCATGCTCCTCGTCGTCACCCCCTACGACAAAGGATCGCTCGGTGCGATCGAGAAGGCCATCCAGGCGTCGGATCTCGGGATCAACCCCACCAACGACGGTGTGGTGATCCGACTGGCCTTCCCCCAACTCACCGAGGAGCGCCGCAAGGAGCTGGTGAAGGTCGTCCGCCACAAGGCCGAGGACGGCCGGGTGGCCGTGCGCAACGTGCGCCGCGCCGCGCGCCACGAGCTCGAGGGCCTGAAGAAGGAGGGCGAGCTCAGCGAGGACGACGTCGAGTACTGGGAGACGGAGCTCGACAAGGCCACCCAGCAGCAGGTGGCGGCCATCGACGACGTGCTGGACCACAAGGAGCGCGAGCTCCTCAGGGTCTAGGGGGCAACCATGCCGACTGACAGGGAAGACTCGGCGGACGAGACCGGTTTGGAATCGACCGGACACCGCAGCGGACGTGTCCGCATCGTGGGGGCCGAGCAGGCCGGCCAGAGTGCCGCGGCACGCCCGGCCGACGACGGGGACGTCGAGGTCTTCGATCTGAGCGAGGAGGCCGGCGGGGCCCCGATCGCCCACACCCCACTCCCGCACTGGACGGCGCCGCCGACGGGCGAGGTGCCGGCGATCCTGTCGCGCGGGCTCGACGACGACATCGACGGCAACGACCCCTGGGCCTCTCTCCCCGCCCCCAACTGGAAGGAAGGGAAGGCGGACTGGAAGGCCGAGCAGGACGAGTACGAGCCGTCCATGCTGGCCGAGACCGAGACGCGCCTCGGCTCGCTCGACGACTCGGGCGAGTCAGACCGCCAGCCCTGGGCGTTCGACCTGCCGAGCGCGGGGCCGAGCTGGGGAGGCGAGGCGACGGCGGTCCTCTCGGCCGACGAGGACGACTGGGCCGACGAGCCGGTCGACTGGTCGCCCGTTCCCCAGGCGCAGATCCCGGCCATCGAGCATTCGAAGGATCCGCTGACCGAGGTGATCCCGGCGGTCGGATCGGCCCGTCCCGGTTCGTTCCCCGAGGTGGAGCTCGACCCGACCGGCGAGGTCGAGCGGCCGGCCCCGCGACTGAGCGTGCCCGAGATCGACGAGGCCGACCTGATGACCGAGCCCCGCCCGTCGGCACCGAGGCGGCCGCCCGGCGAGGGGCGCCGGTTCGGACGGCGCTCCGCCGTACCGAACCCAGCCGCCGCACCGGCGCCCACCCCACCCCCGGCCGTGCCCCTCGGCACCCCGCCCCAGATCATCTCCTCGCGGCCCATCCCGGCCACGCCGCCCCCGGCACGCTCGGGGACCGCGCCGCGCGAGGCCGACTTCGGGGGCGACGGGGCGAGCCGTCGCAACGTCCCCGTCGCCATCGCCACGGGCCTCGTGCTCGGGGTGCTCGTGCTGGTGGCCTTCAAGGTCGGCCCGCCGGCCGCCGTCGGTCTCGTCACCGTCGTCGTGACGCTGGCCGCCGCCGAGGCGTTCGCGGCGTTCCGCCACGAGGGCTACCACCCCGTCACCCTGCTCGGGCTGGTCGCCACGGTGTCGGTGATGGTGGCCACCTACAACAAGGGCGAGGCGGCGCTGCCGCTGATCGTCATCCTGCTCTTCGCCTTCAGCCTGGTCTGGTACCTGGCGGGGGTGGAGCGCGGCGACGCCGTGCGCGGCACCGCGACCACCATGTTCGTGTTCTGCTGGGTCGGCGCGTTCGGATCCTTCGGCGCGCTCCTGCTCAGCCCGGCGCTGTTCCCCGAGCGCCACGGCATCGCCTTCATGTGGGGGGCGATCATCGCCGCGGTCGCCTACGACGTGGGCGCCCTGGCCATCGGCTCGTGGCTGGGCCGGCACCCGCTGGCCCCCTCCGTCAGCCCCAACAAGACCTGGGAGGGCTTCTTCGGCGGGGCGGTCACCTGCATCGTCGTCACGGTGGTCATCGTCCACTTCATCCACCCCTGGACGGTGGGCAAGGCGGCGGCCCTCGGGCTGACGGTGGCCATCGTGTCCCCCGTCGGGGATCTCTGCGAGTCGCTGGTCAAGCGCCAGCTCGGCCGCAAGGACATGGGCCGCCTCCTGCCCGGCCACGGCGGCCTGCTGGACCGGGTGGACGGCCTGCTCTTCGTGCTCCCGGCGACCTTCTATCTGGTGAAAGCCCTGCACCTTGGATGACCGGGCCGGCGTGCCACCCGATGGCATGCTGGCTCGCGTGACTCGAACCGGGGCAGAGGCCGCGCATGGCTGAAATCACCGTGAGCCTGGTCGGCTCCACTGGCTCGATCGGCACCCAGGCCATCGAGGTGGTCGAGGCCGCCGCCGGCCGCTTCCGAGTGGTCGCCCTCGCCGCCCAGCGCTCCGTCGACCGCCTGGCCGAGCAGGCCAACGCCCTGCGCCCCGAGCTGGTCGCCATCGGCGATCCGGCGCTGGCCCGGGAGCTCGCCGAGCGGGTGCCGCCGGGCACCGAGGTGGTCGCCGGTGCCGACGGTCTTGTGGCCGCGGCCACCGCCGCGCAGGTGGTGGTGAACGGCGTGGTCGGCTTCGCCGGGCTCCCGGTGACGCTGGCCGCGCTCGAGACCGGCCGCCGCCTGGCGCTCGCCAACAAGGAGTCCCTGATCGCCGGCGCCCCGGTGGTCCAACGGGCCCGGGCGACGCCCGGCGCCGAGCTCGTCCCGGTCGACTCCGAGCACTGCGCCATCCACCAGTGTCTGGCGACGGTCGGGCATCCGATCGCCGGCCCCGGCGTCGAGACCGACGACCCCGCTCGCCGAGTGCTGCGGCGCCTCCTCATCACGGCGTCGGGCGGCCCGTTCCGCGGACGGGCGGCGGCCGACCTGGCCGCGGTGAGCGTGGACGAGGCGCTGTCGCATCCGACGTGGCAGATGGGTCCGAAGATCACCATCGACTCCTCCACGCTCATGAACAAGGGGCTCGAGGTCATCGAGGCCCACGAGCTGTTCGGCGTCGACTACGACCAGATCGACGTCGTGGTCCACCGCCAGTCGATCGTGCACTCGATGGTCGAGCTCCGGGACGGATCGACCATCGCCCAGCTCTCCAACCCCGACATGCGACTGCCGATCGGCTACGCCATGGGCTGGCCCGACCGGCTCGATCACGCGTTCGGGGCCATCGACTGGACCAACCCGTTGTCGCTCACCTTCGAGCCCCCCGAGCGGGCCGTGTTCCGCTGTCTCGATCTCGCCTATCAGGCCGGACGGAGCGGGGGCGGCGCACCGGCCTGGCTCAACGCGGCCAACGAGGTGGCCGTCGCCGCGTTCTTGGCCGGGCGTCTCGGATGGCTGGGGATCGCCGAGGTGGTGGCCGACACCCTCGAGTTGTGGAAGGACGACCCGATCGACTCGGTCGAGGCGGTGCTCGACGCGGACCGCCAGGCGCGCGCCGAGGCCGAGTCGGCGATCGTGCGGCGGGCGCCGTGAGCACCCGCCTGAGCGGGCGCGACACGTCGGATCCGCCGACCTGGTCGGCGCGCTCGCTCGTGGCCGGGCGGCCCGAGTCGCCGGGCGAGGTGCCGCCGCCGGACTCGACCCGCCGCTCACTCGTTCGGCTCATCTTGGCCGTCTCGCTCATCGTGGCGCTGGCGCTGGTCCTGCACGCGGGCGCCCTGCTGATCGTCATCGTCTCGCTCATCATCATCGTGATGGTCCACGAGCTCGGCCACTTCGCCACGGCCAAGTGGAGCCACATGAAGGTGACCGAGTATTTCGTGGGCTTCGGCCCGCGCCTGTGGTCGTTCCGGCGCGGCGAGACCGAGTACGGCGTGAAGGCCATACCGGCCGGGGGCTACGTGAAGATCCCCGGCATGACCAACCTGGAGGAGATCGATCCGGCCGACGAACCCCGGACCTATCGGCGCCAGCCCTTCCGCAACCGCGTGCTGGTGGCGAGCGCCGGATCGATCATGCACTTCCTCATGGCCTTCGTTCTCGCCTGGGCGGCCCTCGTGTTCATCGGCACGCCGTCGGCGACCGGCGTGGTCATCGAGAGCTTCACGCCGTTCAGCGGGGTCGCCCAGAACCCCGCCCAGCGCGGCGGCCTGCAGGCGGGCGACCAGGTGGTCTCGGTCGACGGGCACTCGGTGCAGACCCTCACGGCGTTCGAGTCGGACATCAAGAAGGCCATCGGCTTGCCGCTGCACCTCGTGGTCACCCGGGCCGGCCACCCGGTGTCGTTGACCGTCACGCCGGTCAACGGGCAGACCGTGAGGGACAGCGCGGGGCAACGACTGTCCACCTCGCGCCGCGGCTACATCGGCGTCAGCCTCGGCGCGCCCAGCATCCCGGAGAACGCCTTCGGCGCGCTCGGGGGGCGGGCAAGATCGTCGGCCAGGTCACCTCCGCGTCGGTGACGGGACTGGCGCATCTGTTCTCGCCGCACGGGATCGCCAGCTACGTGTCCGAGGTGGCCAATCCGACCGTGGCGGCCAAGGACCAGCGCGACAACACGTCGCGGCCCGAATCGATCGTGGGTGCGGGCCGCATCGCGGTCCAGGCGGTGCACGCCGGCGCCATCGAGCTCATCGAGGTCCTGATCGCCCTCAACATCTTCATCGGCATCTTCAACATGCTGCCGATCCTCCCCCTCGACGGCGGCCACGTGGCCATCGCCCTCTACGAGCGGGTGCGCACCCGCCGGGGCCGGCCCTTCTACCAGGCGGACGCCGCGAAGCTCCTGGTCGTCGCCTATGTCTTCGTCTTCCTCCTCCTGCTCTTGGTCTCGTCGTCGGTCTATCTCGACATCACGCACCCGGTCGCCAACCCCTTCGGCTGAGCGCGGCGCGCGCCCGCGGGGCGCCAGGCGGCACAATAGAGGCGATGGAACTTTCCTCCGAGCTCCTCTCGCCGCGCCGGGTGACCCGCCAGATCAAGGTCGGTTCTGTCCCCGTCGGTGGCGGCGCCCCCATCTCGGTGCAGTCGATGACCATCACCAAGACGGCCGACGTGGACGGCACGCTCGCCCAGATCTACGCCCTGGCGGCCGCCGGTGCCGACATCGTGCGCTGCACCTGCAACGAGGAGGCGGCGGCCGAGGGCCTGGCCCAGATCGTGCCCCGCTCGCCGGTGCCGATCGTCGCCGACATCCACTTCCACCACGAGATGGCCTACGCCGCCTTGGAGGCCGGGGTCCAGGGGCTCCGCCTGAACCCCGGCAACCTGCGCAAGGAGACCGAGATTAAGCAGGTGGCGGCCGAGGCCCGCGACCGCGGCGTGCCCATCCGCATCGGCGTGAACGCGGGCTCGCTGCACCCCGACATCTACAAGCGCTTCGGGGGCGCCACGCCCGAGGCTCTCGTCGAGTCGGCGCGCCTCGAGCTCGCCTACTTCGAGGAAGTCGACTTCAGTGACGTCAAGATCTCGGTCAAGGCGTCGTCGGTGGCGCTCATGATCGCCGCCTACCGGCTGGCCGCCGAGACCTTCGACCACCCCCTGCATCTCGGCGTGACTGAGGCGGGACCGCCCCCCGCCGGACTGGTGAAAGGCACTGCCGGCATCGGCACGCTGCTGGCCGAGGGCATCGGCGACACAATCCGCTTCTCGCTCACCGCCGATCCCGTCGAAGAGGCCCGAGCCGGGCGCCAGCTCCTCGAGGCGCTCGGGCTGCGCGAGCGCAAGGGGGTCGACCTCATCGCCTGCCCGTCGTGCGGACGCGCGCAGGTCGACGTGATCGCCGTGGCCAAGGCGGCCCAGGAGGCCCTCGAGGCGCGGAACCTGCCGATCCAAGTGGCGGTTATGGGCTGCGTCGTGAACGGCCCGGGTGAAGCGCGCGAGGCCGACATCGGCATCGCGGCCGGCAAGCAGAAGGGCCACCTGTTCATCAAGGGCAAGATCGTGCGCGTGGTGCCCGAGGACCAGATGGTCGAGGCCCTCGTGCAAGAAGCGGAACGCTTGGTGGCCGAGGGCGTGGACGCCCGGCTGGCTGCGGCCGACGCGGGAGCCGAGGCCGAGGCCGAGGCCGACCGCGCCTCGCTGTTGTCCGAGGGTGGCTCGGATCCGAACGCCACGCGCGTGACCGTCGAGCGCATTCGCTCCCGCTACGGCCCCGACGAGACGCCCGAGACTTCCGAAGACGCGTAGCGGTCACGCGCGCGCCATCACAGTTCACGCGGAAGAAACTTTTCGGAATCACCAGGTCAGCGGAACGCGCGCGCGCGTCGCTCCTGCACAGGCCGCAACTTGTCGATCGTGTTAACTGTCGCTTCCGCTGTTTAGTTCCCGCGCGGCGGGGCATCGCGTGGAGGACGGCGTTGGTCGCCTAGAGCTCCGATCGGAGCACATCCCACAACACAACGGTGCCGCTGCATGGTGCCGTGTCGGCTCGCCGAGACGTGACGAGCTGGTGACGGTCGACAGACGGGTGGTGAGATCGTGAGCCTCGACATCGTTATTCCTGCTCACAACGAAGAACGGCGCATCGGCCGAACGCTCGAGGCCTACCGGTCGGTCATCGACGAGCCGTTGGCACGCTTCCTCGTTGCGCTCGATCAGTGCACGGACAAGACGTCCGAGGTGGTGCGGAGCCACGCCCGCCTCGACGCGCGCGTCGAGATCTTCGAGTATCCGAAGCTCGGGAAGGGCGGTGTGCTCCTCGAGACGTTCCGCCGCTGCGAGGCGGACTTCATCGGCTTCGTCGATGCCGACGGCGCCACACCGCCCGCCGAGTTCATGCGGCTGGTGGACGCAGCGCGGAGCGCGGACGGCGCGATTGCCAGCCGATCCCACCCCGCGTCGGTGCTGCCGACCCATCGGTCGCTCGCGCGCTGTTTGACCAGTCTCGTCTTTGCCGCCCTCACGCGCGCCATCTTCGGACTGCCCTTCCGAGACACCCAATGCGGGGCCAAGGTGGTGCGACGTCAGGTGGTCGAACAGGCCCTGCCGTTGCTCAGCGCGCGGGACTTCCTCTTCGATGTCGATCTGTTGCTGACCGCGGCGCGGCTCGGGTTCCGGATCATCGAGGTGCCGACCGTCTGGCTCGACCAACCGGGATCGCACCTGAAGCCGGTCAGCGATGGCCGACAGATGGCGGCCTCGTCGTTGAGCCTGTGGATCCACCACCACGTCTTCCCCGTGGCGGCGGTCGTCGAGGCCGACGTCGAGAGCCGGGGCCACCGCCTGAGCAGACCGCGCGGCGCGGGTGGCGCTCCCGATTCGAAGCCCAGCGGCACCGAGGCTCACGGCCATGCCGGCAGCTGACGTCGCCATCGTGGCTCCGTTTCCGGTGTCAGCCGCCGCCAACTCGTTGCGCAGTGGGGTGGCCGCCTACACGGCCCAACTGGCCGAGGCGCTCAGCACCAAGGGGGTCGCCGTGCGCGTGATCGCACCGCACGCCGCGGGCGAGCCCGCGCGGTCCCGCGTGGGCGATGTGACCGTGGAGCGCGCGTTCCCCATGGGCCTGAGCGCGCTGCCGCGGGCCGCGGGCGCGGCGCGGCGTTCGGGCGCTGCGGTCGTCCACTTCCAGCACGAGCTGTTCCTGTTCGGGGGTGCGTCCGCGCCGGGCCTCCTCCCCGCCCTCTGCAGCGCACGAGGCTTCGGACTCGGCCCCGTCGTGACAATGCACCAGGTGGTCGAGCCCAAGGCGGTCGATCGCGAGTTCGTCCGCGTCCACCGAGTCCGGGTGCCGCCGCGCCTGGCGCGCATCGGTCTCGACGCCATGCAGCGGAGCGTGCGGTCGCTGGCGGCCGCCACCATCGTCCACGAGAACTCGTTCGCAAGTGTGGTCCCCGGCGCGCGGGTCACCCCGCACGGCGTCGTGCGGCGCCGGCAGATGCCCTCGAGCGAGGCCAAGGCGGCGCTCGATCTCCCCGGCGACCGGCTGATCGTCCTTTGCTTCGGCTTCCTCGCTCCTTACAAGGGCCTCGAGGCGGCTCTCGAGGCGGCCCGATTGGCGGCTGATCAGGTGGTGTTGGTCGTGGCCGGCGGCGAGCACCCGCGTCTCGCCGGACGCGATCCCTACGCGGCGGAGCTGCGCTCGCGCTATCGATCCGTCGGGCGGTTCACCGGATTCGTCCCCGATGCCGACGTCGCCCGCTGGTTCTCCGCGGCCGACCTCGTCCTCGTCCCCTACCCGCGGCCATTCGCCACGAGCGGGCCGTTCGCCGATGCCCTGAGCTACCGCACCCCGGTCGTCTGCTCGCCGGCCTTCGGGGCCTGCGCCGCCGTTCCCGACCAGATGGTGGTCCCGATCGACCCGCCCGGCCTCGCCGCCCACCTCCGCGCGCTGGCCTGCGATCGGGGGGCGCTCGACACCGTCCGGGCCGCCACGGAGTCGTTCGCCGCCGGACGGAGCTGGGACCGGGTGGCCCGCGACCACATCGAGATCTACGAGGAGGTGATCCATGCCGAGAGCGCTCCTGGCCGGGGCGTTCGGACAGGGAAACCTGGGTGACGAGGCCCTCCTCGAGTCGTTCATCCACGCCCTGCCCGATTGGCGGATCGTGGCGACCTCCCCGGATCCCGCCACCCGGGTGCTCCACGATTGCGACACCGTGGGCCCGCAGTATCCCGGGGCGGTCGCGCGCGAGCTGTGGCGCAGCGACGCCGTGATCGTCGGCGGCGGCACGTTGTTCAAGACGCTGCACCCGGCCACTCGGCGACGGCCGACGGCACTGTTGGCCAACGTGTCGGCCCTCGTCGGGGCGGCGAGCGTCGCCCGGACGCCGGTGGCCCTCGTTGGGGTCGGGGCCGGACGGGTGGAGACCCGCGTCGTCCGTCACCTGTCCCGCAGTGTCGTCCGCCACGCGGATCTGTTGATCCTGCGCGATGAGGACTCCGCCACCGAGCTCAGCACGGCGGGGGTGCCCGGCCCCTTTCGGGTCGGGGCGGACCCGGCCTGGACCCTGCTCAACCCGTCCGAGGAGTCGAGCGCCACCGGCGCGCGCCGCGTCCTCGTCGTGCCCTCGGGGATGGCCGCAGGCGCGGACGGGAGCGAAGGGCTGCTCGCCGACCTCGCCGCGATCGTGCGAGCACTCCGCCGCGCCGGTGCCGAGGTGCAGGTCCAGCCGTGGCAGAGCGCACCGGCGGACCCGTCCGACGACGTCGCGCTGGTGCGCCGGTTGGCCCGCGATCTCGGCGACGCCACCGAGGTGCTCGACCCGCCCTGCTCCTTGCCGGCGGCCATGACGTCCATGCGGGGACTTGGCGCGGTGCTGACCTACCGGTTCCACGCGCTGGTCGCGGCCGGTGCGGCGGCTGTCCCGTCGGTCGCGGTCGCCCATGAGCACAAGCTGGCCGCGCTCGCCCGCCGGCTGGGTCAGCGCCAGGTGCTCCCCGGTGCGGCGCCGGGCGCGGTGGCCGCGGCGGTGCTCGGCGCGCTGGACGGCTCGGCCCCGGCGTGTTCGGTGGTGCACGAGGAGGTGGCACGCGTGGCAGAGGGGTTCCGGCTCCTGCGCGTGTTTCTGGGCGGGGGAACCCTGGAGGAAGCCGACACGTTGGGGACGTTGCCCCTCGTGCCATGGGTGAGTTGAGCACCGGCGTCCTCGAGCGGGCGCGCGCCGTGCTCCCGGCCGCCCGGTCCGAGGCGGTGCGCGATCAGGCGGCGGTGGCCACGGGCCAGGTCGGGGCCGGGCTCGGGAACATGGTGTTCTCGCTGGTCATGGCGCACCTCCTGGCGCCCGGCGCCTTCGCCCAGCTGGCGTCGTTCCTCGCGCTGTACCTGGTGCTCAGCCTGCCGGGCTCGAGCATCAGTGCCGCCGCCGCGCTGGCCCCGGCACGCGCCGCCTCGCTCGCCCCCGCGATGCGCCGGGGCGGGTTCGCCCTCGGCCTCGGCCTCGTCGCCGGCGCGCCGTGGATCGGTCCCGCCCTCCGCCTGCCCGTCGCCATGGTGGTCGTCCTCGGCGTGTCCGGCCCGGCCCTCGGCGTCCTCGCCCTCGAGCGTGGCCGCCTCTACGCCGGCCGGGGCCACGGCCGCCTCGTCTCGAGCCTGGTGGCCGAGCCGGCGGTGCGGCTGCTGATCGGGACCGTGCTCGCGACCTCCGTCGGGGCGGTCGGCGGCGCGCTCGGGGTCACCGCCGCCACCTACGCCGCCCTCGAGGTCGCGAGACGCCGCCGCCGCCGTCCGCAGCACGCCGCCGCCCGGTCCGGCCGATCACGTGCCGGCGCCGTCCTGCTCTCGCCGGGACCGCCGGCCGGGTCGGACCCCGTCGTGTCCGACGCCCAACGGGGCGCGGTCGCCTGGACCGCCGTGGCCTTCCTCCTCCTCGTCGTGCTGCAGAACCAGGACCTCCTCATCGCCAACCGGGTGCTCTCCCCGGCGGCGGCCGGCCAGTTCGCCGTCATCTCGACACTCGGCGGCGTCGCCGCCTTCGCCACGCTCACGGCGCCCCTCGTCTTGCTGCCCCGGGCCGCCACCGGCTCCGACGACGGGTTCGCCTCGGCGCTCGGGCTGTCCGCGTTGATCGGCGGCGCCGCGCTCGCCGCGACGGCGCTGGCCCCGGCCTCGTTGATCGCCGCCCTCTTCGGCGCTCGCTACGAAGCGGTCGCCCCCCTCGCCACCCCGTATGTGGGAGCGATGGCGCTCCTTGGCATCGCGCGGGTCCTCGTGGCCCAGCGTTGCGCCCGGGCACCGCGGACCTTCACGACCGCGGCGCTGGTGAGTGCCGTCGCCGCGGAAGCGATCCTGATCTTGGAGTTCGGCCACAGCCCGCGCGCCGTGGCCTATTCGACGCTGGCCGCCACCGGTGGGTTGACCGTCGCGCTCGGGGGCGCCTCCGTCCTCCGCCTGCCCGCGCTGGAACGGTGGCTGGCGACCACCCGCGGGGCGATCGGCCGGGTCGCGCGCTCGCCGGTCACGGCGGCGTTCGTACTCGGCACCGCGCTCCGTTTCGTCATCCCGCGGGGCCTGTGGCTCGACGAGGCCACGACCGTGTGGGAAGCCCGGATGCCGTTCCACGCCATGATCAACACGCTGCGGACGACCGACGTCCACCCGCCGTTGTACTTCGCCGTCGTGTGGGAGACCATCCGCGTATTCGGGTCGGGCCCCTTGGCCGTGCGGCTGCCGTCGATCGTGGCCGGCGCGCTGGTCGTGCCGATGCTGTACCTCCTCGGCAAGGAGGCCTACGACCGAAGAACCGGGATCGTCGCGTCGCTGGCCGGTGTCGTGGCGCCGTTCATGGTGTGGTACTCCCAAGAGGCGCGCATGTATTCGCTGATGATGCTGTTCGGGGTCGTCGCCATGTGGGCGCAGATCCGGATCCTGCGACGCGGGGGGACCGCGTTCGTCTGGTCGCTCTACGCGCTGGCCAGCGTCGCGCTCGTCTGGACGCAGTACTTCGGCCTGCTCCAGGTGATCGTCCAGCAGGCGGCCTTCGCGGCCGTCGTCTACGGCCGGCGCCGCCGCCATGATCCGCGGGCCTCCGCTGCTCGCCGGCTGGCTGATCACCGGGGCGACGATCGCGGTGGCGCTCGCCCCGCTCGTGCCGTTCGCGCACCAGCAGTTCATCGTGAACCAGACCGCCGGCCGGGGCTTCGGCGGCCCCCAGCAGGTGGGCACCGGCGCCTCCTCGGCCACGGCCCACCTCGGCGTCTACAGCGCCGTCGCCAACCTGATCTGGGCCATCTGGGGCTACCACTCCGACCCGACGATGGCCCTGTTGGCCGCCCTGTGGCCCCTCGGCATGCTGGCCGCGCTCTTGCTGCTCGGCCGCCGCCGGCAGGGGTCGACGAGCCTGCTCGTGGCGGCGGTCATCGGCCCGGGGCTCGCCATGTTCGCGCTCGGCCTCGTGAAGCGGAACCTCTTCGACGTCCGGTACCTGTCGACGACGGTGCCGCTCCTCTTCGTCCTGGTGGCCCGCATGGTGACGGGCATCGCGACCCGCCGCGGCTCGTGGCGCTGGCCACGACCGCGCTCGTCGGGACGCTCGTCTGGGGCCTCCTCGACCAGCAGTACAACGGGGCGAACCCCCGCATCTACGACTTCTCCCAGGCGCTCCAGCGTGTGGACTCAGAGGCGCGACCCGGTGACGTCCTCCTCTACGACCCGAGCGACCTCATCCGCGTGGTCCAGTACTACTCGCCGCACGTGCAGGCCCAGCCGTTGCGCAGCAGCCTCGGGTCCGCCGGGACGACGGGCCGCGTCTATGTGCTGGCGAGTCGATCCCTCATGAACGGCCCGCAGGACACGGACGACCTCTCGCACGCGTTGATCGTCCTCGGTGAGCGGCACCGCCTGATCTCGCGTCGATTCCTGGCCAACGTCGAAGTCTGGACGTTCCGATGACCGTAACGACGCGCCAGGGCGAAGCGGCGCGGTCCGACCCGCGCCTCGTCGCGCCGCGCTGGCGCGGGGCGGGGCAGTGGCGGCGAATGGACCGCCGGCTGCTTTTGCTGCTGCCGCTGAATGCGCTGCTCGCGTTCTGGTACTTCGAGTGGCTGCTGCGACCCGAGCGGGTCGGGCAGCCGGTGCTCTTCGGTCTCCTGGTCACAGCCGAGCTCTTCAACCTGCTCCAGGCGGTCGGGTTCTGGTGGACCTGTCGCCACGGTCGGGACCGGCCGGCCGCGCCGATGTGGGAGGGGCCGGCACCGCGCGTCGACGTGCTGATTCCCGTCTACAACGAGCCGCTCTCGGTCGTGCAGCCGACCGTTGCCGCAGCCGTGCGCCTGCGCGGCCGGGTGCGCGTGCTGCTCCTCGACGACGCCGGGCGGCCCGAGCTGGCGGCGATGGCCGCGCGTCACGGTGCGCACTACGTGCACCGCCCGGAAAATGTCGGGGCCAAGGCCGGCAACCTGAACCATGCCCTCGCCCGCACCGACGCGCCGTTCGTCGTCGTCTTCGACTGCGACCACGTGCCCGATGAGCGGTTCTTGGAGCACACGCTCGGGTGGCTGGCCGAGGACGACGTCGCCTACGTGCAGACGCCGCAGTACTACGCCAACGCGGCCGACTCGCAGGTGGCGGCCGCCGCTGCTTCGCAACAGGGGCTGTTCTTCGGCGGCATCGCCCGCGGCAAGGACGGCCTCGGCGCCATGTTCTGCTGCGGCACCAACGTGGTGTTCCGGCGCAGTGCGCTCGCCCAGGTGGGCGGGTTCCCGGAGGACTCGGTGACGGAGGACTTCGAGCTCTCCATCCGTCTGCACGAGGCGGGTTGGCGGTCGATCTACGTGAATGAGGTGCTGGCCCAGGGCCTCGGGCCCGAGGACATGGCCTCCTACGTGTCCCAGCAACGGCGCTGGGCGCGCGGCTGTCTGGCCGCCCTCCCCGTCGCCATCCGCGCCGAGCTGCCGTGGCGGACGCGGCTGCAGTACGTGCTGTCGTCGATGTTCTTCCTCTCGGGGTGGACGTTCGCGCTCTACATGACGCTGCCCGCCATCCGGATCTTGACCGGGGCGCAGCCGTTGGCCGGCGCCACCGCCGCGGAGTTCCTGGTCCACTTCGCGCCGTACTTCTGCATCAGCCTGAGCGCGGTGGCCGTGGCGGGCGCCGGCGCCTACACGTTCAACGCCTTCGCGCTCTTGATCGTGAGCTTCTGGGTGCACGTTCGCTCGACCGTGGCCGTCGTCGCCAGGCGCCGCGGTCGATTCGTGGTGACCGCCAAGCGCGGCGCGGAGGGGCCCCAACCCCGCGCCGTGCTGCCGGCGCTCGCGGTGATGACCATGCTCGGCGGGTCGATCGCCTACGCCCTGGCCCAGGGGGTCACCGCCGGTCGTCTCAACAACGTCGCGTTCGCCCTCCTGCACGTCTCCGTCCTCGTGGTCGGAGCCTGGCCCGCCCTGGTGGGCCGCCGGCACCGCTCGGCCAGCCCCGAAGCAGCCGCCGTCCCGGCTGAAGAGGAGGTCGCGGCATGACGATCACCACCCGGCCCCCGCACCACGGCGTCGGCGGTCCCGACGCACGCGCCGCAGGCCGGCGGGGCCGGACGCGGGGCGGATCGCGACGGATGCGCACGGCGGTCGGTCTGGTGCTGGCGGTGGCCATCGGCATCGGCGCCCTGTCGTGGGCCGGATCGGCCGGGCACCCGGCGAGGACGTTGGCCTCCCGGGCGCCGGCGCCGCCGCTCACCAGCGCCGCCGGCGCGGCGCGCGGGTTCTTGGCCCGCTACGTCGCGGCCGACGGCAGGGTGGTGCGCCACGACCAGGGCGGCGACACCGTGAGCGAGGGCCAGGGGTATGCGCTGCTCCTGTCCGTGGTGGCCGACGACCCGCGCCAGTTCGCGGTGGGTGTGGGCGTGGGAGCGCGACAACCTGGAGTTGCCCGACGGGCTGTTCTCCTTCCACTGGGCCAAGGGCGAGGTGGTGGGGAAGGACCCCGCCACCGACGCGGACCTCGACACCGCGTGGGCGCTCGTCCTCGGCGCGCGGCGCTTCCACCAGCCCGCCTACGAGACGGCGGGGCTCCACGTGGCCTCCGCCATTCTCGACAACGAGACGGTGACCGTCGCCGGCCGCATCGAACTGGTCGCCGGGCCCTGGGCGCGGACGGACCCCTACACCGTGGACCCGAGCTACCTCGCGCCCGAGGCGATGGCGGCGCTCGGGTCGGCCACGGGGGACCGACGGTGGCGCGCCCTCGAGACCGACAGCGTCGCGTTGATCCGCCAGCTGTCGAGTGCCGATGGCCTGCCGCGCCTCGTCTCGGACTGGGCCAGCCTCACCTCGACGGGGACGATCGCGCCGTCGCCGGCGCCCTCGAGCAAGGCGGCACCGGCCTACGGGCAGGACGCCGAGCGGGTCCCGGTCTGGTACGCGGCGGACTGCGCGGCGAGCGGAAGGGCGCTCTCGGCGGCCGCCTGGCCGATCCTCTCCAAGGTGGCCGACGGCGGGGGCGAGCTCTCCTACGGCCTCTCGGGGTCGGCGCAGACGACCACGGTCAACCCGCTCGGGTGGGCGGCCGCGGCGGCCGCGGCGGCCGCCGCCGGTCACCGCGGCCCCTCGGCGGCGCTGCTCGCCCGCGCCGCCCACCAGTCCGCCACGTTCCACACCTACTACGGCGACGCATGGGTGGCACTCGGCCGCGCGCTGCTCGAGACGCGGACGCTCTCGTCGTGCCCACCGGCGGGCTGACACCGGTCCGCCGATTTTGCCGACTCCGAGTACCGTGGCGCGGGATCGCAAGGAGGCCCGGTGGCGGCGATTGTCGATGAGAAGAATCGCTTCACCCAGGGGCTCTTCACGCCCCTGCCGTCCCGCTATGACCGGCTGGCCGAGCTCCTCTCCTTCGGGCAGAACGGACGATGGCGCAGGGAGATGGTCGGGAGGGTGCTGCCGGAGCGCCCCGGCTCGGTGCTCGACGTCGCGTCGGGGACGGCCGGGGTGGCTCTCTCGCTCGCCCGCGGCGGCATCCACCGGGTGGTCGGCGTCGACCTCACCGAGGCCATGCTGCGCCGGGGCCGGGAGAACGTGATGGCGGCCGGGCAGGCGGGCCGGGTCCAGCTGGTGGCGGGGCGGGCCGAGCAACTGCCCTTTGCGACCGGCGAGTTCGATGCGCTCACCTTCACCTACCTCCTGCGCTACGTGGACGACCCCGAGGCGACCCTGGCCGAGCTCGCCCGCGTGGTGCGGCCCGGCGCCATGGTGGCGAGCCTCGAGTTCTTTCGCCCGCCCAACCCGTTCTGGCGCGCCTGGTGGTGGCTGTACACGCGCTGCTGTGCTGCCCGTCGGGGGGGCACTGACCGGCGGTCGCTCGTGGTTCGAGGTCGGCCGGTTCCTCGGCCCGAGCATCACGGGCCACTACGCGCGCTATCCGCTGGACTGGACGATCGCCGCCTGGCAGCGGGCCGGGTTCGAAGACGTGGGGGCGCGGGTGATGAGCCTGGGCGGCGGCCTCGTGATGTGGGGTCGGCGGTCGTCGGGGACTCCCTCGTGAGCGAGGAGGCCGACGGCCTCGGGGTGGAGGGGATCGAGACGGCGGCCGGCGAGCAGGCCCCCCTCGCGCCCGGCGTTCTACGCGGCGCGCCCCGGTCGCTGGCGCGACTGGTGGACCCTGCTGCACCCCCCCTACACGGCCTGGCACCTCTCCTACGTCGTGATCGGCGCCGCGCTGGCGCCGCGCGTCGAGATCTCGCGCCTCGTGGCCAGCGTCCTCGCCTTCTTCCTGGCGGTGGGCGTCGCCGCGCACGCGCTCGACGAGCTGCACGGCAGGCCCCTCGCCACCAACATCCCGGGCGCCCAGCTGGTGGGCGCGGTCGTCGTCGGCCTGGCCGGCGCGGTGACCCTCGGCGTCCTCGGGACGGAGCGGGTCGGGTGGGTGCTCGTCCCCTTCATCGTGGTGGGTGCCGCGGTCGTGGTCGGCTACAACCTCGAGCTCTTCGGCGGCGTCGTGCACAACGACGCCGGGTTCGCCGCCTCCTGGGGGGCCTTCCCGGTCCTCACCGGCTACGTCGCCCAGTCGGGGCACCTTTCGGTCGCCGCCGGCCTGGCGGCCGTGGGCGCCTTCGCGCTCTCCGTCGCGCAGCGCCATCTCAGCTCCGAGGCGCGCCTCGTGCGCCGGCGCAGCACACGGGTCACCGGCACCGTGACGCTCTTCGACGGCTCGACCCTGCCGATCGATCGCGCCAGCCTGCTGGCGCCGATCGAGGGGGCGCTGGCCGCGATGTCCTGGGCGATCGTGCTGTTGGCCGCCGGCCTCGCCGTCGCGCGGCTCACGTAGCAGCCGGTAGCGTCGTCCGATGGCCGCGGGATCACTCACGTCGCGCGCGGACGACTTTCCGCGCTGGTATCAAGAGGTCGTCTCCGGCGCGGAGATGGCCGAGAACGGTCCCGTGCGCGGCACGATGGTCATCCGCCCCTGGGGCTACGCCATCTGGGAGCGCCTGCAGGCCGCTCTCGACGCCCGCATCAAGGCGGCCGGCGCCGAGAACGCCTACTTCCCCCTCTTCATCCCCGAGTCCTTCCTCCAGCGCGAGGCCGAGCACGTGGAGGGGTTCAGCCCTGAGCTGGCGGTGGTCACCCACGCGGGCGGCAAGGCCCTCGACGAGCCCGTCGTCGTCCGGCCGACGAGCGAGACGGTCATCAACAGCTTCTTCGCCAAGTGGATCCAGAGCCACCGCGACCTGCCGCTGCTCATCAACCAGTGGGCCAACATCGTGCGCTGGGAGCTGCGGCCGCGCCTGTTCCTGCGCACGACCGAGTTCCTCTGGCAGGAGGGCCACACGGCGCACGCGTCGGAGGCCGAGGCGCGCGCCTATGCACTGCAGATCCTGCGCGACGTCTACGTGGCGACGATGCTCGACGTGATGGCCATCCCGGTGCTCGTCGGGCGCAAGACCGAGCGTGAGCGCTTCGCCGGGGCCATCCGGACCTGGACCTCAGAAGCGATGATGGGGGACGGCAAGGCGCTGCAGATGGGGACGAGCCACGAGCTCGGCCAGAACTTCGCCCGGGCCTTCGAGATCTCCTACTCGGGCCCCGACGGGACCCGGGAGCTCCCCTGGCAGACGTCGTGGGGCGCGTCCTCGCGCCTCATCGGGGCGCTCATCATGGTCCACGGGGACGACTTCGGGCTCCGCCTGCCGCCGGCCCTCGCCCCCCAAGAGGTGGTGGTGATGGTGGTGCGGGCCGAGGAGGGGGTCACGCGGGCGGCGGACGCCATCGTGGCCGACCTCGCGGCGGCCGGCGTGCGGGCCCGCCTCGACGACCGGGTGGAGACGAGCTTCGGCCGGCGCTCGATCGACTGGGAGCTCAAGGGCGTGCCCGCCCGGGTCGAGGTCGGGCCCCGGGACCTCCTGGAGGGGCAGGTGACGGTCGTCGCCCGGCACACCCGCGAGAAGGTGCAGGTGGCGCTCGGCGAGGTTGTCACGGCCGTCACGACGCTCCTCGGCCGGGTGGGCCCCGAGCTCGAGGCCGAGGCCCGGGCCTTCCGGGAGGGGCGGACCCGGTCGGTGGACAGCGTCGAGGAGGCCGTCGAGGCCGGGATGCAGGGGTTCGCGCGGGTGCCCTGGCGCCTCCTCGGGGTCGACGGCGAGACGAGGATCGCCGGCGAGACCCTCTCGGTGCGCTGCCTGGAGGGACCCGACGGGGGCCTCGTGGCCGACGACGGGGACGGCTCGGCGCTGGCGGTCGTTGGGCGATCCTATTGAGGGCGAACCTGTGGAGACGGTGACGTTGGTATAATTGCCGTTGCAGTCCGGTTGACAGAGCAGGACCTCGTTGAAAGCGTGGGCCGCCGCCCACGCTTTCGTGTTCCAGGGGCCCTGGTCGAACCGGTGGTGCCGTCGGTGATCGGCTCCGGGAAGGGGCAGCGCAGCTAGGGAAAGGGAAGGAGGCAGCAGTGGTCGTAGCGAACGGGCTCTTCGACGTGCTGTCACCCATCCTGGCTGCGGCCGGCCTCGAGCTGGTCGACCTCCAGGTCACCCAGCGCCAGCTCCAGGTGGTCGTCGACAAGAGCGGCGGCGTGGACCTCGACGCCCTGGCCGAAGCCAACCGGGCCGTGTCGCGCGCCCTCGACGAGCTCGACCCCATCCCGGGCCGCTACACGCTCGAGGTGTCGAGCCCGGGCCTCGAGCGCAAGCTGCGCACGCCCGAGCACTTCGCCCGGGCGATCGGTGAGCTCGTGACCGTGCGCACGCTGCCGAGCGTGGCGGGCGAGCGGCGCCTACGGGGCCGGATCAGCGGAACCGACGAGTCCGGCTTCGTGCTGGAGGATCCCGAGCTGCCGGGCGGATCGCAGCGGGTGGCGTACGCGGACGTCGAGCGGGCGCGCACGGTCTTCGAATGGGGTTCGTCCGCGACCGCGGGCAAGGCGGAGGGCCGCAGCCCTTCGCGCGGGGCCCAGCGCAGGGAGCGCACGAGCCCGAAGGAGCAGGTGGTGAGATGAGCAAGACCAACTTCGAGTTTCTCGACGCACTGGGCCAGATCGCCCGGGACAAGGGCATCTCGGTCGAGACGCTGCTCGACGCGCTGGCCAACGCGCTGGTGGCGGCCTACAAGCGCCGGCCCGACGCGGCCGAAGAGGCGGTCGTCACCATCGACCCCGAGTCCGGCGAGATCCGGGTCTACGGCCAGGAGCTCGACGAGGACGGCAACGTCACGCGCGAGTGGGACGACACCCCCGACGACTTCGGGCGCATCGCCGCCCAGACGGCCAAGCAGGTCATCCTGCAGCGCATTCGCGAGGTCGAGCGCGACATGAAGTACGAGGAGTACGCGGGGCGCGAGGGCGACATCGTCACCGGCATCGTCCAGCAGACCGACAACCGCTACACCCTGCTCGACCTCGGCAAGGTCGAGGCGCTGCTGCCCCAGGCCGAGCAGGTCTCCTACGAGCGCTACGAGCACGGCGCGCGGCTCAAGGCCTACATCGTCGAGGTGCGCAAGACGACCAAGGGACCCCAGATCGTCGTGAGCCGGACGCACCCGGGCCTCATCAAGCGGCTCTTCGAGCTCGAGGTGCCCGAGATCTCCTCGGGCGTGGTCGAGATGAAGGCGGCCGCCCGCGAGCCGGGGCACCGCACCAAGATCGCGGTCTGGTCCAACGACCCGAACGTGGACCCGGTCGGGGCCTGCGTCGGCGCGCGGGGCTCGCGGGTGCGGATGGTGACCAACGAGCTGCGGGGCGAGCGGGTCGACGTGGTGCCGTTCTCCGACGACCCGGTCGAGCTCATCCAGAACGCGCTGGCCGCCGGCCCGCGTCCGCGAGGTCCGGCTCGACGACGAGACCGGCACGGCGACGGTGATCGTGCAGCGACTACCAGCTGTCGCTCGCCATCGGCAAGGAGGGGCAGAACGCCCGGCTGGCCGCGCGGCTCACCGGCTGGCGGATCGACATCAAGAGCGAGACCCAGCTCCAAGAGGAAGAGGCCGGCTACGGCGGCCAGGAGTGGGCCGAGGGCGAGTGGGTCGAGAACGAGGCCGGCGAGATGGTCTGGAAGCCGGCCGAGGGGGGCGAGGCGATCTCCGCCGAGGAGTGGTCGCACAAGGCCGAGGAGGCCGCCGCCGAGGACGACGACGCCCGCGGAGGCCCCGCTCGAGGCCGCCGCCGGTCGACGGCCGAGGCCGCCCCCGATGCCCGAGGGCGAGCACGCAGGATCGCCGGCCGACAGCGCGGCGTCGACGGCTGAGGAGGGTGCTTCATAGCGACTACAAGGACCTGCGTCGGGTGTCGCCGGCGGGCCCCGACAGCCGAGCTGGTCCGCTACGTGGCGAGCCGGGACGGATCCGTCGTCGAGGGCCGCCACGCCCCCGGACGCGGCGCCTGGGTCTGCCGGGAGGATCCGGCCTGCTACGAGCGGGCGATCCGCACCGGGACCTTCGACTGGGCGCTGCGCCGCCCGGGCGCGACACCCCCTCGGCGGGCGGCCACCGCCGCCCGCTCGAAGGCGATGCCGACCTGACCATGCCCTCTCACCGTGGGGAGACCCGCGGTCATGTGGGAGAATGAACGATCTGATGCTCCGGTGAGCGTCGGAGAAGCCGCAAGGAACACGAGGAATTGCCAAAGAAGATCCGCGTCTACGAGCTCGGCCGTGAGCTGGGGCTGACCAATAAGGAGGCCCTCGACCTCTGCATTGCGCTCGGCATCGGCGTGAAGAGCCACTCGTCCTCGATTGAAGACGCCCAGGCCGACCGTGTCCGGCGCAAGGCCGACGCCGAGGGGCTTCGCCGCGCCGTCCAGCCGGAGGAGCCCGAGCCCGAGAAGACCGCCCCCGGCAAGCGCCCCGTCGCGACCCGGGCGCCTGTCGTCGAGCACCCGCCCTCGACCCGGGTCGTCCCCGACGAGACCCCGGCCACCGACGACGGCCCTGCGCCCGCGCCCCGGCCGCGACTGATCAGCAGCACCCGCACGCCCCCCCCGCCGCCTGCGGTCGTCGCCCCGGTGGCGCCCCGCCCGGCCGCCCCCGCCCCGGCCCGCCATCCGGCCCGTCGCCCCGGCCGCCATCCGGCCCGTCGCCCCGGCCGCCGAGCGGCCCGCGGCACCGCCCCGGCCGCCCGTCGAACGGCCGGCCCCCGTCGCCCCGGCGGCGGAGAGTCCCGCCGTCGTCGCCCCGGCCGCCGAGCACCCCGACGGCACCGCCCCGCGGCGACGCCCCGGCGGCACCCGCCGCGGGCCGCCCGCCCGCCCCTCAGCGTCTCGGGTCGTCCGGTCCCGCCGCCGCCGATGCGTCCGCCGGTCGGCCCCTCGGGCCGCCCCATCCCACCGCCGCCCGGACTGGGTGGTCGCAAGCCCCCGCCGGGCGGTGCCGCCCGGCCGGCCGGTCCGGGTGGCTACCCGCAGCGTTCCGGCGGCCGCCCGCCCTCGACCGGTGGCGGCGTCGGCCGGCCCGGCGGCGGTGTCGGTCGCCCCGGTGGCGGGTTCGCGCGGCCGCGCGGGCGCCGCCGGTCCCGTCGGCAGCGGGCCGCCCCCCGGTCGCGGTGGTGGCCTCGGCCGCGGCCGTCCGCCCCAGCGTCGTGGTCGCCGTCGCCGCCGGAGCTTGGAAGAGCTCGAGCCGACGCTGATGACCACCTACATGCCGTCGACCGCGCCGGTGCCCGACGGCGAGATCATCGTCGAGCGGGGCTCGACGGCCCGCGACCTCGGACCGAAGCTGAACCGCTCGGCCGGCGACGTGATCCGCTTCCTGCTCCTGCAGGGCGAGATGGTCACGGCCACCCAGTCGCTCTCCGACGACATGATCGAGCTGTTCGCAGCCGAGCTCGGCGCGGCCGTGCGCCTCGTCGACCCCGGCGAGGAGCAAGAGGCCGAGCTGCTCGCCAAGTACTTCGAGGAGGACGACGAGGAAGAGGAGACCGAGCTGCGCCCGCGGCCGCCGGTCATCACCGTGATGGGCCACGTCGACCACGGCAAGACCCTGCTCTTGGACCGCATCCGCTCGACCGACGTCGTGGCCGGCGAGGCCGGCGGTATCACCCAGCACATCGGCGCCTACCAGGTCGACCTGGCGCGACCACCTGCTCACGTTCATCGACACCCCGGGCCACGAGGCGTTCACCGCCATGCGGGCGCGCGGGGCCGATGTCACCGACATCGTGGTGCTGGTGGTGGCGGCCGACGACGGCGTGATGCCCCAGACCCTGGAAGCCATCGACCACGCCCGCGCCGCCGACGTGCCGATCGTGGTCGCCGTCAACAAGATCGACCGGGCCGACGCCGATCCGGCGCGGGTGCTCCAGCAGATCTCCGACCGCGGCCTCGTGCCCGAGGCCTGGGGCGGCGACACGATCTGCGTCGAGGTCTCGGCGTTGCAGAACACCGGCATCGACGAGCTCTTGGAGCAGCTGGTCATCCTGGCCGAGGTCGAAGAGCTGGTGGCGAGCCCCGAGAGCCGGGCCCGCGGAGCGGTCCTGGAGGCGAACCTCGAGGCCGGGCGGGGCCCGGTGGCGACGGTCATCGTCCAGCAGGGCACGCTGCGGGTGGGCGACGCCGTGGTGGCGGGTGCGGCCTGGGGCAAGGTCAAGGCGCTGGTCGACGACCGCGGCGACCACGTGAAGGAGGCGCTGCCCTCCATGCCGGTGCAGGTCCTCGGCCTCTCCGAGCCGCCCCAGGCGGGCGACGAGCTGCGGGCGGCCAAGGATCTGTCGACGGCGCGCACCCTGGGCGAGGCGCGTGAGCAGCGCTTCCGCCTCTCGGGCCACCTCCCGTCGCCGTCGGCGACCGGCGCGCGCCTGGAGGACCTCTTCGAGCAGATCCAGCGCGGCGAGACCGCCACGCTGAACATCGTCTTGAAGGCGGACGTCCAGGGGTCGCTCGAGGCGGCCACCGAGAGCCTGCGCAAGTTGGAGCGCGAGGACGTGAAGTTGAGCTTCGTGCGTCGCGGCGTGGGCGGCATCACCGAGAACGACGTGACGCTGGCCCAGGCCTCTATCGGCCACGATCATCGGCTTCAACGTGCGGCCGGACCGTCGGGCGCGCGACATGGCCGAGGCCAACAAGGTCGAGGTCCGCACCTACGAGATCATCTACAAGCTCTTGGAGGACATCGAGGCGGCCATGCTCGGCATGCTCGCCCCCAAGTACGAAGAGGTCGTCACCGGCGAGGCCGAGGTCCGCGCGGTCTTCCGGATCCCCCGCGTCGGCGCCGTCGCCGGCTGCTACGTGCAGTCGGGCACCATCACGCGGGGGTCCAAGGTCCGCTTCCTGCGCGAGGGCGTCGTCATCTGGAAGGGCGCCATCACCTCGCTGCGGCGCTTCAAGGACGACGCCCGCGAGGTCCAGTCCGGGTTCGAGTGCGGTGTCGGGCTCTCGGACTACCAGGACCTGAAGGAGGGCGATGTGATCGAGACCTACGAGGAGCGCGAAATTCCGCGGACCTAGGCCAAAGGAGCCGCCGTCATGGCCCCAGGCCGTCACAATCGATCCACGTCGGGTTCCGGTGCGCGCTACGCGCGGTCGCTCCGCGTCAACCAGGTGCTGCGCCAGGTCGTGGCCGAGGAGATCGAGCGCCTGGCCGACGCCGACGAGCGTCTCCGCCTGGTCACGGTCACGGCCGTCGACTGTTCGCCCGATCTGCGCCAGGCGACCGTGTACCTGAGCTCGATCAGCGACGATGCGGCCGAGGCGCTCGAGGAGCGGCGGTTGGCCCTGCAGAGCTGCGTCGGGCGCGAGGTGCGGATGAAGCGGACCCCTCGTCTCGCCTTCGCGGCCGACCCGGCCATCGTGTCCGGGGAGGCGGTGGAGTCGGTGCTGCGGCGCCTCGTGACCGAACGACCCTCCGAGGCCGAGGGGGCCGACCCCGAGGAACCGTGAACGGGCTGGTCGTGGTGGACAAGGAGGCCGGGTGGACCTCCCATGACGTGGTCGCCCGCTGCCGGCGCATCTTCTCCGAGCGCCGGGTCGGGCACGCCGGCACGCTCGACCCCGACGCCACCGGCGTGCTGCTGGTGGGGGTGGGGCGCGTGACGCGGCTCTTGCGGTTCCTCACGCCGCTCACCAAGACCTACCGCGGCGAGGTCGTGCTCGGGACGGCCACCGACACCCTCGACTCCTCGGGCCAGGTGACCGGGACCTGGGACATGACGGGCGTGACGCTGGCCCAGGTCACCGCCGCCGCCCAGGGCCTGACCGGGGACATCGACCAGATCCCCCCGATGGTCTCCGCGATCAAGATCGACGGGCAGCGCCTCTACAGGCTGGCCCGGGAGGGCCAGGAGGTGGAGCGCCCGGCGCGGCGCGTCCGCGTCTCGCGCTTCTCGGTCGAGGCGGGTCCGTCGGCCGGCGTCGTGCGCATCGAGGTGGACTGCTCCGCCGGCACCTACATCCGCTCGCTGGCGGCCGACCTCGGGACGGCCCTCGGCGGGGGCGCGCACCTCCGGGCGCTGCGGCGCAGCGCCATCGGCCTGTTCACCGACGCCGAGGCACACACGCTGGCCGAGCTCGAGGCGGCGGCGCCGCCGACGCCCGGCGAGCACCCCTTCGTCTTGTCGCCGGCCGCGGCCGTGCGGCATCTCCAGCGCGTCGAGATCGACAGCGAGATGGCGCGCCTCGTGTCGCGCGGGCTGCCCCTCGACCGGGTCTCCCTCGGGGCCGACGGGGACGGGCCGTGGGCGCTGGTCGACCCGGGCGGCCAGCTGGCCGCCGTCTACGAGCGGACCGACACCGACCGCGTCCGGCCGAGCGTCGTGCTGGCGGCCGCCGGGTGAGCGCCGCCGCCCCGGGCCTCAGCGGTGGCCCGGCGGGCGCCGTCTACGCTCCAAACTGATGGAGGTCCTCTCGCCGCAGGACTGCACGCCGCCAGAGTCCGGCGCGGCCGTGACCATCGGCGCCTACGACGGCGTGCACCTCGGCCACCGCTACGTGATCGCCCAGCTGCAGCGCCGGGCGGCCGGCCTCGGGTTGGCCACGGTCGTCGTCACTTTCGACCGCCACCCGGCCATGGTCGTCCGGCCCGAGTCGGCACCGCGGCTGCTCACCGATCTCCCTCAGAAGCTGGAGCTCCTGGCCGACTGCGGGGTCGACCGGACGCTCGTCATCCCCTTCGACGAGCGCCGGTCCAACGAGTCGGCCGAAGACTTCGTGCAGACCGTGCTCGTCGGCGCCCTCGGCGCCCGCCTGGTCGTCGTCGGGGAGGACTTCCACTTCGGGCACGGCCGCAAGGGCAACGTGGCGCTGCTGCGCGACCTGGGCGTGGCCCAGGGCTTCGTCACGGCGGGCGTCGAGCTGGCCGAGTTGGGCGACGCCGGCCCCGTCTCCTCCACCCGCATCCGCGAACTGCTGGCCAAAGGCGACGTGGTCGAGGCGGCCGCGCTCTTGGGCCGGCCCCACCAGGTCCGCGGCGAGGTGGTGGTGGGGGAGCGGCGCGGGGCCAGCCTGCTCGGGTTCCCGACCGCCAACGTGGCCGTGCCGGTCGAGATCGCCCTGCCGCCCGACGGCGTCTACGCCGGGCGCTACGCCCGCCCCGACGGCACGCAGTTCGACGCGGCCATCTCCATCGGGCCGCCGCCCACCTTCCCCGCGCCCGACGGTGCCACCGTCGGCCCCCTGGTCGAGGCCTACCTGCTCGACTTCGACGGCGACCTCTACGGGGAGGCGGCCCGGGTCTCCTTCGTGGCCCGCCTGCGGCCCCAGCAGCGCTTCGAGGCGGTCGACGACCTCGTCGCCCAGATGCAGGCGGACGTCGCCGAGGCGCGCCGCCTGCTGGTCGAGGCCCCGGTCCCCCGAAGCGGAGATCCGGTCGCCTAGGCGGGCCCGGGCGGCTCCGGCCTGCCCGAAGAGAACCTTGCGGGTGTCCGGACCGCACCCCGCCTGCTACCCTTGCCGTGTTGGAGTACACCCCGGTCGGCACCCTCGTGCCGACCGTGTTGAGCGGCACCGCTCGAGTTCTCGGACCCGTGCCGACGTCGATCCCCAGAAGGTTTCTATACAGATGCCCGAAAAGCAGGCCATCGTCACCGAGCACCGGTTGCACGAGACGGACACCGGTTCACCCGAGGTCCAGATCGCGCTGTTGACCGATCGGATCACGCACCTGACGGAGCATCTGAAGGTCCACAAGGGGGACCACCACACCCGCCGGGGCTTGATGAAGATCATCGGGCGCCGGCGGCGTCTGCTCGACTACGTGGCCCACAACGACGTTCAGCGGTATCGCAGCATCATCGGGCGCCTCGGCATTCGCCGCTAGGCCCGCAGCAGATCTTCCGCCCGGCCCCATGGCCGGGCGGTTGCATGAGAAGACAGGCACCGAAAGAAGCTGGCTGCCAGTCGCCGATCACTTCGCGAGCGCCCCGTCGGGCCGGTGAGGTGGTCGACCACTGGGAACCGGCATCCGGCGCCTCCGAACAAGAGGAGAGACATGGCCGACGCCATCTCCGTCTCGGGGCCGATCAGCGGCACCGAACGCACCCTGTCATTTGAGGCAGGAAAACTGGCACAGCTCGCCGACGGGGCCGTAGTGGCCCGCATCGGCGACACGGTGGTTCTGGCCACCGCCACCGCATCACGCTCGGTCCGGGAGGGCCAGGACTTCTTCCCGCTCACCGTCGACATCGAAGAGCGCGCCTACGCCGCAGGCAAGATCCCCGGCGCGTTCTTCCGCCGGGAGGGCCGCGCCTCGGACCAGGCGATCCTCACCTGCCGCCTGATCGACCGGCCCCTGCGCCCCTCGTTCCCGAAGGGCTTCCGCAACGAGGTGCACGTCGTCGGCACCATCTTCGGGGCCGACCAGGTCAACCCCCACGACGTCATCGCCATCAACGGTGCCTCGGCGGCCCTCATGCTGTCGGGCATCCCCTTCGACGGCCCGATCGGCGCCGTGCGGATCGCCTACAACACCGACGGCCAGTGGATCCCCCACGCCACCTACCAGGAGGGCGACGAGGCCACCTTCGAGCTGGTCGTGGCCGGCCGGGCGCTCGGGGCCGGTGACGACGCCGACATCGCCATCATGATGGTGGAGGCCGGCGGCACCGAGAAGTCGTGGTCGTACTACGAGGACGGCGCCCCGAAGGTCACAGAAGAGGTCCTGACCCTCGGCCTCGAGGCCGCCAAGACCTGGATCCGCGAGTCGATCGTGCTGCAGCGCCAGCTGGTGGCCGCCTACGAGGCGGCCCGCGGCCCGGTGGAGACCATCAGCTTCACGGCCATCACCGACTACGGCGAGGACGTGTGGGAGCGCGTGCAGGCCGTCGGGGGCGACCTCATCGCCAAGGCCAACGCCACGCCGCAGAAGGGCGAGCGCAACGGGGCTTTGGAGGAGGCGACCGCCAGCATCCTCTCGTCGCTCGCCGCCGAGTTCGAGGGCCGCAGCGGCGAGATCAAGCAGGCCGTGCGCTCGCTCACCAAGAAGCTGGTGCGGGCCCGCATCATCGACGAAGGCGTGCGCATCGACGGCCGCAGCACGGCGGAGATCCGCCCGCTGTCGGCGGAGATCGACCTCCTCCCGACGGCGCACGGCTCCGCCCTGTTCCAGCGCGGCGACACCCAGGTGCTGAACGTGACGACGCTCGGCATGCCGCGCATGAACCAGCTGCTCGACACGATCGGCCCCGACACCCACAAGCGCTACATGCACCACTACAACTTCCCGCCGTTCTCCACGGGCGAGGCGGGGCAGATGCGCGGCCCCCGTCGGCGCGACATCGGCCACGGCATGCTGGCCGAGCGGGCCCTGCTCCCCGTCGTCCCGTCGGCCGAGGAGTTCCCCTACACGCTGCGGCTCGTCTCCGACGTGCTCGCCTCCAACGGGTCGACGTCCATGGCGTCGGTCTGCGGTTCGTCGCTGTCGCTCATGGCGGCTGGCGTGCCCATCAAGGCCGCGGTGGCGGGCATCGCCATGGGCCTCGTGCACGAGGGCGGCGCGTATGTGACCCTGACCGACATCTTGGGCGCCGAGGACGCGTTCGGCGACATGGACTTCAAGGTGGCGGGCACGGCCGACGCCGTCACCGCGCTGCAGCTCGACACCAAGATCGACGGCCTGCCGGCCGACGTGCTCTCCAAGGCGCTGCACCAGGCCAAAGAGGCGCGGCTGGCCATCCTGGCGGTCATGGCCGGGGCGATCGCCGAGCCGCGCACCGACGTGGCCGACAGCGCCCCCAAGATCGTCTCGATGGAGATCCCGATCGACAAGATCGGTGAGGTCATCGGGCCCAAGGGCAAGGTCATCAACACGCTGCAGCAGGAGACGGGCGCCGACATCGCGGTCGACGACGACGGCGTCGTCGGCACGGTGACCATCGGGGCCAAGGACGGCAACGCCGTCGAGGAGGCCCGCCGGCGCATCTCGCTCATCTTGGACCCGCCCACGGCGGACGTGGGCGCCATCTACAGCGGCAAGGTCGTCAACCTGACCAAGTTCGGCGCCTTCGTGAACGTGCTGCCCGGCCGCGACGGCCTGCTGCACATCTCGAAGCTCTCCTCGCTGGCCGGCGGCAAGCGCGTGGGCGCGGTCGAAGACGTCCTCACCCTGGGCCAGGCGCTCGAGGTGCGGGTGGACGACATCGACCCGCAGGGCAAGGTCTCCCTCTCGCTCGCCAACGCACCGGTGGTCGAGGGCTTCTCCGACGGTGGGGACTCGGGCCCCCGCGAGCCGCACGAGTCCCGGGGTCGCGCGAGTCCCGGGGTCCGCGCGAGCGCGGTGCGCCCCGCGACACCGAGAGCTCCTACCGGGAGGCGCCGAGCGAGCCCCGCGAGCCCGTCGGCGGCCCGGCCCGGGTGTCCTTCGAGGACGCCTTCGAGGCCGAGCTGGTGGCGGATCTGGGCGACCTCGGGCCGGGGGCGGCCAGCTCGGGTGACGGGCGCTCGAACGGGGAGCGGCCGCGCCGCTCGCGCTCGGGTCCGCGCCGTCGTTGACACGCAGCTCGGCGCGCCCCTCGATCCGTACGGAGACTCTGCCCTGCGGGATCCAGCTCGTCACTGAGGCGATGACCGATGTCGCCTCGGTGGCGGTCGGCTTCTGGGTGGGGACGGGGTCGCGCGACGAGCCGGCGGAGCGGGCCGGAGCCTCGCACTTCTTGGAGCACCTCTTGTTCAAGGGGACGCCGTCGCGCTCGGCGGCGGCCATCGCCGAGGCGCTCGACGAGGTGGGCGGGGACTGCAACGCCTATACGACCAAGGAGTACACGGCCTTCTACATCCGCCTCCTGGCCGAGCACCTCAATCTCGGCCTCGACATCCTGAGCGAGATCATGTGGGACCCGGCGCTCGCGCCGGGCGACGTGGAGGCCGAGCGGACCGTCATCTTGGACGAGATCCTGATGCACGCCGACGAGCCGGCGGACCTGGTCGCCGAGCACTGGACCGGGTCGCTCTTCCCCGGCCACCCGCTCGGGCGCGACCCGCTCGGGACGGCGGAGAGCGTGCGCGCCACCAGCGCGACCGATGTCCGGGAATTCTTCGAGGAGCACTACCGGCCGCAGAACATGGTCGTGTCGGTGGCGGGGGACTTCGAGCACGAGCAGGTGGCCGAATCGCTCCAGGCCCGGTTCACGGGCGCGCCGGGTGGGCAGGCGCCGGCCCGCGAGGCGCCGGTCGACCCGCCCCAGCCCCTCCATGTCGTGCACAAGACGACCGAGCAGGCGCACCTGGCCTTCGGCGCGCGCTCCGTGTCGCGCTTCGACGAGAGCCGCTTCGCGCTGGCCGTGCTCAACCACGTGCTGGGCGGCGGGCTCTCGAGCCGGCTGTTCCAAAAGGTGCGCGAGCAGCGCGGCTTGGCCTACTCCATCTTCTCGGACCGCAGCGCCTATCAGGACGCCGGTTCGCTGTGCGTGCTGGCCGGCACCGCGCCGGACTATGTCGACGAGGTGCTGAAGATCTGCGCGGGGGAGCTCGAGGTCTTGGCGACGACCGGGATCACCGATCGCGAGTTGGCCGTCGCCAAGGGCAACCTGCGGGCCGAGACGCTGCTCGCCTGCGAGGACTCGGGCGCGCGCATGAGCCGGATCGGCGCCGCGCTGCTCCTGCACGGCGAGGTCCACACGGTCGACGAGGTGCTGGCCCGCGTCGCCCTCGTGGAACGCGAAGACGTCCAGCGGGCGGCCGAGGCGCTGGTGGCCGCCCCGCGCTCGCTGTCGGTGGTCGGCCCGTTCGAGGCCGACGCACTTCGACGGTGCCGCCCTCGGGCTCGCTCCCACGCTCGCCTAAGAGAGACGGCGGGGGGTCGCGCATGGCAGGCCCGGCAGCGACCGAGCAGGAACTGGCCCCCGCCCGCGGCCGCTGGCGGGCCGGCGTGGGCAGGCTGGGCCGGGCGGACCGCCGGGCGGTCCTCGTGCTGGTCATCGTGCCGGTGCTCGTGTTCGTGGGGCCGGCCCTCTTCGGCTGGCCGGCCATCAGCGGTGACAACGAGATCCAGAACTTCCCGCTTGCGGGTCTTCTCGGGCGAGCTGCTGGCGCAGGGCCACCTGCCGCTGTGGAATCCCTACATCTGGTCGGGGAGCCCCCTCCTCGGCGGGCTGAACGCCGGATCCCTCTACCCCTTCACGCTGCTTCTTCACGGTGCTCCCGGCCACGGTGGCCTGGGTGCTCAACCTGCTCGGGGCCTACTGGGCCGCCGGCCTCGGCCTCTACGCCCTCCTGCGCCAGTTCCGCCTGGCGCCGCTGGCCGCCCTGCTGGCGGCGGTCACCTACGCCTTCGGCGGGGCCATGGTCGGCCAGATGGTCCACCTCCCGATCGTCGAGGGCATGGGGTGGATACCGCTCATGGTGCTGGCCCAGGTCCGCCTGGCCTGGGCCGTCCTGCGGACCGGGCCGACCGCAGGGGACGGCCCGGCGTCGGCCCCCGTCGGCGGGTCGCCCTGGCCGTGGGTGGCGCTGTTGGCCGGCACCATCGGGGCCATCCTCTTGACCGGCGAGCCGCGGTCCATGGCCGAGGCGGAGCTGGTGGCGACCCCGATGGCCCTCTGGCTGGCCTTCCGGCGCCACCCGGGCGGCACGATCGCGCTCGCACGGCGCGCCAGCTATCTCGGCTACAGCCTCGTCGGGGCCGCCTGGGCGGTCGCCATCGGCGCGGTCCAGCTCGTGCCGGGGTGGGCGTTCATCACGAGCTCGCAGCGCTCCACCGAGACGTACGGCTTCTTGACCGCCGGGTCACTGCACCCGAATCTGGAGCGCGCTGCTCCTCGTCCCCGACCTCTTCGGGGGCAACGGGATCGGCAACCAGCCGACCTTCTTCAACTCCTACAACCTGCCCGAGGTGACCGGCTACGTCGGGCTGCTGCCCCTGGTGGCGCTCGTGGTGCTGGCCGGCCGGTCCGTCGGGGCACGGCGGGACCGGCGGAGCATCGAGTACCTCCCGTGGTTCTTCTTCATCGTCGTTCGGGCTGCTGCTGTCCTTCGGCCAGTTCACCCCCCTCGGGCACGCCTTCACCCACATCCCCTTCTACAGCAAGGTCCGGTTGCCCAGTCGCAGCCTCGGGATCGTCGACCTGGGCGTCGCCGTCCTCTTCGGCTACTGGCTGGACGGCCTTTTGGCCGGGCGCGCCGCCCCGGCCGTCGTCGGGCGGCGCCCGTGGCTGACCCGCGCCGGCGTGCTGGCCGTCCCGGTCGCCACCCTCACGCTGTGCGTCGTGGCGTTCGTGACGCCGGTGGCTCTGGAGGCCGCCTTCACGCGCCCCGGGGCGGTCACCGAGGGCGCGGAGATGCGGCCGTGGTTCGTCGTCCAGGGCCTGGTGGCCCTGGCCGTGGCCGCGCTCGTGCTCGGGTGGCGCCGGCTGACGCCCGCCCAGCGGCGCGGGCTGCTCGTGGCCGTCGTCTTCTGCGACCTGGTGGTGTTCAACCTCTCGTCGGCCACCGGCTACACGCCCGAGCACAATCCCGTCACGCCGACCGCGGCCTACTCGACGGCGGTGGTCGGCTCGAGCGGCCGCTTCGCCATCTTCGACACCACCGCCGAGCGGGTGGCCCGGCTCACCACGATCGGCCAGCCGGACCTGAACGACCTGGTGAAGCTCCCGAGCGTCCAGGGCTACGGCTCGCTGGTCGGGAACACCTACGGGGCGGCCACCGGCGCGCACACGCTCGACACCTTCTCGCCCTGCGCGCTGGCCGACGGCGTGTTCGTCCCGCTGCGACTGAAGACGCTGCTCGTCCCGCCGTTCTTCGTCGCCCCGGCCCTCTCGAGCGACGGCCAGCCCTCCCAGGCGCTGGCCCCGGCCTGCCCCGGCGCGCCCCTGCCCGGGACGCCGCACCGGCGCCTGTTCAATCTCGGCCAGGTGCTGACGCTGCGCTCCGCCACCCTCGCCGACGCCGGGCGCGTCTTCCACCGCCCTGCGGGCTACGTGGCCGGGACGCTCCGTGTCGGGGTGCTCGAGCCCTCGGGGGCGACGACGTTCCCGGCCGAGCGGATCGTGCGGACGGCGCATGGCTGGACGGTCCGCTTCGCGTCACGTGCGCGCGGGATCGGCCTCGTCGTCACGGGCCCGGCCGACGAGGTGGGGGACGACTCGACGGTGACTGCGCGCCACGGCACGACGTACTCGCTCGACGGTCAGCTCCAAGACGGGGTGGACCAGAGCGGATGGAAGGCGGACGGCACCTGGCAGGGCTACGCCCGCTTCGTGCGCCCCTCGATCCGCCCGCCCGTGTGGATCGCCGGGCCGGCGGGCGACGGCACCGTCAGGCAGGTGGCGACGACCGACTGGGGGAGCGAGACCGACGCGGTCAGCGCCCCCGCCGCGGTGACGGTCGTCCGCAGCGAGGCCTACCTGGCCGGGTGGCGGGCGGTCGCCACGCCACCGCACGGCCCGGCCCGGGATCTGGCCGTCGTCCCCCACGGGCTGATCCAGGCGGTGCGGGTGCCGGCCGGCACCTGGACGCTGACCTTCTCCTACCGGCCGAAGGGGCTGACCGAGGCCGGCGTGGCGTCGGTGGCCGGCGTGGCGGGCTTCGTCGTGCTGGCCGTGCTTCTGCGGCGCGGCCGCCGGAGGCGAGGGGCCGGACCGGCCGTTCGGTAGGGTTCGACCAATGCTGCGGATCGGGGTGGTGGGGGCCGGCGGGCGGATGGGCCGCCAGGTCTGCGAGGCGGTGGCGGCCGAGGGCGACCTCGAGCTGGTGGCGGCGGTCGACCCGGCGGCGGCCGGCCAGAAGCTGCGCTCGCTCGCCGGGCCGAACGTGGTCGACCTGACGGTGGCGGCCGACCTGGCCGCCCTGGTCGACGCCGGGGCGCAGGTCGCGGTCGACTTCACCGTGGCGACGGCGGCCCGCGCCCAGCTCCCCTGGTATGCGGCCCACGGGGTGCACGCCGTCGTCGGGACCACCGGCCTGCGCGACGAGGACCTGCGCGCCGCCGAGGCCGCGTTCGCCGCCTCGGCGGTCAACGCGGTGGTGGCCGCCAACTTCGCCATCGGGGCGGCGCTGCTGGTCCGCTTCTGCGAGCTGGCGGCCCCGCTCATGGACGGCGTCGAGGTGATCGAGCTGCACCACGACGAGAAGCGCGACGCGCCGTCGGGGACGGCGATGCACACGGCGGAACGGATCGCCGAGGCGCGGGCCGCGGCCGGCGCCGGGCCGTTCCGGCCGGACCCCACGACAGACATCGTCGTGGCCGGCGCGCGCGGCGGAGCGGTCGACGGTGTGCACGTGCACTCGGTGCGGCTGCCCGGCATGGTCGCCCACGAGGAGGTCATCTTCGGCGCCGTCGGGCAGAGCCTGACCATGCGCCACGACGCCTACGACCGGCGCTCGTTCATGCCCGGTGTCCTTCTCGCCATCCGCCTGGTGCCCGATCGGAGGGGGTTCACCGTCGGGCTGGGTCCGCTCCTCGGCTTCTGAGGCCACCGTGGCGCGCCCGGGCCGGGACACGGCCGCCGTCCGGCAGCGGATCCTGGCCGCCACCTACGCCTGCGTGGCCCGCTGGGGCCTCTCCAAGACCACGGTCGAGGACGCCGCCCGGGAGGCGGGCCTGTCCCGGGCCACCGTCTACCGCTACTTCCCCGGCGGAAGAGACGAGCTGATCAGCGCCGTCGTCGGCTGGGAGTACGCGGCCTTCTTCCTGCGCCTCTACGAGGAGGTCCGCGACGCCGAGTCGCTGGAGGAGGTGATCGAGCGCGGCCTCGTGTTCGCCCACCGCTCGATCCGCGAGCACGAGGTGCTCCAGCGCATCCTGCGCCACGAGCCCGACCTGCTCCTGCCCCAGCTGAGCATCGAGAGCGCAGGCACCGAGAGCCTGATCGCCACGTTCCTCGTCCCCTACCTCGAGCGCCACGCGCTGGCGCCCGGCGTGGTGGTGCCCGAGGCGGCCGACTTCCTGGCCCGCATGGTGCTGTCGTACATCGCGGCGCCGGGCCGCTGGGATCTCGACGACCCCGTCTCGGTGGCGCGCCTCGTGCGGGCCGAGCTGCTGGGGGGGATCCTGCCGGCCGGGGCGTAGATCCCTCTCTGCGCACCGGTGGTGTGGCGATAATTGCAAGCTCATGGCAATCCCGGGAGTGCACACGCGACCGAACGCCTCCCTGTTTGCCCGCCGGCTTTCGTCCGGGGCCGGGCCGGTCGCGTCCGGCCTGATCGGGGCCCTCCTGATCGCCCTCTTGGCGACCGACCGCCGGCGTGCCGCCGACGTGACCGTCCTGGCGGTGGTCGCCGCGCTGGCCCCGGCCGCGATCGTGGCCGGCCTGCGGCGTCACCGGCCGGCCCGGGCGGTCCCCTGGCTGCTCATCGCACTGGGCACCGCCCTGCTGGCCGCCGGCGCCGCGCTGCGCACCGCGCAGTCGGGCTGGGCCGGTCCCCACCTGACCGACGGGCTGCACCGGGCGGGCGCCCTCCTCCCGAGCCCGGTCTTCGTGCCCGGGGCCGCGCTCTTGGCGCTGGGCGCCGGCGCCCTGGCCTGGTCGCCCACCCGGCGCGACCGGCGCAACCTCGACCTCCTGATCGAGGCGGCCCTCGTCGGCGCGCTCGCCTTCTCCGTCAGCTGGGCCTTCTGGGTGGGGTCGACCGCCGGCGAGGCCGGCCCGCCGTCGCTGGCGCGCCTGGGCTCGGCCGCGGCGATCCCGTTGGCGGCGATGTTCGGCGCCCTGGTGGTCTCGGGCTTCAACCGCCCGCCGTGGCGGGTGGCTGCGGGCCGGCGCCTGCTGGTGGGGGGCGCGGGCCTGGTCGCCTGGACGGTGTTGGCCCAGCTGGAGAGCTCGAACCGGCTCGCCATCGGCGTCTCGTGGCTCGATTGCGGCCTCGCGGCGATCGTCCTCGTGCTGGCCGCCGCGGCCCGGCACCCGACGATGCGCCAGCTCTCCCGGCGCTCCCGGTCGCCCCTCGACACCGCGCCGGCGCGCCTGCGGGTGGCGGCCGCGGTGGCCGTGGCGGTGGTGCCGATCGCCGTCGTGCTGGCCCGGCCCGAGCCGGGCCGCGGCCGCCCCCTCGCGCTCTCGGTGGCGGCCGTCGTGACCGTCGCGCTGGGCGCCTGGCGGGCCTGGCGGGCCCTGCGCTCGACCTCGGGCGCCGACGCACGGCTGGCCCACGAGGTCACCCACGACCCGCTGACCGGCCTGGCCAACCGCAGCCGGCTGGAGGAGTGGACCCGGGAGGCCCTGCGGTTCGCCCGGCCGGCCAGCACGCTCGCCGTCATCCTCATGGACGTCGACCGCTTCAAGGTGGTCAACGACACCTACGGCTACGCCCACGGCGACCGGCTGCTCGTCGAGGTGGCGCGCCGGCTCGAGGCCGGTGCGGGCGACGGCGCGATGGCGGCCCGCCTGGGCGGCGACGAGTTCGTGGTGGCGCTGAGCGACGCCGCCGGCGGCACCGAGGGGGTGCGGCGCACGGTCGAGCGGCTGCAGGCCGCCCTGGTCGCCCCCTTCACGCTCTACGAGGCCGAGGTCTACGTGACGGCGAGCGTGGGGGTGGCGACCGCCTCGCCGGGGGACCCCATGAGCGACGCCGAGACCCTCATCCGGGACGCCGACACCGCCATGTACCAGGCCAAGGAGGCCGGGCGCGACACGGTCACCTTCTTCGATGCCTCGATGCGCGACCGGATCGCCGACCGACTGGCCCTCGAGCAGGACCTGCGCCTCGCCATCGAACGCGAGGAGTTCCGGCTCTTCTTCCAGCCGATCGTGGCCATCGGCGCGGGCAGCACGGAGGTCGTCGGCCTCGAGGCCCTCTTGCGCTGGGACCGCCCGACCCGCGGGCTCGTGCCGCCGTCGGTGTTCGTCGCCGTCGCCGAGGAGAGCGGGCTCATCGTCGAGATCGGGGAGTGGGTCATCCGGGAGGCCTGCCGGGCCCTCGTCGGCTGGCGCCGGTCGGCCGGTGCCGACGGCCTGTTCGTGTCGGTCAACGTCTCGGCGCTCCAGCTGAAGAACGCGTCGCTCGTCTCCAAGCTCCGCGGCGCGCTGTTCGAGGGCGGGCTCGAGCCCGGGTCCCTCTGCATCGAGCTGGCCGAGTCGGTGCTCACCGAGCACCCGGCCGAGGGCGCGGCGTTCCTCCTGCGCCTGAAGGAGATCGGGGTCCGCGTCGCCATCGACGACTTCGGCACCGGCTACTCGTCGCTCGCCTACCTGAAGCAGTTCCCGGTCGACTACGTGAAGATCGACCACTCCTTCGTCGCCGGGCTGGCGTTCCCCGACGCCACCGACGAGACCCTGGTGGCGGCCATCGTGTCGATGGCGCAGAGCCTCGATGTGATCACGATCGCCGAGGGTGTGGAGGACGAGCCGCAGGACGCGACCCTGCGGGCGCTCAACGTCGATCTGGCCCAGGGCTTCTTGTACTCACGACCGGTGCCGGCCGAGCGGGTCCTCGACACGCTGTGGGCGCTCTCGCCGCGCCACGGCCTGCGGCTGGTTACTGGAGATGGAGGCGGAGGTCCGCCAGCGCGCTGACCTCGGCGGCCAGCTCGGCGGCGCCGTCCCAGTCCGGTGGGCGCACGACGGGCTCGAGCCCGGTGCCCGACGTCATGATGTCGTAGAGCACGCGGTCGCGCTCGAAGAGGCGCTGGTGCCAGTCCTCGAGGCGCATCCAGACGGGCAGGCTGGCCGGGGACTCGAGGTAGCCGCGGGGCTCGACGTCGGCGAACTCGGTGAAGGGCCGGTGCAGCTTCCACTGCAGCATGCGCAGCACCGGGAGGTGCAGGACCGCCACCGACCAGGTGAACTCGCAGCGCATCCCGAGCACCGAGAGCGTCTGGCAGAGCGCCATCGTGATCACGCCCTGGAAGGCGGCGGCCCGGTACTCGGGGGCGATGGCCAGGGTGGCGATGTCCCAGGTGTGGGCCGACTCGTAGTCGATGCCGCTGCGCTCGTAGAGCTGGGCCGCCGACAGGCCCCAGATGGGCTCGATGTCGTTGAGGGTCTTCAGACCCTGCGTGGAGGGGAAGATGAGGCGCAGCATGGCGGCCGGGAGCCGCCGGTGCTGGTCGATCACGCAGAGAAGCAGCGTGGCGTGCTCGTAGGGACCGAATTCGTCGACCAGCAGATCGGCGGCGTTGGGGATCGATTCCTCGAAGACGCTCCGCTCGACGTGCAGCGGCAGGGCGGCGACCTCGTCCTCGGGCCGGCAGAGGTAGAGGCCCATCGGCTGCTTGCTCGACTTGGGGATGAGCGTCCCCGCCACCTCGCGCAGTGCGTCGCGAGCCTCGTCGTCCGCCGAACGCGGCCGGCCCGGGGGGCCGTTGGAGGGGTGCTGGTGCGAGCGTGGCATCAGTCGACCGGGCCCGCGCTCGAACAGCGTGCGTGACTCGCGACGGCCCCCACGACGTGCATCGCCGACGACGCTAGTCGTGTGCCCGCGCCAAATGGTGGTTCTCGTCGGGGCATCCGGGCACGTCGGCGGTCTGTTCGCGAAAGTCGGCGCAGCGCTCCGGCGACCTCCGCATCGGGCCGCGAGTGACCCTCGCGAGCCGCTGACCCTGCCCCGGGTCGCCGCTCGACGCGCTCGATCGGCGGTGGACCAGGCCGTTCACGTATGTCGCGACCTCCGCGGGATAACTCCGGGCGGCCCTCGCGTCGATGCCGGCCCGCACCACCCCGATGTTCGCCGCGTAGTCCTGCACTCCGGGGATCCGCCGGTGTGACCCGTCCGCCAGCACGAAGATCAGGGCGAGCCGGCCGTGGTAGGACCAGACCGGCCGGGCCAGCGCGCCGAGCACCTCGGTCCTCGAAAAGCGCCGGTCCGAAATGGGCCCCGGGAGATGAACCCGGTGTCGGTGACGGTCAGCCCAACCCGCAGCCGCCGCCAGACGCCGAGCAGGCAGGACCCGACCATGAGCAGGCAGCACCCGGCCGCGACGCCGCTGGGCTCGTATCGGGGGGCCACGGCCCCGAGCACCACGGGGACGAGACACGTGCCGGTGCTTCGCACCAGCACGAACCGGTTGGCGGGCCGAAAGGTCTGTGTTCCTTGGCCGGGCCGATGGCCAGGGCGCTCCGCTGGCCAGGGGACAGCCACCGGGCCGGTCTCCCGCCCCGGTCGTCCTTTCCGGGGATGTTTCGGGGAGTCCGGGCAGCTCAGATGGGGTGATTGACAATGAGACAGATTTCGCCATACCGTCTCACCGAGCGAGCTCCCCAGGAGCTCCGACGGCGGGAGCTGCCGTTGCACGCTGCACAGCCGAGCGAGACCGTCCCCGGCGCCCCGGGAACCCACGCGCCGATCTCGCCCGGCCCGGCGAAGGCGCTGCGCCACCTCGGCACCGACGACCGGTCCTCGCAGCGCATCCGGATCGTCGACGCGACGCTCGACTGCCTGGCCCGCCAGGGCGTGCAGAAGACGACGTTCGACGACATCGCCCGCCAGTCCGGCTTCTCGCGCGCCACCGTCTACCGGGCGTTCCCGGGCGGCAAGGAGGCGGTGCTGGCCGCGGTGGTCGACACCGAGGTGGCCCGCTTCTTCTCGCAGCTGGCCGTCGCCATGGGCGGGGCCGGCGACATCGAAGACGTGTTGGTGGCCGGCATCACCGAGGCGGCCCGCCGGTTGCTCGACCACCGGGCGCTGGCCTTCGTGCTGGCGCACGAGGCGGGCCTGGTCACCGCCCACCTGGCGTTCGACGAGATGGACCGGCTGCTCGCCACGGCCAGCGGCTTCGCTGCCCCCTTCCTCGGTCGCTGGCTGGAGCCCGACCAGGCCATGCGGGCGGCCGAATGGGCGGCGCGCATCGTGCTCACCTACCTCGGGTCGCCGTCGCCCGACGTCGACCTGACCAGCACCGCCGACGTGTCGCACATGGTGCAGCGCTTCGTGCTGCCCGGCATCCAGGCCCTGCGGTTCGCCCGGTGACCCGCGCCCGCGGCCGCCGCTCGTCGCCGGGCGCCAACGATCTTGACGAGACCACCCACGATGTGGGCGAGCAAAGGGAGAGACCAATGGACCCGACAGCCGGGAGCCCCGACACGATGCACTCCGACGAGGAGATCATCGGACGGGACCGCATCAACGACCTCGAGGCGATCTACTCGGTGATCGGCCGGGAGGACCCGAGCGGCCACCACAACGTGATCGACGGCTGCGCGGCGGAGTTCACGTGGGACTACGAGAAGGGCCAGCGGGCCAAGCTCGACAAGCTCTACGAGAAGGCCAAGAAGGCGCAGTGGAACGGCACGACCGACCTCCCCTGGGAGACCGAGGTCGACCAGGAGGCCATCGTCATCGCCGACGCCGCGGCCAACCCCGCCCAGGCGATCTACAGCGACGAGGCCGTCGTCGGCACCGTGCTCGAGAAGTGGGGCGAGAAGGAGTGGCTCAAGTTCGGCATGGAGAACCAGAACTGGACGCTCAGCCAGTTCATGCACGGCGAGCAGGGGGCCCTGCTCTGCACCGCCAAGATCGTCGAGACGGTGCCCTGGATCGACGCCAAGTACTACGCCGCCACCCAGGTGGTCGACGAGGCCCGGCACGTCGAGGTGTTCTCCCGCTACCTCGACACGAAGCTGACCGGCCACTACCCGCTGAACGGGCACCTCGGCCTGCTGCTCGACGACATCATCGGCGACTCGCGCTGGGACATGACCTACCTCGGCATGCAGATCATGGTGGAGGGGCTGGCCCTGGCCGCCTTCGGTTTCATGCAGCAGATGACCACCGAGCCGCTCTTGAAGAAGCTGCTGCGCTACGTCATGGCCGACGAGGCGCGACACGTGGCGTTCGGGGTGCTCAGCCTCCAGGAGCACTACGCCGGCCTGACGGCGCCGGAGCTGCGCGAGCGCCAGGAGTTCGCCTTCGAGGCGGCGGTCCGCATGCGCGACCGGCTCTTGATGCAAGAGGTGTGGGACCGCCTGGGTGTGCCCAAGGCCGACATCATCAAGATCGCCACGAACTACCGGCCCGAGAACGACGAGTTCCAGATCCTCTTGTTCTCCAAGATCGTGCCGAACCTGAAGAAGCTGGGTCTCCTCGACGCGGCCGACGGCTGGCTGCGCCAGAAGTTCACGGAGATGGGCGTCATCGTCTTCGAGAACCTGGAGGACTCGACGGAGGACGCCGACGCGTTCGCCGACGGTTCGCCGGTCGAACGCCAGGTCGCCTGAGGTCGTCGATCACCCGGTCCGGGCGCCGCGCCGGTCCGTGGACCGGTCGCCACCGGGCCGCTTGGCAAGGGACCGCTCGACAGGGGACCGCTCGGCGCTGCCTGGTACCCTGAGCCGATGACGCGTCTCGAGCACGCGCCGCGGTTCGGCAGCGTCCTCACGGCGATGGTGACCCCGTTCGACGAGCGGGGCGAACTCGATCTCGACGCCGCTGCTGTGCTGGCCCGCTGGCTGGCGGGCCACGGCAGCGAAGGGTTGGTCGTCGCCGGGAGCACCGGTGAGGGCACCGTCCTCTCCGACGACGAGAAGCTCGCGCTCTGGCGCGCGGTGGCCGAGGCCGTGACCATCCCGGTGATCGCCGCCACCGGCTCCAACGACACCCGCCATTCGATCGAGCTCACCGCCCGGGCGGCCGACCTCGGCGCGGCCGGCGTGCTGGTGGTCACCCCCTATTACAGCCGCCCCTCCCAGCAGGGCCTCTTCGAGCACTTCCGCGCCGTGGCCGGCGCCACCGAGCTGCCGGTCATCCTCTACGACATCCCGATCCGCTCCGGGCGCCGGATCGGCACCGACATCATGGTGCGCCTCGTCCACGAGGTGTCCAACATCGTGGCCGTGAAGGACTCCGGGCGCGACCCCGAGACTTCGGCCCGGCTCTTGAACCTCCTGCCGACCTCCTTCGAGCTCTACTGCGGTGACGACTCGCTGACCCTGCCGCTGCTGTCCATCGGCGGGGTGGGCGTCGTGAGCGTGGCCTCGCACTGGGTCGGGCGCGAGCTGCATGCGGTGGTCTCCGCCTTCTTGAAGGGCGAGGTGGCGGGGGCCTGCGCGGCCAATCGGCGGCTGATCGAGTCCTACGACTTCGAGTCGACCGAGGACTACCCGAACCCCATGCCCGCCAAGGCGGCCTGCCGGGTCCAGGGTCTGGCGGTCGGCCACTGCCGGGCGCCGCACGGCACGGCCCCGCCCGAGCTCGACGGGGAGGCCCGGCGCGTGCTGGTGCGGGCGGGCGTCCCGGTTGGCTGACGCCCCGCCTCGCAGTAACCGCCGCCGGTCCAGCGGGTCCTCCAGAGCGCCCCGCTCCGGCGGGAACGAGCGCGCCGGCGGCGACCGAGCGCGCCGGCCGGGCGCAGCGCTCCGGCGCCCCGCCCCGCCCCAGCGGCAGCCGTCGCCGGCCACCCCGGTGCGCATCGTCTTCCTCGGCGGCCTGGGGGAGATCGGCCGCAACTGCGCCTGCATCGAGGTCGACGGCCGCATCCTCGTCCTCGACTGCGGGATCATGTTCCCCGACCCCGACATGCCGGGCGTCGACCTGGTGCTCCCCGACTTCTCCTACCTGCGCGAGCACGCCGATCGCGTCGACGGGATCGTCCTCACCCACGGCCACGAGGACCACACGGGCGGGCTGGCCTACCTCCTGCGCGACCTGTCGGCCCCGATCTACGGCTCGGCGCTGACGCTCGGGCTGGCCCGCAACCGCATCGACGAGGCGGGACTCAGCGATCGGGCGACGTTCATCCCGGTGGCCGACGGGGAGCGCGTCACGATCGGGCCCTGCGACGTCGAATTCATCCCGGTCACCCACTCGGTGCCCCACGCCATGGCCATCGCCTTCCACACGCCGCAGGGGATCGTGCTGCACTCGGGGGACTTCAAGATCGACCTCGAGCCGGTCGACGGCCGGCGCACGGACCTGGCCCACATCGGCGCGCTGGCGTCCTCGCCGGGCATCCGGCTCCTGCTCAGCGACTCGACCAACGCCGAGGAGCCCGGGTTCACGCTCTCGGAGAGCACGGTCGGCCACACGCTGCGCCGCCTGTTCATGGCCCGCCCAGGCAAACGGCTCATCGTCGCCTGCTTCGCCAGCCACATCCACCGGATCCAGCAGATCGTCGACGCGGCGGTGGCGAGCGGAAGGCACGTGGCCACCATCGGCCGGTCGATGGCGAAGAACATCGAGCTCGCCCACAGCATGGGGCTGCTCACGTTCCCCGACGGCATGCTCGTCGACATCGACGACATCGACAAGCTGCCCATCGGCGAGGTCTGCGTGATCTCGACGGGCTCCCAGGGCGAGCCGATGTCGGCCCTCTCGCTCATGGCCACCGGCGACAACCGGCGCATCAAGATCGAGCGCGACGACGTGGTCATCATCAGCGCCCACCCCATCCCGGGCAACGAGTGGTCGGTCGGCCGGGTGATCGACGACCTGCACCGCCGGGGCGCCGAGGTCATCCACTCGGGCGCCGAGCAGGTGCACACGAGTGGCCACGCCCGCCAGGGCGAGCTGCGGACCCTGCTCGCCCTGACCAAGCCCGACGCGTTCATCCCGGTGCACGGCGAATACCGGCACCTCGTCCACCACGCGGCGCTCGCCACCTCCATGGGGGTCCCGCCGGACCAGGTGCTCCTCTGCGAGGACGGCGACGCCGTGCGCCTGGAGGCCGACGGCCTGCACCGCGACGGCGCGGTCCCCGGGGGCTACCTCTACGTGGACGGCACGGTCGGCGACGTCGGGCACGGCGTGCTGCGCGACCGGCGGGCCCTGGCCGAGGAGGGCGTGGTGATGGTGGTGGCGACGGTGGACCTCCATCTCGGCCAGGTCGGCCATCCTCCGCAGATCTTCACCCGGGGCTGGGTGCATGCCCCGGAGGCCGAGGACCTGCTCGAGGAGGCCAGCGCGGTCGTGGCGACGGCCATCGAGAAGGCCATGGCCGACGGCGCCCGCGACGTCGAGGTGCTGAGCAGCCACGTGCGCAAGTCGCTCGGCAAGTTCGTGGGCGACCGCACGCACCGGCGCCCGATGATCGTGCCGGTGGTCCTGGCCGTCTAGGGATCGGGGACTCGGCCGTGGAGAAGGGGGCCGTGCGGAAGGGGGCCCGCCGACCCGTGGTGCGGATCGCCATGTCGGTGATCCGGTCGTCGTGGCTGCTGAGCGCCGTGTTCGGATTCGGGGTGCTGGCCAGTGGCTGCGGCGGCGGGGGGTCGGGCGCCGCGGCGGTGAAGAACCCGGTCGTGCGGCCCAAGGCGTTCGGCCCGCCGGGCAAGTGCTACTACATCGCCTCGCCGACCGAATGCGCCAACCAACGGGCGCCGGGCGTCCCGACGCCGATGCCCGCGACCTGGTTGGCCACCTACTGGCCCTACTACGCGAGCACCGCGTACTACAGCCAGGTCCCGACCGAAGACGACGTGGAGTACGCCCAGGCCCTCGGCAACTTCGCCAGTCAGAACAGCTCGGCCATCACTGCCGACTCGTCGGACGGCGACTGGGTGGACCAGGACGGGAACAGCTGGTCGGGCGACTTCGCCGACGACCCGGCCGCCGAATCGTCCGACGGCGGCGACGACGGTGACGGGGGAGACGATGGCGGAGACGACGGGGGAGACGACGGCGGCGATGACGGAGACGACGGCGATGACGGTGACGACGGGGGAGACGACGGCGGAGACGACGGCGGCGACGACGGGGGGGATGACGACTAGTGGTGACACCGGAGCACCCGCCGGACGCGCCCGCCGCGCCCGTGGCCGACCTCAACGAGATGATCGGCCACTACCTCTTGGTCCACGTCACCTACGTGCACGCCGACGGCCGCGACGAGCACGTGGACCTGGTGGGGATGGTCACGGCCGTCACCCCGGTGGTGCGGATCTCCCGGTCCGACAGCGCCCAGCCCTACACGCTCCCGCCCGATCGGAAGTCCTACAGGCCGATCCCCCGCAGCCCCTTCGCCCCCGACGGGTGGGGGGAGACGGCACTCAGCCCCCGCTACGAGACGAGATGGCGGGTGCGGGCGCCGGCCGGCTCGGGACACGGCCCGGTGGCCGGCCCCTTCGAGCCCAAGCAACCGCCGACGGCGCCGGTGCCCGGTCGGTCCGGCGGTGACTGAGATGCCCCGGCTACCCTCCCCTACGTGTTGGAAGGCGAGTCCACAGCGATGAGCGAACCCCTGGACCCGGCCGGTGTGACGTCGAGCGGTGCAGCGGCGCGGGGAGGGTGGGAGTTCCTCGAGATCCTGGCGACCGTGATCCTGGCCGCGGAGTCTCTTCGGGTCGTCGGCTCGGTGGTCTCGGGGATCATCTTCGCCGCCACCGCGCACGTCGGACCCTTCGGCGAGCAGCAGCTCGTCGGGAGCGCCATGGTGAGCGCGGCCAACTTCTCCGACGGACCCGGAATCGTGCTGTTGCTCGTGAGCTTCGCGCTCCTCTGGTGGCGCGCCGAGTACTGGACCAAGCAGGTGGGTCCGGACGGAGCGGTCCGCGCCGCGGCGATCCAGGCCCACCGGCTGCGGTCGCTGGCGCGCTGGGCCACCGGCCTCTTCACGCTCGCGGCCGCCGGCGCCCTGGCCTTTCTCATCGGAAACATCCTGGTGAACACCGCCGGTGGCGTCCCCACCAGCGACCAGTGGCAGGCCTATTTCAGCGACAGCTTCTCGGTCGCCTATCTCGTCATCGCCCTGGCGGGTCTCGTGGCCACGCTCAAGCTGGCCCAGCTCTGTGCGCCCGCCGCGGCACTCGATTCGCCGGGCTGAGGGATACTCCCGGCTCAGGCGCTCGGTCGAGCGCGCGGACTCCCCGGCCTCGCGCCCTCAGCGGGTGAAGCCCGCGACAACGGACCACGGGTCGACGATCGCCCAGGCCTCGTATTCGGGGGCGGGCCACGGTGCGAAGCGGGGGATGAGCGTCGCCAAGACCCCGAGCTCGTCGCGGCGGTGCCGTGCGGTGCGGTGGTGGGGAGTTCAGGCGGGCAGCATGACGCCGGGCAGCTGCGTCAGGTCGATCCCGCCCCGCCACAACAGCGGGTCGAGGTCCGCCGCCGGCAACGGCCGGGAGAGCAGGAAGCCCTGGGCCCGGTGGCAGCCGAGGCGGACCAGCTCGGCCATGTCGGCCAGGCTCTCGACGCCCTCGCCCACCAGGTCGAGCCCGAAGGCCTCGCTCAGGTGGACGATCGATTCGACGATGGCCTGATCGGCCGGGTCCTTGGCCAGCCCGATGACGAAGCTCATGTCGACCTTCAGCGTGTTGATCGGGAGGCGCTTCAGCTGGGTCATGGAGCTGAAGCCGGTGCCGAAGTCGTCGAGGGCCAGGCGGACGCCGAGCGAACGGAACTCGTTCAAGATGCCGAGGGCGCGGTCGACGTCCTGCATGACGGCGTGCTCGGTGATCTCGAGGCAGAGCGACGAGCCGAGCAGGTTGCTCGTGCGCAGGCAGCGGCTGATGTGGTCGACGATGCCGGGCGTCGACAGCTGCGCCGGCGACATGTTGACGCGCATGATCATGTCGATCCCCGGGTAGCGCTCCCGCCAGATCGCCATCTGGCGGCACGCCTCCTCGAGCACCCAGCGGCCGAGATCGACCACGAGGCCGGTCTCCTCGGCCACCGCGATGAACTGGCCGGCCGGCACGATCCCCATGTCGGGGTGTTCGCAGCGGATCAGCGCCTCGACTGCCAGGATCTGGCCGGTGACGAGGTCGAACTCGGGCTGGTAGAAGAGGCGGAGGCCGCCGTTGTCGATGGCCTCGCGCAACATCATCTCGGTGTTGGTGCGCTCCGCCACCTCGAGGCGCAGCAGGTCGTCGAACACGACCGCCCGGTTGCGCCCCTGGGTCTTGGCCGCATAGAGGGCCACGTCGGCGTGCCCCAGCATCTCGACCCCGGTCATCCCGTCCTCGCCGGCCAGGGCGATGCCGACGCTGGCCGTGTGCGACACGTGCTGGCCGTTCACCTCGACGGGGTGGCTGACGAGCTCGATGAGCCGGTTGGCGGTGGCGACGGACCCGAGCTCGCCGTCGGAGCCGTCCATCAGGATCACGAACTCGTCGCCGCCCAGGCGGCCGGCGTAGTCACTCGGGCGGATCGACATGCGGATCCGGTCGGCCACGGTGAGCAGCACCCGGTCGCCCGCCACGTGGCCGAGGTAGTCGTTCATGAACTTGAACCGGTCGAGGTCCAAGAACAACAGCGCGGTCTGGCCGTGCGGATCGCTGAGCCGCCGGTCGATCTCTTCGAGGACGGCGCGGCGGTTGGGCAGCCCGGTCAGGTCGTCGTGCAGCGCGATCTGCTTCAGCTTCTCCTCGGCCTCGATGCGGGCGTTCAGCTGGACCAGCATGGAGGCGACGGCCATCAGGGCGTTGAGCTCGGGGATCGTGAGCTGGCACTCGGTGAAGTAGAGGAACGCCAGCAGGCCCTGGGTCACCCCGTCGTGGATGAGCGGCACGCCCGCACCGGTGAAGTTGCCGACGGCGCGCGTGTCGCTGATGCGCTTGTTGTAGCTCGACGGCGTCCGGGTGCTGCCCGAGACGAAGGGCTCCTTCAGGTCTCGGGTCATGGCGAAGATGGGGTCGGCGTCGAACGGCACGACGGCCAGCGGGTCCGGGTCGGGGATCTCGGTCCGCTTGGGGTACTCCGCCACCAGGATGCTCACGTCGGCCGCGTGGTCGTTGCGCCGGTAGAAGGCGACGTCGGAGTGGATGAACTCGGCCAGGGTGGCGATCGTCCAGTCGAGCGTCTCTTGCATCGTGCTCGGGGACGCGACCATCAGGCGCTCGGCCACGTGGGTGACGAGCTCGTCCAGGCTCCGCTGGAACTCGGCCGTCTGGCGGGCCCAGTGGGTGCCGCACATGGTGGCGAACACGCGGATGGTCGAGATCTCCGCGTCGCTCCAGGGGGTGATCGACTCTCGGAGCGCCACCAGGGCGCCGATGCCCGAGCCCTGGTCGATACGGACCGGCTCCGCCCAGGCGGCCCAGTCCGGGTATTCGGCCAGGTGGACGTACCCGAGCGGGCCCTCCGAGGCCATCTGGAGCTTGACCGCCTCGGAGAAGGCGTCGACCACGTCGAGGGGCGCCTCGGGTGCGAGCCACTGGAGGGGGGTGGCATTGACCGGCGCCTTGGTCGCTTCGGGCACGAGCGAGATGGCCATCGGCTTTTGGACGAGCTCTGCCAGCCCATCGACGAGGATCTGCGGGTCGGTCGCTTCCGACAACCCGGATCCGTCCATCGAGGGGTCCACGACGAATGGCGAAGCCATCGTCTTGCTCATCGCTGTCGAGTCGCTCATCCCTGATTTGCGCTCTGTGTGGTCTCATTGCCACGCCGAGTGGCGCGGCCTGCTGAAAAAGTGTAGGAGCGCCAGCCGCCTAAGAAGTGGATCGTGTGCGCCCCCGGTGCCTGTGGGACGGTGGCCGGTCCCAAAAGGACCCCCAGTTGGCGGGGGGTAAACAGCAGTTGCGGGGGGCGAGCGGCGCCTGTGTCCGACCCACCGGAACCCGACGACGGGCCCCGGCGACGGGCCCGCAGCGGGTCAGCGACCGAGGAAGCCGGCGATGGGTCGGCGCCGGCCGCCGGGCTCGGCGGGAGCCATCGAGCGCACGAGAACCTGGTCCAGCGGGAGGCGGCGGCTCCGGGCGCTCGGGGGTGGCGCGTGGCTGAGGCGCAGGACGAGGGCCAGCTGCTCGGCGTCCTCGATCCCCACCGTTTGGCGGAACAGCTCGGACAGGGTGCGCAGTGCGCCGGCGCGCTCGCCCACGAGATCGACGAAGTCCGAGTCGTCGGTCGCATAGATGAAGACCGGCGACACCGGGTGGACGGCCAACCCGGACCGCTCGGCATCGAGCCAAAGGCGTTCGACGGCCTCGCCCCCGTGGACGTAGTCGGCCGGGCGCAGGCCGCCGACCGTGATGATGGCGAGGGCCGAGCTGGATCGGATGGCGGTTCGGGTGATCATCCCGAGCGCGTGCCCGGCGTTCCAGTCCGACAGGTGCGCCATCACCTCCGGGCGTCGCGCGACCGCCAGGCTGGCCATGTCCAGGGGCCCGAGCTCGAGGGTCCGGATGTCGATGCCCGTCTCAATCGAGTCCTGCCCGGGCCAGCGGAGCTCGCTGATCATCTCGCGGTGCAGGACCGGCGACAAGAAGCGCAGGCGATCCGACTCGGCCAGCAGGTCCGAGCAGGAGTCGATCAGGGCCCGGTCGCTCAAGAGGTGGAGGCGGGCCCCCTCCTGCGTCACGCCGTTCTCGAGGAGCGAGCAGGCCAGGGCGTCGATCGGGGCGGGGCTGCCCTGCTGGCGGTTGGCCGCTCTCGCCATGACCTGGGGGTAGTAGCTGGCGAGCTCGCGGTTGCGCTCGGCTCCCAGGTGGAGCACGGCGACGGGACCCGAGGTGGGGGCGTTCTCGTCGACCTCGACCGGTCCGAGCAGCCCCTGGGCGGCCGCGGCGACGCGAGCGTTGAAGAGCGCCGCGCCGATCGCCACGTAGCTGCCCCGGAACTGGCGGTCCATGGTGGTGGTGCGAGCCGGATCCAAGAACACCCGGAAGTCGGCGCCGAGCGACTCGAAGCGCCACGGCTGGGCATTGCCGCCCGAAGGGGCGCGGCTGGCGGCCGATGCGATGGCCTCGATCGGATCGCCGACGGCGCTGCGTTCGGGGTCGCCCGCCGGCACCGGTGGTATGGGCACGTCGCGGGTCGGTTGGGCGACCGCGGCGACCGCTGCGTCGAGGTCGATGCGGACGCGGCCCGAAGGCAGCGGCTCCCCGAGGCCGAATCGCCGCACCGCGGCCGCGACCGTGGCCGCACCGAGGGTCACGTCGCCGCCCAGCTGGGGCCAGGCCGACAGGGTGAGACCGAGCTCGGTCAGTGATGCCGCGCCGCGGGCGGACGCGTGCTTGGCGTCCACGATCTGCAGCACGAACGGCAGCTTCTCGGGGGGCGACAGGCCGGCGAGCCGCTCGGAGGAGACATCGCCCAGGAGCCCGTGGAACAGGGGTCGTTCCGGTTCGAGGTCGAAGCGCTCCACGTCGAAGAGCCCTCGGTCGCTCGTCTCCATGAGCACTGGGACGCCGCGGCGGCGGGCCACCTCGCGCGCGAGCACCTTGATGTCGAGCGAGTCGCACTCGTCGATCAACAAGTCGAGGCCGTCGACGAACCGCTCCAGGTTGGCGGCGGTGGCGCCCTCCGGGAAGATCTCCACGGCGAGATAGGGGTCGATCTCGGCCAGCCGCCGGGAGATGACGACCGCCTTGTTGGTCCCGATGTCGAGGACTGTCGCCGGGATCCGGTTGAGGTTGCTGACCGCCAGCTGATCGAAGTCGGCCAGCCGGAGCAACCCGCAGAGGCCCTCCATGGCCAGGACGTGGGCGACGGCGTGCCCGACGCTCAGCCCGACGATGCCGATTCGCAGCTTTCGCAGGCGAGCCTGCTCGTCCCGGGTGATCTTGTGGCGGTTGCGGTCGAGTCGCAGCGCGTCGAAGCCGCTCGGGCCGAGGACCCGCACCATCGCCTGGCGCCAGGAGTAGTAGACGAAGCGATCGGGTTCGTCGAGGAGGCCGTCGGCCGGCGCCGGGCGCAGCTCGCGGAGGTTGGCCCGCTGCTCCTCCAGCGTGTCATGGACCTCGATGCCCGGGTCCCGGGTGAATCCGGCGATGATCTGGCGCTGCGCCCGCGTGCTGCGATCGAGGATGATCGGGCGCCAGGCGGTGCCGACGGATTCCAGCGCCTCGGGGCGGGGGGGCAGCCAGGCGTTGTTGGCCTGGGGTGCGCCGAGGGACAACTCGACCGCCTCGGTGCGCACCAGCCGAGCGTCCTCGGCCTCGGACAACGAGGCCACCCGGGTGCGCCGGAAGACCATGAGAATGGTCCGAAACCGCTCGCTCGGGTACGGCGCACTCTCGGTGCCGAGCATGCGCCCCCCGTTCCGGGCCGCCGGTCGCTGCAGGCGGTCGGACAGCGAGATGAGGGCGAGCTCGGATCCGAGGATCGTGAAGGTCTGCGTCAGGCACCGAGCGAAGGTCCGGGGCAGATCGTGGAGGCCGGCCCCCTTGCGGATACCCCACCCCCCCTTCATCTCGACGACGCCGTAGGGGATGAACCGCTCGACGTAGCGCGTCAGGTCGTCGATCTCGGGGGAGGTGGCCATCTCCTCGAGGGCACCCGAGCCGGCGGCGCTGTCGAGCGGCCCGTGAAACCGGGTCCCGGCGACCAGGCGACCCACCTCGTCGAAGCCCACCCAGAAGAGCGACACGCCGGCGCCCGTTTCCAGCGCCTGGCGGTCGAAGATGGGTGCGAGACCGTGCTTGCGGTAGCGCGATTCCGCCCCCTCGAGGTACTTCGACCACAGGTCGGGCCGTTCCTGGGGATGATGGACCTCGAAGCGGAGCCCGGTGAGCCGGTCGTCGAAGCCGGCGCCGAAGCGGACCGACGGGCCCGACATGCTCGTTGGGTTCATCCTGGCCCCTTGTTGACTGTGAACAGCAGATGCTAAATCACATCTGTGTGGTTTACGGGAATTACGCGGCTCCGGTCTTCTTTTTTGGTGAATCGATCATTGGTGGTTGATCAGGAGACGGGTTGGGCCATCTTGTGCCCGGCGAACCTGTTGAAGGCATCGAGCGTGGCGCGGCTGGCCGACTCGGGCTCAGAATCGGCCTGGGCGACGCCGACCCACGCGTCATCGCCGTCGCCGAGGATGACCCGCACGGGCGAGTTGGCCACGCCGCTCTGGGTGCTCACCGACACCAGGTGCGCCGGGAGCGTGAGTCCGAGGGAGGACAGCGCCTGGAGCGTGGCCGCCGCCGCGCCGAGGAGCGGTCCGTCGGTTGCCCGACCGACGCCGATCCGGTCCAGCAGCGCCACTGTCACCTCGCACTCGGGGCCGTCGGGGTCGACGCGAGCGGTCACCAGGCGGACCCGGTCGTCGTCCAGCGAACCAAGCTCGGGCGCCGCATCGACCGTTTCGACCGCGTCGCCCACCGTGACGATCTCGACGGTGGCCGCGGTTCGATAGGCGCGGGCCAGCCGCTCCGCGGTGGCGGAGAGGTCGGGCTCTGGGTGCACGGCCACGAGGATCACCTCGACGGAACGGTCGTCGTCGACCGACTCGAAACCGACGTTGATGACTCCGGGCAAGAGCCGGAGTTCGAGCTCGAGGTCCTCGAGGCTGGCGACCGACGTCGGCTTCATTGGCTCACCACCCGATGACCGGCCAGCCGTGAGCTGGCCAGGCGCAGGAGCTCGACCGGGTCGACGGACTCGCGCGGGGCGCCGGCGCTGCCGAACGAGACCTCCGAGCGAGAGAGGGACGGGAGCTCCCGAAAGACGCGCTCGATCAGGGCGCCCACGGCGTCCCCGCCCGCGTTGGGCAGGATGGCGGCGAAGGTGGAGCCCTCGATTCGGGTCCCGAGATCGCCGGTCCGCAGCGCCCGGCCGAGTGCCCGCCCGCTCTGGCCCACCACGAAGTCGGCGGGCGCCAGGTCGCTCGCACCGGAGGGACCGCTCGCCCCAAAGCTCAGCACGAGGACCGTGAAGTGCCACCCGTAGCGGGAGCTCTGCGCCGCGATGGACCGCAGCGACTCATTGAACACGCGCCGCGAGGGGAGGCTCGTGAGGGGGTCGCGCGCGGATCCGTGGTGCGCGATGTGCACGGAAAGGGCCAGGCGGCAGAGGTCTTCCAGCCCGGCCCGCATCGCCGCGGGCACGACGTCGGGTTCTGCGTAGACGCCGGGGCCCGCCTCGTACAGGCGCGCGGCGCTCACCGCGTCGAGTGGCCGCCGACCGAGGCGAAAGATCTGGGTATCGAGTGAGCCCTCGTTGACCGCGACCGAGGCGTCGCGCAGCTCGTAGCGGGTGGCGACCTGCTGCAGCGCCTGGTAGATGAACGCGATCCCTGCTTCGGAATCACAGAGTTGGCGAACCATCGAGAGCAGGACTTCAGACTCGGAACCGCCGACAGTGGTCGTCGCTGACGCGCTGCTCACGGCGCTGCCGTTCGCATGGCCCTCGCTCAACGCCCCCTCCTTCGAGACCGCCAGTAGTCACGCCAATCGGCTCTGCAGCTTGGCGTGACTGTATCCAACGCCGGAGCCCGGTGACACCCCTGCGACGGTGGCCGGACGCTCTCGTCGAATCGACTTAGAGCAACCGCAGTTGCTCTGAGGGGTCGGGCTCGACCGTGCGCATCGACGGCCGCCACGCGCGCGGTCCGCTGGGCCGCGCGGTGCCACTCGTCTCGAGGCCCCGCCACCGCTCCTCGGGCGCGGCACCCGGAATGGCGGCGACGGCCTGGGCAACCAGCATCGAAAGGCGGGCCTGGGCCGCCGCCGGCTGGTAGGCGCCCCGCTGGAACAGCCGCTCGTAGGCCGCTGACAGATCGGGACGCGTCGTTCGCAACCAGGCGAGGTAGTGCTCCCGCACGCCGGGCCGCAGGTGAAGGGGAACGGCCGAGACCGAGACCGCGCCGGCTTCCACGCACGCCGAGACGACGGCGCGCACCTGGTCGTCTGCGTCGGAGAGTCCGGGGAGGATCGGCGCGACCAGCACCCCGCAGGGAATGCCCGCTTCGTTCAGGCGACGGACCGCTTCGACCCGGCGCTTGGGAGGGGGAGTGCCGGGTTCGGTGAGCTTCCAGACATCCTCGTCCAACGTTCCGATGGACAGGTCGACGCGGACCGTCGTCCGCTGCGCCGCCTCCACCAAGATGGGCAGGTCTCGTAGGACGAGCGTCGACTTCGTGAGGATGCTGAACGGATTGGCGGCTCGACCCAGCTCCTCGATGATGCGCCGCGTGAGGTGGTACTTGCCCTCCGCCGACTGGTACGGGTCGGTATTCGTTCCCATCGCGATGTGATCGCCGCTCCAACTTGCCGCCCGGAGCTCGGCCCTCAGCCGTTCGACGGCGTTCACCTTGACGACGATCCGCCGCTCGAAATCGCTTCCGACGTTCATACCGAGGTAGGCGTGGGTCGGCCGGGCGAAGCAGTAGACGCACGCGTGCGAACAGCCGCGGTACGCGTTGATCGTGTAGCGGAACGGCATGCGGCTGGCGCCCGGCACTGCGTTGATGATCGAGCGGGCGTTCACGTGCAGAAACTCCATGCCCCGGTACTCGCCGGTGCCGAGGTGGCGCTCGACGGCGGTCTCGTCGGCGAACAGGGCGGGCTGCTCCTCGTCCTCGAGCTTCCAGCGGAGGCCGAGTAGATCTGGGGAACGGGCCACGGCCACTAGTCTAGCGAACATATGTTCGTCCTGTCGAGTGAAGGCGGAAATGTCGGGAAGGCCAGGCGAGAGGCACGCAGCGGGGAGGCGTGGGGTCCGCGGGTGCTTGGCAGCCCGGCGGTAGCGTGCTCCGTACCGTGGTGACGACGAAGAGTCGGCCCGTAAAGGGGCGTCCCGCGGCACGATCGAGCTCACCAGCAAGGGGGCGGTCGGCGCGGTCGGGCACTGCCGCCGGTCAGCGAGGCACCCGCGCGGGAACCCGGCGTGCCCCCGAGAAGTCCTGGGCCTCTGGTTTGTGGGACGACCATTCGGCTGATCTGTTGGCGATCGGCCTGGTCACCGTCGCGGTCCTGCTGGGTCTCGCCCTCTACGGCGGCGCTGCCGGAATCGTCGGATCGGGCGTAGACAGGGGCCTCGGGCTGGTCGTGGGCTGGACCCGCTACCTCGTTCCGCCCGCCTGCGTGCTCGCCGCGGTTCTCATCATCGTCGGCCGCACCCGGCCCCATCGCTGGCGCATCGTCGCCGGCGGGCTTCTGGGGCTGCTCTCCGTGTCGGGTCTGGCCGACCTGGCGGGCGGGTCGCCATCGGCCAGTGGCAGTGGCGCCGTGCTGCGCGACGCGGGTGGCATCCTCGGCTCGCTGATCGGGCGACCACTCGAGCAGGGCGTCGGCACGGCCGGAGCCGTCGTCATCTTGACCGCGGCCTTCGCCGTCGGCCTGGTCCTGGCCACGGGTGTGTCGGTGAGCGCGCTGGCCCGGGGCATCGGGCTGGTCGGGTCCGCGCTCGGTCGGTCGGCCAAGGGGCTCTCGGGGGCTGCACGGCGGTCCCCCGAGGACCTCGACGGCGTCGACCCGGGCTCGCCCGGAGCGCTCGAACCACTGACGGCGGTCTGGAACGAGCCCGCGGTCATCGAGGCCCCGATCGAGGATGTCGATCCCGACGAGGACCCGGTCGAAGAGGTGCCCGAGCCGCCGAGGGCGCGTCGGCGAGCCGCGGGCTCGGGCCCGGCGATGGGCCCGGCCGCCGGGAACTGGCAGCTACCCTCGCTGCGGCTGCTCAAGCGATCCCGCGAGCAACAGCAAGACGAGCGGCAGCTCGACGCCTCGGGGAATGCGCTCGTGGCGGCACTCGCTGCCCACGGCGTCGAGACGCGCCTCGTGGGCCGGACCGTGGGGCCGACGGTCACGCGCTTCGAACTGGAGCTCGGCCCCGGGGTGAAGGTGGCGCGGGTGACGAGCCTGTCGCGCGACATCGCCTACGCGATGGCCTCGCCGGACGTCCGCATCCTCGCCCCGATCCCGGGCAAGTCGGCGATCGGGGTCGAAGTCCCGAACCGGAACCGTCAGTTGGTCTCGCTCGGCGACGTCCTGGGTTCGCCCGAGGGGGCCGCCGCGCAGCACCCGATGGAGGTGGCGTTCGGTCGCGACATCGCCGGCCGCTCCGTCATGGTGAACCTCACCGAGATGCCCCACCTGCTCATCTCGGGTTCGACCGGGGCCGGGAAGTCGTCGTGCATCAACTCGCTGATCACATCGATCCTCGTCCGGTCGACCCCGGACCAGGTCCGCATGATCCTCGTGGACCCAAAGCGAGTGGAGCTCGGTCAGTACAACGGGCTTCCCCACCTCCTCTCCCAGGTCGTGGTGGACCCGAAGAAGGCTGCCAATGCCCTGGCCTGGGCCGTCAAGGAGATGGAGCGGCGCTACGACGTGCTCGCCGAGTACGGCATGCGCGACATCACCGGCTACAACGAGGCGCTCGAGCGAGGCGATCTGAGCGGACCGGAGCCGAGCGTCCGCCAACGCGTGGCCGCCGCCGCGGCGCGCGCCAAGGCCCGAGCGGGACGGGCGGGCGAGAACGACGACATCGAAGACGAGCCGCTCGATGACGAAGAGGACGGCGCGGTCTCCGGACCGGAGCGACTCCCGTTCGTGCTGATCGTCGTCGACGAGCTGAACGACCTCATGATGGTGGCCGCTCGCGATGTTGAAGAGTCGGTGGTCCGGCTCGCCCAGATGGCTCGGGCGGTCGGGATCCACCTCGTTCTCGCCACCCAGCGCCCGTCGGTCGACGTGATCACCGGCGTCATCAAGGCCAACATCCCGAGCCGAATGGCGTTCTCCGTCTCGTCGTTGGCCGACAGTCGGGTGATCCTCGACCAACAGGGGGCCGAACGGCTGATCGGCAAGGGGGACATGCTGCTCCTCACCGCCTCGTCGAACATCCCGCGACGGTTGCAGGCCCCGTGGGTATCCGAGGACGAGGTCCGCCAGGTGACTGCGCACTGGCGACGCCAGGGCGGGACGCCCGAGCTGGTTGTCGGGATCGACGACAGCGTCGGTCCGAGTCGGGGTGCGAACGGGGACGATGACGACGACGAGCTCTTGGCCACTGCGATGGAGCTGGTTGTCCGGTCTCAGCTGGGATCGACGTCGATGTTGCAGCGCAAGCTCCGCGTGGGGTTCGCCCGGGCCGGGCGGCTCATGGACCTGCTGGAGCGGCGCGGTGTGGTCGGCCCGTCTGAGGGTTCCAAGGCGCGCGCCGTGCTGATGAGCCAAGAAGAGCTCGACGGCACTCTCCGGTAGCCGGAGAGTAAGCAGAGGCGGTGCCAAAAGGCAGAGGCAGTGCCAACGGGGGAGGCGTCGAAGCCCTCCTCGGCGCACCGACCAGAACCACAGATTCCTTGCCCGCTAGACCCCGGAGCGGACCCCAACACCGCGCTCGGCGAAGCCATCGGCGCCTGCGGGCGCCGATCCTTGTGGTCGTCGTGGTCCTGGCCGCACTCGGCGGACTGGCGGCCATCCGCCTCTCCGGGGGCCCACCCGTCGCCACGGTCACGGCGGCGCTACGCGAGACGAAGGTCCTCCCAGGGTCGGCGCCCGCGCCGCCCTGGCCGGCCAGCGTCCAGGCGGCGTTCTCGATCCCGGCCCTCGGGGTGAGCAGCGAGTCGGGCCCGGAACATGCCGTACCGGTAGCCAGCCTGACGAAGACGATGACCGCCTACATCATCCTGACCGACCACCCGCTGGCGGCGGACGACCAAGGACCGTCGCTCACGATGACCGCCGCCGACGTGGCGGACTGGAACAACGCGGTCGCCACCGACCAGTCGAACGTGCAGGTCGCGGTCGGAGAGGCGCTCAGTGAGCGCCAGCTGCTCGAGGGACTGCTCGTCCATTCGGCCAACAACTTCGCCGACACGCTGGCCGAGTGGGACGCCGGGAGCGTGGCCGCGTTCGTGGTCAAGATGAACGCCACGGCCCACCGACTCGGGATGACCGACTCGCACTTCGTCGATCCGAGCGGCTACAGCGCCCAATCGCAATCGACACCCGCCGATCTGTTGAAGGTCATCCGTCTCGATATGGAGTTCCCGGTCTTCGAGCAGACCGTGACGATGTCGTCGGTCACGCTGCCGGTCGCCGGCACGGTGGCGAGCGCCACGCCGCTCGAGGGTCTCCCCGGCATCGTCGGCGTGAAGTCGGGGTTCACGTCGGCGGCGGGCGGCTGTGACGTCTTGGCGTTGCTCGACCGGGTCGATGGTCAGCTCGTGGTCGTGCTGGCCGCCGTCACCGGCGAACAGCAGGGAGCGCAACCGGTCGACGTGGCCGGTCAGGCCGCGCTCGCCATCGCGAAGTTCGTCGGGGGCGAGGTCGTCGGTGTTCCCCTCGTCCACCAGGGCACCGTGCTGGCGCGCGCGACCGTCGGGGGGACGTCGATTCCGGCTGTCGCCGTTGCCAGCGAGGTGCTCTTGGGATGGCCCGGTCAGGTGATTCGAGCGCATTTCACTCCAGTGAAGCCGCCGCAGGCGGGCGCCCCGGCCGGCCGGCTCGTCGGCCGGGCCACCTTCCGTCTGGCCTCCGAGCAGGCGACGGTCGGCATCCGGACGCTCCGGACGCTCCCGATGCCCACCATGCTCCAACGTCTACTCTGAACCCGTGCGCGCCCGCGCTCCCGCTTCTTCTGCCAATCTCGGTCCTGGGTTCGACGCGTTGGCCCTGGCTGTCGACCGCTTCGTCGAGGTCGAGGTCGAGCGCGCCTCGAGGCTCATCGTCCGCAGTGAGGGTGAGGGGGCCGGGCTCAACGACGACGCCGGCCACCTGGCGGCGCGCGTGGCGATCGATGTCGTGGGGCACGACCGCCTGGCCGTCACCGTCCGCTCGCAGATCCCCGTGTCGCGCGGGCTTGGCTCCTCCGCCGCGTTGGCCGCTGCGGCCGCGGCCGCGGCCGGCTCACGCGATCCGCTGACCGTCGCTGCCCGCACGGACGGGCATCCCGAGAACGCCGCCGCGAGCGTCGTCGGCGGTCTCGTGGTCGCCTCGACCGTCCGGGGCAAGGTCATGCCCGTCGAGATGCCGTTCGACCCGCACCTCGTGATCGTGGCGATGGTGCCGGATCGCTCGCTCTCGACCACCAGGGCTCGCCAGCTCCTGCCGACGCAGATCGGACTGGCGGACGCCACCTTCAATCTGGGACGGATGGGCCTCCTGCTCGCCGGTCTGGCCGATCACCGGCTCCTCGTGAAGGAGGCCGGGGAGGACCGGCTCCACCAGGACTACCGGAGCCCCCTGTTCCCCGAGGCTCCGATGCTGCTCGCTGCGCTGGTCGCCGGCGGGGCCCTGATGGCCTGCTGGTCCGGGGCGGGCCCGACCCTGCTCGGGTTCTGCGCCGACGCGACCGGACCGCGTCTCGAGAAGGCCGCCAAGAGCGCGATGGCCGACGCCGGTGTCCCCGGGCGGGTCATGCTCCTGCACGCCGAGCGGGCCGGGCTGGTCACCGGCGACGCGGCGCGCCTGCCGGCGCTCGCGGATGACGGGACGATCCCGCCGATCCCGCGGGCGGCACCCCCGATCCCGGCGGAAACGGACGCCGATGGCCCGAGCTCGCCGACCCCGGGCAGCCCCCGGGGCGTCCGCGCGACCGGTGGCACGATTTTCGACTTCGACGAGCGGTCGTAGGCCCCGACGTACACTTCGGCGGTGGGACGCAAGTTCGCCATTCGCACATTCGGTTGCCAGATGAACGAGCACGATTCTGAGCGGCTGGCCGGGCTGTTGGCGGCGGAGGGGATGGAGCCGACCACCGAGCTCGAGGACGCGGACGTCATCGTCTTCAACACCTGCTGCATCCGCCAGAACGCCGACAACAAGTTCTACGGGCATCTCGGCAACCTGAAGGCGCTCCGCGCCGCCAAGCCCGACCTGCAGATCGCCGTCGGTGGGTGCCTCGCCCAGAAGGACCGCGACCTGATCCGCCGGCGCGCCCCGCACGTCGACGTGGTCTTCGGGACCCACAACCTCAACCGCGCACCGGTGCTGCTGCGCCAGGCGGCGGAGAGCGGGCCACTGGTCGAGATCCTCGACGCGCCCGACCCCGACGCCCTGCCGCCGCATCTCTCGGCCCCGGCGGCGCTGCGCGAGGTGCCCTATGCCGCCTGGGTCACGATCCAGACGGGCTGTGACAACTCATGCGCCTTCTGCATCGTGCCGTCGGTCCGGGGTGGAGAGGTCAGCCGGCCGCTCGACGACGTCGTGGCCGAGGTGGAGGCACTGGCCCGCCGCGGCGTCCTCGAGGTCACGCTCCTAGGTCAGAACGTGAACTCCTACGGCCGCGACCTGACGAAGCGGCGCCCGCTGTTCGCCGAGCTCCTGCGGGCCGTGGGTGACGTCGACGGGATCAGCCGGGTCCGCTTCACGAGCCCGCACCCGAAGGACCTGCGTCCTGAGACGATCGCCGCGATGGCCGAGACCCCGGCCGTCTGCCAACAGCTGCACCTGCCGCTCCAGTCGGGCAGCGACCGGGTCCTGACCGCCATGCGCCGCGGCTACAGCGCCGCGCGCTACCTCGAGCGCTTGGGCGCGGCCCGGGCGGCCATCGCGGATCTGGCCGTGACCACCGACCTGATCGTCGGCTTCCCGGGCGAGACCGACGAGGACTTCGCGACGACGCTCGGGGTGGTCGCGGAAGCCGAGTTCGACAGCGCCTACACCTTCATCTTCTCGCCGAGACCCGGCACCCGGGCGGCGGACATGGAGGATCGCTTCGTGCCCGACGAGATCATCGCCGAGCGCTTCGAGCGGCTGCGCGTCGTGGTGGAACGCTCGGCGCTGGCCCACAACCAGGACCGGATCGGTCGCGACGAGGAGGTCGTCGTCGAGGGTCCGAGCCGTCGCGACGACACGGTGCTGGCCGGCCGGACGCGACAGGGAAAGATCGTGCACTTCGCGCCGCCCGACGGCGGGCGGCCGCTTGCCGCGGGCAGCCTGGCCACGGTGCGGGTCGCGACCGCCGCCCCGCACCACCTCACCGGCTCCTTCCTCGGGCTCCTGGCCCGGCCCCGCCACCGGACGCTGATCCCGGTCGCGGCCGGCTGAACGGACCGCCCATCGCCCGCGACAGCGCGGCCAGGCCGGTGGTCCTGGTCGGCACCACGGCGTCGGGGAAGTCGGCCGCCGCACTCGCCGTGGCGCGCGCTCAGCGCGACGTCGAAATCCTCTCCGTCGACTCCATGAGCGTCTACCGGGAGCTCGACCTCGCGACGGCCAAGCCGTCGGCGGCCGTGCAACAAGAGGTCCCGCACCACCTGATCGACCTCATCGACCCGGCCGAGGAGTTCACCGTCGCCCAGTACCAGCGGGCGGCGCGCCAGGCGCTGGCGTCGGTCGAGGGACCGGGCCACCGGGCGCTCCTGGTCGGTGGCACCGGTCTCTACGTCCGCGCGGTCGTCGACGACCTGGCCCTGCCCGGCCGCTGGCCCGCCGTGCGGCGGGCACTGGAGGCCGATGCCGCGTCCCCCGGCGGCCTCGCCGCCCTGTATGGCCGCCTGCTCGAGCTCGACCCGCTGGCCGCCTCGCGCACCACGCCCGCCAACGAGCGCCGCATCGTCCGGGCCCTGGAGGTCACGCTCGGATCGGGCCGGCCATTCTCCTCGTTCGGCCCCGGGCTGGAGCGCTACCCGCCGACCAGGTTCGCCATGGTCGGGCTGCGCTTCGACGCGCCGGCCGTCGACCGGCGCATCGAGGAGCGGTTCGGGGCCTGGATGGCCGGCGGGCTGCTCGACGAGGTCCGCCGACTGGCGGCCCGGCCCGCCGGACTGTCCAAGACCGCCCGCCAGGCGCTCGGGTACAAGGAGCTGCTGGCGCACATTGAGGGCCCGCTGTCGCTGGAGGCCGCGGTCGCCGAGGCGGTGCGGCGCACCCGGAGCTTCGCCCGCCGGCAGTGGGCGTGGTTCCGCCGCGACCCGCGGATCTGCTGGGTCGACACCCACGACGATGCGGTAGGCGTGCTGCTCGCCGCCCTCCGCGCCGGCTGAGGACGACGTGGGCCGAGACGGATCGCCGGGCCAATTCGACGAAGTCATGTCCGGGCGCAGTGCTCCGCCTGCGAGACTGCACCCTGATGACTGAGGCCACCAGGCGACTCGTGCTGAGCAAGCACGAAGGGGCGGGGAACGACTTCTTGGTCTTCGTCGACGTGGACGAGCAGGTGCCGCTCACCGACTCTTTGGCCCGGAGCCTGTGCGACCGCCGCCGGGGTGTGGGCGCCGACGGGCTCATCCGGATCGGCCCGGGCCGCGGCGGGGCCGACCTCTCGATGCAGCTGCGCAACGCCGACGGCGGCCCGGCCGAGACCAGCGGCAACGGCCTGCGGTGCCTGGCGCAGGCGGCGATGGCCCACGAGCTCGTGCGCTCGGCGCGCTTCGTCGTCGCCACCGACGCCGGGCCGCGGGCGATCGAGTACACGGCGGGTCCGTCGGCCGACGCGGCGACCGTCGACGTCGAGATGGGGATGGCTCGCCTGGCCCCGGCCGACGTCGAGGTCGACGGCCACCGGGCCCGCACGGTCGACATGGGGAACCCGCACCTCGTGGTGTGGGTCGAGGACCCGGCCGAGGTCGACCTCGACGAGGCGGGGCCCAGATTGGCCGGCCGCGGTGCCGACGAGCGCAACGTCGAGTTCATCGGTCCGGGCCCGGCGCCGGGCGAGCTGACCCTCCGGGTCTGGGAGCGCGGGGTCGGCCCGACCCTCGCCTGCGGCACCGGGACCTGCGCGGCCGCGGCCGCCGCCGCGGCCTGGGGGTTGGTCGGCCAGCACGTGCGTGTGCACAATCCCGGGGGGACCCTGGAGGTGACGCTCGGTTCGGGGGAGCAGCCGATCCGCCTGGCCGGACCGGTGCGCAAGATCGCCGACGTCGTCGTCGATGTCGAGAGGGCCAGCTGACGGTGGTCACCGAGACCCTCATTGCGCGCGAATTCCGCGAGCGCATCGTGCTCGTGGGCGTGATCGGGTCCGGCTCCAGCGCCGAGCAGGTCGAGGCCGATCTCGACGAGCTGGCCTTCCTGGTCGACACCGCGGGCGCCGACGTGGTCGGCCGGGTCACCCAGCGCCGCGAGCATCCGGATCCGGCGACGTTTGTCGGTCGGGGCAAGGCCCGCGAGCTGGCCGAGCTCTCCCTCGAGGTGGACGCGGACACGGTCGTGTTCGACGAGGAGCTCAGCCCGGCGCAGCAGCGCAACCTACAGGGGATCCTCGGGCGGACGGCGATCGACCGCACGGCGGTGATCCTCGACATCTTCGCCCAGAACGCGCGCAGTCCCGAGGGGAAGGCCCAGGTGGAGTTGGCGCTCCTGCGCTACCGCCTGCCGCGCCTGCGCGGCCGCGGCCTCGAACTCAGCCAGCAGGCGGGCGGCATCGGCACCCGCGGCCCCGGCGAGACCCAGCTCGAGGTGGACCGCCGGCGGCTGCTGCAGCGCATGCACCGGCTGGAGGCCGACCTGCGCCAGGTGGACCGGACGCGCTCGCTGCAGCGCCGGAGCCGGGCCCGGGGCCGCCACCGGGAGGTGACGCTGGTCGGCTACACCAACGCGGGGAAGTCGACGCTGCTCAACCGGCTGACCGATGCCGGCGTGCTGGCGGAGAACCGGCTGTTCTCCACCCTCGACCCGAGGACGCGGCAGTTCGCGTTGCCGGGCGGTGAGACCGTCCTCGTCACCGACACCGTCGGGTTCATCAGGAAGCTGCCGCACCAACTCGTCGAGGCGTTCCGCTCCACGCTCGTGTCGGTCGGCATCTCCGACCTGATCGTCCACGTCGTCGACGGCGCGGCGGCCGATCCCGAGGCGCAGATGGCGGCGGTGCGCGCCGTGCTGGCCGACATCGGCGCCGGCGACACGCCCGAGCTGCTCGTCGTGAACAAGGTCGACCGGGCGCCGAACGACGCCCGGCTGCTGGCCAAGCAGGAGAACGCGTCGGCCATCTCGGCCGTGACCGGCGAGGGCATGGACGAGTTCATCCGGGTGGTCTCGGACCGGCTCCGCCAGAGCGACCGGGTGGTGCGGCTGCGCATCCCCTGGGCCCGCGGCGATGTGCTGGCCGCGGTGCACCGGGAGGGCGAGGTCGTCGACCAGGAGGTGGACGACGACGCCGCCGTCGTGCGGGTGATCCTCGACGCGGCGGGGCGGGCCCGCTTCGAAGAGTTCGTGGCCTCGTGACCGACCGGCGGGCCTTCGAGCCGCCCCCCTATCCGTATCACCGGCTGGACGGCCTGAAGGCCGAGGCCGACAAGTGGGACGGCGGGGTGGTGGACTGCTCGGTCGGCACGCCGTGCGACCCGCCACCCGACGCCGTGCTCCGGGCCCTCGCGTCCTCGGGCACCGAGCGCGGGTACCCCGAGTCGGCCGGCAGCACCCCCTACCGGCAGGCTGCGGCCGACTGGATGCAGCGGCGCTTCGGCGTGACGGTCGCACTGTCGGCCGTCTCCGCCTGTGTCGGCACGAAGGAGTTCGTCGCCTCGACGCCGGGGCTGCTGCGCCTGCGTTCCCCCGAGCGCGACACCGTGCTGTATCCGGCCGTCTCCTATCCCACCTACGCCATGGGGGCGCTGCTGTCGGGTTGCCGGGCCGTGGGGGTGCCGCCGATCCACGCCGACGGGACCGGCCTCGCCCTCGACCGGGTCGATCCCGCTGACATCGAGCGGGCCCTCATGGTGTGGGTGAACTCCCCCTCCAACCCGACCGGTGGCCTGAGCGACCTCGATGCCGCCGCCCGTTGGGGGCGCGAGCACGGCGTGGCGGTGTTCTCCGACGAGTGCTACTGCGAGTTCACGTGGGCCGGCCCGCCGCGCTCGATCCTCGAAGCCGGCTCGGCCGGGGTGGTGGCCGTGCACTCGCTCTCCAAGCGCTCGAACCTGGCCGGCGTGCGCGCCGGGTTCTTCGCCGGCGACCCCGAACTGGTGGCGTTCCTCACCGACCTGCGGCGTCACGGCGGGCTGATGGTGCCCGGGCCCGTGCAGGCCGCCGCGATCGTGGCGCTGGCCGACGACGAGCACGTGGCCGCCCAGCGCGCCCGCTACACCGAGCGCCTGGAGTACCTGGCCGGTCTCTTCAGCTCCATGGACTGGCCGGTCACGCTGCCCGCCGGCTCCTTCTACCTGTGGGTGCCGGTGCCCGCGCGCCTGCTCCGACGCCTGGGCCATGGCGGCGGCGCTGGCGGCGTCGGGCGGGATGCTCGTGAGCCCCGGCGACCTCTACGGCGAGGCCGGGGCGCGCTACGTCCGCGTGGCCACCGTCCAGCCGATGGAGCGCCTCGAGCTCGTGGGTCGCCGGTTGGTGGGGAGCACCGTCGTCGGCTGAAGCCGGGTCACGTCGGGTTCGCCACGCGGACCCCGCCGGGAGCGGCAACCGCCGGTCACTACAGTCTTGTCGTGGCTGACTTGCAGGGGACGATCGAAGAGCTCTGGGAACACGCGGCCGAGGCGGCCGGCGACCCCGCCGCGCTCGGCCTCCGTCGAAGAGGCGATCGACGGGTTGGACTCGGGCCGGCTGCGGGTCGCCGAGATCGACGCCGGAAACGAGGTCGTCGTCCACGAGTGGCTGAAGAAGGCGATCCTCCTCCTCTTCCGCTGGCGGGCCATGGAGCGCATCGAGGTCGGACCCTTCGAGTACCTGGACCAGATGCCGCTCAAGCACGACTTCGCGGCCGCCGGGGTGCGCGTCGTGCCGGGGGCCTCGGCCCGCTGGGGCTCGTTCCTCGACCGCGGCGTGGTCCTCATGCCGAGCTACGTGAACATCGGCGCCCGGGTGGGCGCCAACACGATGGTCGACACCTGGGCGACGGTCGGTTCCTGCGCCCAGATCGGTGCCCGCGTGCACCTGTCCGGCGGGGTGGGCATCGGCGGCGTGCTCGAGCCGCCCAACGCGGTCCCGGTCGTCGTCGAAGACGACGTCATGATCGGCAGCCGCTCGATGGTCACCCAGGGGGCGCGGGTCGGCGCCGGATCCGTGCTCGGGGAGGGGACCATCCTCAACCCGAGCATCCCGGTGATCGACGCCGAGACGGGCGAGGAGCTCGGTCGGGGTGTCGTCCCGCCCTGGTGCGTGGCGGTGACCGCCAACCGCCGGCGCGTCTATCCGGGCGGCGAGTTCTTCTTGCCCTGTGTCCTCGTCGTCAGGCGGCTCACCGAGGGGGAGCGCCACGACAAGGCGCAGCTGAACGCGGTACTGCGCGAGCACGGGGTCGTCGTGTGACGACCGACCTGCTCGCGGCGACGGCCGAGCTCGTCGACATCCCCTCGGTCAGTCGCCACGAGTCGGTGCTGGCCGACCACATCGCCGCCGCCCTGGCCGGCTGTGACTGGCTGCACCTCGACCGCCTGGGCGACAACGTCGTGGCGCGGACGTCGCTCGGCCGGGACCGCCGCGTCGTGGTGGCGGGCCACCTCGACACGGTGCCCCCCAACGCCAACGAGGTGTCGCGGGTGGAGGGCGACACGCTGTGGGGCGTCGGGTCCTGTGACATGAAGGGCGGGCTGGCCGTGATGCTCGACCTGGCGCACTCGCTCGAGGCACCGACCTCGGACGTCACCTGGTGCTTCTACGCCCGCGAAGAGGTGAACCGCGACGAGGGCGGCCTGCTCGAGATCTTCGACCAGCAGCCCGACTGGTTGGCCGGCGACGCGGCCATCCTGTGTGAGCCGACCGACGGCGTCGTCGAGGCCGGATGCCAGGGGACGACCCGCGTCGTGGTGCGCATGGGCGGCGTCCGGGCCCACACCGCCCGACCCTGGGCCGGCCGCAACGCGATCCACCGCCTGGGCCCGGTGCTCGACCGGGTCACCGCCTGGGGCGGCCGGTCGGTCGTGCTCGACGGCTGCCAGTACGTCGAGCAGCTGCAGGTGGTCGGCGTGAGCGGCGGGGTCGCCAACAACGTGGTCCCCGACGCCGCCCAGCTCACCGTGAACTACCGATTCGCCCCCGACAGCAACGTGGCGGCGGCGCGCCGTTTCTTCCACGCGCTCTTCGACGACCTGCTCGACGCGGAAGCGGGCGACTCCATGGAGTTCGTCGACGAGGGCAACGGCGCCGTGCCCGGTCTCACCGATCCGGTGCTGGCCAACCTGCTCGCCGCCTCGGGCGCCCCGGCGCGAGCCAAGCTGGGCTGGACCGACGTGGCCACCTTCTTCGCCCGGGGGATCCCGGCGGCCAACTTCGGGCCGGGCGACCCGCTGCTCGCGCACCACCCCGACGAGCACGTCGAGCGCGCCACGCTGGAGCGGGTGCGCGACACCCTGGCCGCGGTCCTGTCGTCCTGAGGGCGCCGCCGCCCGGCCGGTCGGCTCAGGCGGCGAGCTCGCCGGCGTAGCGGCTGACGGCGCCCGCCATGAGGTCGAGGCCGCGCAGGCCCGGGAGGTTGTCTATGTGGCGGTCGATCCGCTGGGCGACGGCCCGGCCCTCGGTGTCGCCGAAGAGGTAGTCGACCATAAACCGCAACTCTGAGCGCGGCATCACGCCGGCACCGACGGGCTGCCAGAGGTGCTTCAGCGCGAACCGGGTGGCGAGACGCGACCGCCGGCTGTCGCCCAGGCGCCGTTGCGCCTCCGACGCGTAGAAGTCGATGTGGCGCCCCTCCTGCTTCATGATGCGCTTCAAGAGTTCCGACAGCACCGGGTGCCGTTCGAGTGTCGCGAGGCGTGCGTAGCCCGCCTGCGTGGCCCACTCGTTCACCGCGCCCCACGCCATGTGGACGGCGACGAACCAGTCACCGAGCACGCTGGCGGTGCCGAAGTGCAGCGCAACGGTCATCGTGTCCTTCCACCGGCGGCCCGTGCGCAGACGCGGCGACCCGCCGCGCTCCCGCTACCTCGCCGTGCGCCTCGAGAACGCTGGCGATGGCCTCCCCGTGCCACATCTCCTCGTAGCCCCAGCAGGCCAGGAACGACGTGACGGCCGGGTCGCGGTGGGCGGGGGTGAGGAGCAGGTCGCGCAGGTAGCACACGGTGTGGTGCTCGATGTCGTGCATGTAGCGGAGACTGCGCAGCGTGGCTGCCGAGAGCGGATGGCTGCGGAAGGCCTCGAAGTCGATGCCCTCGAGGTCGAGCTTCGCGGTGCGGGACTTGTAAGAGTCGATTGTTGTCCTCATGATCGCTTCCTTAGAGGGTTCGGTCTCTGTGGGGTATTCGATCTCACCGGCCACTCGGGATGAGCCAACGCGGCCTTCGGTGGCCAGACAGAAATTGGCACGCCCCGGGGCCGCGGGAAAGGGGCTCTTTTCGAGGCACTACCCGGGTGGCCTGGGAATTGGCTGAGCCGCTCGGGCGATGCTGGTTCTCTTCGGCGCGGGGGGAATGGGATGCTGGGTCCCATCTGCGCGACCCCGTAGGAACGAAGAAGGACTATGGAAGAAGAGCCGGCGTCCGCCCTGAGCGACGCCCAGTTGGTGGTGGCGATCGGGCGCTTCCGCGAGGACGCCCTGGCCGAGGTCTACCGCCGGCACGGGGGCTCGATCTATGGGTTGGCCCGCCGGGTGACGGGCGACGCCTCGGAGGCGGAGGACGTCGTCCAAGAGGTGATCCTGCGCCTGTGGAGCCGGCCGGACGCGTTCGACCCCTCCCGCGGTTCGCTCCGCTCCTTTCTCCTCGCCCAGTCCCACGGACGGGCCGTCGATGCCGTCCGGTCCCGCACCGCCCGCCAGCGGCGCGAAGGGCGTGAGGTACCGGTGACGAGTGGGTACGACATCGAGCATCAGGTCTGGGACCTGGTGCTGGCCGACCAGGTGGCCAAGGCGATCTCCTCGCTGCCGGAGGAGGAACGCGCGCCGATCGAGCTCGCCTACTTCGGCGGGCACACCTACCGGGAGGTCGCCATCCTGTTGTCCCAGCCCGAGGGAACGGTCAAGAGCCGAATCCGCAACGGCCTGCGCAAGATGCGCGGCGTCCTGGCCGACAGCGGGGTGACCGGATGATCGACAACGAACGTCACGAGGAGATCGAGAGCCTCCTCGGCGCCTACGCGCTCGACGCCGTGGCCCCCGAAGAGCGCGCGCTCGTCGAGCAGCACGTGGAGGGCTGCCCGCGTTGTCGGGCCGAGCTCGACGCGTTCATGGAGGTGGCCGCCGCGCTCGGCAACTCGGTCGATCCGGTGCCCGACGAGCTCTGGGACCGTATCGCCGGACAGCTCGACCTGTCCGCGCCGGGGGATGCCACCCTGATCGAGATCCGCGCCAAGGCCCGTCAGCAGATCGCCGACGGAAGGACGCGACCGACGACGGCGGGCACGTCGGCTCGGACCCGCGCCGCCCTCTGGCGGCGCTCCGCCATGGCGGCCGTCGCGGCCGCGGCAGCGGTCGCGCTGGCGATCGTGTCCCTCGGCCTGTCGAACGCCAACGGCAAGGTCGATCAGCTGCAGGCGATCGCCGCCGCGCATGGCGCGGCCGCCGCGGCAGAGGCAGCACTGGCCAACCCCCAGAGCCAACTCGTCCAGCTCCGCGGTTCCGGTGGGGCCAAGCTCGCCACCATCGTCCTGTCTCCGAGCGGGACGGGATTCGTGCTGGCGTCGCACCTGAGCACGCTCCCGAGCTCGCAGACCTATCAGCTCTGGGCGAGGATTAACTCCCGGGCGATCTCACTCGGGCTCCTCGGGAGGCAGCCGGCCCGGGACGCGGCCTTCAGCATCGCCCGGTCGGCGTCCGCCTCGACACTGATGATGACGGTGGAACCGGCGGGCGGGGTCACCCGACCGACCGGGTCTGCGATCGCGGTCGGCACCATCAGCACCTGATGGCTCCGAGCGGGAAGAGGGTTCGTTAGTCAGAGTGTGCGCAGCACGGTGACCACCTTGCCGTAGATGGTCACGTCGTCGGGCGCCAGCACGATCGGCGAGAAGATGGGGTTGGCGGGAGTGAGCACGACCTTGCCCTGCCGCCGGGAGAACGTCTTGACGGTGGCCTCCTCGCCGGGGATGCCCGCCACCACGATGTCGCCGTTCTCGGCCTCGGGCTGTTGGCGGACCACGACGTAGTCGCCGTCGAAGATGCCGACATCGATCATGGATTCGCCCCGCACTCGCAGCATGAAGGTCGAACCCGTCCCGATGAACCGTTCCGGCAGCGAGAGGACCTCCTCCACGTTCTCGTGGGCCAAGACTCCGGTGCCGGCGGCCACGTCGCCGAGGAGCGGGACGTGGCGAACCGGTCCGGCGGCCATGGCCGCCTTGGAGGAGGGGTCGTAGCGGACCTGGATGGCCCGGGGCTTGGTCGGGTCCCGCTGGAGGTAGCCCTCACGCTGGAGCACCGCCAAGTGGGTGTGGACCGTGGCGGAGGAGTGGAGGCCGACCGCCTCGCCGATCTCACGCACCGAGGGCGGGTAGCCCCGCTCTCGGAGGGATTCGGCGATGAACAGGAGGATCTGCTCTCGCTTACCGCTCAGGGTCTCTGCCATTGCCGACCTCCCCGCCGCGACCGCTCCGGGTCACGAACATCTGTTTGGCGAATGCACCATAGCCAACCCCATCCCGCAAGGCAAACATCTGTTCGACGAAATCCTTGACACGAACGGACGTTCGTGATGATATAGAGGCATGGCGAACAGGCGTTCGGACACGGAGTCGGCCCGGAGCCGGATGGGGGAGCGGGGCTAGTGGCCGTCGCCCCCCTTCTCGACCCCTGGTTGATCGAAGTCGCCGCTCCCTCGCGCCCGGAGCTTCGGCTGGTCCGTTTTGACCCCGAGCTCTGGGACAACAACGAGCGTCAGCTCGACCAGGCCGATCGGTCCCTGGAATGCCGATCGGATCCCTCCCTGGTGGACGCGTCGGTGGGCACCCGCAAACGGGGTGCCTCACCGGCCGTCCTGCGTCGACGGCTGGCCGCCATCGGACTGCTCGCGGCCCTGGTCTTGGGGTTGGCCCTGCCGGTGTCCGCGATGGGCGGGAAGCCGATCTCGACGGGGACCACGCCGGCGCCGCTCGTTTCGCACACCTATTACACCGTGCACCCCGGCGACACGCTCTGGTCGATCGCCGTGCGGTTGAACCCCAACGGTGATCCGCGACCGCTCGTGACGCAACTGGCGACGGAGACCGGCTCTGACACCGTGCTGGTCGGCGAGCGCATCTGGCTGCCCTGAGCCTCGGCGGCGTTCATTGACCGGCCTACTAACGTCGGTCGGGTGCGTTGCCCCTGGTGCTCCGTTGATGACGACCGGGTGGTGGACTCGCGTTTGGCTGACGAGGGCGCGGCCATTCGTCGCCGTCGGGAGTGTCTCGGCTGCGGCCGACGGTTCACAACCTTCGAGCGCGTGGACGAGGTGCCGCTCTGGGTGGTCAAGCGCTCCGGGCAACGTGAGCCATTCGATCGGGTCAAGCTCGTCGACGGCGTGCGCGCGGCCTGCAAGAACCGGCCGGTGACCGATGCGCAGCTGCAGGACCTCGCCCAAGGGGTCGAAGAGACACTGCGCGGGCGCGGGTTGGAGCCGACGAGCCAGCAGGTGGGCGTGACCGTCCTCGAGCACCTCAAGGCGGTCGACGAGGTCGCGTATGTCCGTTTTGCCAGTGTCTACAAGGGGTTCGAGGATCTGGGCGACTTCCAGCGCGAGGTCGGGCTCTTGACGAAGACGACCGAGCCGAAGCGCCGGAGCTGAGCGATGGCGGAGCTGCTGTCCGCGGCGCCGGCGCGGGTGCTCGCCGTCTACGCCCACCCCGACGACGCCGATGTCGGTTGCGGGGGGACTCTGGCGCGCTGGGCGAGGGCGGGCAGCGAGGTGCACCTGGTGGTCTGCACCGACGGCGGACGCGGGACGCGTGACGCCGAGATGGATGTGGCGGTCCTGGCCCGCCAGCGCGCCGACGAGCTGGACCGGGCCGCTGAGACCATCGGCCTCGCCGGTCATCACATGCTGGGGCTGCCCGACGGCGAGCTGGAGGACGACGAGTCGTTTCGGGGCGAGCTGGTCGGGTGGGTGCGCAAGGTGAAGCCGGACGTGATCTGCGGTCACGATCCGTCCGCCGTGTTCTTCGGCGAGCACTACTTCAACCACCGGGATCACCGCATCGCCGGGTGGGCGTTGCTCGACGCGCTCTGCCCGGCCGCCGGGCTGCCGCACTACTTCCCCGACCGCGGCCCGGCGCACCAGGCGTCGGCGGCCTACCTGAGCGGGACCCTCGAGCCCGACGTGTGGGTGGACGTCACCGAGACGATCGACGTGAAGGTGGCCGCCGTCCAGTGCCATCGCAGCCAGTTCGCCGGCGGGGACGCCTGGGCCGGGGACGCCGTGCGCCTGCGGGCCGAAGAGGAGGGCCGGCGAGCCGGCGTCCTCTACGCCGAGGGCTTCCGGCGGCTCCTGCTCAGCTGAGGTGGCGACCGTGAGCGAGCTGGACCGCTCGGGTGAGCTCTCCCCGGCCGTGCTGCACGTGGACATGGATGCGTTCTTCGCGGCGGTCGAGCTCCTGGACCGCCCCGAGCTGGTGGGTCGGCCGGTCATCGTCGGCGGCACGGGGCAGCGAGGCGTCGTCGCCGCCTGCACCTACGAGGCCCGCGCCTTCGGCGTGCACTCGGCCATGCCCTCGGTGCGGGCCCGGCAGCTCTGTCCCGACGCGGTGTTCCTCGATGGTCGCCACTCCCGCTACTCGGAGGTGAGCCGGCAGATCCACGCCATCTTCAAGAAGGCGACGCCCGTCATCGAGCCGCTCGGCCTCGACGAGGCCTTCCTCGACGTCTCGGGGGCCACGCGCCTCCTCGGCAGCCCGCGGCGGATCGCCGAGGACCTCCGCCGGCGCATCGCCGGGGAGCTCTCCCTCGACTGCTCGGTCGGCGTGGGTCGCTCCAAGCTCGTGGCCAAGCTGGCCTCGCGCGCCGCCAAGCCGGTGCCGACCCGCGAGCGGGTGGAGCCGGGTCCCGGTGTCGTGGTGGTGCTGGCGGAGGAGGAGCTGGGGTTCCTCCACCCCATGTCGGTCCGCGCGCTGTGGGGCGTCGGGCCGGCCACCGGGCGGCGGCTCCAGGCCCTCGGCATCAGGACGGTGGGGGAGCTGGCCCGGCTACCCGAGGGGGTCCTCGTCCACCAGTTCGGTCGGGTCCTCGGCCAGCAGCTGGCCGAGCTGGCCCACGGCGTCGACGTGCGCCCGGTCGTCGCCGACCGCCCGGCCAAGTCGATCGGGCACGAGGAGACCTTCCGCCATGACGTCTACGAGCCGGTCGCCCTGCGTCACCACGTGCTCCGGATGTCCGACGCCGTGGCCGAGGCGCTGCGGGGGGAGGCGTTGGCCGGACGGACGGTCACCGTCAAGGTGCGCTTCGCCGACTTCGAGACGATCACCCGCGGGCACACGGTGCCGTTCGCGATCGACGCACCGCGGGCCATCGACGCCGTGGCCGGCGCGCTGTTGGAGACCGTCGAGCTCCGCGCCGGTGTGCGCCTGCTCGGGGTCAGCGTGTCCAACCTCTCCCACAAGGGCACGCCACGCCAGCTCGCCTTCGATGTGGCCTCGGGTGATGGCGAGTCCGAGGCGTCGGCGCGCGCCGTCGAGCTGCAGACCTCGTCCGAGGAGCTGGCCGGCGTAGTCAGCGCCATCCGGGCGCGCTTCGGGCGCCAGGCGATGGGGGTGGCCTCGATGCTGAGCGAGCGCGGGTTGGCCGTGGCGCAGCAGCACCAGGCGCAGTGGGGACCGGGGGTTGTCGACCAGGCGTCGGCCGGCGAGGCGCCGGACGCAAGCGTCCTGGCTGCTGACCTGGCTACTGAACGGTGACGATCGTGCCGATGGGGGTCAACGGGTAGACCACCGCCGCGTTGGCCGGTGGCATCTCGACGCAGCCGTCGCTCTGGGGCCAGCCGTAGCTGGAACGGACGAAGCCGTGCAGCGCGTCGCTGCCGTTGAAATAGCTGACCCACGGGATGCCGGGGTCGACATACTTCGACCCGTCGGGGTTGGTGCCGCTCATCGTCGTGGACACGTAGCGGAGGTAGACCGTGAAGGTGCCCTGCTGGGTCGGCGCCCCGGCCACGCCCGTGTTGGCGAGCGTCTGGTAGGCGACGGCCCCGTTCTGATAGACGACCACGTTCTCGGGGCTGCCCTCGGACACGAGCACGAAGGGATAGGCGTGGCTATCCGCTTGACCGGTGGCGGCCGCCTGCAGCAGGGCCGACCACACGGCGGGGCCGGGCTGCCCGTCGGTCTTCAGGCCGTGCTGATCCTCGAAGGCCATGACCGCCGACTTGGTGATGATGTTCCAGGTCCCGGGCGTCCACAGCGACGTGAGCGCGGTCGGCTGGTCGGCCCAGCGCCAGGTGAAGGCGCCCTGCTGGGGCTCGAGCTCCTGGGTGGGTGAGGTCGGCTGGCTGGTCGGGGTGAACATGAGGGGCAGGTAGCCGAGCTCGGCCAGGAGCTGCTGGAGCCGGAGCGTGGAACCCTCCTCGACGGTGAAGGGGATGGTGGCGTTTGCCGCCAGGACCTGGCCCTGGGCGCTGCGCAGCCCCTGCGGCCCGCCGGGGATGGTGAGGGTCTCGGCGGCTCCGGGCACGAACGGTCCCGAGGCGATGAACTCGAGCTCGGTCGGCGACACCGGGGCCCAGGCGCCGGGCACGCCGGGCGAGAGCGTCGGCAGCGGGCTGTTCGGCGCCAGCGCGGCCGACAGCCGCACGGTGATCGCCGAGTCGGCCTCGACATTCGAGGCGTTGGCCGCGGGGTCGGTCGACAGCACGGCCAGCGGGACGACCGCGGCCGGCCTCACCACAGCCGGGGGAGCGGTGACGTCGTGGTCGGCGTGGTAGAGGACGAAGCCGCCCGCGCCGCCGCCGGCCAGGACAATTCCGACGGCGGCCAGAATCCACGGAGTACGACTGTGCCGCTTCGCGACGTGAGCTGGCCGCTTGCTCATGAGGCTCGGGATTCTACCAGGAGCAAATCCGGCTAAAGCGCACCCCAGGCCCGGTTTTTCGGGGCCTGGCCGTCCCTCATCGCTCGCCCGCGCTGCGCTGCGGCACCGCGGGCTCGGTCGCTCGTTCGGGGTCCGGCCGGCGGTCGACCACCGCCTTGACGGCCAGTTCGATCCGTTCCAGGTCCTCGGGTCGGGTCACCTTGGCGCCTGCCGCGTCTCGCACGTAGAACGCGTCGACGACCTCGCTGCCGATCGTCGAGACCCGGGCGGACACCACGTCGAGATCGCAATCGAAGAGGGCCCGGGTCACCCTGTGCAGGAGGCCCAGTTCGTCGGGCGCCCGCACCTCGAGCACGGTGGCGGAGCTCGAGGCCTCGTTGTCGAAGACGACCTTGGGCACGATCACGTGGGGGGACCACACCCGGCGTTGCCCGGCGTAGGCGGCGGCCTTGACCGAGAGCTCCTCGTCGAGTGCCAGGCGGCCGCCGAGCACGGCGTCGAGGTCCTCGCGCAGCTTGGCGCCGTCCGGCCAGGAACCCCGGGGGACCTCGACGGTGAAGACCTCGACCGCCACGCCCCCCTCGCTCTTGGCGTCGGCGCTCCGCACGTCGAGGCCGTGCAGCGCGACGGTGCCGGCGACCGACGACAGCAGGCCCGGGCGGTCGACGGCCGCCACGATCACCCGCGGCGGGTCCAGGACCACGGCCGGCCGCTCGGTGCGCCGGACCTCGGCGATGAGCTCGTGGTGGATCTCGGTCGGCCAGCGGGGGCCGCGCGAGGAGGGCCTCCCCTCCAGGTGGTCGGTCGTGCGGTTGACGAGCTCGGCCACGAGCCCCGCCTTCCAGGGGCCCCAGGCCGACGAGCCGGTGGCGAGCCCGTCGGCCTCCGCCAACGCACCCAACAGCTGGAGGGTCTCGCCGTCCCCGACGGCGCTCGCCACCGCATCGATGGTGGCGGGGTCCTCGAGGTCGCGGCGCGTGGCGACGTCGGGGAGCAAGAGGTGCAGCCGCACCATCGAGACGAGCACCGCGACGTCAGGGTCGGGGAAGCCCATCCGGTGGCCGATGCGATCGACGAGCACCACCCCGACCTCGGTGTGGTCGCCGGGATAGCCCTTGCCGATGTCGTGCAGGAGGGCGCCGATCACCAGCAGGTCGGGCCTCCCCACCCGGTCGGTCAGCTCCGCGGCGTTGGCGGCGGCCTCGAGCAGGTGCCGGTCCACCGTGAAGCGGTGGTAGGCGTTGCGCTGCGGCTTGTGCCGGACGGGTCCCCACTCGGGGAGCAGGCGCGTGAGGACCTCGGCATGGTCGAGGGCCTCGAACGACGCCGTGGCCTCGTGCCCACCGCACAGCGCGCGGACGAGCGCTTGGCGCGTTTCGAGGGGCCAGGGGTCGGGAGCCGGCTCCATCTGGTCGGCCAGGCGGTGCAGGGCCGCCCGGGCGATCGGCCGACCCGTCTCGGAAGCCAGCGCCGCCAGCCGCAGGGGCAGGGACGAGTCCTCGCGCAGCGCGGCGTCGGTCGTGAGGTCGACCTCGCCCGCCACCACGACGAGGCCGGGTTCGGAGGGGGCAGGCGCCTCGAGCACCGGTGCCGGCTTGCCTTTGCGCCGGCGCGCCAGGCGCCGCGTCGGCTTGGCCGGCTGCCAGGAGGCCCGGCGGCGCCACGCGTCGTCGACCGCCCAGGCGATGCGCCGCCCGGCCTCCGACACCGACGCCATGAGCGCGTCCGCGTCGTCGAACCCGAGCAGCGCCGCCACCTGATCCTGCTCTTGGAGGAGCAGCCGGTCGAGGGCGCGCCCGGCCCGTCGGTGGAGCTCCACGCGGATCGAGATCAACAGGTCCGTCGAGGGCTTGACCGAGCCGAGGTCGACGTGATCGGCGAGCCGCGGCGCGTAGGCCGCGATGCCGCGCAGGACGTTGGCGTCGCGCAGGCCGCCGTGCGACTCCTTCAGGTCGGGTTCGAGGAGGAAGGCGACCTCGCCCTGGGACCGGTGCCGCTCGGCCATCTGCTCGGCCAGCGTGGGCAGCCACCGGGCGCCCAGTCGGGTGCGCCAGCGGGCGAGCGTCTCGGAGAGCACGGACTCCACCAAGCGCTCGTCTCCCCACACCAGGCGAGCGTCGAGCAGGCCGAGCGCCACGCGCAGGTCGGCATCGGCCGCCGCCAGGACCTCCTCGGGCCGCCGCACGCTGTGGTCGAGGTGGACCCCCTGGTCCCAGACCGGGTACCAGATCGCGTCCGCGATCTGCGAGACGTCACGGTGGCCGTCGTGGACGAGGACGACGTCGAGGTCGCTGAACGGGCAGAGCTCGGCCCGGCCGTAGCCGCCGACGGCGAGGAGGGCCAGGCGGCGGGCACCAGAACCGGCCGCCCGGTCGGCCACGCCCGACAACCATTCGTCAGCGGCCCGGGCGTAGGCTCGACAGAAGTCCATCCCCCGAAGGTCGGGCTGGCCGAGCAGGGCCTGACGGCGCTCCCGCAGGTCGGCCATGAGGCGGAACGTAGCATCGGGCGAACGAGGACAGGGAGAGCGACATGGCGGACATCGAGAAGCGCAGGGGCTCTGGGATTCGGGTCGCCGAAGGTGCGGTGCTCGTCGTGGTCGGTGTCGTCGGCGTCGTGATCGCCTTCGCCGTGCTCCACACGATCGTGGGGTTCGTGTGGGAGGCCGTGAAGGTGGTGGTCGTGGTCGGCTTGATCGGCGCCGCAATCTGGTTCCTGGGGCGCCGCCGGCGGCGCTAGCCATCCGGCGTCCCTAGCTGGACTGCCGAACGAGCGGCTCACCGCCCCAGCCGTGCGATCCGGGCGGGCTATGCGAGCGGCACCGTCGCCCGCAGGTTGGTCACCGTGATGGTGAACGTGCCGTTCGAGGCACGGAAGAAGGGCGCCGTGCTCCCCACCAGCTCCAGCTGGAGCGTGTCGCCGGCCGGGACCACGTAGTCATTAGGCGGCAGCTGGAAGCTGATCGACTCGGTGGCCGTCGTTCCCGATTGCGTCGTGGCGGACTGGTTCACCGAGGGGCGGAACGCACCCATCTCGACGATCTGCCTGGTGGTCCCGTTGGGAGAGACGTCCCAGAGCCGCCCGACGAGCTCGGGGTAGGGGCCGACGACACTCAGGTCGGCCTTGATCGTGACGCCGCCGAGTACATGGAGGCCAGTCGATCCGGCCGGCACGGTGTAGGTCGCCGTCCCGGGCTCGACCGCCGCCGGGAGCGGATCACACAGCGGTCGGTCGACGGCGTCGAGCGAGTTCGCCACGGTCGGGTTGCCCCCCGTCGAGGTGACCTGCTGGGGACCGGAGCCGTCCAATTGGAGAAAGAGCGTTCTGTCTTGCAGCGCGCCGTACGAGGCGGCGTGCTCCGTCGGTCCGGAGGGCGCCGTCGCCGGGCACGTCTGCGCTCGCACGTCGATTCCGGCCTCGGGCCGTCGGTGCTGCAGTGCGACGGCGTCCAAGAAGGCGATGCCGGTGTGCTGGTTGAACGCGACATCGGCGGTCTTGTTCTGCGCCCACGGGTGGCCGACGTCGTCGAACATCAGGAGAAGTGGCGTCTTCGCTCCCGACGCCCTGACGCGGTTGGCAAAGTGCAGCGCCTCGTTGACCGGGAACAGCGAATCCGTCCAACCGCTTTGGATCACCGTCGGCGCCGGACCGCCCCTCGGCATCGAGATACCGATGGCCGACTTGTAGGCCTGACAGGTCGACCAGTGCGCTGGACTCGCTCGATGAGAAGGGCTCGCCGGCGACGGTGGCGTTTTCCCAGTCGGTGAGGTCGGACGTCGGGTCGACCCCCGGAGGGGAGAGGTATCCGGCGGCGGCCGTCGCGTAGAGGACCGAGTCCCACTGCTCCTTCGCCACGCCCGCCGGTTGTCGATCGGCGACCGCCGGCGTGTCCGTGCTCGTGGACAGTCGCCCATTGGGGTCGAGCGCGGTCGCCAGATCGTCCCAGGGCCACATGGCGAAGGCGGCCACCACGGACATCGGAATGTGGTGCTTCGGGCTCACGAAGGGCACGTAGCGACCGTCGGTCAGCCGGATGCGGTTCTTCAGCATCGCCAGTTCGAGCGACTGCCCGCCGCCGTAGGAGACACCTGCGACAGCGATCCCCGGGCGGGCGTAGCCCTCGTCGACGAGCACTCCCGCCAGATACTGCGTGTCGTGGACCTCATAGCGCGAGTCCGCCAGCTGCTCCCAGCCCTTGGCGCAGGCTGGTGTGTGGACGCGAGAGGCCGCCGTGCCGCATGAGTTCCCGAACCCGCGGGCGGTGTACGTGAGGACCGCCCACCCGTGCGAGGCAAGCGTCACGTTGTCGACCATGCCGTCGTCGCTCGTGGACTCGTAGTCGAACTTGTTCCCACCGATCCCTTGCAAGAGCACGATGAGGGGGTAGGGAGCCTTGCCTGCGGCCGGCAACGTCAGGTCGGTGTCGAGCGGCACCCCGTCGAAACTCGGGACTCGCAGGTCCTCGGTCCCCACAAACCCGCCACGACAGAGTCGAACGCCGTCGGAGGGCGCGCACAGCAGCCGTCCGAACGGCTTGGGCAATCCCGTCGTGGCGGCTCCCACGGCGACGGCCGGGGCCACGAGGGTGCCGATCAGGAGACCAGCGGCCAGCAGAGCGGGCGCGAAGAGGCGCCGATCACGGAACGCTTTCATTGATCACCAGTGAATCATGGGTCGCGCGGCTACGGCCTGCGGAGAGGACCAGTTGGCCGGATAGGCTGACCCACCGCCAGGGCGGCGTGGCCGAGTGGTTTAGGCAGAGGCCTGCAAAGCCTTTTACCCGGGTTCGATTCCCGGCGCCGCCTCCAGGGGATGTTCGCAAATCAACAGCCCATGTAGTTGCAAAAGGTCGTGACAGCGCAGCCTTAGCGGAGCGCGGGGCCAGGGTCAGGGTCGTGTGGAGACTGCCCTCCGAAACGTGTGGAGATTCGATTCAACGCTTAGCGCGCCCCTGGTCCAACGCTTTTGCGAGCACCCCTCCAGGGGATGGCGGCATATGACCTCCAGTCGCCTCATTAGCAATTTGCGATCGTGCAACCAAGATCTGTCGCAGTCGCTACGACTAACGATCCAATGGCGTCGAGGTCCCGTGCATCGATCGGGCTATCGGCCGCAAGCCGCAACCAACGAGAGGATCGCTCCGCATCGGAGATAAAGAGATCTGCTAGGTAGGTGACGCACCAAGTGCCGAGATTCGCAGGAGCAAGGGTGATCAGATCTGTCGTTACCGCAACCGCGGAGTAGCGCTCAAGCAGCCGGTATACATCGAGGAGGTCAGAGAACCGCTTGTCGGCACTGGTTTCTCGTCTCGTAGGGATGGACTGGAGCTTGGCGGCGACAAGAGGTGCTGGTCTGGCCAGTCGAATAGTGGTTTCGAATGACGGTGGCCACAGCGTGTTCAGGCTGCTGCCTGATCGTACTCTTCGGGTGTATCAACGGCTGGCGTGACCTCGCGGCGAAGGGCGTCGACCAGCTTGGCCATGTCCTTGTGGCCGCGCACTCGCCGGAAGGAGCGCTCGGCTTCGAGCATGCCGGCGGCGATCCAGCGCTTCTTCATGGAGCCGTCCTTCCACTTCGTGACCCGGCGGGTCGTCCGCTTGGCGATCGAGATCATCGACTCGATGCAATTGGTGGTGGTCAGCGTCGCGGCCAATGTGCCGCCGACGCCGAGACGCCGGACGGTGAACATGTCCTCGAGCCCTTCGCGCAGTGACGCAGCGGCGTCGGGATGGTCGGCCTCGAGCTCTTTGGCCAGGCCCTTGGCGGCGGCCAGCCCCTTGGCCGCGTCGGGCTGGGCGAAGATGAGGGCCAGTCGCTTGTCGACGACCCCGGCCAGCTCCTTGGGCAGGTGACCCTCGACATTCCGACGCTTGTGCAGAACGCACCTCTGCACCAGGGCGGCTCGCCGAACACCTTCTTGATGCCCGCGGCCAGCGCCTTGGCGCCGTCGATGACGCAGAGCACGCCGGACTCGGCGTCGAGGCCCCGGGCCACGAGGTCGGCCAACAGGGCGGTGACCACCGTCTTGTTCTCGGTGTCGCCCAGCCACAGCCCGACGGGGACCTTGGTCCCGTCGGTCGTGATGACCAGGGCGACCACGACACACGAGCCGGCCACGTCGAGCCCGTCGATCATGAGGACGGCCACGTCGAGGTCGGAGAGGTTCCGGGCCATCAGCTCGCCCATGGCCTTGGTCGTCGCCGCCACGAAGCGCCGGGAGACGGCCGACTTGGACATGGACTTCGAGCGCCCCTCGAGCTCTTCTCCGACCGGCTCGGCCACGTCGAGGTGGCGCCGGGTGGCCACCCCGGCCAGCATGCGCTCGACGACGAGGGAGTTGAGCAGGTCGGCCGAGCTGAACGCCTTCCAGGTGTCGAGCCCGATCTCGTCTCCGGCTGCTGTGCGGCCCCGCGGGCGCTCGGTGCTGACCTGGCGCCCGCCGAGCACGACCGAGCCCTTGGTGGTGCCGTGCCAGTTTCCGACCCGCTCTGGGGCCGGGATCTTGGCGTGCTTCTCGCCGATCGCCTCGGTCAGCTCGGCCTGCCATCATCTGGTGCATGACGACGAGCCCGGTGGCCGACGCGAACGCCAGCAGCCCGTCTTTGATCGCCCCGGCCACCTCGGCCAGGGCGACTGTCGCCTCCAGCGGCAGGTCAGCCAATCGGGCTGCCTCCTCCGCGTCGGCGACGCTCACAACAGCTACCTTCTTCTTCACGGTGGTCCCCTTCCTGGGTTTCTTGGTGGTGCCCGATCCCTACCAGCTGGCAGGTCTCAGGCGGGGGACCACCGCCTCACTTCAACAATCTTCGGGACAACGTTCGTCTCTGAGAAGTTCTCTAATCGACCAATCGGATCCGAGTCGGGTTAGCACTGGCTGCCATCCACCAGTGCGCGAGAACAAACATGCGCTGGGAGACATCACTTGGAAGGTTGTCAAGGTCGAGATCAGACGCAATATCGATGATGTCGATCTTGATGCCGTTGACGGACACCCCGTTGGCAGTGGATACCGCCCCCTGGGCGACGAGCACCGCCCTACCGTCTGGAGACACTGCTCGGGCGATGGTGTCGATATCCGACGTTGAACGGTGGGCCGACGTGAGACGAACCATCACAGCGAGGCCGCCGATTAGCGTCCATTCGCCGTTCAAGCCGCCCGAAAGCTGTGCTAGCGCTCCCATGAGGCGCTCGAGCATTCCGGTTGGATCAGGAACTAGATCGATACATTCGTCGTCACCAAGCACGGTTCCAACCCTTGGGAGGGACGAAAGTCTGTAGTGCTTCTCGGCCACGAGGATCTTGGGCTAGATCAAGGGCCGCCACGACCGGGTGAACGACAGGCCACTCCAGCTGAGCAACCCCACGCGATTTCAGATCGAAGCGGTTGTTGACGATCCATGTGTTCGGTGCGACAGCGACAGTACAGGCCGGATCATGGTCGCTACGTCCGAACAGATGTTCCGCTATCCGCAGCGTTCGTTCGTCCGGTACGAAGAAGTCGGGCGGATAGTCGCCTGAAACAGCCAACTGGGCACCCCAGGCTGCCGCCGCGAGTGCTCCCCTCAGCGCCCAGCCAATGGATTGTTCCGGGTCGTCGAATCCGAAACGCAGCTGTCTCGGTTCTGCGGTACGCGGGGGCAGGTTTCTGAGTCCGACCGGCTGATACATGTGAACCCACTCAGCGCTGAGTGCCCAGAAGAGTTCCGGCAGAACTGGGTTCCCGGAAGACCCGACCAAGGACACTTTTCGTAAGTCTCGAAGAGCTCCGGACACAGTGCTGGGCGACCGGTGGAGCAACTGTGCAGCCTGTCGGACGCCGACGGATTGACCCGTCGCGACAAGCAACATTGCTACGTCCCGACCCCCTCGTGTGGATAGGGGTGCCGCAGGGGGACCGCCCGAGACTTGTGACGGGACCTCGGTGTCGAGCAGGAGGGAATCCGCACGAAGCCGTAAGTGACCACGACGGTCTAGCCATGACCACCCTGCATCCTTCAGCTGTCTCCGCACTTCTGGCATCAAGTAGTCCGCCACAAGGACATGGGTCTTGCCATCGAATGGCGATGTGCGCTTGATGAGAGCGGCTGTGGTTGCCGGACTCGGACGCCGCGCCGCCTTAACTTCGATGAGGATTTTTGCTCCACCTGGTGCCTGGAGCACGAGGTCGGGTCCGTCGTAGGGGCTCGTGGAGACGGCCTTCAGAGCCGGATCAACCTGATGAAGTGCGTCGATGAGGTCCGCGACCGCCGGATCGTCGTTGTCCTGCCGCGTTTCCATAGGCCCAAAAGCCTACCAGGTGTTCGGTGTCCGGTTACACCGAACACCGAACACCCTTATCTAGATGGAAGTATCGCTCGATTACAAAGTGTTCAGTATTACCGAACACCGAACGGCCCCAAGGCGTGCCGATCAGGTAGTTCCGGATCACGTGGCACGCGGGGCGCAGACCCCTGGCTTGGAATGGACCGCCCAGCACCGACGATCCGTGGGGAGATCTGCTCACGGGTTCACGTGGGCGCCGCCCTTGACTACCCACCGGGTGGCTCCAGCGGCAGACCGTGCGCGTGGAGACTGCCCTCCGAAACGTGTGGAGACTCGTTTCGACGGCTAGCGCGGCCCTGGTCCAATGCTTTCGCGAGCACCCCTCCAGTGTGATGTCTCAAGACATCGGAGAGCGGGACTTTCGTCGTCAGGGAAAGCGCTGGTAGTCCTTGGTCGGATCGAGGACAGGTTTGCGCAACGGTGAACCGCGAGGCCCACGATGAGCATGGCCACCGCCAGCCGGCATAGCCGTTTTCGATGCCGATGTGATGAAGGTGGCCGCGGTGGGGGAGCGTAACGCGACCGAATCGGTCGATCGAGGGTTAGAGCCGTGTAGGGCCGCACGGGATGGCAATCGCGGCCTCCAGTCGTAGGCTTGGCCGAGGCCGTCGAGGCGGACCCAATGGCAGGGGGACCGATGACAACGACCCAGGTCAGTCAGCACGATATCGGCCACATGGCCGATGTTCCGAGGATCCTCGACAACGATGCTGGCTCCTATGACACCCCAGCGCACCGCACCTTCAGGCACTTCGACCGGCGCAGCTGTGCCGCAGCTTCCAACGGCACCGGAGCCACGGCCGAGTCTCGAGCACGACGGGGCCGATGACGCCATGAAGCTCCCCACCGGCACCGTCAGCTTCCTCCTCACCGACATCGAAGGCTCGACGAAGCTGTGGGAGGCCGACCCCGCGGCCATGGCGGCGCTGGTGGCGCGCCACGATCAAATTCTGGCCGACGCGGTCAGCCATCACGGCGGCGTCCGACCGGTTGAGCAGGGCGAGGGGGACAGCGTGGTCGCGGTGTTCGGCGTGGCACGCGACGCGTTGGAGGCGGCTCTCGAAGCGCAGCTCGCTCTCGCCGCGGAGCCGTGGCCGAAGGATATGACGGTGCGTGTACGGATGGCGCTTCACACCGGCGACGTCCAGGTGGGCGAGAGAGGAAAGATCTCCGGCCCCGCAATCATCCGTTGTGCCCGCCTGCGGGCCACGGCGCATGGGGGCCAGACCGTGCTGACCCAGTCCATGCGCGATCTCGTGGTCGATCGGCTGCCCGATGACATCGGACTGCTCGACCTCGGCTTGCACCGGCTCAAGGACCTCGGCCGCCCTGAGGGGGTGTGGCAGCTGTGCCACCCCTGGCTCCGCAGGGATTTCCCGCCGATCAAATCGCTGGACTCGTCCCCGAATAACCTCCCGGTTCAGCTGAGCTCCTTCATTGGTCGCGAGCATGAACTGGTGGAGCTGGGCGATCTGTCGCAGCGGAGCCGCCTGGTGACGGTGACCGGCTCGGGTGGGTGCGGCAAGACCAGGTTGGCGCTCCAGGTCGCGGCCGACAGCGCGCACCTCCGGGCCGACGGCACTCGGTGGATCGATTTCTCCCACGTCATCGACGGAGAGCTGGTCCCGCACACGGTGGCCGCCGCCTTGGGGCTGCGCCAAGAGCCAGAACACCCGATTCTGCAGACGTTGGAACAGCAGTTGGCCAACCACAAGGTGCTCCTGATCCTGGACAACTGCGAGCACGTGCTCGAACGGGTCGCCGAGATGACGGAGCGCCTGTTGAAAGCCGCTCCCGGCTTGCAGGTCATCGCGACCAGCCGCGAGCCCCTCGGCCTACCCGGCGAGATCGCCTACCGCGTCCCCGCGCTCGATGGCAAGGCCGCGATGGGGCTGTTCCTCGATCGGGCCACCGAGGTCCGTCCCGGCTTTGCCCCGAAGGGCGAGGAAATCGACGCCATCGTCGAGATCTGTCGCCAGCTCGACTGGCTCCCCCTCGCGATAGAGCTGGCCGCGGCCCGGGTCCGCATGATGCACCCGGTGCGGATCGCCGAGAAGTTGGACGACATGTTCCGTCTGTTGACGGGCGGATCTCGGACCGCCATGGCTCGGCAACAGACGCTCGAGGCATCGGTCGGCTGGAGCCACAGCCTGCTCGATGAGGATGAGAAGGCGCTCTTGCGAAGGTTGTCGGTGTTCGCCGGGGGCTTCAGCCTGCCCGCGGTCGAAGCGGTCTGTTCCGACGAGCTCCTTGATTCCTACGCCGTCCTCGACCTGCTCACCAGGCTGGTCGACAAGTCGCTGGTCCAGGTCGACGGGGAGGACACGGAGACCCACTACCGAATGCTCGAGAGCATTCGACAGTACGCGCGCGCCCGTCTCACGGAGGCCGGCGAGGTCGACGAGGTGCGGGGACGCCACCTCACCTACTTCATGGAGTACGCGGAGACGGCGGCTCCACAGATACTGACCGCGACCGGGCCGCAGTGGCTCGCGGCGCTCGAGCAGGAGCACGCCAATCTCCTGGCCGCCCTGGCCTGGGCGGAATCAGAGGGGGCGCACGAGGAGTCCCTGCGTGTGGTCACGGCCTTGGCCCTGTTCTGGGAACTGCGGGGCCACCTGGCGGTGGGCCAGCAGTGGTTCGCTCGGGTGCTGGCTCGTGACGACGGACCGTCCGTGCTGCGCTCGCGTGCCTTGTGGGGCGCCGCGCACGTCGCGCTCTACGCCGACGACCACCGCACCCAGTTCCAGCGGGCCGAGGAGGCGCTGGTCATGGCCAAGGCGCTGGGTGACGAGTGGACCATCGCCCGGTCGCTCACGACGACGAGTTCCCACGAGCTTTACTTCGACGCACCGGCCGCCCGCCTGGTGCTCGGCGACAGCGTCGAGCTCGGACGGTCGATCGGGGACGACTGGGCCGTGGCCGACGGGCTCAAGATGATGACGGTCGCCTGGGTGATCCAGGAGGACTTCGACGGGGTCCGCCAACCCCTCGACGAGTTGCGCTCGCTCGCATCCCGGCTGCAGAACAAGTTCTTCCTGGGCTGGTGTCACATCGTCGAGGGCTTCATCGCGTTGCACCAGGGCGCCTTCGAAACGGCGAGGCACGAGTTCGAGACCTCGCTCGAGTTGTGCGAGGACGTCGGTGACCCGTCGACGGGGGGCCTCGCGGTGGCCCTCTTGGGCGAACTCGAGATGGTCACTGGCGACCACGATTCGGCGCGGACGCGACTCGAGGCGTTCGCCCGCCGGGCCAGTGCGACGGGCGCAAACATCGGACGGCCGTTTGCGATCCTCGACCTCTTGACCATGACCGCAGAGCTCGGCGACCCGGGCGGGGCTGCCACCCTGCTCAAGATGCTCTTCGACAGCGAGGACGAACCACCCATCCCCTTCATCTGGGGATGGGGATATTCGGTGCTGGGGGCGGCCCTCCTCGCATCCGATGACATCGCCAGCGCCCGTGCGGCCTTGGCGGAAGCGAAGAGGTACGCCGAAGGTGCAGGCAATCCTTGGGTGCTCGCGATGGCGGACTTCCATGAGGGACAGCTGGAACGCCACGTCGGTGAGCGGAGTCGGGCGGAGGATCTCCATCACGAGGCCCTCCAACTGCGGAGCCAGCGCGGGCTGCAACCCGGCGTCGCGGACTCCTTGGACGCCCTCGCGTCGTTGGCGCTGGAACAGGAGAGCGTCGAGGAGGCGGTTCGGATCTTCGCCGCCTCAGACGCCTTCCGCCGCCGGATCGGGACTCCTCGGTGGCCCGGCCCTCAACGCGCGTTCGAGGTGGACCTCGAGCGCGCCCGAGAGCAGCTCGACCGCGAGCGATTCGAGGCGATCTGGGAAGAGGGCACCGCCCTTGAGCTCGATGCAGCCGTCGCCTACGTCTCGCGATCTCGTGGCGAGCGCAAGCGACCCTCGAAGGGCTGGGCCAGTCTCACGCCGACCGAAATCGATGTGGTTCGTCTGGCGTCTAAGGGCTTGACGAATCCGGAGATTGGCGAGCAGCTCTTCATCTCGCGGGCCACCGTGAAGACCCACCTTGCTCACATTTTCACGAAGCTCGGCGTTGCCACCCGATCGGAACTGGCCGCTCAGTCGGCGCGACGGGAGGCTCGAGAAGCGCTCTCGAGATGACGGTGTTCGAGCCGTCCCGCGGTCTTGTGGTCGCCGCCGTTTCGGCCGGTCACCCGGAACCGGCCGTCTGTTGTCGCGGTTGACGTTCCCGGCGCGAACGCCATACCGGGGAAGCCCCGGATTACCGGTAGAGGGCGACCATGATCTCTGGCGTGAGCACTCGGTCAGACGGCGGCGAGTCGATCCGAGCCATCGCCAGCCCGGCACTCGATAGGGTGCCAACTCATGGCCAACTGGACGTCGATAGCCTCTTTCGCGACGGCCGGAGGCACTCTCGTACTCGCCGTGGCCACGTTTTCAGCGGTGCGGTCGGCGAACCGGTCAGCCCGCATCGCCGAGGAGTCCCTCCTCACCGCAATGCGTCCGCTGCTCGTGCCGTCACTCTCCGACGATCCGGTCCACAAGGTCTTATGGCACGACCGCCATACCGCCCGAGTCAGCGGCGGCCGTGTCATCTTCGAGGAGGAGGGCGGGGTCATCTACCTCGCCATGGGACTTCGAAATCTTGGGACGGGGATCGCCCTACTCCACGGGTGGCACCCGATGCCCGACCAGGCGTTTGAGGAACGACCTCACGTCCGGGTCGAAGAATTCCGTCGCCTCACCATCGACCTCTACATCGCCGCTGGGGGCAACGGCTACTGGGAGGCGGCGGTCCGAGATCCCGATGATCCGCTGCGTCCCGATTTCATGACAGACCTGACCAAGCGGCAACCCTTCACCATCGACCTCCTCTACGGTGATCAACAGGGCGGACAGCGCACGATCAGTCGCTTCACCGTTCTCCCCGCAGGTGATGACGGCTGGTACGCCCAGGTGGGTCGTCATTGGAATGTCGACAGGCCCGATCCCCGCTAGCCCGACCCCCGTCAGGAGGAGTCGGGAGCGACACCGATGCCAGGGTATCGGCGGCCATGGTGGCGATGGTAAAGCAGCGGGCGATGAAGAGGGGGAGGTCGGTGCCGTGCTCGTCGTGGCCTGAGTGCGGAGCGGGCCGCGAAACAAAGGCGCAATCCGCGACGACGTGATCCGATTTGCGCACCGTACAAGCGCCTCGATCCGTCACCGCCGTCGGAGGGCCGGCCCGCCTCGGGTGCTACCGCCGTCAGTCGGAGAGGATGACCGCCCGCTCCGGGCAGGCGCCCTCGGCGATGCGAGCCTGGTGTTCGAGTTCCGGAGGAACGACGCCGTCGCCGCGGACCGCGCCGCGCCCGTCCTCGTCGTCATCGACCAGGCCCGGCGCGTTCTCCCAGCAGCGGCCGTGACCTTCGCATCGGGTGCTGTCGATGCTGATCTTCACGCCGTCTCCCACTCGAGGGGCAGGTGGTCGAGGCCGCGCAGGGTCGCGCCGTTCCACACGAGTTCCGTTCCCGGCACCAGCGCATAGTCGGGGATCCGGTCGTGCCAGGTTCGCACCACCGTGCGCAGCTCCATCCGGGCCAGGTTCGACCCGAGGCAGCGATGGGGGCCACCGCCGAAGGCGAAGTTGCGGATGTCGCCGCGGCGCACGTCGACCTGAGCCGCTTCCGGTAGCCCGTCGGGATCGACGTTGGCCGACGCCAGGGCGATGCCCACTTGGGACCCGACGGGGATCTTGGCGCCACTGTCCAGCTCGATGTCACGGGTGGCGCGCCGCGATACATGCTGCACCGGCGTCTCCCAGCGGAGCAGCTCCTCGATGAGGTTGACCTCCGAGCCGGGTTCCTCGACGAGCATCCGGCGGGCGTCGTCGTGCTCGATGAGGAAGGAGAAGATGCACTCCAACGAGATGGTGACAGTGTCCAGTCCGGCGGCCAGGAGCAGGAAGCAGGTCCGCAGGATTTCGCTGTCGGTGAGCTTCTCTCCGTCCATCTCCACCTGGGTCAGATGCGTGATGAAGTCGTCGCGGGGGTGGGACCGGCGGTCGGCCATCTCGGCGCCGAAACGCGCGTAGATCTCCATCGCCGTCTCCGCCTGCAGCTGCATCGCGGCGTCCCGGTCGGCCACGACGTGCTCGGGGCGGATCATGATGTCCTTCCAGCGGACCAGGGCGTCCAGCTCGTCCAGGGGCAGTCCGAGAAGGCTGAGGAAAGTCGAGCAGGGCAGGGGCACCGCCAGCTCGGTCGAGAAGTCGCAGCTCCCGCGGTCGATGAAGGCATCGATGAGCGCGTTCGTGTGCGCTTGGACCGCCGGCTGGAGGGTCGCCATCTTGCGCGGAGCGAAGTAGGGATCGAGCAGCTTGCGATACCGGACGTGCAGCGGCGGGTCGACGTTGAGCGGGATGATCGGCTCCTCGCTCCCCATCACGCCGCCGAAGTCGGAGGAGAAGTCCTGCCAGGTGCGAAGGGCGTGCTCGACGTCGCCCCGCCGGAGCACGAGCAGCTCCTCGGGGTTCTCGCTGTTGTCGATGGGCCCGCTGGCCCGCAGCCGCTCGTAGTACTCCCGGGGCCGGGCCGAGCGCTCGTAGGCGATCCGCCTCCGTTCCTCGTCGCTGGTCACTGCAGCGGTATAGGCCACGTTCTTCCCCCTGTTGTCGGCTGTTTCAGGGTACTCGGGCGGTTCGAGTCCGGGTCCGGCGTCAGTCCGAGGCGTCCGACGAGCGCCCACCCATGTGCCAGCCCCCGCAGTAGGGGCACTCGTAGACCTCGAGCCGGGTCCTCGACTCGGCGCCGCGTTCGTCGGCGACGCTCAGGGCCTCACTCTGGGTCGCGAAACGGGCCTTGGGTTGGCCGTCCCGGCGCCAGTGGGACGAGTCCGGCGCGAACTCGCGGTGGACTCGTCGTCGCCTGGGCATCTCTCCAGTCTGGTCGGACGAGGTGCGCTGGCCCGACAGCCCGCTTCGCGGCTCGGAGACCACCCGGTCGCACCACCTACGCTGCCACGGACGATCGGAGCCATCCATGAGGTGTCGAACAGCGATGGTGCTGCGGGCCATGGCGCTGGCGACGCTCGTCGTCCTCTCCCTGTCGGGCGTCGCTGCGGCGGCCGGGTCGGTGACCGCGTCGGCCACCCCGTCGAGCGACTTGCTCGACGGCCAGACGATCACGCTCAGCGGCACCGGCTTCGATCCCGCCGCGCAGGTGGGCATGGCCGAGTGCCTGACCGGCGCCACGGGCACCGCGCAGTGCGACCTCGCCGGGCTCCGCTTCACCACGACTGACGCGTCGGGCTCGCTCTCGTCTCAGTTCACGGTCACCCGGGTCATCAACGTCGGTGGCGCGCTCACCGATTGCGCGACCCCCAACGCCTGTGTGCTGGGCCTGGAGGAGACCGCGAACCCCGCGGTGTCGGTCTCGGTCCCCCTCTCGTTCGAGGACGTACCCATCGTTGCCCCCGTCGTCAGCGCGGACCCGTCCACCGGACTGCTCGACGCCCAGGCGGTCGCGGTGGAGGGCAGCGGCTTCACCCCCGGGGCGACCATCGCGCTGCTCGAGTGTCCGGCCGGTTCGGTCCTCGTGAGCGACTGCGACTTCTCGACCGGGGTCTTCGTGCAGGCCGACGGCGTCGGGACGGTCAGCACCACCTACCGCGTCGTCCGCGTCATCACGGTCGGCGGCGCCAGCCTGGACTGTGCCGACCCGCCGGCCTGTGTCCTCAGCGTGGGCAACGTCGACGACTTCGACCAACGGAGCTTCGTCCCGCTCTCGTTCGCCGAGGCGCCGATCCCCTCGCCGGTCGCCGCCCCGGGCCCGCCGCCGGCGGCTCCGAGCGCGCCCGCCCCGGCGCCGGTCGGGGTCCTGGCGATGACGGGGTTCGCCCCGGGGCCCCTGGTCTCCTTCGGCGGGGGCCTGGTAGTCGCCGGGATGAGCGCCATCGTGGTGGGACGCCGGCGGCGATCATCGCCGTCGCGACCCGGGATTCCTCGGCGATAGCGGTACCGCTCGGCGCGGCAGCCATCGCGCCGTTTCGGGTCGGGCGGAGGATCGGCCATGATCGGGGGCCATGCCCTCGCCCCGCCCGTTTCGCTTCAGCCTCCAGGTGCCCCGCGCCGCCTCGCGGCGCGAGTGGGTGGACCTGGCCCGCCGGGCCGAGGACACGGGCTTCGACATGCTGGTGACGGCCGACCACCTGGGAGGCCTGGCGCCGCTCGTCTCGCTGGCCGCCGCGGCCGAGGCCACCGAGCGCCTCCGGATCGGCACCATGGTCTTGAACAACGACTTCTACAACCCGTCGCTCCTCGCGCGCGACGTCGCCACGCTCGATCTCCTCTCCGAAGGCCGCATGGAGCTCGGCCTCGGCGCGGGTCACGCCCGCCCCGAGTACGAGCGGGCCGGTCTCGTCTTCGACCCGCCCGCTCGGCGAGTGGACCGCCTCGAAGAGGCGGTCGGGGTCCTGCGGCGGCTGTTCGACGGCGAGCCCGTCACCCATCATGGCGAGCACTACGACCTGACCGCCGAGACGGTGGTGCCCCGCCCCGTCCAGGCGCGCCTGCCGCTGCTCGTGGGCGGTGGCGGCGATCGGGTGCTCGGCATCGGGGCGCGCCTGGCGGACGCCGTCGGGTTCACGGGGCTCGGCAAGACGCTGGAGGACGGCCAACATCACGAGCCGGCCGGATTCGCGCCCGCCCGGGTGGACGAACAGGTCGCCCACGTGCGCGCGATGGCGGGCGAGCGGCTGGAGTCCGTCGAGCTCCAGGTGCTGGTGCAGGCGGTCGTGATCACCAAGGAGCCGGTCCGCGCGGCCGAGGACCTGATCGCCGCGCACCTCGGTTCGATGAGCGTCGACGATGTGCTGGCGACCCCCTATCTCATGGTGGGCACCGAGTGGGAGCTCATCGATCGGCTCGTGGAGCGACGCGAGCGTTGGGGCTTCACGCACTACACGGTTCGCCCCGACGCCCTGGGGCAGATCGAAGGGGTGATGGCCGCGCTGGCCCGGCGTTGACGTCTCGCCGCGGCCGGGCGGACCCGGCCGAGGCTGCTACACCGCGGCGTGGATGTCGGCCAGGAATGCCGCGACCACGTCGTTGTAGGCGTCCGGTGTCTCGTAGTACGCGTTGTGCGGCGCCCCCGGGATCACGGCCAGCCGACTGCCCCCCACGCGCTCGTGCAGATGGCGGCCCGCCTCGGCCAGCCAGTCGTGCTCGCCGACGATGATCTGCATGGGTGAGCGGATGGTGGCGACGAGTTCCACCATCTCGTCGCGGCCGGGGTTCTCAGCGCTCGCCTGGCGCGGCCGGCGGGTCGCCTCGATCCGCGTGGCGGTCGAGCGCAGCCGGACGTACCGGGCGTAGAGATCCGGGTGGGCCGCCGGGAAATCGGGAGTGAAGCCCGCCGGGGCCGCCAGGAACAACGCCTCGTCGTCGGGTGGTTCGACCCCCGGACGCCCCGCGGCGACGGCGCGGTCAGCGGGGAGCACGCCCATGCCCGAGGGGATGAGCGCCCGGGCGCGGTCGGGATTACGGACGGCCCAGCGCAGCAACGTCATGGCGCCCATGGAGTTCCCGGCGATCACGGGTCGTTCGATGCCGAGCGCATTGAGGAAGCCGTCGAGCTCGTCGGCGCGATCGGGCTCTGAGCGGTCGAGGGGGGAGTTCGACGAGTGCCCGTGGTTCACGCTGTCGTAGGCGATGACCCGGTGGTGGTCGGAGAACGCGTCGAACTGCTGGTGCCAGGCCTCGGCGCAGGAGCCCGAGCCGTGCAGGAAGAGCATCGGCGGTCCGTCCCCCCGCTCGATGTAGTGCACATCGGTGCCCAGAATCTGCACGAACGCCATCGGCAGACCTCCTGTCATTTGCTCGTGACACTGTACGATCCGCGCCGTCCGGCCGCTCGAGCGACGCCGTCGCCCGCGGGCCCTGTCGGCCCCGTGTGCGGCCGGGCGTGCTTGTTAGGGTGCGGGCGATTACGAGGGGGAGTCGGCATGGACGTCGCAGGACGGGTCGTGGTCGTGACGGGCGGCGCGAGCGGGATCGGCCGCGCCCTGTGCCGCGCGGTGGCGGCCTCCGGGGCCCGGGCCATCGTGGTGGCGGACATCGACGGTCCCGGGGCCGAGGCCGTGGCCGAGGAGCTGGGCGATCGGGCGACCGCCCTGCGCACCGATGTGAGCTCGCCCGGCGACGTCGCCGCGCTCGTCGAGTTCGCGGAGTCCACCTACGGCGTCATCGACCTGTTCTTCGCCAACGCCGGCATCCTCGTGCCGGGCGGCGTCGAGGCGCCCGACGACGCCTGGGAGCGGATCTGGCAGGTGAACGTGATGAGCCACGTGCTGGCGACCCGCGCCGTGCTCCCGGGCATGCTGGCGCGCGGTGAGGGCTACATCGTGATCACCGCGTCGGCGGCCGGTCTGCTCACCCAGCTCGGTTCCGCCCCTTACAGCGTGACCAAGCACGCCGCCGTGGGCCTGGCCGAATGGCTCTCCATCACCCACCACGACGCCGGGATCCGGGTGTCGTGCCTGTGCCCCCAGGGGGTCTGGACGGGCATGACCGGCGGGGATCGGCGCCGCGACGTCGGACGGGTGGCCCAGTCGACGGCCGGGGCAGACGGGTTCTTGGAGGCGGAGGACGTGGCCGCCGCCGCGCTGGCAGCAGTAGCCGAGGAGCGCTTCTTGGTCCTGCCCCACCCCGAGGTCGCCACCTACGAGCAGCGGCGGGCCGGCGACCGGGAGCGCTGGCTGACGGGCATGCGGCGCGTCCAGGCGTCGCTCGGCCCGCGCGCCTGACGCCGACTGGGCAACGGCCGTGGGGGCGTCATTGCGGGTCTTCACCGGTCCGCCGGGGGCCGGCACGTCGACGGTCGCCCGCTGCTGGTGTCGTCGACTCTTTAGCGGGGACGGGCAAGCGGGCCAGTCGACCCGCCAACGCTCAGGCCGCTAGGGCAGCGCGACCCCGCCGCGCCCGCCCAGCATCTGGGGCCGGATTCCGACGGCGCGCTGGTTGGCCAGCTCCTCGATGGCCGCCAGGAACTCGTCGGCCCCGGCCCGGTCGGCGGCGGCGCGTGGCATGGCGGGGAAGCTGTAGTCCACAGAGGGCAGCGGCGGGTGGTCCGCCGCCGGCTTGCGGGCCATGACCCGCTCGATGATCGGGGCGAGCCGCGCCGCCTTCTCCTTCTCCCGCTGTTCGTCGCGCTCCGCGAACTCGGGCAGCACCTCGCGTCCGAAGAGCGCGAGGCTTTCCATGATGTCCTCGTGGCGGTTCTTGCCCGCCTGGCTCACGAAGATGACCTGGTCGACGCCGAACTCCTCGTAGCGGCGCAGGAATTCGCGGAGCTGGTCGGGCGTGCCGACGGCGCCCCGCAGGCCGGCCACCCCCTGTTCGACGGCCTTGGCTCCCAGCCGGTCGGGGTTGGCCGCCGCCTTGCGCACGGCCTCGGGGTCGTAGCCCTGCTGGGCCCGCCGCTCCTCGAACTCGGCCCACACGTCGGTCCGGCCCGGCTGGTGCTGGCCGAAGAGGTAGTAGTGCCCGAGCGAATAGCCGAAGAAGTTGGCGCCCTCGGTGCCGCGGCGGATCGCCTCGTCCTCGGTCGCCGCGCACATGAACGTCGTGACGCAGGCCACGTTCGGGTTGACGGCGTCGCCGATGGGGACGCACTCGTTCTCGAAGGTGCTGTAGTAGTCGCCCACCCAGTGATTGGCCTCTTCGGGGTCGATGAACGCGAAGGTCAGCGCGCCGATCCCCTTCAGTGCGGCCAGGTGGATGGTGTCGCGCCGACTGCAGGCCACCCAGATCGGCGGGTGGGGCTTCTGCAGGGGCTTGGGCACGACGTTGCGGGGCGGCATCGTGACCCAGTGGCCGGTGTGGCCCGGTGAATGGGGTCTCGGTCATGCAGCGCACCGCGACGCGCAGGCCCTCCTCCCACATGGCGCGCTTCTCCGCCGGGTCGATCAGGAAGCCGCCGAGCTCGGCCTCCGAGCCCGCCTCGCCGGTACCGAACTGCGCCCGGCCCCCCGAGACGAGGTCCAAGGTGGCCATGCGCTCGGCGATGCGAGCCGGGTGGTTGAACGGCGGCGGCGTCTGGACGATCCCGTGGCCGAGCTTGATCTGCTTGGTCCGCTGCGAGACCGCGCCCAAGAACACCTCGGGCGCCGACGAGTGGCTGTACTCCTCCAAGAAGTGGTGCTCGACCTCCCACACGTACTCGAACCCCAGCTTGTCGGCGAGCTCGCACTGGTCGAGCGCGTCCTGGAGCAGCTGGTACTCCGAGCGCTCGTCCCAGGGACGGGGCAGCTGGTGCTCGTAGAAGATGCCGAACTTCACGACGCGGGCGGCGTCTGGGCCTGCGCCTCGCGCTCGCGTTGGCGCGCCCGTGCGCCGCCCTGGCCCGCGTTCGGCGCCGCCTGCTCGACCAGGCCCGGGATGACCGCCCCGAGCTCGGTCAGCGTCCCAGCGGTCGCCCTTGTCGACGCCCGGGCCGGCGCTCCAGCCCTCGGCCACGCTGATGCGGCCGCCGGCCACGTTGAAGACGCCGCCCGGTGACGCCCGCCGACTCGGGGCTGCCCAGCCAGACCACGAGCGGGGCGACGTTGTCGGGGTGCCGGGCGTCGAACTCGTCGGCCTTGAGCGCCGGTCGGTCGGGCCGCAGGTTCTCGGTCATGCGGGTCTGGGCGCCCGGGCGCGATGGCGTTCACCGTCACCCCGTAGCGGTCGAGCTCCATGGCCGCGATGATCGTGAAGGCGGCGATGCCCGCCTTGGCCGCGCCGTAGTTGGTCTGGCCCGGGTTGCCGTAGATGCCCGACGACGAGCTGGTGTTGATGATGCGGGCGTCGTTGGTCTCGCCGGCCTTGGAGCGCTCCCGCCAGTAGGCGGCGGCCACCCGGCTCGGGGCGAAGGTGCCCCGCAGGTGGACCCGGATGACGGCGTCCCACTCCTCGATGGTCATGTTGATGAGCATGCGGTCCCGCAGGATGCCGGCGTTGTTGACCAGCACGTCGAGGCCGCCGAAGGTGTCGATGGCCGTCGTGATCAGCCGGTTCGCCCCGTCCCAGTCCGAGACGTCCTCGCCGTTGGCGATGGCCTCGCCCCCGAAGCCCTTGATGGTCTCGACGACCTCGTGGGCCGGGCCGGCCGACGCCGCCGGTGCCGTCCACCTCGGCCCCGAGGTCGTTGACCACGACCTTGGCGCCCTGGCGGGCGAACTCGATGGCGTGGCCGCGGCCGATGCCCCGGCCGGCCCCGGTGACGATGACGACCCGTCCCTCACAGATTCCGCTCATGGCGACCCTCCTTTGCTCTGGACGGGGAGTGGCTCCTGCGGCAGCGCGAGGAGGCGGCCCCGATGGACAGCCTTACCCGCTCACCCCTTCGGCTCGAACAGCGGCAGGTTCCGGCCGTCCGAGAGCGGGTCCCAGGCGACCTGGACGGCCTGGCCGATCGCCACGTCGCCCGGCGGGCAGCCCACGACGTTGGACAGCAGGCGGACCCCCTCGTCGAGATCGACCAGCGCCACCGCGTAGGGCTGGCCCCCGGCGATGCCCGGGTTGGGCGCGCTGGTCTCGACCGTGACGGAGGCGACGACGCCGTTGCCCGACGCGGGGCGCCATTCGAGGGCAGAGCCCAGGCATACGGGGGCAGTTGTCGCGCGGGAAGAAGATGGCCCGGTCGCATTCGGTGCACCACTGGAGGATGAGGCGGTGCTCCTTCGTCGCCTCCCAGAAGGGCGCGCTGGTCTCGGTGACCGGTGGCTCCATGCGGCTCGGCCGCGGATCGGTCGTCGTCATGACAGCGTCCCTTCGACCCCGAGCACGATCGTCGACATGCAGGACAGGACGCCCCCCGACCCGTGGGCCACGGCCACCTCGGCGCCGCGCACCTGGCGGGCCCCGCACTCGCCGCGGAGCTGCTTGACGGCCTCGACGATGAGGAACATGCCGTACATGCCGGGGTGGGTGTAGGAGAGGCCCCCGCCGTTGGTGTTCATGGGGAACGACCCGCCGGGCCCGATCTTGCCGTCCTCGACGAAGGGCCCGCCCTCGCCCTTGGCGCAGAAGCCCAGGTCCTCCAAGTGCAAGAGGGCGGTGATGGTGAAGCTGTCGTAGCCCATCAGCAGGTCGACGTCGCTCGGCTTGATCCCGGCCATGGCGAAGGCGTTGGGACCCGAGATCGCGCCCGCCGTTGTGGTGAGATCCGGCATCTGGCTGATCATCTGGTGGTCGTGGCAGGTGCCGGCCCCGAGGATGTAGACGGGCGGCTTCTTCAGGTCCCGGGCGCGCTCGGCGCTCGTCATCACGAAGGCGCCGGCCCCGTCGGTGACGAGGCAGCAGTCGAACAGGTGCAGCGGCGTCGTCTGCATGGGCGAGTCCAAGACGTCGTCGATCGTCATCGGCGTCTGGAAGCGGGCCTTCGGGTTCATCGTCGCCCAGTGCCGGGTGCTGACCGCGATCTGGGCCAGCTGCTCGGCGGTGGTGCCGAACTCGTGCATGTGCCGGGCGGCGGACAGGGCGTAGGGGCCCATCGGCAGGCGGAGACCGTAGGGCATCTCCCACTCGGCCATCGGGTTGGGACCCATCATCATCATCGGCGGTCGCCCCCGGCCGCCGCCGCCCCGCTTGCGATCGCTGCGGGGGGTGCTGGCGTAGACGCTCACGATCACATCGGCCAGCCCCGCGTTGATGGCCGCCGCGGCGTGCTCGACGTGGACCTCGTAGCTCGAGCCGCCGGTGTTGGTCGAGTCCGTGAAGCGGGGGTGGACGCCCAGGTACTCGGCCATGGCCATGGACGAGCTGGCGTGGCAGACGCCGTCGACGTCTTGGATCGTGAGGCCGGCGTCGTCGAGCGCCTGCTCGATCATGGCGGTCTCGAGGGCGCGGCCCGTGAGGGCGAGTTCTCCGGTGGGGGAGGCGTCGTCGGCGACGCCCACGATGGCGGCTGCGCCGCGCAGGGTGGCCATTGCGCTCACCGCACCGGGCGCGATCGCGCGGCGAGCCGCCCCGTGCTTTTGACGCTGCGTGTCACGCGGTCCCCTCCCTGTTTGCGCCCCGACCCGACCAGCAATCGCGCCGATCCGCCGTGTCACCGTACCCTGACACGCTGACGGCCAACAAGGTCGTAACTGGGTAACGTGTCGCCGATGGTCACCGCCTCGTCGGGCTCTGCCACGGCCCGGACCAGGGCCAACGTGGCGGGCATCCCCTTGCAGCAAGAGCAGCGCCAGATGGCCCGCAGCCGTATCGAGCGCGCCGCGTGGCGCGTGCTGGCGGATCGGGGTCTCGTCGCCACCGTCGAGGAGGTGGCCCGCGAGGCGAAGGTCAGCATCCGCACCGTGTTCCGCCACTACGGCACGCGGGATCACATGATCGCCTCGGCCCTGCGCGCCCAGCTGTACCACTACGGCGAGAGCCTGCCGGTGCCCGAGCCCGGCGCGTCCCTCGACGTCTGGTTGCCCCAGCTCCTCTTGGAGGTGCACCGGCTGAACGCGGCGCTGGGTCGTGCCTACTGGGAACTGGCCTCGTTGGGCGACACGCTGACCGGCGAGCTGGCCGAGGTGGCGGCGGAGCGCCGACTCGGGCGCAAGCGGCTGGTCTCGGCGGTGACCAAGGGCGCGTGGCACCTGGCCGACGGGCAGGGGCGCTACCCCCGCTGGCTGATCGACGCGTTCGCCGTCCACCTGAGCGCGTTCGCCACCCGATCACTCGTCGCCGACTTCGATCGGAGCGTCGAGGAGGTCTCGGCGATGTCGGCCCACGTGCTCCTCCTGGCGGTCCGCACGGCGGCCGACCCGGTCCGGCTGAGCCTGATCACGCCGGCCCGGAGTTGACGCCCGCGGGCGTGCCGCGCGATTTGGCCACCGCGCCTCGGCGCTAGCATCTCCGCCGTGACGACCTTCACCATGAGCATCTTCCGTGGCCGCGCCCGACGCGGTGCGGTGGGGGTGGCAGCGACTCAGTAGGCGGGCGGCCTCCCGCCTGGTCGCCGCGGCCGCGGTGTCTCCGGGCCAGCTGATCCTCGACGTCGGGGCCGGCGAAGGGGTCATCACCGCGGCGCTGCTCGATCGGCGGGCCCGGGTCGTCGCCGTCGAACTACATCCGGCGCGCGCTGCGCTCCTGCGGCACCGCTTCGCCGGCCGTCCGGTCGTCGTGGTGCAGGCCGATGCCCGGGACCTGTGGCTGCCGCGGCGTCCGTTCGGCGTCGTCGCCAACCCGCCGTTCGGGATGCTCACCCAACTCCTGCGCCGGCTGACGGCGCCGGGCAGCCGCCTGGAGCACGCCTCCCTCGCCGTCCCCCTGCATGTGGCGGAGCGCTGGAGCGGTGGAAACGTGCCCGGATCGGTGCGCTGGCGTGCTTCGTTCGATGTCGCGGTCGGTGCCCGGATCGCGCGCGCCGAGTTCTCGCCCCGCGCGGTGCACGACATCGCCGTGCTCGAGATCAGGCGCCGATCGGCCGGGGGTCCGCGCCACTGATACAGCCCGCTGTCATGCTCGCCCCGTGGCCCGGAGACGCCGTGTGGTCGGCGCCAATCAGCTTTCGTTGTTCGTTCCCGAGGAGTCGGTGTGGGTCCCTTGGCCCAGCGGCGAGCTCCTCGGGTTCGACCTCGAGACGACGGGCGTCGACCGGTTTTCCGATGTCCCGGTCTCGTTCGCGCTGACCACCTGGCGGGCGGGGGTCGTCGTGAGCTCGTCGACCCATCTGATCGACCCCGGCCGGGAGATCCCCCAGGGCGCTTCGGACATCCACGGGATCTCGACCGAACGCGCGCAGCGCGAAGGGTGGCCGCTCGCCGACGCGGTCGAGCTCATCGCCGACCGGTTGGTCGAGGCCAGCCGCCGCGGCGTGCCGGTCAGTGGGATCAAGCTCGACTACGACCTGACGATGCTCGACGTGCAGTGTCGGGCGCTCGACGGCCGGGGCCTCGCCGAGCGCGGGTGGACCGGTCCAGTGCTCGACGCACTCGTCCTGGACCGACGCCTCGACCGCTACCGGCGGGGTCGCCGCACGCTCGGCCACCTCTGCGCGCACTACGGCGTGGAGATCGCACAGGCGCACGACGCCCTGGCGGATGCCGAGGCGTCCATCGGTGTGCTGCTCGCCATGAGCCGCCGCTTCCCCGAGCTCTTCGGCGCCGACCCCGCCGACCTCTTCTCGGCGCAGGTGGGCTGGCACCGCGACTGGACCGTCTCCTATGACGCCTGGCGACGCGAGGACGGCCAGACGCCGCTCGACCCGCGCGAGTCGATCTGGCCGGTTGCGCCCGAGGAGCTGGACACCGAGGACGAGGCGGGCGCGGCCTGAGCGCGCGACTTTCCGGCGACCGGGCTCAGGTCGCCGGGGCGTCCGCCTTCAGTGCGTCCCAGACCAGGTCGGCGCTGTCGTCGCTGCCGAAGAGCACCGAGCCCGGGTGCTGTTTGTCGATGTGGCCGACGAGGCCGTTGTAGACCGAGTACCCCACGAGTTCCTGCAGTCGCCTCGGGAACTGCTTGGCCGTCGCCACCGGTATCCCGAGCTGCTGATTCTCCTGCTGGCGGATGTAGCCCGCGCAGTAGTTCATGGCGATGCCGACGCGGCGCTCGTCGGTGTGGTTGGCGCCGCCGCCGTGCCAGAGGCTGCCCACCCAAACGAGCACGCTGCCCTTGGACATCTCGGCCGGGATCGTCTCGTAGGAGGTGCCGAGCTCGGGAATGTCGGTGGAGCGATGCGTTCCCGGGACGAGACGCGTCGCGCCGTTCTCCGCGGTGAAGTCCGTGATCGCCCACATGGTGTTGCAGATGATCGGTGGATGCGGGCGGGGGAGCGGGATCAGCTGGTCGTCGGCGTGGAGGAGTTGCGCCGATTCGTCGGGCCCGATGGCGATGGAGGACAAGGAGGACACGAGCAGGCCCGGATCGAGCACCTGCTCGACGACCGGAAGCACATTGGGGTGGACCGGGATGCGTTGGTAGAGCTCGCCATGGACGAGGAGGTTGTAGATCCGAACCGTCCGCAGTCCCTCGAAGAGATTGTCCGCCGGCACGATGCCGAGGTCCCGCTCGAGCCGGCGCAAGTCGTCGCCGATTGCATCGACGAGGTCTTCTTCGATGACGCCCTCGAGCACCGTGTAGCCCGACTCGGCGACCTGCGCTGCGTGGTCGGCGATCGTGGCGGCGGACATGGTCATCGGGTTTGAATCTAGGACCGCCGGTCGCGCCGCGCTCGGCCGGAACGCCCGGGCACGTTTCCCCGCCTGGAGTACGTAGACCCTGGTGGTAGCGTTTGCCCCTCGGGGCCGTTAGCGCAGTCTGGTAGCGCACTTGCATGACACGCAAGGGGTCACAGGTTCAAGTCCTGTACGGCCCACTCCCTGACCTGGACTGATGGCTCGATTGACGCGATCTGACGGCTGGCGCTGGCGACTTGGGGAACCAAGTGCACATTTCCGTCGGGCCTGCGCGGGCCTGATCGACATCGACGGGCGTGGTTCACGACCGCCAAGGCACTCACCAAGGTAACTTGTGGAGGGTGGCGATACAAGGTAACTTGTAGTGGTGCATGGCGACCCGATTGTCGCCGACAGTTGTCGTAAGCACGGCTGCGGCGAAGACGACATCCTCCATGCCTTCAATCATCCCTTGTTCGTGGAGGAACTCGACGAGGGGCTCTTGATGTTCGTCGGCCCAGATAGAGCCGGCAACTTGCTCGAGATCGGAGTAGTGACTGCCTCCGATGGTGCAGTCATCGTGCACGCCATGGAAGCCCGACCCAAATACATGAGGTGATGAGATGCCCCGAACTTCTCAAGAGATTCTGAGCCAGGCGGACAAGCTGGCTAAGCGCTTCGAAGACCATGATGTCGACCCAGCCAATATTCGCGAGGCTGGATCTCTTCGGAAGATTCGAAGGGCGTTCCAGCGTCGGGCTGCGACCGAGCAGGAACTGGTGAATGCGGTCCGTTCCGCAAGAGACGACGGACAGAGTTGGGCGGCGATTGGAGCCATGCTCGGCACGTCGGGAGAAGCCGCACGACAGCGTTATGGCACACCGGCCGCTAGGCGTTAGCTGCGACCCGAGAGTTTCGGGGAGCAATGTAGGGAGCCATTCGCCGAATCGCACCGGCTGCCACTGAATTACACCCAGTGCTATCGATCCATGTCTGACCTGCCACCGAGAGTCACCCAGTTACGCCGAATAACAAAGTGACGTCGCATGACACGCAAGGGGTCACAGGTTCAAGTCCTGTACGGCCTGACCTGTCCCCTGGTCGTACTACCGGATGGTGGACCGCCGAATGCGTCTCCACCGGCGCGAGACGTGGACAACCAGGTACACGACCAGCACGACGGATGAGAGCAGGTGCCACCTGCCGAACGGCCGCGGGAATGGGAGCGGCACTGGGGTTCCCCGACCCCAGTCGATGATCCCTGAAACCACCACATTGAGTGTGATGAACGTGAGGATCGCATCCGACGCCAAGAGACGGAGCTCGCGCTCGACCCCCGGGCGAACGCGCCTGAGCCGCGCGAGCATCCGGGCGATCCGGTGGCGGCGCTGTGCCAGGTGGACAACAACGAGGCCGGCGAAGACCAGCCCCACGTCTGCATGGATGGCGTTCCGGACGTGAAGGAGTTGCAGAGTCCCCAGCGCCGCTGCAGCGGAAGCCAGAAGGCCGAGATGCACCAGCCAGCGAGACCTGGAACGCCATGCGGTCGCGGAACGGGCCGGTCGATCGGCCGCCGCGCCGACGCCGCGCGCTTGCGTTGCTCCCGTGTTCTCGCCATCCACAGCCATCACCCCCCCCAGATGGGAGGCCGGTTTCCGCATTCTTACGCCCGGCACAGTCGGCCGACAGGGCGCACTCATGAGTCGTTGGCACTCTCGTTGTACCAGCAAGAGGAGCGCCATCATGAACGATTACGACCTGAGAATCCCACCTGAGACCCTTCCCGCTCGTCGAGCTTCGGGCGCGATGCCGGCGCCGCCGGGTGCTGGGCACTCGGGCGTCACCACCCCCGCGCCGGCTGCGCCACCCGCTTCGTGGGCAGACCGGTCGGTCTCGGAGACCACCGCCAAGCAGGCACGTCGGTCACTGGTAAGGCGGATGCCGTCGAGCAGCAGGATTGGACGGATCGTCGCCGCGACGGTGATGTGTCCGGTCATCGGACTTTCCGTCGGTCTCGCCGGGTCCACTCCGGCCTCAGCAGCGCAGCTCGGATCCGGATCCAACGCTCGGTCCGGACCGGCCGCCGGTGGATCATCGGGCACCGTCGGCAGCGCGTCCAAGTCGAGCTTCACCCTGACCACACCAGCGGGTCAGAAGGTAACCATCGAGGAGGCCTCTTCCACGAAATACGAGAAGGGGACGAGCTCGACCTCGAAGAGCGCCATTACCAAGGGCCAACACGTTCTCGTCCTCGGGACCGTCAGCTCAACGACCATCAAGGCCGCCCAAGTCATCGTGCGGACGACCGGCGGTGCCACCGTGCCTTCCTCAGCGGCAACGGTGATCGCCTTCCAGAAGGGTTCGCCGACCACGTCAAAGCAGGTCGGTCAGATCCCCGCTAGTTACAGTCAGGGGTCGGGGACGATCGTCAGTGGATCTTCCGCGAATAAGGCGACAGAGGCAGCGCTGACCGCCTATCCGGGGGGAATTGTCGACCGTGTGGTGAAGCTGAGCAACGGCGAGTACGAGGTCCACATCATCGGCGTCAACTGGCCGCACCACGTTTTCGTCACCCAGGACTTCAAGGTCGTCGGCGCCGAGTAGCCCCCCGCCGCACGCCATGCACTGATCTGGTCTGGTGAGGCTGCTGACGCGCCGAAGTCGTGAGCGCGACTTGGGAAGCCAAGTAGGGAGACCCATCTGACCGAAGTCCAGCGATCGGGGGCCATCCGCCGGATGGCACTTGTCGGGCGCCGATCTATCGGGATCAGCGTGCTGCCGTGGCTTCGATCTCGACCTTGAGCTGCGGAAAGGCCAGCCGAGCCACGCCCAGAAGTGTTGAAGCTGGAAGATTGCTGCCGAAGAACTCTGAGGCAAGTGGTCCGAGCACGGCGATCAATTCGTCGACTTCTGTCGTGTAGTAGTTGACCCTGACAACGTCAGAGGCGGCGAGTCCGGCCGCCTGCAGAACAGCACCGAGATTCTCAAAGGCCTTCTTCACCTGCTCGCCCATGTCAGAGGTGGATGGCGGCGACCCGTCTTCTGCAATACCCGTCTGTCCGGAGCAGATCAGGATCCGCTCAGCCCCTCTCACCTCTACTGCCTGCGAGAAGCCGAAAGCCTTGGACCAATCCCAAGGATTCACATCGGTTCGATCCATTGAAGTTCTCCTCGCGAGCCATCATCTCGGCGGCTTTGACTCTAAAGGCACCAGACGATCGACGTCGCGTCAGGCCGACTTCGGAAACGGCTGCAGTGGATTGTGCCGAGCCATCGCCGAGCCCGCAGGACCGTTGAGCATCTGGGCTCGCAGATTCCGCCGGTGGAAGAGGCCGAGCAGCGCCTCGTCGTGGACACCGGCCGCGGCGTCGCCGAGCACGAAGCGCTCGAGGTCCCTCTCTCCTTCCTGCCAGGTGTCGGGGCGGTGGCCGAGAACCCCTGCGAGGTCGTCGAGGTCCGCCTCGATGACCGCATTGCCGATTTCGTCGACACGCAGAAGATGCCGGGAGAGGCGGAACGCCATGCGGGCCTGGTACTTGAGGAGGACGTCGTCCGTCTCCATGGAGCGCAGGATCTGCACGAGATGGCCGGACGCCGGAGCGAACCGGGAGTTCCTCGCCTCGATCGGCTCGACGGTGGGCAATTCGACGTCGAGGTATTCGGCGATGGCCTCGGTCGCGTACAGGTTCGTCTCGTTGCACCACTGGAGGTTGGTCATGAAGTCGGACCGAGGGGGTGGGTCCATGAGCGCGTGGGAGAACGACAACGCGTTCGAGAATGTGAAGGCGATGTGGTGCAGCTGGATCGCCTCGAGATCGACGGGCCGGCCGGTGATCTCCGCGTAACGCTCGTAGATGGTGGTGAAATCACCGAAGCCGAGCACGCTGTCGCGCATCCGCCACCCGGCGAGGTCCATCATCGGATCGCCGAGGTGCCCGAGCTCGACGTCGAGGATCGCCACCAGCCGCCCGTCGTGGTGGTGGAACTGCCCCGAGTCCCAGACCACGGGAGCCTCTCTGCCGTGGCTCTGCGGCGGATGCCGGTGGATCCAGGACAGGCAGAACTCCATGAAGGGGTTCGGGTGGATCTTCTGGCGTCGATAGCCCTCTTCCATGCGGGCCATGCCGACGACTGACGACCCTTCGGGGGAGCTCGCCCGGTGGATCCCGGCCTCGGCGAAGGGAGCGGGATCCAGCGAGTGGATCGCGGCGAGCGCCTCGAGGTACTCATCGACGATCGCGTCGCGGGCATCGGTGCTGAGCCCGGTGAAGTCCGGACGCCCGGGAACGGCGTCGCTCACGAACGCCGGGAGCTCCTCGATCCATCCGTAGACCTTCGGAACCGGAATGCCGGCGCGATGGAGCAGATTCTGGAACTCCATCTCGTGACGAAGCGGGAAGTGGAGCTCGGTGTCGACCCGGTCCCCGCGAACGAGCAGGTGGAGGTTCTCCGCGGCCGTTGTCACGTCGACGAACCAATGCGGTCGCCAGCGAGGCTGCGTGGCGACGGATTCGACCGTTCCTCTCAGCTCCGTCTCCACCCACGCAGCGATGGTCGTCTCGGGCTCGACAGGCGGGTTCTCTGCTGAATCAGCGTCCACGGGCTCCCGAATCTACGAAGACTTGACTATCTCATCAACTTTCTTGTGGTCTCGCGAGAGACGCCAAGGTTCACAGGCCTGATCGGCACTCACCCTCAAACAACCGCTGACCACTTCCGCGCTATCTCGACCCTTCACGCTCGAGATGGGCCTTGTGGGCGAGCCTGATGATGTCCGCTGACACGGATCGCTTGTTGCCCTCATGGGCCGGATGGTGCGTCGGGCAGGCCACGTAGGGGGTGCCTTCCACCGGCTTCCCAAGTCGTAGACATCCTTTGACGTGGCAGTTGTGGTGGCGGTAGATGGTGATGATGCTGCCAAGGATGAGGAAGTCTGGAATCGAACCCCCGAAGCCGGACCAGAATCCGTACCACGTACCGGGCTCGGCATCCGCACCGGTGTAACGCAGGAACCAGTGAGCTGAGTCAGACCAGTAGACGATGACGAGTATCAAGAAAGCGACGGCGACGAACAGCCCGATAGTGAGCCCTCGTTTCATGGCAGTACCCCCGATCTCTCGACTTCCCGGTCTCTCCGAACGGCCCCCACCCACCAACCCGAGTCAAGCGCGCGGTCTTTTCTCCACTGGAAGTCTGAGAAGTATCGCACGGGCCCGTCGATCGTCGTGGCTATGGAGACGCATGAAGAGTCGGGAATGATCGTCGGCCTCGAAACGTGCGTTCGGCGTTGAAACGGGCCGCCGCGATCCCGTTGCCTCGGAGGTGCGCCTTCGCCGGAACGTTCATGACGCGAGTGCGGGCGGACCCCTTCCAACGATGGACTCGACGACTGCGGCGGGTGGCTGACCCGGACCGAACCCTTCCAGGATCCACGTGACGCCGGCGTCGTCGAGCGACGAAACCGTGTCCGCGACTCCGGCCGGGTCCTCCAAGGAGAGGGCACAGCGCACGACGACGTCAAGATCCGGGGCGCGCCGAACTCTGCGAGCACGCTGCGGATCGCCGCGATGTCACTCGGTGCCGGCGGAGGCGGCGGGCCATCCACCGGGAAGATGGGAAAGCAACCCTGCAGCCTGGCCGCCCGGGCCAGGGGCTTGCGGTGCGGCCAGCGGCAGGCTGCCCAGATCGGAAGGGGATCCTGTCGGGGCCTAGGGAGCAGCGCGGTGGTGTCGACGACGAAGTGACGTCCGTGGTGATGAACCTCATTCCCCGTGAGGAAGTTCTGCAGCAAGTCGAGCGCTTCGTCGAGCACCTCGCCCCGGACGACCGGATCCTCCGCTTCGCCGAAGGAACTGAACTCCGACCATCCGTCGTCACCGACGCCGATTCCCGCAACGAGGCGCCCGGCCGAGAGACGGTCCAGCGTGGCGATCTGGCGGGCCAGCACCCAGGGGCGTCGCCGGGGGAGCGGAGTCACGAGGGCGCCGAACCGCAACCGAGTGGTCGCAGTCGCGATCGCGGCCATCGTGACCCAGGGGTCGCCAACCGCGACACCCGGACCAGCCAGCATGTGGTCCCAGAGGAACAGTCCGTCCCAACCGGCCTCCTCGGCGGACCTGGCCAACGCCATCACGCGGCGTGGCTCGGCAAACTCATCGAACGGGGGAAGGAACAGTCCGAAGTGCACAGTGGTGATTATGGGCCGAGCTGGCGAGATCTGGACGGTAGGCGGGCCTGACCGCCTTGCCTTTGCGGCCCGGCTGACGGGTCGGCGCGGCGGCCGGCGACTCCGGTCCTGTCCTGCGCCAAACCCATCGAGTTAAAGTCGCACGATGCGCGTCCTTGTCCTCGGTGCGGGTTTCGGTGGCCTGGAGCTGTCGACGAGGCTGTCCGACGAGTTCGGCGACACACACGAGGTCGTCCTGATCGACCAGGGCGAGGGCTTCGTGTTCGGGTTCTCGAAGTTGGACGTCATGTTCGGCAAGGCCCTGCCGGAGGCGGTGCTGCACCCGTACCGCGACTTCGCCAAGCCCGGCGTGCGGTTCGTCCAGACGACCATCCGCTCGATCGACCCGACGGCCAAGCGCGTCGAGACCGACGCCGGCGCCTTTGCGGCGGACATCATGGTGGTCGCCCTCGGTGCCGATCTGCATCCCTCGGCCACGCCGGGGCTGCTCGAGGGCGGCCACGAGTTCTACACGGTGCCGGGAGCCTTCGCGGTCCGCGAGGTGCTGGCCGGCTTCCCCGGCGGACGGGTGATCGTCGCGGTCACGTCGACGCCGTTCAAGTGCCCGCCGGCGCCGAGCGAGACGGCGTTGCTGCTGGACGACTACCTGAGGGAGCGGGGGATTCGCGACGCCTCCGACATCTCCCTCGTCATGCCGCTCGGCGTGCCCATCCCGCCCTCACCAGCGGCCTCGGAGGCACTGCTGGGCGCCTTCGCCGAGCGGGGGATCCACTGGCACCCCGAGCGGCTGGTGACCGAGCTCGACCCCGTCCGCAAGGTCGCCCTGCTCTCCGGCGGGGGTGAGATGCCCTACGACCTGTTCCTCGGCGTGCCGGTGCACCGGGCTCCCGCAGTGGTCGAGGAGTCGGCGTTGGCGGTCGACGGATGGATCCCGGTGAACCCGGCGACGCTCGAGACCGCGTTCGCCGATGTCTACGCCGTCGGCGACGTCACGAGCGTCGGGACCCCGAAAGCGGGGGTTTTCGCCGAAGGCCAGGCGTCGGTCGTCGCCGGGGAGATCATCGCCCGCCTGCGGGGCGGTGCCTCACCGGCCCCCTACGACGGGCACGGGATGTGTTACATCGAATTCGGCAGCGATGAGGTGGGTCGGGTCGACGTCAAGTTCTTGAGCGGCGAGCCCCCCGTCGGCCAATTCGATCCGCCGTCCGCGGCGCTCGCCGCCGACAAGGTCGAGTTCGGTGCCAGCCGCATTCAGCGCTGGTTCGATCGCTTCTGGACCTGAGGTGCTGGGCCTGAGGTGAGCTGGTCCGAAGGCCGCCTCACACCCACTTCCCCGGATTGAGGATGCCCTGCGGATCGAGGGCCCGCTTGATCGTGCGGGTCAGGTCCATGACCTCCACACCCAGCTGGCCGGGGAGGTGCCGCGCCTTCAGCGTGCCGACGCCGTGCTCACCGGTGATGGTGCCGCCGAGCCCCAACGCGGCGTCCATCACGGCGTCGAACGCCTGCTCGGCCCGTGCGGTCGCCGCCGGATCGGTCGCGTCGAACGTCACCAGTGGGTGGAAGTTGCCGTCTCCGGCGTGGCCGATGACCGGGATCGCGGTGGCCGTCCGCACCGAGATCGCGGCCACGGCCGCGATCAGGGCCGGGATCTGGGGAATGGGGACACCGACGTCCTCGATCAGCACCGTTCCCAGGCGCTCGACGCACGGGATCGCCATTCGGCGGGCACCCATCAAGAGCTCGCCCTCCTCTGCGTCGTCGGTGAGCGCGACGTAGGTGGCGCCCGCCTCGTCGCAGGCCTTCGCGATCTGCCGCGCCTCGTCGGCCCCGACATCGCTCTGCCCGATCAACAGCGCCCCGATGCCGGCGTCGAGCCCCATGGGCTTCACCCGCTCCACGGCCGCGACCGCGGCGCTGTCCATCAGCTCCAACGCGGCGGGACGCAGCGAGGCCATGATCTGGGTGACGGCGCGGCCGGCGTCGACGACGTCGGCGAAGGTCGCGACGATGGTCGAGGTCGGCGGCGGGAGCGGCCGCAGGCGCAGGGTCGCCTCCGTGATGACGCCGAGGGTGCCCTCGGACCCGACGAAGAGGCGCTTCAGGTCGTACCCCGCGACGTCCTTCACGGTGCGGCCGCCCAAGCGCACCGCGCGCCCGTCGGCGAGGACGACCTCGAGCCCGAGGACGTAGTCGGTGGTGACCCCGTACTTCACGCAGCACAGCCCGCCGGCGTTGGTGGCCAGGTTGCCGCCGATCGAACAGATCTCGAACGAGGACGGATCCGGCGGGTACCAGAGGCCGTGATGCCCCGCCTCGGCCTTGACCTCCGCATTGAGGAGCCCCGGCTGGACGACCGCCACCATCGCGCCCGGATCGACCGAAATGGCCCGCATCCGCTCCGTCGACAGCGTGATGCAGCCGTCGATCGCCGCCGAGCCGCCCGACAGGCCGGTACCGGCACCCCGGGTGACGACGGGGACGCCGAAGCGCGAGGCGATCCGGAGCGTCGTCTGCACGTCGGCGGTGGAGGCGGCGCGGACGACGGCTGTAGGTCGGCCCGGTTGGGCGGTCATGGCGCGGTCGTACCGGTAGCCCTCGATGAGGTCGGGCTCGACGAGGACGGATCCGGCGGGCAGCTCCTCGATCAGCGCCGCGACCGCGCCCGCGGCCGCCCCCGCCGGGCTCACGGCATGCGCCAGGGGAAGACGTCGACCACGGTCGCCCCGGGCAGGAGCTGCTGCAGCCCGTCCGCCAGCTGGTCGGCCTCGCGCTGGTAGGCCAGGCGGGCGGCCTCGGGCCGGCCGGCCTTCATGTGCTTGACCACCGTGCGCAGGCACTCGACGATCTCGGTCTGCACCTCGGTGTTGGCGTAGCCCACCAGTGCGTCCGCCGAGGCAAGCTCCGAGGCGATGACCTCTCGCAGCGCGGAGATCAGCACGAGCTGGGTGGTGTTGCCCGCCTGGCGCACGAGCTCCTCGGCGACCTCGGTGACCGCGACCGAGTAGTCCGACCGCGTGCCGATCTTCTCCTCCAGCGCGTCGATGGAGGCCGAGACGGCGGCGATCGCCTCGCGCCCCGGGAGCCGGGCGAGGCGGCCGATGGCGGTGAGCACGAGATCGACGTGGGCGTCCCACACGTCGACGATCGAGACCGCTTGGAGCTGCAGGTGGACGCCGACGGCCTGGGTGATCGTGACGATCGACGGGTGGGTGACCCGAGGGCCCCCGCCCAGTCCTCGCCGCACCTTGACCAGGCCCTCCATCTCGAGGATGCGCAGGGCCTCGCGGACGACGGACTTCGAGCCGCCGAACTGCTCGATGAGGACGCTCTCGACGGGAAGGGCGTCACCGGCCCGGAGCTCGCCGCGCACGATGCGCTCGCGGAGCGTCGCCGCGATGGAGAACCCCGCCTTGGGGGTCGCCTCACCGGAGGCCGCCGAGAGGATCGCCTGCCCAGCGTGGACGTCGGGCGCGTCGGGCATGCCCAAGATGATCGCACGCAGGTCAGGCACGGACGGCTGGTCTCCGATCCGGGTCACCACCACCGGGGGTCCCGACGCCGTGCGGGGTCGGCGACACCGCTGTAAATAGTGGTCTATTTCTGCCAGAATCTCGCAGCATCGTGACCGGGACGGAGGGGGACATGGACGCACTGAGCTTTCGGGTGGACGGGAAGGTGGCGATCGTGACGGGCGCGGCCGCCGGGGGGATCGGCGAGGCCTACGCCAGGGGACTCGCCGCCGCGGGGGCGTCGGTGATCTGCGCCGACATCGACGGCGGGGGGGCGAATCGGGCGGCGGAGGGCATCGACGGCGCCGTGGCCGTCACCGTCGACATCGCGGACCCGGCGTCGGTCGCGGCCATGGTGGCCGAGGCGACGAGCGCCTGGGGAGGCGTCGACATCCTGGTCAACAACGCCGCGCTCATGGAGGAGATCGTCGGGGTGACCCTCGCCGACGTGTCCCTCGAGACGTGGAACCGGATCCTGGCCGTGAACCTGACCGGTGCGCTCCTGTGCACCCAGGCCGTCGTGGCGTCGATGCGTGCGCGGGGCGGCGGGGCGATCGTCAACCAGTCCTCGGGCGGGGCCTGGGCCGCTCCCGGCGCGTACTCGCTCAGCAAGCTGGCCCTCGTGGCGCTCACCCACGCATTGGCGACCGAGCTCGCGCCGGCCCGCATCCGGGTCAACGCGATCGCGCCCGGGATGACCGACAGTGCGGCCGGCCTCCGGCTGATCCCGCAGGACTCGCCCTTTCGCGAGATGCTCCGGGCCCAGGCGCCGTTGCAGCCGTTCGGCATTCCCGACGACCTGGTGGGACCGCTCCTGCTGCTGTGCACCGAGGCTGGCGGGTGGATGACCGGCCAGACGCTGAACGTCGACGGCGGCTGGGTGATGCGGACCTGACGGCAGCGCGGGTGCGGTGTCGTCAGGCGCGGTGGCTCAGGCGATCCCGACGCCCTTCACGCGGAGGAACTCCTCGATCCCGGGGCGGCCGCCCTCCTTGCCCAGGCCGCTCAGGCCGAAACCACCGAAGGGCCGGTTCACCGCCAGGTTGGCCGCCCCGTTGATCATCACCTCACCGGCGATCAGCTCTTCGGCCATCCGGTGGGCCCGCCGCAGGTCGTTGGTCTGGACGTAGGCCGAGAGCCCGTAGGCGGTGCCGTTGGCGATGCGCACCGCCTCTTCCTCGGTCGAGAACGGGATCACCGACAGCACGGGCCCGAACACTTCCTTCTGGGCCAGCTCGGAGAGCGGGTCGACCTCGGCGAACACGGTCGGCTCGATGAAGTAGCCCTTGGCCAGCGGCCCGTTCAACCGGGCGCCGCCGGTCACGAGCCGGGAGCCGTCGAGCTTCGCCTGCTCGATCATGCCCAGGATGCGCTCGAGCGCCGCCCGGTTGACGACCGGGCCGGCGAGCGTCCCCGGGTCGAAGGGGTCCCCGACCGGGATGCTCTTGGCGATGGTGGCCACGCGTTCCAGGACCTCTTGGTAGATGGTGTCCTGGACGAGCATGCGGGTCGGGAACGCGCAGCCCTGGCCGCTCAGCGTGCCGACGGACATGAACGTGCCGCGGGCGCAGGCGTCGTCGAGATCCGCGTCGTCGAAGATGACGTTGGCCGACTTCCCGCCGAGCTCGAGCACGACCGGCTTCATCTGCTCGGCGCAGCTGTGCAGGATGGCCCAGGCGGTGGCCGGCCCGCCGGTGAAGGAGACCTTCTTGACCAGCGGGTGTTCCACCAGCGCGGCACCCGCCTCGGCCGAGCCGGGCAGGATGTTCACGACCCCCGGGGGGAACCCCGCCTCGGCCACGAGGTCGGCGTAGAGCTCTGCGCAGAACGGGGTCAGCTCCGACGGCTTGACGACGACGGTGTTGCCGGCGGCCAGGGCCGCCGGGATCTTCATGGCGAGCGAGATGAGCGGGCCGTTCCAGGTGATGATGATGCCGATGACCCCGTAGGGCTGGGCCAGGGTGTAGCTGAACACCCCGTCGGCGGCGTAGGTGGACGTCACGTCGCTCGACAACTTGTCGGCGAAGCCCGCGTAGTAGCGAGTCCACTCCACCGACGTCGCCGCCAGACCGCCCAGGGCGACCGGCGTGCCGTTGTCCAGCGCGTTGCGCCGGGCGAACTCGGGCGTGTGCTCCTCGATGAGGTCCGCCAGTCGCACGAGCAGCCGGCGTCGCTCGGGTGGCGGCGTGCGCCGCCAGGTCTCGAACGCCTGATGCGCGACCTCGACGGCCCGGTCGACCTCGGCGCGGCCGGCCAAGGGGATCTCCTTGTCCACCTCGCCGATGGTCGGGTCGACGTGTCCGTAGACCCCGCCCGAACCGGAGGCCAGGCGCTCGTCCCCGATGCGTAGGTGGACGTCGGGACGAGTCCTGTCGATCTCTTCTGTCGTTGGCATCTGCACGCCCGTGACGCGGCCGAGAATAGTGGACTATTTCGAACACGGGCAACCGGTAGGGCGGTCGCCGGTGGGCTCGTCGAGCCGGGCACCGGCGCGATCTCCGTCGCCCACGCCCGTCCCGGTCAGCCGCCGAGGGCGGCCCGCACCACGGCCAGGCGGTCGGAGTCCACGCGCCACCACATCCAGCGGCCCCGCTTCTCGCCGATGAGGAGACCGGCCTCCGCCAGCACCTTGGTGTGGTGCGAGATGGTCGGCTGACTCTTGGCCAACGGACCCTCCAGGTCACACGAGCAGATCTCCGTGCGGGACGCCACGAGTGAGAGCAGCCGAAGGCGCACCGGATCGGCCAACGCGCGCGAGGACACGGGCGAGCTCGACGGCCTCGTCTTCGGCGAGCGGCGCGTCGACGAGCGAGGCGCAGCACAACGCGCCGTCGACCCTGGCGGGATTCGCTTTGGTCGTGGTCCTCGGCACCGGGTCTCCCTGAGCTGTCGACCTGAGAGATTGACAAGGGTCGATACGTGATACAGACTGACATCGACCGATGTGAATATATCAGGAGGCCACGCGATGTCCCGCGTACAACTTGCGCTCAACGTCTCGGACCTCGACGAAGCGATCGCGTTCTACTCGAAGCTGTTCGCCACCCAGCCGGCCAAGGTGCGGCCCGGCTACGCCAACTTCGCGGTGATGGACCCGCCGCTCAAGCTTGTCCTGATCGAGGCGGCCGGGCAGGCGCCCGGATCGCTCAACCACCTCGGCATCGAGGTCGAGACCAGCGCCGCAGGTCACCGCCGCCCAGGCTCGGCTCGCCGGGGCCGATCTGGCGACCGCCGTCGAGGAGCAGGTCGCCTGCTGCTACGCCCTGCAGGACAAGGTGTGGGTCGACGGCCCCGGCGGGGAGCCGTGGGAGATCTACACGGTGCTGGCCGATGTCGAGATGCCCGACGGCCAGCTGCGGGCGCCAGTGCCGGACGGCGCGGAGTGCTGTGCCAGCGGGAGCGATCCGTCGGGCGTCGGCTCGCCGTCGTCTTGCTGCTGAGCGTCGAGCCGGCCGCCGGGGACCGGCCGCCGGGGGCTCCCCATGGATGACCAGGCACTGTGGCGCCGCCTGGTCGCCGAGTCCTTGGGCAGCGCCTTGCTGGCCGCCGTAGTGGTCGGCTCGGGGATCGCCGCCCAACGGCTCTCACCGGGTGACAGCGGTCTGGAGCTGCTCGAGAACGCGGCGGCAACCGGAGCGGGGCTGTTCGCCATCATCTTGATGTTCGGGCCGGTCTCAGGCGGGCACTTCAACCCGATCGTCTCCGCGCGTCGACGCGGCGTTCGGCGGCCTGCGCTGGCGCCAGGCCGCCGCCTATCTGCCGGCGCAGGTGGCCGGCTGCGTTGCCGGGGCGGTGCTCGCCAATCTCATGTTCGCTCGGGCGGCGATCAGCCTCTCGACCAAGCAGCGCGCCTCAGGTCCCCACTTTCTCTCCGAGGTCGGTCGCCACGTTGGGGCTGCTGCTCGTGATCTTCTCCCTGGCCCGCACCGGTCGCAGCCGTTCCGCCCCGGCCGCGGTCGGGGCCTACATCGGCGCCGCCTACTTCTTCACCAGCTCGACCAGCTTCGCCAACCCGGCCATCACGGTCGGGCGGATGTTCTCCGACAGCTTCGCCGGCATCGCTCCCTCCTCGGTTCCGAGCTTCGTCGGCGCGCAGGTCGTCGGAGGCGTTCTCGCCTTCGCCGTCATCAAGGCTCTCTATCCGAAGCTCACCCCGGCCGAGGCGGGCCAGGTCGTCATCCCGCATGGCTCGCCGGGCCTCCTGTCCGGTGGAGTCGGGGACCGGCGGGCCGCCGTCGCGCCCGAGCAGACCAGTGCCTCCGAGGAGTGTCGTGGGTGACAAGCCGGTCGTCCTGTTCCTGTGCGTCCACAACGCGGGCAGGAGCCTCGCCGCCCGCGTGCTGCTCGACCACTACGCAGGAGGTCGGGTGGACGTCCGATCCGCGGGGTCAGAACCGGCCGACCGCCTCAATCCGGCGGTGGTCGCCGTCCTGCGCGAGCGGGGCCTCGACCCGAGCGGCGAGTCCACGAAGCCGCTGACCGACGAGACCGTCCAGGCGGCGGACGTCGTCGTCACCATGGGCTGCGGCGACACCTGCCCCGTCTTCCCGGCCAAGCGCTATCTCGACTGGGACCTGGAAGATCCCGCCGGAAAGCCCCTCGACGTCGTCCGGCGCATCGTTGACGAGATCGACGGCCGAGTCCAGGCGTTGCTCGGCGAACTGATGGAGGCGACTGCGCCGTAGCCGGCCGGCCCGCCGGCGGCCGCTAGGCGCCTGGCTGGTCCGCCACGGACTCGCGCACGCTGAGGCGGCCGGGTAGCGTCCAGCTCGTTGCCGTCCACCCTCCGCGACTCGCCGGGAGCTGCCATGCCGCTCGACCCCCAAGCCCGAGCACTGCTCGACCAGCTCGACGCGTTGGACGGGCCTCCCATGTCGCAGCAGACCGTCGAAGAGGCGCGGGCCAGCTTCGGCCTGCTGACCGCCGCGGCCGGACCACCCGAGGAGCCGGTGCCAGCCGAGGACCGGGCGGTGCCGGGCCCGGCGGGGGACATCCCGGTGCGCATCTACCGCCCGCCCGGCGACCAGGCGCTGCCCGTCGTCGTCTACTTCCACGGCGGCGGTTTCGTGATCGGCGACATCGCGTCGCACGACACCGCCTGCCAGCGGCTGGCCGCCGGCGTGCCGGCGGTGGTCGTGAGCGTGGACTACCGGCTGGCCCCCGAGCATCGTTTCCCGGCCGCGGTCGTCGACTGCGACGCCGCCACGGCCTGGGTCTCCTCGCACGCCGCCGAGCTCGGCGCCGACCCCGCCCGGTTGGCCGTGGCCGGCGACAGTGCCGGAGGCAACCTGGCCGCGGTGGTGGCCCGCCACGCCCGGGCCGCCGGCGGTCCGCCGATCGCCTTCCAGCTGCTCGTCTATCCGGCCACCGACCTGACGGCCTCGCTCCCCTCGCACACCGAGAACGCCACGGGGTACCTGCTCGACGCCGACACCATGGCCTGGTTCATGGGCCACTACATCGGAGACGATGACCGCCGGCACCCCGACGCCTCCCCGCTCTTCGCCGACGATCTGTCGGGCCTGCCGCCGGCCCTGGTGCTGACCGCCGAGTTCGACCCGCTGCGCGACGAGGGCGAGGCCTACGCCGAACGGTTGCGCCAGGCCGGAGTCAGGGCGACGACGTCGCGCTACGACGGCATGATCCACGGCTTCTACGGCCTCGACAGCGTCTTCGACACGTCCAAGCGGGCGACGGCCGAGACGGTGGCGGCGCTGCGGGGCGCGCTGCACTGACCGGTGGCCGGGGCGGTCCGGCTCCCCGTTAGGGAGTGGTCACGCCCTTCTGTGTACTCCGCCGCCAACGGTCCCGGGGCGCGGCCTCGGGCACCCTTCGATGGCGGAGCGCCGCCAGCATCTCGGGATTGAGCGGCCGCGGACCCAGTCCGACGTCGACGCGGGTCGGGGCGCCCGCCCAGCGCTGCGCCTCGATCTCGCCCCACAGCGTCGGATCGAGGATCCTCGCCCGCTCCTCGGCCGGCAGCTCGTAGAACAGCACCCAGCGGTCGAGGGTCTCGTCGAAGTAGCAGGCCTCTTGCGGCGGCAAGTCACGCTCGAGGGCCCGGGCAAACATCTCGAAATCATTCCGGAGACAACACCACGCCCAGCAGTAGGGGTAGTCGCTCGCCATCGCACACCTCCCCGCTTCTCAGGGGTTACGTGCACTATGAGCGTTCGGGGTTGTGACAAGGAAGGCGCGCAACTTGTTGATATGCCTGCCAAATGACAGGGAAAGCTGTGCAGAAGCCGTGGACAAGATTGGTCGCACCGCCAGAGGGCTGCTCGCGGGCACCGGGGCGCAGGCCGGGTGGGCGACGACTCAGCCCCCGAGGCTCGCCCGCAGCGCCGCCAGCTCGCGACGGAGCTCGCCCACCTCGGCGCGCAGGCCGGTGATCTCGGATCGGAGATCGTCTCGATCGTCGGGCGACGGGGGAGGCCCGCCGAGGTCGGGTCCGTCCCCCTCGTCCTCGGCGGCCCGGAGGCCGACGGGCGCAGCGCGTCGCGGGCCGCCGTCTCCCGGCGCGACCAGCGGACAGTCCCACCGCTCCTCCTTCTGGCCGGGCCGGCGACCGAGCCGCGAGACCAGCGGTTCGTCGAGCGCGGCCAGGCATCCGAGCTCGCGTTCCACGTCGTCGAGGCCGTCGAACTGCGCCATCCGGTCCGTGCGCAGGCGGAGCTCGCCCACGGTCTGGGGCCCGCGGAGCAGCAGCACGGCCAGGAGGGCCCGCTGACGGGGGACGAGGGCCAGGGTCTCGTCGAGCACGTTGCGGTAGCGGACGGCACTGCGGCCGTGCGACGGCAGGACGAAGCGGACGAGCCGCTGCGCCTTCAACTCGTCGAGCGTCGACATCACGGTGCCCTCGTCGTAGTCGACCACCGGGTCGCGGTTGGAGGTCTGGTTGCAGGCGGCCACCAGGGCCGCGATGGTGAGCGGGTATTGCTGGGGGGTCGTGAGCTCCTTCTCCATCAGCGAGCCGAGCACCCGGGCCGCCGCTGCGCTCCACTCCATGGCGGCGAGCATATGAGGGAACTGCGCCTCGTCGAAAAGGACGCCTCATCGAGGTAGCGAGCGACCGAGCCGAGCGCTGCTGTCACCCCTGGAGCGCTGCTGTCACCCCTGGAGCATGGTGTCGCGGAAGGCCTCGAGGCCCTCCGCCGGGATCTGGTGCTCGATGAGCAGCTTCTCGACCGATCCGAAGCGACGGCGGACCTCGTCGAGGAAGCCCACGATCGTGTCGGGGCGCGTGTGCCGGCGCTCGGGCGGGATCTGGGCGAGGAACGCGGCGAACTCGGGTTCGTTCTCTTTGATCCACGCACTCGAGCGGTGCCGCGTCTCGTTCGTGAGGATGTAGTCGTCCGCGATCACGTCGTCGTCGACGCCCAGCAGATCGAGGGTCATGGCGGCGACCATTCCCGTCCGGTCCTTGCCCGAGGTGCAGTGGAAGACCGCGGGAAGGGACTCGGAGCCGACCAGCAGTTCGAAGACCCGGGCACAGCCGGCTCCGTCACCGAGCATGTGGGCGTAGGACTGGCCGGGTTGGTCGGGCTCGGACTCGGAGAGGTGCCGCAGCTCCGCCAGCTCGTTGGCGCCGCCCGGGCGAAGCCGCATGACCGCATCGAAGAACGGGACGTGGTGCCAGGAGAGACCGCCGCGGCCCTCCTCGCTCAGGAATCCGTAGTCCTCGAGCTCGGTTGCCGTGCGCAGGTCGATGGCGGTGTGCAGTCCGAGAGCGGCGAACGAGGCCAGGTCGGCGCCGGTGAGACGATGAAGGGTGTCGGACCGGTAGAGGTGGCCCCAGCGCACCGTCCGGCCGTCGGTCGTCGGGTAGCCGCCGAGATCGCGGAAGTTGAAGCAGGCCTCGAAGGCCACGATTCGTTCGTCAAGAGCCACCTTCCCAGGGTAGACGGGCGAGGTAAACGGCAGCCGACGTGGGGGTTACGAGCGCGCGACCGGCCGGCCGGGCAACCGGGACCGAGGAGCCGCGGTCAGCTCAGGGCGTCCGCAGGAGCACGCCGGGCCGCGAACGGGTCGCCACCAGTGCCGGGACGACGGCGATGAGGTTGGCGACCACGAGGACGCCTGCCGCCAACAGCACCAGGAGGGAGACCGGCGCAACGGAGATCGGGACGACCCCCAGGTTGTTGGCGAAGGTCCGCCAGATCGCCTCGCCGGCCGCCACCCCGACCGGGACACCGATGACCATCCCGAACAGGGCGAGCGTCGTGGCCTGCCAGGCCACCGTCGACGCCACCTGGCCGTTCACGAACCCGAGGACCTTGAGCAGCCCGATCTCGCGTCGCCGACGCGACACGCTGACCACCAGGAGATGGGCGAGCGTCGCCGCGCCGAACACCGCCAACATCACCCCGAAGATCAGCGGGAAGTTGACCGCCTCGCCGAAGTTGACGAGAGACGTGGGGATGACCGGGAACGTGGCTTGGCCCTGGTTCCGGTCGAAGTAGTACCTGATCGCGGCCCGGCCCCTCGGACCGGAGACGAAGCTGGCGAGGACGCCCGCGCCGCTGTGTGCCTCGACCTGCACGCGGCACTCGGCCCGTTCGGGACCCGGGGGGCACTGGGCATTCTCGAGGGCGGCGTTCGTGAGCAGCGCGCCGCTGCCCAGGCTGACGAAACCGCCGAGGACGGGGAGGGACACCTGGCCGACCACCCGGAGTGACACGCTTCGTTGGGCCCCTGAGTGCCTCGCGGCGCCGATGCGCACAACCGAACCGAGGTGGGCGCCGACCTGGCGCATCGTCGTGGCCCCGAGAGCAATCTCGTTGCTGGCGGTCGGGAGGCGCCCATCGACCACCGAGAAGAGGAGCGGACCCCGGACGGCCGTTCCCACGAGGCCCCCGACGATCACGTTGTTCACCGAGAACTCGCCGGCACCCACCCCGTCGGTGACGCCGGTGACCGCAGGGTTGTGCTCCAGGCTCCGGACCAGGGCCGGGTCCTGCCCCCCGCCGTCCAGGTTGAAGTTGAGTTGGGCCGGCTCGCCGTAGAGCCGGGGCGTGGTCGTGAGGTGCGTGAGGCTGGCGCCGAAGACCGCGGTCCCGCACAGCGCGACCACCGCCAGCACCGTTCCGAGGAGTGTGGAGCCCAGCGGAACGGTGGCGCCACCGGATCGTCGCTCCAGGGCGTTGCGGACGCCGATCACCGCGCTGGGCGGTGCGCCGCTCCCCGCCAGATACGCCGCCACCGACGAAGGATTGGAGGCAATCGACGCGTCGTCGGACCGCAATGTCGTCGCCGCCCGCACGGCCGGCCACACGCCGAGCGCGAGGACGATCGCCACCGTGGCCAGCGTCCCGAGCGGGAGGACGAGCGCGTCGAACGTGACGCCCGTGGCGGTCTGCGCGATGCGTGCCTCGCCCAGCGGGGCGATGGGGGACAGTGCGGCGGCGATGCCCACGGCACCGACCGCGCCGACGAGTCCCACCAGCAGGTTGCGTGCCGAGCCGAGCGCGACCAGCTGGCGGCGGCTCACGCCGAGCGCCGCCAACGTCGGATGATCCTCGCTCTCGATGATGCTCTGGCGGCCGAGGGCCTGGCCGACGACCGCCAATCCGACCAGTGCGGCGAGCGCGGCGAGGAACCACCAGCCGACGGCCTGGGGATGAATCGATTTCTCGACCGCGAGGGCTTGCCCGTCCTCACTGGAATCCGCCACGAAGCCTCGACTCTGACCGAACGAGCTCACCGCCTCGTCGAACCGGGGAACGTCCTCGGTGCCGTGGCGCAGCCGGACGAAGTACTGGTATTCGACGGCCGAGCGGGGGAGCACGGCGCGGGCGAAGGCCGGGGTGGTGAGCAGCTGATAGGAGGGGGCGTCCCCGGAGGGGAAGTCGTATTCGGTGGCTTCGATCCCGACGACCCGGAAGGCGACCGACGGCCCCCGCGGATTGGGGAGAGGGACATTGGGGTTCTCGTAGGCGGCGGCCTCCGAGGGTGCTTCGAAGGGGACGCGGATCACGGTTCCGATCTGCACCCCGTAGTCCTGCTGCAGCGTGAACGACGCCAGCACCTGATTCTCCGACGCCGGATCGGGCAGATGGCCCGAGAGGAGCCGGTAGGGCGAGATGCCCTGGCCGATCGCCAGCACACTGAAGCCCGATTGGTCGATCGGGTGGGTGCACCGGCAGGTCGCGTTCCCGATGTCGGGGATGACGACCTTCGTGGCGGAGGTGACCCCGGGCAGCGTGGCGACCTTGGGTTCGGGTTGGTCGGCGTACACGAAGGCGTCGAAGCCGTGGGCCGCCACGAACCGAGGGAACGCCGACTCGGTGCGGCGGCCGGCGGCCGCGGCGGCCAGCACCAGGCCGCCGACGACGCTGATCAGGATCGCGATCGCCAGCCAGGATCGCCATCGGCGGCGCAACTCGGCGCGAAACGCCAGACCGACGGCTCCCAAGTCGACCCTCTACGCGAACGTCGTGTTCCTCAGTGTGATCCGCCGACGGCGGAGGTCCAAGGTGGCCAGCCGGTCGGGGGCTCTCGTGCTAGCACCCAGCCGTTCCGGGCCAAGGCCAGGGCGGGGGTGCGGCCGGCGACGTTCCGGTGCACCGGACGCCGAGGTTGAGGCAGTCCGCCGGGGTGCGAGACGACCGAAGGCGTGTCGAGCGCAGGTCCGACGCGGCGGGATGCGTCTCGGTCGCCCGCATGCGAGCATGCCGAGGTGGCCACGTTGTATCCCGCCATCGACCCCTACGAGGACGGGCTGCTCGAGGTCGGTGACGGCCAGCGCATCTTTTGGGAGCAGAGCGGCTGCGCCGACGGCGCCGCCGTTGTCGTCCTGCACGGCGGGCCGGGCTCGGGGTGCAACGCCGCCATGCGCCGGTTCTTCGATCCCGACGCGTACCGGATCGTGCTCGTCGACCAGCGAGGGTGCGGTCGCAGCCGGCCGCATGCGAGCGATCCGTCAACCGAACTGGTACGCAACACCACGCCGCACCTCCTCGCCGATCTCGAACGGTTGCGCAGCGCGCTCGGCATCGAGCGGTGGCTCGTCTTCGGGGTCTCGTGGGGAACGGCGCTCGGTCTCGCCTATGCCGAACGGGCGCCCGAGCGGGTGGCCGGGTTGGTGCTCGCCGGCGTCTCGGTCGGCCACGGCTCGGAGATCGACTGGCTCTATCGAGGGGGACTGGCTCGGTTCTTCCCTGAGGAGTGGGACCGCTTCCGCGTCGGCGCGCCGGAGTCCGAACGTGACGATCTCGTCGCCGCCTACCGGCGGCTGCTCGAGAGTCCCGACGCCGAAGTCAGGGCCAAGGCGGCGAAGGATTGGACGGACTGGGACTGGGCGACGTCGTCGGTCGTCCCCGGCTCACCGTCGGGACGGTGGATCGAACCCGCCTTCCAGATCGCCCGCGCGCGCATCTGCGCGCACTACTTCGATCACGATCTGTGGCTCGCCGACGACAACCTGGTTCTCGGGGCGCGACGCCTCGCGGGTGTCCCCGGCGTGCTGATCAACGGTCGGCTCGACGTGCAGTGTCCGCTGGCGACGGCCTGGGCCCTCCATCGGGCGTGGCCCGGCAGCAGCCTGGTCGTCGTTGACGGCGCCGGGCACGCGGCAGGGGATCCCGGAATGGGCGAGGCCATCGTCGCGGCGACCGATCGTCTCGCGTCCGCGCGCTGACCCGTTCGATCCGCCCGCTGCGCGGGAACCGGGGCGGTGGCGATGGCGGTGACGTCGGGGACGGGTCCTCGGAGACCCGTCGGACACGTCACCGCCGCGGGGTGTTTCCGGACCCTGTGCCACCCACGGTGCAACAGGCTCTCCGGGTCACTCCTCTGCTTCTCCGGGTGCGCCGAATCGTTGCTGGGCCGCCTGCCTGGTGACGCCGAGCGCAGTCCCGATCGCCGCCCACGAGTGACCGGCCCGGCGGGCGAGGCTCACCTGTCGCCGCAGGGTCTGCTCGGCGACGCTCAGCTCACGATTGGCCGCCATGACGAGAACGATGCTCCTGTCCCAGGGCTCGAATCGCTTGTCCACGATGTCAACGCTACCTTGACGATCGGTCGGATCCGCTGGGCCCCCGATCGCTCGCTCCGGGCGGGTGATCGGAGGGTCAGCCAGTCTCCATGCCGAAGCGAGCCATGAGCGATCGTTCCTCATCGGGCGACGGTGGCTCCGCCCGGTTCCAGAGTTCGTGGAGGTCGGCGAAGTACGCGTCCATCGCCGGCGCGTGAATCACGAGGAGCCGGGCCTCGCGTTCCCCGGCATTGCCGAAGGTGTGCGCAGTGCCCCGGGGCACCAACACGAAGCCCTCCGGTTCGACGGTCAGGTCCTCGTCTTCGACGATGACCGATACCAGTCCCTCGAGGACGAAGTACGCCTCCGAGCAGTTCGTGTGACGATGCGCCGGGGGCCGGCGACCGGCCGGCGGCAGTGTCCGCTCCATGAGCGAGAAGTCCCCGCCGTCCTGTTCGGCCAGGGCCTTGAAGAACATCACGCTCCCACGAGCGCTGTAGCGCTTCGCCCCCTCGCCGCGCCCAAGGACCCGAGTCGCCATCGTGCGATCTCCCCTGCGGATCGAGCCCCGGCACCGGCCACGGCCGCGACCGGAGGTCTCGCCGGGTGAGCGCCGGGGCGCTGTCGGTGCCTCCCGGCGCCGGATGTCTCAGCCGCTACTTGTCGCCAGTTCTCCCGAGGCTCTGACTGGCGACCTTCTTCTCGTTCTTCGCGGCCCGCTTCTCCTTGAGGTTCTTGCCGACCTTCTTCTTCTCGCTGCTGCGGGGTTGCTTGTTTGCCATTGTGGCAGCGTACGCGCACGGCGGCGGGTCCGGTCGCACCACCCTGGGAGGAATCAGGGTGACGAGCGCCATACTGGGCACGGTGTTCGAACGCTTCACAGACCGGACACGACGGGTGCTCACCCTGGCCCAGGAGGAGGCCCGCCTCCTCGGCCACTCGTTCATCGGCACCGAACACCTTCTTCTCGGACTCATCCAGGAGGGTGATGGACTGGGCGCGAAGAGCGCGTCGCCGCTTTGTCCCCAGTGCCACGTCGATCTCGGCGAATCGGCGCGCTTCCGGAGGATCGCCGTGGCGCCCGGCCCGGGGAGCCACGACGAGCCGCTCTCAATCGAGTTGGTGTACCGCGGGGCTGCGGGGTGACGCTCGAAATGTTCAAGTCGGAGCCACGCCAGCCGATCGCGCCGATCCGTAGTCCGTTCGTCACGCCGGCCTGGCCAGCGGCACTGTCGGGTCGCTTGGCGGGTCGGGTGCTCCGGTGCCGCTGCGAAACGTGGCGACGTACTGCCAGGCCATGCCGCGCCGCTGCACGAACGTGAAGCCGTGGCGCTCCAGGAGCGCCCGCAGGGACGCCAGGGGAATGAAGTCGCTGTCGCGCCGAGTCTCGGCGATCGACACGGTCCCGCCGGGCCGCAGGACGCGCCGGACCTCTTCGACACATTGGCCCGGGTCCGGGATCTCGCCCAGCATCGTGGCGAGTAGGACCGCGTCGAAACGGCCGGAGAAGATGGGCAGCGCGCAGGCGTCCCCCTGCGCGTAGGAGACCGTGGCGAAGGCGCCCAGGCGGGCCCGGGCGGCGAAGAGCATCTCGGCTTGCAGGTCGACGAGGACGAGTCGACCGGCGGGCACGGCGCGGGCGATGAGTGGGCTGAAGAAACCGGGCCCGCTGCCGACCTCGAGCACCTCGGCGTTCGGCGCGAGTCCCATGGCTGCCACGGTCCGCCGGGGCGACTGCACCAGCCGGCGGAGCGGGTTCAGCAACGAGGAGGCCTGCTCGGCCGGAAAGACCTTGCCCCGTCCGAAGCCGAAATCGCGAGCCGGCGGCGTCCCCGTCACGGCGTCATCTTGCCGGTTCGGCCTCCGGTGCGCGGGCTGTCGGCGAGGGCATCTCGCCACCGCCCGCTGCCGACCGGAGGGTGGCGGGGCATGGTGTGGCCAGCTGCGGCCATCGGAGCGACGCCGTGGCCTTTGCGGATGTCAACGGTCAACACATCTACTTCGAGGGCGGCGGGGGACCCGGAGCGCCCGTCATCTTCTCGCACGGTTATCTCATGGACCATGAGATGTTCGAGCCATAGGCGGCGGCGCTCTCCGACGAGTTCCGCTGCATCACCTGGGACGAGCGGGGGTTCGGCCAGACCGAGGTCCACGGGCCGTTCACCTACTGGGACTCGGCCGACGACGCGCTCGCGCTGCTGTCGCACCTCGGCATCGACGACGCCTTCTTGGTGGGGATGTCACAGGGCGGGTTCCTCTCGATGCGCGCCGCATTGCGCGCGCCGCAGAGGGTGCGCGGCCTCGGTCTCATCGACACCCAGTCGGGGACAGAGGCCGAGGAGGCGCGCCCCTCTTCGAGGCCATGTCCGTGGACTGGGAGACGAATGGCCCGTCCGACGCCCTGACGGGCGCGGTCGCCGGGATCGTCATGAGCCCGGGTTGACGACCACGCGGGTTGGGTCGCCAAGTGGCAGGCGACGCCACGGGAAGCCATCCGCGAACCCGTTCCGCACCCTCATGGATCGAGACGACATCTCGGATCGGGTCGGCGAGATCGTGGCCCCGACCATCATCTTTCATGGCGAGGACGACGTGGCCATACCCATGGAGAAGTCCGAGTACTTGGAACGCGAGCTCCCAACTGCGAGAGCCTCGTACGCATCACCGGCGCCGGCCACGCCGCCAATCTGAGCCATCCCGACGAGGTCAACGGCCCGCTGCGCGAGTTCCTCCGCCGCCACGCCTGAGCACCTGCGAAATCCGAGGTCGCAGTAGTCTTTGCCAATGGGTAGCAGGCAAGAGTGGCAGGCCGCCTACGACCGCTCGCCACTGCGACCCGGGCCGTTCGAGACCATGTCCGGCGTGCCGCTCGACGCCGTCTACGGACCCGACGACGCCGAGCAGCCGGGCCAGTTCCCCTACACCCGGGGGCCGCACGCTTCTATGTACCGCTCCCGGTTGTGGACCATGCGCCAGTTCGCCGGCTTCGGCACGGCCGCCGACACCAACGCGCGGTTCAAGGAGCTGCTGGCGGCCGGGCGGCAACGGGCTCTCGACCGCCTTCGACATGCCGACGCTGCTCGGGCCGCGACTCCGACGACCCGCTGGCCAAGGGCGAGGTCGGCCGGGCCGGGGTGGCGATCGACACCCAGGCCGACATGGAGACCCTCTTCTCGGGCATCGATCTCGGCTCGGTGAGCACGTCGATGACCATCAACTCGGCCGCGCCGGTCGTCATGGCCATGTACATCGGCGTCGCCGACTCGACCGGGGTGGACCGCCGGGCGCTCGGCGGGCACGATCCAGAACGACATCTTGAAGGAGTACCAGGCGCAGAAGGAGTACGTGTTCCCGCCGCGCCCGAGCGTCCGCCTGGTGACCGATCTCATCCGCTTCGCCACCGCCGAGTTGCCCCGCTGGCACCCGGTGTCGATCTCGGGCTACCACATCCGCGAGGCGGGATCGACGGCCGCCCAGGAGCTCGCCTTCACGCTGGCCAACGGGTTCGCCTACGTCGAGGCGGCCGTGGCGGCCGGCCTCGGCGTCGACGAGTTCGCGCCGCGGCTCAGCTTCTTCTTCAACGCCCACATCGACTTCTTCGAGGAGATCGCCAAGTACCGGGCGGCCCGGCGGATCTGGGCCCACTGGATGCGGGACCGCTACGGCGCCGCCGAGGCCCGCTCCCTCCAGCTGCGCTTCCACACCCAGACGGCCGGGGTGTCGCTCACGGCCCAGCAGCCCGAGGTGAACCTGGCCCGCGTGGCCATCGAGGCGCTGGCCGGGGTGCTGGGCGGCACCCAGAGCCTCCACACCGACTCCTACGACGAGGCGCTGGCGCTGCCGACCGAGCAGGCGGCCCGCCTGGCGCTGCGGACCCAGCAGGTCATCGCCGAGGAGACGGGCGTCGTGCACGTGGCCGACCCGCTGGGTGGCTCGTGGTTCGTCGAATCGCTCACCGACGAGCTCGAGCGCCAGGCCGAGGCGACGTTCTCGTATCTGCTCGAGTCGGATCGGGCTCGATGCTCGACGGCGTGATCGCCTCGATCGACGACGGGTGGTTCTGCAACGAGATCGCGGACGCCGCCTACCAGTTCCAGATGAAGATCGCGACCGGCAGTTGGATCCAGGTCGGGGTCAACGGCTACACCGACGGCGACGACCACCAGCCGCCCACGCTGGCGATCGATCCCGACGTGGAGACCCACCAGCTGGCGGATCTCGCCCCCCTCAAGCAGCGCCGCGACGACGACGCGGTGGCGCGCTCGCTCCGGCGCCTGGCCACGGAGGCGGCCGACCCGGCGGTGAACCTGCTGCCCGCCCTCATCGAGGCCGCCGGCCGCTATGTCACGGTCGGCGAGTCGATGGGTGCGCTCGAGTCCGTGTTCGGGACCTGGTACGAGCGGTCGTCGATGTAGTGGCCGCGTTCGGGTGACACCGCCCTCGTGGACACCGCCCTCGTGACGCCGGACGCACCGGTTCGGGTCCTGCTCGCCAAGGTGGGTCTCGACGGCCACGACCGCGGCCTGCGGGTCGTGGCGCGGATCCTGCGCGACGGCGGGTTCGAGGTGATCTATGCCGGGCTGCGCCAGACCCCGGCGATGATCGCGGCCGCCGCCGGGCAGGAGGACGTCGACGTGGTCGGCGTGTCCATGCACAACGGCGCCCACCTGACGTTGGCGCCCGCCGTGGTCGGCGCGCTGCGCGAGGCGGGGCTCGACACGCCGGTGGTCGTCGGGGGCATCGTCCCCGACGCCGACAGGGCGGCCATGGAGGCGGCGGGGATCGCCGCGGTGCTCGGCCCCGGGGCGTCCAACGATGAGGTCGTGGCCACGGTGCGGGCGGCCGCTGCGGGAACCGACGGAGGGGTTCGGTGAGCTCGCCCGCCGATCGGGAGGACCCGATCGCCAGGGCGCGGGAGATGACCGAGTTCTTCTCGCCCCTGGTGCCGGGCCAGCTCGGTTGCGTCTTCGACCACGCCGCCAAGGACCTCGTCGTCGGCCACATCGACGTGACGGAGAACCTCATCGCCGGGACCGGCTTCCTGTTCGCGCCAGCGGTGATCGCCCTGGCGGACACCTGCGCGGCGATCGGGTGCGGCAGGAACATCCCCCTCGGCGCGTCGTTCACGACCATCGAGTTGAAGTCGAACTTCCTGTCGTCGGCCCGGGTGGGCGAGCGGGTCACGTGCCGCTGCCTGCCGGTCCACCTCGGCCGCCAGACCCACGTGTGGGACGCCACGGTCACGAACGAGTCGACCGGTCGCAGCATGGCCCTGTTCCGCTGTACGCAGATGGTGCTGTTGCCCAGGGAGCCCGGCCCGACGTGAGGTGACGGCGGCGTCGCTCCTGTTGCCGTCATAGGAACGAAGGGGAAGCCGTGCCCGACGATCGACTCGACGAGGGTGCAAACGACGAGGATTCGGGCGACGAGGATTCAGGAGGGCGACGAGGATTCGGGTGACGAGGATTCGGGTGACGAGGATTCGGGTGACTGGGGGGATCCCGAGTCGCGGGACGGCTTCGCGGCCGGTCCGCGGCCGATGCCCGGCGGGTTCTCCCTCGGAGGCCTCGGGACCCCCGCTCCGGTCTTCGTGCCGTCGACGTCGACCCCCCTTGAAGAGGCTGACCCGGAGAGCCCAATCCCGCCGCCCGCCCTCTGGGCGATGAAGTACCGCCGCCACCTGCACCTCACGCTGACCCGGCGGGACGAGGACCGCCTGCGGGCCCGTCTCGGGGAGGGGGACGGCGCCGTCTACGTGATCGACGACGGCGGCAAGCACAACATGGTGAGTCGCCTGGTGGGCGCCGACGAGGACGGGTCCACCTACTGCCTGGTGGGTCGCATCACCCGCGAGATCTACGACCGCTGCGCCACGGGCGACTCGCCGACGGAGGACATCTTCTCGCAGGCGCGCGATCTCGCACTCTGCAGCGTGTTCGCCGCGCCCGATGCCGTCTCGAACGTCCTCGTGGTGGAGAAGTACTCGACGATCGACGATGTCCCGCCCGAGTACCTCCCGCCGCAGCCCTTCTTGGAATTCCGAGACGACGCTTCCGAGGACGGGTGAGCGCCCGGGGTCCGTGGGCGGTCGGGTCTTGCGATAGCTAACGGCGTTATCTATAGTGGGTAACAGTGTTAGCTTCACCCCCTCCGCCGGAAAGGACCAGCACCATGTCAGAGCCCGCCGCCCACTACCGCCCGCCGGGCGCGCTCACGCGCCGGCTGCTCAACCCGCCCGTCGTCTGGCTGACCCGCGCCGGGATCAGCGTCTGGGGGAGCCGGGTCCTCGAGGTCACCGGTCGCACGAGCGGCCTCCCTCGGCGCACGCCGGTCAACCTGCTGGTCGTCGACGGGCGGCGGTATCTGGTCTCGGCCCGCGGTGAGTGCCAGTGGGTCCGCAACGTGCGGGCCGACGGCGGGCGCCTCGCCCTGCTCGTCGGGCGCCGGCGGGAGGAGGCCGTCGCCACGGAGGTGCCCGACGCCGACAAGACGCCCATCCTGCGCGCCTACCTGCGCAAGTGGAAGATGGAGGTCGGGGTGTTCTTCGACGGCGTGAGCGCCGACTCGAGCGAGGACGACTTCCGCCGGATCTCCCCGCAGCACCCGGTGTTCCTCCTCGCCGCGGCGAGCGCCGGCCGCCTGAGTGGCGGCGCCGGCGACTGGCCGACGGGAGCCCTGCTGCCCGGCGAGGTCGCGCGTCCCGCCCCCGGGCCGGCGCGCTCGCCGCGGGTCGCGCAGATCGTCGCCGCCGCCCACGACCTCTTGGAGCACGAGGGACCCGAGTCGCTCAGCATGCGCCGGTTGGCGGGCGAGCTCGGCATCCGGGCGCCGTCCCTCTACAAGCACTTCTCCGGCAAGGGCGCCCTCGAGCTCGCGCTCATAGAGGACGCGCTGCTGGCGGTCGGCGAGGTCAGCCACGCGGCCATTCACGAGCCGGGGCCCGACGGGCCGCTCGTGAGTCTGCTCGCCGCCTACCGGCGCCACTGTGTCGCCCACCCCAACCTCTACCGGCTCGCCACCAACGGGCCCGTCGACCGCGACGGCCTCCTCGACGGCGTCGAGGAGTGGGCCGGGAACCCCTGGTATGTGGTGACCGGGGACGAGCACCTGGCCCAGGCGCTGTGGTCCTTCGCCCACGGGATGGTCATCCTCGAGCTCGACGACCGCTACCCGCCGGGCTCGGATCTGGACCGCACCTGGCGGGCCGGGGCGGCCGCGTTCGCCAGCGCGACCCGCGCCGGTGCTCGCCGGCGCTGAGGTTCTCCCGGGCGCCCGCGACGGGCGGCTCCGGCGATCGACTACCGGATGAGCCGGTAGAGCTCGATCTGGTCGGAGAAGCCCTTCAGCCGCTGCGGCCCGCAGGGCTTGTAGGTGAGGCCCGAGTCGAAGGCGACGTCGGTGGTCGCGACGACGGTGCTCGGCCGCGCCACCTTGACCGCCCGGGCCGCCAGGTTCACGACGGGCCCGAACGCGTCGCCGTCGCGCAGCAGCACCTGGCCGCCGGCCAGTCCGGCCCGCACCGGCGGCACGGTCGGGTGCTCGTCGAACGCGTCCACCAGGTCGAGGGCGATGGTCGCGGCCGATCGGGCGTCGGGCGCCGTGAACATGATCTCGTCGCCGATGAGCTTGATGACCCGCCCGCCGTCGGCCGTGACCGTGTCGGTGGCGACGTTCTCGAAGGTGCTGAGTGCCGCGCCGAGCTCGCGAACGCTGAGGTTCTCGCTGAGCGCGGTGGAGCCCACCAGGTCGACGAAGCCGACGACCAGCGGTTGGGCGTCGTAGCCGAGCTGGTCGGCGTCGCTGTCGACGTTGCGCTGCGCGAGCAGCAGCTGCTGGCGGAACAGCGTGTCGAGGGCGGGGCCCACCCACGGGATCAGCTCGGCGGCGTCGACGGTCGCCCGGGCCAGGCCGAGGCCGGCGGAGTCGCGGAACGCGGGCGGGCCGACGTTGACCAAGAAGGCGGAGGTCGCCGCGTCACCGACGCGGGCCATGGCCGCGCCGAGCACCCGCAGCAGCTGGTTGCCGGCGTCCTCGCCGAAGACGGCCGAGACCTGGCTCATGCCGACCACCAGGGCGACGAAGCCCTCCGTGAGCACGCGGGCGCCGGGTTCGGGGTCGGGGAGACCCGCCACCCGCACGAGGCGGCGCACCTCCTTGGTGCTCAGGCCGGCGCGCTCGGCCACCTCGTCCACCGTCAGCACCGGCCCACCGCGGATGGCCAGCGCACCGGCCAGCTGGGGGAGGGCGTCTCTGTACTCGACCAGTTCTTCGTCGGTGGCGCCCAGGGACACGAGGAATTCGAGGAGCTCGAGCCGCTGCGCCGCGTCCTCGGCGGCCGGGTCGTACACGCCGAGCTCGGCCAGCCTTGTCGGGTCCACGGGGATCGGGTCCACGGGATCAGTACACACGACCGCCGGTATCGCTGCCGGTGATGGGCGGTCGTCCGGCGCCGGACGGCGCCGATCACGAGGTCCGCAGGAGATCTCCCGCCTTGGATCGGGTGGCCACCAGCGCCGGCGCCACCGCGATGAGGTTGGCCACGACGACAACGCCGGCCACGAGGATGCCGATCAGCCCGATGGGCACGACGGAGACCGGGACCGCACCCAGATTGGCGGCGAACGCCCGCCAGACGACCTGACCGATCGCGATCCCCAACGGGACGCCGATCACGATCCCGGCGATCGCCAGCGTGGTGGCCTGCCAGGCCACGACCGCGGCCACCTGGCCGTTCACGAACCCGACCACCCGTAGCAACCCGACCTCTTGTCGGCGGCGCGAGACGCTCACGATCAGCAGGTGCGCCAGCGTGGCCGCACCGAACACGGCCAGCATGGCGCCGAAGATCAGCGGGAAGTTGACCGCCTCGCCGAAATTGATGAGCGACGTCGGGGTGATGGCCAGTGCCGTGATCGCGGCGTAGGTCTTGAGGTAGTGGTCGATGGCCGCCTGGCCCCTCGGTCCGGAGACGACGCTGACCAGGAGGCCGCCGCCGGCGCCCTGTGCCTCCACCGCCGCTTCGCAGGCCACACGCTGTCGTCGCGGTCGGGCAGGCCACGGCGCCGTAGCCGCTGATCGTGAGGATGGCGCCGGACCCGAGGCCGAGATCACCCCCGATGACCGGCAGGGACACCTGGGAGACGACCCGGAACGGGGCGGTTCGCCTGCCGCCCGCCGGCGTCGTCACGGTGACCTCGACCACCGAACCCACCTGTGCCCCCACCTGGTGCATGGTCGACACCCCGAGACCGATCTGCCCCGGCCCGCTCGGCAGCCGACCCGACACCGTCGAGAAGAGGAGCGGACCCCGCAGGGGTGTCCCGGCGATCGCCCCGACCGGGACCTTGTTGACGGTGATCTCGGTGGCGAATCCGTGCGTGATCCCGGTGACGGCGGGGTCATGGTCGCAGGGAGCCGAGCAGGACCGCGTTCGGCGCGCCGTTGGGGTCGGTGAAGTTGAGGGCAAACCGGTCCCCGTAGAGGGCGGGGGTGGCGGTGAGGTGCGTCAGGCTGGAGCCGAACACGGCGGTGGCGACCAGCGCGACGGCGGCCAGCACCGTGCCGAGCAGGGCGCTGCCGACCGGGATGGCTGGCCCCGCCGGTCCGGCGCTCGAGGGCGTTGCGGACGCCGATCACGGCGCTCGGCGGCGCGCCGGTCGCCGCGCAGGTGACCCACCAACGCGGAGGGGCGGGCGGGCACCGCGGCGCCGTCGGGGCGCACCGTCCGCGACACCCGCAGCGCCGGCCAGATGCCGAGCGCGAACACGACGACGACGACGCCGAGCGCGCCGAGCAGCAGCACCGGCGCGTCGAAGCGCAGGCCGGTCGAGGACTCGGCCGTGCGCGCCTCGCCCAGGGGCGCGATCGGCGACAGGGCGAAGGCCACGGCGACGGCGCCGGCCGCGCCCAAGAGCCCGACCGCGGCGCTGCGCAGCAGCCCGAGCGTGATCAGCTGCCGCCGGTCCACGCCGAGGGCGGCCATCGTCGGGTAGTCCTCGCTCTCGACGGCGCTCTGGCGGGCGAGTCCCTGGCCGACGACGGCCAGGCCCACGAGCGCGGCGAGCAGGGCGAGCAGCCACCACCCGAGCGCCTGGGGATGGATCGACGTCTCGACCGCCTGGCCCAACCCGATCAGGCTCTGGTAGCCCTCGACGCCGTCCACCTGCAGCTTGCTGGATGGCGGCGTCGAATCTCGGGAGGTCCGCCGCGCCGTGGGCCAGTCGCACGAAGTACACCGAGCCGTGGGGACCCGGGGGAGCACGGTGTCGGCGAAGGTCTTGCTGGCATACAGGAGGTAGGTGGGGGTCCCGCCGGAAGGGAACTCGGCCTCGGTCGCCTCGAACCCGACGACGCGGAAGTCGACCGTCGGCCCCGTCGGCTTGGGCAGCGTGCCGGTGGCGTCGTTGTAGGCCGCCGCCTGCGACTTGGCGTAGAAGGGCACGCGGATGATCGTCCCGAGATGCACCCCGTTGTCCTGCTGCAGCGTGAAGGAGGCCATGACCTGGGTGGGGGAGGACGGGTCGGGCAGGTGGCCCGAGACGAGCTTGTAGGGCGACGGATTTCCCGGGGCGACGTAGGTGATCCCGAAGTCGGTGGGATTGATCGGATGCGTGCAGCCCTCGCACACCGGTGTGCCGTTGTCCGGGCCGGCGAGCCGCGTCACGGCGGTGACGCCCGGGAGCGTGGCGAGCTTCGGCAGTGCCCCGGCCGTGTAGATGCTCTCGTCGTAGCCGTGGGCCGCCAGGTACCCGGGGAACGCCGACTGGGTGCGCCGCCCGGCGGCGGCCGAGCCCAGGACGAGCCCGCCCACGACGCTGATCAGGAGCGCTATGGCCAGCCAGGAACGCCAACGACGCCGTAGCTCGGCGCGAAACGCCAACCTGACAACCCCCAAGACTCGCTCCTGACCTCGGCTCGGTTCCTACTCTCGTCCGGACCGGGTGGGCAGCCAAGGTGGCCAGCTGGCCGGGGCGATCTCGTGGTAGCACCCGGCCCGGGGGACTCGGTACCGCACTGGGCCGACCGTTGAGGCCGTCCCCCGTGTCAGATCGCGATGCCCTCGGCCGGACCCGGCGCCATCTAGAGCCCCGGCTCGATGACTCGATCGAGATCGGCTCGAAACAGTTCTCGGGCGAGATGGGGCCCGCTGCTTGTCAGCGCGACGAGCTCGCTCTTCGGTACGAAGTGGCGACGGGTCGTGCGAACGGGACTCAGCTCCGCCACCGGGATGCCGTTGCGGGTGATCCGGAAACTCTGACCGGCCGCGACCGCCTCGATGACCTTGGCGATGCTTGTTCCGGAGCTCCCGCTGGGGAATCACCCTGACCATGGGGACAGGGTGGCAACAAGGCGCTACCAGCTGCGACATCCTCCTGGTTGGCCGGTCTCAGCGCACGCCCGGCAACGCCGCATCCCCGGTGGCAGCGTCAGGCGGGCTTGACGGCGCGCGTCGCCAGGAAGCCCGGGAAGTAGGCGACCGACACGTCTCCCTCCTGGTGCACGTCCTCGTACAGCGCGGTGAGGACGAACCCGGCGTCGAGCTGCCCGCCGATCTGGTCCTCCAGCGAGTGGCCGAAGCACAACGGCTCGTCCGAGTCGATGAGCGCCCGCTCGGCGTCGCTGAGCGATGTCACGTCGGAGTAGGGGACGGGGTAGCGCAACTCGAGGACGCCCTCTTGGGTCTCGCGGTCCTTGTCGAAGCAGAACAGGAGCGGGTTGGCGAACCCGGCCAGCAACGCACCCCCGGGCCGGAGCACCCGGTAGCACTCGCGCCAGACCGGCCGGACCGTCTCGGAGAAGCAGTTCGAACACGGGTGGACGATGAGGTCGAAGGATCCGTCGGTGAAGCAGGACAGGTCGGCCATGTCGCCGAGCACGGTCACGATCTCGAGGCCGTCGCGCTCGGCCACCAGGCGGTCCTGCCCCAGCTGGCGCGGCGAGTTGTCGAACACGGTGACGGCCGCCCCGGCGGCGGCGAGCAGCGGGCCCTGCTGGCCCCCGCCCGACGCCAGGCAGAGGACGTGCGCCCCTTTCAGGTCCGCGAACCACGCCCGGGGCACCGGCTTGTTGGGGGTGAGGACCACCGACCAGTCCCCCCGCCGAGCTCGCTCGACCTGCTGCGGAATCAACCGGGATGGTCCAGTCGTTCCCGTGCAGGACCTCTTGGTCCCAGGCACCGCGGTTGTGCGAGACGACATCCACGACGCGCACGATACAAGCGGGGTCGCGATCCTCAGTCGGCGTCGCGGACGAGGCGCTTCGGCGCCTTGCGCGCCCAGGCCTCGGTGAGCAGCTCGTCGACGAGCTGGGGGTGGCGCGAGCGAGGTCCACGACGACACAGCTGAGGCGCTTGCCCCAGTAGAGCTCCGAGCAGACGTCGGGCTGTTCGGCCACGACGGCGCGGATCTCGGTGTCCTCCAGCATGATCCGCAGGTGCGCGTCGTCGGGGACGGTCGCGAAGATCTTGCCCCGTATCCGGAACGAGGCCATGCCGTGATGGTCCTCCTCGGTGGCCTCGGGCAGGCCGAGCGCACAGGCCCGAGCCTGGGCCAGCGTGGTCATCGCGTCGTCACCCGAGCATCACCGCCCCGCCGTCGACGACCAGCACCTGGCCGGACATCCACGAGCTGAGGTCGCTGGCCAAGAAGAGCAGTGTCCCGACCAGGTCCTCGGGGGTGCCGACCCTCTTCACGCACATTCGTTCCGTGAGGCGCGCCACCATCTCGGCCGGAAGTGCCGCCGGATCGCCGGTCGTCACCGGACCGGGCACGATCGCGTTTCGCACGCGGATGTTGTCGGCGGCCAGCTCGCGCGCCATCGACCGGGTCAGCGGCAGCACGGCCCCCTTGGCCACCGCGTAGTGGATGCGGCCGGGCGAGTTGGCCCAGGCGGCCGGCGAGGTCTGGTTGACGATGACGCCGCCGCCGTGGGCGCGCAGCAGCGGCACGACCGCCCGGGTGACCAGGAGCGGGCCGGTCAGGTTCATGGCCAGCACCTGGTTCCACAGCTCGAGGGGCATCTCCTCGATCGGGTCGGGCGGCGGGAGGGGCATGCCCTGGAAGAGGGCGGCGTTGTTGACCAGGATGTCGGCCCCACCGAGCTCCCGCCGGACGGTGGCCGCCATGTCGAGCGTGCTCGCCTCCGACGTGACGTCCGTCTCCACGAAGAGGGCCTCGTGGCCGAGAGCGGCGAGGTCGTCGCAGATGGGGGGACCGGAGTCGCCGTCGTCGGCGACGACGACCCGGCAGCCGGCGTCGGCGAGCCCCCGCGTGTAGCCGCGGCCGAACCCGCCCGGCCCGGTCACGATGGCGATCTTGCCCTCGAGGCCGAAGGCCATCAGCGGCTCGCCTCGATGGCCTCGGCCAGGGGCTCGAGCACGGCGGCGCTGTGCGGGGGGAGGAGTGTGACGATCGCCAGATCCAGCCCCGCGGCCCCGAGCGCCATGGCCGTCTCGATCGCCGGCCCGGGTTCTCCGTTGTCGCCGAGGCGGACGTGGCTCGAGAGCGTGATCTCGGCCGGGTCGCGCCCGACGTCGGCACAGTACTGATGGAGGACGTCCCGCTTGCGGGCGAATTCGGCGACAGTGCCGCCGACGAAGTTCCAGTGCTGCGCGTACCGGGCGGCGGTACGCAGCGTCCGCCGCTCCCCGCTGCCCCCGATGCAGATGGGCGGGTGCGGTCGCTGCACCCCCTTGGGCTCACAGCGGGCGTCGCGCAGCGTGTAGTAGCGGCCGTCGAAGTCGGTCGTCTCCGAGGACAGCAGGCCGATCAGCACCTGGCAGGCCTCCTCGAGGCGGTCACTGCGCTCGCGCGGCGAGCCGAGCTCGATGCCGTAGGCGCCCGACTCCTGCTCGTTCCAGCCCGCCCCGATGCCGATCTCCAGCCGGCCGTTCGAGATGATGTCGAGGGTCGCCGCCATGTTGGCGAGGACCGCCGGGTGCCGGTAGTGGACGCCGGTCACGAGCACCCCGAGGCGGAGCCGCTCGGTGGCCTGGGCCAGCGCCGCGAGCGTCACCCACCCCTCGAGGCAGGGGCCCGTGGTGTCGGCCCGGATCGGGTAGAAGTGGTCGAAGGTCCAGCCGGACTCGAAGACCTCCATGTCGTCGGCCGCTCGGAAGACGGCCAGCACGTCGGCCCAGGTCGTGTGCTGCTGGGAGATCTTGATGGCGAAGCGCATGGCCGAACGATATGCGCCCGGCCGCCTCGCGGATCGGCCCGGGGACGGAGCGTCGGGTCAGCGGCCCAGTCGGTCCGCCGCGGCGTGCAGGGCGGCGCGGAAATCGAGATGGGCGATCTCGGCGAGGGCGTGGGCGCGCTCGCGCACCGTGAGCCCCGCCAACTCGGCCACGCCGTGCTCGGTCACCACCACGTTGGTGTGGTGGCGCGGGGTCGAGATGACGGCGCCCTCCGGGAGCAGCGGGACGATGCGGGAGCGGACCTCGCCGCCCACCGTGACCGTGGAGGTCATGCAGATGAGCGAGTGCGCATCGAGGTGCAGGTCGGCCGCCGCCACGAAGTCCTCGTGGCCGCCGACGCCCGAGATCTGCGTGCCGCCGATGTTGTCGGCGACCACCTGGCCGTAGAGGTCGACCTCGAGCGCGCCGTTGATCGACACCAGCCCGTGGTTGTTGCCGATCACGGTCGGGTCGTTCACGACGTCGACGGGGAGGAAGGCGACGTCGTCGTTGCCGTCCAGCCACTCGTAGAGCGCGTGGGTCCCGAGGGCGAAGGTCGTCACCGAGTAGCCGTCGAACTGGCCCTTGTGCGCGTTGGTCACCTTGCCGGCCCGGTGCAGGTCCATCAGGCCCGTGGTGAACATCTCGCTGTGGATCCCATAGTCGCCGCCGTCTCGGGTGGCGAGCTGGCTGGCCACGATGCTCGGGACCGTGCCGATCCCCGTCTGCAGCGTGGCGCCGTCGTGCACGTAGGCGAGGGCGAACTCCGCGATCTGGCGCTCGGCGTCGCTCGGCGCCGCGTCCTCCAGCGCGTAGGGCACGCCGTCGGTCTCCACCAGGAGGTCGATGGCATCGAGCGGGATCGTGTTGTCGTAGGGGGCGTGGCTGCGCGTGCGCGGCAGGTGGGGGTTGACCTCGACGATGAGCAGCCGGTTCGGGTCGCGCCCGGCGGCCAGCAGCTCGTCCCGGGTGCCGCCGAGGTGGAGCGACAGGCTGACGGCGCCGTCGGCCGGCACCGCCCCCTGGCGCACAGCACCCGCGGCGCGAAGCGGGCGAGCACCGGGGCGAACTGGCGGAACCCGCTCGGCACCAGCTCGACGCGGTGGCCCTCGGCCTGGAGGATCCGCTCGGCCGGCCCGAAGAAGCCGCAGCGGTAGGACACGCCCGGCTGGGTGAAGACCGTGTAGTAGTCGAGGAGCAGCGCCCCGCCGGCCACCAGGTCCACCCAGTCGTTCCGCCCGCCGAGCGCCCGCAGGAAGCCGTCGGGGATGCCCGGCCCGAGGCCGAAGCCGAGGGTGTCGGTGGGGAAGAGCGCGGCGGCGGCCTCCTCGGGGGTGCAGGTGCGCGGTGTCATGGGGGGTCTTCCTCCGCCCGGTGAGGTCGTGTCGAACGCGCACCGTAGCCGGGCGGTCGCCGGGTCCGGCGGCGTCGTTCGCTCAGCGCGCCGGTTGGTCCTCTCGGGCGCTCGCCAGCCCGAAGCGCTGCTCGACGCGGCCGAAGTGCCAGACCGCGAGGGCCACCACCCAGGTGACGACGAAGACGCCGACGATGAAGAAGCCGGCCGTGTTGATGTTGAAGTCGGCCATGAACGACCAGAACCCACCGGCGAAGTGGCCCTCCTGGGCCAGCAGGCCGAGGATCTCGACGGCGCCGACGAAGAAGGCGACGAACACCGAGAGCCCGGTGATCGTGAGGTTGTAGAAGACCTTGCGGACCGGCTCGGCGAACGCCCAGTCGTAGGCGAAGTTCATGAAGCAGCCGTCGATCGTGTCGAACAGGCTCATGCCGGCGGCGAAGAGGATCGGCAGGGACAAGATCGCGTAGAAGGGCAGCCCGCCCACCACGGCCGAGCCGGCCAGCACCAGCAGTGCGACCTCGGTCGCGGTGTCGAAGCCCAACCCGAAGAGGAATCCGATCGGGTACATCTTCCACGGGGTGTCCACCCGGCGCGCCAGCGGCCGGAAGAAGCGCATCATGAGCCCGCGGTTGTCGAGCTGGGCCTCGAGCTCGGCTTCGTTGTAGGTGCCGCCGCGCATCTGCCGGAAGATCTTGATGATCGAGAACAAGATGACGGCGTTCAGTGCGGCGATGAGGAAGAGGAAGGTGCCCGAGACGAGGGTGCCGACGACGTTGGTGGTCACCTGCAGGCCGGAGCCGGAGTGCTTCAGCTGCGTGCCGAGCCCGCGGATCCCGAAGTTCAACAGGACCGCGAGCAGGAACACCACCGACGAGTGGCCGAGGGAGAAGAAGAAGCCGACGCTGAGCGGGCGCTTCCCTCGCTGCACCAACTTGCGGGTGGTGTTGTCGATGGCGGCGATGTGGTCGGCGTCGAAGGCGTGCCGCATCCCGAGCGTGTAGGCGAGGATGCCGGTGCCCCAGCCGAAGACCTCGGTTTTGCCGACGTGGTAGTGCCCGCCGAGTGCGGCGGCCAGCATGGCCCAGCCCACGACGTTGAGGCCGAGGATCGTGAAGCCCATGGCGCCGACGCGGAACCACTCGGCCGGGCTCAGGCCCTGCCGGATCCGCCCCCAGCGCGAGAGCCGGGCCGCCGCTCGTGGTTCCGCCAGCCGGTCCATCTGAGTGGTCATCTTATGGTGATGCGAACGAGTTGCAAGAACATCCCGGTGGCCGTAGCGGGAAGCCGGCATTAGCTCCTGGAAGGCATTCGGCGCCGAGCGCTGGGAAGATGACGCCAATGGCGAACGAGGACCCGGAGTCCGCCAGGGCAGGCCTGGTGGCGCTGCCCCTCGACGACCTGCGGGTGCTCGACCTGACCGTCGCCCGCGCCGGTCCGACCTGCGTGCGCCAGCTGGCCGACTGGGGGGCCGACGTCATCAGCATCGAGGAGCCGTCGTCGCCGGGCACCGGACGCGAGCGGCGGTGGGGCTCGGACTACCAGCACCTGCACCGCAACAAGCGGTCGATCACCCTCGACCTCAAGACCGAGCGGGGACGCGACATCCTCCTGCGCCTGGTCGACACGGCGGACGTGCTGGTCGAGAACATGCGGCCCGAGGTCAAGGCGCGGCTCGGGTTCGACTACGAGACGGTGCACGCCCGCAACCCGCGCCTCGTGTTCGGGTCGATCTCGGGCTTCGGCCAGGACGGCCCCTACGCCGGGCGCGGCGGGGTCGATCAGATCGCCCAGGGCATGGGCGGCCTCATGAGCGTGACGGGGCTCCCGGGCAGCGGGCCGACCCGCGTCGGGATCCCGGTGGCCGACCTCTCGTCGGCCCTCTACCTGGCGATCGGCATCCTGGTCGCGCTGCACGAGCGCGAGCGGACGGGGGAGGGGCGCTGGGTCACGACCTCGCTCCTGGAATCGATGATCGGCATGCTCGACTTCCAGGCGGTGCGTTGGACCGTCGACGGCGAGGTGCCGGTCCAAGAGGGGAACCACCACCCGACCCAGATCCCGATGGGCTGCTTCCGCTCGGCCGACGGCCACCTCAACGTGGCCGGCCCGTCGGGTCGCCTCTGGCACCGGCTCTGCGCGGTGCTGGGTCGCGACGAGCTCACCGCCGACCCGCGTTTCTCCTCGGCGGCCGGGCGCTCCGAGCACCGCGAGGCGCTCAACGCCGTGCTGGCCGCGTGCTTCGCCGCCCGGTCGACCGCGGAATGGGTCGAGCTGTTGAACGAGGCGGGCGTGCCGGCCGGCCCCGTCTACCGGATCGACGAGGTCTTCGCCGATCCGGGCGTCGAGCACCTCTCGATGACCGAGACCGTCGAGCACCCCGAGCTGGGCCAGCTGGCGCTCATCCGCAACGCCGTGCGCCTGGGCGGCGTGTCCTCGGCGCTGCGCACGCCGACGCCCGAGCCGGGCCAGCACAACGCGGAGATACTGGGCGAGCTCGGGCTCCCGGCCGCCGAGATCGCCGCGCTGGCGCGCGACGGCGTGATCTGATTCAGCTGCGCTGTCAGCTGCGTTCGGGCTCGCCGTTGGCCGCGTTGCCCCGGCCCAGGCGCCAGTAGGGCTTGGCGCTGATGCGATCCTCGGGCAGGCCGCGCGCGACGAGCCCGTTCCTGATCTCGTTGACGACGCGGTACTCGCCGCCGATGTAGGCGTGGCCGGTGCCCTCGGGCAGCGCCATGGCCGCGACGGCCGCCGGCAGCGGGCTGTCCTGGCCCGGCGCCCGGTTGCCGCGCCATACCCAGCCCGGTCCCGCGACGTCGGCGCGGATCGAGTGGTCGACGACGTCCTCGGCCCCCGACAGCTCGAGGGCGAGCAGCACCAGCTGGTTCGTCGGCACCGCCTCTGCCATCACGAGCGCCGCCGGGCAGAAGGAGTCGTCGCCGATGAACAGGTGCCAGTCGGCCTCCGGGTCGAGCGTGACCTTGCCCCGCGGCCCCAGGGCCTCCACGGCGTCGCCGGGCTGGGCCGACATGGCCCACCCCATCCCGGGACCGCCGCCGTGCAGCGCGATGTCGAGATCCACGGCGCAGGCGGCGGCGTCGAGGGTGCGGATCGTGTAGCGCCGCCGCAAGCTCGGCCGTTCCGGGTCGATCGACACCATCAGGTCGTGGCCGGGGAGGGCCGGGAGGGTCGCCAGGCCCGGGCCCGACAGCCGGACCCGGCGGAAGGCGGGGGACAGGTCGGTGCCGCGCTCGACCGTGAGCTCCAGCGCGAAAACACCGAGGCGGGCGGCGAGCGCCTCCTGGTCGACTCGATCAGGCACGGGCGCGGGCGGGGCGGTCGATGGCGCGCGGCGAGCAGCAGTGGGTGGTCACCCGGTCCGTCATACCCGTTTTCGTCGTCACCGCAATCGGGCGGGGGCCCGATGGGCCCGCGGCGCGGGGCTCCGCAGCGCGCCCGGGGTGGCGCTCACCGGTCGCTTCCTGCCTCGATGGCGGCCATACGCAGGGCGGGCGGCTTGAGGCCTAGCCGTTGTTCGGGGGCGTGGGTCGGCCGGCCAGCAGGTCGCGGATCTCGGTCAAGAGCGCCACGTCGGCCGGCACCTCGTCCGCCGGGGCGGGCTCCCGGCCGGCGGCCCGGCGGGCGGCCAGGTGGTTGAGCGGCGCCACCAGGAAGAAGTAGACGGCCGCAGCGATCGCCACGAAGGTGATCAGCGCATTGATGAGCGCCCCGTAGAAGAAGACGCTGTGGTGGATCGTGAACGACAGATCGGCGAAGTTCGGCTTGCCGAAGATCGCGGCGATGAGCGGCGTGAGGATGTCGGCAACGAAGGCGCTGATCAGAGCACCGAACGCCGTGCCGATGACGACGGCGATGGCGAGGTCGACGACGTTGCCCCGCATGATGAACGTCTTGAAGCCCTTGAGCACGTTCGCTCCTTTCTCTCGCGGTCCGCGGCAGCGCCGCGGGCGCTCACTGACGCTGGGATGTGCTGGTGCTTTCGGACTCGGCTGTCGGGTCCCGCTCGACGAGCGCCTTCAAGCGGCCGAGATCGTCGGCCAGGTCGCCGCTGCGGTCCCGGTGCGGCGGGAGGAAGACGTCGATCAGGCGCTCCATGACTTTGGGGATCGTGATGATCGAGTACGAGAGGCCCACGGACGTGCCCGACGCATGCTCGTTCAGCGCCAGCTCCCACTCGACCGAGTCGAAGTAGATGCCGCCGGGCATCGTCCGCCACACGAAGCGGTGGGGTTGATCGGCCACGAAGACCTGGTTGGTCCGGCTCCAGCGGGCGAAGAGGCGCCGGTTGTGCCCCCGGAAGCGGGCGCCGACGGTGGCGGTGCTGAACCCGTCGACCCATTCGCAGGCGCGGCATTCGCCACTCCACTCGCCGACCCGCGTGACGTCGGTCACGACCGCCCACACGGCTGCGGGCGGCGCGGCGATCTCGGCGCGGGCCGCACAGGAGTGGCGCATGCCGTCACCCTGCCACGAACAGGCGACGGCGGCCACCGCCACGAACGGCTCCGGGGCGGCCGGCGGGCGCCGGTACGCTGCGCCGACATGCGGATCGTGGTCTACGGCGCCGGGGCGATCGGTGGGGCACTGGGGGCGAAACGGTTCGTGTCCGGCGGTGACGTGGTGCTCATCGCCCGGGGGGCCCACTACCGGGCGCTGGCGCGAGACGGGCTGCGGCTGGCGGCGCCGAGCTCGACCGAGACCCTGGCGGTTCCCGTCGTGGATGACCCCGGCGCGATCGACTGGCGCGAGGGCGACGTCGTCTGCCTCTGCATGAAGAGCCAGGACTCGACGGACGCGCTGGCCCGCCTGCTCGAGACGGCCGGCCCCGACGTTCCCGTGTGCTGCGTGCAGAACGGCGTCGAGAACGAGCGCCTGGCCGCCCGGCTCTTCTCCCGCGTCTACGGCGGCTACATCCAGTGCCCGGCCACCCACCTCGAGCCGGGTGTCATCGAGACCCACTCCGAGCCGGTGACCGGCATCATCGACGTGGGCCGCTGGCCGCAGGGGTGCGACGAGACGGCCGTCGCCCTCGCGGCCGAGTTCGAGGCCTCGACCTTCAGCTCGCTTCCGCGCGACGACATCATGCGCTGGAAGTACGCCAAGCTCCTCATGAACCTGACCAACGCCCTCGAGGTCCTCTGCGGGAGTGGGGCCCGCCAGGGTGCGGTGGCCACCCTCTTGCGCCTCGAGGCCGAGACCTGCCTCGAGGCCGCCGGCATCGCATTCGCCTCGGCCGCCGACGAGCGCGAGCGCCGGGGCGACCTGGTGGCCTACCGCCGACCGGTCTCGGGACGCGCCGGTGGCAGCTCGACCTGGCAGAGCGTGCGGCGCGGGGTCGGCCGCATCGAGGCCGACTATCTCAACGGGGAGATCGTGCTCCTGGGTGCGCAGCTCGGGATCCCGACGCCCGCCAACGAGCACGTACGGCGACTGGCCAACGAGCTGGCCCGGACGCACGGGGAGCCGGCCACCATCGCGCGAGGACGCCCTGCTGGCCGAGCTCTCGGCGCGCTGAGCGGCGCCTCGCCGCCGGTGAGGTCTCTCAGCTGAAGACGACGGTCTTGCGACCGTTGAGCAGCACCCGGTGCTCGACGTGCCACTGCACGGCCCGCGCCAGGGCGCTGGACTCGAGGTCGCGCGAGATCGACGCGATCTGCTCGGGATCGGCGCTGTGGTCGACCCTGCTCACCATCTGCTCGATGATGGGCCCCTCGTCGAGTTCCTGGGTGACGAAGTGCGCCGTGGCGCCGATCACCTTCACGCCACCGTCGAACGCCTGCCGATAGGGACCCGCGCCCTTGAAGCTCGGCAGCAGGCCGTGGTGGATGTTGATGATCCGTCCCGGCAGGCGATCCACGAAGTCGCCCGAGAGGATCTGCATGTAGCGGGCGAGTACCACGAAGTCCACCTGCAACTCCGCCACCATCTCGAGGACGAGCGCCTCTTGGTTGGGCTTGCCCGCGGGGAGGACGACGAAGGGGATGTTGTAGGTGGTGGCCAGGTGCTCAAGGTCCGGATGGTTGGAGGCGATGGCCGGGATGTCGATGCGCAGCGTTCCCGAGTAGTGGCGGTAGAGGAGGTCGTTCAGGCAGTGGCCGAGCCGGCTGACCATGAGAAGAACCTTCGGTCGGGTCGCCGGGTCAGAGAGGGCCCACGTCATGGCGAAGCGTTCACCGAGCGCCGCGAACTCGGCGCGCAGGTCCTCGACCCGGCGCTTCTCGCCGACGGCGGCGGCGTGTACGCGCATGAAGAAGCGCCCACTCGCCTGGTCCCCGAACTGCTGGCTCTCCAAGATGTTCAGCTGGCGCTCGGCCAGGAACTCGGCTACCGCTTGGACGATCCCCAGGCGGTCTTCGCAGGACAGCGTGAGCACGACGTCGGTCACGGCGATCCAGGCTATCGGGCGTCCGGCAGCGTCCTGAGTAGGTGGGATGGCGCTGCCGTGCCGATCGGTCGCCGGTCGCGTCAGGCGGCGAGCCCCTTTCGGATCGCCGTGACGTCCAACGAGGTGAACCGCACGGAGTATCCCTTTCGACGGGAGAGTCCGATCCTGGTGAGCGTCGCCGGCTGGGCGCAGGGCACGGCCAACTGCCAGGAACGCGCGTCGCTCTGCCATTGAGCCGTGGGCAGATTGCAATCGAGCGCCCGGGCCGCGACGGCGGGCAGGTCGTGGAGGAGGGAGGTGAGGACCACGTCGCTCGGCCTCGCATGCACGGCGGCCGAAGGCGGCTCTCTCCAGGTGCTCAGCACCTCCACGTTGCGGGCACGCTGGTCGATCGCCGCCGCCAGCCGAGCGGGCGAGGCGCGGAATCCGTCCTCGCCCAGTCGGAGCTCGAGAATCAGGCGAGGACCCTCGATCTCCTGGAGCTCCGTTCGGACCGGGATGCCGATCGCCGACTCCACCTCCGAACAGGCGATATCGACCGCGTCGGCCCTGTCGGTGGTGACGATGCGGATCTTGTTGGCTGACGCCATCGGACCTCTTTCTGAGACGTTCTTCGGATTTCGGGCTGCTCTGGACCTCGCCGTGACCTGGGCGAGGTGGATCTGTGTGCTCCGAGCCTGCTCGGACACCGTCGATGTTCAGGGTGGCCAACCGGCGTCGCCGCGACGACGGGTCGCCTGGTAGAGCGGGCGAGGAGGGGAAGGGGCGTCGCCCGCCCTACAGGCGACCGCGTCGCGCTGCTGGGTTAGAAGTTGGGCTCGATGTTGTGATCCGCGGCGACCATCCGGGCCTTCACCAGCGGGACCGCCGGGTTCTCGCTGACGCGGACGAGCCGACTGGCACCGTTGCTGACCCTCGCGATGATCGGGCTCGCACCCGTGATCAACGCCTCTTGGGGCACGCGGAAGAGGTTGCCGCTTCCCTCCTCGACGTAGGCACCGGGCTCGCGAAGGTCCTCCCAGGTCGTTTGGAGAAGCGCGCTCCTGTGCTGCGGTTGAATCGATGTGTTCTGCCTTCCGTCTGACATGTCGTCACCTCACTTTGCGGCCCGACGCCTTGTCGACACCCACCGCGCGCGCATGATTCACCCGCTCATTGGATCGGTTGAAAGATGCCAACTCGACGAACCCCCGAGTAGGGAGCTGGATGAGTATCCAACGTCGACGTCAGCTGCGTTGTGCACTGGGCGACCATGAAGGTGCCGCCAATTCGATTGTCAGCCCGCCGGTGTCTGCGGTCAAGGCCCGGTCGCCGACATTCAACAAACCTCAACGATCCGACGCGGAGAGGGACATTTCGACGTCGCGTCGCGCGCCGCCGGTCGTCCGGATGCGCTGCGCAAACAAGGCAACACCAAGCGTCGCGCGTCACGCTCCCACGGATTGCCCGATACGCGCCGCGTCATGTTCCTTGCAACGCGATCGCGACAACGACGGCCGGAGTCACGTGCTGTTCACACAGAACCAACGCGAAGTCGCTCCGGCGCGACCGCTCCGAGGTGCGCGACGGGACGGAGAGAAGGCCCCTGGAAATCGCGGCCCGGTGGCCCACCCCCGGGCGCCCCCATCCACGACACGGTTCCATTTCGGGCAGCGCCGGCCGGCGGTGTCGCGGCCATGTTTTGGCGGCAGGTTGCTGGGTACCACCTCGGTGGAACGGTCGGGTTCCGGCAGGTGCACATGGCTGCACCCCGAAGCGGAGGAACTCGGGTGGAAGGTAGAAGATCAATGAAGATGGGGCGCGACGCGCTGTTGTGGGAGTTGTTGGAGCTGGGTCTCGTACAGCAGGACCCCCTGGGAGATGCGCTGGCCGGCTGGAGCCTGACCGACTTTGCTCAGCGACGGCTCCAGATCCTCTGGTCGATCAACGGTGGCTCCTCGCGCGATGTCCTGGTGCCCACCGGCACCGCCGGATAAGGCAGCTCTAGCGTTCGTCGAACACGACTGGAGGTACTGAATGTTCAATCCAGACCATTGGGATCGGGCTTCGCACATGGTTGGCGAACCCGTCGTTGACAAGAACAACCACAAGATCGGCAGGGTGGACGCCATCGCCGAGGCCCGGGACGAGATGGAACCGGAGTGGCTGGTCGTGAGGACCTCGCTATTCGGTCGACCTCGGCTCATTCCGATCGGCGCGGTCCGGGAGGTCCACGACGAGCTCCACGTTCCGTTCTCCAAGCGAACGGTCCTCCTGGCGCCCGTCCCCGAGATCCTGACGAATGTGGGCCGGGCGGAACGTCAGGCACTGGATTTCCACTACAAGCAAGCGGCCTAGAGAGGCCGGCTCCGGCGAGGCAGCGCGGTCCGCGACCCGGCGCTCCCGGCTCGGGAGTCCGTGTCCTTAGGACGTCCGTGGGCTCAGGACGATCAGCCGAACAGGGACTGCCGTCCGACTGCAGCGCGCACCAGCGGCAGCGTCTCCTCGCCGAGCCGGCTCACCATGTCGAGCGCAGCACTCGGGTCCATGCCGGGGGTGTACACGTGGAGGAACGCGAACTCCACTCCGAGCTCCGCGTGGAGGGCAATGAGCCCCTCGGCCACCTGCTCGGGGCCGCCAAGGAGGATCTTCTCTGTCTTCAGTTGTTCGAACGACAGGTTGGAGCGCTCGCCGGGCTGTCCCCATTTGCTCTGGATGTGGAACATCCGCTCGAAGGACTTCATCACGACGGCCTGGGCGTCGTGTTCGTCGTCGCCGACGTAGGCCGTCCGCATCATCGGGAGGCCGCGGAATTCCCGACCGGCAGCGTCAAGTGCGCGTTTGTAGGCGGGCAGCACCTCCTTGACGAACGAGACACTGGTGCGCGGGCTGGCGATCCAGTGATCGCCCCCGATCTCGGGGATCCGGGCGATCGTCCGGATGGCGTCGGCCCCGACCAGGATGGGTGGCCCGTGCGGGTCGGCCGGGCGGGCGCCGATGTCGGCATCGTGGAACGAGAAGTGCTGCCCCTCGAAGGAGGACACGCCGTCGGCCCACAGCAACCGCATCGCCTCGATGCACTCGGCGAGGCGGCTCCGCCGGCTCCCCTGGTCGATGCCGGCGCCCTCGGCTTCGTCGGTGCGGTAGCCCTGGCCGACGCCGAGCAGGAGCCGGCCGGGGGACATCGCGTCGATCGTGGCGACCTGCTCGGCGATCTCCACCGGGTTCTGGTAGGGGAGGAGAAGGACCGTCGTCGCCACGTACAGATCCGGGAACCTGGCGAGGATGTGGCCGCAGAGCGGGATCGGTTGGAAGAACTGCGCGTAGGGCCCGGAGAGGTAGTGGTGACCCATGCTCACCCCATCGAAGCCGCTCGATGCCGCGCGGGCACAGAACTCCATCTGGAGATCGAACGCCGCCTTGGACGTCATCTCCTCTCTCGGCGGGAGAAACGGTCCCAGGACTAACCCGAATTCCATGTACGGCCCTCTCGTCGTCTGGCGGATCTCTTACATGTAACATACTAGGCCGGAGGAAGCGGAACGCCTGTGTGTGCCTCGCCGACAACCGAGCCGACGGCCCCGGCGGGCCGCGCCGGCGCCCCGGACATCAGCGGGCTCGTCGCGGCGCGCGCCGCGGCCAGCCGGCTCGCGCACGAGGGCGGCGCCTACACCGCCATCCTGTCGGAGCCGGCGCTCGATGCGGCCGTCGCCGGAGGGCGACCGGCCGGACCGCTGCAGCACTGCACCTTCGCCGTCAAGGACATGATCGCGGTGCGCGGCCAGCGCCGGGGCGGCGGGAGCCGGACGCGCGAAGGCGCGCACCTCTGCGATCGCGACGCGCCGACGGTGGCGACGCTGCGCGGTGCCGGGGCCGTGCTGCTCGGGCTCACCGCGCTCCACGAGCTGGCGTTCGGGGTGACGGGGATCAACGCCTACACCGGCACGCCGGCGCACCCGCTCGACGCGGCTCGCATCCCGGGCGGTTCGAGTTCGGGATCAGCGGTGGCGGTGGCGACGGGGTCGGTCGACTTCGCGCTGGGCACCGACACCGGCGGGTCCATCCGCATCCCGGCCGCGCTGTGCGGGGTCGTCGGGTTCAAGCCCCCCTACGGCGTGTGGCCGACGGCCGGCGTGCTCCCGCTCGCCGGCACCCTTGACCACGTTGGGGTGCTGGCTCGTTCTGTCGCCGATGTCGCCGCGGTCGACGCGCTGTTCCAGTCATCGGGCCGCGCCCGTGCCCGCCCGGCCGCCACCGGGCCGCAGCGTCGCACCCTCGGGGTGCACCGGGCCCACGCCGACGACGTCGAGCCGCCGGTGGCGGCGGCGTTCGAGGACGCGCTCGAGCAGATCGCCGACGAGCACGCGCTCGTCGATGTCGAGCTTCCCGCGGCCGACGATGTCCTCGCCATCACCAACACGATCATGTTCTTCGAGGCCGCCCAGGCCTACCGCAGCGAGGCGCTGGACGAGGACAGCGGTCTGGGCGAGGACGTCCGGGCCCGCCTGCTGACCGGCCTGGCCATCTCGTCGGACGACTACGCGGCGGCCCGCGTGCGGGCCCGGGCACTCACGCGCCGGGTCCACGGCGTCATGGACAACCTGGACGCGGTGCTCGAGCCGACGGTGCCGATCTGCGCCCCGACCCTCGCCGACGCGCCCGAGCTCGGCTTCCGGCTGGTGGCGCATACGCGCCTCGCCAATCTCACGGGGTTTCCGGCGCTGACGCTGCCGCTGCCGGTCGCCGGGCTGCCGGTCGGGCTGCAGATGACCGGCACGCGGTCGAACGAACTGCTGAAGGGCGCGGCCGTGATCGAGGCGCTGCTGGCCGGCGGGCGCTGAGCGCCTGCGTTCAGCGGACCTGGTAGAGCTCGTAGAGGACGCGGTCCTCGACGCGGAGCCCCTTGCCCACGGCCTGGATCTTGTTCAGCCAGGCGTAGCGTTCGTCGCCCGTCTCGAACACGGCGGCCACGTAGTTGTAGGGATTCTCGGGTACCCGCTCGGACCGCCCGCCGTAGCGGACATGGATCAGCGCACCGTCGTCGGTCTCGATTGTGAGGCGCACGTCGAGCGTCGCCGTGCCGTCGGGTCCGACGGTCAGCCAGTCGCCCGCCGGTTGTCCGTACAGGTGCCCCTTCAGGCGGGCTCCTTCGACCACGACGCCGGTCACCTCGACGATGGTGCGGATCCCCGACGGCGTCGGGCCGATGACCGACCTCGCCCCGAGTTGCGCCTCGAGGCGGCACAGATGCTCGAGGGTGACGGTGAGGTCGGGATCGGCGGTGGGTGCGTCGTCGGGCATCAGCCGTCCTGCGCGCTCGGATAGGTGTGCCGGAACTCGACCATCAGCACGCCGTCGGTCGTCGACCACGGGCCGTGCGGCATGCCGGGCGGCCGGCAGGCGTACATCCCGGCGGTGAACGTCTCGCCCAGCCGCAGATCGGTCAGATCGCCCCGGACGATGAACACCTCTTCCCAGAACTCGTGCTGCAGCGTGCCGTTGGGCTCGGAGCTCACGCCGGGCTCGAAGCGCAGGAGGCGGGTGTGGGCGCCGGTCACCGGGTCCTTCGAGAGGATCTGCTCCCAGATGCCCTCGACCTTGTCGCCGGCGGGCGCCCAGTCCGCGGCGGGGGGCTGAAACTCGAGCTCAGGCTTGTCCATCGTCCGCCCCCGATTCCTCTGTCGCGGCGCCCGGCGGGGACAGCGCCCGGTGGATCGTGTCTCTGATCTCGGGGGCCCGGCGGTAGCCGTGCAGCGTCTGGACCGCCCGGCCGTCGACGAAGACGGCCAGGGTGGGCAGGCTCTGGACGCCGAACTCCTCGGCCACGTCCGGGTAGGCACCGACGTCGAGCATGCCGACGAGCACCTTGGATTCGAGCTCGGGCGCCAAGCGTTCGAGGACCTTCTCTTGGGCCGCGCAGTTCGTGCACCAGTCGGCCCGCCAGTCGACGAGCACGGGGCGGGCGCCGGCTAGGTGCTCGCGCAGTTCGGTCGGGGTCCAGCTGGGCACGGTCACGGCAACCTCGGTTCGACAGGTCTTCGACGGGCCTAGAGGAAGTCGGCCAGGGTGAGCTCGCCCCAGTGCTCCGGCCAGGCTCGCTCGTAGATGGCCCGTTCCGCGCTGCGGTAGGGCACGGGCTTGGTGGCGTCGATGCCCCAGCGGCCGACGACGCTCGGGAACCGCGAGCGGGCGGTGCGCTCGCCGGCCTCGAGCACGGGGTGGGCGCTCGGGTCGAACGGCCAGCCGCGCGAGTTGTGGACGATGAGCACGTCGCGGCTCGGGTCCACGCGCGTGGCCAGCGCGTACTCGAGGTCGCGCGGGTCGTGGATGTTGATGTCGGGATCGACGGCCACCACCATCTTGGCGTTCATGAACGTCGAGCCGAGCACGGAGAGCAGGGCGTCGGTCACCTGCCCGTCCATCGTCGGCTCGATCTGGATCACGCACAAGAGCGCGCCACCGCCGTTGGGGAACGCCACGTCTCGGACCGCGATGCCCATCGCCTGCAGCCGCTCGTAGAGGATCGCCTCGTGGAACAGCCGGGGGAGCTCCTGGTGATCGGTGAACGGGGTCATCAGGTGGTTGCGGTAGATGAGGGTGTCGCTCATCGTGATCGCCGTGATCTCGAACACCGGCTGTTGGTCGGCCGGGTTCAAAAGCATCGTCGGTCCGGGCGAGGGTCCGTCCTGCGCCGTCTTCGTGGGATGTACGAAGCCTTCGAGGACGACGGACGCGTCGGCGGGGACGATGAGGTCGACGGTCTTGCAGCGGACCATCTCGCCCACCTGACCGGTGATCGCCTCGAAGAGCTCGAGCTCCCACCAGTTCTTGTGCGGGTGCGAGTACACGCCGGCCAGCTCCCAGGCCGGATGGGCGCCGATGACGATGGCCTGGGGCATCGGCGTGTTGGCGGCCCGGTGCTTGGCCAGGATGCCGTTGGCCGTGGAGGTGACGAACGAGGTCACCATGTGGTTCGAACCGAGCACGCCGGCGCGCGGGTTCATCTGGTTGTACGCGCCGGTCTCGGGGTCGCGGTGGATCGCGAAGCTGGTCGTGTACGGGTACGGATCGTGCGCGGTGTGCCGGATGATGGGGAGCGAGGCCAGGTCGACGTCGTCCTTGCCGATGACGTGGGCCTGACAGGCGGCGTCGTCGACCATCCGGAGCGGCCGGGGCCCGTGGCTCAGCACGTCGACGAGACGGGGCACGACCTCGGCGGGGCCGCACCCGAGCACCCGGCCCTGCGCGGCGCGGTCGATGAAGAGCTGGTCGACCAGTCGCCACCCGGGGAACGACGCGATGTCCTCGAAGACGATGGGCGCATTGGCCTGGGCCGTCAGCGCACCGATCTGGTCGAGCTCGACCTGCTTGTGCACGTGGACAAGGTGCTCCGCATGCTGGTCGAGGAAGGATGCGAGGTCGGTCATCGAGCGAGGTGGTGCACAGTCGGCGGGCCCACAGCATTGCCCCCTTTTGTGGTGAACGTGCCGCCGGGGTCGGACGGGGCTCTTGCACGTAACATGCTAGTTGGCCGGACCGGCCGGACGCATCCGGGGCCCCCCGGAGACTGCCGTGTAACATTCCGGAAACTTTCGAGGTCCGTCGCTCGTAGCTGCGACCGATAGCGCAGCAGCAGGAGGTATCCCAAGATGGGCTCACCTGAAATGCAGGTGATCGACCGCGCCGAGTCGCTGTCGCAGCGTGCCTACCAGTCCCTGCGCAAGGCCATCCGGGACGGGGCGATCGTCCACGGGGTGCTGTATTCGGAGAAGGACCTGGCCGACCGCCTCGGCATCTCGCGCACCCCGGTGCGCGAGGCCCTGATCGAGCTGGCCCGGGAGGGTCTCGTCACCATCGCCCCCCAGCGCGGGTTCCAGCTGCATGCGCTCTCCCACGCCGAGCAGGAAGAGGTCTACGAGCTCCGGCTGGCGATCGACAGCTTCCTCGTCGAGAAGCTGGCCAAGGTCGCCACGGACGACGACATCGAGCAGCTGCGCGACGCGATCGCCGAGCAGCGGGCAGCCGGGGGAGAGACCACCACGGCGCTCATCGCCGACGAGCAGTTCCATCTCCTGTTCCCGAAGCTTCTCGGCCTCGAGCGGACCGCCGGCCTGGTCTCGACGCTGCGCGGCGCCATGTGGCTGCTGGGCTCCAACGCCTTCCGCGCCCCGCACCGGACCGAGACGGTGCTCGACGAGCACACGGCGATCGTCGACGCGATCGAGGCGCATGACGCCAAGGCGGCCGTCAAGGCCGTGAAGACACACATCTGCACCAGCCTCGAGGCGGTCCGGCGGAGCTGGACGGAGTCCGACGAGGCCTGAGGCTCGTCGGCTTCCCGGTTCGCCGCAGTAGTGGGCGGCCGGGCTCGGCCGCGTTCAGCCAGTCGCTCTTTCGACGCCCACCGCTCCCGTCACGCGGGCGGGCCTGCGACCGGTCGGAGAGGCCGGGCCGGCACCCCAGGAGGTCACTCTGTTGCGGAGTTGACACATTCGTGACCTCTAGTATGCTACATGGGAACTACTAGCGATCCCGAGTAGTCCGGCAGGTCCGGGGCGGGCGAGCAGGCCCGGACCGATACAGATGACGGGTGCAAAATGAGGCAGCGGCACGGCGCTTTCGGTTTCCTAAAGAGTGGCGCCCGCAGGGTCAAGATTCCCGTCTTTGCGTTCGCCGCGGTCGTCATCGCGTCGTCCGCGATGGTCGTCGGGATAGCGGCGACCCCGAGCGGTGCGAGCTCGAAGGTGCCGGCCAAGACCGCGGCCGCTGCCCTGCAGTACACCGGGGGCAAGGCCGGCGCCGCCGACTCCAAGAAGTCCCCGATTTCGATCGGGTGGGTGAGTGACGAGACGGCGCTGACCGGGCACGCCGGCAACACCGCCGGGGTCAAGGCTGCCGTCGCGCTGATCAACAACGATCTGGGCGGCGTCGCCGGCGGTCACCCGCTCAAGCTGGTGTCCTGCTTCATCACCACCTCGGACTCCCAGGGCGCCTCGTGCGCCCAGCAGATGCTCAACAACCCGGCCGTCAAGGTGGTCCTCGAGGGCGAGCTCCTCACGGGCGAGGCGTCCTTCATTGGGACGATGGCCGGGGCCAAGCCGGTCATCGGGGTGTTCACCAGTCCGAGCGTGACCACCCAGAACGCCTACTACCTCGATGGCGGTATCCCGAGCCAGCTGGCGGCCGTGACCTACATCGCGAAGACCCTGGGGGCGAAGACCGTCGCCGTGCTGGGACCGAACCTGCCCGGCGTCTCCGCGGCCCTCGGGATGTTCAAGGCCCTGTTCGCAGCGCTGGGGGCGAACGCCACCGTGGTGCTCTACCCGAGCAGCTCGACCGACCTCGAGGCCCCGATCGCCGCCGCCAACGCCAACTCGTCCGACGCCATCTTCCTCGCCACGTCGACGACCGGCGAGTGCATCGCCACCGCCAAGGCCTTCACTCAGCTCGGCATCACCAAGCCGGTCGTGTCGCTGCCCGACTGCCTGGAGGCGTCGGTCAAGAAGGCCCTCGGCGACTACCCGAAGTGGGGCTACGTCTTCACCAGCCTGAACCCGCTGGTGCCGCACGGCGCCGCGTCGGAGACGGCGGCCTTCGACGCCGCCATGGCCGCAGAGGGCGACACGAGCCTGGAGACCAGCGGCTACTCCGTCAACACGTTCGGGGCGGTGCTCACCGTCGCCCAATGGATCAACCAGCTCGGCGCGGCCGGGTACACCTCGGCCGCCATCGCGTCGACCGCGGCCGCCTTCACCGGCCCGACGTACATGGGCGACCCGAACATCAAGTTCGGCGTGCCGCCGTTCACCGCCATCGGTTCGATCCGCGCGCTCGTCTACACCTACAAGGGCAAGGGGAAGTTCTCCGAGAACACCGGCGGGAAGTGGATCTGCCCGCCGGTTCCGACCTGCAGCTAGTACCGGTTCGTTCCGGGCCGGCGCGCGAGCGGCGGCCCGGGACGAGGTGCAAGATCAGGAGCTTCGGGCTCCGTGGGGAAATGGGTGACCCAGCTCCTACTGTTCGTCCTACTCGGCATGAGCTCCGGCGCGCTGGTCGGCGGGCTCTCGCTCGGGCTGGTGCTGAACTACCAGGGGGCCGGCGTCCCCAACTTCGCCATCGGCGCGGTCGCCATGCTGGGGGCCTTCGAGTTCTACACGCTGCGGACGGCCGGCTCGCTGTTCCTGCCGCTGCCGGGCGTGCCGCTCCTCGGCGTCGGCAAGCCGTGGGCGATGCTGCCGGCGTTCGTCGTCGCCCTCCTCGTGTGTGCCGTCGTGGGCGTGCTCTTCGACGTGCTGGTGCTCGGGCGGCTGCGGACGTCGTCGCCGCTGGCCAAGCTGGTCGCCTCGCTCGGCCTGCTCCTCACGCTGCAGGCGATCGCCGTGCAGCGCTTCGGGACCGGCGGGCAGTCGGCCCCCAATGTCCTGCCGGAGAACTCCTCGGACCTGGTCCACGTGTTCGGCACGGTCGTCCCCTATGACCGCTTCATCTTCACGGGGATCGTCATCGTCGCCACCGTTGCCCTGGTGGTGCTCTACCGGTTCACCCGATTCGGTCTCGCCACCCGCGCCGCCGCGGAGAACGAGGCCACGGCGATCCTCACCGGTCTCGCCCCGCGGCGGATCTCGACGGCCAACACCGTCCTCGCCTTCGTGCTGGCCGGCACGCTCGGGATCCTGATCGCGCCCACCTCGCAGCTGGACCCGACCACCATCGCGCTGGCGGTCATCCCGGCCATGGGCGCCGCCCTGCTGGCCCGCTTCACCTCCTTCCCGATCGCCGCCGGTGCGGGCTTCGTGATGGGGGTCGTGCAATCCGAGCTCATCTACCTGCAGACCAAGGCCTGGTTCCCGAGCGCCGGCGGCGTGTCGCTCCCCGGCGTCGCCGATCTCGTGTACTTCCTGGTCATCATGGCGGTGCTGCTCCGGCGGGGGCAGAGCCTGCCGACCCGGGGCGCGCTGGAGGAGCCCCGCCTGCCCGCCGCCCCGTCGCCCAAGCGCATCGGCCTGCCGGCCCTGATCGGCGTCGTGGCCTGCGGGCTGGCCCTGATCGTCACCGGCGCCGACGTCCGCGAGGCGATCACCAACACCCTGATCGCGGTGCTCGTGTGCCTGTCGCTCGTCGTCATCACCGGGCTCACCGGGCAGATCTCGCTGATCCAGTTGGGCCTGGCCGGCATCGCGGGCCTGGCGGTGTCGAAGCTGGCGATCGACGCCGGGATCGGGTTCCCCCTCGGGCCGATCATCGCCATCGTCATCGCCACCGCCTTCGGGGTGATCGTGGCCCTGCCCGCGCTGCGGGTGCGGGGGGTGAGCCTCGCCATCCTCACCGTGGCCGGGATGGTGGCGATCGAGAACTTCGGGCTCGACAACACGAAGTGGGGTGCCGGGATCGGCGGCGGGTCGCCGGTGCCCGAGCCCAAGATCTTCGGGCTGGACATCGGCCCCAACGGGCCCTTCCCCGGATGGCACGGGGGCGTGCCCACGCCCACCTTCGGACTGGTGTGCCTGGCGGTCGTGCTCGTCTTCGGGCTCCTCGTGGCCAGCCTGCGCCGGAGCCCGATCGGGCAGCGGATGCTGGCCGTCCGCTCCAACGAGCGGGCGGCGGCCGGCGCCCGCATCGGCCCGCGGCAGGTGAAGATCATCGCCTTCGGGCTCTCGGCGCTCATCGCGTCGGTGGCTGGGGTGCTCTACGCGTACGACTTCGCGTCGGTGGCGCCGTCGCAGTTCGACACGCTGTCGGCGCTCGAATTCGTGGCGTTCGCCTACATCGGCGGGATCACGACGGTGCGCGGGGCGATCTTCGGGGCGCTGCTCGCGCCCGGAGCCCTGATCGCGCTGGCGATGACGAACCTCAACATCTCGCCGACCTACCTGCTCATCATCGGTGGCCTCGGCCTCATGCTCTCGGTCGTGTACCTCCCCGACGGCGCGGCGTCCCTCGCCCTGCGGGACCAGCCGCCGGTCCGGCTGGCCCGGTATCTGGCGAAGACGCTGCGGGCCCGTTCCCAACCCCAGGAGGTGTCCGCGTGAGCGCCGACGGCGCGGCGAGCGGGGTGGTCCTGCGCACCGAGGGCCTCACCGTCCGCTACGGCGGCGTCCGGGCCTTAGAAGCGGTGGACCTCGAGGTGCGCGACGGTCAGCTGGTAGGCCTGATCGGCGCCAACGGGGCCGGCAAGACCACGTTCATCGACGCCATCGGGGGCTTCGCGGCCTCGCAGGGCCGTGTGACGCTCAGCGGGACCGAGATCTCGGGACTGGCCGCGCACCGGCGCGCCGCGCGGGGCCTGGCCCGCACCTGGCAGTCGACGGACCTCTTCGACGACCTGACCGTGCGGGAGAACCTGACGGTCGCCTGCGGGCTACCGAGTTCGACCCGGCTGCTGCGGGCGATCCTGACCGGCCGCGCCATCGAGGACTCGGGGGTCGACGACGCCCTGGCCCTGCTCGGGATCGCGGCGCTCGCCCCGGCGCTTCCGGCCAACCTGACGCTCGGACAACGCAAGCTGGTCGGCGTCGGCCGGGCGCTGGCGGCCCAGCCCAAGTTGCTCTGCCTCGACGAGCCGGCGGCCGGGCTCGACGCAGCCGAGAGCCAGACCTTCGGCGCGCGGCTGCGCGAGGTGGTGGCCAGCGGGATCACCACGTTGCTCATCGACCACGACATGAATCTGGTGCTCGGCATCTGCGACTACGTCTACGTCCTGGACTTCGGTGTCGTCATCGCCCACGGCACTCCCCAGGAGGTGCGCGTGAACGAGGCGGTCATCGCCGCCCATCTCGGCCAGCCGGTCGGCGGGGCCCCCGCCGATGCGGCCGGCGGTGGCGGACCGACGCCGTGATCGACACCCTCCTCCACGTCGAGCGTCTGACCGCCGGCTACGCCGGGGCGGCGGTGCTGCGCAATCTCGACCTCGTCGTCGAGCCCGGTGAGGTGGTCGCGCTCTTGGGCAGCAACGGCGCGGGGAAGACCACCACGCTGCGGGCGATCTCGGGACTGGTCCGCCCCATGAGTGGTCGGATCACCTTCGACGGCATCGACGTGGCGAAGGTGCGACCGCACCAGTTGGTCCGCCGCGGGCTGGCCCACGTTCCCGAGGGGCGGGGGATCTTCTTCGGCCTCACCGTGGCCGAGCACTTTCACCTGGGCTACGGCGGCGAGAAGATCAGGGCCGAGGAGGCCTACGGCTACTTCCCGCGTCTCGAGGGCCTGCACAACCGCCGGGCCGGTCTCCTCTCCGGTGGCGAGCAGCAGATGCTGGCCCTGGCGCGGGTGCTCGTCTGCAAGCAGAAGCTGCTGCTGCTCGACGAGCTCTCGCTCGGCCTGGCGCCGATCGTCCTCGACGGCCTCTTCCCGGTCATCCGCCGGTACGCGACCGACACGGGGGCGGGCGCGCTCATCGTCGAGCAGCACGTCGAGCGGGCCCTCGACATCGCCGACCGCGGCTACGTCCTCTCGCACGGCGAGATGGCGCTCGAGGGATCGGCGTCCGATCTGCGGCGCGACCGGTCGCTGCTGGCGGCCAGCTATCTCGGTGCGCAGGTGCCGTCGAGCGGTGCGGCGCCCGCCGATCGAGGGGTGGCCCCCTCGACGTAAGAGGCTGCGCGGACCGAGGTTCGAGGCCAGTTGCGGATCGCTCGCGTCACGGTTGGCTCGGGGCCATGGTGGCGTGCATCTTGATGTACTGCATCACGGGAGCGGTTTCGATGTGGGTGAGGCCTTCCAGCGCGTTCATTTCGCCGGTGAGGTACTCGTACAGCGAGCGGTCGTCGGGGCAGACCAGGGCCGCCACCAGGTTGGTGGATCCGGTGGTGGCGGCGACGAAGGGGAACTCGGGGCGGCTGGCCAAGGCCGTTCCCACGGCCCTCAGATGTGCGGGGGCAACCGACATCCACAACAGGGCCTGGGTGCGGACCCCATAGGCGTCGCTGGCGAGGTCCAGGTCGAAGAAGAGGACGCCCGAGGCGACGAGTTCCTCGACTCGCCGGCGGACGGTCGACTCGTGCCAGTGCGTGCGCGCCGCCAACTGCCGATAGGGGGCGCGGCCGTCGTCCGCCAGGGCCGCGACGAGTGGCCAGTCGGAGGCCGCCAGCGTGGCCTTCGGGCGATCGACCGACGGCCTTTCCCGGGCCGGCGAGAGGAGTTGGGCGATCTCCCGGCGGCTGAGGTCGCTACGGCCGGGCGGAGAGGACAATCCGGTGGCGAAGAGGTGGAGCAGGCAGTAGGCCTCGAGGTCGACCACCTGGCGACCGACCGAGAGCTGGCTGAGCAGCAGTGGCGTTCGCTGCTCGCCGTCGCGCGAGTGAATCGTGCTGAAGATCTCGGTGCCCCCCGAGATCAGCTGCACCCACGAGGTGTCCGGGTGCTGCGCCAGTGTGGTGGCGACGGTCGGTGCGGACCCCGGAGCGCACCGGATGCGGACGGCCCAGTCCGACTGGCCGAGCCGCTGGGAGTCGAGCTGGCCGACGACCCGCAGGATGCGACCGTCGAACAGGCGCCGGTAGCGACGGGAGACGGTCTGCTCGGAGGAGCCGAGGACCTCGGCCAGGCGCCTGAACGGCGCCCGGGGGTCGACGTAGAGCGCCTGGATGATCCTTCGGTCCAGTGCGTCGATCGCGATGGATCCCACGGAATTCATTGTAGTGAGTGGTGGTAACGGGCAGATTTCCCGAAACCGATGGCGGCCCAGGGGTCGGGGGTACAGGCTGTCGGTATGGAAAAGAAGTGGTGGACCCTGCTCGTGGTGTGCGCAGCCACCTTCATGTTGCTGTTGGACATCACCATCGTGATCGTCGCCCTGCCGACCATCCAGTCGGAGCTGCACGCCAGCTTCAGCGACGTGCAGTGGGTGATCGACGCCTATGCCCTGACGCTGGCGTCGGTCCTGCTGACCGCCGGTTCGCTGGCCGACCGGTACGGCCGGCGACGCCTGTTCACCGTCGGCCTCGTCGTCTTCACCCTCGGCTCGCTGCTCTGCGGAGTGGCCCAGTCCCCGATCATGTTGATCGTGTCGCGCAGTGCCCAGGGCATCGGCGGGGCGATCCTGTTCGCCACCTCGCTGGCCCTGCTGGCCCAGAGCTTCCAGGGCAAGGAGCGGGGGGTGGCCTTCGGGATCTGGGGTGCGGTCACCGGGGTGGCCGCCGGGCTGGGACCGGTGCTGGGCGGGCTCATCACCACCGGCATCAGCTGGCGGGGCATCTTCCTGGTCAACCTGCCGGTCGGCGTGGCCGCGCTGGTCGTCACCCGGTGGCAGGTGGATGAGTCCAAGACGCCGCACGCCAGTCGGCCGGACTGGGCCGGGTTCGCCGCGCTGACCGCCGCGTTGATCAGCTTGGTCTACGGCCTGATCCGCGCGGGCGAGATCTCCTGGAGCGACAGCGGGGTGGATATCTGCTTCGCGCTCGCCGCCGTGTTCTTCGTTGCGTTCGTGACGCTGGAGCGTCGGGCCCAGCACCCGCTGTTCGATCTGGCGCTGTTCCGTATCCCCACGTTCAGCGGGGGACTGGCCGCGGCCTTCGCGATGAACGGCTCGCTCTACGCGATCTTCTTGTACCTCGTCCTCTACCTCCAAGACGACCTCGGCTACTCCGCCCTGGCGACCGGTCTTCGGATCCTGATCGTGAGCGGGACGTCGATCGTGGCGTCGATGCTGGCGGGGGTGTTCAGCGAACGCATGCCCGTCCGTTGGATCATCGGGCCGGGCCTCCTGCTGGTCGGGGTGGGTCTCCTGCTCATGACCGGGCTGCACGGGACGAGCTCGTGGACCCACCTGATCCCCGGCTTCATCGTGGCCGGCGTCGGCAGCGGGATGGTCAACCCGCCGCTCGCGTCGACGGCCGTCGGCGTCGTCGCCCCCCAACGCTCCGGCATGGCCTCGGGCGTCAACACCACCTTCCGCCAGATCGGTATCGCCACGGGCATCGCTGTCTACGGATCGGTCTTCGCATCGACGCTCCGCCACAAGTTGGGCCAGGCCGTCTCCGGCATGCCGGCCCTGGAACGGCACCTGCCCGGAGTCGTCGCCGCCGTGCAACAGGGCAACGTCGGACAGGCCATCGGTGCCGTGCCCGCCCCGGCGCGCGCACCACTCGTCACGGCCGTGCACGCCAGCTTCGCCGGCGCGCTCGACGTGGTGCTCGTCGTCAGCGCGGTCCTGGCCCTGCTCGGGGCGGCCTGTTCCGGTGTCCTCATCCGCCGTCGGGACTTCGTGGTCGCACCCCACGAACCGACATCGGCCCGGACGGACTCCACCGTTGAGTTCCGCTCGGACCGCCCCCGCCTTGCGGCCAGCGAACTCGGACCGACTGGCGGGGCGTCCTCGTAGGACACCGTCTTAGGGCGAAGGCGCGGGTCGGTGCGATGCTCTTCTGGTGCTACCAAGTCGAGATGCGACCGATGGCTACCTGGCGCGTTCGGGGCGGCGGATCGACATCGCGTGCGACGTCGACCTCGGTGAACTGGTGAAGGGCCACCACGTGGTGGTCCGGGGGATCGAGCACGCCGGAGAGGTCGACGGCCGCCTAAGGGAACCGCAGCTCCACTATGAGTTCGTTCCCGGGATCGAGGCCCATGAGGACGACGCCGACCATTTCTTCTGGTACTGGATGCTGAGCGTGTCGGACGACGTTGGCACCCGCTACCGGGACGACAACAGCGGCGTGCGGGCGCCGTCTGTGGGCGGTGCCGCCACCCACGGCACGAGGGATCTGGGCGAGCCCATCCCGGCGACGGCATCCCGGTTGGTCATCCGCTTCGCGCCGCCGTCGCGCTTCGACCCCCCCGGCCCCTATCGCTCCACGCTCGTGTTCGACCTGTCGGCTGGGCGCGTGCTCGAGGCTTTCTGAGCCGATCGCCGCTCAGCTGGGAACGGGACGGGCCAGGTACCGGCCGAAGCCCTCGGTGCCCACGATCTCGCCGTCGTGCATCACGGTCTGGCCGCGCACGATCGTGCGCACCGCCCAGCCCTTGAGCGTCTGGTTCTCCCAGGGGGAGAAGTCGGCCCGGGACTGCAGGTAGTCGGCGCTGACCACCATCTCCCGGTCGAGGTCGACCAGGGCGAAGTCGGCGTCGCGGCCGACCTCGATGGCTCCCTTGCTCGGCAGGTTGAAGATGCGCGCCGAGTTGGTGGAGGCGATCTCGGCGATCCGCGCGAGCGGCACGCCACGTCGGTGGTAGCCCTCGGTCAAGAGGATGGAGAGCATCGTGCCCACGCCCGGGAAGGCGGCCCCGGCGCACCAGACGTCGCCGCCCTTCTCGGAGCGAAAGCGCGCCGAGTGGTCGTTGCCGACCGTGTCGACCAGCCCGTCGATCACCGCGTCCCAGAGCGCTTCCACGTCCTCGCTCGTCCGCACCGGCGGGTTCACCTTGGCCAAGAGCCCGCAGTCCGAGTCGACGGTGAGCGAGAGGTAGTGCGGCGTCGTCTCGACGAAGAGCCCGGCCTCGGGGAGGATTCGCCGGATCTCTCCGGCGGCCTCCTTGCTGCTCATGTGGACGAGGTAGAGCGGGCAGCCGGTGGCGCGGGCCACGTAGGCGGCGGTGACCATGGCCGCCGCCTCGGTGAGACCCGGGCGCGCGTGGTTGTGGGCGATGAGGCCGTCGGTGCCGGCGGCCCGGACGCGGTCCTCGGCGCGCCAGATCATCTCGATGTTCTCGGCGTGGACGTTGGCCACGGTCCCGGGGATGCCGGCCAGCTTGGTCATGAGCTCGAGGAGGAGCCCGTCGTCGACGTCGGCGACGCCGCGCTTGGACCCCTCCTCGCCCTTGTAGCTCATGAAGAACTTGAACGAGGTGACGCCGTACTTCTCGATGTACTCGGGGATGGCGGCGATCTGTTCGGAGGTGAAGATGCCGAGGTGGATGCCCATATCGACGTAGGCCAGCCGGTCGATGTGCTCGACGAACTCGCGGTAGTGGTCCTCGTAGTCGTCCGGCTTCAGCACGTAGTTGAGGATCGAGGTCACCCCGCCGATGGCGGCCGACCGGGTCTCGCTCGCCACGTCGGTGAGCGGCTGGCCGACGAAGCCGATGTGCATGTGGGGGTCGATCAGGCCCGGGAAGACCACCAGGCCGTGGGCGTCGATGATCTCGTCCGATTCCACCCACTCGTCGGGGTCGATCAGGCCGGCGATCCGGCCGTCCTTGATGGCGATCGTCACCCGCACCGGTCCTCGACCGGGAACGACGACGGTCCCGTTCACGATGGTGCTGTCGAAGCGCGTGCTCACGTGCGGTCTCGATTCTCCTAGTAGACGATCTGGTCGCTCTGCCACTGCTCGAGCTCGGCCCGGCTGTGGCCCAAGAGCTCGGTGATGACGTACTCGTTGTCGCTGCCGAGCGGTGGGGGACTGCGGTAGGGCTCGGGGCCGCCGGCGCTGAAGTGGATCGGCAGGCCGGCCATGGTGATCTCGCCCAGGATCGGGTGGCTCACCGTCTCGAGGAAGCCGCGGGCGCGCAGGTGCTCGTCGGCCGCCAGATCGGCACCGCTCTGGACCACGCCCGCCGGGACGCCGGCGGCCTGCAGGCGTTCCATGGTGTCGAACACGTCGCGCTCGGACGTCCAAGCGGCGATCGCGGCGTCGAGGGCCTCGCGGTGCTCCCGGCGCAGCACGAACGTGGAGAACCGCGGGTCGGCCGCCGGTGACGAGGATCCCATGACCGAGCACAGCGCGTCCCACTGCGCGTCGTCCTCCACGGCGATGACGCAGGTAGCGCTCCTCGCCCGCGCCGCGGTAGCACCCGTGCGGCGCCATGTGCGGCGAGTCGTTGCCGACGGGCTGGGCGTCGCGGCCGTTCACGAGCGCGTCCAGGAAGATCGTGCCGAGCATGTAGGCGGCGAGATCCACCTGGGCCACGTCGATCACGGTGCCGCGTCCGGTGCGGCGGCGCTGCAGCAGGGCGGCCGTGACCACGACGGGGACCATGACGCCGGTGAGGTAGTCGGGGTAGACGCCCTGGGAGCCGATCGGGCGCTCCTGGCCCGGGTGGTTCCACAGGTAGGTGAGCCCCGAGTAGGCGGTCGAGCGTCGGCCCCCAGGTGCCGTAGTCGGCGAGCGGGCCGGTCGAGCCGAGGCCGGGCATGCGCACCACGATCAGGTCGGGCTTGGCGGCCAGCAGGTCGTCGGGACCGAGGCCGAGGCGGGGCATGACGCCGGGCCGGAAGTTGTCCATGACGACGTCGGCGTGGCCGATGAGCTCCTTCAGCAGCCCGACGCCCTCGGGGCGCTTCAGGTTGAGCGTGATCGACCGGGTGTTGAGGTTCACCTCGATGAAGCGCGGCGAGGCCTCCGGGTTGTCGCCGTAGGAGCGGAAGGCGTCGAGCCCGCCGGCGCGTGACTCGACCTTGAACACCTCGGCGCCGTAGTTGGCCAGCATGCGCGCCGCGTTGGGCCCGGCGATGCCGGTGGAGAGGCTGACGACCCGGATGCCCGTGAGGAAGCTCGCCACCTAGATCACGCCCCGGGCCGCCAGCAGCTCGAGATCGGCGGCACCGAGCCCCAGCCAGTCTCCGTAGATGGCGACGTTGTCCTGGCCGCAGGAGGGGGGCGGGCCGGCCGGCACCGGGCGCTGATCGTCGAAGAGGGCGGGGAACCGGGGCGACTGGTAGCGGCCGAGCTGCGGGCTCGACAGCTCGCCGAAGAAGTCCCGTGCCCGGACCTGCTCCTCGGCCAGGAAGTCGGTGGGGGAGTTGACCGGCAGGCAGGGGATGCCGTGGGTCTGGAGGAGCGTGGTGAGCTCGCTCTTCGCGTAGCGGCGGGTGAACTCCTCGACGAGAGGGTTGATGAGCGCCACATGCTCCCGGCGCCGGGCCGGCGGCTTCAGCTCGGCCGCGTCGAGCGCGGCGGGGTGGTCCTCCCACACCTCGAGCAGGCGGTCCCAGTCGCGCGCGCTCAGGATGAACAGGTACACGTGGCCGTCGATGCAGGGGAAGATGTTGGCCGGCGTGGTGTGCTTGTGCTGGCTGCCGTTGCGCGTGATCTCGACGCCGTCGAAGGCCGCCTCGCGGATCATGTGCTCCTGGGTGGCGATGCTCTCCTGCATCGAGACGTCGATGCGCTGCCCCTCGCCGCCCTCGGGGCGCCCGAAGAGCGCCAGCAGCACGCCGTAGGCGGCGAAGACGGACCCGTAGTAGAAGGCCTGCGTCTCGGGGGGTTTCACCGGCGGGAGCGACGGGTCGCCCGAGATGAACATGAGCCCGCCCATGGCGACGCCGACGATGTCGGTGGCGAGGTAGGACGAGCGCGGCCCGTCGGCGCCGAAGGCGGTGATGGACGACACGACGAGGGCCGGATTGGCGGCGCGCAGGACGTCGGCCCCGAGCCCGAGCCGGTCCAGGTGGCCGGGCGCGAAGCTCTCGAGCAGGACGTCGGCGTGCCCGACGAGACCGAGCAGCATCGCCCGTCCGTCGGCCGTGGCGATGTCGAGGGTGATGCTGTCCTTGCCGCCGTTGAGGAAAGTGAACGGGAGGCTGGTTTCGGTGTCGACGAGGTCGTCCTTGAACGGCCCGAGGTGGCGGACCGCGTCGCCCTCGGGCGGCTCGACCTTGATCACGCGCATGCCGAGATCGGCCAGGATCCGGCCGGTGAACTGGCCCTCTTGACCGGTGAGGTCCAGCGCACAGAACCCCTCGAGCAGCGTCATACGAACGCCTAGGCCTTATGTTCGTACGAGGTGTACCCGGGCTTGTAGCTCTTGGATTTCACGAACTGCTCGATGCCCTGCTGGCGGCCGCCCGGGTCCAACGCGTTGAGCGTGTCGAGCTTGGCCCACATGTAGTCCTCGGCGTCCTCGTAGTCCATGTCCTTCACATGCTTGAAGACCTCCTTGCACAGATGCAGCGTGTGCTGGTTCTTGCTCAGCAGCTTCTGCGCCAGCTTTACCGTCTCGGCGCGGAGCTGATCGGGCGGGAAGGACGCGTTGACGAGGCCGAGTTTGGCGGCTTGGGGGCCGAGGAAGGTGTCGCCCGTCATGATGTAGTACAGCGCCTCGCGGCTGCGCATCGTCTCGGGCAGGACGCGGCTCACGAGGCCGGCCGGGAACGAGCCCCAGTTGACCTCGGAGAGGCCGAACGTGGCGTCGTCCGACGCGAAGGCGAAGTCGCAGGCGATCAGCTGGGTGAAGCCGCCGCCGAAGCAGTAGCCGTTGACCATGGCGATCGTCGGCTTCGGGAAGTAGTAGAGCCGCCGCCAGCGCCACTCCGAGGCGGCCCAGCTCGACCGGCGTTGCTCGAGGGGGTTGTTGGCCGTCTCGAGGAACGACTCCTTCAGGTCCTGGCCGGCACACCAGCTGTCGCCGGCGCCGGTCAGCACGACGATCTTGGTCTCGGCGTCGAACTCGAGCTCGTCCCAGACCTCGAGCATCTCGTAGTGCATCGTCGGGTTCATGGCGTTGCGCTTCTCGGGGCGGTTCAGGATCACGAAGGTGATCCCGTCCTCGCGCTCGATCTTCACTGTCTTGTATGCGCTCATTTGCTCCGTGTTCCTCGCCTCGATAGGGGACGTGCACCGACCATCAGAGCGCAGCGGGCGCCCTCGCCCCGACGGGCCCGCGACCCGTCGACGACACGGCGACCGAGCCGCCCCCCGCCGGACCTCTGTGCGAGCCTATCCGCAATGTAGTATGCTACGTTTCATCCAGGAGCACGAGTTCGACGCGGCTCCACTCATCTAGAGGACGGCCCGTGCGGCTCCTGCCCGAAGCGCCGTCCGGCCCAGCGCCGGCCGGACCACCAGCGATTGCTCGTCCGTAGGCTCCGATGGTCTCGCTCGCCGAGGACGCCGAACTCCGCTCGCTGCAGTTTCACATCGAACCGGGCGGGGACGAGATCGTGAGCGACCCCGAGGTCGCCATCGTCGCCGGCTACACCGGCCGCGACCGGCCTTCGGTCCTGGCGCACATCGCCGAGCTCGTCGAGCTCGGCATCGCCGCGCCGCCGAGCGCCCCCACCTTCTACGCGCTGGCCCCGCAGCTGGTCACCCAGGCCACCGTGATGGTGACGACGGAGCCCGGCACCTCGGGCGAGGCCGAGGTCGGACTGATCGTGGGCGGCGGCGAGGTCCTGGTCACCATCGCGTCCGACCACACCGACCGGGCGGCCGAGCGGGTCGACATCGGGCTCTCGAAGCGGTTGTGCCACAAGGTGGTCTCGACCTCGGTATGGCGCCTGGCCGACGTGATCGACCACTGGGACTCCCTGCAGCTCTGCAGCTGGGTCGGCGACGACGGGACCGACCTCTACCAGGAGGGGACGCTGGAGGCGCTGCTCTCGCCCGGGGACCTCCTGGCGGCCATCCCCTGGCGGATGCGCCCCGAGCGATTTCTGCTCCTGTGCGGGACGGTGCCGACCATCGGCGGCCTGCGCGAGAGCCCGCGGTTCAGAGCGGAGCTCTGCGACCCGGTGACCGACCGGCGGCTGGCGCTCGACTACCGGGTCGAGGTGCGCGACTTCCTCCAGGGGCCGGGTCCGGCCGACGGAGATGGTCCCCAATGACGTCCCCGACGCGCTGAAGAGAGGTCCTTCATGCCGAGCACCACGTTCTCCCCGCAGGAGTTCCTGGCCGATCAGTCGTTCCGGATGCTCATCGGCGGCGACCTCGTGTCCCGCAACGGTGGCCCGGTCACCGACACGCTCGACCCGTCGACGGGGGCGGTGCTCACGAGCGTGCCCGAGGCGAGCGCCGACGACGTCGCCCGCGCCGTCGAGGCCGCCAAGCGGGCCCAACCCGGCTGGCAGCAGCTGGGCCTGGCCGGCCGCGGCGCCTGCTTCGCCCGGCTGGGCGAGCTCTTGATGGAGCACCGCGAGCGGCTGGCGCTGCTCGACGCGGTCGACTGCGGGAACCCGCTGCGCGCCATGCGCATCGACGTCGACATCTGCCTGCAGTACCTGGCGACCTACCCCGCCATGGCCTGGGGTCTGCACGGGCGCGTGATCGACGGCAGCCCGAACGGCCTGCACTACACGAAGACCCGCCCCTACGGGGTGGCCGGGCGCATCCTGGCGTTCAACCACCCGATGATGTTCGCCGTCACCCGGCCCCTGCCGGCCCTCATCACCGGCAACACCGTGGTGATGAAGCCGGCCCCCCAGACGCCGCTGTCGGGACTGGCGCTGGGCGAGCTCTTCGCCGAGGCGTTCCCGCCCGGCGTGATGAACATCGTGACCGGCGGCGCGGCCACCGGCGACGCCATCGTCCGTCATCACGACGTGAAGCGGATCGCGTTCACCGGCAGCGTCCGCACCGGGCTCGCCATCCAGAAGGCCTGCGCCGAGAGCGGCGACGTGAAGCACCTGTCGCTCGAGCTCGGCGGGAAGAACGCGATGGTGGTCTTCCCCGACGTCGACCTCGAGGTCGCCGTCGAGGGCGCCGTGTTCGGGATGAACCTCAGCGTCTGCCAGGGCCAGTCCTGCGGCTCCAACTCGCGCATCTTGGTCCACAGCCAGATCCACGACGAGTTCGTGGAAAGGCTGGCCGCCCGCTTCGACGCCTTCCGTGTCGCCACCGCCTACACGGAGGAGGCGGAGATGGGGCCGCTCGTGTCCCAGGCCCACTTCGACCGCGTGTCGGGCTACATCGACTCGGGGCAGCGCGAGGGCGCGCGCCTCGTCACCGGCGGCGGACGACCCGACGGCGTCCCCGACGGCGGCTACTTCCTCCGCCCCGCCGCCTTCGACGGCGTCGAGCGGGGCATGGGCATCGCCCAGGAGGAGATCTTCGGCCCGATCGTCAGCGTGCTGCGCTGGGACCGCTTCGACGACATGATCGAGACCGCCAACGCGGTCGAGTTCGGTCTGACGGCGGGCGTGTGGACCAACGATCTCTCGCTCGCCCACAAGACGGCGGACCTCATCGACGCCGGCTACGTCTGGGTGAACGACAGCACGGTCCACTACGTCGGCACGCCCTTCGGCGGTGTGAAGAACAGCGGCACCGGGCGCGAGGAGTCCGAGGAGGAGCTGCTCAGCTACCTCGAGCAGAAGGTCGTCCACACCAAGCTTTCGAGCACGGAGGCCGCGCTCGAGCGCCACGGCTGGTGAGCTGCCCGGCCCGGGCCTCGGGTCTCAGGTCTCAGGCCTCGGGTCTCAGGCGGTCCGGGCGATGAGTTCCTCGGCATCTCCCGCAACGGTGATCAGCCCGTGTTCGAGCGCGAGGTCGAACACGACCTGCAGATCCGCCGGCGAGAGCCGACGGTCGAAGCGCGGCGTCTGCAGGCGCCGCGGGTCGAGGGCGCCGACGTCGGCCGCCGCCGCCAGGCGCGTCGCGACCAGGCCCGGGTCGGCCCGGAGATCGTCGATCGCCCGGCCCACCGCCTCGACCACCTTGCCGACCAGCGCCGGCTCGCTCGTCACCCACGTCTCGGGAGCCACGAGTCCGGCCACCATCGCGCGCTCGCCGGAGCGCAGGCCGCGACTGAGTGAGCCCCGGTCGATCACGCGCCCGAGGCCTTCGGCCACGAGTACCGAGGCGAATGGCTCCGGCACGGAGGCCGCGGCCACCGCCCCGCTCTCGAGCGCGGCCCCCATCTCGCGGAACGGCATCGGCGTGAGCGAGAGCGCGTCGTAGGCGGCCCCCTCGGCGGCCATGAAGATGCGCAGCTGCAGCTCGCTGATCGCGCCGAGCGCGCTGACGGCGACCGAGCGTCCCTCGAGGTCCCGGCCCGCGCTCACGTGCTCCCGGCCGAGGAGGGCGATCGGCAGGTGGTCCGGCGCCTCCTCGAACCCGAGCGGCACGATGAACACCTGCTTCACCGGGCCCCGGGCCGCCATGAGCGTCTGCAGGTGGCCGCTCACCCCGAGGTCGATCGTCCCGTCGTTGAGGGCGGCCGTCGCCGCCGAGCCGTTGGGAAAGGTCTCCATCTCGAGGTCGAGCCCGGCCGCCTCGAAATAGGACCGCTCGTGGGCGACCACGATCGGGAGCGAGAACGGGTTGGCGACGTGGCCCAGCCGGAGTGGCCGGTCGGCGGGGGTGGGGGACAAGCCGGGCTCCTGATCGTGATTTTGGCCGCAAAAGGGCTAACTGCTATGCTACATGCAAATGACCGCCCGGCCCGGGGGCCGGCCGGAGAGACAGCGGAGGAGCCGCCCCAGATGGCAGAGATCTTCAAACCCGAGGGTTACGTCGTGGCCAAGAAGGACCTCCCGACGGTGGGCATCGGCCCCTACCGGGCGCAGTGGGCCGAGTGGGCCGGGCACGCCATGGCGTTCGAGGTGGTTCCGAAGGGCTTCCCGCCGGGGGGCGACATCGCCTGGCAGGGCCTGCCCGACGACCTCTGCCAGTGCCCCCACTGGGGCTACCTGATCAAGGGCACGGCCCTCCTGCGGCTGGCCGACGGGTCGGAGCTCACCATCAACGAGGGTGACCTCTACTACTGCCCGCCGGGTCACAAGCTCTACGCCATCGAGGACTTCGAGAACATCGAGTTCAACCCCGCCCCCGAGGCACAGATCACGATGGAGCGCTTCGCCGCCAACATCCCGGTCGACGACTGACACCGGCCGGGAGACCGGCGCAGAACAACGCGAGCACAACGACCGCCTGCGGCCTTCGGGTCGCAGGCGGTCGGCGCTCCGGCCCCGGTGCGCGCCGTCGGTGGCCCCGCCGTCAGTGTGAGGTCTGGCCGCCGTCGACCACGATGGCCGCGCCGGTCACGTACGAGGCGTCGTCGCTCCCGAGGAAGGCGATGACCGAGGCGATCTCGGCGGGCCGGGCCCAGCGGCCGAGCGGGACGTTGCCGATCAGGAGCGACTCCTGGACCTGCCCGGAGTCCACGATGCCGCGCGAGCCGGGCCGTCTGGGTCGGTCCCGGGCAGACGCTGTTGACCCGGATCCCGTCGGGGGCGAAATCGAGCGCGGTCTGGCGGGAGAGGGCGATGACGCCGCCCTTGGCGGCCGAGTAGCCCGGGATCCCGGGGAACCCCATCAGCCCCATCGTCGAGGCGATGTTCACGATCGACGGGGCCGCCGACTCGCGCAGCAGCGGGATGGCGTGCTTCATGCCGAGCATGGTCCCCATGAGGTCGGTGTCCTGCAGCGCGCTGCCAGTCGTCGACCTCGTAATCGGTCACCCGCTGGACCTGGCTGAACCCGGCGTTGTTGATCAGCACGTCGAGCCGCCCGAACGCGTCGACGACCAGGGCGAGCACGCGCCGCCAGTCGTCCTCGACCGAGACGTCGGCCACGGCGCTGCGCACGGTGGCACCGCCGGCCGCGATGCGTTCCGCGACGGTGGTCAACCCCGCCTCGACCCGGTCGGTGAGGAAGAGCGAGGCGCCTTCGGCGGCCAGCCGTTCGGCCGTCGCCTCGCCGATGCCGGCACCCGCGCCGGTCAGAAGGACGACCCGGTCGCCGTAGCGCCGGCAACCCCCGCTGGCGTCCTCGGTCGTGGGCATCGCGGCGCCTCAGCCCGCCGCGGCGGACGAATCGGTCGCCGCGGCGACCGCCGCGAACCGGCGCAGCACCTCGTCGGTGCCGATGACGTCGGCGTACTTGGCCTGCATGTCGAACAGGTTCATGGCGTGGGTGACCTGGCCCCGGTCGAACACCGCGTCCTCGGCCACGTTCACCTTGAAGCCGCGGGCGTGGGCGTCGACGACCGTGGCCCGCACGCAGCCGCTCGTCGCCCCGCCGGTGACGACCAGGCAGTCGAGGCCCAACTCCCGCAGCTGCTCTTCGAGGTCGGTCCGGTAGAAGGAGCTGGCCGTCGGCTTGACGATGATGATGTCGTCGGCCTGCGGCGCGATCTCGTTGGCGAAGGCGTAGCCGTCGCGCTCGCCGCGGTAGTCGTTCCAGTTCGGCATCTTCTCCTCGAAGCGCTGGAGCGTCTCGGCCGGGCGCTGCCGGGGGTCCTGGGGGATCGTGTAGATGATCGGCCGGCCCGCCGCCCGCGCCGCGGCGATCACCGCCTGGATGTGGGGGATGGCGGCCCACCCGTACTCGCCGGTGCAGGTCTTGCCGTAGCGCGCGATGGCCTCGAGGATCGGCAGGGGCTCGTCGCCGATGCTCTTGTTCAAGACGTCGACGACGACGACCGCCGGCCTCTCCCCGATGCCCGCCTCTCCGCCGAACACGCCGCTCGCGTAGACCTCGCGGTCCTGCTCGCTGATGAGGTCATCCCAGATGCGCTTGGCCACGATCCGTCTCCTGTCCCGGGGCGTTCTCGATCTCGCCCCACCCGATCCCCGCGTCGTCAGTACCCGACCCGGGCGACGACCTCCTCGACGCGCCGCAGGTCGCCCTCCAACTCCGGGCGCGACGCCAGCTCCGCGTACGCCTCCCTGGCCAGATCCAGCTTGGCGATGTCGTCTGCGTCCAGGTGCCCGTCGATGTTGCCGAGGACGGCCGCCTCGTCGAGGTACTGGTCGAACCCCGTGGGCAGCCCGTCGATCGGGAAGGGCATCATCTCGGCCTGGGCGCCCGAGCCGAACTGGGCGAGCCGGGCCCGCTCGTCCTCGTCGTGGCTGTCGCGGCGCAACCGTCGCTCCATGGCCTGGGTCACCACGAAGTTCTCCTCCGACCGGACGAACCAGTAGGCCCGGATCATCCCCTTGATGAACGCCTTCAGATCGTCGGGACGCTCGTCGATGGCGCGCCCGGTCGCCGCGATCACCCGGTCGGGCCGGCCGTTCGGGTACTGCGCCCGCACGTCGAGGAGGAGCGAGTAGCCCTCCGAACGCAGTGCGTCGATGTCCACCTTGTCGGAGAACGCCACGTCGCAACGGCCCTCGCGCAGCGCGCTCGGCGCCCGGCGGGTGTCGATGTGCGTCACCCACTCCACGTCGGTGGCCGGGTCGAGCCCCGCCTTCAGCAGGTGATAGCTGAGCATCGTGACCAAGATGTCGTCGAGGTCGATGACGCCGATCCGCTTGCCCGCGATGTCGGCCAGCGTGTTGGTGCCGTCCGGTCCCAACACGAAGAACGGCATGTGGTTCCGCCAGCCGGCGATGACGTAGATCTCCTTACCCTGTTGGCGGAGGTGGGCGATCGTCGACGGCTTCACGTCCATGGTGACGTCGATGCCGCGCTCCTTCATCGTCTGCCACAGCGTGAGCCGCTCGTACATGAACGGTGCGTGGCTGTCGGGCACCAGCTGGTAGGTGGCCTGTCCGCCCGCGTCGCGCAGCCCCTCGTCGACGAAGTAGTTCAGCTCGTGGGCGATGGTGGGGGGGACGAGGTGCAGGACGTGGTAGCACGACGGCCCCATCCGGAGCGGCCTTCGTGAGCCGTTCTTGTCGGCCATGGCCGGGGTCCCCTTCCTGGTTCGACCGTTGGTCGGCGCCGGCAGCGTCGGTCGTCAACGGAACTGGCGTGTAGCATACAACCTTGGTTTGAGCGGTTCGAACTCGGGCCTGATCGTGGTTCTACCAGCGACTTCGGTCATCTGCGGTGGTCCGGACGACGACGATGCGCCCGAGATCGCCGACGGGGCGCGGGCCCTCAGGGCATGTAGAGCCCGCCGTTCACGTGGAGCGTCTGGCCGGTGATGTAGGCGGCGTCGTCGCTGCAGAACAGGAGCACCGCCGGCACGATGTCTTCGGGCTGGCCGAGCCGGCCGGCCGGGATCCGCTGGGCGAACGCCTGCAGGTCGTCGTCGGAGTAGAAGGAGCGGGGCTGGGCGGTGTCGGTGAGTCCGGGCGCCACGGCGTTGACCGTGACCCGGTCGCCGGCCAGCTCGAGGGCGAGCACCCGGGTGAGCGCCACGATGCCGGCCTTGCTGGCGGCGTAGTGCGCGCTCTGGGCCGTCGGCACGAACGCGGCGCCCGACGTGACGTTGACGATCCGGCCCCCTCGTCGCTGCGCCCGCATCCGGGCGGCCGCGGCGCGCGAGCAGAGGAACGTGCCGCGGAGGTTCACGGCCATGACCCGGTCCCACTGGGCGGCCTCCATGTCGAGCACCGCCGAGCGGGGGAAGATCCCGGCGTTGTTGATCAACAGGTCGATGCCGCCCAGCTGGTCGAGGACGGCCATCGCCTCGGCCACGTCGTCCTCGCGTGAGATGTCGAGCGCCAGGGTGTGGGCCTCGCCGCCCGCGCTGCGAATCGCGTCGGCCGTCGCCTCGGCCGGGGCGAGGTCGCTGCAGACCACGGTGGCGCCCGCCGTGGCCAGCCCCAGCGCGAGCGCCCGCCCGATGCCCTGCGCGGCCCCCGTGACGAGGGCCACCTTGTGCTCGAGCCCGGTCGCCACCCGCTAGGCCCCGGCCGGGCTCGGCCCGACCGCCGGCGCGTGGGTCTCGGGCGCGAAGAGCTCCTCGGGTGTGAGCAGCCGCACGGACAGGCCCTGCTCGAAGCTGTACTGGCACATCGCCTGGAGGATCTCGCGGTTCTCGGCGAACCCGTACTGCCAGTGGTCGGGCCCCATGACCTCGGCGATCTCTTCCAGGTCCCGGGTGAGCCAGGGGAGCATGACCCCGAGCGAGCCGAGCTCGCCCAGGCGCTGCCAGCCCAGGCGCTGGGCCTCGCCGAAGGCCTCGGTGAGCGAGGCGGCGATCCACGGGTGCGCCTCGTAGAGGTCCCGGCGCACGAGGGTGAGGTGCATGATCGGGAAGAACCCGGTGCGGCGGAAGTACTCCTGCTCGACGGTGACGAAGTCGGGGAAGAGCCGGCGGACGCGGCCCGATCCGTCGCTCAGCCCGGCGGGCCGGTGGGGGCACATGACGGCGTCGATCTCGCCGGTCGCCACCATGTCGTGCAGCGTCCGGTCCTCGGGGATGTGCCCGATCGACACGCCGGCGGCGACCGGCGTCTTCTGGCGCTCCACGAACCCCGGTCGGAACTCGCCGCCCTGGAGCCACTCGATCTGCTCGGGCAGGACGCCGAAGTCGTGCTGGAGGATGGCCCGTTGCCAGAGGGCCGCCGTCATCTCGTACTCGGGGACGCCGACCCGGCGGCCGACCAGATCGGTCGGTGTGCGGATGTCGCCCGCCCCGTTCACGAAGATGTAGCCGTGGCGGAAATGGCGGGACAGGAAGACCGGCAGCGCCACGTAGCGGTCGTCGCCCTGGGACAAGAGGCTCATGTAGGTCGAGGCGGACATCTCGGCCACGTCGAACTCGACCTTTTGCGCGACGCGTTGGAACAGCTCGTAGGGCCCCATCCGCACGCACGTGAGCTCGATGCCCCGGGGCTGCACGGAGCCGTCCAGGAGCCCCCGCGTGCGGTCGAGGTAGTCGAGGCTGGCGAAGGTGAGCTGCAGGCGTTCCTCGACCATCAACGATCCCTTCCGGTCGCGGCCGGCGGAGCGGCGACGGTGCCGGAGACCGGTGCCGCCTGGAACTCGACTGGCCGAGTGTGGCATACTATATACCAGTTCTACCGAACCCAAGGAGGCCGGCTCATGCCTCAGACGGCACCGCTGCCGATCACGCAAGACGTCCAGTTCGAAGGGGACGCGGAGTCCTTCATCCCCTACCCGCCGATCGGCGAACGCCTCGAGCACGTCCCGATCAACGTCCGGCCCGAGCTGCACTACTACATCTCGCGCATGGCCTTTCTGCCCAACACGATCAAGCTCTACCTCCACAACCCCTGGTCGGCCGAGCACCTCTTCCGGCTGAACAACTCGGTGATGCGCAGCGAGCAGGGGTCGCTCTCAGAAGAGTTCAAGTACCGGCTCGCGTTCATCGCCAGCCGGGACAACGAGTGCACCTACTGCACGGCGCACCACGCCGCCACGCTGAAGCGCCGCTTCGAGTACTCCGAGGCCGACCTGCTCGGTGTGCTCAGCCTGGATCACCCGGCGGACGACCGCGAGGCGGCCGCCTTCGAGTACGTGCACCAGATGAGCCTCGACGCGACGGGCGTCACCGACGAGATGCGGGCCCGCCTGGCCGAGCACTTCACCCCCGAAGAGGTGATGGAGATCACCCTCGTGGGCGGCTTCTGGAAGATGTACAACACGATGCACACCGCCATGGGCGTTCCGCTGGAGGACCCCGTCGCCCATGAGGCCGGCTGGGTCGACGTCGCCCCCCACAGCGGGGCCTGAGGCGCCCCGGCCGCTCGGCACCGCGGCCCTGCGGCCGCGGGTCCGGTTCGCCAAAGCCCAGCTCAGAAGGGCCACCGATGTCGTTAGGCTTCTCGGGTGAGCGCCAAGACCGATGACGGACCGCGCCTGTCCGCCGACGTCGTCGGGCTCCTCGACGGCTCCGACCTGGGCGCCCGGGTGGGGCTCACGCTTCAGCTGCTCACCGTGGACGAAGCGGGCTGGCCGCGGGTCGCGCTGCTGAGCGCAGGCGAGGTGCTGACCCTCGACGAGTCGAGCCTCCGCCTGGCCCTGTGGCCCGGCTCCCGCACGACCGCCAATCTCACGCGGACCGGTCACGGCACGCTCGTCTTCGTGCACGCCGGCGCGTCGCACTCCGTCGCCATCGAGGCGAGCCGCGCCGGCGATCTGGCTGAGCCCACCGTCCGCGCCGTGTTCGACGGCCGCGTGGTCGACGCGCAGCGCGACGAGGTTCCCTATGCCGTGCTGCGCAGCGGGATCACCTTCGACCTGCCGGACCCGGCGGCGGTGCTCTCACGCTGGCGGGCCACGATCGACGCCCTCCGCATCGCCGCGCCGGCTCCGGGAGGGGCGGGCTGATGCGCCTCGTCGTCGGGATGTCGGGCGCGTCGGGGGTCATCTACGGCATCCGGCTGCTCGAGGTGTGCCAGTCGCTGCCCGACGTCGAGACCCACCTCATCATGAGTCGGGCGGCCCGCCAGACGATCGCGCTCGAGACGGACTGGGACAGCACCAAGGTCGATCAGCTGGCCGACGTGGTGCACCGGTTCGGCGACATCACGGCCGCCCCGTCGAGCGGTTCGTTCCGACTCGACGCGATGGTCGTCCTCCCGTGCTCGATGAAGACTCTGGCCGGGATCGCCTACTCGCTCAGCGACAACCTGCTCGTGCGGGCGGCCGACGTGGCGCTGAAGGAGCGTCGCCGCCTGGTCGTGGCGCCCCGGGAGACCCCGCTGCACCTCGGTCACCTGCGGACGATGGTGCAGCTGGCCGAGATGGGCGCGGTGCTCGTGCCGCCCATGCCCGCCTTCTACCACCGGCCCGTCACCGTCGACGACATCGTCAACCAGACGGTCGGCCGCATTCTCGACCTCCTCGGGCTCGACCCGCCCGACGAGCTCTTCGCGCGCTGGAAGGGCGGGCCGACGGAGCCGTCCGACCCAGGGCCCTCCGACCCGGGGGCGTGACGCCGGGGAGGGAGCGAGCCGTCGCCCGCCGAGCCCGAGAGCGGCTCTCGTCGGCCTCCCCCTTCGAGAAGTGGATCGTCCTCGGCGTCGTCATCGGTGCGCTCACCGGTCTCGGCACGGTCGTGTTCTACGAGGCGACCCTCGCCTGTGCGCACGTGTTCCTGGCGATGGCGGCCGGCTACCGGGTCCCGACGCCGGCCCGCCAGGGCGGCTTCCGGGGGTCCGCGGCGATCGGGCGGCCCTGGGCGCTGCCGCTCGTCGTCGGGTCCGGGGCCCTGCTCGCCGCCCTGCTGGCGCGTCGGGCGGCCCCCGAGGTCGCCGGCAACCCCGTCGACGCGGCCATCGCGGCGTTCCACGAGGACCCCCGCGGGGTCCGGTTCCGCTCGGTGGCCGTGCAGCTGCTCGGCTCCGCCCTCACCATCGGCTCGGGTGGGTCGGGCGGCCAGGCCGGTCCGAGCGGGCAGATCGGCGCGGGGATGGGCTCGCTCCTCGCCCGGCGGCTCGATCTCTCGCCACGCGACGCGCGGGTGGCACTGGCGGCCGGCATCGGCTCGGGCGTCGGCGCCATCCTGGGCGCCCCTCTCGGCGGCGCGGTGCTGGCGGCCGAGATCCTCTACCGGGACGACTTCGATGCGGGCGTGCTGCTCCCGGCGGCCGTCGCCTCGGGCACCAGCTTCGCGGTGTTCGGCGGGATCGAGGGGTACTCGCCGCTGTTCGGGTCGGTCGGCCGCTTCCACCTGGCCAATCCCGGCCAGCTGGGTTGGTTCGCCCTGATCGGGGTGCTGTGCGGCCTGGTCGGGCTGCTCTACGCCAAGGGCTTCTACGGCATGACCGACCTCTTCGCCCGCTCGCCGCTCCCGCGCTGGGTGAACGCCGCGCTGGGCGGCCTGCTGGTCGGCGCCATCGCCGTCGCCATCCCCGAGGTGCTGGGCACCGGGAACGGCTGGGTGCAGAAGAGCCTGGGGCACGCGCTGCTCTCGATCCCGCTGTGGATCGTGCTGGTCCTGCCGTTCGCCCGCATCGTGGCCACCGGCCTCAGCATCGGCTCGGGCGGGTCCGGCGGCGTCTTCGCGCCGGGCCTCGTCATCGGCGGGTTCCTCGGCGCCGGCATCTGGCGGCTCTTCGAGCCGCTGGTGCCCTCCATGGGGCACGATCCGGCGCCCTACGTCGTCGTGGGCATGATGTGCTGCCTCGGCAGCATCTCCCGGGCGCCGCTCGCCGTCACGATCATGGTGGCCGAGATGACCGGCAGCCTCACCGTGCTCGTGCCCGCCGCCGCTCGCGGTCTCGCTGGCCTACCTCGTCGTCCGCCGGAACGGCGACACCATCTACCGGAGCCAGCGCCCCCGGCGGGCCGACCTCGTGGCCTGAGCCGGCGCCGCGGGGGCGGCTGGCGGACCGGGGGGCCGTCGGCTAACACAACAGCGTGCTCTTTTCCATCGAAGGCAAGACCGCGCTCGTGACCGGCGGCGGCCGCGGCATCGGCAAGATGATCGCCGCGGGCTTCGTCGAGGCCGGGGCCAAGGTGTACATCGCGTCGCGCAAGTTCGACGTGTGCCAGGAGGCGGCGGCCGAGCTCTCCGAGATCGGCGAGTGCATCCCGCTGCAGGCCGACCTGTCGACCGAACCCGGCTGCCAGGCGCTGGGCGAGCTGATGAAGGCGCGCGAGGAGCGGCTCGACATCCTGGTGAACAACGCCGGGGCGGCCTGGGGCGTCCCGCTGGCCGACTTCGACGACGCGGCCTTCGATCGCTCGCTGGCCCTCAACGTGAAGGGCACGTTCCACCTGACGAAGAGCCTGCTCCCGCTGCTCGAGGCCGCCGGCACCCCCGACGAACCGGCACGCGTGATCAACCTCGGCTCCGTCGACGGGCTGCGCGTCCCGGTCCTCGAGGTCTACGGCTACTCGGCGTCCAAGGCCGCCGTGCACATGCTGACGCGCCACCTGGCCAAGAAGCTCGCGCCGCGGATCACCGTGAACGCCATCGCGCCGGGGCCCTTCCAGACCCAGATGATGGCGTCCACGCTGGCGGCGGCCGGTGACGCCATCGCGGCCAGCCTGCCCTTGAAGCGGATCGGGCGGCCCGACGACATGGCGGGCGTCGCCATCTTCTTGGCCTCGCGCGCCGGGTCCTACCTGACCGGCGCCATCATCCCGGTCGACGGCGGCCTGTCGACGGTGTCCTGAGCCGCACGGACCGTGCTCTACGTCGCGGGTCCCGTGGGCGGGGCGGAGCACGAGCTGGCCGGCCACCCCGAGCGCCCGGCGCGCATCGGGGCCGCGCTGGCGGGCGTCGACGACCTCCACCTCGGCACCGACCTCGTCGTGCTCGAGCCCACCTTCGCCCCGGATGCGGCGCTCTCGCGCGTCCACGACGCCGACTACCTGGCCCTGCTGGCGTCGGTCGGCCAGGGCCGGCTCGACGCCGACACGTTCATCACGCCGCAGAGTTGGGACACCGCGCGGCGGGCGGCCGGGGCCGGGCTGGTGGCGGCCGAGGCGCTGCGGGCCGACCCCTCCGGGATCGGCTTCGTGGTGGCCCGCCCGCCGGGCCACCACGCGCTGGCCGAGCGGGGCATGGGCTTCTGCCTGCTCAACAACATCGCCATCACGGCGGCCGAGCTGGTCGAGTCGGGGGAGCGGGTGCTGATCGTCGACTGGGACGTGCACCACGGCAACGGGACCCAGGCGCTGTTCTGGGACGACCCGCGGGTCCTGTTCGTCTCGACCCACCAGTGGCCCGCCTACCCGGGCACCGGCCGGGCCGACGAGATCGGCGGGCCCGGTGCGCGCGGCGCCACGGTCAACGTGCCGCTGCCGCCCGGGGCGACGGGCGACGTGGTGGGCGCCGCGCTGATCGAGGTGGCCGGCCCCGCGGTGGCCGACTTCGCACCCACCTGGACGCTCGTGTCGGCCGGCTTCGACGCCCACCGCGACGACCCGCTGGCCGAGCTGGCCCTCTCCGCGGGGGACTTCGCCCGCCTGGCCGCGACCGCCCGGCAGTACTCATCGGGACCGATGCTCCTGTTCCTCGAGGGCGGGTATGACCTCGAGGCGCTCCGCGCCTCGGTCACGGCGACCTTCGGCGCACTGCTGGGCGCCGACATCGACACCGAGCCGCCGACGACCGGCGGTCCGGGGATGGACGCGGTGGGGCTGGCGCGCCAGCGCCGCCTGCGGGCGACAGACGAGAGCGAGGAGCGGCCATGAGCGACGTGGGCGGGGGCGTCGAGGTCTTCGACGTCATCTCGGTAGGGCTCGGCCCGGGCGGCGAAACGGCGGCCGCCCGGCTGGCCGAGGGCGGCCTGGCGGTCGTCGCCATCGAGGCCGAGCTCGTGGGCGGGGAGTGCCCCTACTGGGGCTGCATCCCCTCCAAGATGGCGATCCGGGCGGCCAACCTGCTGGCCGAGGGCCGGCGCATCCCGGGCATGGCGGGGGAGTCGACGGTCAGCGCCGACTACGCGCCGGTGGCCGCCCGCATCCGCGACGAGGCGACCGACGACTGGGACGACCAGGTGGCCGTCGACCGCATCGAGTCCAAGGGCGTCACCTTCGTGCGCGGCCGTGCGGTGCTGGCCGGACCGACGCGGGTGACCGTCGGCGACCGCATCTTCGAGGCGCGCCGGGCCATCCTCCTCAACACCGGGACCAAGCCGTTCATCCCGCCGGTGCCCGGACTGGCGGGGACGCCGTTCTGGGACAACCGCGGCGCCATCGCCGCCACCGAGGTGCCGGCGTCGCTGGCGGTGATCGGCGGCGGCGCGATCGGGGTGGAGCTCGGCCAGGTCTTCGCTCGCTTCGGGGCGCACGTGACCGTCATCGAGGAGGCCCCCCGCATCCTGGTGCAGGAGGAGCCCGAGTCCTCGGTCCTCCTCGCTGCCGCGTTCCGCGCCGAGGGGATCGACGTCCTCGACGACGCGCACCTGACCGGCATCTCCCACGACGGCTCGGCCTTCCACATCGCCATCGCCGGCCGCGACGAGCTCGTGACCGAGCGCCTGCTGGTGGCGACCGGGCGGCGCCCCGACCTGGCCGCGCTCGGGGTGGCGGCGATCGGGCTCGACGAGTCCGCCCGCTCGATCCCGGTCGACGGCCGCCTCCGCGCCGCGCCGGGGGTCTGGGCGATCGGGGACGTGACCGGCAAGGGCGCGTTCACCCACGTCTCGATGTACCAGGCGGCGATCGCCGTCGAAGACATCCTGGGCCGGGACCCCGACGAGGCCGACTACCGGGCGCTCCCGCGCGTGACGTTCACCGACCCCGAGGTGGGCTCGGTCGGGATGACCGAGGCCGAGGCCCGCGAGGCCGGTCTCGAGGTCGCGGTCGGCCTCTCCGATGTCGCCGAGCTCGGCGCGGGGGTGGATCCACAAGGTGGGCAACACCGGACTGATCAAGCTGGTGGTCGACACCGAACGCGGGGTCCTCGTCGGGGCGACGTCGGCCGGACCGACCGGCGGCGAGGTGCTGGGCCTCCTGGCCCTGGCCGTGCACGCCGAGGTGCCGATCTCGCGGCTGCGCTCGATGATCTACGCCTACCCGACGTTCCACCGCTCCATCGAGGACGCGCTGCACGACCTCACCGCGCACGCGGGTCCGCGTTGAGGTGTAGTTCTCGTCGACCCAACCGAGCGCGAGTTCGCTATACCGGGGACTGTGGGAGAGACCGACCAATTGCCGTTGTCCGAAGCGAGGAACAGCCTGTCTGCATTGGTTGATCGCATTGCCCGGGAGCATGGGCGCGTGGTGATCACCAGAGAGGGTCGACCGGCTGCGATCATGCTCAGCCTCGACGACCTCGACTCGCTCGACGCGACCATTGCCGTGCTCGGCGACCGCACGGTGATGGAGGACATCCGCGAGTCGTTGGCGGAGATCGCCGCGGGAAACACCGAGGTACTGACCAAGGAGGCCGCGCTCGGACTGAGTGCCCGAAAGTGAATGTGCGGAGCACTACGAGATCGCATGGACCCCCACAGCGAGGCGAGTACCGCAATCGCCGAGGACGAAACGGCGGGTCCGTATCGTGACGACCGACCATCGTTCCGACGTCGGCCGGCCACACACCTTGAGTGAGCCGCCCACCCTGGCTACTCTTCGTCTCGTCACACGCTGACCAGATGGGAAGGGCCTGTGGGCTCCGGCCGTGTCGAAAGGACCGATTCCTTCGACGCGCCCAGGAGCCACGATGCACGACTCACCCACGCCCAAGATCGAGCTGCACGTCCACCTCGAAGGGGCGGTTCGCCCAGCGATCCTCCTCGAGATGGCGCGTCGCAACGGCGTCGCTCTTCCGGCCGACAACGAGGCCGACCTCGCCCGCCTCTACCGGTTCCGCGACTTCGAGCACTTCCTCACGTCTGTGGATGATGACGACCACCGCCATCCAGACCGAGCGAGACTTCCGGCAGGTCGTGGTGTCGTATGCAGCAGAGGCCGCGGCGCAGGGCGCCGTCTACATCGAGGGCATTTTCACCCCGGCCGAGCGCATCAGCGGCGGGGCGTCCTTCGACGAGGTCTTCGCCGGATTCTGCGACGGCGCGCTCGAGGCGAAGGAGTCTTTCGGGGTCGAGGTCCGCCTGACGCCGGACATCCCGCGCCACTTCGGTGTCGAGACCGCCATCGAGACGGCTCGGTATGCGGTCAAGTACAACGAGCGCGGGGTCGTCGGTGTCGGACTGGGCGGACCCGAGGACGGGTGGCCACCGGAGCCGTTCGCCCGGGCATTCCAGATCGCCAGGGAGGGCGGGATCGGCTCGGTGCCGCACGCGGGCGAGGTGGTCGGGCCGGCCTCGATCCGCGGCGCGCTCGACGCCCTCGGGGCCGACCGCATCCGGCATGGGATCCGTTCGGTCGAAGACCCCGGGCTCCTGCGCGAGCTGGCGGCCCGAGAGATCGTCTGCGACGTCTGCCCGGTGTCGAATGTCTGCACGCGGGCCGTCGGTTCCCTGGAGGAGCATCCGCTGCCCCGGATGCTCGCCGCGGGAGTCCTCTGCTCGATCAGCACGGACGACCCGGCGATGTTCGGCACGGACCTGACCCGCGAGTACGAGGTGGCCGATCGCCTCGGGTGCCCGCCGCAGCGGGCATACGCCGCCGGCCTGCGCGGCGCCCTCTGCGACGACGAGACGAGGACGCGACTGCGCGGCATCGGCAGTGCGTTCCCGTGGCCGACCCAGGCGCCGCCGGCGATCGGGTAACCCGATCGATCCGCTACGGCCGCTGGCAGAACAGGTGCCAGCCGGCGACGGCCCAGGCTGCGAGCACGAACCCGCGCCCGGCCCAACACTGCAGGAACCAGCGGAGCACGCCCCACGCCGACGTGAACCGCGTCCAGCGGTAGGAGGCGATCAGCACCAGTCCGGCCGCCACCGCGATCGCGACCCAGACCTGGTCACCGAGGACGGCTCCGAGCGCCAGGGCCCTGATCATGGGGCGCGGCTCACGGGTCGGTCCGCCGTTGGCCGAAGACGAGCACGGCGCCGAGGGCCAGCCAGACGAGGAACACCGAGGCCCGCCCGAGCGGGTAGCGGGTGACGCCGCCGATCACCCGGCTGAGCGTGGGCAGGCGGCTGGACTGGTGGGAGAAGCTGTAGGCGTCCCAGCCGACGACCGCCGCCAGCACCAGCGCCCACAGCACGGCCGAGGCGGTGCGGATGGGGTGAGCCCACCAGCGGGCGACGGCCCGCGCGCTCGAGCGGGCCCAGGCTCGGCTCGTGCTGCGCTGCCGGCCGCGCCCGGCGAGGACGACGGCCACCAGGGTGAGCACGAGGACGGCACCCACGCTCCAGTGGGCCGCCGCGCTCGACTCCGGCTGGAAGCCCTCGACCAGGGCCACCGCCATGGCGGGGGCGGCCACCAGTATTCGCTGCACGCCTCCAAAGGTAGGGTGGAAAGGGTAAGGGGGTTCGCCGTGGCCATCACCGAGACACAGACCGATCAAGAGCGGGTCGATCGACTGATCGACGAGCTGCTGGCGGAGTTCCCGCCGGCCGACACGACCCGCCGAGATCTTCCTGGGCGAGCAGTTCGACCGCGGCCTGGCCTGGGTCGACTTCCCCGAGGGCTCGGGCGGGCTCGGCCTCACCCCGCAGCTCCAGCGCCACACCGGGCAGCGCCTGCTGGCCGCCGGCGCCCCCCAGGCGGGCTTCCGCAACGTCATCGGCTACGGCATGGTCGCGCCGACGATCGTCACCCACGGCACCGAGGAGCAGAGGCGGCGCTACCTGCGCCCGCTGTTCACCGGCGAGGAGATCTGGTGCCAGCTGTTCAGCGAGCCCGGTGCCGGCTCCGACGTGGCCAGCCTGTCCACACGGGCGCTGCGCGACGGCGACGAGTGGGTGCTGAACGGCCAGAAGGTGTGGACGACGCTCGCCCACCTGGCCAGCTTCGGCCTCCTCATCGCCCGCACCGACCCCGACCTGCCCAAGCACAAGGGCATGACCTGCTTCCTCGTCGACATGCACGCCCCCGGCGTCGAGGTGCGCCCCCTCTACCAGATCACCGGCGAGGCCGAGTTCAACGAGGTCTTCTTCACCGACGTCCACCTCGCCGACACCGAGCGGCTGGGCGACGTCGGCGAGGGCTGGCGCGTGGCGCTCACCACCCTCATGAACGAGCGGGTCTCGATCGGTGGCGGGACCGGGGCCCGCAACGCCGGCCCCATCGCCGAGGCCCTGCGCATCTGGAAGGAGCGCTGGGCGGGCGACACCTCGGCCCACGCCCTGGCCCTGCGCGAGCGGCTGCTGTCGCTCTGGGTCCAGGCCGAGGTCAACCGCCTGACCAACCAGCGGGCGGCCGACTGCGCCGGCGGGTCGGCACGCCCGGGCCCGGAGGGCTCGGTCGGCAAGCTGGCCTTCGCCGAGCTGAACCAGAAGGTCTACGAGCTCTGCGTCGACCTGCTGGGCGCCGACGGCATGCTCTACAGCAACGGCTACCCGAAGATCCGGCCCGAACTTCGTGGGCGTCGGCTCGCCCGACACGCAGAAGGCGTTCCTGCGCTCCCGGGCCAACTCGATCGAGGGCGGGACCTCCGAGGTCATGCGCAACATCCTGGGCGAGCGGGTGCTCGGCCTGCCCGGCGACGTGCGGGCCGACAAGGAGCTGCCCTGGAAGGACGTCCCCCGCAGCTGAGGCGTCAGCCGGGCGCGCCGGCCAGCTGCCCGCAGGCCGCCGCGATGTCCGCCCCCCGGGTCACCCGGACGGTCGCCACCACGCCGTCGTCGGCCAGCCACGCGCCGAACTGGCGGCCGCCTGGCGCCCGGTGGCCGCCCCGTCGTAGCCGTCGGTGGCGTTGAGCGGGATGAGGTTCACGTGGGCGTCGAGCGGGCGCGCCAGCGCGGCCAGCTCGGCCGCGTCGCTGCCGGGAGTCGTTGACGCCGGCGATCAGCGCCCACTCGAAGGACAGCCGCCGGTTGGTCGACGCCTTGTAGGCGCGGCAGGCCTCCATGAGCGCGGCCAGCGGGTAGCGCTGGTTGATGGGGATGAGCTCGTCGCGCAGCTCGTCGTTGGCCGCGTGCAGGGAGATGGCGAGGGTGACCGGCAGCGGCTCGGCCGCCATCTTGCGGATGCCCGGGATGATGCCGACGGTGGAGATGGTGAGGCGGCGCGCCGAGAGGCCCATGTCGTCGTGGAGCCGGCGCACCGCCCCCCACGTCCCGTCGTAGTTGGCCAGCGGCTCGCCCATGCCCATGAACACGACGTGGGTGACCGGGCGTGGCCGGTTGGCCCGCATGGCGACCGCCACCTGTTCGACGATCTCGCCGACGGCGAGGTGGCGGGTGAACCCGCCCTGGCCGGTGGCGCAGAACGGGCAGCCCATGGCGCAGCCGGCCTGGGTGGAGACGCACACGGTGGCCCGCCGCTCGTAGGCCATGAGCACGGTCTCGACCCGGGCGCCGTCGGCCAGCGAGAAGGCCCACTTGGTCGTGGCCCCGTCGTCGCTCGACGCCCGCCCGACGTCGGTGAGCGACGGCGCCAGCGCGTCGGCCAGGCGGGCCCGCAGGGCCTTGGGCAGGTCGGTCATCTCCTCGATGCGGTCGGCCCGGCGGTGCAGCCCCTCCCAGACCTGGGCGCTGCGGTAGCGCGGCTCGCCGGCCAACAGCTCGTCGAGCTCGGCCCGGCCGATCCCGTAGGGGCCGGGGGGCGGTGCCGCCTTGGCGGCGGTCAGCCGGACAGGTGTTGGTCGAACCACTCGAGGGTGCGCTGCCAGGCGTCGTGGGCGGCGGTCGGGTGGAAGACGCTCTCCCGGTCGTTGCAGTGGAAGCCGTGGTTGGCGTCCGCGTAGCGGACGACCTCGGTCGGCACGCCCGCCTTGGCGGTCGCCGCCCGCAGCGCCTCGACCTGCTCGACGGGGATGCCCGGGTCGAGGTCGCCGAAGCAGCCCAGCCAGGGCGACTGCAGCTCGGGCGCCAGGTCGACGAGCGAGGGCAGGCCGAAGCGGCCCTCGGTGACCCCGCCGCCGTAGAAGGTGACCGCCGCGCCGAGGGGCCGCAGCGTGCCGGCGAAGAAGGCGACGGTGCCGCCCATGCAGAAGCCGACGATGCCGGTGTTGGACGCGGCGAAGCCGGCCCCGTCAGGTACTCGAAGCGAGGCCAGCAGGTCGGTGGTCAGCCCCTCGCGGGTCAGCTGCCCCATGACCGGCATGACGCTGGCGATGTCGTCGTAGGCGATCGTCGGTGAGCCCTGGCGGTGGAAGAAGGCCGGGGCGATGGCCCGCCAACCGTCGTCGGCCAGGCGGCGGGCCACGTCCTCGATGTGGGTGGTTACCCCGAAGGCCTCCTGCACGACGATGACCGCCCCCTTGGCGTCGGTGTCGGGGACGGCCTCGAAGGTCGGCATGGCGCCGTCGTCGGTTTCGATGGTGATCTCGGCGGTGGTGGGCACCTCGTCAGTGTCGCCCTGTGTCAGGCAGCGTGCAACTCACCCGCAGACCACGGGGGCGCCCAAACCCTCAACGGCGGGAGTCGACCCTGGTCCCGTTGGCGCGGGCGGCCGGGGCGGCGTCGACGAAGAACGCGGCGATGGCGGCGGCGTCGAGCGGCCGGGCGAGCAGGAACCCCTGGCCGGTGTCGCAGCTCTCGGCCTGGAGCTGCTCGAGCTGATCCTGCTCCTCGATCCCCTCGGCCACCGTCTCGAGCTCGAGGGCCTTGGCCAGTTCGACCATGGTGTGGACGAGGGCGCTGCCCCCGACCGAGGTGGTCATGGCGTTCACGAAGGCCCGGTCCACCTTGATGATGTCGACCGGGAACTGCTGGAGGTAGGCGAGCGAGGAGTAGCCCGTCCCGAAGTCGTCGATGGCGAGCCGCACCCCGAGCGCCTTGAGCGAGCCGAGCCGGCGCACGGTTTCCTCGCCGTCGCGCATGAGGGTGCTCTCGGTCATCTCGATGGTGAGCAGGTGCGGGGCGATGCCGGACTCGTCGAGCGCGGCCGCCACGTCGGCGGCGAAGGTGTCCGAGTCGAGCTGGATGGCCGAGGCGTTGACGGCGACGCTGATGATGAGGCCCAGCTGGTGCCAGTCCCGGGCCTGGTTGCAGGCCTTGCGCAGGACCTCGCGCCCGACCGCCACGATCATGCCGGTCTCTTCTAAGAGCGGGATGAACTCGAGCGGCGGGACGACCCCGCGGGTCGGGTGCTGCCAGCGCAAGAGGGCCTCGACGCCGGTCGGCCGCATCGTCGCCAGATCGAAGGTGGGCTGGTAGACGAGGAAGAACTGGTCGTCCTCGAGGGCCAGGCGGAGGTCGAGCTCGAGGTCGAGGCGGCCGCGGACGGCCGTGTGCATCGCGGGCTCGAAGACGAGGGCCCGCTCCTTGCCCGCCGCCTTGGCGGCGTTGAGCGCGATGTCGGCGTCGCGCAGGAGGTCCTCGGCCGAGTCCCGGAGCCCCGCGGCGATCCCGATGCTGGCGGTGATGCGGATGCCCGCGCCCTGCGGGTCGAGCAGGAAGGGTGCCGACACCGCATCGAGCATCCGCTGGGCGATGGCCTCGGGCCCGCCGGCGAGCGACGTCCCCTCCGCCAGAATGACGAACTCGTCCCCGCCCAGGCGACCGGTGCTGTCGGTCGACCCGACGGCCTGCTCCAGCCGGATCACGAGCTCGGCCAGCACCTCGTCGCCGGCCGTGTGCCCGAGCGTGTCGTTCACGCCGCGGAAGTTGTCGAGGTCCAACAGGAATGCCGCCACGGCGATGCCGTCGCGCCGCCCGCGCGCCAGCATCTGCTCGGCCCGGTCGACGATGAGGTCGCGGTTGGCCAGGTTGGTGAGCGGGTCATGCAGGGCGCGGTGGTGCAGCTCTTGGATCTTCTCCTCGACGGAGTTGAGCGCGCTCGCCCGCGACCGGAACAGCAGGAACAGCACGAGCACCAGGAGGAAGATGATCAGCCCGTCGGCCAGCACGCCGAGCGCCTGCAGTGTGGCCGAACCCGTGGTCGGGATCACGGCCACCTGGGCCCGCCAGCGGCCGTCGGCGTGGAGCAGTACGGGCGCCAGGCGGTCGGCCGAATGGGTGCCGACGTGCGTCCCGGCCTGGGCCACGACGAGGGGCGAGAGGCCGGGATCGGCGTAACTGAGGACGACGCTCGCCTTGTGGTTGGCCGCCACGATGGGGGAGAGGACCGGTGCGGGGGTGAACAGGCCGCCGGCCCATCCGAGGAACGAGCTCTGGCGCTCGGCCTCCGTCGCCACCGGCGCACCGGCCCGGTAGATGGGGACGACGATCTCGAAGAGACCGGCCGGATCGGCCCGGCTGTCCGCCGGGAGCGCATTGAGGCCCAGCGAGTAGGGGGTGACGGTCTGGTGGCCCGTGTCCTCCGCCGTCTGGAAGCTCGGCCCGTAGCGCGTGTCGCAGTAGTCGTAGCCGGGCCTGGCCAGGGTGACGAGGGTGGGCTCCATCGCCTTCACCTGCTTCGTGATGGCGTCGGGGTTGATGGCGCCGAGGCGCGTCAGGCAGTACTCGGGCCGCGGGCCCGGCGGGTCCAAGACGACCTGGCTGGTGGCGATGCCGAACGGCGGGTCCGCGATGGCGGCCGCGCTGAAGGCCGGGACGTCGGCCAGCAGCACCGGTTCCACGTAGGCGAGACCGATGATCCCCGCGTAGTGGACTGCGCCGATCCGCGCCATGAGCTGGCTGAAGCGCGCATTGGTGAGGGGCACGTCGGTCGCCACCAGGCTGCGGACGATCTCGACCAGGTCCTCGTCGCGCTGGAGCGAGCTCGACAGGCTGGTGAGGGCGGTGGAGGTCCCGGTCTGCACCTGCTGGCGCTGCTGGGACTCGATGTAGGACTTCCACTGCCAGGCGCCGAGCAGCGAGGCGACGACGCCCAGCGCGAGCACGGCCCAGATCACGCCCCACAGGCGACGCTGCCCCCGCCGGCGCTCCGGCGTGCGCGCGGACCTGCGGGTGCGACGGGAGGACCCCCTGAGCGACATCTCGCCCTTCCCCCGTGTTGCGAAGAGCGGCGTCCGACGGAGTCCCGACAGCCGAGGCGTGGGAAAAAGGATAGGACCGCCCGCCCGCCGGATCGGGGATGCGGAACGGTGTTGCACCCGAGGACCAGGGCTTTCGTCTCCCGGCGGTGGCGCGCCCTCCCCGAGGGGGGCGCGTTGGTGCCTGTTCGAGGGTTCCTCGAGGGCGGCCTCAGCTGGCCGCGCTGGTCGTGCTCATGTTGAAGTCCGGGACCCGCAGCGGCGGCATCTTCGTCCGGTTGACCCACTCCCCGAACTCGCGGCCGAGCGACCGCACGCTCTCGCCCGCCTCACTGACGCGGCCGAGCAGGTCGACCGGGCTCTCGTTGAAGCGGAAGTTGTTGACGGCGCCGGTGACCTCGCCGTGCTCGACGAGGTAGACGCCGTCGCGGGTGAGCCCGGTGAGGAGCAGCGTGGCCGGGTCGGCCTCCCGGATGTACCACAGGCAGGTGAGGAGCAGCCCGTAGTCGGTGCGGGCCACCAGGTCCTCGACCGAGCCCGAGGCGCCGGGCAGCTCGAGCACCAGGTTGTCGATCGACGCCGTGAACGGCTGGCCCGAGCGCGCCGCGCCGGCCCGGTGGTAGCGGAGGCGGGAGAGCTTCCCGTCGCTCATCCAGGCGGTGCGCCCCAGGTCCGCGCCGTTGTCGAACACCGACTCGTCGGGGCCCGAGGACTCGGCGACGAGGAACGGCCGGCACTCGAGGCCGGGCTCGGCGGGGTCGCTGCGCAGCTCGAAGGGGAGCGCCGAGAGCGTGGAGCCGAGCCGGGTCCTCCCGTCGGGCGCGGAGAAGACGGTTCGGCCCTCTTCGGCCTCCCGGCCGCTCGCCGACTCGGTCAGGTACACCATGAGGTCGGTGACCGCCCCGGGCGGGAGCACCACCTCGTAGCGCCCGGCGTCGAGGGCCACGGAGCGCTCCGCCCAGACCAGCCGTTGCACCAGGCGGGCCTCGAGCTCGTCGACCGAGACCGACCCCAGGTCGGGGGTGCCGGTGCCCACCCACGCGGAGCGCGTGCCGCCCGGGTCGCGGGCGACCACCTGGAGGGAGCCGGTCGGCTGGGCGTGGCGGCGCCGGAGCCCGGCCGAGGTGCCGAGGTAGACGGTGTCGAATTGGTGCTCCGCGAACCCCGACAGCACCCGGTCCGCCCCCCGGGCCCGCCCGAGGGCGGGCGCCAGCTGCTCGACCAGCGGACGGAGATCGCCGAGGGAGGTCGTCGTGGGGGCGTCGGTGAAGTCGCCGTCGGCGCGATCGCCGATGAGCGGGGCCTCGTCGGTGGCGGCGGGCGATCCCTCTGCGTCGCGCCGCGCGGAGTCGACCAGGTCGGCCACGTCGACGTCGCCGCTGCTGCTCGCCACGCCGACCGCCGTGCCGCCGTCTTGGGGCACGAAGCGGACCACCGTCACCGACCGGTCGCGCCGCTCCCCGCTGGTGGTGGTCGTGTTGTTGGCGAAGCGCACGTCCGGCGTGGCTGGAGTCGTTGACGATGACCACGCAGCGGTCGCCGGCGCAGCGACAGCGCGCGCTCGACGACCTCGTGGGCGGGAGGTAGCCCGTCGCGGCTCACCGGCCCGACTCCGTCTTTGTGTTGAGCACTCTGACGTCGCGGACGAGCACCGACGGCGCGCCGTGGCTGACCGGCGCCACCTGGCCGGGCTGTCCCTTCCCGCAGTTGAAGGCGCCGCCAAGCAGGTAGGTGGAGCGACCGCCCAGCGCGTCGAGCGATCCCCAGAACTCGGTCGTGGTCGCCTGATAGGCGACGTCGCGCAGCTGGCCCGCCAGCTCCCCGTGCTCGATTCGGAAGAAGCGCTGGCCGGTGAACTGGAAGTTGTAGCGCTGCATGTCGATGGACCAGCTCTTGTCGCCCATGATGTAGATGCCGCGCTCGACCTGGGCGATCAGGGCCGCGGTGTCCGGCCCCTCGCCGTCGGCCGGCTGCAGCGAGACGTTGGCCATGCGCTGGATCGGCACGTGCAGCGGCGAGTCGGCGAACGCGCAGCCGTTGGAGTCCCCGCTGCCGCTCGATCTCGCGATCGCCCGGTCCAGCTGGTAGCCGACGAGCACGCCGTCGCGCACGAGGTCGAAGGACTGGCCGGCCACCCCCTCGTCGTCGACGGCGACCGTGGCCAGCCCGTGGGGGACGGTGCGGTCCCCGGTGACGGTGAGGAGCGGCGACCCGTACTGGAGGGTGCCCAGCTTGTCGGGCGTGGCGAAGGAGGTGCCGGCGTAGGCGGCCTCGTAGCCGACGGCCCGGTCGAGCTCGGTGGCGTGCCCGATCGACTCGTGGATGGTGAGCCACAGGTTGGTGGGATCGATGACGAGGTCGTAGCGGCCCGCCTCGACCGACGGCGCCGCCAGCTTCTCGGCCAGCAGCCGGGGCATGGCGGCCAGCTCGGCCTCCCAGTCCCAGCCGTCGCCCTCCAGGTACTCCCAGCCGCGGCCGACCGGCGGGGCCAGGGTCCGCATGGTCTCGAAGTCGCCGCCGGCGGCCAGGGCCAGGGCCTCCAGCTGCGGGTGGATGCGCACCCGCCGCTGGCGGGCGACCGTGCCGGAGAGGTCGGCGTAGCACTTGTCCTCGGTGACGGCCCCGACGCCGACGGTGACGTGGTCGACCCCGGGGCTGGCCAGCAGCCGCTCGCTCCAGCCCACGAGCAGGGCGACCTTGTCGCGCAGCGGGCACGTCCATCGGGTCGGTGCGGTGCGGGGAGCTGCCACTCCACGGTCCCGAGCGAGGGGGCCGGCGCCAGTTCGAGCGGCGCCGCCATGGCGATCCCGGCGACCGCCGCCCCGGCGACGGCGGCGGCGACCAGTTGGCGGGCGGACTCCGGCGTGACGGCCACGCTGGCGGCGAAGCCGAGAGCGCCGCCGTGCAGCACGCGTACCCCGACGCCGCTCACCACGTCGTCGGCGGCGGCCTCGAGCTCGCCGTCGCGCAGATGCAGGCCTTGGGAGTGGAGCCGCTCGATGCGCACATCGGCGTGCGTGCACCCGGCCTGCTGGGCCGCTTCGAGGGCCGCGGCATAGACGGCTTCGGTCGCCGCCGCATCGCGGGGGTCGACTCCGGAGGGCACGAGGGCACGCTATATCGTTCGATCGAGGGACCGTGCGGCCCCAGACCGGGGGAAGGCATGACAATCGGGTCGTGCCGGGCCGGGCGGCTCCTCGGCCTGGTGGCGGCGATCGCCGTCGGTTCCCTGGTGCCCGGTCGCCGCGTTGACCGGCGCCGCAACTGCCGGCGCTGCCGCGTCGCCCACCGTCTGGCTCTGCAAACCGGGGCTGGCCAACGACCCCTGTGCCGTGAGCCTGACCACCACGGTGGAGGCGGCAAACGGATCCGAGCACGTCGTGCATACGGCTGACGCCAAGAACCCGCCGATCGACTGCTTCTACGTCTACCCGACAGTCAGCAAAGAGACGACCGAGAACGCCGATCTCGCCGTCCAGCCGGCCGAGACGTACGTGGCGACCGCCCAGGCGGCGCGGTTCTCGCAGTACTGCAAGGTCTACGCGCCCATGTACCGCCAGGTCACGCTCGCCGGCCTCTCGCACCCCACCGCTACGGCGATCACCGAGGCCTACGACGGCGTCCGGTCCGCCTTCTTGGACTACCTGCGCCACGACAACCACGGCCGCGGCATCGTGTTCATCGGCCACTCGCAGGGCTCGACGATCCTCATCCCGCTCCTGCACGATCTGGTCGACTCGAATCCGGCCCTGCGCAAGCTCCTCGTCTCGGCCCTGCTCATGGGCGGCAACGTGGTGGTGCCCGACGGCAAGACGGTCGGCGGCAGCTTCGGCCACATCCCGGCCTGCACGACGACGACCGAGATCGGCTGCGTGGCGGCCTACTCGAGCTTCGACCAGACGCCGCCCGCCAACAGCCTCTTCGGCCGGCCGGGCAAGGGCATCAGCTTGCTGCACGGGCAGACCACGACCGCCGGCCTCCAGGTCCTCTGCGTGAATCCGGCCGCACCGGGCGGTGGAGCGGCCACCCTCGAGCCCTACTTCCCGACGGGAACGGCGCCGGCCCCGCTCTGGGTCAGCTATCCCGACCTCTACCGCGCGCAATGCATGAGCGTTGGCGGCGCCACCTGGCTCCAGGTGACCACGCTCACCACGCCGGGGGACACCCGGCCGATCGCCACCGAAACCCTCGGGCCGACCTGGGGCCTCCACCTGCTCGACATCAACCTGGCGCTGGGCAACCTCGTCGCGTTGGTCGGCTCGGAGTCAGGGGCCTACACGCACAAGCACCGATAGAGCCGTTCAGTACTGGTCGGCGAGATCCGGGTCGGCGATCGAGCCAGGCAGAAGACGGCGAGCACGGTTTACTCATGCCGGTGCGACCGTCTTGAATGAGATGCCTTCCGCAGGCAGAACCTCGGACAGGGTGCCTGCAGCACCCTCTGGAGAGAGCCAGACGGATGCCCGGAGGGAGTGAGCCATGGCCACCGCCTCGAGGTTCAGAAGGTTCAGCCTCGGATGGCGACTCGCAACGTCCACCATGAGGGGAACGATGCGCCGAGCTTCGGGAAGGCCAACCTCATCTGGGAGATGCAGCATCGCGGCAATCGCACGACGTTGTTCTGCGGCGGGAACCGCACGGAAGGGTCCCGAAAGGTGACCGCCCGCGCCAGCGACGGCGGCTCGGCACGCTCGGTAGTACCAGCACGTCGTCGTGTGCAAGGACACCCCACGGCGATCCATGCCGACCAGCAGTTCTTCGATAAGCAGCCGATCGTCGATGACGACATTCACTATTGGTCGGCGAGATCCGGATCGGCGATCGCCGCCAGACCGGTGTCGTAGGTCTGCGCCAGGACCCGCTTGAGCTCGGCTCTCGCTTGCTCCATCCGACCGGGGAGGATCAGCGCAGCATCTCCCAGGTCCACGAACGAGATCTCGCCGCCTCCTTCGATGCCCCAGCGATGCCGCAACTCGGCCGGAAGGCTGGTCTGCCCTCGGTGAGAGACTTTGGCGAGCGCAACGGGATGAGACATGAATGCATTGTATACGGATGGTCTTGACAAGGCGTCGGCTGCCTCGAGGTTGATTGCTCCCGGGAGCATGTGATGTTCCTCGCTTTTCGAGTCAAGATCCGAGCGTTCCACGGTTTCGTGTTCACGATGTCCTCAGGATTCGCGACGTCGCGAGGAGAGGCTGGTCCGAGTGAGCGTTCTTGACAGGTTCCGGCTCGACGGAAAGGTCGCCATCGTGACCGGCACGTCCTCGGGCCTCGGCGTCGCCTTCGCCCAGGCCCTCGCAGAGGCCGGTGCCGACGTCGCGCTCGGGGCTCGCCGGGTGGATCGATTGGGAGAGACGGCGGCGATGGTCGAGGCAATCGGGCGCCGGGCGATCGTCGTCGCGACCGACGTCACGAAACCGGAGGACTGCCAGCGCCTGGTGGACGAGACGATGTCCGCCTTCGGCCGCGTCGACACGCTGGTCAACAACGCGGGGATCGGCACCGCCGTCCCCGCCACCCGCGAGCTGCCCGATGACTTCCGGGCGGTGGTCGACGCCAACCTCATGGGTTCCTACTGGATGTGCCAGGCCTGCGGCCGCGCGATGCAGCCGGGGAGCTCGATCATCAACATCGGCAGCGTCCTCGGGCTCACCACGGCGGGACTGCCCCAGGCGGCCTACTCGGCCAGCAAGGCCGCGATCGTCGGGCTGACCCGGGATCTCGCCCAGCAGTGGACGGGCCGCAAGGGGATCCGCGTCAACGCGGTCGCGCCCGGCTTCTTCGCGACCGAGATGACCGCCGCCTACCCCCCGGGCTACATCGAGTCGCAGCTCGTGTCGCGGGTGCTGGCCGGCCGGATCGGCGAGCTCGAGGAGTGCGCCACGGTGGTCGTCTTCCTGGCGAGTGAAGCGGCGGCCTACATCTCGGGCATCGTGCTCCCCGTCGACGGGGGAATTCTCGCCAGCTAGCGAGAAACGAGCTTTCGTTCCCTCGGTGTCCGCCGGCGGGCTTCCCGAGGAGACGCGGGCCGGTTATAGCGTCGACCACCATGCGACGAACGGGTCCGCGCCGGTGTCCGTGGTCGGCCCCGAGGGCGCCGCTTCTGTCCGGTCGGACCGGACGATGACGGCGGGCCCGACCCCGATGCGCCGGGTCTCGATGGTCGGGATCTCGGGTTCGGGAAAGACCACGGCCGGTCGCCGGCTGGCGGAGTCGTTGCAGGTGCCCTTCGTCGAGCTCGACGCGGTTTTCCACCAGGCCGACTGGCAGGACCTCGCACGTGAGGACTTCCGTTCAGAGGTGGCGGCGGCCGTGGCCGCGGACGGGTGGGTCATCGACGGGAACTACAGCTGGGTCCGCGATCTCGTCTGGGCGCGTGCGGACACCGTCGTGTGGATCGATCTTCCCCGGGCCACGGTGATGCGACGGGTGGTGACCCGGACGCTCCGCCGGGCGGTGACCCGCCAGGAGCTCTGGAACGGCAATCGGGAGCCGCTCTCCAATTTCTACAACTGGGACCCGATGGAGAACATCATCCGCTACACCTGGGTGAAGTACCCCGACTCGGTCAAGCGCTACAGCGCGGCCATGGAGGATCCGCGGTACGCGGCGCTCCGCTTCATCCGGCTGCGCTCCCCGGCGGCGGTGGCCGCGTTCCTGGGCGGCCGGTAGCGCGTCTTCGATCGGTCAGCAGACGGCGCGGGTCTTCACGCTCGACGCCCCCCGCTTCGCCGGCCGGGCCTTGCGGCCGGCGTTGCCCGTCGGTGCCGCACCGGCGGGCTTCCCATCTGCGTGATCGGGCCGGTGACCCGCGGCGAGGTGAGTCAGCGCGGCGTCGATGTCGCTCACCAGTTCCCGGGCCAGGTCGCGGCTGAGGCCCTCGCGCACGACGACGCGGAGCACCTCGACCTGCTGGGCATCCGGGGCCATCGTGTAGGCGGGGACGATCCAGCCCCGCTGGCGCAGGGCCGCCGAGACGTCGAAGACGCTGAACCCGGGATCCCCGCGCAGGCGGAGGCAGACGACGGGCAGGTCGGCGGCGTTGGCCACCAGCTCGAAGGTGTCCATGCCGCCGAGCTCGTTCGCCAACCAACGCGCGTTGGCGGCCAGCGCCTCCATGATCTCCCGGTAGCCGGCGTGCCCCAGGCGGATCAGGTTGTAGTACTGCAGGCACGATCTGCCCGGCCCCGCGCGAGAAGTTGAGGCCGAAGTTGGCGTGCGAGCCGCCGAGGTAGTCGACCTGGAAGATGAGCTCGTGGGGGAGGTCCGCCGCCTCGCGCCACAGCACCCAGCCGACGCCGGGGTAGACGAGCCCGTACTTGTGGCCCGACACGTTGATCGAGCGCACGCGGGGGAGCCGGAAGTCCCACGCCAACCCGGGTTGGAGGAAGGGGGCGACGAACCCGCCGCTCGCCGCGTCGACGTGGATGGGCACGTCGATCCCGTCGCGTTGGCAGAGCACCTCCAACGCGGCGTGGAGCGCGGCGATGGGCTCGTACTCGCCCGTATACGTGCTGCCGAGCATCCCGACCACGCCGATCGTGTTCTCGTCGACGAGCGCCATCGCCTCGTCCACGCCGATCACGAAGCGGGTCTCGGTGAGCGGCGACGTAGCGGGGTTCCACGTCGAAGTAGCGGGCGAACTTCTCCCAGCAGACCTGGACGTTGGCGCCCATGACGATGTTGGGGCGGTCGATCGGCTTGCCCGCCGCCTGCCGGGCGTTGCGCCAGCGCCACTTCATGGCGAGGCCCGCCAGGTGGATCGCCTCTGAGGAGCCGACCGTGGCGGTGCCCACGCTCTCGTGGTGCTCGGAGGCGCCGAAGAGCCGGGCCAGCATGTTGACGCAGCGGTCCTGGATCTCGACCGTCTGGGGGTACTCGTCCCAGTCGATGGCGTTCTTGTTGGCCGTCTCGACCAGCAGCCGGTCCGCGTGCTCGTCCATCCAGGTGGTGACGAAGGTGGCCAGGTTGAGGATCGGGTTGCCGTCGAGGGCCAGCTCGTCATGGATCACCTGATAGGCGACGTCGGGGTCCATCCCGTCGTCGGGCAGCTCGAAGCGGGGGATCGCCTGGGTCAACCCGCGCCGGGCGTAGGTGGGGGCGACCACCCGGTCGCCTTCCAGCTCCTGGAGCGGCACCTTGCGGCTGAGCATGGTTCCTCCTCGGGGGCCGCGCCCGGGGCGGGCCCGCGCGGCGACGCTACCGCTCAGCGTCTGGTCGGCGACGCCGGGTGCACGCCGGCCGGCATCCGGCCGACGTCGACCGCGACGTTGTTCAAGAGCTCGATCACGGCCCGGGTCGGCGCAGAGGGCAGGCCGCGGCGGCGCAGCGCGACGCCGACCTGCCGGCGGGGGAGGCCCTCCAAGGGCACCAGCTTGAACTGGGACCGCATGTGGATCGGCACGGCGGTGGCTGGCAGGATCGACGGCCCGTAGCCGTCGAAGGTGAGCGACGCGATCATGCGGATCCCGTCGAGCTCGATGGCGGGCTTCAGCGTCACGCCGCAGCGCCGCAGCGCCGCATCGATGTCGTCGCGCAGCGCGGTGTTGGGGAGGGGGAGCAGGAGCTCGAGCTCGGTCAGGGCGCTGAGCGGCAGGGGGACGGCGGCGGCGGCCAACGGGTGGTCCTCCCGCACGACCAACACGAGGTCCTCGTCGAAGAGCGGCGTGGCGATGAGCTCGTCGCCCGGGACCGGCAGCGCCACGACGGCGAAGTCGAGCTGGCCCGACAGCACCCGCGGTTCGAGGTTGGCGCTGGTGCCGTCGGCGACCGTCATCTGCACGAGCGGGTGACGGTCCCGCAGGAAGGCGAAGAGCGCGGGCACCAGCCAGCGGCCCGTGGTGCCGATCATGCCGGCCCGGACGGTGCCCGAGACCTCCTGGCGCATGGCGGCCACGTCGGCCACCATCGCGTCGAGCTCGATCAGCATCCGGCGGGTGCGGGCGACCACGATCTCGCCCTCCTCGGTGAGCAGCCCGGTCGAGCGGTCGACCAGCTGGGTGCCCAGCTCCTTCTCGAGCTTGGCCACGTGGGCCGAGACGTTGGATTGGACCGTCCCCATGGCCGCCGCCGCCGCCGAGAACCCCCCGTGATCGGCAATTCCGACGAGGGCGTGGAGATGGTGGAGGTTCATCTGGAAAAAAGATAGCAAATATCTGCCGAAACTGTTTGACAGATCCGTCCGGGTAGACCACAATGGCTTCAGACCGCAGGGACAGGAACCCCCCCCTCTGTACCCAAGCGGGATTAAGTGAAGGGATCGCCAGCCCCCCGGCGGTCCCTTCACTGCGTGTAGGGGTCTTTTTTCCCGGCCACGCACCCTCCTCAAACTCCCCCCTGGACGGCTCGCGTCGGCCCGGCATTGACACGGGGCCTCGGTCGGTCGGTATCGTGGGGTAATACCCGACCAAATCAATCGGCTTTCGGGCCAAGCGCGCACTGCGGCGGCTGGTTCCGGGCCGCGCCCCGACTCCGGGCTCCCCGAGGCCCGGCTCCCCGACGGCCCGTTCCTCGACGCCGCTGCGCACCGGGGGCGGCATTGATGTCCCCGGTGCCCCTGCACCTGGCGGTCGCCCTCGACGGCGCCGGCTGGCACCCCGCCGCCTGGCGCGCCGCCGACGCGCGGCCGGGCGAGCTGTTCTCGGCGGACTACTGGGTCGACCTGGTCCAGGAAGCCGAGCGCGGCCGGCTCGACTTCGTCACGATCGACGACTCGCTGGCCATCCAGTCGTCGCGGCGCGGCATCCCCGACGACCGCACCGACCAGGTGCGCGGGCGCCTCGACGCCGTGCTGTCGCCGCCCGGGTGGCGCCGGTCACATCGGTCGATCGGCCTCATCCCGGTGGCCACGACCACCCACACCGAGCCGTTCCACGTCTCCAAGGCGATCGCCACGCTCGACTACGTGAGCACCGGGCGGGCCGGACTCCAGGCCCGGATCTCGTCGACCAGCCTCGAGGCGGGGCAGTTCGGGCGCCGCACGATCGTCGACCGGTCGGACGCGGAGCGCCGCAGTCGCGGACGTGCCGGGCGACGTGGGCGACCTTTTCGACGAGGCCGCCGACTTCGTCGAGGTCGTCCGGCGCCTCTGGGACAGCTGGGAGGACGACGCCGAGATCCGCGACGTGGCGACCGGCCGCTTCGTCGACCGCGACAAGCTGCACTACATCGACTTCGAGGGACGGTGGTTCTCGGTGAAGGGCCCGTCGATCACGCCCCGCCCTCCGCAGGGCCAGCCGCTCGTGACCGCCCTGGCCCACGTCCCGGTCGCCTACCGCCTGGCGGCCCGCAGCGCCGACGTCGTCTTCGTCACGCCCGAGGACGCGCGAGGACGCGGCCGACATCGTCGCCGGCGTCCGGGCCGCACGAGGCCGCCGTCGGGCGGGACGGCGACCGCCGTTGCGGGTCTTCGCCGACCTGGTGGTCTTCCTCGACGAGCGACGCCGGGGCGGCGGCGAGCCCGCAAGGACCAGCTCGACGAGCTCGACGGCCACGTGCTGCGGTCCGATGCGCTCGTGTTCGTCGGCACCGCCGGCCGAGCTGGCCGACCTGCTGGTGGCCTGGCAGGCCGACGGGCATCGACGGGTTCCGGCTCCGGCCCGGGCGCGCTGCCCCACGACCTCGAGGCGATCACCCGCCGGGTCGTCGCCGCTGCTCCAGGAGCGGGGGATCTTCCGCCGCCGATTACGACGAGACGACGCTGCGGGAGCGGCTCGGGCTGCCCCGTCCCGCGAACCGCTACGCCGATGCCTGAGCAGCCGAGGAGGTGAGCATGACGGACGGCGCCAAGCAGATCCACCTGGCCGTCCACTTCCCCGGCGTCAACAACACCACGGTGTGGAGCGACCCCGAGGCCGGGAGCCACATCGAGTTCTCCTCGTTCGTCACGCTGGCCCAGACGGCCGAGCGGGCCAAGTTCGACTTCTTCTTCCTGGCCGAGGGCCTGCGCCTGCGCGAGCAGCGCGGCCGGATCCACGACCTCGACGTCGTCGGGCCGCCCCGACACCTTCACCGTGCTGGCCGCGCTGGCCGCCGTCACCGACCGGATCGGCCTGTCCGGCACCATCAACTCCACCTTCAACGAGCCGTTCGAGGTGGCCCGCCAGTTCGCCTCCCTCGACCACCTCTCGGGCGGCCGGGCCGCCTGGAACGTGGTCACCTCGTGGGACGCCTTCACCGGCGAGAACTTCCGCCGGGGCGGGTTCCTGGCCCAGGACGACCGCTACGAGCCGGGCCGCGGAGTTCCTCCAGACCGCCCGGCGAGCTCTGGGACTCCTGGGACGAGGGCGCGGTCGTCGCCGACCCGGCGGCCGGCCGCTTCCTGCGCCGACCCCGGCCAGGGCGCCTTCGAGCACCACGGCCCGCACTTCGACATCGCCGGGCGGTTCGGCGTGCCCCGCTCGCCGCAGGGCCACCCGGTCATCTTCCAGGCCGGGGACTCCGACGACCGGCCGGGAGTTCGCCGCCGCCGCCGTCGGACTGCATCTTCTCCCGGCACGGCACGCTCGAGGCCGGCCAGCGCTTCTACCAGGACGTGAAGGGCCGGCTGGCCCGCTACGGGCGGTCGCCCGACGAGCTCAAGATCCTGCCGGCGGCCACCTTCGTGCTCGGCGACACCGAGGCCGACGCCATCGAGCGGGCGGCGGTGATCCGCCGCCAGCAGGTGAGCGGCCAGACGGCCATCCTCTTCCTGGAGCAGGTGTGGAACCGCGACCTCTCCGACCTACGACCCCGACGGCCCGCTGCCCGGCCGTCGACCCGGACCTCGTCGGCCGCAGTCCATCATCCAGGGCCGGGCCAACGTCTGCCGCCGACCGGCATGCAGACCGCGCGGGAGTGGCGGGCGCTGGCCGAGGCCAAGAAGCTCTCGATCCGCGAGCTCATGATCGAGGTCACCGGCCGGCCGTCGTTCGTCGGCACCGCCGAGCAGGTGGCCGACGCAGATCGACACGGCTCGTGCAGGCCGACGCGGCCGACGGGTTCATCCTGGTGCCCCACATCACCCCGGGCGGGCTCGACGAGTTCGCCGACACGGTCGTGCCCATCCTCCAGGAGCGGGGCCGCTTCCGCGACCGAGTACGCGGGCACCGACGCTGCGCGACCACCTCGGGCTTGCCCGCCGCGCCCGGCCGGCGTCGGCCCGGAGCCACGCGTCGGGGCCGACGCGATGACCGCGCACGCGGGTGCCGCTCGGCGTGCTCGACCTGGTGCCGGTCGCGTCCGGGTCCGACGCCGTCGACGGCGCTGCGCAACACCATCGACCTGGCGCAGCGCGGCCGAGGCGTTCGGCTACCGCCGCTACTGGTTTGCCGAGCACCACCTCAACCCGGGCGTGGCCGGCTCGTCGCCGGCCGTGCTGATCGCCCTGGTGGCCGGGGCCACCGAGCGCATCCGGCTCGGCTCGGGCGGCGTGCAGAGCGGGCACCGCACCGCCCTGTCGGTGGTGGAGGAGTTCGGGCTGCTCGACGCCCTGCATCCCGGGCCGGATCGACCTCGGGATCGGGCCGCTCGGGGGGCCGCAACTTCCTGCGGGACCGGCGCGGCCGGCCTCGACCGACGGCTCCGCCGAGCGGTCGCCGGCCGGCGCCAGCGAGGCCCGCCGGACCGCCAACGGGCTGCTGATCCCGGCCCGGCCCTCGCTCCGGCGGCCTGGCCCGGCTCGCCCCGGCTCGCGCTGACCGCCGACCTGCTCCAGCAGGCAGGGCGCCGAGTCGGCCGACTACGGCGACCTGCTCGACGACATCGTCGGCCTGCTCCAGGGCACCTACCGCTCGGCCGACGGGCTCGACCCGCATCCGGTCCCCGGGCCGGGGCGCCGACGTCGAGGTCTGGGTGCTCGGGCAGCAGCGCCGGGGAGAGCGCCGTCGGTGGCCGGCGAGCTCGGCCTGCGCTTCGCCGCCAACTACCACGTCAGCCCGGCCACGGTCCTCGAGGCCGTCGACGCCTACCGGGCCGCCTTCGTGCCGTCGGCCGACCTCGACCGGCCCTACGTGGCCGTCTCGGCCGACGTGGTGGTGGGGCCCGACGACGAGACGGCGCGCCGAGCTGGCCGACCGGCTTCGCGCTGTGGGTCCGCAGCATCCGCCGCGGCGAGGGGGCCATCCCCTTCCCGACGCCCGAAGAGGCGCGCCGACCACCAGTGGACCGACGAGGACCGGGCGCTCGTGCGCGGACCGGGTCGACACCCAGTTCGTCGGGTCCCCGGACACGGTGGCGGCCCGGCTCGAGCAGCTCCAGGAGGCCACCGACGCCGACGAGCTGATGGTCACGACCATCACCCACGACCACGACGACCGGGTCCGCTCCTACCAGCTGCTGGCCGAGGAGTGGTTCGAACGGGCCGTGCCGCAGCCGGCCGGCCGGCGGGCTACGTCCGGCTGAGCCCTACGCCGCGGCCCCGGCCCGGGTCGCCGCCGCCACCTCGACCAGCCGTCCGGTATTGCATGGCTCGGCGCCCCACTCGCCCCCAGCTCAGGAATCAAGTGGTGGTGAGGTTGTCCGTAGTCTGTTGCGATGCCCAGCCCCAACGCACGCGAGCCCTTTGCGGATGTCCTGAAGGCGAACCAGGCCTATGCAGCCTCGTTTCGCAACCCCGGTCTGCAAGCGACCGCTTTGAAGGGTCTGGCGGTACTGACATGCATGGACTCGAGGATCGATCCGCTCGCCATGCTGGGACTGTCACCGGGCGATGCAAAGATCCTGCGAAACGCGGGAGCACGCGTCACCGACGACGTACTGCGGACGCTCGTACTCGCGCGCTACCTGTTGGGAGTTGAGCGGGTGATGGTGGTGGCGCACACGGGTTGCCGGATGGCGAGCGGCACCGAAGACGAGGTCCACGCGGCGATCGAAAGAAGCGGTGGCCCCGACACACGGAGCCTGTCGTTCCTGACGACTGCGGATCAGCGTTCTTCTTTGCTCGGCGACCTGAACAGGATCCGGTCGTACCTGTACCTACCCGACATCATTGCGGGAGCGTTCCTCTACCACATCGATTCGGGCGAGTTGATTGAGGTGCTCGAAGACTAGGGAGCGCAGGCTTCGATACGCGGAGTGAGCGTTGAGGAGAACCCGGTTCGTCGGTCCACCTGAGCGAGTTCAGGGGACAAGGCCATCACTCTTGCGTGGGGGAATGTTCCTGGACGGCTCTGATGGGGACGGTGGTGCACTCTCCCAGGTCACGACGAGCGAGTCTTCGCTTCGCCCCGCAGCGTCGGCATGACTTCAGCGAGCGTCGGGTAGGCGAACGCAAACCCGGATCGCTCGAGCGCGGTCGGCAGCGCTCGTTGGCTCGTGAGCACGAGTTCGTGCGCTCGCTCGGGACCGAGTGCGAAGGCGAGCGCCGGCGCCGGCGTGCGCAGGAAGGCCGGGCGATGCAGCGCTCGGCCGAGCGTCTTGGTGAACTCGGCATTGGTCACCGGACTGGGAGCGGTCGCGTTGACCGGGCCGCGCAGCGTGGCCGACTCGAGGCTGTGAATGATGGCGCTCACCTCATCGTCGAGGGCGATCCAGCTCCACCATTGCCAGCCCTTGCCGAGCGGCCCACCGAGGCCCAGCTTGAAGAGGGGGAGTAGCTGGCCCAACGTGCCGCCTCTCGGCGCCAGCACCAGTCCCGTGCGCAGCAGCACGGTGCGGATCCCCGCCGCCGCCGCCGGGGCGGCGGCCTTCTCCCAGGCCCGGGCCACCTCGGCCAAAAAGCCGGTGCCCCCCGCGCTGGCCTCGGTCAGCTGCTCGTCGCCGCGGTCGCCGTAGTAGCCGACAGCCGAGCCGCTCACGAGGACGGCAGGCGGCTCGTCCATGGCGATCAGGGCCTTGACAAGGAGGGCAGTGCCCTTCACCCGGCTGTCTAGGATCTCTCGCTTGTAGTCGTCGGTCCAGCGGTGGTCGCCGATGCCGGCTCCGGCCAGATGGACGACGGCCTCGATGCCGCGCAGCGCCTTCGGATCGAGTCGCTTGGCCGCGATGTCCCAGCTGATCTCGTCCTCCCCCTCGGCCGGTCCGCGGACCAGGCGAACCGGCGTGTGGCCCGCCGCATCCAAGGCGTCGAGCAGCGCGCTCCCGATGAAGCCGGACGACCCCGAGACGAGGACCCTCACCGGGTCTTCTTCGCGATGACGGTCACGCGCGGAACTCCGCCGGGCGCTCCGGCGTCGCCTCGGCCAGCGCGCGGCGGACGCCGTCGGCGTCGTAGTCCCGGCCGTAGACGGGGCTGCCGGGCTCCTGGCGCCAGGACTCGTCGAGCGTCCCCGCGTCGACCGGGTCGAAGCCCAGCTCGTCGACGAGCCGCATCACGACGGCCTTCGCCGCCTCGTCGTCGCCTGCCACCGGGAGGGCGATGCGGCCCGGGGTCCCCGGTTCCTGGCCCCGCTCCAACAGGTGCTGGGCCCGGATCCCGTTGAACACCTTGATGACGGGGTGGCCGACCTGCTCCGCGACCCACCGGCTCTCGGTGGTGCCGCCCTCGATGGCCTCGATCCGGCCGTCGCGTTGTTGGGGGTAGTAGTTGTTCGTGTCGATGACCACCAGCCCGTCGGCGGCACCGTCGAGAATGCCGGCCGCCAGATTCGGCACGTTCTTCTGCGGGATGGTGATCACGACCAGCTGCGCGCCGTCGGCGGCCCGCTCGGCCCACACCGCGGTCGCTCCGGTCTCCGAAGCCAGGTCGGCCAGAGTCTCGGGGTCGCGCGAGTTAGCCACCTTGACCTCGTGCCCGAGCGCGCGGAAGCGCCGGGTGAGGGTGCCGCCGATCTGGCCGGCGCCGATGATGCCGATCTTCATGCGTCTCTCCGAGCCCTTTTGGTCCGATCGGTCTTGGTGAACCGATGCTGTTGTGCACCGTTCGCCCCGTCGGACGATGATGCGGCGGTCACGGTGCACGAGTGACCGGCGAACGGGTGACGGTCAGTCGAAGGTGGGCCCCTTGTCGCGTGTGCGCTTCAGCTCGAAGAATCCCTCGGTGCCCGCCACCAGCTTCACGCCGTCCCACAGGCGACCGGCGGCCTCGCCCTTCGGGGCCGGGGTGACGACCGGGCCGAAGAATGCGATGCCCTCCACGTGGATCACCGGCGTGCCGACGTCGTAGCCGACCGGGTCCATGCCCTCATGGTGTGACACGCGCAGCGCGTCGTCGAATTCCGTGCTGGTCGCGGCCTCGGCCAGTTCGGCCGGCAGCCCGACCTCGGCGAGCGCGTCGGCCATGATCCCGTCGTCCTTGCGCTGCTCGACGTGGATCCGGGTGCCGAGCGCCGTGTAGAGGGGGAGGAGCACCTTGTTGCCGAACTGCTGCTCGGCGGCGATGCACACCCGGACCGGCCCGAAGGCCTTGGCCAGCGCCTCCTTGTACGCCTCGGGCAGGTCCTCGCGTCCCTCGTTCAAGACTCCGAGCGACATCACGTGCCAGCTGGTGAGAACGGGCCGGACCGTTTCGACCTCGAGCATCCAGCGGGAGGTGACCCAGGCCCAGGGGCACAGCGGGTCGAACCAGAAGTCGACGGGCGTCTTGTCGGTGTCGGGGTGGGCAACGGGCACAGGGTTCTCCTCGGGTGGCTTCTCCTTGGTCAACCCTGCCCCTGCCGTTCCTCTTCCCCGCGGCCACCCGGGCCGTTGCGGACCGGCCGACCGCCGGGCGCCAGTTAGCCTTGATGTCCTGATGGGTGCCGTCTTCATCGACCTCGACCGGACCCTCTTGCGCAGCGCCAGCGGGCCCACGTTCCAGCGGGCCCTCGTGGCGGCGGGCGTCGCTCCGAGCCGCTCGCTCCCCGGCGACCGCCTGCTCTACACCGTCTACGAGCGCCTCGGCGAGAACCTCGTCTCCATGGGTCTGGCCCGCGCCACCGCCCGGCTGGCCAAGGGCTGGTCGCGTTCGGAGGTGGTGGCCGCGGCGGAGGCGGCGGTCCCCGAGCTGATCGAGCAGGTGGCCCCGTTCGCGCCGGCCGTGCTGGCCGCCCACCGGGCGGCCGGGCGCCAGCTGGTGCTCGCCACCACCACGCCGGTCGACATGGTGACGCCGCTCGCCCAGACCCTCGGCTTCGACGACGTCATCGCCACCCGCTACGAGATGGCCGACGGCCGCTACACCGGACGCCTCGAGGGCGGCTTCGTGTGGGGGGTGGGCAAGTACCTGGCGGTCCGCCGCTGGGCGCGCGAGAACCGGGTCGACCTCTCGGCCAGCCACGCCTACTCGGACAGCTTCTTCGACGTCGCGCTGCTCTCCAGCGTCGGCTTCCCGCACGCGCTGAACCCCGACCTCCGGCTGGCGGCGCTGGCCGCCGCCCGGCGCTGGCCGATCGAGTACTGGGACCGCCCGAAGGGCGTGCCGTCCATCGTCGGGCTGGAGCCCTACCACCTGCTGCGCCCGTTCATCGTGCCGCCGACGTTCCCCTACGCGCGCTTCGACATCTCGGGCCTCGAGCACATCCCGGCCCGCGGGCCGGTGATCCTCGTCTCCAACCACCGCAGCTACTTCGACGTCGCGCCGCTCGCCATCATCGCGGCGCGCCTCGGCCGGCCCGTGCGCTTCCTTGGCAAGCAGGAGATCTTCGACGTCCCGGTGTTGGGCTGGGTGGCCCGGTCGCTCGGGGGCATCCCCGTCGAGCGGGGCAGCAGCTCCCAGGCGCCCATGATCGAGGCGGAGGCCGCGCTGCGTGCCGGCGAGGTCGTGATCATCCTCCCGCAGGGCACCATCCCGCGCGGCGAGGCCTTCTTCGATCCGGTCCTCCACGGCAAGACCGGCGCCGCCCGGCTGGCGGCCTCGACCGGCGCACCCGTCGTGCCGATCGGGCTCTCCGGCACCGAGGCCGTGTGGCCCCGCTCGTCCAAGGTGCCCAACATGATCGGCGCCCGCCCCGTCACCGTGCGCGTCGGCGAACCGGTGCGGCTGGCGGGCCAGGACGCGGTCACCGACACGACGGCGATCATGTCGGCCATCAGCGCGCTGCTGCCCGAGGTGCCGCGCGACAGAGCCGACCGCCGAGGAGCTCGCCAGGACGTTCCCGACGACGCGATGAGCCCGTCGTCGGGGTCGCGGTGAAGGTGGCAGAGGCGGCGACGCGCCTCGTGAACGGCGCCTCCCGGGCCGTCCGCTTCGGCGGCGGGACGGTGGCCGGGGGCCGGGTCGGGCTCGGCATCGCCCCCGACCTGCTGGCCCGGCTCGCCGAGGGCCGCGCCGTGGCGCTGGTGAGCGGGACCAACGGCAAGACGACCACCACCCGACTGCTGGCGACGGCGCTCGAGACCCAGGCGCAGGGCGAGGTCGTCACCAACGCCACCGGCTCCAACATGCCGGCCGGCCATGTGGCGGCGCTCGTCGGGACCCGACGGTCCCGATCCGCCGTCCTCGAGGTCGACGAGGGCTACCTGCCGACCGTGCTGCAGTCGGTCAATCCCGTCGCGGTCGTGCTCCTCAACCTGTCGCGCGATCAGCTCGACCGGACCAACGAGGTGCGGATGCTGGCCGAGCGCTGGCGCAACGCGCTCGCCGGCAGCGCCACCGCCGTCGTGGCCAACGCCGACGACCCGCTGGTCGTCTGGGGGGCGGGGAGCGCCAGCCACGCGGTGTGGGTGGCGGCCGGCCCGGGCTGGCGCGCCGACGCGGTGGGCTGTCCCTCCTGCGGCGAGCGGATCCACTTCGACTCCGACGGGACCTGGGCCTGTGCCACCTGCGGCTTCCACCGGCCGGAGCCCGATCTGGTGGTCGAGGGCTCGGGCAGCGATGTCGTCGCCCGCCTCGCCGACGGCCGCCGCCTCCCGGTGATCCTCTCCCTGCCCGGGCGATTCAACCACGCCAACGCCGTGATGGCGGCCGCGGCCGCCGAGGTGATGGGGGTGCCGACCGAGACCGCACTGGCCGCCATGGTGGGCATCGACGGGGTCGCCGGGCGCTTCTCGATCCGGCAGTTGGGCGGCGTGTCGACGCGCCTCATGCTGGCCAAGAACCCGGCCGGCTGGGCCGAGCTGCTGGAGCTGATCGACGTGGACACCGCGCCGCTGGTGATCGGCATCAACGCCCGCATCGCCGACGGCAAGGACCCCTCCTGGCTGTGGGATGTGCCCTTCGAGCAGCTGGCCGGCCGGCCGGTGACGGCATCGGGGGAGCGGTGCCTCGACCTCTCCGTTCGCCTCCGCTACGCCGGCGTCGCGCACGACGTCGTCCGCGACCCGCTGACCGCACTGCGCCACGCCGGTACGGGGAGCGAGGAGCGCGTCGACTTCGTCGGGAACTACACGACGTTCTTCGACCTGGCGGCTCGCCGATGACCCTCGACCGATGACGCTCCACCGATGACGCTGCGCGTGGTCGTCGTCTACCCGGATCTCCTCGGCACCTACGGGGACGGCGGCAACGGACTGGTGCTCGCCCGGCGGGCCGAGTGGCGGGGGATCGAGGCCGAGCTCATCCAGGCGCCCTCCGACGCGCCGGTGCCCCGCGGCGACCTCTACTGCGTGGGGGGCGGAGAGGACGGCCCCCAGGCACAGGCGGCGGACGCACTCCGCCGCGACGGGACGCTGGCCGCCGCGGTGGCCGACGGTGCCGTCGTGCTGGCGGTCTGCGCCGGGTTCCAGATCGTCGGAAACTCGTTCCCTTCCGCCGCGGGCGACACCCTCGACGGTCTGGGCCTGCTCGACATCGACACCGCCAAGGGGGTCGGGCCCCGGGCGGTGGGGGAGCTGGTGGCCCAGCCGTTGGACTGGGGGCTGCCCACGTTGACCGGGTTCGAGAACCACGCCGGCACGACGGTGCTCGGCAGCGACGTCCGGCCGCTGGCCAAGGTGGAGCAGGGTGTGGGTAACGGCGGGGGCGACCACTCCGAGGGGGCCTGGGGCGGCCGGCTGATCGGGACGTATCTCCACGGCCCGGTGCTGGCGCGCAATCCGGCCCTGGCCGACGTCCTGATCGGGTGGGCGACGGGCGTCGCCACGCTCGCCCCGCTCGACGACGAGCGCGAGATGCTGTTGCGCAGCGAGCGGCTCGGGGCGGCGCGGGGCGCCCGGCGCCGGCGCTGACGCCCGTCGGGACTCGTCGCGCGGAGACGACGGGCGCGGAGATGACGGGCGCGGAGACGACGGGCGCGGATGACGGGCGCAACGAGGGACCAGCGGCCCATCATCCCGCGGCGTCAGAACCCGAGGTTCCGATCAGTTGCCATTCGAGGAGTCCACCCCGCCTTGATCATCCGCAGGAAGAGGCCCGTTCCCGGAACGCTCCACACTGAGAGGTCACGCTGATCGACCGCGGGATGGAGCGCCGCGAACTCGGTCTCGGTTCGATCGAGGCGTCGGCGTCGACGACGTACCAGCCACTCGGATTCACTGCCGACGGCCGCACGAACTGTCGGAGCGGCGGACGCCGACACAATCGCTCGGGCGGCGCCTGTCGGGTCACGACCCGTCCTCGGCGGGAGTCGACGAGCAGCATCAACGAGAACTGGACGAGAAACTGGGTGTCGTCCGACTCGGCCACGTGCTCGATCTCTTCCAGCGGGAGCGGATCCTCGAACAAGCCCGGGAGCACCCGGACGATCGGTGCGGGGTGTCCATTCTCCAGGTTTTGCGCGTAGGCATGGCGTCCGCTGTCGAGCGGGATCTCTACCACCGACCCGACCGGCAGGAGCTTGTCTGGAGGGATCACCATCGATGGGTTGGCGCCTCCGTGCCGCTCAGAGATCTCGGGCTGTCCACCCATCAACATCTACCCGCGATGAGGGCCGGCGACACCGCGGGTCGTCGATCGAGCGGGGTCACCGGACGCACGTGTCGGCGGACACCGACACGGTGCCACTGCGGCGGTCGGTGACGTAGGTCCTGTGATCTAGCCGGCTCCCTCGAGGGCGCTCAGCGTGCCGGCCTGCGTCAGGCGTCCTGCTCCAGCGCCAGCTCGACGAACCGGGATGCGGCGGATGTGAGGGGCCCGTTTCGATGGATGAGCGCGACCGCCCGCGAGACCTTGGGGTGCGGCTCGACGACCACGCAGCCGAGGGTGCGCGGCGACGTCGGCCAGCGGTCGCGGCAGCAGGCCGGCGCCGGCGCCGGCCACGATGAGCGGCAGGAGCGCCTCGCGCTGTGCCGCCTCGACCACCACCGTGGCGGTCACCGCCGATCGCCGCAACGAGTCGTCGAGCAGCCCTCGGGTCGAGCTCCCCGGCGGCGCGGCCACCAACGGCAGCGCGGCCAGGTCACGCAGGCGGAAGGGGCTCGCGGCCGTGCTCCCCGGGGGAAGCACCACCAGGAACTCCTGGGGCCGCGAGCGCGACCGTGGTGAGTCCTTCGACCTCGAGACGCTCGACGAGTCCCACCTCGGACTCCCCGGAGCGAACGAACTCGAGCAGTTCCGCTGTGTCCTGCGGGTCCGAGAGGCGGATCGACACACCCGGATGGGCCGCCCGGAACGCCCCGACGAGGGGTGCGAGCGGCGCAACGGCCAGGGTGGGCAGGCAGGCCAGATCGAGACGTCCGCCCTGGAGCCCCGAGACCTCCTCGACGGCCATACGCCCGATGTGCAGATCGTGGCGGGCCTGGCGCGCGGGCAGCACGAGCACCTCCCCCGCCGGGGTGAGCGTGACGCCCCGCCCGATGCGGTGGAACAGCGGTGCGCCAAGGTCATGTTCGAGCTCCCGGACGGCCTGGGACACGGCGGGTTGCGACATACCCAGCGCATCGGCGGCCGCGGTGAAGCCCCCCTCGTCGACGACCGACAGGAAGATCCCGAGGCGGCGGCTATCCATATGGGATTGCTTATGCATCACTGTTAATCTACTTCTTTGACTTGTGGAAGTGGGCGTCGCACAATCGAGACCGGTGGAACAGACCAACGCAGCCGTGGCGACCGGAACGCCCGCGGCCACGGGGCGCCGGTTACCCGCGGCAGCCGGCGCGGCCGTGGGCGCGGGTGGTGGGTAGAACCGGCCCGCCCGGAGTGGCTGCGCCAGCGGCCCAACGCCCACTACTTCGCGTTGGCGACGGTCTGCGTCGGGGCCTTCATGGGCCAGCTCGACGCCAGCATCGTGACGGTCTCGTTCCCGACGCTGCAGCGCGTCTTCCACGCCAGTGTGCAGTCGGTCACCTGGGTCGGGCTCAGCTACCTCATCGTCCTCATCGCCGGGGTGATCGCCGTCGGGCGCCTGTCGGACATGGTGGGCCGCAAGTTGCTCTACACGTACGGCTTCGTCGTGTTCATCGTCGGCTCCGCGCTGTGTGCCCTGGCGCCGACGCTTCTCAGTCTCGATGCCTTCCGGGTGATCCAGGCGATCGGTGCGGTGCTGCTGCAGGCCAACAGCGTCGCCATCATCTATCTGGCCATGCCGCGCCGGCACCTGGGTCGCGGCATCGGGATCCAGGGGGCGGCGCAGGCCCTCGGGCTCGCGCTCGGTCCGGCCGTCGGAGGCCTGCTGCTGGCGGCCGGCGGTTGGCGGCTGATCTTCCTGGTGAACGTCCCCGCCGGCATACTCGGCACCATCGCCGCCTGGGTCTTCCTGCCGCGCAGCCGCGATCTGCAGGAGCGCACGCCGTTCGACTGGGCCGGTCTCGGGTTGCTCGTCCCCGCCATCGCCGCCCTCCTGGTCGCCGTTTCCTTCGCCGGCCGCTGGGGTTGGCTCTCTCCGACCTCGGTCGGCCTCTTCCTCGCCGCCGGGATGGCCGGGGTGGCGTTCGTCATCTGGGAGGGCCGGGCCACCGCGCCGATGTTGGACCTCTCGCTCTTCCGCAGGATCTCTTTCAGCGCCGGTCTGGCGAGCGGCATGCTCTCCTACCTGGTGCTGTTCGGGACGATGTTCGCGTTGCCGTTCTTCTTGGAGCGGGCGCGCGGGAGCAACCCCGGTCAAGCCGGCCTCGTGCTTTGCGCCCTGCCTCTGGCGCTCGGCTGCGCGGCGCCCATCGCGGGCAGGGTGGTCGACCGCATCGGCGTGCGTCCGCTCACCGTCTCGGGCATGGCACTGGCCGCCGCCGGTCTGAGCGTGGTGGGCAGCACCGAGCCCGGGCTCGTCCTGCTCGGCGCGGAGCTGGGGCTCGTCGGTGTCGGACTCGGGATGTTCACCGCGGCGAACAACTCGGCGATCATGAGTGCCGCACCGCGGGCCCAGGCGGCCGTCGCCAGTGGCGTGCTGAACATGACCCGGGGTCTCGGAACCGCGCTCGGCCTCGCGCTCACGAGTCTCGTCCTCGGCGCCGCCGCCGTCCGGAGATCGCCACCCGTCGTTGCCGCCGGCTTCGAGCGCTCGGTGCTCTTCCTGGCAGCGGTGGCGGCCGTCTCGGCTGTCCTCGCCGCAGTGTGCGCCCGGGCCGGCACGGCGCCAACGGGCTGAGCCGGATCAGCGATCGGTCGGCGGGGGACGCACCGAGCGGGCCGGTCAGGCGATCGCGTTCAGCGCGGCCAGCGACCGTGGGCCACCGGCGAGTCGTCGGCGGGGGACGGGCCGAGCGCCCAGGCCCGCCGCCAGGAGGAGGCCTCCGGGCCGCGCAGCGTCGGGGGCTCGACGCCGGCGGCCCGGCGGCGGGCCTGCCACCAGTCGGTCGCCACCTCGTCGCCGAGCAGCGCGATCGCCTGTTCGACGCGGGCGCCGAATCGCCGGGCGTCCTCCCCTTCGCGGGCCGTCATCGGGTCGCCGAACAGCACGGCGACCGGCGAGCGCCGGAGGCGCCGGCCGTCGTTCTCCACGCCCGAGGCGGGCATCGGCTCGTCCTCGCGCTTGGGCAACACCCGGCGCGTGCCGTGCAGGTAGACGGGGACCACCGGGCTGCCGGCGCGTTCGTAGAGGTAGGCGGCGCCGCCCCCGAAGGGCTGGGCCCAGCCGTCGGCGGTTCGGCCGCCCTCCGGGAAGATGATGAGGTTCCAGCCGTCGTGGAGGAGTCCGGCGGCCGTGTGGGCCGAGCGCCGGTTCACCCGGGTGCGTTCGAACGGGATGGCGGCCAACGAGAGGGACCAGAGCGCAGCCTTCCAGGTGCGGTCGAAGAACGTGTCCGACGCGGCGACGACGGCCGTCTTGTGGCGGAACCGCACGGGCAGGGTGCTGAGCAGCAGCGCCGTGTCGAGGTGGCTCGCATGGTTGGCGGCGAAGATGACCGGTCCCTCCAAGTGAACCAGCCGGTCGAGCCCGCGGACGGTGGCCGGGGCCATGACGCGGGTGAGCGGCCTGGTCACGTTGTCGACGAGCATGGCTCGCACGAGCCGCACCGGGTAGCGCCGGGACCAGTCGTGGTCGTAGTCGAGGCCGATCCGGCGCTCGGGCCCCTGGCGCGGGACGCCGCCGGGCCAGGTGGGCGAGGTCCACAGAAAGCTCGGCTTCACGGCGTCCGACGAGCGCGCGCGGCGTTCCGTCCTGCTCACTGCACGTCGGCCATCATTATCGGCGGCGCGTGGAAGTGGGTGATGGTGGGGGCGGGCCCGACGACGTCGGTCGCCATCTCCAGGGCGTCGTTGAGGGTGGAGGCCGGCGCGAAGCCCAGCCGGCGGACGGCCTTCGGATCGCCGCCGACCACGATGACGCGGCCCAGGTGCTCCAGCGCGTGCGCGCACCAATACCACATGTAGAACGGGTGGACGCCGTGGTAGGCGTGGCCGGTGCGGTAGAGGTGGATGTACCACGGGTCGGTGGCGAAGGACTCCTCGAAGTGCTTGTGCATCTCGGCCGGGTCCGTCGTCTGCGTGAGCACCTGCTCGTAGAAGTCGATGTAGCTCGGGTGGTGCCCCGGGTGGAAGGCGGGCGGCGTCGGGTGCCGGATGATGAGCACGCCGCCCTCGCGCACGAGCGGCTTGCCCCGGTAGAGGTTGAAGAAGTACCCGAGGCCGAGGCAGGCGACCAGGATCGGGTTCATGATCGAGTTCACGTTGTAGGGGCAGATGTAGGGCAGCCCCATGGTCACGATGTCGGTCTGGCCCTCGACGACGACGCCCTGCTGGGCCCAGACGTTGGCCGTGCTGCGCTCGTGCACCGCCTCGACCTCGCCCGCCTGCACCGAGGTCATGGCGTGGGGCGCCTTGATGCCGTGGAAGATCTGGCGGGCCACCCGGTTGGGCGTGCGGGCCAGGGCGGCCGAGCTGGCGGCGAAGGTGGCGCGGTCGCGCACCGACCACTCCCACTCGCGCTTCTGCAGGAACGCGAACTGGCTCGGGAACGTGTCGGTGTTGAGCGTCGTCTCGATCTGGAACACCTTGACGCCGCTGTCGGCGATCAGCTTGCCCATGCGCCAGTTGGCCGTGTGGAGCTCGGAGGCCGGCGCGTCCATGAAGGACTTGGAGTGCGTCATCGTGTGCGGGTTGTGGTGGTGGCGGAGGCTGCGGTAGCTGGCGAGCCCCGTGGCCACGCTCTTGTGGCCGCCGTCCATGGTGACGAGCGTGATGTTCACGTAGACCAGCAGGTCGCTCGTCGCCGCGCGCTTGTTGATCTCGACGTCCTCGCCGTGGTCGGTCACGCCGAGGTGGATCAGGTTGTCGGGGTCCTCGGCGTCGTGCTGGGTCAGCAGCCCACCCGGGGCGAAGGCCTCGTAGATGCGGTCGCCCAGCGCGTGGCGCAGCTCGGGCTCGGTCATCCGGCGGTGCAGCGCCAGCGCGGCCACCAGCACGACGTCGTCGACGCCGGCCGCCGCCGCGGCGTCGAGCACGGCCTCGATCACCAACTGGCGGGCGTCCGGCGCCTGCATCGGCGGTAGCGGCAGCGAGACGTCGTCGAAGCAGATCGTGAGGCGCATGCCGGTGGTGAGGAGCGCCGAGAGCGGCCGGCTGTCGCCGAGTGGATTCTCGAGTGCGTGGCGGATGGCCGAGACCGGGTCCTCCAGCGCCTTGTGCGGCTCGGGGGCGTAGACAATCCGGCTGCCCTCGGGGAGCTTCTCCAGCACGTAGCCCTCGCCGTTCCAGAACAGCGTGGGCGGGGTGGACCCGTCCACCTCGAGCACGAAGCCGGGTCGTGGGCTCATCGGGGGGATCCCTTCGTCGATTGGGCCTTCGTCGATTGGGTGAGGTCGAAGGCGACCTTCACCGCGCCGCGCCGCCCGGCCGCCCCGGCGTGGGCGACGGCCTCCTCGAAGCGGTCGAGTGGATAGAGGGCAGACACCAACCGGCCGGTGTGCAGCGTTCCGGCGAGCTCGATCGCCAAGTCGAACGTGCGGATGCCGGCGCCGGCGATCTGCTCGGTCCCGTAGGCGTAGGCGCCGAGCAGCGTGACCTCGCGGTGCCAGAGCGGCGCCAGGTCGACCCGGACGGCCCCGGGCATGCCGACGAGCACCACGCGGCCGCGGGCGCGGACCATCCCGAGCGCCTGTTCGATCGAGTCGGCCGATCCCACGCAGTCGAACACGACGTCGGCGCCGCCGGAGAGCCGATCGACCGAGGCGCCGCCGATCGCCATGGTGTGGCGCCGGCGCCGCACGGCGCGCGCCAGCTGCGTTGAGTCGAGCGCGAGTGTGGCGCCGAGCTCGGTGGCCCACCGTCGTTGGTGGGCGTAGCGGGCGCCGACCAGCAGGGCTTCCGGGGTGGCGGCGCGGCCCGTGGCGCCGAGGTGCGCGATGGCGGCGGTGGTCAAGAGGCCGAGCGTGCCGGCCCCGATGACGGCGACCACGTCGGTCTCGCGGAGATCGACCGACAGGGCGGCGTGGAGCGCGCAGGCGAGCGGCTCCACGGTGACCGCGTCTTTGTCGGTGAGCCCGTCGGGCACGGCGTAGAGCTGGGAGTCGTGGGCCACCAGGCCGGCCGTGGACCAGCCGCCACCGGTGTCGGCGCAGAAGCCGGTCTGCAGGCCCGGACGGATGTGCCCGAAGGCCACCATCTCGCAGTCGCCCGTCAGGCCGGCGGCACACGCCGGGCAGAGCGGCGCGAGGTGGCGGGCCCGGCAGCTCAGCACCGGCTCGATCACGACCCGCTGGTCGGCCGCCAGCGCCCCGCCGGTGGCGGAGACCGCGTCGGCCTGGAGCCGCCCGACGATCTCGTGCCCGGGCACGAAGGGGAAGCTCACGAGCGCCTCGAAGTAGCGCGAGCTGCGGCCGTCGATCGTCGCCAGGTCCGAGCCGCAGATGCCCGAGAGCACCGGTTGCACGCGGTGCCAGCCGTCGTCCGGCAGGTCCGGCGCGTCGGTGTCGACCAGGCGCAGCGGCCCGATGCCGGCGCCGCGGCCCGACCCGAAGGCAGAGACAACCCGGGCGGCGGCGAAGCGGGCCACGTTGCGTTCGAACAAGAGCGAGTTCACTGGCCCCGCACCGCCTCGTCGGCGAGCCAGCCAGATCGCCGGCCCGGCCGCGTGGTGTCGAAGGAGCCGAGGGGGAGCGGGCGGTCCGAACCGCCCTGCGCCTTGGCCCAGTGCTCGACATGCCAGCCCCGGCGCCGCGCCATGCCGGCGAGGCGCGTGTCGGGGTTCACCGCCACCGGGAACCCGACGGCTTCCAGCATGGCGAGGTCGCTGGAGGAGTCGGCGTAGGCGACGGACTCGGAGAGCTTGAGCCCGTGCTCGTCGGCGTAGTCGGCAAGGAGGGAGGAGCGGGCCTCGCCGATGGGCGGGAGGTCCTCCAGATGCCCGGTGTAACGGCCGTCGCGCCGGGCCAGGTGCGCACAGACCATGTCGTCGAACAGGGGCGCGAACGGTGCGACGACCGCATCGAGGGCGCCCGTGATCAGCAGCGTGCGGTGGCCGAGGCGCCGGTGCTCGCGCACCCGGGCGATCCCGGCCGGGAACGAACGGGGCAGCAGGAAGCGGTGGAACATCTCCCAGGCGTCCGCCTCGACCTGGGCCACCGACGCCCCCTCGTAGCGGCGGTAGAAGGAGCGCAGGAAGTCACCCCGATCCCGGCGGTCGAGGGCCAGCCATCCGGGCGCCGCTGCCAGCAGCTCGGCCACGAAGCTCCCGCGGCGCTCGGCCGAGAGGTGCCGGCTGGCCAGCCAGGCGTAGGAGTCGACGACGTTCGAGGCGATCAGCGTCTGCTCCAGGTCGAACACCGCCAGGTGGCGGTCGGGGGAGAGGATGGCGCGGCGGCCCCGCTCGGCCCGATCGGGGGTCGTGGCGGTCCGGCCGGGGGACGTCCGGACCCTCGCGTGCTCGACGACCGACGGCAGGTGGACGTCCTGGACGTAGTGGTCCCAGTCGATGGCCGCCGGGTCGAAGGCGAAGAGCGCCCGGTCCTCCTCGTTCAGGTGCTCGGCGACCGAGAGCAGCCGGTCGATCCGGTAGCGGGCCTCGGTCTCTGTGTAGGCGCCGTAGAGCTCGACGTAGCCGAGGGCTCGCTTGGCCATCGTGTGCCTGTCGTCCAGCTGCTCGGCCCAGCGCGACTCCCGGCCGCGGAAGGGCACACGGTTGAGCACCTTCTCCGCGCCGCCCATGAGGCGCGTGGCGCGCTGCAGCTGGCGCTGCACCCGGCCGCGCCCGGGGAACGACCAGTCCGGCACGCTGATGGGCTGGCCGCGGTCGTCGTAGAGCGGGTGCCGAGTGAACCAGTCCTCGCAGAGCTCGACCAACCGCCCGTAGAGGAGCGGGTTCCGCACGCCCGAGGCCGAGTGGTACACGGGATTGGCGTCCGGCTCGGGCCCCTTGGCCGCCACCGCCAGGATGGCGCCCGCCACGAGATCGACCGGGATGACGTCGACGACCCCCTCGGGCACCCCCGGGAACTCCCGGAGTAGGCCGCGGGCGTAGGAGATGATGATCGGCTCGGCCATCCGGAAGCCGCGGATCCATCCCGGGCGCGGCTCCTCGAGCGCCGACTCGATGATGGAGGGGCGCACGATGCTGAGCGGGACCTCGCCCGGCGCTCCCACCCCGTGCTGGCCGATCAGTGCCATCTCGCCAAGGGCCTTCGTGAAGGCGTAGGCGTCCGGCCAGCCGAGGGCCTGCGCCCGGGCGATCCCGCCGTCGACCAGTTGGCGCTTCACCCACTCGTCGCGGAGGCGCTCGGCGCGGTTGGCGAGGAGGTGGGTGCCGGCCGCCCCGAGCTCGGTTCGCGCCCGTTTCGTGAGTTCGGACAGTCGTTCGGGGCTCCTCGACTCGACCTCGAGGTCGGAGCGGAGCCGCTCGGCGCTGGCGACCTCTGCCCGCCAGTCCAGCTGGAGCGTGAAGCGGTTGGCGCTGAGGAGCTCCTCGCGGACCAACCCCTGGTGCGTCCCCGCCACGTACGCCGTCGAGACCGCGATGAGGTGGGTCGGTCCTCCGTCGGGGCCGGCGGTCTCTCTGGCGGCGGCGACGGCCGCGGCGACGCGGGACGGCCCGAGCAGGTTCACGTTCACGGCCTGGTCGAGGGGGGAGTCGAAGGCGACAGCCGCCGCCGAGTGGATCACGATGTCGCTCGCCGCGAGCAGCGCACGGCCCTCGTCGTCGAGCCCGAGGCCGTCCTCGCCCACGTCCCCGGCAACGGCGGTGAGCCGGGGAGCGATAGTCGCGGCGAAACCGTCACCCAGCTCCGTGCGGAGCCGGTCGAAGCAGTCGTTGCGTAGGATCTCGCGGCCGGCTCGCTCGGCGGCGGTCGCCCGGCGGCTCGGCCGGACGAGGGCGACGACCTCGGCCTCGGGGATGGACCGGAGGATCCGTTCGATCAGGGCCGTCCCGAGGAAGCCCGTCCCTCCGGTGATGAAGAAGCGCTTGGCGCGCAGCGTGCTGCCCGGCTCCATCCCCTGTGTCTACCAAATGGTAGGGGGATTGTCTACCATGTGGTAGATGGCGAGCGAGACACCGGATCGGATCCTCGACGAGGCGCTGAGCTCGTTCGGCGCCCGCGGCTACGACGCGACCTCGCTCGATGCGCTGGCGGCGGCTCTCGACATCCGCAAGCAGACCATCCTCTACTGGTTCCCGAGCAAGGAGGCCGTGCTCGAGGCCGTCATCGAGCGAAGCGCCCGCGAGCTGTCCCAGGCACTCGAGCAGGCGCTCGACGGCGCCGGCCCGAGTTGGGGCAGGGTCGAGGCCGTGGTCCGGTCGGTGTTCCGGCTCGCCGCGCGTCGACCCGAGCTGCTCAGCCTCCTGCGCGAGGTGGCGCGCCTCGGGCCGCCGGCCGCCACCCAGATGCTGCTGGCCCTCGATCCGCTGGTCCAGCGCGCCTCGGGCTTCCTCGAGGCGGAGATGGACGCCGGCACCATGCGGCGCCACGAGCCACGCTTGCTCCTCCTTGCGATCTACTCGACCGTGATCGGGATGGTCACCGAGGTGGCGGTGCTCCAGAGCTTCGGCGAGGAGCCGACGGCTCGGTCACTCGTCCGCCGCCGGGCCGACGTGCTGGCGTTGCTGCGCTCGGCCCTGATGATTCCCGGATCGGCCGATGTTTTGCCTCGCACGGCTCGCCGAGGCGCCGAGTAGGCCCGTCACTCCGTCGGCGTCGGACGCTTCCTGGTCGGCGTCTTGGGCGTGTAGCGCTTGGAGGCCTCGGGGCGCGGCCGGCCGCTCGCAGTTGTTGTTTCAGTCTTCCGTTTGCGTTCGCGCGGTTCCCGCACGGGTCTGGCTGGTCTTGGCGCCGGCGCGGCGCCCACGGTCTTCTTGGTCGCCGTCGGCGACCCGTACTGCTGGACCCGCCAGGCCCGGATCAGGAGCCACCCACCGAAGACGATGAACGGGAGGCCGAGAACGGGACTGCCCGTCGTCGTCTCGAACGCGAGACCGTTCATGAGCGCCGCGAAGCCGAGGGCGCTCCGGCGACGGAGCTGGACGGCGACGAAGAGGGTCACGGCGAACAGCAGGAGGACACACATCGTCCACACCCAGAACGACCTCGAGTGCAGGGTGTAGCACGCCTTCGTCGTGGCGTCGTAGAAGTCCCCGGCGCAGTGCGTCCCGACTGGCTTGGTGGAAACCGACGCGTGCTGCTTCCTCGGATGCAGAACTCCGGGAAGCTCGGCGAGGATCGCCACGGCCGCCGCCAGAACGGACGCGTAGATGCCCCACCTGCGTTCCTTGGCGTCGATCCGGCTTATCTGCTGTCGCGTCTCGGCATCTGTGAGGCTGATCGGTGACGGCCGGTTGGGCGGCTTGAAGAACGAGGCCTTCAGGCGTTCCGAGAAACCCTGCGGGGGATCCGCGCCGTCGTCGAGTTCCGAGTCGTCCATGACGTCCACCAGGCTAACTGGCCTGCACCGATGGCCCAAAGCGCAGTCTTTGGTCGGCTGGCCAGGAGCCCCGGGCGACGCCTCGCTGTATTCAGTCGTGGGCTCGCCGAGGAGGTTCCTTGTTGCGATCCCTTGCCGGGGTATCGTCGTGTCCCCGGGCGCTTAGCTCAGTTGGTTAGAGCGCAGCCTTCACACGGCTGAGGTCGTGGGTTCGAGTCCCTCAGCGCCCACTCAGACGTCATCACAATTGGCGTCGACTCATCCTCACATTTGGGTGTGACTGTCGGCACCTGGCTGGGTCGATGGCAGTTCTCGATGCTCCGTCACCCTCGACTGCCGTCCGAGTGGTGACCGGAGTGCTTTGATTAGCCGGCTGCGCTCGATGCGATCAGGTTCTCGATCGTCTTTCGTCGACGGCGCCTGGTCTTGGGAGCCAGCCCCCGTTGTGATCGCTCGAACGTTTCGCGTTGTCGCGCCTCGAAGGCGTCGACGATGCGCACGTTGCGCACAACCACCGCGGTGGTCAAAAGGAGCGAGATGGCGCACAGGCCCATGACCCGGCACCAGCCCCGCGTGACGTCGGTCGAGGCGGGATCCTTCAAGGTCGCATAGGCGCGCTCGACCGAGGTTCGCCGGGCGAAGGAGACGCGGTGGGCCTTGGAGGGGTAGTCGTGCTTCTGCCTCGTCTTGGCGTTCACCTCGGGCGGGACGGTGAGGGTCGCTTGCGAGCAGCAGGCCGGAGGGTGCTCGGGGGGTGCCAGCACCTGGGGCTTGTCGAACGCCAGCGAGAGCGAGGTCGGCCGGGCCGGGCAGCGGATCTTGCTCATGGCGGCCGGGCACATGACGCGGTGGAAGCCGTCCTTGTCGTCGGTCGTGATCCGCCCGAGTTTGTAGCGGGCGAGCTCAGAGGAGCGCCGGTCGTGCTCGGCGATCTCTTCGGGTCCCGCCCCCCGGGCGAGCGGTCCGAGCTCTAAGAGCGCCTTCGGAGTCGCCGGGCAGAAGAGGGATCCGTTGGCACAGATCGCCCCGCCGTAGGTGCCGCGCACGCCCCGGTCATGGGGGTGCAGGTCCATGACGAGCTGGGCGCCCAAGGTCCGCACCGGCAGCGCCCAGTGCTGGGCGGTGCGGTGGGCATAGCCCGAGTCGCACAGCACGTCGCCCAGCGCGACCCCCGAGCCCACCAACCGACGGAGGACGCCGACCAGCGCCGTCGGCGGGTCGAGGGTGCAGCTCGTGAGCAGGGTGCGGCGGATGAGCTCGGGGACGTCGGGCCCGGTCTCGCCGGCCACCATGGTGACCGCTTGGAGGTAGTAGCCGAAGAAGAGCTCGCCCTTGTGGGGGCCACCCCGGCGATGCCCCCAGGCGGCCTGCGGATCGGCGCCGGGCGAGCCGGTGCGGGTGGGGGGAGCAGCAAAGGACTCGTGGTCGCTCCAGTCGACCGCCACCGCGGACGAGGCCTCCTTGTAGGCGGCGGGCACCGAGGCTTCCACCAGCGCGTCGACGACATCGCTCAGCTCCCGCGACGGAGCACCGTCGGGGGCGTCTCGGCCGAGCACGCCGACCACGAGGGAGAAGGTGTACTCGACTTGGCGATAGGTGAGCCGGTGCGGCCCGCCCCGCCAGGTGGTGATCACCCCGAGCCGGCGCTGCTGGGGCTCGGGCAGGCCGAGCAGCGCCTGATGGACCCGGGTGAGGTGGGCCGGACGGCCGTCGGCTTGGCAGAGCAGCATCCCGAGGAGGAGCGTGCGCACCAAGAGCTGGCGGGGCCGGACGCCGCCCGGCAGGAGCCCTTCGATCCGCCCGGTCACCCCCGAGGCATCGAGGATGGCTTCGAGGCGAACCAGCCTCGTCTCCTCGCTCAGCTCGTCCCTCCGAGCAGGGCCACGACCGCGGGCTCGGAGGTGGCCGGGAGTTGCGCCACCAGGTCGCCCAGCCGTTGCGAGCAGGTGATCCCGGCGGCATCCATGAACCCTTTGAGCCCGAGGGCCTCGCTGCAGTGGGCGAGCCAGGTGGCGCGCAGGCGGGCCACTTCGAGCCGCGGGAGATCGGTGCCCCCGCCGACCGAGCCGACCAGCCGGCCGGTCACGTTGCGGCGCGACGGGGCCCGCCCGCCAGTCAAGAAGCCCTCGGTCAAAAAGCCCGCCGCGGCCAGCAGTCGCTCGTGGAAGCGGGACAGCACGGGCACCGCTCGAGGTCGTCGCCCGCCGACGTCCACCAGGACGCCGCCCGATCGGGCCACGACATCGGAGCTCGACACGCCGCGCAGCTCGGGACCACTCAGCCCCGCGCCGGCGCCCAGACACACCAGCGCCCCCAGGCGGTGTCGCCGCGCCGCGTTGGGTTGGGCATCGGCCAAGGCCAGGTAAGCCGCCAGCTCGCCCTCGTCATAGGGAGCCTTGGCCCGCTCGCGGGCGAGGGGGACCGGACCCGGCGGCTGGTCGAGCACCACCGCCCGGGCGACGAAGCGCAGATTGGAGCGAAGGGTCCGGCGGGTCGGCGCCGAGAGCGCTCGCCCTTCGGTCACGATGAAGCGCTCGATCACCGACGGGTGCAGGCAGACCTCAAAGGAGAGCTCCAGGCCGACCGACGAGGCGAACTGGCCAAGCTGGGCACAGGCGAACAGCAGGGCCTTGGCCCGAGCCGGGCTCGGGGGCTCCGCCGCCGCCACCAACGCCCGGACGAAGGTGGCCGTTTCTTCGGGCAGCGAGCGAGGTGCGTAGCGGGCGATGGCGGCGGCCACGTCGGCCCCGACCACCGGCTGGGAAGCCATCGCACAGTACTCTACTGTATGAAGACCCCGAAACGAGGGATTCGACGTGGAAAGGTGGGTGGCGCCGTGCAGCTGGACCAAGCGACCAAGACCGAGGTGGCTCGTCTGGGCAAAGAGATCGCCGCGGCGGCCCGGGCGGGACTGGCCCTCCCCGGCACGCTCACCCATCGTCACACCCGCTGCGGGCGCTCGGGCTGTCGCTGCGTGGCCGATCCCCCCGTCTTGCACGGGCCCTATTGGTCCTGGACTCGCAAGGTCGACAACAAGACGGTGACCCGCTATCTGAGTGACGACGAGGTGGGCGACTACGCGGCCTTCTTCGACAACGCCAAGCGGCTGCGGGCCCTGCTGGCCGAGCTCGAAGCGCTCAGCCTCACCGTGGTCACGGACGCCACCGATCCCAAGCCGCGAAGCACCAGGGTTCGTCGACGCTGAGGGTCAGCACTGTGGGCGCGGCCCGCTTAGGCCGCGAGTGAGCTCGAAATCAATGCGGCGGACACCAGGTCGGACCCAAACGTGAAGACCTCACCAACTGCGGTAGGCCCCGTTCGCCGAGCCCGAGTTTGGTGGCTCGTCGGATTCGGACGGGGTGTGAAGTCCCGGCCACCGCTCGCGCGAGTTGTTGCGCCCGGAACGGAACCTCCGCGGTGGCTACGTACGCGCGCGGCGACGTTCGTTCAACGCCCGTGAAGAATGCGCGTCCAAGTTTGGTCACAGGTTGGCGCGCGATCGTTGGAGGGCGCCCGCCGACACTGGCTACTAGTTGACCAAACTAGTCGGATTTATCTAAATTGCACCCTTCCCCGGCGTCCGTTCCCCGGGGGCGAACGAGGAGATGACTGCCATGGCTGATTGGGGATTCGAAACCCGGCAAGTGCATGCCGGCGCGGTGCCCGACCCGACGACGGGCGCGCGGGCCGTTCCGATCTACCAGACGACGAGCTTCACGTTCCGCGACACCGCCCACGCGGCGGCGCTCTTCGGGCTCCAAGAGCTCGGGAACATCTACACGCGCATCATGAACCCCACCCAGGCGGTGTTCGAAGAGCGGATCGCGTCGCTCGAAGGGGGTGTCGCCGCCCTGGCTGTCGCGAGCGGCCAGGCCGCCGAGACCATCACGCTCTTGAACCTGGCGGAGAACGGCGGGCACATCGTGTCCTCCGCCTCCCTCTACGGCGGCACCTACAACCTGTTCCACTACACGCTGCCCAAGCTCGGGATCGAGACCACCTTCGTGGACGACCCCGACGATCTCGACGCGTGGCGCGCCGCGATCCGGCCCAACACCAAGGCCTTCTTCGCCGAGACGCTCGGCAACCCCAAGGGCGACGTCCTCGACTTCGAGGGCGTGTCCGGGGTCGCCCACGACCACGGCATCCCCCTCGTCGTCGACAACACCCTGGCGACGCCCTACCTGGCCCAGCCGCTACTCCACGGCACCGACATCGTCGTGCACTCGGCGACCAAGTTCATCGGAGGGCACGGCACCTCGATCGGCGGCGTCATCGTCGACGGCGGCAGCTTCGACTACGAGGGGAGCGGCCGGTTCCCCGCCTTCACCGAGCCGGACCCGAGCTACCACGGCCTCGTCTTCGCCGAGCTGCCCCCTCCCCTGTTCCCGGCGCGCTTCGTGCTCAAGGCGCGGCTGCAGTACCTGCGCGACACCGGACCGTCGATCGCGCCGCTCAATTCGTTCCTCTTCCTCCAGGGTCTCGAGACCCTGAGCCTGCGCATGGAGCGGCACGTCCAGAACGCGGTGGCGGTGGCCGAGTGGCTCGAGGCCCGAGACGAGGTGTCCTGGGTGGCCTACCCGGGCCTCGCATCGAGCCCCTGGCACGAGCGCCAGCAGCGCTACCTGCCCAAGGGCGCCGGCTCGATCATCGCGTTCGGGATCGCCGGTGGGGCCGACGCCGGGCGCCGGTTCATCGAGGGCCTCGAGCTGTTCAGCCACCTGGCCAACGTGGGCGACGTGCGGAGCCTGGCGATCCACCCGGCGTCGACGACGCACTCGCAGCTGACCGAGGCCGAGCAGACGACGACCGGCGTCTCTCCGGACCTCGTGCGGCTGTCCGTCGGCATCGAGTCGATCGAGGACATCCTGGCCGACCTCGAAGCCGGGTTCCGCGCCGCCAAGGGGGCGTGACGCTCGGAGCGCTCCCCGGTGTCTGGCCGCCCGGGAGCGATCCCGGGCGGCGCCACTTCGCCGAGCTGACCGGGGGCGGCACCGGCTTCGCCTTGGAGGCGGGCGGGCACCTGGGCGGGGTCACGGTGGCGTTCGAGACCTGGGGTGCGCTCGACGCCGGGCGGAGCAACGCCGTCCTCGTGCTGCACGCACTGACCGGCGACTCGCACGCCGTCGGCCCCGTCGAGGCCGGCCACCCGAGTCCGGGGTGGTGGGAGGGCATGATCGGTCCCGGCGCGCCGATCGACAGCGACCGCTACTTCGTCGTCTGCCCGAACGTGCTCGGCGGCTGCCAGGGGACCACCGGCCCGGCCTCGGCCGCGCCCGACGGCCTCCCCTACGGGTCGCGCTTCCCCGTGATCACCATCCGCGACCAGGTGGCGGTCGAAGTCGCCCTGGCCGACCACCTGGCGATCGCGCAGTGGTCGGCCGTGATCGGGGGCTCGATGGGAGGCATGCGGGCCCTCGAATGGGCCGTCGCCCACCCCGAGCGGGTGCGCCGCGCGGTGATCATCTCGGTCGGGGCGGCGGCCACCGCGGACGAGATCGCGCTGTGCTCGTTGCAGGTACGCGCCATTCGCGCCGACCCCGCGTTCGCCGGCGGCGACTACTACGCGACGGGTGCCCGCCCGCTCGGCGGGCTCGCCATCGCGCGGGGCATCGGGCAGATCAGCTACCGGACCGCGTCGGAGTTCGACACCCGGTTCGGCCACGCCGCCCAGGCCGAGGAGGATCCGCTCAAGGGTGGCCGCTATGCCGTCGAGTCCTATCTGGAGCATCACGGCGACAAGCTGGGCGAGCGGTTCGACCCCAACTCCTACATCGTGCTCAGCGAGGCCATGAACAGCCACGATGTCGGGCGCGGGCGCGGCGGCATCGCCGCGGCATTGGAGACGATCACGGCGCCGGTCACGCTGGCCGGCATCGTGTCGGACCGCCTCTACCCCCTCGAGCTCCAAGAGGAGCTGGCGCGCCTCATCCCGACCGCCGGTCCGCTCACGCCCATCGCATCGCCCTTCGGCCACGACGGGTTCCTGCTCGAGGTCGACCAGGTCGGAGCGGTGATCGCGGGTGCCCTGGAGGAGCGGTCGGTCGGTTAGGGGGCCCGGGAACCGGGGTAAGTAGGAGCAGGACCGAGCGGCACCTCGCCGCCGGTGAAGGAACGGCTCCGAAAGAGACGACACCGACGATGACCCTCCTCCGTGAACCAGCCGCCGGTGGCCGCTCCCGGCTTCTCCAGTCCCGGGTCGGCCGCGCCTCCCGTGACCGGTCCTCGTCGCGGGTCGCACCCGCGCGCTGCTCGATCGTCTCCGAGGACGATGGGCTGGCCGGGGTGCTGACGGTCGAGGGCGAACTCGATGGTGTGTCGGCGCGGGCGTTGGTCGAGGAACTGAACCGGATGCACTGGTCGGACACTTCGGGGCGCTTCGTCATCGACCTGCGACGGGTGACCGGCATCGACGATCGCTCCGTGGCGACGCTTTCGACGGCCTGGCGGGCGATCTCGGCCAAGGGCGGGCGCCTCGCGCTCATCTGCGAGAACGGGCCCCTCGCCAACCGCTTGGCCGGGACCGAGCTGCACGCGGCGATGCACGTCCAGGCGGCCGCGCCCGCGCCCCGGGGGACTCGGTCGCGGGGTCGGGCTCGAACGGCGAGCCGGCCCCCTCGCTCTCCGTGCTGCGACGCCTCGGCCGCGTGCTCGCCCCGGCGGGCGGTCCCGGCCAGTAACGGCGGACCTGGCCCGGCCGTCCGGCTCGGTGGTAGGACTGCTGGAGGTCCAAGGACCGCAGTGGTGAAGGAGGAGCATGCTCTCCTGGCTGGCGCGCCCGATGCTCATGAAGAACCTCGCCCGGCTCAACAGTGGCGATCCCGGACCGGTGCTGCGAATGGACGCCCCCGACGTTCATTTCCGGTTCCCCGGCGAGAGCTCGTGGGCGGCCGAGCTGCAGACCGCCGAACAGCACGCGGCCTGGGTGGCCCGGTTCGTCGAAGCCGGCATCCAGCTCGAGCCCGACCAGGTGGTGGTCCAGGGTCCGCCGTGGCACATGACCATGTGTGTCCGGGGCACCAGCTTCCTCGTCGGCCCGCACGGCGCGCGCATCTACCCCAACCGCTTCGTGATGTGGGGCCACCTGCGCTGGGGTCGGCTCAAGGATTACGAGGTCTACGAGGACACGCAGGCAACGGCGCGCCTTGACGCGTTCCTCGCCGCGTCCGGTCGCTCCGGGAGCGCCGCGGCTCGGTCGTCTCCCTAACCGCGGGCATCGCCCGCTCGGCTACTGACGCCGTCGCTCTCCAACGCTCACAGTCTCACCACACCCGCGCGCCGAGCAGGTCCCGCGCAACGCAGATCAACGCGCCGGCGACCAGCCGGCCGGAATGCCCTACTCGCCGTGGTGGACGTAGATCGACTGGATGCCCACGCGCCCGGGGCCCGTCATCTCCGCCAGGAACATCTCGTGGGTGACGAGACCGGTCCGGACCTTCTGCTGGGAGGTCTTCATGTCGACGGACGAGTCCTTGTAGAGGAACGCGCCGGGCTCGACCAGAACGGTCTCGCGGTCGCCGAGCGTTCGTTCGAAGACGTTGCCGCCGCCGTGCAGGAGCAGGAGGCCGGGGTCACCGGACGTCACGAAGCGGTCCATGAACATGCCGTCGCCGCCGTGGAGCACGCTGGCCAGACCCTTGAGCCGGACATAGGAGTACTGCAGGGAGTGGGTGCCCGCCAGGAAGGCGTGCTCGCGCACATCGATCTCCATGGCGGGGTGCACGGGGAGCACGACCACCTCGCCCGCGAAGTCACGGGAGAAGGCGAGGCGCCCCGGTCCCGTCGCCATGTTGAGGAAGTGCGGCATGCCTCCGACCATGCGCTGGACGCCGGCCGCGGCGCCGCCACCCGAGTCGAAGAGGGAGAGCGCCAGGGCGGCGTCCTTCCACAGCATGACGTGGTGCTCGAAGAACACCCCGTCGCCTTCGGCGAGGGTCAACTCGGCCACGGGCACGATCTGCCCGTTGACCTGGCAGGTCGAGTTGGAGAACCCGAACTCCGTGAGGTCGCGCAGCCGCGGGGCCTCCTTCCACCCCGAGTCGGTGACTCGGGCCTGCTCGTCGAGCGGGGCACCGCAGGTGGCGCACGTGGCGCGGCCCGTCTCGTTCTGCGCCTTGCACCACTGGCACTCGAGGAGGTCCATGGTCGGTGTGTGTCTCCTCGTCTTCCTCAGGCGTACGGCGTCGACGGTGGGGCCGCGGTTCGGGGGTCCGAACCGGTCGTCAGGCGGCGACCGCCGTCCCGCAGGAGTCGCAGAATTTGGCGCCCGGACGGAGCTCGGCCTGGCAATTCGCGCAGCTCGCCTGCATCTTGCCTCCGCAGGAATCACAGAACTTCGCCCCCTCGCGCACCTGGGCGTGGCAGCTCGGGCACTCGACGGTGGCGGGCGCCTGCGTCGCCGCCGGCGCGGCCGGCGCGGCCTCGGCCGGTGCTGCTCCGGGCGGGGCGGCCGTCGGGTAGGTGGCGACCGCCGCCGGGGCCCCGGCGAAGTTGGGTGCGGTCGGCACGCCGTAGGGGGCCTGGCCCGGGGCCGCGGCCACCTGGCCGGCCATCCCCATGCCGACGCCGAACATCATGGGGTTCGCCCCACCGCCCCCCTGCGCCATCCCCTGCCCGGCGCCCTGGAGGGCCTCGGCCTGTGCCGCTTGCAGGAAGCCGCCGGCGAGCCTGCTGTAGGCGTAGTCGTCGCCCAGCTTCTTGAGCCGGGCGCTGTCCTCGTCGGCCAGGTTGACGTCGAGGTTCCCGAAGCGGCAGATGGTGATGCCGTAGTCGGCCAGCTGGGCGTTGGCGGCCGGCATGGCGGCCGCCTCGATGTCGGGGCTGTGGATGGACAACCCGAGGATCGGCCACGCGCCCGAGGCCAGCTGTGTCGTCACCGCGGTGCGCAGGACCTTGAGCAGCTGCTGGCCCACCCAGTCCGTGACTGCGTCGTTGTCGCTGACGTCCACGGTGCCCACCAGGTTCAAGATGAGCTTGGTGGGGTCCTCGATCTTGAGGGCGTACTCACCGAAGGTCCGCAGCGTGACGATGAGCTGGCTCTGCGGGTCCTGGATGTCGTCGATGCGGCCCCCGAAGCGGACGTTGGGGTACTCGCGGGTGCCCACGAAGTAGAGCTCGCACTTGAAGGCGTTCCCGGCCGACGCCCAGTCGATGAACATCCCGAGGAACGGCAGCTCCGAGGCGTCAAGCGTGTGCTGGCCGGGGGGCAGGACCCCCATGACCTTGCCCTGGCTCATGAAGACGGCCTGGGCGTCGGGCTCCACGATCGCCCGGGCGAACTTGCGGATGTTGTCGTCCGGCCACTTGAAGACGATCTGGTGCTTCTTGTCGTCGGGCGCAGCGATGAATTCACGTCGAGATTCGTTGAGCAGTCCCACGGTTTCGGGCTCCCTTCACGCTGGCGTGCGATCATGGTAGATCGTGGGGAGGGGGTTCGGCTGGCCGAGATCGGGGCCGGGGCCGGACGCGTGACCGGGCGTCGGCCGGGAGCCGGCCCGGGCGCTCTGAGGGAGGTTCGGGCGTGAGCGCTGGCGGTCTCGATCCGCTCCTGATCACCGATCGAGGAGCGCAACATCGTCCTCTCGGAGCTGGTCCACGCCACCAGCCAGGGACAGCTGACCCTCGAGGAGTTCGGGCGGCGGACCGACGTCGTGCTCACCACGGGGTCCCGGGAGGACCTCCAGTCGGCCATCGGCGGCCTGGCGATTCCCCCCTCCGGCAGGGTGAAGCGCCACTGGTTCGTCCCCTTCGGGAACCGGATCATCCGCGGCCGCTTCGCCCTCGCCCCCAAGACCGGCGCGGTCATGCTCATGTCCGAGATCCACCTCGACCTGCGCGGTGCGGTGCTGCTCGGCCCCGAGCCGGTCATCAAGCTCAAGGTGCTCATGGGCAACCTGCGGGTCCTCGTCCCGACCGGGATCCAGGTGGAGGTGGACGAGAGCTCGCTCTTCGGCGGGCGCCACGTCACCACCTACGGGCCGCCCCCGACCGCGGCCCGGCCATTGCTGAGGGTCCGGATGATCGGCGTCCTCGGAAGCGTGAAGGTCACCGATGATCCGGAGAAGTGGAGCCCCTACCTCACCGAACGGGGCTGACCCGGGCCTGAGCAGGATCCATCACCTGACGGCCGACGGGGGTCGTCGGCGGATGTGGCACGCTTTGGCTCAACGCGTCGCTCGGCCCGGCTGTCAGTACCCGTCCGCGGCCCCGGCCGGGGACGAAGGAGGTGCTCTCGTGACGAGTGTGGATACCGGTCAGAGGGTCCGGTGCCAGTGGTGCCACGCCGACAATGCGGTGGGTGCCCACAGCTGCGACCGCTGCGGCGCCCCCCTGGACCAGCGCGACGCCGTCAGCGACGCCGGCTGGCGCCAGGCACCGCGGCTGCGGGACCTGACCGAGATCCACTTCGGCTCGAGCTCGATCCAGATAGACGGCGACACCGTCCCGGTGGCCGAGATGACGCTCGACCCCGCCGACTCGGTGTTCTTTGAGCATCACGCCATGCTCTGGAAAGACGAGAGCGTGCCGATGTCGGTGATGAGCACGCCGGGCGGCGCCAAGCGGCTGGTGGGCGACATGCCCTTCGTCCTGAGCGTCGCCAAGGGCCCGGGTCGCCTGGCCTTCTCCCGTGACGCCGCGGGGGAGCTGGTGGTCCTCCCCGTCGACCCCGGCACCCAGCTCGAGCTCCGGGGCCACGCCATGCTGGTGGCGTCGAGCACCCTCACCTACTCCTTCACCCAGCTCGAGGGCCTGAAGACCATGCTGATGGCCGGTGCCGGCATGTACCTCGATCGCTTCGAGGCGGCGAGCGGACCCGGTGTCATCGTCATCCACGGGTTCGGCAACGTCATGGAGCGCACCCTCGGAGAGGGCGAGTCCATCCACGTGGAGCCGGGGGGTTTCTTGTACCGGGACGCCACCGTCGGGATGGAGGTGGTGACCGTCGACATCGGCAGCTCGCCGGACACCAGCAGGCCGCGGACAAGGTCCAGGCCGCCAAGGACCTGGCGGGTCGGGGCTTTCGGGGGCTTAAGGCGGCCCGGGAGATGATGAAGGGCGGCGTCGCCGGGATGGCCTCGCAGGTCCTGAGCGGTGAGCGGCGGCGCCACTTGGCCTCCGCCGTGTCCTCCAACCGAAGTGCCACCCTGCTCTCGCTCACCGGCCCGGGCCGGGTGGGGATCCAGTCGATGTACCTCGTCCCCGCTGCGGCGGCGTGAGGACCGAGGAACCATGACCACCACCGCCAGCGTCTACACCTGCCCCTACTGCCGCCAGACGTCGGCGGGCGCGGGCGCCAGCTGCCCCAGTTGCGGGGCGCCCGTCGACATCGAGTTGCGCACCACCTCGGGCGGGTGGATCGAGCTGCCGCCCATCGCCGACATGGCCCGGATCCAGGTGGGCCACTCCCAGGTGGAGGTGAGCGGGCGGAACGCGCCGATCGCGGACTGGAGCCTCGGAGCGGGCGAGAGCGTCTACTTCCCGCACCACGTGCTCGTGTGGAAGGAGCCCACGGTCGAGCTCTCGCCGATGCCGCTGCGGCGGGCGTGGACCCGCCACCGGGCCGGGCTGCCCCTGGTGATGCTGTCGGCCAAGGGCCCGGGGCGGATCGCCTTCTCCCACGACCGGGCCGGTGAGGCCATGGCCCTGCCCGTCGAGGCCGGCGCGTCCATCGACGTCTGCGAAGGGCACATGGTCGTGGCCAGCGAGAGCATCGACTACGACTGGAACGAGAGCAACGTCTGGTACGCCACCAATCCCCAGAGCGCCGACGTGGCGGACAGCGGGGCGGGTCTCGGGCTGCTCAACATTGGGCCTCGGGGCGGCCCGGATGGCCGGCGTGGGCGACCGCCACGACCGGACGGGACCGCCGCGAGCGGCGCAACTCGACGACCGCTACGACGAGAGCACCGGTTGGCACTACCCGGTCGGACGCTACGTCGACCGCTTCACCGCCGGGGACCGGCCCGGGCTCGTCATGATCGGCGCCGGCGGCGCCGCCTTTCTCCGCGACCTGGCCGAAGGCGAGACCCTGCTGGTGAAGCCGCCGTCACTGCTCTTCAAGGACCCGAGCGTCTCGATGCAGCTCCACGTCGAGTATCCAGCGGCCGGGGTCAAGCTGTGGCGGACGTGGGGCAACCGCTACCTCTGGCTCCGGCTGTGGGGGCCGGGCCGGATCGGTATCGAGTCGGCCTACCTGGCGGACGCCGACCCGGGGACCGACTTCCGGGACATGTCCCAGGCCACCCGGCACGCCTGGTAGCTGTCGGCGCGGCATTCCGCGAGGCCCTGGCCGGGCGGCGGCGGCGGGGCCGGTTGCGCGGCGAAGGTCGGGGAGCCGACGACGGCGTGGCCATCAAACCCAGCGCCCCGACTGACCCACCACCCCGACGCCGGTCGCGGCAGTTCTCCGCTGGCCCCGGATTACTTAGAGACGACGACCGATGCCTGTTCGCAGGCAACCGTGGCGCTGGTCGCGCCGGTCGAGTGAGGGAGCGAGACGAGCGCCGAAGCCCGCTCGGTGATCCCGACGGCGAGCGGCGCCTGGGCGACCACGGTCGTCGAGCCGAGCTCGTTGCCCCCGCCAAAGACGCTCACCAGGCAGCGAGCGCCCGAAGCGATCTTGGCGGTATTGGTCACCGTGAAGGCCACCTGCTCGGCGGCCGGGGACTGCTGGCTGGCCGGGACGGGTTCGAGCGACACGACGTGCGACGACAGCGGCGCGCCCGTGGCGCCGCCGATGAGGAGCAGGAGGAATCCACCGACGCTGGCCAGCGCCAGCACCAGTACGGTGAGCAGGGTCAGCGCGCGCCGGGCCCGCGAGTGCTGGTAGGGGGCGTCGCCGTTGGCCTCCCACTCGTCGGGGTCCTCACTCCACCACCCGCCGCCGCCCTCTCCCCCGTCGTGGCCGCCCCAGTCGTCGCCCGACCCGCCGTCGGACGGCCAGAGGAGCTCGGGGAGCGTCGGGGCCGGCGGGGCGTCCAGGACCATTGCCCGAGGCTACCCACCTCGGGGGCCCCTTGGCGTGCGGAGGCGGCCGCGCGCCCGTGCGAAGCTGGTCCCGTGCCGTCCCCCGATCCCGTCGAACGGCTGGTCTCGCTCGGCACGCAGGCCGCAGCCGCCCCGAGGCGGTTCGTCGAGGCCGCCACCGGTCCGCTCCGGGCCGACCTCAGCCGGGGCGTGCGGCGGGCCCTCGGCGTCTCGGACGCCCCGCGGCCGCGGGTGAACGACCCCGATCTCGCCTTCTTGCACCCCGACAGCGTGACCCGCCGCGTCCACGGCGACCTGGCCTCCATGGTGATCGGCGGCATGGCGGCGCTCCTCCTCCAGACGCTCCACCCGCTCGCCATGGCCGGCGTGGCCCAGCACTCCGCCTACGAGGACGACCCCCTCGGCCGACTGCGCCGCACCGCCGCCTTCGTCGGCACGACCACGTTCGGCACGAAGGAGGAGGCCCGCCACGCCGTCGCCCACGTGCGGGGCGTCCACCGCAAGGTCCGCGGGGTGGCGCCCGACGGGCGGCCCTATTCGGCCGACGACCCCGAACTGCTCACCTGGGTGCACGTGGCCGAGATGGCGAGCTTCCTCGGCGCCGTGCAGCGCTACGGTCCGGAGACCTTCACCGGCGAGGAGTGCGACGCCTACTACGCCGAGACCTCGGTCATCGCCCTCGAGCTCGGGGCGGAGTGGGCACCGCGCTCGCGCGACGAGGTCGCCGCCTACTTCGCCCGCGTGCGGCCCGAGCTCTACGCGGGTCGCCAGGCGATCGAGGCGCGGGACTTCTTGTTCCGGGGTCTCGCCCGCCGCCCCCAGGACCAGGTCAGCCACACCGTGATCGCCGCCGCGGCGGTGAGCGTGCTGCCGGGGTGGGCCCGCGGCGAACTCCGCATTCCCAATCCGCCGCTCTTCGACCAGGCGGTGGTGGCCCCGGCCGCGCACCTGTGGTGCGCCGGCCTGCGCTGGGCTCTGCGCAGCGGCACCACGAGCTGAGCGCGCCTACATCACCTTGCCGAAGCCGCCGTCGACGGCGATGACCTCGCCGGTGACGTAGGTGGCACCGGCCAGGTAGAGGACGGCGTCGGCCACGTCCGCCGGAACCCCGGAGCGCCGCATCGGCGCGACCGACCGGACCCCCCGGCGCGAGTCCTCCCAGCTCTCCGTCCAGGGCGTGTCGATCAGGCCGGGGGCCACCGCGTTCACCCGCACCTGGGGCCCGAGCACCTTGGCCAGCAGCACCGTGAGGTGGTTGAGCGCCGCCTTGGATGCGGCGTAGGGAATCGAACTCCCGAGCGCGCGCAACCCGGCCAGCGAGGACACGTTCACGACACAGCCGCGCGTGCTCGGACAGGGCCTCCACCGCCGCCACCGTCACCGCCCAGGTCCCGAAGACGTTGACCGCGAAGATCTCGCGCCAGACGTCGAGCGTGGCGGCCTGCAGGTCGGCGTGGGGGATGAGCTTCGTCACCCCCGCGTTGTTGACCAGCACGTCCAGCCGGCCCCAGCGTCTCGACGGCCGTCGTCACCAGGCGCTGGGCCTGCTCCTCGTCGCTGATGTCGGCCTGGAGGTAGCGCGCATCGGGGAGGGAGTCGACGCGACCGCCTGCCCGGTCTCGACGGAGTGGGCCGAGTTCACGAGCACCGAGGCGCCGCGCCGCGCGAACTCCCGCGCGACCTGCTCTCCGATGCCGCTCGACGAGCCGGTGACGATCACCACCCGGCCCGCCCAGGTCGTCTCTGTCGCCTTCCTCCTCTACGTCGCCTGCAGTCCCCACGTTCCCTCCCATTGCTGGCCCGGTTCGAGCACGATCAGCCCGCGTCCCGATCGCAGCGCGTCCGGCGCGCAGGTCATCGGCTCGATGGCGACGGCGCGGCGACGCTCGTCGGCCCGCCCGAGCGTGTCCCCCGTGTAGCACATGACGTGCGAGAACCGCTCGTCCACCCATTGCGCGACCACACGGGAGGACTCGGCGTCCTCGAGCGTCGACCAGGCCAGCCCGCCCGCGTCGCGCTCGAGGCCGCAGTAGGCGGTGTCGAGGCGAGTGGTGCCGATGATCCGCCCGCGCGTGAAGTCGAACTCCGTGCCGGCGACCGGGCGGACGTCGCCCGTCGGGAGCCCCCGGTCGTCGAGCACCAGCCGCTCGCTCCCCGCCAGGCGCAGCACGCACCCGTCGATCGACCCCGCGCCGGCCCGCACATAGGGGTGGAACCCCAGCCCGAACGGCGCCGTCTCGGTCCCCGTATTGGTGGCGACGCTCGACACGGTGAGGCCGTCGCGCCCGAGCCGGTACTCGACGCGCAACGAGACCGAGTACGGATAGCCGGGCGTCGGGTGGATCGCGCAGACGAGGGCGACCACGTTCTGGACGTGGGCGTCGAGCCGCCAGGGCAACCAGCGGACGATGCCGTGAATGGCGTTGCCCCGTTCCGGCTCGTCGAGCGCGGCCTGCGCCGTGCGGCCGGCGAACTCGTAGCGGCCGTCCCCCAGCCGATTGGGCCAGGGGGCCAGCACCTGGCCGCGTCCCCCCGTCGCCCACTCGTCGACGCCGAAGCCGTCGAGCACGGCCCAGTCCCCGAGGCGGTAGGAGCGCAGCGTCGCCCCCACTTCCGTCACGGTCGCCTCCTGCTTGCCATGCCCGATCACCCACTGTTCACCCGTCGGGATGCGGTCGGCGTCGGCGCCGCGGGCGGCCGGGTGGCGGGGGGCATGTCAGTTGGTCACGGGGTGCGGTCGGTCATTGGGCTGCTCTCCCCGGTCAGTGTCCGTCGAGGTCGGCGGGTATCGTACTGGCGAGTGCGCATCTTGGTCACAAACGACGATGGCGTGCGCGCTCCGGGGATCGCGGCGCTCGTGCGGGCGCTGGCCGGCTGGGTCGAGGACGCGGCCGGCGAACACGAACTCATCGTCGTGGCGCCGCTCGAGAACCACAGCGGCGCCTCGTCCGCGGTCGGCACCGTCTACGAGCGGTCCTCCCTCGACTACGAGCGCGTCCTCATCGAGGGAGCCGAGGACGTGGCGGCCTACGGGCTGGACGCGTCGCCCGCGCTCTCGGTGATCGTCGGGGTCTTGGGCGGGTTCGGCCCGCGGCCCGACGTCATCGTCTCGGGCATCAATCTCGGCGTGAACATCGGGCGCTCGGTCCTGCACTCGGGCACCGTCGGCGCGGTGTTGACCGGCGGGCAGCTGGGCGTGCGCGGGTTGGCGGTGTCCCTGCGGATCGGGCCCGAGCCCCACCACTGGCAGACGGCGGCCACGACCGCTCTGGCGGTCCTGCCGGCCCTCATCGAGGCGCCGCCGGCCACGATGCTCAACCTCAACCTGCCCGCGCTCCCGCTGGCGGAGCTGCGAGGCATCCGCCGGGGATGGATCTCGGGGGCCGGAATCATCAAGGCGGCCGGGCACCAGCCGTCGCTGGAATCGCCACCGCCGGCGCCTCGCCAGGCCAGGGGTGGGCCCTTCGACGGCGGCGCGGACCACGGCGTCGTCCGGCTGGAGCTGGGCTCGGCGGTTCCCACCATGGCGAATCCCTCCGCCGACGAGGACGGGAGCGACGCCTCCCTGGTGGCCGCCGGCTTCGCGTCGCTCACCGCGCTGCTCGGGATCCGCGCCGATGCGGGCGACACGGCGGCGGCGGTCCTGGACGCGGCCATCGACGGCGCCCGGCTGCTCCTCACCCCCTGACCCGGGGCGCGCCAGCCCCCAAAGTTCGGTACGAGTGGGAGCGCTGGAAACCCGTCAAGGCGCCCTCGTCGCGCCAGCCAGCCCGTTGGACCCTTTACCGGCCATTCCTGGTGGCAGGGAACCACAACGTGCGTTTGACCAGGACTTTCTTGTCTGACCGAGCCTGACCGCCGTCAGTGGAAACAGCGGATGCGCCAAGCCAGTGAGCACCAGATGTTCGGCGGGGCCTGTTTCACCACCTAGAGTGGTCGCACTTGTTCATCCATCGGTGAGCGGCCAGCGGGGTTGAAACCCCGTACGTCGGGATCTTGTCTCCCAGCGGCCGCCTCTGTGTCGCCGTCGCCCGAGCCTGCTCGGGCCAATGACCGGCCTGGCACGCACCCACCGACCACCGAACCCACCCTTCTGCCAACGCGCCCTCGAGGAGGTCCGCCAGAGAGAAACCCAGGGTCCATCCGTCTGCACCTCGTTCGGACTACTTCGCGTCCAGGGTCGCCCCGCCCATCCCGGCACCGACTCGCGAGACGAATGCACCAAAGACGGCTGCCCGCATTCCAGGCCCCTTCGAGCCCTCCGGGCTCTCCGCGACTTCGAGGAGGCGCAAAATGCGCAAGCACCGATTCATTGGCTTCGTCCTCACCGCTGCGACGGTGCTAGGACCACTCTCCCTATCCGCGACGACCCCCGCCTCGGCGGCGGTCGTCATCAGTGGCGGCGGCGCCAGCTGGCGCCTGCCGCTCATCAACCTCCCGCTCCCGCTGGACCAGGCATTGCCGTCTTCTGGCCCGGTGGTTTCGGCGCGCGACCCGCCTGACCGCGTTCTTGAGCGAGTTCGGCACCCAACTACCGGTCCGCCTGGAAGGCGATGCGGACCAACGGCCCGCCGAGGTGGCCCGTCGTGAGTCGGCGCAACTCAGTGCGGCACTTCGCCGGGCAGACGATGCCGAGCTCGCCACGCTGGTCGCCGCAAGGGCGGCGGTGGCGCAGAGCGTGCGCCGGTACGTCGTCGTCTCCCCGGTAAGCGCAGCGGTCACCGCGTCGTCGGGCAATGTCTGGGCCGAGCTCCGCGACTGTGAGTCCGGCGGCAACTACGCCGAGGACACGGGCAACGGGTTCTACGGCGCCTACCAGTTCGCGCCCGGGACCTGGACCGCACTCGGCTACAGCGGGTTGCCGAACGAGGCGCCGCCTGCCGTGCAGGATGCCGCCGCCCAGCAGCTGCAGTCCCGCAGCGGCTGGGGTCAGTGGCCGGGCTGCTCGGCCAAGCTCGGCTTGTGAGGCGCCCGCTCGTCGCCCCTCGACCGCCGCCCGCCCGGCCCCGCCTGACGACCGAGGTGCGTCAGGGGATTGGCTCCTCTTCGCGAAGCGACATTCGGGGCACTCTGTCGGCGACGGGCACCTACCGCTGCGGTGGCGGGGCGTCCGACGTCGATGCGATCGCTCCCCGCACAGCGGGGTACTCGAGGAACTCGTCCTGGAGGCAATCGCCCCACCGGTCGCCGTGACCCTCGACGCGAAGGCGCCAGTAGAGCGCGCGCCGAATCTCGGTACTCTCGTAGTTGCCTCCGATGTTGTGCCCGAGCAGGTAGTGCGCGAGCAGGACGTCGCCGGCCTCGCCGAGGATCTGGACCGGCTCGGGCCAGGTGATCGGTGGATAGCCCTTCGCCTCGTTGAACGCACGGGCACCGTGCTTTCGGAAGTAGGCGGCGTGCATTCGATGCGTTCCCGGCCAGACCCACAGGTTCCCGCAGTTCTCCCGAGCCTGATCCGTGAGCAGCACAGCGGCGAGCAGGCTGAAGGTCGCCGGAACCGGTCGGTCCTCCGCGTAGCCGTCGAGGTGGGGACCTCCTGGTCGGTGTGAGAAGACGGGGAGGTTCAACGCGATTTGTGTCTGGCCAAAGGCGATCCCCACCCTGTTCGGCGAAACGAGCTCGTTCCCCAGTTCTGCGATGCCGCTCTCGTGTACCAACTCGTGCAACGTCGGCGATTCCTCTGATGTCGGCCAGTAGAAGTGGTGGCCGACGTAGCCGTCCGGTGGTGGTGAGGCCGCGACGATCCGGTCGACCTCGTCGTTCGCCCGCCCGACCGCGGCCGGCGGGACCACGTGGCGGAGAAGGAGGTACCCCCGGAGTCCGAACTCGATCAGCTGCTCTTGGGAAATGGCCATGCGCCGCGCAGCCTCTCGGGACTAGCCGTCCGGATCCCGCAGCGGCTGACGATCCCGCTTGCGCCGGGCGCGGTGGTGCTTGTCGGTGAGCCGGCGCTCGCGCTCGGCCCGCGACGGCTTGGTGGGGTGCCGGGGTGGCTCGACCGCCAGGCCCGCCGCCAACTTGGCCGCCAGCCGCTCGAGGGCGAGCTGACGGTTGCGGACCTGGGACCGCTCGTCGCCCGCGGCGGCCCGGACCACCGGCCCCAGGCGCTCGAGGAGCCGGGCCCGCTGCCGGGGCCCGAGCGATGGCGAACCGCTCACGTCGAAGCGGACCTCGACGCGGGTCGCCGAGCGGTTGGCGTGTTGGCCGCCCGGCCCTCCCGATGTCGTCGCCCGCCACTCGAGCTCGGAGAGCGGGATGGCCAGCGAGCGGCTCACCTTCAGCCGTTCCCCACCACCGGCGCTGAGATCGACGGCCACACGTCCGAGCGTATGCAGGGACCAGGCGCGAGGGGTGCGAATGGGCGACCGCTCGGGCCGCCCCGATACGCTCCGCCCATGGAGTATCGACACCTGGGCAACAGCGGCATGATGGTTTCCGCCATCTCCTACGGAAACTGGATCACCCACGGTGGCCAGGTCGAGGAGGACGCCGCGCAGGCCTGCGTGCGGGCCGCGCTGGATGCAGGCGTCACGACGTTCGACACCGCGGACGTCTACGCGCAGGGGGCAGCGGAGTCGGTGCTCGGCCGGGCCCTGGCCGGGATCGAGCGGAGCTCGATCGAGATCTTCACCAAGGTCTTCTGGCCGACGGGACCCAACCCCAACAATCGCGGCCTGTCGCGCAAGCACATCATCGAGTCCTGCAATGCGTCGTTGCGGCGCTTGCAGACGGACCACATCGATCTGTACCAGGCGCACCGCTACGACCACGAGTCGCCGCTCGAAGAGACGCTGCAGGCCTTCGACGACCTCGTCCGCCAGGGCAAGGTGCACTACATCGGCGTGTCGGAATGGTCGGCCCCGCAGATCGCCGACGCGCTCGAGATCGCCGACGAGATGGGGCTCGACCGGATCGTCTCCAACCAGCCCCAGTACTCGCTGCTGTGGCGCGTGATCGAGGCCGAGGTGATCCCTCTGTGCGAGAGCGAGGGCATCGGCCAGATCGTCTGGTCGCCGCTCGCCCAGGGTGTCCTCACCGGCAAGTACCTGCCCGGGGTGCCGCCGCCGGCGACCTCGCGGGCGACCTCGGAGCAGGGATCGGGGTTCATGACCCGGCTGCTGCGCGATGACGTCTTGGAACGGGTGCAGCAGTTCGCCACGCTGGCCCGGGAGGCCGGGCAGACGCCGGGCACGGTGGCCCTCGCCTGGGTGCTGCGGAACCGCAACGTCTCCTCCGCGATCGTCGGCGCCACGCGGCCCGAGCAGGTGGTGGAGAACGTGCGGGCCATCGACGTCGACCTGGACAACGACTTTGTCCGCGCCATCGAGGAGGTCCTCGAGCCGGCCACCCGGCGAGACCCGGCGCTGACGGTGAGCCCGGCCGAACGCCCGTAGGGTCGACGTGGAGCCGGGGCTCGCCCTTCGGGCCGACGCGCTGCGGGGGCTGCACCGCGGCGCCCGGCCGCTGGTGCTGGCCAATGCCTGGGACGCCCGGTCGGCCCGCCTGGTGGTCGCCGCCGGGTTCCCGGTGGTCGCCACGTCGAGCGCCGCCCTCGTGACGTCGCTCGGCTACGAGGACGGCAGCCAGGCCGACCCCGACGCCGTCTTCGCCGCGCTGGCGCGGATCACCCGCGCCGTCGACGTCCCCGTCACGGCCGACGTCGAGGACGGCTACGGCCTGGCGCCGGACCAGCTGGCGCAGCGGCTCCTCGACGCCGGTGCGGTCGGCTGCAACCTCGAGGATTCGGACCACACCAAGACCGGCGAGCCGCTCGTGCCGGCCGAGCAGTTCGCCGCGCGGCTGTCACAACTCAAAGCCGCCGGGCGCGAGCTCGGGGTCGATCTCGTCGTCAACGCCCGGGTTGACGTGCACGTCCGCCAGGCGGGACCACCCGAGACGCGCCTCGACGAGGCGCTGCGCCGCTCCCGTCTCTATCTGGAGGCCGGGGCCGACTGCGTGTACCCCATCACGGTGAGCGACGAGGAGACCGTGCGAGCGCTCATCGCCGGGACGCCCGGGCCTGTCAACCTGATGGCGCGGCCCGACCCCGCCGACGTCGCCCGGCTCGCCTCCTACGGCGCGGCCCGCATCAGTGTCGGCTCGGGCCTGGCCCGCCTGGCCGACCAGTGCATCAGCGAGGTCGCCGCACAGCTGGCCCAGGCCGTTCCGGCGTCGTGACGACGTGACCCGGGCCGACGCGGCGGGCGGCGCGGGTCGCCACCGCGTCGTGATCGTCGGCTGTGGGTTCGGGGGCCTCTTCGCCGCCCGGGCCCTGAAGAAGGCGCCGGTCGACGTCACGGTCATCGACCGGACCAACCACCACCTCTTCCAACCGCTCCTCTACCAGGTGGCCACCGGCATCCTCTCGGAGGGCGAGATCGCGCCGGCCATCCGCGACGTGCTGCGCCGGCACCGCAACGTGCGGGTCCGCATGGCCGAGGTCACCGCCATCGACGTCGGCGCGCGGACCGTCACCAGCATCCAGCGCGGCGAGGAGCAGACCACCCCCTATGACAGCCTCATCGTGGCGCCCGGCACTCATACCTCCTACTTCGGCCACGACGAGTTCGCGCAGTGGGCGATCGGGCTCAAGTCCATCGACGACGCGCTCGAGCGCGCGGGCGCATCATCGAGGCCTTCGAGCTGGCCGAGAGCGAGCCGGACCCGGATCGGCGCGCCACGCTGCTCACCTTCGCCGTGATCGGGGCCGGCCCGACCGGCGTGGAGATGGCGGGCCAGATCATCGAGCTGTCCCGCCGGGCCCTGCGGCACAATTTCCGCACGATCGACCCGGCCGCGGCCCGGGTGCTCCTCTTCGACGCGGGACCGGCGGTCCTCCCCTTCTTCGGCGAGCGCATCGGCGCCAAGACCGAGCGGAACCTCGCCCGGCTCGGCGTCGAGGTCCACCTGGGCGCCGCGGTCACCGGCATGGACGAGGACAGCCTGACCGTCGCGCTCGGGGACGGGACCAGCGAGACCTTCGCCGCGCACACCAAGGTGTGGGCGGCCGGCGTCACCGGGTCCCCCCTCGGTCGCCAGCTGGCCGCGGCGGGCGGCGGCACGCTCGACCGCCTCGGCCGCGTGCCGGTCCAGGACGACTGCACGCTGCCGGGCCATCCCGAGATCTTCGTGATCGGCGACCTGATGGCGCTCGGCAACCTGCCCGGGATGGCCGAGGTGGCCATGCAGTCCGGCCGCCACGCGGCGCGCACGATCGTGGCGCGCCTCGACGGCAAGCCCGACACCCCGCTGCACTACCGCGACCTCGGGAGCATGGCCACCATCTCGCGGTTTTCGGGGGTGGCCGCCATCGGGCCCGTCCGGCTGACCGGCTTTGTCGGCTGGGTGCTGTGGCTGGTCGTCCACATCACCTTCCTCACCGGATTCAAGAACCGGGTCAGCGCCCTCGCCCGGTGGACGATCAGCTTCGTCGGGCGGGGCCGATCGGAACGCACCATCACGGTGCAGCAGGTGCTGGCCCGCCAGGCGGTCGTCGCCCGCGAGGCCGCGGAGCGCGCGGCCAGGGGCGGGCAGTCCCCCTAATGGGGCTGGATCAGTTTCGCCACGGAAGGCAGGCTGATCTCCGAGCCACCTGTCGGTGAGCACTCGTGTCCCCCAGAGCCTCGAGCTCTAGTGCTAGATCGTGCCCCGACAGGTTGGTGAGGAGGATGACGGCTGGTGGGGTGTCGTGCCTCGAGCACTAATCCATTAGGTCGCCGCAGCCCTCCTCGGGCTCGTGTGTCTATCGGTCGAGAGGAGGAGCGGTGATCTTTGTCGGAGTGGATTGGGCCGAAGACCATCACGACGTCTGTGTGATGGACCAAGACGGAGCCGTGCTCGCAAAACGTCGGGTCGCCGACAGCGTGGCGGGCATTGGCGAGCTCCACGAGCTGGTGGCCGAACACAGCGAAGACGACGAGGAAGTCGCCGTCGGCATCGAGATCGACCGCGGCCTGGTGGTCACCTCGCTGGTCGCCGCGGGCTACCAGGTCTTTGCCGTCAACCCCATGGCCTCGTCTCGCTATCGGGAGCGCCATGCGGTCTCGGGCGCCAAGTCGGACCCCGGCGACGCCAAGGTGCTGGCCGATCTGGTCCGCACCGACCGCCACAACCACCGGCCGGTGGCCGGCGACTCCGACCTCGTCGAAGGGGTGAAGCTCCTGGCCCGGGTCCACCAGTCGGCCATCTGGGGCCGTCAGCGCCAGCTGAACGCGCTGCGCTCGGCGTTGCGGGAGTACTACCCGGGCGCCCTCGTCGCCTTCGGCACCGATCTCGCCCATAGCGATGCCCCCGCGGTCCTCTCGGTCGCCCCGACGCCTGAGCTCGGCCGGACGCTGTCGCGGTCGAAGATCGCCGCCGCCCTACGACGGGGCGGCCGGGTCCGCAACGTGGAGCGGCGGACAGACGAGATCCAGGCGGCCCTGCGGGCCGAGTACTTGGCGGCCCCCGACGTCATCACCGCCGCCTACGGGACCATCACCCGCTCGGCCTTGCGGCTGATCGAGGCCTACACCGCCGAGATCGCCGGACTCGAAGAGGCCCTCTCGGAGCATTTTGAGCAGCACCCAGACGCCAAGATCGTCCGCTCCCTGCCAGGAATCGGGACGGTTCTCGGCGCCCGGGTGCTGGGTGAGTTCGGTGATGACCGAGCTCGGTTTGCTACCGCCAAGTGTCGCAAAAACTACGCCGGCACGTCGCCTATCACCAAGGCCTCCGGTCACAGCCGGGTGGTGCTGGCTCGCTTCGCCCGCAACCGCCGATTGAGCGACGCCTGCGACCAGTGGGCCTTCTGCTCACTGCAACCCTCGCCGGGCGCCCGCCGCTACTACGACGAGCTCCGGGCCCGGGGCAAGACCCATCGCCAGGCCCTCCGACAGCTGGCCAACCGCCTGGTCGGCCTCCTGCATACCTGTCTTGACGAGGGCGTTCTTTCTGACGAGACCATCGCCTGGCGAACCGCGGAACGGTCCGCCGCTTGACGGCTTAGAACCGTGGGGTGTCTAGCCCGGGTGCGACGCCACGTAGGCGTCGCGCAGCTCCCGCTTCAAGATCTTGCCCGTCGCACTGCGCGGCAGGTGCTCGCCGGTGAAGATGATCACCGTCGGCACCTTGAAAGCCGCCAGCCTGGTGGCCACGTGCCGCTGGAGCTCCTCCGCGCTCAGCGACTGCCCGGGCCGCAGCTCGACGGTCGCCGCCACCTGCTCCCCCAGCCGGGCGTCGGGCACACCGAAGACGGCCGCCTCGTAGACGGCGGGGTGCTCGTAGATGGCGGCCTCGACCTCGGCGCTGTAGATGTTCTCGCCGGCCCGCAGCACCATGTCCTTGGCGCGGTCCTCGACGTAGATGAAGCCGTCCTCGTCGAAGTAGCCGATGTCGCCCGAGCGCAACCAGCCGTCGACGATGGTCTCGGCCGTGGCGTCCGGTCGACCCCAGTAGCCGCGGATGAGGTTGGGGCCCTTGAACCAGATCTCGCCGCGCTCGCCGGTCGTGACCGGCCGGTCCCGCTCGTCGCGGATCTGCATCTCCAAGATGGGCACGGCGTGGCCGGCGCTCGACGGGTGCGAGAGGTAGTCGTCACCGCTGTTGCCCGGGCCATAGGCGTTGGTCTCGGTCATGCCGTAGCCGATGCTCGGCTGGCCGGCCGCGAAGCCGTCGTCCACGGCCTTCACGAGGGCGGGCGGGGCCGGGGCGCCACCGCCCGCGATGTTGCTCAGGCTCGACGTGTCGTACTTGGAGAAGTTGGGTGACTCCACGAGATCCCAGCTCTGGGTGGGCACGCCGACGAAGGTGGTGACCTTCTCGCGCTCGATCAGGCGCAGCGCCGTCTCGGGATCCCAGCGGTACATGATCACGAGGCGCATGCCGGCCGAGAAGCACGAGAGCATCACCGGGATGCAGCCCGTCACGTGGAAGAGCGGCACCGCCAGGATCATGACCGGCGGGAGCGTCGGTGCGGCCTCCCCCTCGGGGCGTCGGGCCTGGTCGGTCGCGGCGCGGCAGGCGAACGCCATGAGGGACTGCACGATGGCCCGGTGCGAGGACACGGCCCCCTTGGGGAAGCCCGTCGTGCCCGACGTGTACAAGATGGTGGCGTCGTCGTCGGGCGCGATGTCCACCTCGGGCATCGGCCGACCGAGCTCGACGATGTCCTCGTAGCGGTCCACCCCGTCGGGGACGTCCGCGCAGCGCACACCCACGACCGACACGCCCCGGCGGCGCCAGGCGCTCTCGGCCCGCTCGACGCGCTGCTGGTCGGCGATCAGCACCGTGGCACCGCAGTCGTCCAGGGCGAAGGACAGCTCGTCCTCGGTCCACCAGGCGTTGAGGGAGACCGAGATGGCGCCGATGGACAGGATGGCCGCAAAGGCGATCACCCATTCGGGGTAGTTGCGCATGCCGATGGCCACCCGGTCGCCCTTGCCCACGCCGTAGCGGTCGACGAGCGCGGCGGCCAGCGCGTCGACGTTGGTCATGACGTCGCCGAACGTCCAGCGCTCGTCCTCGTAGACGAGGAAGACCTGGTCCCCCCTCCCCCGGGCCGTGGCGAAGATCTGGCGCATGGTGGGAGGAGCGTTCTTGAAGGCGTGGTAGGTGATGCCGGCGACGGTCACGTCCTCGAGCTCGAACGGCTGCCCGGGCTTGGTGATTTGGGCGATGGCCTCATCCCAGCTGAGCGTCATAGTCCCTCCCTCCCTCTCGGGCCCGACCCCGACCGACCGTAGGGTAGTGGGCGCCTCGGCCCCACTCCGCTCGGATTCGCGCGGGCGCAACCGGTGCCAATCCCGCCCGCCGATTCATACCCGACTCTTAGCTCGCTCTTCTGGGGATCTTCGCGGGCACGGCGATGATCGATCCATGACCGATCAGACGCCACAGGTCCCCGTGCCGCACGGGTTCCCGGTCAACGACCTCGCGCCACCTGCCGCAGTCGAGTCACCCGTTCCCAGCCAGGGACCCGGGTCGCTCGCCACGGCCGCCCAGACCACGGCCGCCGGAACCTCCACCCCGGTGGCCGAGGACACCCCAACGGCGGCGGGAGCCGCGGCACCGCCGGACCCGGTCGCCCGCCGCTCCCGCCGCCGCGGGCCCGTCGTCCTGCCGCGCTCGAGGCGCTGGCCGCAGCCGGCGTCGGCGGTGGCGTCGGTGGTGCGATCGTGACCTCGCCCAACGGGAGCGCCGGCCCGACAGGGCAGCCGAGACCGGGTCGAGCGCGCTGACATCGGCTTCGCCGCCCCCTCCCGCCAGATCCGTGGCCGAGATCGCCGTGCTCCAGCGGTCGGCCACCACGGTCTGACCGGACCCTCCCGGGTGTTCGGTCAGTCGGGGGCCCGCTGCCCCCAGGCCGAGACGAGCGGGGAGGTCGCCAGGTCCAACCGGCCACTCAGCACGTGGTCGAGGTGACGGGCGACCTCCTCGCTCGAGGCCAATCCGTGCTCCACCAGGCTCTGGCCGATCGAGCGGATGGTGGTGATCTCGAGCACCGACGACGCCGGGAAGGTGATGGGGAAATAGGCGTCGGCGCCGACCTGCGACAGACCCGCCTCCCGGAGCCGGCGCGGGAGCGAGCGACCGTAGGCGAGGTCGACCCCGCGCTCGGCCAGGAGCACGCGGAAGCCGACGCGCAGCTTGTTGGCCAGTGCTTCGGCCGGCCCGAGCTCCTCCAAGCAGCCGAGCGGCTGGAGCGCCGGATCGGCGTCCTCCACGAGCAGCCAGCCCCCGGGGGCGAGGCACCGCACCATGGACGCCAGAGCCTCGTCGCGCTGCACGACGTGGACCAGTACCAGGCGAGCGTGGACGAGGTCGAAGAGCTCGTCGGGCGGGTCGTCGGCTCCGACGTCGTGCCGGCGGACCTCGACTGCGTCCCTCTCGGCGCCGGCCGCCCACGACACGTCGATGTCGGTGGCCAGCACCCGGCCCGACGCCCCGACGCGTGTCGCCAGCCCGCGGGCGACCGACGGTCCGCCGGCACCCACCTCCCAGCAGCGCCAGCCGGCCGTCAGGCCCCGGTCCTCCATGTGGCGGAAGGTCCAGGGGTCGAACAACTCCGCGAGCGCCGCCAGTCGTGCCTCGGCCGGCGCCGCGCTGTTGTCCAGCAAGTACCCGTCCTCGGCCATGGCCGACAGCTTGGCGCAGAGCGCGGCGATGCGCGGCACCCGGCGCCCGGGTCGCCGGTATGGTCACGCTGGCCGACGAGGAGGGCGACATGGCGCAACCAGGTGATCGATCCGCCGTCGTCCTCGTCCACGGGGCCTGGCACGGGGCCTGGTGTTGGGACCGGGTGGTCGGCCCACTGCGGGATGCCGGCATCGAGGTGGTCGCGATCGACCTCCCGGGCCACGGCGCCGATCCCGGGCCGCTGGGCGACCTGCACGGCGACGCCGCCCGCCTGCGCGGCGTCCTCGACTCGATGGACGCGCCGGTGATCCTCGTCGGCCACTCCTACGGCGGAGCCGTGATCACCGAGGCCGGTGACCACCCGAACGTGGCCCACCTCGTCTACCTCTGCGCATTGGCCGTCGATGCCGACGAGACCTGCGCCACCGCCGGCACGGGTGATCCGGCGACCGCCGACATCTCGCACGAGGGCCGCATCCCGCTCGCCTCCACCTTCGTCCCGAGCGCCGACGGCACCGCCATCACGGTCACCCGCGACGGCGCCGCCGCGCTGCTCTACAACGACTGCGATGCCGAGTCGACGGAGTGGGCGCTGGCCCGTCTCGGCCCGCAACCCGCCGTCAGCTTCCAGCAGACGCCGGACGCCGTCGCCTGGAGGTCCAAGCCGTCCACCTACGTCGTCTGTGCGAACGACCAGACGATCCACCCGGATCTCCAACGCATCCTGGCCCGGCGGTGCACGACCAGCGTCGAGTGGCCGACCGGGCACTCCCCGTTCCTGTGCCGGCCCGAACTGGTCGTCGACCTGCTCACGACCCTCTCCCGGTCCGCCGGCGAGTAGGCACTCCCCGCCGGTCGGCTGTCCCGCCGTGCCGGTGCTCTGGCCGACGGCGCCCCGATCTGCTCTGATCGCCCCATGACGGTCATCAAGATCAACGCAATCACCGTGCCCGAGGACTCCGGCGACGAGCTGGCCCAGCGCTTCGCCGCCCGGGTGGGCGCCGTCGATGGTCAGGAGGGATTCGAGGGCTTCGAGCTCCTGCGTCCGACCGACGACCGCCACCAATGGCTCGTCGTCACCCGCTGGCGCGACGAGGACACGTTCTCGGCGTGGGTCGCCTCGCCTGCGTTCGCCCACGGGCATGCCGGGGCGGGGCGGCCGGCCGCGCACGGCGGGCCGGTGGCGGTGCACTCCGAGCTTTGGTCCTACGAGGTGGCGGGGGGATCGCCCGGGAATACGGCGGACTGACCGCAGTCCGGACCGCGGCGGGACAGGTCTCAGAAGATGTACTGGCCGGTCGGACACGCCCTTTGCAACCACGCCCCGTAGGTGCTGGCCCAGTCGGCGGCCGTCGGGACGACCATGTCGTCGTGGGCGTAGTAGGCGGCGAAGGTGGCCCGCTTGGCGGCCAGCAGCGACGCGTTCGAGATGTTGGGGAGTTGCGACGAGCCGGCCTGGTAGCCCTCCCACGCCGTGACGACCGTGTGCACGCCCGCCTGCGCCACGGCCCAGAAGGCGAACACCGACCCGGCGAGGTGGTCCGCATGGTCGGACCAGCTGGGCCCGGCGTCCGCATGGATGAAGTCCTGGAGCATGACGAGATCCGGCGCGCACTCGGTGACCACGCCGGCCACGGCGGAGCGGAGTTCGGCCGCCGAGTAGGAGCGCACGCCATCGACTGTGGTCATCGTCGTGATGGCGCCGGCCAGCAGCTTCTGCAAGCTCACGTGGCCGGTCGAGGGGAACCCCGATCCGTCGAGATTGCCGTCGGGGAGCCGCACGAAGTGGAGGTCGACCGACCCCCGGCTCGCCGTGCTGCGGGCCAACCCCACCGCGCCGGTTCCGGGCGCCGCGGTCGTGTCGGTCCACGTCACGGTGCCGCCGATCATCGACGCGTAGGCCGCCTTGGCGCCGACCTCGCGGCCCTGCCAGTACGCGGCGGCCAGGCCGTCGTCGCCGGCCGTGAGAAACAGCGTGGTGATCGAGTCCCCCCGCTCGATGAACTGCAGGAGCGGAGGCGACATGAAGAGCAGGTCATCGTCCTCGTGGGCAACCACCTGCAAGACGTTCACCGCGTCACCTGGTGTCCCGCCGCGCCCGGTCGGGCCTGCCCACCGCGTGCGGGGCGTCGGGGTCTCGGTTCGCCAAGGCGCCCCTCCATACCAGTGCGGCCGGCACGCCCCCGGATCGTACCGGCGGCGCCGAGCGGGCGGGCCGGCCACGCCTAACGTGACCGGCATGCCCTCCGAGAACGGCGCCCCGGACGCGGACCTCCGTCGTGTCGCCGCCGCCAACGCCCGGTTCCTCCGGGCGATCGAAACGCTCACCGACGCCGACGTGGAGCGGCCGAGCGACCTCGAGGGCTGGTCGAGGGGTCACCTCCTCACCCACCTGGCCAGGAACGCGGACAGTCACTGCCGCCGTGCGCAGGCCGCGGCGCGCGGCGACGTGGTCGATCAGTATGCGGGCGGTTTCGAGGGCCGGGCGGCCGAGATCGAGGCCGGCGCCCGGCGGAGCGCCGAGACACTCATCGCTGACTGCCGCACGTCGGCGGCGGCGCTCGCCACCGTGTGGTCGGACCTGCCGCCCGGTGCCTGGTCCAATGTCACCCGCGACGTCGGCGGCCGCGAGCGGCCGCTGTCCGCGCTCCCGGCGCGGCGGTGGCAGGAGCTCGAAGTGCACCTAGTCGATCTGGATGTCGGGGTGTCGTACGCGGACTGGTCAGACGACTTCGTCGACGTCTTCCTCCTGAAGCTCCGATCAACGGTCGGCGAACGGCTCCCGACCGGCGCCGCGCTCGCCCCGTCCGCCTTCGACGACCCGAGGGAAGAGCTGGCGTGGCTCTACGGCAGGGTCCGTCGCCCGGACCTGCCGGCGCTCGTGCCCTGGTCGTAGCTGGACCCGGGAGACGACGCCGCGACTCCGGGTCTCGGGGCCGCTACGACCTCTCGCTCAGGAGCAACCGCTGGTCGTCCCGCAGCTGCCGCACACGTAGCAGGAACCCGATCGCTGCATGGCGTCCCCGCAGCTGTAGCAGTAGGGGGCGTCGCGGAGTTCGCCGCGGGCGAGCAGGGGGATGCTGGCGGCCTGCATCGCCGGGTTCAACACTCGGGCTGCATACCGCTCGGCCATGGAGTCGTCGACCATTCCCGACGTGGGCGTCGTCGTCTCCTCCACCCCGGGCAGGGTCGGCTGGGTCCGCTCGGACGTGCTGAGGACCCCGAGCTCCAGGCGATCGTCGTAGGAGAGGTAGTCGAGCGCCATCCGCCGGAATATGTAGTCCATGAGGCTCGTGGCCAGGCGCAGGTCGGGGTCGTCGGTCAGGCCGGCCGGCTCGAACTTCATGTTGGAGTACTTGCGCACGTAGGTGGCCAGCGCCACGCCGTGCTGGAGTCCGAGGCTGATCGAGATGCTGAAGGCATCCATGATCCCGGCCAGCGTCGAGCCCTGCTTGGAGACCTTGATGAAGACCTCACCGGGACGGCCGTCCTCGTACTCGCCGACCGTGACGTAGCCCTCGCAGTCGGCGACCCGGAAGGCGAAGGTCTTGGACAGGCGGCGACGCGGCAGGCGCTCGCGGACCGCACCGACGACGACCGGATCGGACTCGCGCTGCTTGGCCTGCACCAGCGCCGCCTCGAGCTCGGCGATCCGGGTGGCCAGACGGCGGGCGTGGGCCTCGGCCTCCGAACCCGGAGGCGCCGCGTCCCCGCTGGCGAGCTCCTCCTTGGTCGTCGACAGCGGCTGGGCCACCTTGCAGTTGTCGCGGTAGATGGCGATGGCCTTGATCCCGAGCCGCCAGGCGTCGATGTGGAGCTGCTCGACGTCCTCGACGGTGACGTCCTCGGGCATGTTCGTGGTCTTCGAGATGGCGCCGCTGATGAACGGCTGGACGGCGCCCATCATCTTGATGTGACCCGAGTAGTGGATCGTGTTGTCGCCCATCGAGCACGCGAACACCGGTAGGTCGGCGATCGCCAGATGCGGCGCCCCGACGATCGTCTTGTGCTGGTCGATGTGGGCGACGATGTCGGCCACCTGCCCGGCGTTGTAGCCGAGGCGGACGAGCGCCCGCGGCACCGTCTGATTGACGATCGACATCGTGCCGCCGCCGACCAGCTTCTTCGTCTTCACGAGGCCGAGGTCGGGTTCGACGCCGGTCGTGTCGCAGTCCATGAGGAGGCCGATCGTGCCGGTCGGGGCCAGCACGCTGGCCTGGGCGTTGCGGACGCCGTAGAGCTCGGCCAGCTCGACCGCCTCGTCCCAGGACTCCTGGGCCGCGGACAGCAACTCGGGCGGCACGAGCTCCTCGTCGATCTTGGCGGCCGCGGTCTGGTGCATCCGCAGGACGTTCACCATGGCGTCACCGTTCTCGTGGAACCCGGCGAAGGGGCCCATCCGCGCCGCGGTGCGCGCCGAGGTCGCGTAGGCGTGCCCCGTCATGAGCGCCGTGATGGCACCGGCCCAGGCCCGTCCCTCGGCGGAGTCATAGGGCAGGCCGTTGGCCATGAGGAGGGCGCCCAGGTTGGCGTACCCGATCCCGAGCTGGCGGAAGCGGCGTGAGGTCTCGGCGATCGGCTGGGTCGGGTAGTCGGCGTTGCCGACCAGGATCTCCTGCGCAGTGAAGATCGCCTTCACCCCGGCCCGGAAGTCTTCGACCGCGAACGTGTTGTCGTCGTTCAGGAACTTCATCAGGTTGAGGCTGGCCAGGTTGCACGCCGAATTGTCGATGTGCATGTACTCCGAGCAGGGGTTGCTCCCGTTGATCCGACCGGTCACCGGCGAGGTGTGCCACTTGTTGATGGTCGTGTCGAACTGCATGCCCGGGTCTGCGCACTCCCAGGCGGCGTGGGCGATCTGGCGGAACAGGTCCTTGGCCGGGACCGTCCGCACGACCGAGCCGTCGGTGCGGGCCCGCAGCTCCCAGTCCCCGCCGTCAATAACCGCCTGCATGAACTCGTCGGTCACCCGCACCGAGTTGTTGGCGTTCTGGTATTGGATCGAGTGGCTGTCTGAGCCATCGAGGTCCATGTCGAATCCCGAGTCACGCAGCACGCGGGCCTTGCGCTCCTCGATCGCCTTGCACCACACGAAGTCCTCGATGTCGGGGTGATCGATGTCGAGGATGACCATCTTGGCGGCGCGCCGGGTCTTACCGCCCGACTTGATCGTCCCGGCGGAGGCGTCCGCCCCCCGCATGAAGCTCACCGGGCCCGATGCCGTCCCGCCGCCCTTCAGCAGCTCGTGGGAGGAGCGGATGCGCGACAGGTTGACGCCGGCGCCGGAGCCGCCCTTGAAGATCGTGCCCTCCTCGGTGTACCAGTTGAGGATCGAGTCCATCGAGTCCTCGACCGACAGGATGAAGCAGGCCGACGCCTGCTGAGGGACACCGAGGACGCCGATGTTGAACCAGACCGGCGAGTTGAACGCGGCCTTCTGGTGGATGATGAGGTGCTTCAGCTCGTCGCGGAAGGCGTCCGCCTCCGTCCCGTCGACGAAGTAGCCGTCCTTCACTCCCCACGACGTGATCGTGTCGACCACCCGGTCGACCACCTGGCGCAGCGACCACTCCCGCTCGGGCGTGCCGAGCGTCCCGCGGAAGTACTTCTGCGCCAGGATGTTGGTGGCGTTGACGCTCCAGGACTCGGGCACTTCCACGCCCAGCTGCTCGAAGGCCACGGTGCCTTCGCGCAGGTTGACGATCCGGGCATCGCGGCGCTCCCAGCGAACCTCGTCGTAGGGGTCGCGACCCTCGGTCGTGAAGTGGCGGTCGATGCCGATGCCGAGCCGCTGCGGGGCGATTGCCATGTTCGCTGTGCTCCCTCTGATCCGTGGCTGGTCGCGGCGTCTGCCTGCCAGACGCCGCGATGGGCGGCCCCGGGAACCACATACTTCCCCCCAAACCACAATATCTTGTGGTTGGTCGCCCCCGGGACACGAGATGCTGGGGTTATTACAGCACTGTAGTTACACCGCGTCAACTATCTTCGGGCCTCCGACGGTGGTCCGGGCGGCGGCCACAAGGTGCGATCCGGCCCTCGCCCACCCCGGGGCGCACCACCATCTCCCCCACGGTGTCCCGCGGCGGCCCGCGTCCTGGCTGGGTTCCGTCCGTCGGCGAGAGTCACCGGTCCACCCACTCCCCCGGTTGGAGGAAGGGAGGGAGGGGAAGGTCCGACCACGTGTCACGGGTTCGAACCTAGTGAAGGGCTGTGACACGAACTCAGACAGCCACTACCCCGACCCGCTCTGATCGATAGCGTCGCCCCTGCGATGGCGACCGTCCTCTCGATCGACGCCGGAACGACGGGCGTGCGCGCGCTGGCCGTCGACGAGCGCGGGCGCGTGGTCGACGTCGCCTACCGGGAGCTCACCCAGTACTTCCCCCGGACCGGCTGGGTGGAGCACGACGCCAATGAGATCTGGGAGCACGTCTGCGGCACGCTCGGCGAGGTGAGCGGACGCCTGGCCCGACGCGGCGAGCGGCCGGCGGCGATCGGCCTCACCAACCAACGCGAGACCGTGGTGGCCTTCGACCGCGCCACGGGCAGGCCGCTGCACCGCGCCATCGTCTGGCAGGACCGGCGCACAGCTCCCGAGTGCGCCGCGCTGCGCGAAGCCGGCCACCTGCCCCGCGTCCGCGCCCTGACCGGGCTCGTGCTCGACCCCTACTTCTCGGCCACCAAGATGGCCTGGCTGTTGGCAGAGGGAGCGCTCGACGCGCACGCGCCGGGCGACCTGGCGCTCGGCACGGTCGACTCCTGGCTGCTCTGGAACCTGACCGGCGGCCCCGCCGGCGGCCGCTTCGCCACCGACGCCACCAACGCGAGCCGGACGCTCCTCTTCGACATCACCGAGCGACGCTGGTCCGATGAGCTCTGCGAGCTCTTCGGGGTCCCCCGATCGGTGCTGGCGTCGGTCCACCCCTCGTGTGGCCGCTTCGGCGTCGTCGGCGTGGACGACGCGCTCGGCGATCTGACAGGCGTCCCGATCAGCGGTGTGGCCGGCGACCAGCAGGCGGCCCTGTTCGGGCAGGCCTGCTTCGAGCCGGGCATGGTGAAGGTCACCTATGGGACCGGGAGCTTCGTCCTGTGCAACGTCGGAGTGGAGTGCCCGGATGTGGCTGAGGGGCTCGTGACGACCATCGCCTGGGACCTGGGCGAACACGCCGGCGACGACGCGGCGGTCGCCTACGCCCTCGAGGGCTCGACGTTCACCGCCGGCGCCGCCATCCAGTGGCTGCGCGACGGGCTGGGAGTGATCGAGCAGGCGGCGGACGCCGGCCCGCTCGCCGAGTCGGTCCCCGATTCGGGCGGTGTGTCGGTAGTGCCGGCGTTCACCGGGCTCGGGAGCCCGTGGTGGGACCCGGACGCGCGCGGGGCGATCACCGGCATCACCCGTGGGAGCGGCGTCGCGCAGTTGGCCCGCGCCGTCGTCGAGTCCCTGGCCTTCTCAGTCCGCGCCATGGTCGATGCGATGGTGGCCGCCACGGGCGAGCTCGCAGTGCTGCGCGTCGACGGGGGCGCGGCCGCCATGGATCTGCTGCTCGCCCTGCAGGCGGACCAGGTCCGCGTGCCCGTCGCCGCGCCCGCGCTCGACGGAGTCCACGGCGCTCGGTGCCGCGATGCTGGCGGGGCTGGCCGAAGGCGTCTGGGGCGGCCTCGACCAGCTGGCGTCCCTGTGGGCGCTCGACGTGCAGCACGTGGCGACGACAGATCAGTCCATCACCGACGCCGCCTACGCCCAGTGGCTGCGCGCCGTCGAACGGTCGGGTTCCCTCGACTGAAAGCGGAGAGCGCCTGACCGCTACGTAGGGGCGTCGGCCCGTGAGGCCAGGTCGTCGCGGTACTCGCGTCCGGCGAGCCCCGCGATCTCGTGCATCAGGTCGTCGGTGAACGTCCGCAGGTGGGCGGCGTCCAGCGAGCGCGCCGTCGACTCGTCCCGCCCGCCGTCGGCCGGCGTCGGGCGTGCGAGCCGCATCGGTGGGCCGAAGCGGATGGTGACCCGCTGGAACGGGCGCAGGTGCCGCAGGCCGATCGGTTGGACCCGTTCGGTGCCGTCAACGCCCACCGGGATGACCGGCACCCCGCATTCGAGGGCGAGCCGGGCCACGCCGGTCCTCCCGCGGTGGACGAACCGGTCCTCCGAGCGGGTTCCCTCGGGGTAGAGGCCCACGATCCGGCCGCGGCCGAGCACCTCGCGGGCGGTGGCCAGGGCGCGCTCGGAGGCGTCGCCCCCGCCGCGCCGGATGGGGATCTGTCCGACGGCCCGGAAGAACCAGGCGGTCTTCCAGGTGTCGAAGTACTCGGCCTTGGCGAGGTAGGTCACTCGCCGGGGGATCGCCAACGGGATGAACAACGAGTCGCAGAAGGACTGGTGATTGGCCGCCACGACGGCCGCACCGTGGGCCGGGACGTGGTGGCGCCCCTCGATGCGCACGCGCCAGAACAGGCGGAAGATCGGGTACAGCAGGACCTTCATCCCCCAGTAGGCCACGGGGCACGGTACCGCGCCGACCCGCCGCCCGGCGGGTGCGCCCGGCCCGACGCGCCCGAGACCAACTGTGGTGAACTTCGCCCCGGTCCTTGCCCCGAGCACGACCGGAGGTGCCACGTGCCCGATTTCGAACCCCACGTCGCGTCGAGCTTCCTCGACGGCGTCTACTTCGGCGAGGCCCCCCGCTGGCACGAGGGGCGCCTGTGGTTCTCCGACTTCTTCGCCGGCGGTGTCTTCTCGGTCGACGAGCAGGGGGACCGCCGCCGCGAGGTCGAGTACGCGGGCCAGACCTCGGGCCTCGGCTGGCTGCCCGACGGCGACCTCCTGGTGGTCTCCATGCTCGATCACCGGGTGCTGCGTCAGCGGGGCGGCGCCCTCGAGCCCTACGGCGACCTCAGCCCCTGGGCGACCGGGTTCGCCAACGACATGGTGGTGAGCGCGACCGGGCACGCCTACGTCGGCAACTTCGGCTTCGACCTGGACGCCTGGCGGCAGGGCACGGCCGAGATCGCCAGCACCTCGCTCGTCCGCATCGACCCCGACGGCACCGCCAGCGTCGCTGCGGCGGACCTGGCCTTCCCGAACGGGACGGTCATCTTCCCCGACGGCAGGACCCTCGTGATCGCCGAGACCTTCGCCGCCCGCTTGAGCGCGTTCGACGTGGCCAGCGACGGGACGCTCTCGAATCGGCGGGTGTGGGCGCAGCTCGAGAACTGCGCCCCCGACGGGATCTGTCTCGACGCCGAGGGCTGCGTCTGGGTGGCCAACGCGACCGCCCCCGAGTGCATCCGGGTGGCCGAGGGCGGGAAGGTGGTCGGGCGATTGGTCACCGAGCAGCCGTGCTTCGCCTGCATGCTGGGTGGCGCGGATCGCTCGACGCTCTACGCCATGGTGGCGCCGAGCAGCGAGCCCGCCGAGGTGCGTCCCTCTCCGATCGGCGGCATCGCCGCCGCCCGCGTCGAGGTGCCGGGCGCCGGCCTGCCCTAAGAACCAACGCCGCGACTGCTGTCACCCCTCGCGGCGACGGTGCGAGCCGCGAGGACGTGGAGGCGGGTCGATGGGGCGAAAGCAGCGCTATGTCGACGCAATCGACGGGATGCTCTTGCCGACCAGCCAACTGATTGCCGACAGCGCGTCCGGCAGCGTCCAGCTGATGCCCGTCTGGTGATCCAGGTTTCGGATGCCGCCGCTGTTCAGCAGGCTGGTCAGCCGTGCGTTGAGCTTCCCGTGCAGATTGGGGGATTGGCATCGGCGAATCGTTCGTGACCGTCGGTGCCGATCAAGATGAACCCGTCGGTGTGATTGACGTCGTAGGTCAACGGCTTCCCAGTCAGCCAGTCCAGCTTCGCCGGCTTGGCCTCGGGGACGATCTGAACGGAGACCCCGAAAAATCGCCAGAGTTTGTCGAGGTTGGCCGGGGTGCCGGTGAGGAGCGGCCAATCGGCCCCGAATCGCCGAGAGTAGGCGGTCAGGCGCGCCGGCGTGTCCCGCCGCGGGTCCACCGTGATCTCCATGAACACCACACGATGGGCCAGGCCGGCGGCTTTGAGATCTTGCTGCAGTGCCACGAACGCCCCGGTCACGAGCGGGCATTCGTCCTGGCACAGTGTCAGGAAGGGCGCCATCACGACGAACTTGCCTCGGTAGGCGGCGAGGCTGGTCGGGGCCCCGTCAGCGCTGATCAACGGAACCGTCGGAATCGCCCGATTCTGGACGATGCCTTGACTGGCCGGCGGCGGGCCGGGCACGCCCGTGGCGCATCCGGCCAGCACCAGCCCACCGATCGCCAGCGCGAGCAACCCGACAACGGGGATCCGCCTCGGCAACCGGCCGGCCGCTGGATCGCTCAAGCCGGAGTCCCGAGATTTGCCTCCATTGCGGCGTCCAACTGGGCGTCGGCCCGCCTCGCACGGCGCTCTTCGAGGTGAAGCCAGCGAAGCGCCACCGGGATCATCGGCCAGAGCATCAACGAGTCGCCGCCCACCCACATGATCACCCCGCCCAGGTGCAGGTCCGAGACCAGTGACGGTCCCCAGTTCCGATGGAGCGTCAGGTAGGCCGGGAAGAGTTCATGGGTGGCACCGGTAAGCGAGAGCCCGGTGAACGTGTCGATCGGAATGGCCAGGAACAGGTAGCCGAACTGCAGGGCCGGGTGCATTCGGTACTTGTCGGGGTCCGAACCGAAGATCTGTCTCCAGAAGAGATAGCCGACACCGAGAAAGACGAGGTGCTCGGCGTTGTGCACGGACTCGTGCTCCAGCGTGTAGTTGTACCAACTGGTGAGGTGGGTGATCGGGATCATGACCGCGTACAGGGCGAACGCCACCGCCGGGTGACCGAGCACGCGCGACGGAGCCGATCGAAGAACGTCGGTGACCCAACGATGGGCGGCGCCGGTGGTCGATCGCCACGCCAGGTCGAGGGGGGAGCGCGATGGCGAACAGCGGCGCGGCGACCATGATCAAGAGGAGGTGCTGGACCATGTGGTCCCAGAACAGCTCGCCGTCGTAGACGCCGATGGAGCTGAAGATGGCCAGCCCGGTGACGAAGAGGCCCGAGATGAACGCCACCGTCTTGCCCGCCGCCCACGGGTGGCGGGGACGCAACCGATTGGCCCGTCTCACCCCCCAGAGATAGAGCAGCAGGGCACCGAGGACCAGGGTCACCGGAACGGCGTCGAACTGCGTGGAGAGAAGTTGGCTGCCGCGCAGCGGAGGCAGCGGGGCGTCCGCGACGAGCAGGGAGAGGCCTGCGACCGGCACCGCCGCGCCTACTGGATCGTCCGTTGACCAGCGATTTCCATGTTCGACGGACCGTAGTACTACGTCACGTAGGAGTTCAAATCTGGCGATGTAGGCTGAGCGGCGACCTATCGGGACCCACGCGGCGGGGACGATGGAGTGGGGACGACGAAGTGGCCAGACTCGGCGAACTCGAGCGCAAAGTCATGGAGCTCCTCTGGAGCTCACCGAGCGAAACGCTGACCGTGCGCGAGGTTGCCCTCGAGCTGCCGCATCATGCGTACACCACCGTGCTCACGGTGCTTGACCGCCTCGCCCGAAAGGGAATGGTGGAACGCACCAAGGACGGGCGGGCCCACCGCTACGCGGCGACCGCCCCACGGGACGTGTACACGGCAGAGCTGATGCGAGAAGCGCTTCGAGGTGCGCCGGATTCACATGCGGTCTTGGTGCGGTTCGCCGAAACGGTGACCGCCTCGGAGGCCGAGGTGCTCCGGTCGGCCCTCGAGGAGCTCTCCGAACTTCCGGACGACAAGAAATCCGGCGCACCGAAGACGGCCAGCTGATGGTTGTCGCCATTGTGCTGGCGGTTCTTGCCACCGCCCTGTTGGGACCCGCGGGCGCAGTGCTGGACCATCTCAAATGGATAGAGCGCGTGCCCAAGACCGGGGTGCTGCTGTGGCAGGCGCTCGGCGTTGCCGGCTCCCTCAGCGCGATCGGCGCCGGGTTGGCCGTCGGCGTTGCCCGCTACCACGCCGGCTTCTTCCCCGGTGTGGCCGAGCTGGCCCACGACATTCTGAAGGGTCGGATACTGACCGGCCTGGGCGTGCCAGAAGCGGTCGGGCTCACCCTGGCGGTTGACGCGGCGATCGTGTTGGGATCCGTCATGGGCGTGACCATGGTCCGCGTCATTCGGTCTCGGGCGCGACACCGGCAGCTGCTCGATCTTGTGGCCCTTGACTCGAGATGCGGAGACGGGACGGTGACGCTGGAGGACGCCAGAGCGGCCGCCTATTACATCCCCGGTCTTCGACCCAGGATCGTCGTCAGCACCGGCACCCTGCAGATCCTCAATGATGACGAACTCGCCGCGGTCCTCGCTCACGAGCGGGGCCATGCGCAGGAGCGACATGGATTGGTGCTGCTCCCGCTCTCGTGCGCCGCCGACATTCTCCGCTGGGTCCCCTACATGAGACGTGCACCGCGGGCGGTCGCCAGCCTCTTGGAGTTCGCGGCCGACGACTATGCAGCGAGACAACAGGGCCCGCGGCTCCTGGCCTCGGCCCTCATCCGGATGGCCACCGCGATGGCGCCGCCGCCGTGCGCCTTCGGGGTCGCGCCGGCGCTGGTCCCGAGGCGGGTCCAGCGCCTCCTTCACGCCACCGGCACGTCACGAGCCTTGGTCACTGTCGGCTGTGCGCTCGCCGGAGCGCTGGTGGCCCTTCCGATTGTCATTGCCGTTGCAACCTGACTCGTGGTGGCGCCCCCACTCCGAAGCGAGTGGAGAGCGCGCCCATCAGGATGTGGCGACCACCCCGGCCCCGAGGAGCTTGTCGATCGTCTCCTGGTCGTAGCCGAGCCAGCGCATGATCTCGATCGTGTTCTCGCCGGGCACCGGCGGTGGGCGCAACACGGTGCTCGGCGTGTCGCTGAAGCGCATGAGGTTGCCAAACTGGCGCAGGCGACCCAGCTCCGCATGTTGGGTCTCGACGACCAGGCCCAGCCGGACGATTTTCCTCGTCGAAGAGCACCGTCTCGCCATCGATGGTGTTTGCGGCGATCTCGGCAGGAACCCCGGCGTCGTTGAGACGCCGCCGCCACTGAATGGCCGTCTGCGACATGAACACGTCGGCGACCAGCGTCGCTCGAGCGCCGCCGGTTGGCCTGACGAGCTTCAGGCGTCGCGAACCGCTCGTCGCCGGCCGAGCTCCGGGTGGCCGACCGCTTGCGCAGAACGCCGGCCAGTGCTGGGGCTTGACGGCGGCGACCTGAATCCAGCCGTCTTGGGTCTCATAGAGCCGGTACAGCGCCCCGAAGCCCGTCTGAGCCTTGTCGAGCTTGGGCGGATCGGCCGCCCCCTCGTCAGTGAGGTGCACGTCCGAGCAGACGTAGGTCGCGGCGTTGATCAGCGACGTCCAGACGGCTTGCCCTTCGCCGGTGCGGTCGCGGTGGGCCAGGGCCGCGAGGACCCCTACCACCGATGCCAGCGCGTTCGTCGTGTCGGTGTGGCCGAAGCGGTAGTAGAGCGGTGCGGTTCCCCTCTTCTGCCGGACCCGCTTCGTATTCAAGGCCGCTGAGCGCCTGTGACAGCGAGTCATTGCCGCCCAGGTGCGAGAGCGGACCCTCGGGCCCGTACATGAAGGCGTTGCAGGAGATGATGTCGGGCTTGATCTTCCGCAATGACTCGTGGTCGATGCCGAGCCGTCTCAGCCACCCCCTTGACGAGGTTGTGATGGACGATGTCGGAACGCTCGATGAGCTTGCGGACCAGCTCTGCGCCCTCGTGAGGACTTCATGTCGACGAGGATTGAGCGCTTGCCCTGCTCGCAACCCAGCAGCACGCTGCTCGAGTTCATGATCGAGGTCATCGGGCAGGACTCCGGGTGGCGACGTGGATGACATCGGCGCCCAGGCCGGCCAGGATCATGGGGCCATACGGGCCGGCCACCATGCGCCCGAAGTCGAGGACTCTGATCCCTTCCAACGGGTAGCGGTGGACCCCGCCGGCAGAGGGCGGCGGGGTCGGCGACGCCGGCCGGCGGTGCTCGGCGAAGACCTCGTCATTGTGCTGCCCGGGAGCCGGGCGCGGCGTGGGGGCCTTCGGCGGGCACATCGCCAACCGGAAGGGCATGCCGGCTTGGATGGTGCGGCCCACCTCGGGATCTTCCACGACCACTGCCATGTCGTTGGCGATGATCTGGGGGTGGCTGAGCACCTCGCGGGTCGGGCAGAATCTCGGCCACCTGACACAGGTCCTCGTGCATGCGCTCGACGATTTCTTCGCGCTTGCGGGTCGCCACGTCTTCGGCGATCGCCTTGTACAGATCCGGCATCGCCAGGCCTTCGGGGACATCGAAGATGTCTTGGATTCGGGCGCCCTTCCGTCTGGCGGAGCCCGGAAGCACCTGCACCCATCCGTCGGCGGCCTTCATCACCTCTGCCTGGTGGACGCCGGGGGGATAGGTCTTGGTCATGACCGCCCCCGTGTTCTGGTTCCGCTCGGCGTGGACCCACAGCATGGTCGTAAAGGCGAGTACCCCCTGGTAGAGCGAGGTCTCGACCCTCTGGCCCCGACCGGTCTGCTCCCGTGCGTGCAAGGCGGCCAAGATGGCCGTCGGCACCAGGTACAGCGCGCCGATGCTCGGCATGGGGCTCGCCAGGAATATCGGACCGGGTCGCCAACCCGGTTGCTCCCACTGCTCTCCCGAGCGGGCCTGCACCAACGCGTCCCACCCCGGACGCCCCGCGTGGCGGCTGTCCGACGGGTACGCCGGTATCGACAGGTAGATGAGCTTGGGGAACAGGTCCGACAAGGACTCGTAGTCGAGGCCCAATGCGGCCATGGCTCCCGGCCGGAAGCTCTCCGCCAACACGTCGGCGGTGGCCACCAGCTCCAAGAACTGCTCCTTCCCCCTCGCCGTCTTGAGATCGAGCGCGACCGAGCGGCGGCTGCGGTTCCACACCCGGTAGCCGGGGTAGGCGCGATACGGGTCGCCGCCCGGGGGTTCGACCTTGATCACATCGGCCCCGTGCTCGGCCAGGAGCAAAATTCCGGCCGGCCCGGAGATCCCCCAGGTCAGATCGAGGATCCTGATTCCTTCGAGTGCATCCATCTCGTGGCCCCCTAGCGAGCCTTTCAACCCACGGCTCACGGTGTCTGACAACCATAATCAAGGCCGTTGGGAGCGACTCCTCTCGGCCCGAGCGCGGAGAACCAATCGGCCATTCAGAGGGCGGCATCGGCGCCCTTCGATTGCCGAGTCGCTCAGCGAGAGCAGCCGCAGCTGGCGGCTAACGGACTGCAAGTTCGCAGGTACCGGTAGTTCTCCGCACGTTTCTGGGCCGGGCGCCCGTATCAAGGGGTGCTAGCGCCACCCAAACGGGAGAGGAGCTACCACCCTGCCCGGCGTAGACGGCACCCTTGGCACCGGGTTCGCAACGTGGGTCAATGGCCAGGACACCACAACGGTGCCGCCGCGACGCATGGTGTGTCGCAGGGAAGGACTTGATCGTGATCGGACGGTGTCCCCAAGTTTGTTGAAGTGAGGTGGTGGTCCCCCTCCTGAGTCCTGCCGTGCGGTAGGTGTTCAGGAGACCAATCCAAAGAACCACCCAGAAAGGGGACCACCAATGAAGAAGAAGCTACCCGTCGTGACCGTCGCACCGGTGGAGGAGGCAGACCGCCTCGCCGACCTGCCGCTCGAGGCGACCGTCGCCCTGGCAGAGGTGGCCGGGGCCGTCAAGGAAGGCCTGCTGGCCTTCGCGTCAGCGACCGGACTGGTCGTGATGCGCCAGATGATGGAGGCCGAACTGACCGGCCGCGTCGGGACCAAACACGCCAAGATCCCTTCCGCTGAGCGCGTCGGGAACTGGCACGGGACCACCACCGGATCGGTCGTGCTCGGCGGACGCCAGGTGAGCACCAAGCGTCCCCGGGGCCGGACAATCGAGGACACCGAGATCGAGCTCGACACCTGGAAGGTGTTCAGCTCGGTCGACCTGCTCAACTCCCTCGTCGTCGAGCGCATGCTCGCCGGCGTGGCCACGCGGCGCCACGCGGACGTGGCCGAGCCGGTGGGTGCCGACATCGAGGCCCGCTCGCGTTCGGTGTCCAAGTCGGCCATCTCGCGGCGCTTCATCGCCGCCACCAAGACCGCCCTGGCCGAGCTGATGGCCCGGAGCCTCTCGGACCTCGACATCGCCGTCCTCATGATCGACGGGCTCGACGTGGCCGGTCAGTGCGTCGTTGCTGCCCTGGTCATCACCACCGACGGCACCAAGGTGCCGGTCGGGCTGTGGCTCGGCGACACCGAGAACAAGACCGTCGTTACGGCGCTGTTGGCCGACTTGGTGGCCCGGGGACTCTCCGTCGAAGGCGGCGTCTTGTGCGTCATCGACGGCGCCAAGGCGCTCGCCGCGGGCATCAAGAAGGTCTTCGGCGACGACGCGTCGTGCAACGCTGCTTCCGAGGAGCTCTTCGCTTGCTCTTGGCCTGCAGCCTTCTGGGCGGCCTCATCACCGTGCTGGCCACGGCTCCGGCCCAAGGCGCGACGACAACCACGACGACGGCGCCCGGGACCCCGCCGCCGGCCACCAAGATCAGCGTCACTTCCGCTGCCTTTGGCAAGATGCTCATTGTCGGCAACGGCCAGTACGCCGGGTACACCCTGTACATCATCACGAGCGATGAGCCACCGACCTATGGCTGTACGACGACGACGGTGACCGTGGTCGGCATGCCCATTGCCTGCACCGGGGGGCCGAACTCGGAGTGGCCCGCCCTCACCACCACCGGTGCTCCGGTGGCCGGCCCGGGAGTGAGCCAGAAGCTGCTCGGGACCGTGGAACGGGCCGGGATCGGGGAACAGGTCACCTACGCCGGCCATCCGCTCTACCTCTTTGAGATGTCCCCCTTCATGATCACCGGAGAGGAGTTCGACGAGCCGGGCCTGCCTCCTTGGCACGGACTGTGGTACCTGGTGACACCGACCGGTCGACCCCTCGCCTGGCCGGGCATGCTCACGACCCTCCAGATCGGCAAGAAATCGGTGGTCGCCGAACTCATGCAGACGTTGGCGGGTTGGGAAGTGTTCCCGCTGTACTCCCACAAGGGCGACACCGCCTCGAAGAGCACCTGCAGCGGCCAATGCAGCGTCGTCTGGCCGCCTGATCTCAGCGTGGGAACCCCGGGGCTCGTGGGCTCCTCGCTCTCCTCATCCAAGGTCGGAAAGATGACGAGAAGCGACGGCACCGTACAACTCACCTATGACGACAAGCCGCTCTACTTCTATTCGGCAGAAGAGGTCACCGTGAAGGGTGGCAAGTTCGCGGCCACCGGGAACGGACAGGGCCGGAAGGCTCCGGCGCCAGCTAAGGGAACATTCAGCCTCGTCACGCCCTAACCCGCGTCGCGGCGCGACACCGGCCCAATCGTCGTAATACCTCGACGACGCGAGGGACTCAGCCGAGCTTGGTCAGAGCCCGACGGAGGTTGCGCACGGCCTGAGTGATCCGCTGCTCGTTCTCGATGAGCGCGAACCGCACGTGGCCGTCCCCGCCGGGACCGAAACCCCCACCCGGTGAGGTGGCGACGTCGGCCTCGGTCACCAAGAGCTTGGAGAACTCGAGCGAACCCATCTCGCGGTAGGCGGGCGGGATCGGGGCCCACACGAACATGGTGCCCTTGGGGGCCGCCAGCTCCCAGCCCATCTTGTTCAGCCCCTCGCACAGCACGTTGCGCCGGCCCCGGTAGATGTCGTTGATCTCCTTCGGGTAATCCGATGCCTCGGTCAGCGCCACGATCGCCGCGATCTGGATGGGCTGGAACGTGCCGTAGTCGAGATAGCTCTTGAGCTTGGTGAGAGCCTGGACGATGGCGGCGTTGCCCACCAAGAACCCGACGCGCCAGCCCGCCATGGAGAAGGACTTGGTCATCGTGTAGAGCTCGACGGCGACGTCCTTCGCGCCCGGTACCTGGAGGATGGACGGCGGGTTGTAGCCGTCGTAGGCGATGTCGGCGTAGGCGAAGTCGTGTACGAGCACGATGTCGTGCTCCCTGGCGAACGCCACCAGGCGCTCCATGAAGTTGAGGTCCACGCAGGCCGTCGTCGGGTTGTGCGGGAAGGACAGCACGATCACCCGCGGCTTGGGCCAGGTCGACTCGTAGGCCTGGATCAGCGCCTCGAAGAACGCGTCACCCGGCTCGGGGGGCGCCTCGGCCCCCGACTGCGCGGTGCTCGGACCGTGCAGGGGCACCTGGCGAACCTCGGCCCCGGCAAAGAGCGGCGCGTAGATGTGGATCGGGTACGAAGGCGAGGGCACCAGCGCCGTGTCGCCCGGGCCCACCAGGACCCACATCAGGTGCGACAGCCCCTCCTTGGCACCGATGGTCGTCACGACCTCGGTCTCGGGGTCGAGCTCCACCCCGAACTTGGACAGGTAGCGGTCGGCGATGGCGCGCCGCAGACGAGGGATGCCCCGCGACGAGGAGTACCGGTGGTTCCGGGCGAGGTGCGCCGCCTCGGCCAGCTTCTCGACGGCCACGTCGGGCGAGGGGAGGTCGGGGTTCCCGAAGCCGAGGTCGATCACGTCCTTGCCTGCTCGCCGGGCCTCCAGCTTCAAGCTGTCGATGGCGGCGAAGACGTACGGCGGCAGGCCGTTGATGCGGCGGAACTCCATCGACGAATCGTACCGTCGCCGCCAGGCGGGCCCGGACAGGGTCGGGGCCCGGCCGGTCCTACCGGCTGCGGTCCCGCAGCGCCCGGGCCGCCGCGGCCAGCGCGTCCAGCGGGGTGGGCGAGGCGAGCACCGCCCAGGTCGCCCCGGCGTCGGCGATCGGCTGCAGCACCGCACCGATGGCGGCGGCGTCACCCTTCAGCGCCGGGCCCGCCCAGGTCACCTCGCCGTCGACGGCGTGCTGGGCCACGACCTCGGCGCTCGTACCCCACAGGTTGAGGGCCACGCCCGCCGCACGCGCGACCTCGTTGGTGGCCCGGCTCCCCGCCCCCACCCAGACGGGCATGCCGGAGTCCCGCAACGCCACGGCACAGCGGGTGAGGCCGGCCCGGCGGTCCTCGGCCGATGCGGCCGGCACGCCGTAGGCGTCGTTCTCGGCGGAGCTCTTGCCGTCCCCCGTGCCGAGGCCGGCGATCACCCGACCCGGCGCGACCGCGGCCAGGGCGGCGAACTCCGATACCAGCACCTCGTCGGGGACGAGGCCGACCCGGGCCACCAAGGTGCCGACCCAGAGCCGATCGGTCGAGCCGGCCACGGCACCGAGCAGCGGGAAGGGGGCGAGCGCCGGCCGTTCGGGTTGTCCCATCGGCCAGAGGTGGTCGAAGCAGAAGGCGGCATCGATCCCGGCGGCCTCGGCCGCGCGGGCGGTCGCCATGGCCTCCTCGCTGCCGTACCGGAAGCTCGGGAGCACGACGCCGACGCGCATCAGGTGCCGCTCACGGGCTCGTCTGCGCAGCCAGGGCGGCGCCGACGGCGCCGGACCGCTCCCCCAACTCGGCGGCCACGATGTCGACCCGGGGGCGTCGCTCCCCGCCCTCGACCAGTTCGCCGAACGCGGCCCGGGTCGGCTCCAGCAGGTACTCGCCGGCGCCGGCGGCCAGTCCCCCGCCGATCACGAACCGCTGCAGGTCGAGAACGGCGGTGAGGTTGGCCAACCCGAAGGCCACCCACCACCCCAGCTCGCGCATGACGCCGAGCGCGTCGGCGTCTCCGGCCAGGGCCGCCGTCGACACGTGTTCGCCGCGCACGGTCTCGGGATCCCCGCCCGCCAACGCCACCACCTCGGGCAGGCGGCCGCCGATGGCCGCCTCACGCGCCAGGCGGGCCAGACCGGCGCCCGATGCGTAGCGCTCCCAACAGCCGCGGCGACCACATGGGCAGAGCGGCCCCGACGGATCCACCACCATGTGCCCGACCTCGCCGGCGAAGCCCTGCGCGCCGAGCACGGGCCTCCCACCGACGACGAGCCCGCCCCCGATCCCGGTGCCGAGCGTCACGACCATGACGTCGTCGAACCCGCGCGCCGCGCCCAATCCGTGTTCGGCCAGCGCGGCGCAGTTGGCGTCGTTCTCCACGACGAAGGGTGCCGCCGACAGCGGCCCGGCGAGCAGCGTCCGGAAGTCGGCGCCGACGGCGCTCGGGAGGTTGGGCGAGAAGACCAGCACCCCCCGCCGGTCGAGCATGCCGGGGACACCGATCCCGATCGGCGCCGCCGTCCCGTCGCCCGCCACCGCCGCCCGGAGCTCCTCGATGATGGCGACGACCGCGTCGGCAATGGCGGTCCCCGCTTCGGCCGGCGTCCGGGTGACGGCCGGCGTGGCGGCCCTCGTCTCGACGATGACCTGGCCGCTCTTGGAGACCGCGACCCCGTGCAGCTTGGTGCCGCCGACGTCGACGCCGAACGCCGCGGGCCGGTTGTCGGGCGCCGTACCGGCGCTCACGACGAGGACTCGACCTGGGCCTTCAGCTCCCGCAGCGCGGTGGACATGATCCGGCTCTGCGCGCGCATTTTGACGAACCCCGGAATCGGCACCCGGAACTCGACCTCGAGGTGGTAGGTGACCTCGGTCAGTCCCTCACCGGCGGCCTCGAATTGGTAGGCGCCGTCCAGGCGGGTCGTGATGTCGCCCTTCGTGAGCCGCCAGGCCAGCACCTTGGGGGCCTGGGCGTAGTCGTAGGCGAGCGTGTAGGACGTGCTGCGGCCGAAGGCCGCCACCCGGAAGGACACCAGCGCCGGTCGGCCGTCCTCGTCGCGCTGCTCGACGGTCACCTCTTTGATCTCGGCGACCCAGTCCGGGTAGCGCTCGATGTCGTCGGCGACCGCGTAGCACCGCTCGGGTTCGGCAGCCACGATGATGCGCTCTGTGGCTTGATCCGCCACGGTCATCCTCCTCGTCGGCCCCGTTCGGGACCTCCCGCGTCGGTGGCGGGGTACGTGCAGCCCCGGCTGCCATCAGCCTTCCACTTCCGCCAACGCCTGGGCCAGCCTAGGAGCGAGCAGGTCATTCTCGAAGCATGCTTCGGCCCTCGCCCGGGCGGCGGCTCCCATCCGTTCCCGCAGGGCCGGGTCGACGATCAAGCGGCGGAGGGCCGCCGCCACGTCGCCGACGTCGCCTGGCCGGCCCACCACGATCCCGGTTTCCCCGTCGAGCACCGCCTCTGCCGCGCCGCCGCTGTCCCCGGCCACCTGGGCCACGCCGGCCGCCGCCGCCTCCAAGAAGACGATGCCGAAGCCTTCCTCTTCGAGGCCACCCCAGCGCGACCGGCACAGCATGGCGAAGACGTCCGCCGCCCCCAGCAGCGCGATCTTCTCCTCCTCCGAGATCCGGCCGAGCAGGCGGACGGGCGCCCCGGCCGACGCGACGTTCGAGGCGCGGTGCGTCCCGCCCGCTGCCGGCGATCACGACCACCAGGTCGGGATGACTCCCCGCCAGGCGGCGGGCGGCTTCGATGAGCACGTCCATGCCCTTCCTCGGCACGAGGCGGCTGACACTCACGACCAAGGTCGCGTCGTCGGGCACACTGAAGCGAGCACGAGCCGCGGCGCGGGCGGACGGGACCTGCTGCGGGAACCGGTTGCAGTCGACCCCGGGTGGCACCTCGACGATGCGCGCCCGGTGGGCGCCGGCCCGCTCCGCCTCGGCCGCCGGATAGCGGCCGGCCGACACGACCAGCGAGGCCCCTCGGAGCACCCGGGCCAACGCCGGGCGCAACGGCGCCACTCGGGCCGGGACAGCGATCTCCGCCCCGTGCAGCACCACGCCGTAGGGCAGGCCGAGACGCGGGCCGAGCAACCCGAGCGGCAGCACGGGATCGAACAGGACGAGGCGGGCGTCGACCTCTTCGGCCAACCGGCGCACCCGGCGCAGGATGGGGCGGGTCGGGAAGTACAAGAGCCGACCGGGGACCCGCTCGATCCGCAGTCCCCGCGCGGCCTGCTCGGCGTCAAACGCCCCATGGGCGGGATCGGAGCTGGCGGTGAGCACCACTGTCGTCGCGGGATCCAACCGACTCCAGAGCTCCCACAGGTAGGTCTGGATCCCCCCGACCTTGGGCGGGAAGTCGTTCGTGACGAGCAGGTGGCGCGCCGGTGGCGTCACGCCGAGCAACCGCCCGGCGACGCCGCGGGGATCGCTGTTCAGCCCGCTCGTTCGCAGAACCGAATGTTCGGCACAAGCCCGGCCCGCTCGAGCATGCGCACCGCCCGCGCTTCGTCGGCGTCGATAACGACGGCGTCATCGGGGTCGCGGTCGAGCAAGAAGGTGACCAGGCAGTCATCACAGGCGCTTGTGTGCTGGAGGGTGCACTGATCACAGTCGATCGTCAGGCTGGGCATGGACATGGGATTCCCCTTCCCCGGTGGAATTCATCTCTTCGTTGTTCTCAGGATGAACCAAGGGTGTGACATACCGGGGGTCCTCATCCTGCGCAGGCCACCATTGGAGCGTCAGCCGGGCAGAAAAGAGATTTGAATCGTGCGGTTTGGGTTGTCGACGTTCGTGTCGACGAGGACGACCGACTGCCAGGTGCCCAGCTGGAGTCGCCCGGCCGCCACCGCCAGCACCAAGGTCGGACTGAGGAGCACCGGCAGGAGGTGGTCGGCCCCGTGCCCGAGTGAGCCGTGCCGGTGCCCGTAGCGGTCGTCACGGGGAAGAAGGCGTGCCAACAGTTCGGCGAGGTCGCCCTCGGACGACGACCCGACCTCCATGAGGGCCAGACCGGCGGTGGCGTGAGGAGCCAGGATGTGACAGAGGCCGTCTCCGCGCGTCGCGCAGAACCGGGCGATGTCGCTCGTGATGTCGACCACCTGGCGATCGCCCGTCGTGACGTCGATCTCTCCGGTTTCCAGGGCTCCCTCCCGAGACGGGTTGGCGCGCTCAGCGAGCGCCGGGGGAAAACCGTGGGTGGTCACGGGCAGGCCCCTGTCCGCCCCGTGAGGGGGCAGGGCCGCCCGGCCCCGACCGAGTGGTCACCTTTCTCTTCGCCCACCGCACGTGCTCGATCACGTCGTTCGGGCTGACGACGACGCCCTCGGTCGCCACCTCGGCGCCGACCCCGTCGACCAGCACGAAGAACGGAGGGCCCGAGACGCGGTAGGTGCTCCACGCCTCGTCGGACATGATCGTGAGCACCCCCTCGGGAGACCGGCGGCGGACCTCGTCGGTGTCCTCGCGGGAGGGACCGCCGGTCACCACGACGACCGAATCGACCTCGAGTCCAATGTCGTGGTCGCCACGCCCGGCCGCCGCCCAGACATCACTACACCCGTCGCACGTCGTCGAGACAAAGAGGAGGAGGACCCACTCGGCCCGGCTGACCGGATCGAAGATCACGCGAGCACCCGAGTGGTCTTCGCCGCGGATGGGTGCGGGGCGAGTGGAGGGATGGTCCCGGTGGGTCGGGACCGAGACCAACCGCCGAAGCGGTGGCGGCGACACGCTCTCGGTCACGTCTGGGTGGGCTCGCTGTCGGCGCCGTGCGCTACGAACGCAGGGTCTTGCTCGTCCAGCTCGGATTGCGGGAGCTCCTCGATGGAGCGGCCGTGGCCGCACCAGCGGCACACGACGGCATCGATCGACTCCGCCAACACCTCCTGGTCCTCCACCTCGAGTTCCCCCGCAAGCGAGTAGTGGTGGAAGGCGCGTGTCGTCCGGGTCGCGGTGACCTCGAATCGCGTGAGGTTGCCACACGCGCTGCAGCGGTACCGGGTGTCACCCATCTCCCTAACGGTAGCCGCAGCAACCTGACGGTCCGTCTTCGGACAACTGTCGAGGTCAGAGGCGATCTAACAGTTCGGACTTCTTGGCCGCGAACTCCAGGTCGGTGAGGATGCCCCTCCGGCGGAGCTCATCGAGCTCGATCAGCTGCTCGGACACGCTGCGAGGCCCTGACCGCTGCTCGGTTTGGGGCGCGGCGTGCGGAGCGTGCCACGAGGCGGCGTGTATTCCTCGGCGGGTGCGAGCGGCTCGGGCTCTCGATAGGCGGGCCGGGCGGGCGGTGCGTCCTGGTTCCGGTAGGACGACCGCGACCGGTCAATCTCGTCGAGTTGGCGCGTGAGCACCCGTTGGAGCGCCCGGGGCCGCCGCACGTCCTCCACCGTGACGGCCCCCTCCTCGCCCTCGACCTCGACGATGAGCCGACCGGTGCCGATGATGCGTTCGAGGAGCGACTGGTTGCAGTGGACGTCGACGATGCGCTGCAGACGAAGTTGGACCACCCGACGACCGAGCACCCCGCTTCGGAAGATCAAGCGCCGATCCGTCACGACCAGACTGGTCGAGAGCCACTTGGCCACCCGCGCGATGAGCCAGAGCACCGGCAGGCCCACCATCACGGCGAGCACCACCAAGACCACCTGCGAAGAGTTCGGGAACTGGCTCTGGATGACGACGGCGGCGGCGATCGCCGCCAGGCTGAGCGCGACCGGGGCGGACAGAAAGGCCCAGTGCGGCCGCAGATCGACGAGAACGTCCTCCTCCTGGTCGAGCTGGTCGCGGCGATGGGCACCGCCGACAGCGTACCGATCGGGGTCTCCACACCGAGGATACGGTGGTGAGCCCTCGCGGCCCGGAACCTGAAGGGCGGGAACCGAGGAGGGAGGGGCCGAGGGAGAGGCGGCCGATACACCACCCTTCCCATGCGCCGCTCGACTCAGCGACTTCGACGATCACGCCCGATGGCCACCACCCTGGTGCGCGTTCTTCTCGGCGGAACCCTTGTCGTCGCCGGCATTACGTCGGTGCTGCTCGGTGCGCTCGTCCCGGCATCGGGGGTCGCCGCGGCCGACGGACCCGCGCCCTGCACCGTCGGCGGTCCGCCGTTTCCGTTCGCCGGGTTCTGTGCCACCTACTCCGGCGCCAACACCTGGTATGGCTCCTACGGCCCCGGGTTCCCGACCGACGAGGGTTGGGCGTTCTGCGCCGATCCCCCGGCAAGCGGCGGAGACTACCCGGCGCCCGACTACGACTACGTGCCGTCCGGACCACCGTCGGGGGCCGACACGCAGACTGCGGCGGCCCTCGGCTTCGCGTTCTCGCAGACAGAGGCGATGGGTTGGTGGGGCGGGTTGACCGGGCAGTTCACCAGCGACCAGGCAGCGGTCGCCGGCAAGCTGCTCTACGACGCAGTCGTCTGGGGGAGCCCCGTCCCGTCGATGGACCCCGGCGTCCTCGCGGCCTTCAACGCCATCAACGGGTGGTATCTCCAGGCCTCCGGCACGTCGGGCACACCGCAGCTGAGCACCGGGTTGGTGGGCGGGGGGACGTCCTTCGAGACAGGCGGCTCCGTCCAGGTCACCCTGCGCTTCCCCGGGTCGGGGAACGGACTGGCGGGCGTTGGACTCTCGCTGACGATCGCCAACGGCACCTTCGACTCTCCGACGGGACCGACCTCGATCGGCATCAGCACTGACGCCAGCGGTGGCGCGGTCGCGCCGATTTTCAACAACGGGGCGGCCCCGTGAGCGTGACGGTGTCGACGTCGACGGGTGTCGGGCAAACCGGATTGGACTTCTATGCGCCGACCGCCCGCGAGCCGACCGCACAGCAGTTGGCGGCGTTCAGCGCGCCGGTCGCACCCGACCAGACGCTGCAGCTCACGGCCGGAACGCCGACCGGGACGATCTCGATCGACAAGTCGGGCGACGACACCAGCTACTACGGACTGAGCGGCGCCGTGTTCGACGTCATGAACTCGGCCGACGAATCGGTCGCCACGCTGACCACGGACGCCGCCGGCCTCTCGCCCGCCTCTGTCGCACTGGCACCCGGCGCCTACACCGTTCACGAGGTGACTCCCCCGTTCGGCTACCTGGTCGCCGCTGACCAAACGGCGACGGTGACCGCCGGCCAAGACACCGTCGTGTCGTACGCCGGCGCATCCGAGGAGCACATCGTGCCGGCGAGCCTCGAGATCGACAAGACGGATGTCGACACGGGCGTCGACCTGGCGGGCGCCGTCTTCGACGTCGCGTTCGAGCCGACGGACGGCGGCGAGTTCAGCGACGATCTCGGCACCTGTACGACCGACGGCTCCGGGAGCTGCGCTCCACCGGGCAACGACGGAACGGGCCTGCTCCCGGGCAACTACCGGATCACCGAGGTCACCGCACCCCCGGGCTACTACCTCGACCCGTCGCAGGCAACGCAGGACGTCGCGCTCAGCCCGGGCGAGCAGGGCTCCGTGCGCTTCGCCGACCTGCACCTCGGCAGCGTCGAGGTCGACAAGACCGGCGACGACACCGCGTACGCGGCGGTGGCCGGCGCGACCTTCTCACTGACCGGGCCCGCTCCGGCGGCCACATCCGTCGGCACGCTCGCCGTTGGCGCCAACGGCCGGTCAAACGTGATCGCCGACCTCGTACCCGGGACGTACACGCTGACCGAGACGGTTGCGCCCGCCGGCTATCAGGCGAGCGGGCCGATCTCGGTTGCCGTTGCCGGCGGACTCAGCCCGACGGTCATCGACGTGCTCGACCACGTGCAGCCGGCGACGCTCGGACTTCGCAAGGTCGACAGCGAGACGAGCGCTCCGCTGTCAGGCGCCGTCCTCGACGTTCGCTACGACTCGGGCAACAGCGGCACCTACGACGCAGACCTGGGGAGTTGCACGACCGACGCCCAAGGTGCGTGTGCCCCGGCGGGCAATGACGGAGCGGGCGAATTCCTGCCGGGGAGTTATGAGGTCACCGAGCTCCAGGCGCCGCCCGGCTACGCCGTCGATCCGGACGACGCCACACAGGACGTCAGCCTGAGCCCCGGGGGATCGCGCGTCGTGACCTTCGACGACCCGAAGATCGTTGCGGCGAGCTTCATCAAGGAGGCGAGCGGGAACGTCGATCCCACCACCGTTTCGACGGCCGGTGCCGTCTTCGCCATTGTCCCGGCGGCCGGCTCGGGACCCCCCGTGGCCACCTGCACCACCGACGCCTCCGGCTCGTGCACCACGGCGGCCACCCTCGACGCCGGAGACCAGTACTGCTGGAGCGAGCCGACGGCACCGCCTGGCCTGGCGACCGCGGCCGGCGGTTGCTTCACCGCGACGGACGGCCAGGCGTCGACGCCGATCGATGTGACCGACCGTGGCACGTTCGTGGCGATCGCGGTCGACAAGGTGGACGCCGAAAATCCGTCGACTCCCCTTTCGGGCGTCGCCTTCGACCTCTACCGGATGGACAACGGGAACGGTCCCGACCACCCCACGGCGCCCGATGACGTGCCGAGCGAGACCGCCGAGACCTGGACCGCCCGCGCCACGACCGGGCCCGACGGGATCGCCGACTTCCCGCTGCAGTTCCCCGGCTACGCCTACTGCGTGCTCGAGGTGGAACCGCCGCCGAACTACGTGGCGGATCCGCACCAACACTGCACATCGGTGCTGGTCGGGAGCACGACGGCGCCGGCGGCGGTCACCAGCCTCGTCGTCGGCAACACGGAGGCCACGGTGACCGTGGCGATCCACAAGTTCGACGTGCTGCAGCCCGACACGGGCATCCCCGGCGCCACCTACGACCTCTACGTCGAGGGACCGGTGCCGCCGAGCGGCGTGCGATCGGCCGCGCCGAGCGACGCGATCTCCGAACCCGACGACACCTGGTACGCGCGGGACAACCGGAGATGACGGGGTCTTGGACTTCACCGTCCCGGCCGGCCATGCCTGGTGCGTTCGCGAGGTCACCGCCCCACCCGACTACCTGCTCGATCCGGCGCTGCACTGCACCGCGGTGCTCACCACCGAGTCCCCGTCCGCCGCGACCATGGTGGCGCTGCCCGAGACGCGGGCCACCGTGCACATCAGCGTGTACAAGTTCGACGTGCTGCAACCGAATACCACGATCCCGAACGCCACCTACGAATTGCCGGCGCAGGATGCGGACCCACCGGGGGGCCCGGCTGCAGTCCCCGCCGACACCCCGGTTCCCGAGGGCGACACGTTCTGGGGCGAGGCGACCACCAACGCCGAGGGGGTGCTCACGTTCGCGGTGCCCGCCGGATACTCGTGGTGTCTGCATGAGATCCAGGCGCCGGCGGACTATCGCAGCGACCCCGCCTTCCACTGCACCGGGGTGCTCACGGCAGACTCACCGGTGGCGGCCTCGACGTTGGCGGTACCCGAGGTGCCGGCGGGCAGCCAGCTGGCGTTCACCGGCGGGCCGACCATCTGGCTGATCACCTCCGGGGCGCTCCTCGTCTGCGCCGGTGTGGGCGCGATCCTCCTCGGCCGTGGTCCGCGTGAGCAGAGGGGTCGGCGCCGGCCCCTGCGTGGCGCCCACCGGTTGACGGCCCGGGCGCGGCGCGGCCGGCGCAGGCGTGTCCTCAGCGGTCTGGCCCTGGGCGCGCTCCTGAGCGCCGGGGTCGTGGTGGCCCTCCCCCGTGTGGCGCACGCGGCACCGGCTCCCGGATGGGCGCCGGTCTCCGATCTGCCGACCGGGCTGGGCGATCTCTTCGGCGTGGCCTGCGCCGGCGACGTGTGCAGCGCCGTCGGCCAGGACACATCTGGCGCTCCGGCCGCGATCGTGTCGGCCGACGGCGGCGCCACCTGGACGCTCGCCGCCGTGAGCGGGCTCCCGGATGGCGTGCTCACCTCGGTCGGCTGCCCCACCGCCAACCGATGCTTCGCCGTCGGAGCGACCGACCCGGTTCCCGGTGGGACCGGGGGCGGCGGTGTGTTCCTCCAGTCCGAAGACGGTGGTGTCACCTGGCAGGACGATCCCGCCGGACCCGTCGTCCCCACCATGTCGGGCGTGCCGGCAGCCGCGATCGCCTGCCCGAGCGCGTCTACCTGCGTGCTCGGCGGCAATGCTCCGGCGTACTCGACGGACGCGGGGACCAGCTGGCACAACGGGCTGCTGCCGGCGACGCTCTCGAGCGGCTCGGGCCCACCCGGCGTCGAGTTCCCCGACGGGATCGACACGATTGCCTGCTCGTCATCGACCGACTGTGTCTTCGACTCGCTCCCGAGCCTCTACACGCTCGACGGGGGCGCCACCTGGCAGGTGTCCGACACGCCGATCGGGGTGCTCGCCCCGGACGGCTTGCTCACGAGCGGCATCTTGAGCGACGCCGTCTCGTGCGCGAGCGGCGGTGACTGCGTGGCCGTCGGAGTGACCGGCAACACGTTCACCGACCTCGCGGCCTCGGTCACGACGGACGGGGGCAACCACTGGAGCCCGGTGACGCTGCCGACGCTCGACGATGCACAGGGGAATTCGCTCACCGTTGCGGCAGGGCCCGGCGTCGTGTGCTTCGGGGGCGGCCGCTGCGCGGCGATGAGCTCGATGTCGGCCGTCGGCCACCCGGCGATCGACCAGGTGACGCTGGAGTCAAGCGACGGCGGACACACCTGGACGGTCGATCCGTTGGTTGCGAGCCCGACCGCCGGACAGGCGATTGCCAGTGCGTGCTCGCCGGAGCGCTGCCTCGTGGCGGGCGGGGACGGTGAGGCCGCTTCTCTCGAGTCCCTGGAACTGGATCCCCAGAACGGGTGCACGCCCGACGCGCCACCCACGCTCTCGATCACCTCGGGCGACGCCCAGACCCTGGGGCCGGACCAGGCCGGCGCGCCGCTCGTCGTCGCGGTGGCGTGCCAAGGGCCGACCGCGGCGGTGCCGATCGCCGGAGCCGTCGTGCACTGGGCGGCCGAGACCGGCCCGAGCGGCGCCGGGGGCGATGTCACGGCGGGGATGTCGACGACCGACGGATCCGGCGAGGCGACGGTGGGCGTCTCGGGTAACGGCACGCCCGGTCGATGGTACGTGGAGGCTTCGGCTGCACCGCCGCCGCCCGTGACCGACGCGCCGACCTCGTCAACGACAACCTCGACATCGACATCGACGACCGACCCGTCGACGGGCCCGGTACTCGATGAGGCCGACGAATGTTCCGCCGCCGACCCGTGCACCGACGACTCGGGCGCGGCCGCGGTCAGTGTGGTCTTCGACCTGGCGAACACAGCACCCGCTCCAATCGGGGCGGGCCCAGCCGCACCGGCACCGCCATCGGTCGCCACGCCAACTGCCGCGACCGTTCCGTTGTCGGACCCGTCGCTGGCCTTCACAGGAGGACCGAGCCCACTCGTGCCGCTGATCGGAGCAAGCGTCGCCGTCGGCGGTCTGGCCGTCGTGATCGGGTTCCGCCGTCGTGGCCGGCGGCGCCACCGGCGCTCAGAGCGCTGCCGCGCCGCTGCTCGACCGTAGCGGCCTCCGTGTGAGCGAGCAGATGCCTGCAGGTCAGTCGGTCATCCACTCGCGCAACGATGCGATCGTCCGCTCCTGGTTCCGTCCCGGCACTCGGACATTCAATATGGTCACGCCCGCTTCCTTGTAGGCGGCGAGGCGATCACGCGCATAGCCCGCCGACCCGATGATCGTCGTCCCGTCGATCAGTTCCTGGGGCACGGCGCGGGCCGCCTCGTCCTTGTGCCCGGCGAGATAGAGATCCTGTATCCGCTTCGCCGCGTCCTCGAGCCCGTAGCGACAGGCCAGGTCGTTGTAGAAGTTCATGTCGGCGGCTCCCATGCCGCCGATGTACAACGCCAGCTGCGGCCGAGAGGATTGGCGGAGTTCGTCCAGATCGTCTCCGATCGCCACGGTCGCGCTGGCCACGATCTCGAGCGGCCCGAGCGCCGGATCGCGCTGGCCCGCGCCACGTGCCAGCGGCTCCCCCCACACCTGGCCGGAGCGCTCGGGCCAGAAGAAGACGGGGAGCCAGCCGTCGGCGAACCTGGCCGTGCTCTCGACGTTCTTCGGCCCGAGCGACGCAATGAAGATCGGGATCCGGTCGCGCACAGGATGGTCGATCATCTTCAGCGGCTTGCCGAGCCCCAGCCCCTCGCCTTCTGCAAGCGGGATCTGGTAATGGCGACCGCGATGGTTGAGCAACTCGCGGCGCCACACGGCGCGACAGATGTGGATGATCTCCTCGACGCGCCCGACGGGGGCGTCGAAGGGCACGCCGTGGAATCCTTCGATGACCTGTGGTCCCGAAGAACCGATCCCCAGGATGCAGCGGCCACCGGACAGGGCGTCCACTCCGGCGGCGCTCATGGCGAGCAGGGTGGGCGTGCGCGAGTAGAAGGGCAAGATGGACGAGCCGATCTGCACCGTCTCGGTCGCGCACGCGAGAAAGCCCATCAGGCTGACCCCGTCGAAGCCGTAGAGCTCGGAGACCCACAGCACCTCGGCCCCCGCCTTCTCCAGATCGCGCGCCCGCTTGGCCAACGCAGTCGGGTTGTCCCGTCCGATCCCCGCCCCGAGTCGCATCAGTGTCTCCCCTCGCGGGCCGGCTACGAGCCAGCCACCGTGGGGCCGGCAGGGATCGAACCTGCGACCGAGGGATTATGAGTCCCCTGCTCTAACCACTGAGCTACGGCCCCAGCTGGGCCTTTGTCGGACGCTCGAACGGCGCCACAATGACCCAACATTGTCGAAGTGGGAGCCATCCGCGTGAGGAGGCCGGGCCACTTCGAGTTGCGAGCCTACGTCGAGCGCTCGGCGGCCGGATCCCCGTGCGGGTACCGAGGGTGTGAAGTGGTCAGGGTGTACGTCGCGGACAACCGGCTCGTACTGACTCCGACTTCAGTAGCAGCCCGGCTCTTACCAGACGACTCTCATGTGCTCGAGGACATTGAGGATCGCTCGCTCCGTCTCGGACAGGTCCCCGAACTCGATCCCGACTCGTGCTCCCTTCGGCGTTGCGGCGACGTGACGGATCGCCCCCACCATCCGCAGCGTGATCGACGCCCCGGCCGGCGTCTGCACCTCGACCGTGATCTCGCGACCGACGAGGTCGTCGCGGGCGGCCTCGTAGATCTCGAGGCCGGCACCGAGGATCGAGATGTCAAGAATCTGGCACCCGTTCCAGGCGGACGCGTCGACCTGGTACGTGCCAGGCCAGTCGGCTTCCTGGCGGGGAAGGCGTCGCTGCCGCTCGTTCATTGAAGGTGCCCGCTTTCGTTCCCCCCGGGAACGATTTATAACCCTCCAGTCCCGCGCTGGTGGCGGATGCATCGACCGGGGACGCGCGTCGAACGTCGCTCTCGCCGCCGGCGCGGCGATCAGGAAATTGCGCAACAACAATTGCGCTTGGCAGCGAACCTGGGACCACACTGAGCGCACCATCGAACCGGGGGCAATGCCAGACGGCAACGACGTGCCGATCGGCTTCGAAGACCTCGTTCGGTTGATCTTCTGTCCGCTGCGCAGCCCATGGTGTCCGGCCGAACTTTGCAGCACAGCACCGACGCCGGCGGCACCATGGAGTCGTTTTCATCTCTTCGACGACGTGCCTCGGGACGGCGTCATCCAGCTGTTGCTGGTCGAGCTGTACTCCAGCGAAGACCGTCCATCTGGCGATGGAGATCGACCGGGTCACGTCGCCCAGGTCTACGACCGCAGGCGAGCGGCGCCTTCGCCCGTGACGAACGCGCGAACTGACCGTCCGGTAACTTGGGGGGAGATTCGGTCGGTTGTCGTCGACAACAAGGGGGCTCTCCGAGCATGTCCACACTTCGAGCGCGTCCTCGCGCGCTCTGCGCCGCCCTCGGCGTGCTCGTCGGCGTCATGTCGTTGGCGGCGCCCGGTTCCGCGGCGACGCCCACCCCGAAGGGGCTGCCCAGCTTCTACAGCGTCCCGTCCAACATCCCGTCGAAGCCGGGATCGGTCATCAAGTACCAGAGGATCGTCGACACGTCCGTGACCGGCTCGACCTACCGGATCATGTACACGTCGCTCAGCGTCACCAACAAGCCCGTCCCCGTCACCGGGCTCATCTACGTCCCGAACACCGCGGCCCCGCCGGGCGGCTATCCGGTCGTGAGCTGGGGTCATGGCACCGACGGCATGGCCGACATCTGCGCACCATCGCTGCACCCGACCTACGCGCTGCCGTCGATCAACGGCGTGCTGGCCGTCAACAAGTTCCTGGCCGACGGGTGGGTGGTGACGGCGAGCGACTACCAGGGCGAGGGGACGCCCGGGATCCTGCCCTACCTCGTGGGTGAGACGGCCGCGCGCAACACCATCGACATCGTCCGTGCTGCCCACAACATCCGAACGCTGCACACCAGCACGAACTACGTGGTGTGGGGTCACTCCGAGGGGGGCCAGACGGCGATGTTCAGCCTGCACATCGGGCCCTCCTATGCCCCCGATCTCCACCTGAAGGGGGTAGTGGCGGGAGCGCCGCCGTCGCAGTTCTCCGTCATCTACCAGTTCCTCACCACGAGCCCGTATCGCTTCTATCTGTTCATGGCGGGCATCGGCTGGAACGCCGCCTACGGCTCCAAGAAGGCGCCGCTCTCCGAAATCCTCACGCGGACCGCCATCAAGCTGGCCCCGGTGGTGAACAAGGGTTGCTTCAACTACCTCGAGACGACGATCGACAAGTACACGCTCAAGCAGATCGTGAAGGCCAACCCTTTCGACGAGCCCGGCTGGAAGGAGATCCTGGCCGCCAACGACCCGGAGAACTTCACCGCGGTGAACTCGGTCCCGCTCCTCATCGCCCAGGGTGGGGCGGACGAGCAGATCCCGGTCGTCTCGACGCAGCTGCTGGCGACCCACCTGTGCGGGCTGGGCCAGGACTTGGAGCGCTGGATCTACCCGGGCCAGAGCCATGCCGGGGTGATCACGCCCTACTTCGGCGACATGGTCCACTGGATCACCGACCGCTTCGCCGGGGACCCGAACCCCGACCCCTACCAACCCGTGGGACTCCCCGGCATCCAGACCACCACCTGCCCCAGCCCGTCGTGAACCGCATCCGCGCGAGGTCGGGACCGTAGACACCGGTGGGACGAGCGAGCAGGAGGGCCGTCGGGTCCCCTCGCGATGCCTCGGGTGGCCGCGACGAACCGGCGGGGGCGAGCGGGGGCGGGTGGAGCGAACAGCTCCGGGGGAGAGACTCGAACTCTCAACCTAGCGGTTAACAGCCGCTTGCTCTGCCATTGAGCTACCCCGGAACGATCGAGAAGACCGACCGACGTTAGCAGCCAGCCCCCCCGGACAAAACCGAGGTCAGGCTTCTTCGAGGTAATCGCGGAGCAGGAAGGCCGCGTCGGGCCGGCGGAGCTTGGCCAGCGTCTTGGACTCGATCTGGCGGACGCGCTCGCGGGTCACGCCGAAGGCCTTGCCCACCTCTTCGAGCGTCCGGATCTTGCCGTCGTCGAGGCCGAAGCGCAGCGCGGACCACGTCCTGCTCCCGGATGGAGAGGTAGGCCAGCGCCTCCTTGACCGCCTGGTCCAGCATGGCCCGGGTGGCGGCGTCGTCGGGCACGACGGCCGCCCTGTCCTCGATCAGGTCGGACAGGCTGAAGTCGTCCTCGTCGCCGACCGGCTGCTCGAGCGACACGGTGTCCTGATTGATGCGCTGGATCTCGCGCACCCGCTCGATGGGGAACTCGACCCGCTGGGCGATCTCCTCGGCCGACGGCTCGCGGCCGAGCTCCTGGAGGAGCTGGCGCTGCGCCCACACCACCTTGTTGATGGTCTCGACCATGTGCACGGGGATGCGGATCGTGCGGCGCCTGGTCGGCGATGGCCCGCGTGATGGCCTGGCGGATCCACCAGGTCGCGTAGGTGGAGAACTTGAAGCCCTTGGTGTAGTCGAACTTCTCGACCGCCCGCATGAGGCCGAGGTTGCCCTCCTGGATGAGGTCGAGGAAGGCCAGCCCGCGGTTGCGGTAGCGCTTGGCGATCGAGACGACCAGGCGCAGGTTCGCCTCGATCAGGACGTCCTTCGCCTGCTGGCCCTTGCGGACGACGCGGCGGTCCGCGCTCATCTCGGTGCTCGTCAGCTGTGCGGAGGCGGGCCCGTCGTCGGCCACCGACTGGTTGTGCGCGGCGATGCGTTCCGCGGCGAACGTCCCTTGTTCGACCCGACGCGCCATCTCGACCTCGAGCTCGGCGCTCAAGCAGCGCGACCTTGCCGATCTCCTTCAGGTAGGTGTGCACCGGGTCCTCGGCGGCATTGCCGGTGGCGTAGCTCTCGCTGCTGGCCGCCCGCGGCTTGGCGGGCTTCCGCGCCGGCTTGGCCGAAGACCCGTTGGTGGCGGCCCGCCCCGCGCCGGCGCCGCCCGCACCACCGGCCGGTCCTCGGAGAGATCCAGTTCAGCCAGCACGGGAGGGCCCGACGCGAGGGGCGCGGTGATGCCGGCTTCACCCGCCGTGACGTCGTCCGCCAGAAACTCGATGCCCTGTTCGCGCGACCCGCTGCACCAGGTGCTCGATCACCTCGGGGGTGAGCTCCACGTCATGAATGGCCTCGATCAGATCGGCCTCGCGTGAGCCTGCCTGCGCGCGTCCGACCGCCAGCACCGCCTCGAATTCTTCCTCCGCGAGCCCGACCAGGTGGCCCCCACCCGGGGCTTCCTCGGCTTGGTTCTTGCGGTGGGGGGTGTGGCTATCCGATTTCTGCGTGTGGGACGCGCCCCGCCATCACCCCTCCCGCGCCTCGCGAGAAGCCACGCTAGCAACCGACCACTGGCCTCGCTACCGACGGCCGGATCGTCCAGGTCCTCGATCCAGAGCTTCACGCGAGCCGTCGTGGCCGCCGTGTCTGAGAATTCGCTGGGCGTTGTGCGTGCGGCGACCTCGAGATCAGCGCAGTGCTCGCTGGGCCGCGGTGCGCGTCAGGTTGGTCACGAGCGCATCGACGGGGTCCGGCGTCGTCCCCTCGACCACCACCGGCTCTTCGACCGCCACACGTCGCAACAGTTCCGCCACGTCGGGTGGGGCGTCGTCGATCGCCTCGTGGAGGTCGTCGGCCGCCAGCAGCGTCTAGAAAGGCCCGGCGCTGCAGCTCGTCGACGAACAGCACGGCCTCCAGCCGGTCGGCCACGGCCTCGGGGCGGTGCACGGCGAAGCGGAGCGCCTCGAGGCCCGGCCGGCTGGCCGGGTCCGGGCCGTGCGGGGAACGCCGGGGCGGGGCCTCGCCCTCGTCTTCGGCCGGCCGGTCCCACCCGCCGTCCTCCCCCGGTTCGTTGGCGACCGGGCCACCGGCCGTCGGGCGGCTCCGTCCGCTGCGCGCCCGGCGGCCGTCGCCCTCCACCGGCGCCGCACGCCGCGCCTCGTCGAGGCGGCTCCGCAGGAGATCCGGCTCCAGGCGGCAGCGGTCCGACACCGTCATCACGTACTGGTCGCGCACGAGGTCGCTCGGGTGCTCGGCGATGACCGCGATCGCCTCGTCGGCCGCCCGGGCCCGCCCCTCGGCCGTGTCGAGCAGACGCGGCGGCGGAGCACGCGATCCAGCCGGAACTGCAGGAACGGCCGGCGTCGGCCGACCGCGCTGGCGCAGCGCCTCGGGGTCGTCCTGGGCCAGCTCGCCCGGGTCCGACCCGGCGGGCAGCGCGGCCACGAAAACGTCGACCTCGTGGTTGCGCTCCCACTCGTAGACGCGACCCGTGGCGGTCTGCCCGGCGCTGTCGGCGTCGTAGGCGAGCACGATGCGCCGCGCGAAGTTCCGCAGCAGCGTGAAGTGCTCCTCGGCGAGCGCGGTGCCGCACGTCGCGACGGCGCGCGGCAGCCCGGCCTGGAAGAACCCGATGACGTCGGTGTAGCCCTCGCACACGACGATCTCGCCGCTCGCCACGATGTCCTTCTTGGCCCAGTTGAGCCCGTAGAGCGTGCGGCGCTTCGAGTAGATGGTGGTCTCGTGCGGAGTTCTTGTACTTGGGCTCGGGGCGCGCGATCGGGGTTCTCCGCGGCGCCCTTGGCCGCCGGCAGGATCCGGCCGCCGAGCGCGATGGGGTGCCCGGACGGGTCGCAGATCGGGAAGATGATCCGGCGGCGGAAGGCGTCCTGGAGCCGGCCGCGCCGGTTCACGAAGCCGAGGCCCGTGCCGGTCAGCACCCGCTCGGAGAGCCCGAGCGCGCTGCGACAGGGCGTCCCAGTCGTCGGGGGCCCAGCCCAGCCGGAACTGGCGCACGACGGCCCCGTCGTAGCCGCGCGAGCGCAGGTAGTCCCGGGCGTGACCCGCGTCGGGCGACGACAGCAGCGACTCGTGGTACCAGGCGACGGCCCGCTCCATGGCCTCCAACAGGGCGGTGCGCCGACGATGGTCCTCGCCCCCGGCCGCGCTCCTCGTGCAGGACGACCCCGGCCCGCTCGGCCAGGTAGCGGACGGCGTCGACGAAGTCGAGTGTGCTCGACGGCGCGGACGAAGCTGATGGCGTCGCCGGAGGCCTGGCAGCCGAAGCAGTAGTAGAGGCCCTCCTCGGCGTTCACGCTGAACGACGCCGTCTTCTCCCCGTGGAAGGGGCAGAGCCCGGTCCAGCGCCGGCCCTGCTGGCGCAGCGCCACGTGCTCGCCGATCAGCGCGACGATGTCGGTGGCCGCCCGGACCTGCGCCACTTCCTCGTCGGGTATGGCCATCGCTCGACGGTACCGCCCCGCGTGCCGGTGCCGATCAGGGTGGCGAAACTGACCTGCGCCGGCTCAGCGCGCCGTCGGGGCAGTCCGCCGGGGCCGAGCGGCGCCGTCACCTGAGCCGTTGGCCGAAGTGGAGGAGGCGCCGGGCTTCGCCTTGGCCTTGCTGCCGGCCGCCTTGGGCGCCGGCTCGGCCTTCTCGGCGTGCGCCTTCTTCGGCGGCTCGGTGTAGTCGCCCGCCGCCAGCACCGCCTGCGCGGCGGCGAGGCGGGCGACCGGCACCCGGAACGGCGAGCAGCTCACGTAGTCGAGGCCGGCGTCGTAGAAGATGCGCGATCGAAGCGGGGTCGCCCCCGTGCTCCCCGCAGACCCCGATCTTGAGCCCGGGGCGCTTGGCCCGGCCGCGCTCGACGGCCATGCGGACGAGCTCGCCGACGCCGTCGGCGTCGACGTCCTCGAACGGGTTGCGCTCGAGCAGCCCGAGCTCGAGGTAGGCCGCCATCATGCGCCCCTCGACGTCGTCGCGGCTGAAGCCGAACGTCATCTGGGTGAGGTCGTTCGTGCCGAACGAGAAGAACTCGGCCGACTCGGCCAGCTCGGCGGCACGAGCGCGGCCCGCGGCGTCTCGACCATCGTGCCGATCGTCACCTCGAGCTGGCCGGCCTTGGCGCCCGCCTGCTTGGCCGACTTCTTGGCGCCGCGCTCGGCGCCGACGGCCGCCACCGCCTCCTCCACCCAGCTGCGGGCGAGGGCGAGCTCGGGCCCGCTCACGGTGAGCGGGATCATGATCTCGATCACGGGTGGCCGCCGCGCGGACCCGGTCGTGGGCCGCCTCCATCAGCGCGCGCACCTGCATCGCGTAGAGGCCGGGCTTGACCACGCCGAGCCGCACGCCGCGGGTGCCGAGCATCGGGTTGGCCTCCTGCCACGACCGCGCCGCCTCGTAGAGGCGCGCGCTCCTCGGCGTCGAGGCCCGTCGTCGCCTCCTTCACGGCCAGCTCCTCGATGGACGGGCAGGAACTCGTGCAGCGGCGGGTCGAGCAGCCGCACCGTGACCGGCAGGCCGTCCATGGCCTCCAGGATCTCGACGAAGTCGCTCCGCTGCGCGACGCGCAGCTCCTCGAGCGCGGCCGTCTCCTCCTCGGGCGTGTCGGCCAGGATCATGCGCCGCACGATCGGCAGGCGGTCCTCGCCGAGGAACATGTGCTCGGTGCGGCAGAGCCCGATGCCCTCGGCGCCGAGCCGGCGCGCGTTGGCGGCGTCGGCCCCGGTGTCCGCGTTGGCCCGGACCGCCGAGGTGCCCCGCGCGGATCTCGTCGGCCCAGCGCAGGATCGTGCGGAACTCCTCGGTCGGCTCGGCCGCCGATCAGCGGGACCTGGCCCGAGCACGACGGTGCCGGCGCCGCCGTCGATCGACAGCCAGTCCCCCTCGGCCACGGTCCGTCGCCACCGACGCCGAACGAGTGCGCCGCGATGCGCAGGACCTCGGCGCCGACGACGGCGGGCTTGCCCCAGCCGCGCGCGACGACCGCCGCGTGGCTGACCAGGCCGCCGCGCGACGTGAGGATCCCTTCGGCGGCGAGCATCCCGTGGACGTCCTCGGGCGAGGTCTCGGGGCGCACCAGGATCACGTGCTCGCCGCGGCCGGCGGCCGCCGCCGCGTCGTCGGCGGTGAAGTAGACCCGCCCGACCGCCGCGCCCGGCGAGGCGCCGAGCCCCTTGGCCAGCACGGCGTGGCCCGACCGTCGGCGAACTGCGGGTGCAGCACCGAGTCGAGGTGGTCCTCGGTGATCCGCGGCACGGCCTCGGCCGTGCCCGAGGTCGATGACCGGTTCCTTCGTCATCTCGACCGCCATCCGCAGCGCGGCCCGGCCGGTGCGCTTGCCGACGCGCGTCTGCAGCATCCAGAGCTTGCCCTGCTCGATCGTGAACTCGGTGTCGCACATGTCGCGGTAGTGGCGCTCGAGCCGGTCGAAGATCGCGAGCAGCTCGGCGTAGACCTTCGGGAAGCTGCGCTCGCAGCGCCGACGAGCGGCTCGGTGTTGCGGATGCCGGCGACCACGTCCTCGCCCTGGGCGTTGACCAGGAAGTCGCCGTAGGCGCCCCTGGCCCCGGTCGCCGGGTCGCGGGTGAAGCCCGACGCCGGTGCCGGACTGGTCGTCGCGGTTGCCGAACACCATCGCCTGGACGTTGACGGCGGTGCCGAGGTCGTGGGCGATGCGCTCGCGCTCGCGGTAGGCGACGGCGCGGGCGCCGTTCCAGCTGCGAAACACCGCCTCGATGGCGCCCGCGCAGCTGGTCCGTCGGGTCCTGGGGGAACGGCGCGCCGGTGTGGCGCTCGACGATCCCCTTGTACGCGTCGACGAGCTCGACCAAGCAGCTCGGTCGGCACGCGCGGCGTCCGACGTCGTGCCGGCCTTCGCCTTGGCCTCGTCGAACGGCTCGTCGAACTCGGCGCCGGGCGATGTCCAAGACGATGCGGCCGTACATCGAGACGAACCGGCGGTACGAGTCGTAGGCGAACCGCTCGTCGTCGGTCTGGCGGGCGAGGCCCTCGACGGAGCGGTCGTTGAGCCCGAGGTTGAGGACGGTGTCCATCATGCCCGGGCATCGAGAACTTGGCCCCCGAGCGCACCGAGACGAGCAGCGGGTCGTCGGGGTCGCCGATGACCTTGCCCATCGCGCGCTCGAGCGCGCCGCCGGGCCCGGCGCGACCTCGGCGTCGAGGGCCCTCCGGCCAGCCGCCGGCCATGTAGGCGCGGCAGGCGTCGGTCGAGATCGTGAAGCCGGGCGGCACCGGCAGCGCCAGCACCGACGTCATCTCGGCCAGGTTGGCGCCCTTGCCGCCGAGGAGGTCCTTCAGGTCCATCGGCGGCTGGCGATGCGACGTGGTCGAAGTCGAAGACGTAACGGCATGGGGTTCTCCTGGCTCAGCCAGTCGCGGCCGGCTCACCTGCTACGCGGGCGATTCAACATACAGGGCCCACCTCGGGACCCGCTCCGGCGCGCCAGCCTCTGCGCCCGGCAACGGGCGGTCGCGCCGCACTGCGCGGTCGGCCGGAGCGATCGGCGAGCCGTTAGATGTCTCCGGATGGCGCAGCCGGCGATCGAGGCGACACGACCTCACAAGGTGTTCGGCAAGGGCAACGTCCGCGCGCTCGACGGCCTGTCGTTCGAGACCGCCAGGCCGGCACCGTCCTCGGGCGTGCTCGGCCCGAACGGCGCGGGCAAGACCACCGCCGTGCGGATCCTCGTCCACGGTGCTCGCCCCCGACAGCGGGCAGCGCGGCGATCCTCGGGCTCGACGTCGTGCAAGGACGCCGCGACGGTCCGGCGCATCATCGGGCTGGCCGGCCAGTACGCGACGGTCGACGAGAACCTGACCGGCCGCGAGAACCTCCTGATGGTCGGCCGCCTGAGCCACCTGTCCAAGCGCCACGCCGCTCGAGCGGGCGGACGAGCTGCTCGAGCTGTTCGGGCTGGCCGACGCGGCCACCCGCTCGCTCAAGACCTACTCGGGCGGCATGCGGCGCCGCCTCGACCTGGCGGCGGCGCTGGTGGCCCAGCCGCCGGTCCTCTTCTTCGACGAGCCGACGACCGGCCTCGACCCCCAGAGCCGCCAGGACATGTGGGCTGGACCATCGAGGACCTCGTCGCGCGCGGGCACCACGATCCTGCTCACGACCCAGTACCTCGAGGAGGCCGACCGCCTGGCCGACCAGCGTCGTCGTGGTCGACCACGGCCGGGTCATCGCCGAGGGCACCCCGGACGAGCCTCAAGGCCGGCCTCGGCGACGACGGTCATCGCGGTCGTGCTCCTGCGAGGACCGGACCAGGCGCCGCCAGGGCGGCGGGCCTGCTGGCGGCCTGTCCGAGCAGCCGAGCGCTCGTCGTCGACGGCAGCGTCGGTCGAGCTCACCGTCGGAGCACGGCGCCGAAGGCGGCGAGCGAGGCGCTGCGCACGCTCGACGCCGCACGACATCGAGGTGGCTCGGCCTGGTGCTGCGCGAGCCCAGCCTCGACGACGTCTTCTTGTGGCTCACGGGGCACCGGGCCGAGGACGGAAGCGAAGCCGAGGGCGAGACGGTCGACCAACGGTCCGCCCGCATCGAGGCCATGGCCGGCCACGTCGGATCGGTGAGCGACCGATGACCACCGTCGCCGCCAACCCGGCGCTCTCCGGGGCCGACACCGACGACCTGGCGAGCGGTCGGCTGGCTGGTGAGCGACATCTTCACGATCGCCTGGCGTTCCTCTGACGGCGATGCGTGCGGATGCCCGAGTCGCTCTTCTTCTCGACCATCCAGCCGATCTTGCTCGTGCTCCTGTTCCGCTACGTCTTCGGCGGCGCGATCGCGGACATCCACGGCACCAACTACGTCGACTATCCTGATGCCCGGGGATCTTCGTCCAGACGGTCGCCTTCGGCGCGATCGTCGACAGCGGTCGGGCCTGGCCGAGGACCTCCAAAAGGGGCTCATCGAACGGTTCCGCGCCCTGCCGATGGCCCGCTCGGCCGTGCTGGCCGGGCGCACCGCTGTCGGACCTCGTGCGCGGCCTCGTCTCGGTCGTCATCATGACCGGCGTCGGGTTCCTCGTCGGCTTCCGCGTCCAGACCAACGCTGGCAGCTTCCTCGCCGCGGTGCTGCTCTTGTTGCTGTTCGCCTGGACGCTCAGCTGGGGCTTCGCGCTGATCGGGCTGGCCGCCCCGAACAGCGAGACCGCGCAGCTGATGGCGTTCCCGTTCCTCTTCCCGTTCACCTTCGCCTCGTCGGGCTTCGTGCCCGGTCCCACCATGCCCGGCTGGCTGCAGGCGTTCGCCAACAACCAGCCGGTCAGCCAGGTCGTCGACGCCGCGCCGGGCCCTCATGGAGCGGCGGGCCGACCGCCACCCACCTGGCAGGCGCGCTGGCCTGGTGCGTCGGCCTGCTCGTGGTGCTGGTGCCGCTCGCCGTGCGCAAGTACCGCCGCACCGCGTGAGCTCAGCGCGGGACGCTCAGGCCCGCGTGCGCCCGATGAGCTCGGCCACCAACCCGTCGATCGGGCACGCGCACCTGCTCGGTCGTGTCCCGGTCGCGCACGGTGACCGCGTCGTCCTCCAGCGAGTCGAAGTCGATCGTCACGCACCACGGCGTCCCGACCTCGTCCTGGCGGCGGTAACGGCGGCCGATCGACTGGGTGGTGTCGTAGTCGCACATGTAGTGCGGCTGGAGCAGTCGCGAGCACCCGGCGGTGACAGCCGCTCGAGCTCCTCCTTCTTGCGACAGCGGCAGCACCGCCACCTGGGTCGGGGCCAGGCGCCAGTCGCAGCCGCAGCACCGTGCGCGCCTCGCCGGCCACCTCGTCCTCGCGTAGGCGGCGAGGAGGAAGGCCATCATCGCCCGGGTCGCCCCGAGCGGCCGGCTCGATCACGTAGGGCACGTAGCGCTCGCCCGCCGCCTGGTCGAAGTACTCGAGCGCGCTCGCCCGAGGCGGCCGCGTGGGCCAGCAGGTCGTAGTCGCCCCGGTTGGCGACGCCCTCGAGCTCGTCCCAGCCCCACGGGAAGGCGAACTCGATGTCGGCGGTCGGCGAGCGAGTAGTGCGACAGCTCTTCCTTCTCGTGGTGACGCATGCGCAGCATCGTCCTCTGGCATGCCGAGGTCCACGATACCAGCGCACGCCGCTCGGCCAGCCAGTACTCGAACCACGTGGCCGCCTCGGCCGGCGGCACGAAGTACTCCATCTCCATGAGCTCGAACTCGCGGGTGCGGAAGACGAAGTTCTGCGGCGTGATCTCGTTGCGGAAGGCCTTGCCGACCTGGGCGATGCCGAACGGCGGGCGCTTGCGGGTCGTGGTGAGCACGTTGGCGAAGTTGGTGAACATGCCCTGGGCCGTCTCGGGCCGCAGATAGGCGACGGTGCCCTCGTCCTCGACCGGCCCGGCGTGGGTCTTGAACATGAGGTTGAACGCTGCGGGGCTCGGTGAAGTCGGTCGAACCGCAGTTGGGGCAGACGCCCGTCGATCTTGTCGGCCCGCCACCGCTCGTGGCAGTTGCGGCAGTCGACCAGCGGGTCGGTGAAGTTCTCCAGGTGCCCCGAGGCCGCCCACAACGAGGCGGGCGAGAGGATGGCCGCGTCGATCCCGACGACGTCGTCGCGCAGCTGCACCATCGAGCGCCACCAGGCGTTCTTCACGTTGCGCAGGAGGTTGACCCCGAGCGGCCCGTAGTCGTAGGTGGAGCGGAACCCGCCGTAGATCTCGGCCGACGGGAAGATGAACCCCCGCCGCTTGCAGAGGTTGACGACCTTCTCGAAAAGCTCAGGGTCGGTGGACGCGGCATCGCGCCGGGCGAGTGCCTCAGGCATCAGCGCAGGATATCGGGTCCTTCTGCGGGCACTTCCAGGCGCAGCGTCAGCTCGTCGGCCACCAGGCGCCCGCGGACCGTGAGCACCGCCCGGCCGACCCGCCGTTCGACCAACCCGGCCAGCTCCGGGGCGTCGGGCAGCGCGGCATCGGGAACGCCGGCCGGCGTGCGGAGCGAGAGCGACAGGGCCTCGGCTCGCCGCTCGGCGGCCGTGAGCCGCTCCTCGCCGGCCACCACCCGTTCGCCGGCGGCGATCAGCGCCACGATAGCGCTGCGGCGTCCGCACGTTCCACCACCGGTGCCCGGCCCGGTGCGAGTGGGCGCCCGACCCGATGCCCCGGTAGTCCGCCCCGTTCCCAGTAGAGGTGGTTGTGCCGGCATTCGTGGCCCGGCTGCGCCCAGTTGGAGATCTCCTCCCAGGCGTAGCCGGCCGCGGCGAGGCGCGCGGCCGCCATCTCGTAGCGGCGCGCCAGCACGTCGGGGTCGGGGTGGCGGGCCGCGTCGGCGGCCAGCGGCGTGCCCGGCTCGACCGTGAGCCCGTAGGTGCTGAGGTGGGGCGGCGGCGAGGGGAGGCCGAGCACGTCGTCCAGCGTGCGCGCCCAGTCGGCGTCGGACTCGCCGGCCGCGCCGAAGATGAGGTCGACGCTCCACGAGTCGAAGCCCGCCGCCGACACGAGCGCGGCCGCGCCGAGCGACCGTGTCGGGCGAGCCCCGGCGGTCGAGCGCCGCCAGCACGTGGGCCTGTGTCGACTCGACGCCGAGGGACAGGCGGGTCACCCCCCCGGCCGGCAGCTCCGCCAGGAACTCGCCGTGCACGTCCTCGGGGTGGCACTCGACGGTCACCTCGGCGTGCTCGGCCACCGGCACGGCACCGATCAGGGCGCAGAGGTCCGCGGCGCACAGGCGCGACGGCGTGCCGCCGCCGACGAAGACGCTGGTGGCGACTGGGAGGTCGCCGGCCGCAAGTGCGCGGGCGATCTCGGTTCGGCAGGCCTCGACGTAGGGGGCGATCAGCTGGTCGCGGCCCTCGTAGGTGGCGAACGCGCAGAAGTCGCACTTGTGCGCGGCAGAACGGCACGTGGAGGTAGACGCCGAAGGGCTCGGCCGTCACGGGACTCAGATGCCGGCGGACGAACGCACGCTGCGCAGGCGGCGGTCGAGGTGCGCCTCCATGGCCTCGGTGGCCAGCCCGGTCAGCTCGTCGGTGCCCGCGTGCGGCCCGGCGGCGAGCACGGGGCCCAGCTCCCCGCCGAGGATGCGCCGCATGAGCGCCAGCACCTCCGGGCTCAGCGGACGGCCCCGTCGGCAGGCCCGGCACAGCGCGCCCCCCTCGACGAGGTCGAAGGCCACGAGCTCGATCTCGCCATCGGGCCTGCCGCAGCTGGCACAGACGTCGAGCACAGGCGTCGCGCCTTCGAGCGCCAGCACCTTCAAGAAGAAGGCGGGCACCACGAGCGCCGGGTCGCGCGCCTCGTCGGCCAGCACCCGCAGGGCACCGACCAGCATCTTGTAGAGGCGGGGATCGGGATGGCGCTCCTGGGCGACCTGATCGACGACCTCGAGCATGGACAGCCCCTTGCCCATCCGGTCAAGGTCCTCGCGGACGACGCGGAAGGTGTCGATCACCTCGACCTGGTTCACGATGTCGAGATCGCCCCGACCCTGCCACAGCAACAGCGCGGCGTGGCTCAGGGGCTCGAGGCGCCCACCGAACTTCGACGACGTGCGGCGGACCCCCTTGGCCACCGCTCGCACCTTGCCGTGGCCCTCGGTGAGAAAGACCACGATGCGGTCCGCCTCGCCCAGCCGGTAGGTCCGGAGCACGACGCCGGTGTCCCGGAAGAGGCTCACCGCGCGCCCTCGGGCGGGCGGTCCGCCGCCGGCGCCGGCTCGATCGCTTCGTCGGGCCGGGAAAGCGCGGCTTGCCCGGTCGTCCCGACACGAGGTTGCCCCGCGCCGACGAAGAGGACGAGGAGCGCGACCGTGACGAGGACCGGGATGGCGGGGGTGAACCCGATGCCGGCCAGCACGCAGAGGCCTACGAGGGCGAGGAAGCCCAGAACGAGCGCGAAGCGGGTGTAGCTCACCGGTCGACGCCGCCGTAGCGGCGGTGCCGTCGCTGGTAGTCGATGACCGCCTCGTAGAGGTGGCGGCTGCGGAAGTCGGGCCAGAGCAGCTCGGGGAAGGACAGCTCGCTGTAGGCGAGCTCCCACAGCAAGAAGTTCGAGATCCGGGTCTCGCCCGACGTGCGGATCACGAGGTCGGGATCCGGCATGTCGGGGAAGTAGAGGTGGCGCTGGATGGCGCGCTCGTTGACCTTGTCGGCCGAGATCCCTTCCGCCACGAGCGCGCGCACGGCGTCGACGATCTCGGCGCTGTCCGCCGTAGTTGAACGCCATCGTGAGCGTCATCGTTCGGTTGCCCTCGGTCAGCTGCTCGGACTCCTCCATGCGCCGCAGCACGCGGCCGCGGCACCCGCCAGTCGCGACGGCCGGCGAAACGGATGCGCACGCCGCGCTCGAAGAGCTCGTCGCGTCGGCGAACGAGCAGAGTCTCGTTGAACGTCATGAGGAAGCGGACCTCTTCGGCCGGTCGTCGCCAGTTCTCCGTCGAGAACGCGTAGACCGTCAGCCACGGCAGCCCGATCTCGAGCGCGCCGTTGACCACGTTGAAGAGGGCCTCCTCGCCCGCGATGTGGCCGTCGGTCCGCTGCAGGCCGCGCTCGACTGGCCCAGCGGCCGTTGCCGTCCATCACGCAGGCGACGTGGCGGGGCACGCGGGACAGGTCGAGGGTCGGCTGGCACCGGGTCGACATCGGGCTCGACGGCCGCCGGCGCCGACCCGTTCTGCTCGGCCACAGAGGCGCGCTTGGAGCGGCCGGGGAGATTCGGAGGGGCGTGCCACCACCCGGAACCTACTGTTCGCAGCCCGCACGCACGCGCCCGGGTGGGAACCGACCGGTACGGTCGGGCGCAGTGACCGACACCGAGGGCAGTTCACCCGAGATGGCAGCGGAGATCGCGGCCCGCACGCTGGCGTCGGTCGTGGCCGACCTGCCCGGCGGCGGGGAGGCCCGTCCGGGCCAGGAGATCATGGCCCGGGCCGTGGCCGAGTCGATGGCCGGCGAACGTCACCTCATCGTCCAGGCCGGCACCGGGACCGGCAAGTCCCTCGGCTATCTGGTGCCGGCGGCCCTGTCGGGCAAGCGGGTCGTCGTCGCCACGGCGACCAAGGCGCTCCAGGACCAGCTGGCGCAGAACGACCTGCCCCAGGTGGCGGCGGTGCTCGGGAGCCGTTTCTCGTTCGCCGTGCTGAAGGGGCGCAACAACTACCTGTGCCGGCAGCGGGCGCTCGAGGTCGCGGACGGCGGCATCCAGCCGCAGCTGTCGCAGTCCGAGCCGGACGACGAGCTGGCGCTCGACGAGAGCCCGGGCCAACCCGACGCGGCACCCGAGGACCCGACGCGGCTCGTCGATCAGGTCCGCGCGCTGCTGGCCTGGGCCGAGCGGTCGGAGACCGGCGACCGGGCCGACCTGTCCTTCGAGCCCCTGCCCCGCGCCTGGGCGATGCGTCAGCGTCGCCCCCCGGGAGTGCCCGGGCGCCTTCCGCTGCCCGTCCGGCGGGACCTGCTTCGCCGAGGCGGCGCGGGCCAACGCGGCCGCCGCCGACGTCGTCGTCGTCAACACCCACCTCTACGGCGCCCACCTGGCGAGCGACGGCGCCGTCCTGCCCGAGCACGACATCGTGATCTTCGACGAGGCCCACGAGCTCGAGGGGGTGATGACGGCGAGCCTCGGCGTCGAGCTCGCCCCGGGCCGCCTGCGGGTCATCGGCGTCATGGCCCGGCCACTCCTCGGCGCCGACGACGCCTCGGCGGGCGAGGACCTCATCGAGATCGCCGACCGGCTCGGCGCGGCGCTCGCCGAGCGGATCGGGACGCGGGTCCTCGGCACCGGCGGGGCCGACGACGCGGCCCTGGCCGACGTGCTGGGCCTCGCCGGCTCCCGCCTCGAGCGCCTAGTGGCGGCACTCCGGCGCGCCGAGCGCGAGGGGGCCGGCGGGGACAGGGCCGAGGGGGTCTGGCCCCGCCTGTGGTCGGCGTCCGGGCACGTGACGAGCGACCTGGCGCGCCTCGCGGCACGCAACGAGGACGAGGTCGTCTGGGTCGACGGGACGCGGCGCGCGCCGCTCCTGCGGCTCTCCCCGATCGACGTCGGCCCGGCGCTGGCCGCCACCCTGTGGGGCGAGGTCACCGCGGTGCTGACGAGCGCCACGATCCCGCCGCGCTCGCCCGAGCGGCTCGGCATCGACCGCGCCGAGATGGAGGAGCTCGACGTCGGCAGCCCCTTCGACTACCGGACCCACGCCCTCTTGTACGTGGCGCGCCACCTGCCCGACCGGCGCACGCCGGAGGCCGAGCCCGCGCTGCTCGACGAGCTCGAGGCGCTCATCGAAGCGGCCGGCGGTCGCACGCTCGCGCTGTTCACCAGCCGGCGCACCACCGAGCTGGCGGCCAGCACGCTCGGCCCGCGGCTCACCCATCGCGTGCTCGTGCAGGGCCAGCTCCCGAAGAGCCGACTGCTGGCGCTCTTCGGCGAGGACGAGACGTCCTGCCTCTTCGCCACGATGAGCTTCTGGCAGGGGGTCGACATCCCGGGTCGATCACTGTCCCTGGTGGTGCTCGACCGGCTGCCGTTCCCGCGCCCCGGCGACCCGCTGACCGACGCCAAGCGGGAACGGGCGGGGGACGCCGCCTTCCGGCTCGTCGACCTGCCGCGGGCGGCCACGCTGCTCGCCCAGGGGGCGGGGAGGCTCATCCGCTCGAGCGAGGACCGCGGCGTGGTGGCGGTCCTCGACCCACGCCTCGCCACCTCGAGCTACCGCAGCGTGCTCTTGGCCGGACTGCCCCCGATGCGGCGCACGACCGATCGCCGCCAGGTGGTCGACTTCCTGGCCCGAGCGCTCTCGCCGGAATCGTTGGTCGCCGATGAGGAGGTCGGTTCCTGAACCGCTGAGGACCGCGGTCACATCGAGTCCGAGCTGCCATTCGATGTGGGGCAGCGGACCATCTGTTCGTGCACCGATGCGTCTTGTTGGCCCTGGTATCGGAGGAGCAGGCGCCGTCGGTTGAACCGGTGATTCCTCGCTTTAGGACTGTTTGGATTCGGAGGGCGCTTTCCTGTTTCAGCGCTCCAAATCCCCCGCTGATTGCCTCCCCGTTCTACGGATGGGGTCGTCTCCCGAGCGGCTGGGTCGTCTCCCGAGCAGACCAGCCGTCACCGACCTGCTACTTTCCCGAAAGATTCCAGGTCAGGGGGGTGGCGCATGAGACTGTTTCGGAAGAGCCTTTCTGTTGCATTTGGGCTCGTGGTTGTAGTCGGAGGAACGCTGGTTGCGACTCCAGCTTCGGGAACAGGATCCCTTTCAGTCCAGTGGCACAAGAGACCCGCTATGACACCATAAACCTCGGCGTTGGCGTGAACAGCGTCTCCGCCGAGCAGGTGGGTGCCGCGCTCCGCACCTGGCAGTTCACATTGGCAACACGAGCAGCTCGAATCTCACCGATGCCCAGGTGGCGATCGACACGACACCCACCGGCCTCGATCTGACGAATCCCAGTGCTTCGGCTTCGTGTATGCGAACCCAAGTAATCCCTCTTCACCCATCGCCGAGCTTCCTTCCTGCCCGGCACCGACGACTAACTCCGAAACATGTCCCTCGCCCGGCGCAACGATCACCGTGGGGTCCCCGGGGCTGGCACAAGAGATGACGGTGTACTCCTCGCCGAGTCCCGCAACGGGCTTTGCATTCCCCGACGGTGGGACCACGGGCTACGACTCGTCACGGGTCGAAGGGGCAGTGACGGGCAACGACACCGCGTACGCGGTCTCGATCACCCTGAATGACCCGCGCTACGAGGTCCCAGGGAATGACAACCAGATTGCTATCGGCACCTTCAGCGACAACGTCGACCCGACGGTCACGCCCACGGTCACCGAGACCACGGGCGGCGTACCACGACCGTGCCACTGTGCCCGCAGGCGCCCGGCACCACCTGCGTTCAGGGGCAATCAATGTCAATCCAAATGGGAGGGAACGGGAGGCGCCACCTGCTACAGCGTTCAGACGAACCTCGACCAGGCCCAGGCCCTGACGCAATACTCGCTCAACCTGGAAGAGAATGAGACCACCAGCGGCTGCCCGTCCGGAGACCCGGGTGTGCGCATCCAGGCCGCGTCCAAACACCCCCGTCAGCGCCGACCCCGTGCACGGGCGGGACGGATTGCGCGGTCACCCTGAACGACCCGACGCTCGGGAACGTCACCTTCTCGGTTGGTCCAGACCAGGTGAGCAGCATCCAGACCGTCCAGTCGGTCCAATACGTCCTCCAGTACGCCCCTTCGCCCGCCGGCGGGGGGCAGGCAACCGTCTCGGGTACGTTGACGGACCCGAGCGGGAGTGTCTTCCCGTCCCCCTTCGTGGCCGTTGCCGTGGCGTGTCCGACCGGCGAGACGCCCGTCTCAGGTTGCCCGGGGGGGACGACCGCGATTCCGCGGACCCCACAGTGGGTTCTACAGCATGAACGTGGCCCCGGGCTCTTACACCGTGGGCGGCTTCTTGTTAGCTTCCCGCCCAATCCGACCCCGGGTGCGTCCGCCTTCGCGAAACTGAACCTCAATGCTGGCGACTCGGTGACCGAGGACTTCACCGTGCCGTACCCGCCGGACGTCTTCGGCACGGTGACGGATCCGAGCGGGAACGCCTTCCCTTCACCCATCATGGCCGGTGTTGTGCCTGTCCGACCGGTGAGACGCTCAGCCCAGATTGCCCGGGCGGGGCGACGGCGATTGCGTTCCCAATTTGATTCGACTGGATTGTCGAATTTTGCTGAATTCGGAAAAAATAAAAAAGTACGATTTTTTCGAATTTTTTTCCTCTCCTGTCTATTTGTACTTAATGTTTTCAGTTTCATTTCTTTGATTTCACAAATTTTTGTTTGTTGTTTGAGATCCTAAATACGAACGCATATTGTTGCAGCGCTAATATGGTGCTATAAGTTTTGGAAAAATACAAGAATTCGTCAAATTTCGAAAATTAGAATAAATTTCGAAGAATTCGAAACAATGTGGAATCGAATTTTAGGCAATCTGAATCGGTTCGAATTCGAATCTGATGAAAAAATCGATTGTAAAATTTTCGAGTTCAAATTAACAGAAAATTTCTGTCGCGTTTGGTGATAGTCGTGTCTGGGTTTCAGTCTGCTCGATAGCCTAAAAAATAGTCCTACTCGTAAAAGAAAATTTCTGTTCGAAATTTCGAATTTCAATATCAAATTCATTTCAAATCTGATTATTATGGTTGAGAGAAGCTACTCGAACGACGAAACAGCGCAGACCAAGTGATAAAAATTATAAAAATATTTATCGGTGGAATATTTTTCGGATCCTGGCGACCCATCATCAGCACCTTTCACGTTTGGGTTAAAATCTGATGTGAGTGGAAAATTACGAATAGCATCGGTGAAAAGGCCGAAAAAATAGCTGGAGGATTTTTTGACGCCTGCTGAAAATGCCTTTAGATACGAGTCCACATGGGGTGACATATTCGGCTTTCAAACAGGACTAAAACGGCAATGCCCGGAAGTTTTTTAAATTCTTATAGATGAAAGCGTCATACCTGCAATGCAAGCTACTAGTGCATGCAAACTAGATGTCAGTGGGCTTTAAGTAGGAAATCTCGGCGTTCTTTCGATCTCGCTAACGAAGAGTGCAGCTTTCGGAAAAATCGAAGCATCGAACAGCACTGCTAAGAGCTGCTGGCATGTCGTTCGCGTGCGAAGCCCTCGCGTGATCCGTGGTAGGCCTAGGCTCAGATATGGATACGTACCAATTAGCTTCTTCGAAAAATACACGCGAAATGCACCCAAAAATTACACAGCAGGGCACTCTATCATCAAAGCTAGTTTGTGGCCGTCCGAAGCGTGTGGTTGGGCATCCTCATTTAGCACGGATAGTAGTCATCAAAGCGGTGGTTTTCTCTCGTCGACCATGCCGAAAAGAAAGCTTTCATCAGAAGTTTTTCCTACAAAGCTCAAGTGTTAAAGGTTGATGCACCGATCTAGGACGCTAGGCCTACTGGAGCCTTTAGATTTCGCGAGATTTCTAGGTATGTTCATAGCGAGAACAAGCACGTTGATACTTTGATAACTACACATCTATCATGTGGTAAAAAAGCTAAGTAAAAAGGCCGCCACGAGGTGCATGCTAAGCTTAGAAAGTACACATTTTGAAATTGACCGGTCAACAGCATTGAATTTTAGCACTCCAACGGGGACGAACTGTTTCTAGTTCAAGCAGCTAGCCGGAAGGACACAGGAATGTGATTAATCCAGACGGACCTGACAGACCAGGAGGACCTGGCGGGCCGTCGGAACCAGGACGGTCTGATGCTCCAGGCGCTCCGGCCGGAGCCGGTAGGTCCCATGCAACTTGCTGGGCACGAGGATGAATTTACCGTCGCCGACTGCACCTACATAAAGAGAAAATCATTAAGGAGTTAATCACTTGAAAGCGGAACTCTGAATTGCTAACACAACAAAAGGAGGAAAACGGGTTCCTTCGTGCTATGTACTTACCGCAAGAAGAGCGAAAAGCACGATCAGTATTATCTTCATCTTTGCAGAGCTAAAAAAAACCGATCAATGTCATGAAGCGACTATAAAAATATCACAAGGGATATGGGCTTCAATCGAAATGCGTGAGCTCTCAGTGAACGGCCGGCTTTGAGGAAAATTTCTGTGCGGTTTTGGCAAAAAGACCGCGCTCGATTCTTCTGATTCTTTTCACTTTTATCGGGGTTTTTTTCGGCGGCGTAAACGGCTGAAACAGTGTGCTAAAATTCTTTTCAAAATGTCACCCAAAAGAAAGACATTTTGTGCGGAGGCACACATAAAATAGCTGAAAAAGTGCCTAAAATCACCCTCATCCAGGCGCATCTAACGCTGCAGTTGTGGACCACTGTAGGGTTGGTAGTTTGGGGCAGCCCCTCTTTATGGGTCCCCACGGGGATGGGGAGATGGGGCAAATGATGGGTGAGGGCAAAAATTTTGTTGCTATTTAGAATGCTCAGCCGAATGGGGAAAATTTGGGGGCCTTAGGGAGGGGTGCAAATGGGGCAAAAAAATTTTTGCCCCCCCCCCACTACCAACCCTAACGATTTCTGCAAAAAGATTTCGTCGAAAACAAAAATATTAAAATGCAAAAAAATTCCCCAAAAATTCAAAATTTATTAAACTACCGCCAAGCGATCCAATCTTTAGGCTATTTTAACGTTTCATAATCGCAAAAAATTTTTCTTCCTTTTTGTCGGCAATCAAGATGGATGCCTCCAAAAAAGAATAAAAACCTTGACATCGCATATCGAGAGGCCTGTCGCCGCCGCCAGCCGCTCCTTGTCGACGGGGTCGGGAAACTGCGACCCTTGAAAGAACCGCTGGAGCGTCGCCACCTGCTGGCGCGAGTAGACACGCCGATCTCTTCTCTTTCGCTTCGGCTCGCCGGCGTTGGGAATCTCGGCGGAGTCGCGTTCATTCAGCGAAGGCGACCTCGACAAACCTCCAACAGTGAAAATTTTCCCCAATAAACTGTTCATGCACGTTGCAACGTTTTCGTTACATTTTCCTAGATTTTGACCAGTTCGGTTGAAATTAGGGATGTTAATTCCTCCGGAGATCTCTAGCGGGGATCCCCGCAAGTTGGCAGGGATCTCCGGTTTCCCCTGACGATTTTTATCCGTTTTTTTAGCAAATTTTGACGAATTTCAGGCACTGCCTAAAATCCTACAAAGAGGAGGTTTTCCTCGATAGGACACTTTAAATTCACCGATCGAGCTTTGAATTTTTCACGGACCACCTCTTAATACATAAAACATGTTAGAGAATACAGTTATACGTGCGAAGGAGAAAAGGCTACATAACTACAAGTATGATTCACGACTGAAGAAAAACGCATCCTGTGAAAGATACGACATCACATGCATCATCATTTTTGCGAAAAGATGTTTGTCTACAGGGCGCCGTCAGAATACCGTGGGGTAAGAAATTGCTGGTGTTTCTGTTTCTTCAAAAAGAGGTCACTAAATAGCCCATGAATTTAGAGCTCATCGAAAGGGTCTCAAATATATCTTCAACGTTACTATACTACGTTCCAACGTCGACATACATGCGTTTGAAATTTAGCCCCACATCTTCGGTAATGCATTTTGGCCATATCTACGGCAAGAAAGAACACCAGCGTTCCGCGGAACACTACCCAGGCACTGCCGAAGCCGAGCACTAACTTTCATTTTTGAGGGGGATAGGTGGAGGTAGCGGGAGGTAGCGGGAGGGGAAAAAGCCATTCAGCCAGTTAACATCCTCTGTTACATGCGCTGCGCTCCTTCCACAGGATGCAATAGCACGAGATACGCACAGGTATGGGCAGAGAAAGACAGAGATGGCGCTTCGCGCACAGTTCAGTAAAACTAGCGTTCGGAACTGGCATTTTGTGATTTTGAATCGGAATCGGAATTGGCGACAAAAGCAGTCGCAATCGGAATCGGAATCAGAATCGGAATTGTGGCTAAATGAGCAACATTACCCACAAAAAATTTTGCATAAGTTTAAATATTGCGCTAATCCGCATGTTTTCTGCCAGTGTTGGTTACGACCTTTGTGGAAAATGATGCCGTCATTCCGCTAGTGAGGCCGCTGGTCCATGTTTTTGTTGAAAAGTGACGAAGAGTTTTAAAAAATTTGGTGAAATTGAAAAATGATCAAAGCAATTCTGATTCCAATGACTTTCGATGCCCAAACTTTCGGAATCGGAATTGAAATTAGGAAAAAAAACGGTCGAATTCCGAACGCCAGTCAGTTCAGTCGCAATGTTCTGCAAGGCAAGGCTGACAAAAGACAACGTGGTGTCCACTAGAATGGCGCTATCGTATTGAGTGTCGAAAAATGCGCCGTCGGCCGCCTGTCGTGGTCGCATGAGACGCACCGCCTTGTGTGCTGCGAAAGAGTGTGAGGACCTTTTCACGTACGATGCTGTTGAAAAGCAGCAGGAGTAGCACGTTGTTCAGCGGGACTAGCACGTAGACGGCGTTTGAGATGAAGGAGACAATGGCGCTACTCCCGTAGGGCACGACGTAGCCGTAGTAGAGGGCGTCGTTGGCTGCAACCATCACCATGTGACAACAACCCTACACACAAACATGAGCTAACGAATGGTATATATCAATACCACGAGGTCCGTTGAACCACTCAGCACGACGCATGGCAGTGAGCCTGAAACCACTGTCATCAACCCATGACACACCAGTACTTTTCGTGCAAATCAGTTTACGCATACCCAGTAGTACAACAAAGTTGTCGCCAAAAGTGTACTCAAAATGTGCAAGTGGACCGGAAACTGCACCTGGATCTTGGACACCACATCTCGGCCAAATCTGATCAGAAACGCGGGAAATATTGCGTGAAAAAAGCTATTTTCACGTGGCAGGTGGGATTTCGATTGGGCACTCTCACAAGAATAATTTTGAGAAATTCGCTGCTAAAAGTTTTTTGTTCACCTCATCCTCAGACCCTGCGGTGTGTACCTCTCCTGGAGGTTTGGTCGAAACTATCAACTTGTTTCAACTATCGTGGCAGACAGACGACAAGGGTCACCACAATAAGTTCACATGCGGTAGTGGACATTAAGACAATGGCGATAACATGCGCAATAACACGTGCCACTGGAGGAACCAAGCTTTTTTTGGGAATTTATTGTCTCCCTTGCTGGCGAGCGAGGACGGCAGTCAGCATGGAGAGCGAGACGAAATGAAAGTGCAACATGAAGTCCGCCGGATCGGTTTGCAAACGAAAACATATTTATGTTTATGGATAGGCTATCTTTTCCACATGATGTCATGTTTGGCCCGACCCCCCTCCTCCGTTGCCGTTTACATAAATAATGGATAACCCCTAACATAACAACCATATGGCTATCTTTGCTGAAGCAGGATGCAAAAAAAAACGGAGATGCGCCATAGGCGCCAATAAGTTGTGTTACTACGCATGTTGTGTTATTACACGTGGTGCTATTAGACATGTGACACAAAGTGGAAAGCATAGCACACTTTTGACGGGAGATTCAAAACTTGTGTTATCACACATCTTGCGCCATTAGGCATGGTGTTAATGCGCATGTTCCACTGTACGAGCACGGGCCGGACCGAGGCCGAGACGTGGGTCCAACAGATTTTATCCCAGACATTGTACTCAGCCTAAGGTAAACTAGTTTATCAACACTCAACTGGTCACTGCACTGACCTGCACTACCAACGTGCGCTGCTGGCGACTCATTGACGCCGTTTGTCCGACAAGACTTTGCTTGCGGCGTCTCCACATCGTCGCAAACGTGAGCGCGTAGAGAAGCGTCGACGCGGCGAGCATGACAATGTCGCCGCACATCTGCACATACCCCACGACGGCACTGAGCGCCGAGTCGGACCACTGCGACGCCTGACTTGGGTCGTAGTAGAGCGGAACGAGCAGCGAGTACATGGGCGACGCATAGACCATCGCGTAGAGCCACGTCGCCGCGATGATCGCGAACGGGAGTTTCCCACTCGAGATCGCCGCGTAGTTCGAGTAGAAACAGACAGCGACGAAACGGTCGAACGCGATGGCGATGTCGGTTGCCACCTCGATCGGCCAACCAATTAGGCCGATTCCACTGAGCACCTGTTCGCCAGCATCGACGCCGGGCAGTAGGTGAGCGCCTGACAGAGCGCGCCGAATACGCTGTAGTAGAGGGCGTAGAGGAATTCGCCGATCGCAAGGCTCACGATATACTTGTAGTAGGCGGAGACGAAGTCCTTGCGATGTTTCGCCATTGCGACGAAGACGAGCGCGTAGCCCGCGTACGTGGCGACAAATACAAGGAAGTAGGCCGACGAGACAAGCGCGTCGAAGCCGACCGATGGTGTAGCTGCACTGACGTTCTCAGCTGCGGTCGAGTTCATTGTGCCACGAAGTTTCACCTTCGTTTCATCACAGTGACTATTGAACGAGGAAAAGGATATTGCTAAATATTGTCTAGTCTGGAATGGAGTACTCCCAGCGAATCTGGACGCTTTCTATGAAAGGTAACATGATCCTGAATAGCTCTGGCTTATCAAATAAAAAGGCCTGAATGACATTCTCCCGATTTCGCGTAAACGACGATCATTGTTTTCCTCGTCAGGGAATTGCGTGCATGTTGTCAAATCAAAGCGGCCCAGGAAAGCTTTTCTCAGGGTTCCTACGCATTTCGGGAAGTCCAAAATACGCAGAAAATACGCAAAAATACGCACTTTTTGGGCCGAAAATACGCATGTGTTAAAACATAGGCATTTCCAAAAACACCATTTTTGATGGACAATTTTTTTGACGTCCGGTTAAATTTCTCCTCAAAAATTTTTAAAATTTCAATTTGTAAGAAAATAACGCCTGACGGCCTGGAGAGATAGAATGCACACAGCGAAATTTTTTTGAAACCTAGTCTCAGAAGTGAACTTTTGAGGAGTTTCTGGAAATTTTCTGAAAAATACGCACGAGACCCCAAAATACGCAAAAAATACGCACATTCCCGGAAATACGCAAAAATACGCAAAATACGCAAAAAATACGCAGCGTAGGAACCCTGTTTGAGAGACCATTTGTCTTCTTCTCAGACACCATCGACTTAGGCTTAGCATTAAACTGCAAGCTGCCTTTCGCTGTAGTGCAAACCAACTGAGGCTAAGCTCAAGCCTAAGGTGTAAGTCTCTCAGACAAGACAATGGTTGCTCTCAATTTACACTCCCTTCAAACGACCTCGATCGACTTGCATTCATGACTGCGACTAAGACAATTTATGCCAGAGACGATTCACTTCTCAAAATTTTGATTTAATTCGAATTCTGAAATTTTTCGGTTTTTGAAAAAGCAACCGTGGGGTCGTCCATAATTTACGTAAACGAAAAATTTGAATTTTTTGACCCCCCTCCCCCATGTAAACAAATTTATGTGTTAGGGATAGGCTATCTTTTACACATGATGTCATGTTTGGCCCGACCCCCTCCCCCGTAGCCGTTTACGTAAATAATGGATGACCCCTGTGTTCAGATGAAACAGGGTCAGTCGAGCATCGAGCATACCTTGTTTGCAGCTGTTTCTGACCCCTTTAGACCCTCACCTTCTGTAACAACTCACTTTTATTTCTGAATTCAGCGCACTTTTGATCTGACAAAAATCAGTCCGTTAATGAAGTCAATGCGGCCCGCGCTTGACGTCCTGACCCGAACCCAAAATAATGTAAAACCTTTAGCTTCACGTCCATCTGTGTGACCATTAGCCGTCAGTTCTGCGCTTGTACTTTGAGACTCCACGCCTAGTTTACCTTGAGATGTTCTTGCGCTTGAATGAGTGCATCAAATAGCGGATTCGCATTAAGCAGACAGACAGTGATAGTCGACTTGCATTGCAGCAATAGCTGGGCGTTTAATGCAAAACGAGAACGTTCGTCGTGCAAACGCTGCAGCCCTGCGATGCTTGCGAGTCTCATTTAATTATTTCTCAGGCCTGTTCTTGTTATTCTAACCGAGTTTTGTATGTGCTGCGACACGAGACATTTCACCTGCACATGTCGTTTCCAAGCGCAAAGCTAGAAACATCAAGCGAGGTCGAGCATACCGTACTTTCGATTATCCCACCCTCCTGAACAATCCCACCCGCGGGGAATTATTCCGTAGAAGAGTTATTAGAAAAATTTCTTTATCAAACTTTGGTCAGCGAGTCATGGATTCTTCGAAGCTGACAAATGTCGATTGGAAAATGAGTGTAATCGGAAACTCACATTGCATGCTTCACATGAGAACAAACGAGGAAGAGTGGGCACGTGGACCACGGACCGATTACAACGATATAAAGCTATTGAGGCAATCGACCTTGCACTGCTGCGCAATTAGCATTTGCTTGTCGAAAAAAACGCGTGTTCGGAATAATCCCCCGGGAATTATTATATTACAAAAAGGTTAGCTTCCCAATGCAAAAATAGAATAATCTACCGGGTGGGACTACTAAAGAAAGTACGGTACTAGCTGAATACGGAGAGAGTTACGTTCTTTTGTACCACTCTGTATTGGCGAGATCATACAAAAGCACGACGTGCGTTACGTAAGCGGTCGGCAAAGTATTTGCTGATACATGCACAGAGCCAGTTTCAATTAGCATACTTTACCTTAGGCTTTTAGACAGGGCGCTGCACAAAGCCGTCTTTTTGCATTATGTGAGCTGCCCATTGAGCTGGGCAGCCTGTGAAGTAATAAGAGGTGCTTACAAGTGAAGGGCTATGATGCCCTCTTCTGCGACTTTGGTTTCAATGGCCATTTCGCCCTCCTGGCTTCTCTGCCTCTTTAGCTCGTGCTCGCTTTCTTAGGGTTGGTAGTTTTGGGCTGTCACCGTACAGACAGGCACAAGATCTAACAATCGGTTCTGCAACTCGCAACAGCATTCGTTTGCTCCTCAAAACGGGAACGCGTGCCGGTGAAATGATCTTGCCTGGAAATCTAAATTCCTGTTACCGAAATACTAGACGTCGTTCTGCACAGTTTTTAGGTCCACTTACGTAGTCAGCAGGGTGACCATGTGCTCACGGGGCAAAACCAGGAGATTTTTCAAGGTGTCATAAAGTGTTCCAGAAAAGCAAACAGACAAGCTGAACAGAAGGACTGCGTTATGCGTACAAATAAAGTCAACAAGACAAACGTGTCATTACCATTTGCAAAAAATTTTAAAAAAAACCCTCTCGTTTTCATACTCTGCTGATCGTCGTATCAAACCTGCAGCAGACTTTCGGCTCGGCTCGCTCTGTTCCCCGGCCCGGTGAGTGAGCCGCTCGAGCCAAGCTCACGAAAAGTAACATCACAGGGCTAGTCAAGAGGCAAGAATTACCGTCCGAACGGGCCGAATTTTTGTCGCTAATTCCCTAATTCAAAATAAATACCCGGAGATTATTGGTGTCGAGGGTAAGATTGGGTGAGAAATCAATACAGTCATTCGAAATCCCGCCAAATGTCTCTCCAATGGACACATATAGAAGACTGTATTTCTGTATTATATCTCACCTGTACTGTACTGGCTATAGTTTATAGCGTTTGACGCAGCTTTTCGAAACTTACATATAAACATGAACCACGAGAGCAGAGCTTGGAAGTGACGTCACGGGCGAACCGAGCGTGCCCGAACCAAAAACATCTACGCGAGCCGAGCCGAAAAATTTCCAATAAGCCTATTCTCTAATATGCACTCTGCAGGCTTCAGCTGCGTTCATGATCGTATGATGTGCGCCGACAATTGGAAGCATGATCAATGGTGTATTTTCAGTCTCAGAGGACTTTTTGAGAGATCTGTGACATAGAT
>CAWHYR010000001.1:0-240086 GCA_963833735.1 uncultured Actinomycetes bacterium | reverse complement strand
ACAGGCGCGACCGCGGTCGGATCGAGTCCACCGGTGTCGGCCCTCCCCCGGTCGTTCTCGGCCGCGGCGACACTCCCCCACGGACGGGACCTCAGCCAATCGGATCCGGGATCGAGTTCGTGCGGCAGGCCGTGCATGACCCGAGCTTGCTCGTCCCAGCAACTCGGCGACGACCGCCCGCTATCGGTAGCGGGTGGCCATCATGAAGCCGGTGAAGAGCGCCACGATGCCGCCGATCAGGTACCAGACCGAGACGGCGCCCGGCAGCACCGTCAGGTAGTTCAAGACCACCACCAGCACGCCGCCGACCAGCAGCAACAGGACGGTGGGGCCATACCAGCGGGCGCTGTGCCGCACGCTCTTGGGCACCGGCTTGGTGTAGCGGCCGGTTTGGGGGGCGGTGCGGGCCGCCCGCTTGGCCACCGCCTTGACGGGGCGTTCCTTCGGCTCGCTCTCGCCCTTCTTGCGCTGCGCCCGACCCGTGCCGCTGCTCGCTTTGGCCACGGCCGAGACATTAGCCAGCCGATCCACCGGTACCATTCCGGGGGCATGGGCCGGCGTGTCCTTCTCATCGACAACTACGACTCGTTCGTCTACAACCTGGTCCAGGAGCTGGGCGAACTGGGCGCGGACCCGGTCGTCTACCGCAACGACGCCATCGACATCGAGGGGATCAGGGCCGAGAGGCCGGACGGGATCGTCATCTCCCCCGGCCCCGGGCGCCCCGAAGACGCCGGCATCTCGACCGAGGTCATCCGGGCTCTGGCGGGCGAGACCCCGATCCTCGGCGTCTGCCTCGGGCTCCAGTGCATCGGCGAGGCCTACGGGGGCGAGGTGGTCCCGGCGCCGCGGCTCATGCACGGGAAGACCTCGGAGATCTCCCACTGCGGGACCGGCATCTTCGACGGGCTCCCCGATCCCTTCGTGGCCACCCGCTACCACTCGTTGGTCGTCCGCACCGACTCGGTGCCCGACACCCTCACCGTGACCGCCAGCACCGCCGACGGATCTGTCATGGGGCTCCGGCACACGTCGCTCGCGGTCGAGGGGGTCCAGTTCCACCCCGAGTCGATCCTCACCCCGTGCGGCCCCAAACTCCTCGCCAACTTCCTGGCCCAGATCGATACCTGAAGCACCGATACCTGAAGCACCGATACCCGGCGTACCGCATCCCGCCTAGACCAGCGGCATGGTCGTCGTGGTCGTGGGTGTCGACGAGTTGCACACGGTGATGGTGACGGTGGTGGGCAGCGTCACCTGGGTCCCGCCCGAGGGGTTCTGGTCCACCACGTTGCCGTTCTGGCCGGGATCGCAGGTCGCCGTCGGGTTGACGGTAACCGTCAAGCCCTGACCCGTCAGATCGCTGGTGGCGGTCCCCTGGTCGTCGCCGACCACGCCCTGGACGACCACGTTGCAGGGGCCCGAGGAGACGATGAGGTTCACCGTCGAGTTGCGGGGCACCTTGGACCCGGCCGCCGGCTGGGTGCCCGACACGTTGCCCTGCTGCTGGTCGTTCGAGCACTGCGTGCTCTGACTGCCGACCTGGAGGTCCTGCGCCCCGAGAATGTTGCCGGCCTGGGTGGGCGAGTCCCCCTCGACGTCGGAGATGGTGACGTCCGCACTCGGGTGCGGCACCGTCAGCACCACCACGGTGTGGATGGGCACGGTGGCCTGCGCCGCCGGGTCCTGGGTCAACACGACGTCCTGTGCCCCCGAGCTGTTCACGAATTTCACCGAGTAGCGCAGCTGCTGGGACGTGAGCAGCGTCTCCGCGTCGACCAGCTGGTCGCCGACCACGCCTTCGACGCTCACGGTCGCCAGTGCACCGCTCACCGTCAGGTCGATACGGTCGCCCTTCTTCACCCGGGAGCCGACGCTCGGATCGGTACTGAGCACGGTCCCCGGCGCCTTGTTGCTGTGTTCCTGGGTCTCCGCCCCGACGATCAGACCCTTGGCCTGCAGCGTGCTCGTGGCCTGGGCCACGGTCTGGCCGACCACGTTGGGCACGTCGAACGCGCCGGACAGGGTGCTGACGAGGACGCCGGCGACCACGGCCACGGCCACGAGGAGCACCACGAGCAGGACGATCGGGCCCTTGCGCCGCCGCCGGCGCGTCGTCCCGGCGATCCCGACGCTGGCGGGGGACCCCCGGCGGCTGGGCACCAGCTCGGTGCGGTCGACCGCCGCCAGCGCCGCCGTCGTCCGCGTGGCGGTGACCACCGCCGTCGATGCCGGGCTGTAGGCGTCGACGACCGCCGTCTGGTCGGCCAGGACGGGTCGCCCCTCTTCGAAGCGGATGAGGTCGGCGCGCAGGTCGTCGGCCGAGTCGTAGCGCTGGTCGGGCGACTTGGCCATGGCCTTCATGACGACGGACTCGAGGTCGAAGGGGAGGTTCGGACTGAGCTCGCGCGGGCTGGGGTGGCGTGTCGCGGACGTGCTTGGAGGCGACGGCCACCGGCGTGTCGCCCAAGAACGGCGCTCGGCCGGTCAGCATCTCGAAGAGGACGACGCCCAGCGAGTACACGTCGCTCCGCGCGTCGACCCCGATGCCCTCGGCCTGCTCGGGCGAGAAGTAGGTGGCCGTCCCCATCACCGCACCGGTCTGGGTGAGCGACTCCTCGGTGTTCATCGCCCGCGCGATGCCGAAGTCGGTGACCTTGACCTGGTTGTCGTTCGTGATGAGGACGTTGCCGGGTTTGATGTCGCGGTGGATGACACCGTGGCGGTGGGCGAACGCCAGCGCGCCGGCGACATGCACACCGATGTCCGCGGCTTGTTCGGGCGGGAGCGGTCCGCTGTCGCGCAGCACCGCCGACAGCGGCCGGCCGTCGATGAACTCCATGACGATGAAGTACGTGCCGGCGTCCTCACCCCAGTCGTAGACGGGGACGATGTTGGGGTGCGAGAGGTTCGCCGCGGCCTGGGCCTCCCGGCGGAACCGCTCGACGAAGGCCCGGTCGACGGAGAGCTCGGGGAACAGGATCTTGAGGGCGACGGGGCGATCGAGCAGCCGGTCCCGGGCCCGATAGACCTCGGCCATGCCGCCGCGGGCGATGCTGTGGGTGAGCTCGTAGCGGTTGGAGAAGACCTTCGGGACCTCGACGGGTTGCATGACGGCTCAGAGCCTAGGCGTGGCCATCGCGGCCCTCCGGGGGAGCTGTGCTCCCGACGAGCGGTTCGCAGCGGCGTGCATCACTGCCCCGCTGGGGGGTTGAGGGCCGCCTCGAGCATCTTCAACATGATCGGGCCGGCGACCAGCGCGCCGGTGTCCGAGGTGGGCTGGAGCGGGACCTCCACCGCCACGGCCACCTTGGGGTCGTTGGCCGGCGCGAAGCCGATCATCCAGTCGTTGGTGTTGCTCGAACCGTTGCCGGTCTGGGCGGTCCCCGTCTTCACGGCGACGTCCAGCGAGCGCGGGAAGACGCCCGCCGCGGTGCCCGAGATGGCGACCTGCTCCATCAACGGGATGATCTGGGCGGCGGCCGCGGCAGACAGGGACCGCTTGTAGACGGTCGGCTTGAACGTCTGGACCACCGCGCCCTGGGCGTTGCGGATCTGGGCCATCACGTGGGGGACCATCAGCGCCCCCCCATTGGCCACCGCGGACGCGACCATGGCCATCTGCAGCACGGTGGCGGTCACGTCCTGCTGGCCGAAGGCCGAGTAGGCGATCCCGGGGAGCCCCGGCTCGTTGCCCTGGCTCAGCTCGCTCGGCGTCGGGAAGTTGGACGGCGCCACCGATCCCTCCTCGAATCCGACCAGGTCGATCGGCGGCACCGAGTCGAACCCGAACAGGGTGGCCTGCTCGTAGAGCGTCTGGGCGCCCAGTGCCAGCCCGAGCTCGGCGTAGCCGGGGTCGCAGGACTCCGGCAGCATCACCTGGATATCGCCCCCACAGGCATCGGCGGTGGCCGCCGTGGCCCCGTCGTTGCAGATCTGCTTGTCGCTGTCGGGCAGGGTGGGGGTGCACGGGGCATTCGGAAACCGGAAGTTGGACAGGCTGGGCATCAGGTTGTAGACGGCCGCCGTGGTGACCACCTTGAAGGTGGACCCCGGCAGGTTCGTCCGCTGCGTGGTGAGCGGGACGGCCGGCTCGTAGCCCTCGGCGTCGGGGACCTCGTCGGCCACCGCCGCCGCCTGCTCGGTCGCAATGTTCGGCGAGGCGAGCGGGTTCGGATCGTAGGGCGGGTTCGAGTACAGGGCCGTCACCGCCCCGGTCTGGGGGGTGATCGCCACGATCCCGCAGTCCTTGTTGCCGTTCACGATGTCGGCGCACGCCTGCTGGGCCACCTGCTGGAGGTAGGGCAGGACCGTGAGAGTGACGTTGTCGGTCGTCGTGGGCGGCGGCGAGAGGAGCTGGGTGAGGGTCCGGGCCGCCTGGGCGTGCTGGCCCAGCTCGTCGTTGTAGACCGACTCGACGCCGCCGGTGCCGTAGTAGAAGGACGAGTAGCCGACCACGTCGGAGAACAGCGGACCGAACGGGTACGACCGGATGTAGTTGTGCGGGTTCTCGCCCGCGCCGGTGCCCTTGGCGGGGTTGGCTATCGACTCGGCCAGAACCTCTCCGTCGGCGGCCAGGATGGTGCCGCGGAAGTTGTCGGGGTTGGCCTTGTTGATGGCGACGGCACGGTCCGTGCGCAGGTGGGCGGCCCGCCCGAACTGGATGTTGGTCAGCTGGATGATCACCAGACCGAAGCACAGGATCAGCACGACGCCCAACCAGCGGATCCGGCGACCCATCAGGGGCTGACCGGGGGCGCAGTGGCGGCCGTCGTGGTGGTCGACGGGAGCTGTCCCTGCGCGATCTGCTGCTGGGACTGGAACTCGTTCTCCAGGTTGTCCACGTAGCGGTGCGCGGCGGCGAGCGAGGTCTCCTGCACGCTGGCCCGCAGATCGGGAAGGCGATCAGCCAGGACCTGCGTCGTGGCGACGTCGGTCTCGTCGACGAGCTTCGGCTCGAACCCCAGCATCCCCCCCGGGCGACCCTGATAGATCGCCAGGTGGCCCTGGTGCACCGTGACGTACCAGTTGTCCGTCGCGTACCAGCGCACGACGCCGTAGGCGACGGCCGGCACCGCCAGCACCAGGAGTACGAACACGATGACGCGGAGCGTGACGCGGCGGGGGATGCCGAGCCGGCGCCGGCGGTCCCCGCGACGCTCCCGCTCCCCCACCTCAGCAGGGCGGAAGTCGACCTGCGGGCGGGGCGGGGCGACGGGGGCGGGGCTGGCGACGAACAGATCGGCCCCGGGACGCGCCATCGTGTCGACGGTGGCGCCCCCTTTGGCCACCGCCACTCCCGCCGGAGCCAGCAGCATGGCGCCGCCCGGCGCGGGGAGATCGGAGGGGTCCGGCGCAGGAGTCTGGGGAGCCGGGGTGGCAGGTGGCGTACTTGCCGGCACTTCCGTCACGTAGGTCGTGCCGTCGGTGCGGTCCTCCCCCACCAAGACGTCGATCACGACGACGGTGATGTTGTCGCCGCCGCCGTGGTCGTTGGCCGCCTTCACGAGTGCGCGGGCCGCCCGTCTCGGGTCCCGGATCGATGACAGCAACTGGCCGATGGTCGCGGGATCGACCTCATTGCTCAGGCCGTCGCTACAGAGGAGGAGCCGGTCCCCCGTCCGAACGTGGACCTCCCAGAGATCGACGTCCACGTCGGGGGTGACCCCGATCGCCCGCGTGAGGATGTGACGGTGGGGGTGCACCGCCGCCTGGGCCTCCGTCAGCTCCCCCTGGCGAACCTTCTCCTCGGCCAGGCTGTGGTCAGCCGTGATCTGGGCCACCCGTCCGCCCGACAACAGGTAGGCGCGTGAGTCGCCGACGTTGGCGAGCCCGAGGACGTCGCGCCCGTCGGTCCCCACGGTGAGGGCGGCGGCCGTCAGCGTGGTGCCCATCCCCCGCAGGTCGTCGTCGCTCTGGCTCCTCTGCCACACGGCGCCGTTGGCCACCGCCACCGCGTGGCGGAGCCCGGTGACGCTCGGGTCCAGCCGGAAGGCCGCCAGCAGTGCCTCGACCGCAAGGTCGGCCGCCACCTCTCCGCCGACGTGACCACCCATGCCGTCGGCGACGGCGAAGAGGTTCTCCTCGGCGAGCAGGCGGTCCTGGTTGGTGTTGCGGACCCGCCCGACGTCGGTCGCGCTCCCGGCGCGCAGGACCGTCATCGGCTGACCTCGAAGACGGTGGCGCCGACCTGGACCAGGTCGCCCTTCACGAGGCGCGTGGCCCGGGCGATGCGCTCGGAGTTCACGTAGGTGCCGTTGGTCGAGCCCAGGTCCTCCACCCAGAGCTGATTGCCGCTGCGGAACAGCCGCGAGTGGATGGTCGAGCTGTAGACGTCGTAGGAGGTGGCGATGCTGCAGCCCGGCGAGCGGCCGACGGTCACCTCGCCGTCGAGCTCGTAGGTCTTGCCCTCCTGGTCACGGGGCTCGAGGACCTCGAGAAACAGCTGCTTCTCGCTCCGTCTCGGAGCGCTCAGGTGCGTCGGTCGCTGCCGGCGCTCCGTCACGCGTTTGCTCCGGCGCTCGGCGCGCGTCGGGCGGGCCCCGGCGGGCCGGACCTCGACGAAGACCGCCCGGATGACCCGGAGGAAGAAGAGGAAGATCAGTCCGATGACCAGCCACTGCAGGGGACGGACGACGGCCGTGTAGTTCGTGGTCCCGAGCATCGACTCGAACCCGGTCACTGCAGTTCGAAGACCAGCGTCGTCGATCCGATGGTGATCTCGTCTCCGCTCGAGAGGAACTGCTCGCGGACGGGTACGCCGTTCACCCGGGTGCCGTTGGTCGAGCCCAGATCGCTGACCACGAACTTCTCCCCGATCCGGCGCACCTCGGCGTGGCGCCGGCTCACGTTGGCGTCGCCGAGCGGCACCGCACACTCGGGCAGCCGGCCGATCACGACAGGGTCGCTCTCGATGCTCACCCGACTGCCGTCGGGGAGCAGCAGCTCGGCCGGGTGCAGGCCCTCAGGCCCGGCGACCACCTCTGCCGAGACCGTGAACCGGCCCGCCCGCAACCGCGAGCCCTCCACAACGTGCACGTCGATCGGGCCCACAAAGGAATAGTCCTCGTTGCGGGCGTGCTCGCGCGCGGCCTCGGCCAGCTCGCGGATGAGCGCCTCGATGAAGTTCGAGAACCGGTCGGCGTCTGTCGGCGAGAGGCTCACCGTGAAGACGTTGGGGGCGATGAGCCCGCGCACCCCCACCCGTCGATGGAGATCCATCTCCCGAGTCAGGCGGCGGCCGATCTCCACCGGTTGCAGGTTGGTCCGGAACGGCTTGGCCAACGTTCCCTCCACGAGACGCTCGAGGCGTTCCTCGAACTGTTGGAGCCCCATGGTTCGCCAGATCCTACCGGTAGGTCGTTCGTCAAGGGACGACAGCACGCCCTCGTTCCCTGGTGGCGATACGAATCTAGCCGAGACGACCATCGGGTACCCTGGGCCGTTCCCCGGGCGAGTGGCGGAATAGGCAGACGCGCAGGATTCAGGTTCCTGTGTCCGAAAGGATGTGGGGGTTCAAGTCCCCCCTCGCCCACTCCGGAGGCGACGTTCCGGGTCCAGTTGTCGGGAGAAATCGCTGGTCGAGCGGTACGCTCATGCCTGCAGGGGAGTCGGGTGAGCGTGATGGAACGAGGAGATCAGTGATCCTGCGACGGGACAGCGCTCCGCGTCGCGCGCTCGATCCGGTCGACCCGGCGTCCGTCCCCGATCTGGCCCGGACCCTGCGGCAGGTCCGCCTGCAACGCGGCCTGGATCTCGAGGAGGCCGCCGCCGCCTGTGGTCTCCCGGTCGGCCAGCTGGAGGACTTCGAGGCCGGGACCGTGTCCCGGCTGCCCGACCGGGTCGCCGTCTTGAAGGGTCTCCGCCGCTACGCCGATTCCCTCGGCCTCCCGGGCGAGCGCTACGTCCTGGTGATGGTCGAGCACTGGCCCGACGACGAGGTGGTGACCTCGTCGGTGCTGACGATGGGCGTGCAGGGCGAGGCGGTCGCGATGGGTGCCGGCCCGATCGCCACGGCAACCACGGCGGTGACGACCGGGCCGGAGGCGAACAGCCTGTTCCTCGTTCCCGAGACCCTGACCACAACCGCCGCGTTGCCCGCCTACGCCCTCCCGGCGGCCAACGGGAGCGCCGACGGCGACACGGTGGCCAACGGGGCAGCGGCGTGGGCCAACGGGAGCGCCGACGGCGACGCGACCACGGACCAAGTGCCGATCGTGCTCGCCGACACCGGCGTGACCCCCGCCGTGCGCGCCTGGCGCCCCCGCGTCGGCACCTTCGACGGGGATTCGGCGACCGTCCAGTACCTGAGCGGGTTCCTGGCGGTCCTGCTCGTCATCGGCTGTGCCTGGCTGGGCATCAACCACTGGCGCCCCCAGTGGCTGCGATCGATCCACATCCCCTACACGAGCAAGTCGCTCCCGGCGGCGGCCGGGGCCCCGAAGACCACGACACCGACCTCGGCCGGCTCGACAGCCCCGAGCTCCACCACCGCGACCACGACCGCCCCTCCCGTGACGACGCCGCAGGGCCACGGGACATTGGGCAAGGAGCTCCGCATCACGTCGGTCGCGGGCGATCACGCCACCTTCGCCGTGCGAGCGTCCAAGTTCGTCGTCCAGGTGCACTGCGTCGGCGGTGACGCCTGGGTACAGGTTTCGGGATCGACACCCACCCCCGTGTTCGCGCAGATCGTGCCCGAGAACGGCACGAAGAACTTCCAAGGGGAGGGCCAGCTCACGATGGTGATCGGCTCCTCCGCCGCCCGGCTCACCATCCTGCACGGCAAGAAGGTGATCGGGACCTACACGCCGCCCAGCGCACCGTTCAGCATGACCTTCAGCTCCACCCGCTGAGGAGCTATTCGGCCAGCACCGGGGCGACGGCAGCCAGCGCCTGCCCCTCGTCGAGGTTCATCACGCGCACGCCGGTCGCGTCTCGCCCCTGGGACGCGATCTCGCGGACCGCCGTGCGGATGACGACGCCGCCCGATGACACCAAGAGGACCTCGTCGTCCAGGCTGACCATGAATGCCGAGACCACTCCCCCGCGCCGTGCGGTCAGCCGGATGCCGCGCACTCCTTGCCCGCCGCGGGTCTGGCGTGTGAACCGGTCCACCTTGGTGCGCTTGCCATAGCCGGCGTCCGTCACGATGAGGATGTCCGTGTCGTCGCGGGCGACGTCAGAGGAGACCACCTCGTCCTCTTCTCGCAGGCGGATGCCGCGCACGCCGGCCGCGTCGCGACCCATCGGCCGGACGTCGTTCTCTGAGAAGCGGATCGTCATTCCCTTGCGCGTCACGATGAAGATGTCGTCGTCCCCGTTCGTCGGGACGACCCGGACGAGCGAATCCCCGTCGCGCAGGCTGATGGCGATGAACCCCTCACGGCGCGACTTGTCGTACTCGGAGAAGGAGGTCTTCTTCGCCTGGCCCTGGGCGGTCGTGAACATCAGGTAGTGATCATCGGGAAAATCTCGGGTCTGGACGATCGCGCGGATCAATTCGCCCGTCTCGAGCGGCAAGAGGTTGACCAGCGCCGTGCCTCGGGCCGTCCGGTCCTTCATCGGGATCTCGTGGCCCCGCAACCGGTAGACGCGGCCCTTGTCGGAGAACAGGAGGAGGAATGCGTGCGACGACGTGTGCACGACGTGGGTGACGAGGTCCTCCTCCTTCAGGCGGGCCCCCTGGATGCCGCGACCCCCGCGGCCCTGCACCCGGAAGGCGGCGGCCGGCACGGCCTTCACGTAGCCCGCCGCCGTCATCGTGACCACGAGCTCCTGGTCGATGATCAGGTCCTCCATCCCGAGCTCGCCCGGGTCGTGGGTGATCACGCTGCGCCGCTCGGTGGCGAACGTTCTCGCGGATCGCTCCCATCTCGGTCGCGATGACGGTCCGCAGCTTGGCGTCGTCGGCCAGGATCGACTCCAGCTCGGCGATGGTGGCCCGGAGCTCCACCATCTCGGCCTCGAGCTCGGAGCGGCCGAGGCGCGGTGAGGCGGCCCAACTGCATGTCCAAGATGTGGTTGGCCTGTTCCTCGCTGAAGGAGAACGGCTCGGCCTGCAGGGCGGCGCGCGCCGCCGGCCGGTCCGCCGAGGCGCGGATGGCGGCGATGATGGCGTCGAGCATGTCGATGGCGCGGAGCAGGCCTTCGACGATGTGGGCCCGGGCCTGGGCCTTGCGCAGCTGGAATTGCGTTCGGCGGGTGACCACCTCGACCTGGTGCGCGACGTAGTGCCCGAGCACCTGGGCGAGGTTGAGCGTCCGCGGGACCCCGTCAACGAGGGCCAGGGTGTTCACGCCGAAGCTGGTCTGCATGGGCGTGTGCTTGTAGAGCTTGTTGAGGACGACGTTGGCGTTGGCGTCGCGCTTCAAGCGGATCACCAGGCGCGTCCGCCGCGCCGCCGAGTCGTTCTGGACGTCGGCGATGCCCTCGATCTCGCCCGAACGCACCAGGTCGTCGATCTTCTCCTCGATGACCTCGACGGAGGTTTGGAAGGGAAGCTCGGTCACCACGATGTTCGTCGAGGTGCGGCCCTCTTCGATCTCCGCGACCGCGCGCATCTTGATCGAGCCGCGGCCGGTCCGGAACGCGTCGAGGATCCCCTGGCGCCCGAGGATGAGCGCACCGGTCGGGAAGTCCGGTCCCTTCACGAACACCATGAGGTCATCGGGGCTGGCGTCGGGGTGCTCGAGGAGGTGGATGGTCGCATCGATCACCTCGCCCAGGTTGTGGGGCGGGATGTTGGTGGCCATCCCCACGGCGATGCCTTGGGAGCCGTTGACGAGAAGGTTGGGGAAACGGGCCGGCAGGACGGTCGGCTCTTCGGCGTTGTTGGAGTAGTTGGGGATGAAGTCGACGGTTTCCTCGTCGATCCCACCCATGAGCTCGAGGGCCAGCGCCTCGAGCCGGCATTCGGTGTAGCGCATGGCGGCGGCGCCCTCGTTCGGGCCCGGTCCCCCGAAGTTGCCGTGCCCGTCGATGAGCGGGTGGCGCATGCTGAAGTCCTGCTCCATGCGGACCAGTGCGTCGTAGATGGCGGTGTCGCCGTGCGGGTGGAAGACCCCCATGACGCGTCCGACCACCTCGGCACACTTCACGTGTGGTCGATCGGGCCGCAGGCCCTGATCGAACATGGAGTAGAGGATCCGCCGCTGCGAGGGCTTGAGGCCATCACGGACGTCGGGCAAGGCCCGGCTGACGATGACGGACATGGAGTACTCGATGAACGAGCGCTCCATCTCCTCTTGGATCTCGATCGGCTCGACGTAGCCGCCGTCGCCGGGGTTCGCTTCGGGCGGGGTCGCCGTGGGGTCGTCTTCGCCTGGCATCGCTGGTTCGCTTCCCTCAGATATCGAGGAAACGCACGTCCTTGGCGTTGGCCTGGATGAACTTGCGACGCGACTCGACGTCCTCGCCCATCAAGATGGCGCAGACGTCGTCGGCCAGTGCGGCCTGCTCGACGTTGATCTGCAGGAGGGACCGTTTCGTCGGGTCGATCGTCGTCTCGCGCAGCTCCCCGAAGTCCATCTCGCCGAGCCCCTTCAGGCGCTGGAAGTCCGCCTTGTGATCCGCGTGCGCGGCCGAGGAAGGCGTCCTTGGCGGTGTCGTCCTTCAAGTAGGTCTTCTGCTTGCCGACCAGCGTCGAGTACAGCGGCGGTTGGGCCACGTAGACGAAGCCCCCTTCGACCAGCGGCTTCATCTGGCGGAAGAAGAACGTCAGCAGGAGCGTCCGGATGTGGGACCCGTCGACGTCGGCGTCGGCCAGCAGGATCACCTTGTGGTAACGGATCTTGCTCACGTCGAAGTCCTCACCCAGGCCGGCGCCCACGGCGGCGATGAGCGCCTGGACCTCCACGTTCTTCAGCATCTTGTCGATGCGGGCGCGCTCGACGTTCAAGATCTTGCCCCGGATGGGCAGGATGGCCTGGGTGCGGGGGTCCCGGGCGTCCTTGGCCGAGCCGCCGGCCGAGTTTCCCTCCACGATGAAGAGCTCGCACTCGCGCGGGTCGCGCGACGAGCAGTCGACGAGCTTGCCCGGCAGGCCGGCGCCGTCCAGGCCCGATTTGCGGCGGGTGAGGTCGCGGGCCTGGCGGGCGGCCACTCGGGCCCGAGCGGCCACCGTCGCCTTCTGGATCGCCTGGTTGGCCTCGCGCGGGTTCTCCTCCAGCCACTCGGCCAACTTCTCGTTGGTGGCCCGCTCCACGAGCGAGCGGATAGCGACGTTGCCCAGCTTGGTTTTCGTCTGGCCCTCGAACTGCGGGTCCTTTAGGCGGACCGCCACGATGGCGGTCAGGCCCTCGCGGATGTCCTCGCCGAGGAGGTTCTCCTCCTTCTCCTTCAGGAGGTTGCGGGCCCGGGCGTAGCGGTTGACCACGTTGGTCAGGGCCTTCTTGAAACCCTCCTCGTGCATGCCGCCCTCGGTTGTGGCCACACCATTTGCGAACGAGTGGATGCTCTCGTGGTAGCCCGTGTTCCACTGCAGGGCGACCTCGACCTCGTGGTCCGTCTCGGACCGCTCGAAGGAGGCCACCTTGCGAAACAGCGACTCGCGCGACGCGTTGAGGTGCTTGACGAAGTCGATGATGCCGCCGTTGTACTTGTAGGTGATCGGCGGACCGGCCCCCGGGCGCTCGTCGACGAAGCGGATCTCGAGGGCCTTGTTCAAGAACGCGTACACCTGCAGGCGCTCGGTCACGGTCTGGGCCCGGAACTCGACCTCCTCGAAGATCGACGGGTCCGGCCAGAAGGTGATGGTGGTCCCGCTACGGCCTCGAGGCGCCGGTCCGGTGACCTTCAGCGGCCCGGTCGGCTCCCCGCCGTTGCGAAACTCCATGAAGTGGTGCTGGCCGTCGCGGTCGATCTCGAGCACCAGCCGGGTCGACAATGCGTTCACGACCGAGATCCCGACGCCGTGGAGGCCGCCGGAGACCTTGTAGCCAGTGCCGCCGAATTTCCCCCCGGCATGCAGCGTGGTCAGCACGATCTCCGCCGCCGACTTCTTGCGGTCCGAGGGGTGCGGGTCGGTTGGGATGCCGCGCCCGTCGTCGACGACCCGGCAGCCGCCATCGGCGAGGAGCGTGACGTCGATCCGGTTGCAGTAGCCGGCCATCGCCTCGTCGACGGAGTTATCCACGACCTCCACGATGAGGTGATGCAGGCCGCTTGGGCCCGTCGAGCCGATGTACATGCCCGGCCGCAGCCGAACGGGCTCGAGCCCCTCCAAGACGGTGATGTCACTGGCGCCGTATGACGCGTCACCACTAGGCAACGATGCTCTCCACCCTCACGTCCACGGACGCGCCTTCCCAATCACAACTGTTTCGGTTCGCGGCCCCGGGTCCAGAACAAACGGCGTTCTTTCCTCCCGAGACGACCCCTTATTCTACCCGATCACCGCGTCCACTCCGGCGTTCTAGGACGGTCGAATCACAACCTCAAGACGGGTCGGTGCGCAGCCGGTCACCTCGCTTACCTGGGCCAACAGGGTCGGCGCCAGCGCTTTGACCTGGGTCGCCCAGGCGGGGTGATCGGCGCGAACGACGAGTGCGTCTCCCGAGATTCTCAGGGGCTGCACATGCCCGGCGATCGCCGGCCCGGCGATCTCTTCCCAGCGGGCGAAAACGGCGCCGAACGCGCCCGCGTCCCCCTGACCGAAATGCCCGACCAATACGTCGAGGGCGTCGCTCAGGGGTCGCGGCCCCGGATCCGGACCGACGTCCCGGCGGGGCCGGCGGCGCCGGAACGGGACAATCGGTGGCAGGTCGCGGTCTTTGCTCATGGTGTCCCAGCGGCCAGCTCGCCTCGCCTTCCGATCGTCAACACATCCATCACCTGGGCCACCTCCACCCCCGCGGGCAGGGGAACCGCTGTCGTGACCAGGGCTTGCGCGATCGGTAGCTGGGTGACGAGCGCCCTCGAACGGTTCGGGTCGAGCTCCGAGAACACGTCGTCGAGCAGCAGGATGGGTGGCGCGCCCAACCGCTCGGTGAGCAGTTGGTGCAGGCCGAGCCGCAGCGCCAGGGCCGCGCTTCGTTGCTCCCCCTGGGACGCCTGCAGTCTCGAGTCCCGTCCCGCGATCGTGATGGTCAGGTCGTCACGGTGCGGGCCGACCGTCGTCACACCCACGCGTACATCGCCCGCTCGCCGCGCGGCCAGGGCCTCGTCGAGCTCGCCCTCCCACGACCGCCGATAGGCGAGCCCGACAACATCGTCCCTGCCGGCAAGCGCGCGGTACGCGGCCTCGATGATCGGCGTCGCGTCGGACACGAGCGCCTCGCGCGCCACGGCGAGGGCCGTGCCCACCCGGGCCAGTCGCTCGTCCCAGACGTCGAGCGTCGACGCGATGTCATCTCTGAGGCGGCCACCGGCCTGCCGAAGCAGGGCGGTGCGTTGGCGGATCACGCGTTCTGCTTCATCGATGGTCGCACCCGCCCGCCCGCCCATCACCCGCAGCGCGTCGTCGAGCAGCTCGCGCCGTCCGGACGGCCCGCGTTGCACGAGGGCCAGATCGTCCGGCGAGAAGACCGTGACCGGCGCGGCCGCGGCCAATTCCTGGCGCCGGGCCGGCTGCCGGTTCACCTGCGCCCGGGAGTTGCCCGTCCGCGCGAGCTCGGTTTCGACCAGAACCCGGTTCGGCGTGGAGAATTCCCCGCGCACGATGCCTCTCTCGGCCCCCGTCCGGATCATTGCCTCGCGGGCGCCCGGCGGAAGGAGCGTTGGGTTCCGAGGTAGCTCACTGCCTCCAGAATCGTCGTCTTCCCCGCCCCGTTTGGGCCCTCGATCACCGTCGTGCCCTGGGTCGACGGCGAGAAGGAGAGTTCGTAGAACAACCGGAAGTCCACCACCGTGAGCTCGGTCAAGCTCACGGCCGCCGGCCCCTCCTGCCCGCCGCAGCGCGGTCGACTGGCGCGGCGGCGTTCAGGACACCCGGACCGGCATGAGCAGATAGCGATAGTCGTCATAGTCGGCGGCGCGGACCGTGGCGGGCCGAGAGGCATCGGCGGTTTCGATGATGACCTCATCACCCGCCACCGCCTCGACGCCCTCCAACAGGTAGCTCGGGTTGAAGGCGATGACGAGATCCTCGCCGGTGAAGTCGCCGTCCACTGTTTCGTTCGCATCTCCGACTTCCTGGGAGACTACGGAGAGGTCCACGCCCCCTTGGCGCATCGACAGCCGCACTGGCGTCGTGTTGTCCCGGACGAGGAGGCGCACCCGGCGGAGTGCTCCGGCGAGTGATTCCTTCCCGACGTGCAGCCGGTTGGCGTACTGGTCGGGAATCAACTTCCGGTAGTCGGGATAGGAGCCGTCCAACAAGCGCGTCGTCACCTGGACCGAACCCACCGTGAAGGTCACCTCGTTCGCGCTGGCCCGGACCGCGACGCCGGAGGACTCGTCGTCGCCCGCGGTCCCTAACGGCAAGCGTTGGAGCTCGGCCAGGGCGCGTGCCGGAACCAAGATGTCCTCTGCCCCGGGCAGCGCTTTCGTGTCCTTCAGATCTCGTAACGCCAGACGGTAAGAGTCTGTTGCGACAAGACGAATGGTCCCCTCCTCCGTCGTCAACAGAACGCCGGTCAGCAACGGACGAGCGTCGTCACTGGAGGCGGCCCGAACCACCTGGCGCAGTGCTTCGGCCAGCGATCCGCCGATCGGGTGACTGTCGCCCGCGTCGGTCGGCGTGACGGCCGGGAACTCCACGACAGGGAATGTGCGCAGCCCGAAGCGCGACCGGGCGGCGGAGATTTCAACCTTCTCGTCCAGTGCCTCGACCGTCACAGCACCGGGTTCAAGCGACCGCACGATGTCGGCGGCCAACCGGGCCGGAACGACACACGCGCCGTCTTCCAGACCGATCACCTCCTGTTCGACCCGGATCGTGAGATCCAGGTCGGTTCCCGTGGCGATCAGCCGATTGCCGGAGCACTCGAGCAACAGGCCGGACAACACGACGGACGACGTGCCGCGACCACCAACGGCACGGCTGGTGGTGGAGAACGCCTCGACAAGGGAATCTCGTTCTGATCGGAATTTCACGGCCGACGGTCCTTTCGGTAACCCTGGGTCGAGGCTTGCGCAACTTAGAACTAAGAGGAATTTAAGTAATTCTCAGTAACGGTAATAGGAGCTGGGGATTGTGGAGAAACTGAAAGATTCCCTGGTTGGACGGTGAAAAGTTGTCCACCGACCCGGAGCGTTGAGCCGGGGTTGTGCAGAGGGGCAACCGACGGATGGTCCCGGGCTGGGGACGAGCGAGCCCGGATGCACAGGCGGACGGTCTGTGCGCACAGGTTGTGGGTGGGGTTGTCCCCAGCGCCTCACGTTCCCGACTTGATCTGCAAGAGGAGCTCTGTGACCTGCTCATAGATCTGACGACGTTCCTTCATCTGCGTCGTGATCTTCTCAACTGCGTGTATCACTGTCGTGTGGTCGCGCCCGCCGAAGACGCGGGCGATCGCCGGGTAGCTGTAGTCCGTCAAGTTGCGTACGAGGTACATCGCGACCTGGCGGGCGGTCACGAGTGGGCGCGTCCGGCTGGGGCCACAGATGGCGTCGATCGTGAATCCGTAGCTGGCCGCCGTGGCCTGCAGAATCATCTGCGGCGTGACCCGACGCGTTTCGTCCGTGGACAAGATGTCGGAGAGAACGCGCTCGGCCAGGGCCAGGGAGATGGGCTCGTGGCTCAGACTGGCGAAGGCGGTGACACGGATGAGCGCGCCTTCGAGCTCCCGAATGTTGTTCTTCACGTGGGTGGCGATGAACTCGAGCACCGCGTGGGGAATGTCGTCGTGATCCGCTTCGGCCTTGGAACGCAAGATGGCCAGCCGTGTCTCGAGGTCGGGTGGGTCGACCTCGGTGATCAGGCCTGACAGGAAGCGACTGCGCAGCCGGTCCTCGAGGGTCTCGATGGACTTGGGCGGGCGGTCGGAGGTGAGAACGATCTGCTTTCCGGCGCTGTGCAGGTCGTTGTAGGTGTGGAAGAACTCCTCCTGGAGGCCCTCTTTGTTCTGCATGAATTGCACGTCGTCGATCAGGAGCACGTCGCACTCTCGGTAGCGACGCTTGAAGGCGATCGTCGTGGCCTGCCGGAGCGAGTCGACGAAGTCGTTCATGAACGTCTCGGTCGTGACGTACAGCACCTTGCGGCGCGGGAAGTTCTCGCGGACGTAGTTGCCGATGGCGTGGAGCAGGTGTGTCTTGCCCAACCCGGAGTCGCCGTAGATGAAGAGCGGGTTATAGGAACGCCCGGGTGTCTCGGCGACGGCCTGTGCGGCGGCGTGGGCCAAGCGGTTCGACGAGGCGGCAACAAATGTGTCGAATGTGAAACGGTCGTCGAGGGCCACGGCCGCGGCCTCGCGGGGGCCGGCCGAGTCGGGGATCGCATCGGCGTTCGGACGGGTGGGGTGGGAGGCCTCCTCCCGGTAGGGGTTGGGGCTTCCGATCACGGCTGGCGGAATGTGCTCCATGACCTGGAGGCGGACGTGGACGTTCTGCCCGACGAGTGCAGCCAAGGTCCCCTCGATCAGGGGTACGAATCGCGACTCCACCCGCTCGCGGACGGCGGTGTTTGGCACCCCGAGAACAAAGACCCCCTCGGCGCTCGGTGCGCCGGCTGACACGGGTTCGAGGCCGGAGAGCCACATTTGCCATGTGGTGTCCGAGACCTGTTCACGTAACGAAGCCGTGCAGCGTGTCCACAGCCCGTTGCCCTCGTCCACCAGCCCCTCCGCACGCCTACCAAGCCAACCGTCCACAATGTGGTCCACAGGTGTGGAACACGGAGCGCTACCTGGTCGGTCGAACGTACACCGTGCACACCGATCCGACTAGTGGGACTTAGCCGATCGCGCCTAGCATCAGGGATTGAACCGCCGTCATCATCGGCCGCCGGAACGCCAGATCCGGATGGGCCTTCCTCTGGGCGGTTCTCCCTGGCCACCTCGGCGATGAAAGGCCGTTCGGCGTGAAACGCACCTACCAACCGAATACCCGCAAACGGGCGAAAACCCATGGCTTCCGCCAGCGCATGTCCACGCGCGGCGGGCGGGCGATCCTGCGGGCGCGAAGGCTCAAGGGGCGCCGGCGTCTGACCGTCTGAGGCCTGATATGGGTGACCCCACGACCGGTCGCATCCGGAGTCAGCAAACCTTCCAATCTCTGCGTCGTCCAGCTGGACGGGCTCGCAGCGGAGTGGCGCGCGCTGCCTTCGTGGCACCCGATCAGTCGTCCCCGGCCGCGTTTCCCCTGGTGGCGTACACAATTGGGCGACGGTGTGGGCCTGCGGTTCGACGCAATCGAATCCGGCGACGGCTGCGGGCCGCCGTCACGATCGTCTCGGCAGAGTTGCCACCCGGGTCGTACCTGGTCGGTGCCGAACCCGGCGCCGAGGCACTCCCCTTCCCTCAGCTCGTCACGGCGGTGAGCGAGGTCATGACGCTCGCCGCCCGCCGCGGCCTTGGCGGCAGACCGTGACGACGGCCACCGAGCAGATGCCCAGAGCAACCCCCGTTCCGAGCCGGCTGGCCCTCGGACTAATCCACGCCTACCAGGGTCTTCGGGCGGGCAAGCCATCGCCCTGCCGCTTCTGGCCGACGTGTTCCGCCTACTGCGCGGAGGCAATCGAGGAGCACGGCCTCGGCCGAGGGGGGCTCCTCGGCCTGCGCCGCCTATTGCGGTGTCATCCTTTTGGTCGGCGTGGGATCGATCTGGTGCCGCCCCGCCCGGCGCTGCGTGAGGAGAACGCGTGATGTTCGGATCGCCCTTCGTTGCCCTGAGCAATCCGGTCTTTCATGCGGTGGGGCAGATCTTCCAGCCCGTCCTCCGCGTGGTTGCCGACGCCTTGGCCCTCATTTACGGCCTGATCCCCAACTACGCCATCGCGATCGCCATCCTCACGGTGCTGATCATGACCCTGCTCACACCTCTCACGGTGAAGAGCACCAAGTCGATGTTCGCTATGCAGCGAATGCAGCCGGAGATAAAGAAGCTGCAAGCGAAGTATAAGGGTCCAGAGAATCGTCAAAAGCTCAACGAAGAGCTGATGAAGGTCTACAAGGAGCAGGGCATAAACCCGCTGGGGGGCTGTCTCCCCATGTTCCTTCAGATGCCCTTCTTGTACATCCTCTTTGATGTCATCAAGGGTCTCACGGCGGTGACCAAGAGCGGAGCAATTTCTCCTCGCTACATCCCGAAGCCAGCCAACCTGCACGCGGCCCTACACGGGGCGAACGTGCCGCTCATCGACAAGATGTACGTCAACCTGGTCAACGGCAAGGGACAGCTCCGGAGCTTCGGCATGGACTTTGCCCTGAAGCCGTTCTCGCATCACAGTTCGATCGGCGCAGCCATTCCCTACTTTGTGCTGGTGGTCGTGGCGGTCGGACTCGGATACCTGCAGATGACGCAGATGAGCCGCCGGAACCCACAGGCTGCAGCCGCCAACAAGCAGATGCAGAGTATGCAGAAAGTCATGCCGATTATCTTCGGCTACATTTACTTCGTAGTTCCGGCTGCAGTCGTCATCTATATGGTCGTTTCTACGGCGATCCGCATCGCGACGCAATACATCATGTTCCGGACCGGCGTGGTTGCGCCGGTGAACACAGAACGCGCGATTGGCGGGGCGAAGGCTTCTGCCGCAGGTTTGGTCGCGGGGGGCGACGGAGACGCAAAGACGCCGACGAAGAGCACCCCGGCAAAGCCGAGTGGGCAGGCTCGACCCAAGACCAACGGCGCAGCTCGACCCAAGACCAACGGCGCAGCTCGTCCCGTGAAGCCGGCACTTGGTGCGGGCAAGCCAAGCAACGGGAACGGGAACGGGAACGGAAAGCCACCGCGCACGAACGGGGTCGCACAGCCACGTTCCGGAACCACGAACGGGAAGGCAGTCCCCGAGAGCGAAGACGACGAGTCGGACGCCGCAAAGCCACATCCCCGCTCGAGGGACAAGCGGGACCGAAGGACTCGTTGAATCGTGGAGTGGGTTGAGATCACCGGCCAGACGGTCGGCGAAGCGACAGAGGCCGCCCTGGAGCAATTGGGTGTGGCCGCAGCTGATGCCGAAGTCGTGGTGCTGTCCGAACCCAAAGTGGGCTTGTTCGGTCGGACGCGCGGGGAGGCACGGGTTCGGGCGAGGGTCCGTCCGTCCAGTCCCCGGCCGAAGCGACCGAGTCGGCAGCGGGACCGGGGCCGACGCGAAGGGGCTGGTCGGAGTCAGAACGGTGCACGGCAGGGGCCACCGCGGGATCGGACGGCGTCAACGAACGGTCGAGATGGCCGACGCCAAAGTGCCGGTGGGGATACCCAGGGAAGCCATGAAGGGGAAGTGGCGGAACCCGGCGCCGAACCGCGCCGAAGTCGTAACCGCAACCGGAGCCGATCGTCGGGCGGAGCGGGAGCTTCCGGCGAGGAAGGCACGAGTCGGCCGGACGCCCCGTCCACCAAGAGAGTTCGTGTGCCAGCGAAGGAGGAAGACGACATGGCTGAGGGCATGACCCTGGAGGAACAGGCAGAGGTCGCAAAGGGCTTCATGCAGGGTCTGATCCAGGAATTTGGGTTCCAAGCCGAGGTGGAGATTCGCATCGTTGACGAGGACACTGTCGAGATTGCAGCCAACGGAGCTGAGCTCGGTCTGTTGGTTGGTCCGCGTGGCTCAACCCTGGCGGCGTTGCAGGACGTGACGCGGACCGTGGTGCAGCACCACTTCCCGAGTCGGACGGACCGAATTCTGGTTGATGTTGCGGGTTACCGCCAGCGTCGGATTGCCGCGCTGCAGCGGTTTAGTCAAGAGATTGCGACCGAGACGCTCTCCACCGGGACCGAGCGGGCACTTGAACCGATGTCAGCTGCCGACCGCAAGGTCGTGCACGACACCGTGAATGAAATCGATGGTGTGGTGACTCGTTCCGAGGGCGAGGACCCTGCGCGCTACGTCGTCATCGCTGCTTCTCGAGACTGACGAGAGTGGGGGGTGCGGCCCCAGATCCCGGGAGCCCGCTGGTTGAGCTTCTGGAGGAGGGCCAGCGGCGCGGGTTGATTGGCCCGCGTCCTATCGGGGTGCATCTGGAGCATGCTCGAGGGTTTGCTCGAGCCCTCGGCCGGGTGTCCGGTGTCGCCACTCCCCCGCCGCGTGTTCTCGACCTCGGCGCCGGTGGGGGAGTTCCCGGCTTGGTTCTTCTTGTCGAGTGGCCGGAGACGGAGTTCGTCTGGCTGGATGCGGCAGAGCGAAGTACAGAGTTTCTGGAGATGGCCGTTGCACAGCTGAAGGTTTCTCAGCGTGTTCAAGTGATCCGAGGTCGTGCAGAGGACCTTGGTCGATCGCCGGACTTGCGGAGCCGTTTCGAGGTCGTGGTGGCCCGGTCCTTCGGATCGCCCGCGATGACAGCCGAATGTTCGGCACCGTTTCTCGCGGTCGGGGGTTACTTGGTGGTGTCTGAGCCGCCGACCGGGGGCGGCGATCGGTGGGATCGAGACGGTCTCGCTTTGCTCGGGCTCGAGGTCGCCGGCCATGACTCAGAGGGGAACAGCTACCAGGTACTCCGACAGGTCATTGCCTGTCCGGAAGGCTTTCCCAGGAGATCGGGCCGGCCAGCGAAGCGCCCCCTGTTCTGAATGAGGGTTTCACGTGAAACGTCCAAGCCGGTTCTTTGGAGACGGGAGTCCGGTGGTTTCACGTGAAACCGCTCACCTCCCCACTTCGAGCACAGCCGATAGTTCCACGTGAAACGTCTCTTTTAGGCAGGAGGCTTGACCTTGGCTCCGCCGAGAGCGAGGATGAACGCTGATGCGATTCCGTAGACGCGACAGAGACGCCAGCGTCAGCGGAAACGAGGGGAGCGCGGACTACGCCGCTCCCGGTCCTGAGGAACCCCCGTCTTACGGCACCGTCACTCTCGAGCCGGCTCCGTTGGAAGACGATTCGGGCACCCAAGAAGATTCGGGCACCCAAGAAGATTCGGGCACCCAAGAAGATTCGTCCAGTACGCCGGAGCCGCTCCTTGAAGGTTTTGTCGCCGAGGTCGCCGATATCGAGATCCCAGTGACTGTGGTTGAACTCGAAGGATCCGAGGCCTCGCTGGGATCCCCGAACTTGACGGTTGACCAGCCGGAGCCGGAACCGCTACTTGAAGGTTTTGTCGCCGAGGTCGCTGATATCGAGATCCCAGTGACTGTGGTTGAACTCGAAGGATCCGAGGCCTCGCTGGGATCCCCGAACTTGACGGTTGCCCAGCCGGAGCCGGAGCCGCTACTTGAAGGTTTTGTCGCCGAGGTCGCTGATATCGAGATCCCAGTGACTGTGGTTGAACTCGAAGGATCCGAGGCCTCGCTGGGATCCCCGAACTTGACGGTTGCCCAGCCGGAGCCGGAGGTGGCTGTACCCGAGACGGTCGCGCGAACGGTGATCGTCACTGCGCCGCCGGAGCCCGCCGTCGAGGCACCCATAGCCGAGCCCCGCCACCGAGCGGGGCGTGGGGATCGCGAGGCCCAAGTCTCTGGATCTCTACGGGATATTCCCCAGAGCAACGGCTCATCCCTGCTGAAGCCTCGACCGCTTCCACGGGTCATTGCGATCGCCAACCAGAAGGGTGGGGTGGGAAAGACAACCACAACCGTCAACCTGGGTGCTGCGCTTTCCGAGTTGTCGTACCGTGTGCTCGTCATCGACCTCGACCCTCAGGGAAACGCGACCAGCGGCCTTGGGATCGACACCCGGAATTTTGAGTCATCGATGTATGACGTCGTCATGCGTGACGCTCCCATCGAGGATTGCATCGAACCGACGAACGTTCAGAATCTCTTCCTCACCCCGGCGACGATCGACCTGGCCGGGGTGGAGATCGAACTGGTCAGTGCCTTCAGCCGCGAGCTCAAGCTGAAGAAGGCCATCGACTCGGTTGTCGATGACTTCGACTTCGTCCTGATCGACTGTCCCCCGTCGCTCGGGCTTCTGACCGTCAACGGACTGGCTGCCGCGACAGAGGTCCTGGTCCCGATCCAGTGCGAGTACTACGCACTTGAGGGTTTGAGCCAACTCCTGCGGAACGTGGCGCTCGTGGCGAGCAACCTCAATGAAGGGCTGGAGGTGAGCACCATCGTCCTGACCATGTACGACGCACGAACTCGTTTGGCCGTCGACGTGGCGGATGAAGTCCGTGAGCACTTCAAGGACAGGGTGTGCCGGAGCATCATCCCTCGCACGGTCCGACTCTCGGAGGCGCCGTCCTTCGGGCAGCCGATCACGGTGTTCGACCCGAGCTCGCGGGGTGCGGTGGCCTATCGAGAGCTGGCCAAGGAGGTGAGCAATGGCGCGCCGAAGCGGTCTGGGTAGGGGACTGGCCGCCCTCATTCCGAACGAGGAGATGGGCGACGAGGGTTCAGCATTGCGGGAGGTGCCGATAGCCAACATCCGGCCGAATGCGCACCAGCCACGGTCCTACTTCGATGAGGAGGCAATGTCCTCGCTCGCGGCGTCCATCCGGGAGCTGGGGGTGCTCCAACCGATCCTGGTCCGTGAGATCGACGGAGAGGAAGACACCTACGAGCTGATCGCTGGCGAGAGACGCTGGCGAGCCGCCCGCCGGGCGGGTCTCCAGACCATCCCGGTGCTGGCCCAGTCGGTGACGAGTGGCGCCGAGAGTCTCGAGCAGGCGCTGGTGGAGAACCTTCACCGGGAGGACCTCAACCCGCTGGAGGAGGCCGGCGCCTACCAGCTGCTGATCGACGAGTTCGGGTGTACCCACGAACAAGTGGCCAAACGAGTTGGTCGCAGTCGGGTGGCGGTCACCAACACCCTGCGGCTCCTGCAGCTCCCCGCCGGTGTGCAACGAGCGCTGGCTGATGCGTCGATCACGGCCGGGCACGCCCGCGCGCTGCTGGGCACGCCCGACCGAACCCTGCAAGAGGCACTGGTGGCCCGCATCATCGCCGAGGGGCTGACGGTTCGCGGCGTCGAGGACGCCGTACGCGAGCTGGCCGACACACCTGAGCCTCCTGCAACCGGAGCCGGTACTACCTCCGGTACTACCAAGAGGGTGGGAACCCGCCGCCTCCCGGAGCCCGGTCTCCTCGAGTTGGAGGAGATGCTGGCCAGCTTTCTCAATACCCGGGTGAAGGTTGATCTGCGTAACCGGCGGGGCCGCCTGATCGTGGATTTCGCCACGCTCGAGGACCTCGAGCGCATCTACCGCACGATGGTCGGGACCGCACCGAGCGAATCGCCAGCGCTGCCCAACTGAACGCCCTGGTCAACTCATTGCTGAGCCCCTTCGCCGGCGCGGCAGGCCCGTCGGGACCGGTGAGGGCGCGTTCGCCAGGCACAGGCCGAGCCCTCCCCTAGACCTTCAACCACGTATTCAGATTCGTCCACAACCTGTGCATGACGTTGTGGATTGTTACCTGGAGGGGCTGGTTGAGGGTTTCGACACCTCCCCGCCCCGCTACGCCCCGGATCGTCACGCTTCCGTCACGGGAATTGGCCCTCATTCCCAGACGGCACCCACCCAGGCTTGCAGCGCCGTCGCCAGCGAGTCGGCCAGCGAGGGGCCGTGTTCGACGACGATCGCCGCCGGGCCCACCTCAACGATCACCGCGGGCATTCGTGTCTCGCGCAGCAGCGGCACGGACATCCCGTGGACCCCGCCATCGGGAATGGCCAGCGCCGCAGGCACGGTGTCCTGCACCAGCTCGGCCAGGCGTCGCCCGCCGGGGGACTCCGTCCGGTACCCGGCGTAGTAGGCCGTGGTACAGCCCGCCGAGTGGGGCTCCACTCGCAAGCCGAGGTAGACGTCGGCACCGGCCGCATTGGCCTGGCGTGCCTGGACCGAGCCGTCGGGATGGTGCAGCGCGGTAATCCGGACGCCGGCCGGGCCGAGGCGCCGGCGGAGGGCGGCCAGCGCGATCCCGAGGCCGCCGGGTTCGCCGACCGCGATGTGGCGACCGGCCAGCGTCGCCGGTGCGTGGCGCAGCTCCTCGCGCGCCCGTACGGTCGAGACGAGCTCTGTCGCCTCGTGACGAGCCTGCATCCGCATGAGCTCGCGCAGCGTGCTGCGACCGGCGACCCCGTCGACCGGCAGGCCCGCGTTGCGCTGGAAGTCGGCGACCGCGCTGGCGGTCAGGTCGCCGAAGATCCCGTCCACCCGCCCGCTGTCGAAGCCCAGCGCGCCGAGGCGGCGCTGCACCTCGGCCACGTCGTCACCGCGCAACATGGGGGAGCGGCGCCACAGCACCCGGTCGCCGACCAGGAATCCAGCCTCTACCAGGGTGTACCACGTCTGGGGTCCGCAGATGCCGTCGACCCGCAGGCCGCGGCGGTGTTGGAAGGCCTCCACGGCGGCGCGGGTCGCCGGCCCGAAGAACTCCGGGCGGTCCTCACCCGTCGCCAGCCCGAGGCCGGCCAGGCGACCCCGGAGGTCACTGACCGCGGCCCCGGCGGCCCCGGCGGCCAGGGGCAGGACCGTGTCGATGCTGACGGCGCCGCTGCTTACAGGTAGGCCGAGATCTCCTGGAGCAGTTGGCCCTTGGGCTTGGCCCCGATCAGGCGGGCCTGGGGCTCCCCGTCCTTGAAGAGCAGCAGCGTCGGGATGCTCATCACGTCGTAGCGGCGCGTCACTTCCAGGTTGTCGTCGATGTTCAGCTTGACTATCTGGAGCTTGCCGGCCTGCTCCTCGGCGATCTCCTCCAGAATCGGCGCGATCACCTTGCACGGACCACACCATTCGGCCCAGAAGTCCACCAACACGGGCACCTCTGCGGCCTTGACATGCTCGTCAAACGTAGCGTCGGCGAGCTCCACGATCTTTCCTGACATGTTCGCCCTCCTCTCGAGGGCCCCGATGTCGTCGGACCCCGCTCACTGACCCGGCACTTCCGGGCGCATCAGTTACAAACCCCGCTCGCCCTGGGCTTGTTCCCTGGCCGCGATCGAATACGACCCCGGCGCCGGGCGCCCGGTGGGCCCGGGCTCAGGACCCGCGGGCCTCCAGCCAACGCTCGGCGTCGATGGCGGCCATGCACCCCGAACCGGCCGCAGTGATCGCCTGCCGGTAGTAGTGGTCCTGGACGTCGCCGCAGGCGAAGACCCCCTCGACGTTCGTGAGGGATCCGTCGCGGGTGGCGACGTACCCGTTCTCGTCGAGGTCGAGTTGGCCGGCCACGAGACCGGTGTTGGGCCGGTGGCCGATGGCCACGAACAGGCCGGTGGCGGGGAGCTCGCTCGCCTCGCCCGTCACGGTGTCGACGAGGGACAGGCCCGAGACCTTGGAATCGCCGAGCACCTCGGTGATCTGGGTGTTCCAGCGGAACTCGATGGTGGGGTTGGCGGCGGCCCGCTCAGCCATGATGCGCGAGGCGCGGAGCTGGTCGCGGCGGTGGATGACCGTCACCTTGCTGGCGAAGCGGGTGAGGAAGAGCGCCTCTTCCATGGCCGAGTCCCCGCCGCCGGCCACCGCGATCTCCTGGCCCCGGAAGAAGAAGCCGTCGCAGGTGGCACAGGTCGACACGCCGTGCGCCAGCAGGCGGTCCTCGCCTGGGACGCCCAGCATCAGGGACTGGGCACCGGTGGCGACGATCAGGGCCTCGGCCTCGTAGGTGGGCTCCGGCGCCTCGGGGTCGCCCACCCACACGGGAAACGGGGAGGCGCTGAGGTCGACCTTGGTGACCTTGGCCGTGAGGATCGTGGCGCCGAAGCGTTCGGCCTGCGCCCGCATCGCCATCATGAGCTCGGGACCGAGCACGCCGTCGGGGAACCCGGGGAAATTCTCCACGTCGGTGGTCAGCATCAGCTGGCCACCGGGCTGATCGCTCGTCGAGGACGGTTCCCCCTCGATCACGATGGGGGAGAGCTGGGCCCGGGCGCTGTAGACCGCCGCCGTCAGCCCGGCCGGTCCGGACCCGGCAATGAGCACCTTGACACGCTGCGGCGAGGTCACGGGGGGCTCAGTGGTCGGCGCCGGTCCGGCGCGGGGCGCGCTGGGACCAGGCGAACACGCCGGCGACGGTGAGCAGCGCGCCGAGCAGTGCGTCGGACGCCCAGACCCGACCGTCGAAGACGTAGACGTCGAGCAGCCGGATGAGGGCGACCGAGAGGGCGACCAGGAGAACGATGGCGGTGACGGCGATGAGCAGGCCGAACACCACCGCCCGGACGGCCACCAGGGCAGGACGGACGACCCGGTCGAAGAGGGTGTCCACGGCCATCTCGACCATGTCGGCCGCCTTGGCCGGCCAGTCCGCCCCCAGCCTGCTCTCGGAGCTGGCGTCGCCCGTGCGCTCGTCGGCCATCCGGCCGAGATTAGCCGTCGTGCGTGCCCGAATGGCTCCCCAGCTGGTAGCACACGCCGATCGTCCCGGGACCCGCGTGGGTTCCGACCACGGGGCCGAGCTGCACCACCTCGACCGGATGGGCCACCTCGACCCCCGAGAGGAGCTCGAGGAGCGTGCCGACGTCGTCCGCGTCGCCGCTCGCCACCGCCAGGCGTTCGAGGGGGGCGTCCCCCTTGGCCTTGGACGCCAGGTACTCGAGCGAACGGCTCCGCGTCCGTTGCTTGGATTCCTCGTCGACGATGCCGTTGCGGACCTCGATCACGGGCTTGATCGAGAGCATGGATCCGAGCAGCGCCCGGGCCTTGCCCACCCGACCGCCGCGCACGAGGTGATCGAGGCGTGGCCAACGTGCCGTAGACGCGGGTCCGCGGCACCGCAGCCTCCGTCAGGGCGTGGACCTCGCCCAGAGCCGCGCCGCCCGCCGCTGCGTCGGCGGCCGTGATCGCCAGCAGGCCCTGGCCCATGGTGACCGACCGCGTGTCGAGGACCGCGACCTCGATGCCGCTGGTCGCGGCCGCCGCGGTGGTGGCCGACTGGAAGGTGGCCGAGAGCTCGGCCGACAGGGTCAGGCACAAGACGCCCTCGGCGCCCTCGGCCGCGGCCTGCTCGTAGGCGGCCTGGAAGGCTCCCGGGGCGGGCGCGGACGTCTCGGGGAGCTCGGCGCTCGTGCGGCAGCGGGCCCAGAACTCCGACGGCGTGAGGTCGCGCCGGTCGACCAGCTCCTCCTCGCCGAAGCGGATCGTGAGCGGCACGACCGTGATGCCGTGGGCCCGCGCCAGCTCCTCGCTCAGATCGCAGGCGCTGTCAGTGACGATCCGGACTCCGGCCATGTGCCCCCTCGCTCCGTGTCGGTCGAGCATTCTGCCACGGCGAACCCCCGGCGGAGCGGGGACGCGCGGGCTGCCCGCGGCTGGCGAGCGCCACGGCGGTCCCGGCGAAGACGACCGCGCCGGCCAGCACCGAGGCGACGACCCGGAACAGCAGGCCGATGCCCGAGCTCGAGCCCGAGAGGTTGGAGACCACGGCCACGACGGAGCCCATGACCGCCGTGGCGATGACGACGCCGCGCAGGGGCTGCCAGGACCCGGGGGGGCCGAGCCGGCCCAACCAGCTGCGCAGGACGAGCAGGCCGAGAACGGCCGGCCGCGCTGTAGGCGACCGAGAGGGAGATGGCCAGGCCCCGCACGCCGAGGGAGTGCACGAGCGCGATCGCCAGGACCACGTTGATGCCGTTCTCGACGAGGTAGAGCCAGAAGGCGATGCGCGTGCGCTGCATGGACTGGAGGACCCGGACGACGAAGAGGAAGGTGCAGAAGCCGGGCAGACCGACCGCCAGGAGTGCGAGCGTCGGCCCGGTGCCGGCCGTCGAGGTGAGCCGGGTCGTGCCGTGCCCGAGCAAGAGCGCCACGGCCGGCCGGGCCAACAGCACCATGCCCACCGCGGCGGGCACGATGATGGCGAGCTCGGCCCGCAGGCCGCTGTGCAGCCGGCGCTTGAAGGCCCGCCGGTCGTGCGTGGACCACGCCCGCGCCAGGTCCGGCGCCACGGCACTCATGACCGACACGGCGATGACGGCGTAGGGCATCTGCATGAACGTGTACGCATAGGTGTAGGCCGACACCGCGCCCGGCCCGACCGAGCCCGCCAGCGCCAGCACGACGAACAACGCAATCTGGTTGGCCACGACGAACCCGAACGTCCACCCGCCGAGGCGGACCATGGTGCGCACCGCTTCATTGCGCGGCTCCCAGCGCCAGTGGAGGTGGCCAAGTCCGGCCCGGCCGAGGCTCGGCACGAGCAGGAGCGCCTGGACAGCCACCCCCGCCGTCGTCCCGAGACCGAGCAAGACGACCTGTCCGGTGTGCAGCTGGACTCCCCCGAGCGTCGGGTGGGTGCCGACGACGTGGCGGAACAAGATGAGGACGCCGATGCAGATGACGTTGTTGGCGATCGGCACCCACATCGGCGCGCCGAACCGCCGGCGGGTGTTCAAGAGCGCGGTGGCCAGGCTGATCGCGCCGTAGAAGAACACCTGGGGCACGAACCACCGCAACAGGCTGGTGGCGACGATGCGCTCGTGGGCGATCGTGGAGACGGAAACCGCGTGGGTGTGATCGAACGCCGTCAGCGCGTCGATGATCCAGGGGGCCGCCACCCAGCAGGCAACGGTCGCCAGGCCGAGGACGACCACGGCCAGCGAGAGGACCGCAGAGATGGAGCGCCAGGCCTCCCGCTCCGGCCGGTTGGTCAACCGGTCGACGAAGACGGGGATGAAGGTGGCGGACAGCACCCCGCCCAGGATGATGTCGAAGAGCATGTTGGGCGTCGTGTTGGCCAGGTTGTAGGCGTCGCCCAACCGGTGGAACCCGAGCACGTAGGCCAGCGCGAAGACGCGCCCGACGCCAGTGAGTCGCGACAGGCCGGTCCCGACGGCCATTCCCATGGTGGCGCGGCGCAGGCTCGGCTGCACCGGCGCCGGCGCCCGCGACGAAGGAGTGGGTGGTGGGACGTCGCTCACGGGCCGGCGTGCGCCGCGAGTCCCCTTGTCGGGCGCCCTCGTTTCTCGCGTCGGCTCCGCCGCCACGTGCGGGCCCACCATGCCGCGAGGACCAGTACCGCCAATGCCGTCAGCGCGACCCCGACCACCGAGGTGGCCGTCGAGCGAACGGTGAGCCGGCCGCGGGCGATCACGAGCACACCGTTGGGCGACGTGAACGTGAGCTCCAGGGGGAGATCGCCCGACGTCCGCGCGAGCACGTCGACCCGTGTCGTGTTGGTCGGGTGATCGATCGACACGGCCTGGGTGTGGCCGCGTGGGAACTCGAGCTTGCCGCTCGTGAGCGACAAGATGCCGTGCACGCTGTAGGGCGCCGACGATGTGATGGTGATCGGGATCGACGCGTTGCGAGCCGTGATGGTGATGGTGCGGCTGGCCACTTGGACCAACGAGAGCTGCCCGGAGAGCTGTCGCTCGAAGTCCCCCAACGCGTCGTGTTGCGAGGCGGTGCTCAGGTCGTCGGACTCGCTGGCCAAGAGGAGCTCGTTGATCTGGGCCCGCGCGCTTGTTTGTCGCGGCACCGAGCCGGCGAAGGCCGATGCCCGGCTCCGCGCGTGCGCGATTGCCGCGGCCTGGGCGCGGCTGAGTGTGGGTCCGGGTCCGTCGGCACTCAGGTGGCGCGTGGTGGCGAAGTCGTTGCCCCCCTTGGGGACGCGGGCGAAGAAGTCGTCCAGGGTGGTGGCTTGGACGACCGGGTTGCCGTTCAGTCCCTTCAAGAGGGCAGCCACGAAGATCGGATTGGCGACCCAGCCGCGAGGCGGCACCGCGATCACGCCGCGGGGGTCGGCCGGGAACGGCTTCTCGACGAGATGGATGACCGCCAGATCGGCCAGGAGTTGGTTGGCCGCGAGCACCGGGTCGGAGGGGTTGGCACTGAAGTGGGTCGCCAGCTCACCGTCGGAGGTGGCGGCGAGCACCGTCTGTCCCTTTGCCAACGGGAGGTCGAAGGGTTGGGACCAGGTCGCGCGGTCCGAGCCGCTGCTCGAAAGGTCGGTGTCGGGCACGACGACCCGGCTGGCGCCGGCCAGTCGCAGCCCGCTCCCGAGCGCGGTCCCCACCGCCCCGCTGGCGATCCACGTGGAGCCACCCTGGCCGACCGGCGGCTCGGTCTTGAGGGCGAGCGGCGTCGCGCCGGCGCCCGCCGCCATCTGGGCCGTGATCTCACCGCTGAGGCCGGACGCCGAGAACGCGTTCAGATTGATGGGGACGTAGGGCTCCGGCAGAAACTCGTGCGCGGATTCGGTGAGCGACAGCTCGGACAGGGTGGCGACCGTCTGGCGCCCGATGGCCGATCCAGACAGGAGCTGCAGCGTCTGGGGTGCCGCGGCGACGGTCACCGGTACCTGGGCGTACTGGTGCAGGAGGTAGGCCACCTGAGCCAGGTTCGACAGGGTGGCCGTGGTCGGGGGAAGGATCGCCTGGGCGAGTGGCCCGGAGGTCGTGTGCAAGCGCACCGGCGCGGCGAAGGGAAGGACCCAGGCGAACAGCAGCGGGTCGTCGTTGCCCTGGGCGTAGGTCAGGTAGGTCGTGAAATGGGCGAGCACGCCGGCGCCGGGCCGTTCGAGCGCGACCTGGACGGGGTAGACGCCCGAGCACCCGTCGGAGAGCGAGTCGCAGTGCAGGTCGATCGTCGGGGATTCGACACCGGAGGCCGAGGACGGCTGGGGGACGACCGCCATGTTGAGGGTGCGGCCACCGCCCGAGGCGGCCGGCAGGGAGGAGAGTGCGGCCGCCCCCAGCGACTGGAGCACGTCTTGGGGAGGGTTGGTCAGGGTCTCCTCGAAGCTCGACCGTGACTGCAGCGGCTTGTAGACGGTGATGGCGAGCTGCGCATCGCTGGGCACGCTCGGGGCGACGCCGACCTCGATGTGGAACCGGGCCGGCCCGCCGGCCAGCGCCGGCATGACATAGGCCGACTGGTCGAGCAGCATCAGCGTGGGGGAGTTCGCGCCGGACGCGCCCGACGGCGTGCTCAGCACGGCGAACGAGACGGCGCTGGACAAGACGAGCGCGGCCGCGAGCGACGACCGAACACCTCTCAGCGACACCGGGAGACGCTAATCGGTGGCAGGCCGACGGATTGGAGCGAACTACCGTGGGCGGGTGTTGCCGACCATTCCAGAGCGGTTCTCGCACCTGGTCGACGCCACCACGGAGCTGGCGGAGCGCTTCGCGCGCGCCGACCACGTCCTGTACCTGGTCGGTGGGTCCGTTCGGGATGCGATCCTGGCCGACCCGGCGGGCGCCGACGCGCGGCCCGGGGGCGGCTTGGGGCCCATCGATTTCGATCTCACGACCGACGCGCTGCCCGATGAGATCGAGCGGCTCGTCCGGGGCTGGGCGGATGCCGTCTGGCAACAGGGGAAGGCGTTCGGCACGATCGGCTGCCGTCACAACGGACGCGTCTTCGAGATCACGACGCACCGGGCCGAGGCGTACTCTCCCGACTCCCGGAAGCCCTCGGTGCGCTTCGGGACCGATATCGACGTCGACCTTTCCCGGCGGGACTTCACCGTCAACGCCATGGCGCTGCGGCTGCCCGAGCTGACGCTCGTCGACCCGTTCGACGGCCTGGCCGATCTCGCGGCCCGCCGGCTCCGGACGCCGCTGTCCGCCGAGATCTCGTTTGGCGACGACCCCCTGCGAATGTTGCGCGCCGCCCGTTTTCAGGCCGCCTACGGGCTAGAGCCCGACGCGGCACTCACCGAGGCCGTGCGTGCGGGGCACGGGCGTCTCGCCATCGTCTCGGCCGAGCGCATCCGTGACGAGCTGAACAAGCTCATGGTGACCGAGCGCCCCTCGGTCGGCCTGTGGTTTGTCGTGGACACCGGACTGGCGACGGACTTCGTGCCGGAGCTGCCGGGGCTCGCGCTGGAGCAAGATCCGGTCCACCGCCACAAGGACGTGCTGGCCCACACGCTGGCGGTGGTCGACAAGACGTCGCGCACCGACCGGCTGCTCCGGCTCGCGGCGTTGTTCCACGACATCGGCAAGCCCAAGACGCGCGCGTTCGGGCCCGGCGGCGTGTCGTTCCATCATCACGAGGTGGTCGGCGCGCGGATGACGCGCGACCGCATGGTGGCGCTGCGCTATCCGACGGACGAGACCGAGCTCGTCACCCGGCTGGTCGAACTGCACCTGCGGTTCCACACCTACAGACTGGGGTGGACCGACAAGGCGGTACGGCGCTACGTACGCGACGCGGGACCCCTGCTCGACCAGCTGAACGAGCTCACGCGCTGCGACTGCACCACGCGCAACCCGGCCAAGGCGCGGGCGCTGGCCACCCGCATGGACGAGCTCGAGGCACGGATCGCGGACCTCCGCCAGCGCGAGGAGATCGACTCGATCCGGCCGGATCTCGACGGCACCGAGATCATGGCGTTGCTGGGTGTGCCCCCGGGCCGGGTGGTGGGCCAGGCGCTGGCCTTCCTCCTCGAGCTCCGGCTCGACGAGGGCCCGCTCGGCCACGAGGAGGCGGCCAAGCGGCTGCTCACCTGGCGCGACGAGCGGTTCTCCTAGGGCCCAGAGCGGGCGCCGTCAGTCGGTCGGCCAGCTCAGCCCGGGCTCGCCGGCGGCGAAGTCGTCGACCAGCTGCAGCGCCTCGTCGTCGTGGTACTGCACGGGGGGCGACTTCATGAAGTAGGCCGACGGTCCGACCAGCGGCCCGCCGATGCCGCGGTCGAGCGCCAGCTTGGCGCACCGCACGGCGTCGATGATGACGCCGGCGGAGTTGGGGGAGTCCCAGACCTCCAGCTTGAGCTCGAGGTTGAGCGGGACGTCGCCGAAGTTGCGCCCCTCCATGCGGATGTAGGCCCACTTGCGGTCGGCCAGCCACGGCACGTGGTCCGACGGGCCGATGTGGATGTCGTCGGCCGCGAGCGGGGTGTGCTCGATCTGGCTGGTGACGGCCTGGGTCTTCGACACCTTCTTCGACTCGAGCCGCTCACGTTCGAGCATGTTGCGGAAGTCCATGTTCCCGCCGACGTTCAGCTGGTAGGTGTGGTCGAGGGCGAGCCCGCGGTCCTCGAACAGGCGTGTCAGCACGCGGTGGACGATGGTGGAGCCGACCTGGCTCTTGATGTCGTCGCCGATGATCGGGACGCCGGCGTCGCGGAAGCGCCGCGCCCAGGTGGGGTCGGAGGCGATGAAGACCGGGATGGCGTTGACGAACGCGACGCCCGCCTCGAGCGCGGCGGTCGCATAGTGGCGCTGGGCCTGCTCGGACCCGACGGGCAGGTAGGAGACGAGCACGTCGGCCTTCGAAGCCCGGAGCACCTCGGCCACATCGACGACCGGCTGGGGTGACTCCTCGATGACCTCTCGGTAGTAGCGGCCCAGACTGTCCAAGGTGGGGCCGCGCTCGACGGTGACGCCGAGCTCGCCCACGTCGGCGAAGCGGATGGTGTTGTTCTGCCCGGCGAAGATGGCCTTGCCGAGGTCGGTGCCGACCTTGGCGGCGTCGACGTCGAAGGCGGCGACTGCCCGCAGGTCGCGCACGTGGTAGCCACCGAGCTCGACGTGCATGAGCCCCGGGACGATGTCGGCGGGGTCGGCGTCCCGGTAGTAGGTGATGCCTTGCAGGAGCGAGCTGGCGCAGTTGCCGACGCCGGCGATGGCCACGTTGATGGTGCTCATGGGTGTCCCCCTTCACGGGCGGTGGGCCCGGTGGTCGATCGTCTCGCGGCGCGGTGTGGCCGGTCCGACGCGACGGCCGCCGCGGCGCGCTCGGCCGCGATCAGTCCGTCGATCCAGTAGATGTCTTGCTCGACGCTGGCGGCCGTGTGCTCGACGACGCTGCGGGCGTAGGTGTCGAGGGGCTCGCTGTCGGTGACCGGCCGGACCTCGGAGAGGCGTTGGAGCAGCTGGGCGCGTCGTCGCTCCAACAGCCCGAGACGCGCCTGGGGCGCCAGATGGCGGGCGAAGGCGAGCCGCAACCCGAAGCTGCGGGCATCGTCGGTGCCGGTCTCGGAGAGGAGGTCGAGGAACAGCTGCTTGCCGGTCGGGGTGATCCGGTAGACCTTGCGCGACCGGCGGCCCCGGGTCCCGTTGTGGCGCCGGGCGCGCAGCATCGCCCACTCGCCGCTCAGTGATCCGGTCGGCGGAGCGAGCGGAGCCGAACTGGGGCCGGATTCGACGGTCTCGACCGCTCCGGAGGACTCCAGGCGGGACAGGGCGGGGTAGATCGACCCGAAGGAGACGTTGGCCAGCACGCCGAGCTGGTCCCGCAGTCGACGGCGCAGCTCGTAGCCGTGGAGCTCGTGTTCCTCGAGGAGGCCGAGGACGGCCAGGTCCAACATGTCGGGGAAGTATATCGACTCGATATAGCGATTAGTCAAACTCCCCGTGTCGAACCGGACCGGAGCCTCAACGACGGTGTCTGCAGCGTGAAGGTTTCGTCCCCGGACAACGGTGTCATTTCGGAGCGTCGGAGGTAGCCTGTCCCGGTGACGATGACGTCCCGGCCGACCACATCGGGTGGATCCGCGGGTTCGGGACAGCCAGCCAGCGTCGAGTACCGCCTGGTTCGCAACGGCGTCGTGCGTGACGTCCAGAAGGGTCGGCGCAATCGCGAGGATGTGTGTGACGCCCATCCCGAGTTGCTGCGGGCGGCTCGCAACGTCGGGCGGACCACCGGCGAGGACTGCCCCATCTGCGACGCGACGAGGACGGTCGAGGTCACCTACGTCTTCGGTGCCCGCCTCCCGCCGGGTGGGACCTGCCCGGGAACCCGGACCGAACTCAACCGGCTGCGCCGTCGCAGCGAGCCGGTCCTCTGCTACGAGGTCGAGGTGTGCCCGCAGTGCGCGTGGCACCACCTGATGCGCAAGTACCCGGCCGGCGGTCGCCAGCCGAACGCTCCGGCCCGGGCCCGGGGGCGGGGATGAGCGAGCGGCCGGCGGTCACGGTCCCGTCGTTGCGCTCCCGCAAGCGTCGCGACGGCGCTGAACCGATCGTGATGGTCACCGCCTACGACGAGCCGGGCGCCCGCTTCGTGGACGCGGCCGGCGTCGACATCCTCCTCGTGGGCGACACGCTCGCCATGACGGTCCTCGGCCACGACGACACGTTGCACGTGACCATCGACGACATGTGCCACCACGTGGCCGCCGTGGCCCGGGCCAAGCCCAAGTGCCTGGTGGTCGGCGACATGCCGTGGATGAGCTACCACGTGAGCAAAGAGGAGACGGTCCGCAACGCGGCCGCGCTGATCCGCGCCGGGGCCCACGCCGTGAAGCTCGAGGGCGGGCGGGCGCGCCTTGGCGCGGTGGAGGCGATCGTCTCCGCCGAGATCCCCGTCATGGGTCACCTCGGGTTGACCCCGCAATCCGTGCTGGCCATGGGCGGTTTCAGGGTCCAGGGACGCAGCGTGGCCGCGGCGGAGGCCCTCCTCGGAGCGGCCAAGGCGTTGACCGAAGCGGGTTGCTTCGCCTTCGTGCTCGAAGGGGTGCCCGATGTCGTCGGCTCCGCCGTCACCGACGCCGTCGACGTCCCCACCATCGGCATCGGAGCGGGAGCCGGTTGCGACGGGCAGGTGCTCGTCTTTCACGACCTCCTCGGCCTGGGTTCCGGCCCGGTCGCCAAGTTCGTGCGTCAGTACGCGGAGTTGGGGCGTTTGGCCACCGAGGCGATCGGCGCCTTCGCCGCCGATGTCCGCAGCGGCCGCTTCCCCGGCGACGCCGAGACCTACCACGGCTCGTCCGAGCTCACCGACGCCATGCACAGCCAGACGGTCGAAGGGGACTGAACCCGGAGCGACCAAACCCCGGCCGGAGTCAACGGTGAGCGCCCGGCCGGTCGTCGAGACGGGGACCAGCTCGGCGGTCAGCTCCGCCCGACTGCTCCCAATGCAGATCTCGTGGCGCCCCGGGTTACGACGTCATGCCCTGGAGGCCGACGAGCGCCCGAGCGTGCTCGATCTCGCCCATGTGACGCAGCCCGTGCTGGTAGACCCAGCACTCCGCGCCGTCGAGCCGGGTGATGCCACGAGCGCCGGCGACCCGGGCGCTGAACGTCGACGCCACCTGGGGCGGGAACGGGCGCGCCACGATCACGTCCTCGAACGTGGCGGGGTCGAGATCGGCCAGCCACCGTTCGGTCTTGGCGAAGACGAGGCCCATGTACTCCTGGAACACGTCGTAGTCGCCGATCCGCTGGTGGACCATCTCGTCGACGCTGCGGTGCTTGCCGTGGTCCGCGATGGTGAGCCCCATCCGGTCGGCCCAGGACTCGTCGTAGATCGGGGGTCCGGCCCCGAGTACGACGGTCGTCGTGTCCTCCATCTGGGTGAGGTGGAACAGTGAGAACGCGATCGGCAACACCGGCTCGCGCTCGACGTGGTTGACCTGCCGGAGATCCATCGTCGCCACCGCTTCCTCCCACAACGAGTGCATCGCGCGCACGCGTCGGCGCAGTGAATCCTTGATCAGCTCCTCCACGTCACTCCTTGGACAGTTCGGCCCGGGCGGCGGCGGCGATGTCGGCCACATCGGCGCGGCTTTGGATCGAGAAGGTGATCCGGTCGATCGAACCGGTGAAGGGGAAGGGCCCCTCGTAGTCGTCGACGACCGGCGACAACGAGTCGCGGCCGATGTCGAGCCCGGTCGAACCCAGCATGCGCACGATGATCGGGATGTCGATCGACGCGAGGTCCTGGCCGTCGGCCGCCAGCGTCAGCGTCCCGCCGCCGCCCGTCCCGCCGGAAGCGGGCGGCGAGCGCGTGGGTCCCCGGTTCGAGCGCCAGCGCCGCGGTGGCCCGGTGGTGCGTGCCGAGCGCGTTGTAGTCGAAGTGCAGTGCACCGTCTCGGACGAAGAAGGTGTGGCCGACGTTGTGGCTGCCCCGCGCGTAGAGCACTCCCTCGGCCCCGCCGTCGGGTACGTCGACCTCTGCGGTGATCAGCCAGTTGCGACCGCCGAGCGGCGGGGCCGCGTCGGCCGGGATGTGGGCGGTCGGGGGGTAGTAGACGTACTCGTCCCGGGCGTGCACCGTCCCCGGGCGCGGGGCGTTGCCGAAGAGCTCGATCATGCGGTCGTCGAGCGGGAGGACACCGTGCTGGCCCGCCTCCACCCACCAGGTGTCGATGAGCTCGCGCAGCTTCGCGGGGTGCTGCCCGGAGAGGTCGTGGCACTCGGAGAAGTCCTCGTCGAGGTGGTACAGGGCCCACTCGTCGTCGGAGTAGGGCTTCCCGGCCTCGTGGTAGGTGGTGATCTTCCAGCCGTCCGCCCACAGGCCGCGGTGGCCGACCTGCTCGAAGTACTGCGTCGACCGGGGCGGCGGCGCGGCGGCGTCGCCGAAGGTCCCGGTCAGGGAGGCCCCGTGCATGGGGATCTGGGGCACCCCGTTGAACAGGTCCGGGACGGGGGTGCCGGTGACCTCGAGAATGGTCGGCGCGATGTCGACGGCGTGGCAGAACTGCCGGCGGAACGAGCCGGGGTCGGCGATGCCGCGCGGCCAGTGCACGACGAGCGGGTCACGGACGCCGCCGCCGTAGGTGTTCTGCTTGTACCAGCGCAGCGGCGAGTTGCCGGCCTGGGCCCAGCCCCAGGGGTAGTTGGAGTGCGAGTGCGGGCCCCCGATGTCGTCGAGCCGGGTGGCGACGAGCTCGTCGATGTCCTCCCGGTAGGCGTTGAAGTGGCTGAACTCATCCATGACCCCGAACGGACCCCCCTCCCGGGAGGCACCGTTGTCGGAGAGGACCATGAGCAGCGTGTTGTCCAGCAGGTCGTAGCGCTCGAGGAATGAGACCAGCCGGCCGATCTGGGCATCGGTGTGCTCGAGCATCGCCGCGAAGGCCTCTTGGAGCCGGGCCGAGAAGACCCGCTGGTTGGCGGTGAGGTCGGCCCAGGCCGGCACCCCCGGGTTGCGCGGCGCCAGCGTGGTGCCCTCCGGGACCACGCCCATCTCGAGCTGACGGGCGAACCAACGCTCACGCGTCGCCTCGTAGCCGTCGTCGAACTTCCCCCGCCAGCGCATCCGGTACTCGAGCGGCGCCTGGTGCGGCGAGTGGGTGGCACCGAAGGCGAGGTACAAGAAGAAGGGTCGATCGGGCCGGATCGAGTGCAGGTCCCTGATCCACCCGGTCGACTGGTCGACGATGTCCTCCGAGACGTGGTAGCCGTCCTCGGGCCGACCCGGCGGGTCGATGGGGGTGTTGTCGTTCGTCAGCTCCGGGTAGAACTGGTCCGCCTCGGCCTGCAGGAATCCGTAGAAGCGGTCGAACCCCTTCTGCAGCGGCCAGTTGGTGTACGGCCCGGCGACCGAACACTCGTCCAGCGGTGCGAGGTGCCACTTGCCCGCCGCGTAGGTCGCGTAGCCGTGGGCGCGCAGGAGTTCGGCCACCGTGGCCGCCCGGGGCGAGATGCCGCCCCGCATGTTCGGATACCCGGTGTTCCAGTTCGACACCCCTCGCATGCCGACGGCGTGCGGGTTGCGCCCCGTGAGCAGCGCCGCGCGGGAGGGTGAACACAGGGCGGTCGTGTGAAAGCTGGTGTAGCGCACGCCGCCGCCGGCCAGTCGGTCGATGGTCGGTGTCGTGAGCTCTGACCCGTAACAGCCGAAGTGCGCGAACCCGGTGTCGTCGAGGACGACGACGACCACGTTCGGCGCCCCGGCGCCCACCCCGGCGGGAGGATCCGGCCACCACGGCGCCGAGTCGCGGTAGGTCCGGCCGATGCGACCGCCGAAGTCTGGCTCGTTGGGCGAGACGCCGGTCACGCTGACCCGCCGGCGAATGCCACGACCTGGGGGCGCGGCGCGGCAAAGAAGACGGCTCGGATACCGATCGGCTGCATCGACGTCGACCCTAGGTTCCGTCAGAGGTACCGTCAATTGGTATTGACACAGGGTCTGCCACTTGATTACCGTGCCGCCCTTGGTGACCAGGCGACGGATGAGGGTCCACCCGAGTTGACCGTGACCCAGGTTGCCGATGAGGTGGACGGCCGCCGGCTCCGCCGACAGCAAAACCGCGAGGCCGTCATCGACGCGCTGCTGGCGTCGTTCCGCGACGGCGTCTACCAGCCGAGTTCGAGCGAGATCGCAGAGCGGGCGGGATTGTCCTCGCGGTCGGTCTTCCGCTACTTCGACGACATCGACGATCTCCATCGCGCGGCGACGGCCCGGGAGCTCCGGCGGGCCCGCCCGTTGCTGGAGATCGGGGTCGGGCGGGAGGCCCCCACCGAGGTCAAGATCCGCGCCGTGGCCGCCGCCCGGGTCCGCCTCTTCGAGCAGATGGTGCCATCGGCCACCGCCGCACGGGTCGCCGCACGGCGCTACGCGGTCGTCGCCACCGAGCTCGCCGAGCGGCGGTCCTTCCTGCGCGCGCAGCTGGCGGAGCTCTTCGCGCCCGGAGCTGGCCGGGGCCCGCAGCGTGCTCCTCCCCGCTCTTGACGTGCTGTGCTCGTTCGAGTCCTACGAACTGTTGCGCTTCGACCAGCGACTGTCCCGTCCGAAGACGGAGGGCGCTCTCGCCGCCGCGCTGACCACATTGCTCGGGACCACCGGAGGTGCCCCTTGAAGATCCTGCGCACACCCGACGAGCAGTTCGCGTCGCTCCCGGGGTTCGGGTTCGAGCCTCACTACGTCGAGATCTCCGACGGGCTGCGGGTGCACTACCTCGACGAGGGCCCGCCCGACGCGGCACCGGTGCTGCTGCTGCACGGCGAGCCGTCCTGGTCGTTCCTCTACCGCACGATGATCCCGGTCCTCGTCGCCGCCGGTCACCGGTGCGTCGCGCCGGACCTGGTGGGTTTCGGCCGGTCCGACAAGCCGTCCGAGCCGGCGGACTACACCTACCAGCGCCACGTGGACTGGATGAGCGAGGCCGTCTTCGACCGCCTCGACCTCGAGCGGATCACCTTCTTCGGGCAGGACTGGGGCGGGTTGGTCGGTCTCCGGCTCCTCGCCGCCCAGCCGGATCGCTACGCCCGGGTGGTGGTCGGCAACACCGGTCTGCCCACCGGCGACATCCCGCCCGGCGAGGCGTTCCTCAACTGGCAGCGATTCGCCCGGGAGACACGAAGCGTTCCCGGTCGGCGCCATCGTCGTCGGGCGGCTGCGTGACGAAGCTGAGCGAGGAGGTCGTGGCCGCCTACGACGCCCCGTTCCCCGACGACTCCTACAAGGCGGGAGCGCGGAGCTTCCCCTCGCTCGTCCCGACCTCGCCGGACGACCCGGCCCACGACGCCAACGTGGCCGCCTGGGAGGTCCTGCGACGCTTCGATCGGCCATTCCTCTGTGCGTTCAGCGACAGTGACCCGATCACCCGGGGTGGCGAGCGGCAGTTCATCGGTCACGTGGCCGGCACCGCCGGTCGTGAGCACCCCAAGCTCGTGGGAGCCGGCCACTTCCTCCAGGAGGACCAGGGGCCGGAGCTGGCGCAGATCATCGTGGACTTCATCGCCGGGAGCTGAGCGGCACCCCGTCCGGGAGGTGCGGCCAGGGCTGGTGCTGCCTGATTTCTGACCCCGGCCGGGCCCCCGGTGGGTGCAGTAGCATCGTCGGGCGCTCAACGCGCCGCCGCGTGGTCCGCCACCGGCGAACCCTGCTCCACACCGGTGGAGCCCGGGCTGACGCCCGGTCCAGAGGGAGGTGAGCCGCAGATGCGGCCCTACGAAGTCGTCGTGATTTTTGACTCGAGCACGGACCCACCGGCCATTCAGGCCGTGGTGGACCGGGCGCTCGACACCGTGCGCAACACCGGCGGCACGCCGGGTCAGGTCGACCGGTGGGGCAAGCGCCAGTTCGCCTACGAGGTGAACCACAAGCGCGAGGGCTACTACATCGTGCTGGAGATGGCCGGCGAGAACGAGACCGTCCGCGAGCTGGACCGCCTCTTGACGCCTCGCCGACGAGGTCGTGCGTCACAAGGTCCTGCGGCTCCCCGACAAACAGGGTAAATCTGCTGGTGCCGCAGCGACCGTTGAGGCAGAGCCGGAACAGGGCACGGCTCCCGAGCAAGCGGCCGGCTGAGTAGCCGGTCTCGAGGAGGACACCATGCCCACCGATAACGCCGTCGTGCTCGTCGGCAACGTGACGCGGGACCCAGAGCTGCGATTCACCAATACCGGCCAGCCCACCGCTTCCTTCGGGTTGGCGGTCAACCGTCGTTGGCAGAACCGCCAGACCCAGGAGTGGGAGGAGGCGACCAGCTTCTTCGACGTCGTCTGCTGGCGGGAGATGGCAGAGAACGTCAGCGAGAGCCTGACCCGGGGCGCCCGGGTCGTCGTGGCCGGCCGTCTCGAGCAACGCAGCTGGGAGACGACCGACGGCGACCGGCGGTCCAAGGTCGAGGTCGTCGCCGACGAGATCGGCCCGTCCCTGCGCTGGGCGACGGCCCAGGTGACCAAGAACGACCGCCGCGGACCGGGGGATGCGCAGCGTCCCTCCGGCCGTCCTTCCGGCGGCCCACCCCGCCCCGTCCCGCTGAAGCGCAGGGCGAGGGCTACGGATTCGACGAGGAGCCCTTCTAATGGCCCGTTCCAATTACCGCGGCGGCACCACCAGGCGAGCGCCCAAGGATGTCGGCCGGCGCATCAAGAAGAAGCCGTGCGCGCTCTGTCGGGACAGCATTGCTGCACGTCGACTACAAGGACATCTCGCTGCTGCGCAAGTACATGAGCGACCGCGGGAAGATCCGCTCGCGCCGCGTGACCGGGAACTGCGCACAGCACCAGCGCGGGATCGCGGTGGCGATCAAGACCGCGCGCGAGCTGATCCTGCTGCCCTACACGCAGCGGACCGTGACCGAGCGGCCGGGTGGCCGCGGGGGTCGCGGCGGGCCGCGCGAAGGGCGCGGTCCCGGCGGTGGCGACCGGGGCGGGCCAGCGCGGCGAGCGGACCGAACGGACGTTGGACGACACGATGGCCGGAGCGGGGGACGAGGTGGTCCACGGTGCGAGGCGACGCCCCCGTCGACGCCGCGACCACGGACGCCCCGCCGAGCGAGGCCGCACCCGAGGTGGCGTCCACCGATTCCGAGGAGGCCTGATGCGCGTCGTGTTGCGCGACGACGTCGACGGGGTCGGCCGACGAGGCGACATCGTCACCGTGGCGGGCGGCTTCGCCCGGAACTTTCTCCTGCCCGAGGGTCGGGCCATCCCGGCCACGGACGGCATCGAGCTGCAGGCCCAAGCGATGCGCCGGGCGCGCGACATGCGCTCGACGCAAGGATCTCGAGGCGGCGCAGGTGCAGGCCACCGAGATCGACCAGGCGGTCATCACCGTGACCGCCCGTGCGGGCGCCACGGGACGCCTCTTCGGGTCGGTGGGCGGCGCAGGAGATCGTCGAGGCCGTGGCTGCGCAGCGACGGGTCCAGGTGGACCGCCATGCGGTGCAGCTGGCCGAGCCGATCAAGGAAGTCGGGACGACTGACGTGACCGTCCAGCTCTACGAGGACGTCACCGCCACCCTGCACATCGAGGTCGTGGCCGCCACCTAAAGCCTCTGGCGCCCGTCCGTGCCCGGTGTCACAACCGTGGCGAAGCATGCACCCATGGCGGATCCGGCGCGTGAACCTTTTGCGGCGTCCGGTGATGCCTTTGTGTCACCGTCCCCAGATCTGCCGGGTGATCCAGAGGCTGTCCACAGCGCTGTTCACAGGCTCGACCAGGGTTTTTCCCGAATGAATCCCCAGCTTCCGCGCCTTACGCCCCACAGGGCAAACCAGTCAGGGTAGGGGGACCATGGTTCAGGCCCTCGACGACACCCCGCGCCAACTCCGACCCGTCGGGGTCGCCGCGGGTGCCGCCGCACAACCTGGAAGCCGAGGAGTCACTGCTGGGCGCCATGTTGCTGTCCAAGGACGCCACGGCGGCGGCCATCGAGGTCTGCGGTCCCGAGGACTTCTACAAGCCGGCCCACGGGCACATCTTCCGGGCCATCGTCGCCCTGTTCGAGCGCGGCGAGGCGAGCGACGCGGTCACGGTCCTCGACGAGCTGACCCGGTCCGGGCTCCTCGCCTCGGTCGGGGATCCGTCGGTTCTGGTCAGTCTGCAGAGCAACACCCCGTCGGTCGCCAACGCGGTGCACTACGCGCGCATCGTCGAGGAGCACTCCCTGCTGCGCAAGATGGTGGCGGTCGCCAGCGAGATCGCCGACATCGGCTACAGCGTGCCCGAGGACGTGAGCGCCGCCATCGACCAGGTCGAGTCGATCGTGTTCGACATCTCGGAGCGGCGCACGAGCGACACGATCCGATCGCTCCACGAGATCCTGCTCTCGGGGCTCGACCGGATCGAGGAGCTGTCCCACGTCCGCGACGCGGTGACCGGGGTGGCCACCGGCTACACCGACCTCGACCGGATCCTGGCCGGCTTGCAGCCCTCGAGCCTCACCATCGTCGGTGCCCGCCCGGCGATGGGAAAGACGAGCTTCGCGCTCGGGATGCTGGCCAACGTCGGGATCGAACTGCGCCGCCCCGCGCTCCTCTTCTCCTTGGAGATGGGGCACCTCGAGCTGTGCCAGCGACTGCTCGCCTCCGAAGCCCACGTGGACGGCCAACGCCTGCGCACGGGCCAGCTCCACGAGTCGGACTGGTCGAAGGTGGGGGTCGCCGTGAGCCGTCTCGACAGCGCCCCGATCTTCATCGACGACAACCCGAACCTCACCGTCATGGACATCCGGGCCCGATCGCGGCGCCTGCGCAAGAGCGAGGGCGACCTCGGTCTCGTCATCGTCGACTATCTCCAGTTGATGACCGGTCGCAACCGGGCCGAGAACCGCCAAGTGGAGGTGGCCGAGATCAGCCGCGGCTTGAAGATCCTGGCCCGAGAGCTCGAGGTCCCGGTGGTGGCGCTCTCGCAGCTGTCCCGAGGCCTCGAGGCCCGGCAGGACAAGCGGCCGATGCTGTCCGACCTGCGGGAGTCGGGCTCCCTGGAGCAGGACGCCGACGTTGTCCTCTTCATCTACCGGGAGGAGCAGTACGACCCCGAGACCCCGATCGATCGCCGCGGTGACGCGGAGATCATCGTCGCCAAGCACCGAAACGGCCCCACGGGCTCGGTGCACCTGGCCTTCTTGAGCCAGTACGCACGGTTCGACAACATGTCTCGGGTGTAGAGACATCGGCTGGGTCCCCCGGTGACCGACGAACGACCCCGGAGCCGGTGGTTACGCGAGGGAGTCCCGCGCGGCGACGATTACGACCGGCGCTTCGACCAACTGGCGGCGGCCGGTCATGACGTCCACGGCGAGGCGGACTTCGTCGCCTCCCTCGCCGTCCACTCGGTGCTCGACGCCGGCTGCGGCACGGGCCGGGTCGCGATCGAGCTCGGGCGCCGGGGCTTCGACGTGGTCGGGATCGACACGGACCCCGCCATGCTGGCCGTGGCCAGGCGCAAGGGTCCGCAGATCCAGTGGCTGGAGGCGGACCTTCTCGACGTGGACGTCGGCCGCTCGTTCGACGCCGTCGTGCTCGCCGGCAACGTGATGATCTTCGTCGCGCCGGGCACCGAGGAGCCTGTCCTGTCCAACATGGCACGCCACCTGGAGAGCGGTGGCCTGCTGGTGGCCGGCTTCTCGACGGACGCCGGGCTCGACCTTGCCTCCTACGACCGGCTGGCCGCGGCGACCGGCCTGGAGCTGGTCGAGCGCTGGGGGACCTGGCAGCGCGCAGCCGAGGCCCCCGGGTCCAACTACGCCGTGTCCGTCCACCGCCGCGGATAACCCAGCCGCTGGAGCACTCACGGCCCCCCGACTCGATCCTCGGCGGTCGGGTCGGCCTGCGGACCCCGGCTAGAGCACCACCACCGACCGCAGCACCTCGCCGCGCTCCATGCGGTGGAACGCCGCTTCCACGTCGTCGAGGGCGATGGTCTCGCTGACGAAGCGATCGAGATCGAGCCGGCCCTGGAGGTAGAGGTCGACGAGGAGGGGGAAGTCCCGCGACGGCAGGCAGTCCCCGTACCAGCTGGGCTTCAGGCGCCCGCCGCGGCCGAAGAAGTCGATCATCGGGAGCTCCATGGTCATGGTCGGCGTGGGGACGCCGACCTGCACCAGCGTGCCGGCCAGGTCGCGGGCGTAGAAGGCCTGTCGCAGTACCTCGGGGTGCCCGACGGCCTCGATGCAGACATCGGCCCCGTTGCCCTCCGTCAGCGCCTGGATGGCTTCGACCGGGTCCTGCGTGCTGGCGTCGACCGTGTCGGTGGCGCCGAACTGCCGGGCCAGCTCCAGCTTGCGCGGGTCGAGGTCGACGGCGATGACCTTCTGTGCGCCGGCCAGGAGCGCGCCGGCGACGGCCGCACATCCCACGCCACCGCAGCCGAACACGGCCACACTGTCGCCCGGCCCGACCTCGCCGGTGTGCATCGCCGCGCCGAGACCGGCCATGACGCCGCAGCCGAGAAGGCCGACGGCCTGCGGTGCGGCACGCGGATCCACCTTGGTGCACTGACCGGCCGCGACGAGGGTGCGATCGGCGAACGCGCCGATGCCCAGGGCGGGCGACAGCGGTGTGCCGTCTTCGAGCGTCATCTTCTGCGTCGAGTTGTGGGTGGAGAAGCAGTACCAGGGCCGGCCACGCCGGCAGGCCCGGCACTCGCCGCAGACGGCCCGCCAGTTGAGGATCACGAAGTCGCCCGGCGCGACCGAGGTCACGCCCGGACCGACGGCGTCGACGATGCCGGCCGCCTCATGGCCGAGGAGGAAGGGGAACTCGTTGTTGATCCCGCCCTCCCGGTAGTGCAGGTCGGTGTGGCAGACCCCGCAGGCCTGGATGCGCACGGTGGCTTCGCCCTCGATCGGTGCCGGCACGAGGATCGTCTCGACGGAGACGGGTTCGCCCTTCGCCCGTGCGATCACGCCGCGTCCCTGGGTCGCTGCCATGTGCCCTCCATCCGCCCGTCCGGTCCGCTCATCTTCGCGAAAGGGAGACCGGGCGCGCCGGTTCAGTCCGTGGGCTGCACCGCGATCTCGTCGATCGAGACGTCGCTCGAGCGGTGACGCCGGAACCCCGGCATGAGGGCCGACATGGCGAACGCGCCCACCACGCAGGCGATCCCGCCCGAGACGATGGAGAACTCGGTCCCGAGGGCCGACGCGACGCCGCCCGATTCCAGGTCCCCGAGCCGGGGCCCGCCCTGGACGACCGCCATCTGGATCGACGAGATCCGGCTCCGGAAGTGGTCCGGGACGACGCTCTGGAGAATCGTGTTGCGCAGGACCGCCGAGATGACGTCGGCCCAGCCGGCGATGGCCAACAGACCGAGGGCCAACAGCAGGATGTGGCTGAAGCCGAACCCGGTGATGGCGGCGCCCCAGATGACGACGGAGATGGTCACCGCGAGGCCCCGCCGCACGATGCCGGTCACCCAGCCCGTCGTCACCGCACCGATCAGCGCGCCGACCCCCGGGGCCGAATAGAGCCAGCCGAGCGTCGTCGGACCGCCGTGGAAGACCGTCAGGGCCAGCGCCGGGAAGAGCGCCCGGGGCATGCCGAAGACCATGGCGTTGATGTCGATGAGGTAGGTGCCCTGGATGGCCGGGCGCCCCCGCAGGTAGCGGAGTCCCTCCAGGATGGAACCGAGACCGGGCCGGCGGGCCCCGGGCGACGGCGGGATCGGCCGCATGAGGAAGGTGGTGACGATCGTGACCAGGAAGGTCATGGCGTCGATCGTGTAGACCCAGGCGATGGTCGTGTGGGCGATGAGCAGACCGGCCACCGCGGGGCCGACGATGATGCCGACCTGGAAGATGACCTGCGAGTAGGAGAAGGCGGCGACCAGCAGGGAGGAGTCGACGAGCAGCGGGATGGCCGCGTTGCGGGCCGGGTTGGAGAAGCCGGTCAGGCCGGCCGCCACGGCGCTGATCACGTAGAGCGCCCAGATGGCGGGGTGGTGGCCCAACGAGTTCAGGGCCAGGCCGACGCTCGTGAGCGTGAGCGCCATCGTGGAGAACAAGATGAGCAGCCGCCTGTCGACCGCGTCGCCGACCGAGCCGCCGATGAGCGAGAACACGACGAGCGGCACCAGCTGGGCCGTGCTGACCAGACCGACCTGCAATGAGGAGTGCGTCTCCAGGTAGATCTGGAAGGGGATGGCCACCACCGTGAGCTGGGAGCCCAGCGTGGAGACCATCTGACCGATGAACAGCAGGCGGAAGTCCCGGCTCTGGCGCAGCGGCGCGAGGTCGATGAAGATCTTCCGCGCCATCGGGGGCAGCCTAGGGGGCGCCCAATTGGGCGCAGGAGACCGCGTTCAGCGGGTGGGGCCGGCCACGTAGCGCGCCAGGTACTCGGGAACGCCGAGGCCCTCGGGGAGCTGCGCGTCGGGAAGCGGTGCCAGGACGACACGTTCGAAGGGCACCACCCCGGCCCAGAACCCGAGGTCCAGGTCCTCGTCGTCGTCGAGCGGCGGCCCGGTGCGGACCTTGGCCGAGCCCTCGTCGATCGCCAACCGGAGGAACAGCGTCGTCTTGAGTTCCGCCTCCGACGGACCCCGGGCATCGGCGCTGCGTCCCGGGACCATGTGCTCGAGCAGCGCCGTGACCGCCGCTCGCTTCTCGTCGTCGTCCTCCACGCGCTGGGGGATGCCGAACAGCATCACGGAGCGGTAGTTCATGGAGTGGTGGAACGCGGAGCGGGCCAGCACGAGACCGTCGAGCAGGGTCACCGTCACGCAGGCGGGGGCGCCCTCGACCAGGGCTCGGAGCATGCGGTTGCCCGCAGCCCCGTGGAGGTAGAGCGTGTCGTCGATCCGGGCATACGTCATAGGCGTGACGAACGGCGACTCGCCGGTGCTGAACCCGACATGACAGATGAGCGCCTCGTCCAAGATGGCGTAGGCGAGCTCCCGGTCGTAGTCGCCGCGCTCGCGGTGCCGTCGCAGGGTGGCGCGATCGGTGTCGCGCAGTGTGTTCGGGGTCATGGTGACCGCCCGGGCCGAACGCTCAGGACTGGGGGGCCCGCCGGGCGCGCAGCAGCGCCAGCGCCTTGTCGGCGTGCGACTTGAACGACACCTCCGAGGCGATGACGTCGAGCACGGTGCGGTCGGTGTCGATCACGAACGTCTTGCGGCGGACCCCGAGGGCTGCGATGGATCGCTGGACACCGAAGGCCTTCGCCACCGAGCCGTCGCCGTCCGACAGCAGGGGGTAGCCGAAGTGGTACTTGTCGGAGAATTGCTTCTGCTTTTCGATCGCGTCGCCGCTGATCCCGACCAGCTGGGCGCCGACCGCGGCGAACTCGGCGGTCAGATCCCGGAAGTGGCAGCTCTCGCGGGTGCAGCCGTAGGTCATGGCCCCGGGGTAGAAGAAGAGCACGACCGGACCCGACGACAGGAGCTCGCTCAGCCGACGCGGCGTACCGGTCTCATCCGGGCGCTCGAAGTCCTCGACGACATCACCCTTTTGCATACGGGCAGCGTACTGTGCCTCCCGCGCCACGCCGTACGGCGACGAACTCAGCCCTCGAAGCGGAACCCGACACCGCGGACCGTCACGAGGTGACGGGGGTTGGCGGGGTCGGGCTCGATCTTGCGGCGCAACCGCTTCATGTGGGTGTCGAGCGTCCTCGTGTCCGCCAGGTCCTGGTCCCACCAGAGACGGTCGATGCACCGCTCCCGGGTGACCACCTGTCCGGCGTGCGACATGAGGAGCGCCAGGAGGTCGAACTCCTTGCGGGACAGGTCGACAGTCGCCGCGTTCACCGTGACCAACCGGCGCCCGGTGTCGAGCCGGACCGGACCCGCATGGAGGATCTCCTCGGTCGGGATGGCGTTCGATGGAGAGCCCCGGCGCAGCACCGCTCGCATCCGCGCCACCAGCTCGCGGAGGCGGAACGGCTTGGGCACGTAGTCGGACGCACCGAGCTCAAGACCGAGGACGACGTCCACCTCGGAGTCCTTGGCCGTGACCATGATGATCGGCACCGGCGCCAGCGCGCGCATCTGCTGGCACAGCTCGACGCCCGACAGATCGGGGAGCATCACGTCGACCAGGACGAGGTCCGGGTGGATGCGGTGGAAGAGACGCAGGGCCTCATGCCCGTCCGCCGCCAACTCGACGGCGAAGCCTTCGCGGGAGAGCCCGGAAGCCAAGGCCTGGCGGTACGACTCCTCGTCGTCGACGACGAGGACCAGTGGCCGGCTGTCCCGGGGCGTTGCTCCCTCTCGAGACTCGACCGTGGCCGTCACCGGCTCGGGCGCGAGGCGCCAGGAGAGAGGGGGAGGCGACGAACGGAGAAGGGGGGAGATCCCCGTTCGCCGCCTCGGCGCGCAGGTACGCGAGCACCCGAGCGAATAGGACCGGAACCGCCGGGGCCCGCCGAGGGGAGGTGGGTCGCTCGAACGACACCGGGGTTGACGATCGAAGGAGAACTTGACACCAGATTGTCCTGCGGGGCCGCCCACGGGGCCGGTGTCATGCTGGCCACGCTACGGGGCACAGATGAACGGTCCGCGAAATGCGCGCAACAGGCAGATGACCGTCAGGTGAATTTGCCCGACACCGGGGGCCCGACTCGGCCTTGTCCGAGCCTGCGGAAGCACCGGGGGAGGGGGGCGACTGGCGAACCGGCCTCCCGGCGGGCATCGTGGCGATCGAGACGGCAGCCACGGCACGAGGGACGGTGAGCAATGGTCGATAGCACGCACGCGATCGATGGCCAGTGAGTAACGCGATGCCCTCGGGGGCCGGAGTGAACCAACGCAAGGGCATCCGAATGTCCGACGACGAGGTGGCGACGTTCGTGGCCTCGCGTCGGATTGCCACCATGTGCACGTTCAACCACGACGGCACGATCCACGCAGTTGCCATGTGGTACGGGCTCTTGGACGGTGCGGTCGCGTTCGAGACCAAGGCGAAGTCCCAGAAGGCCCAGAACCTGCGACGCGATCCGAGGATGACCTGCCTCTTCGAGGCGGGTGAGGCCTACGACGAGCTGCGCGGCGTCGAGCTCGTGGGTCACGCCGAGTTCATCGAGGAGCCGGAGCGCATGCACGAACTGGGGGTCAGCGTCTACGAGCGCTACTACGGCGAGTACCGGGAGGAGCTGCGCCCGGCGATCGAGGGAATGCTGCACAAGCGCATCGTCGCCAAGCTGGTCGTCGAGCGAACGGTCAGTTGGGATCACCGAAAGCTCTCCCAGCCCGGCGTCTGATTTGTACTCGGTCGCAATGACCGGCAGCTGGTTGCGCGCCCCGCGGAGGTACCCCATACTTCTCGCAGGGAACAGGGCTCGCCGGCCGAGTTCATGGCAGGGCTGGCCCCGATCGGCGGTCGGCTGGCGTGGCGGACGGGTGGCACCGTGTCGGGCACGCACGTCGTCGCTTGGGGGGGCATGAGCAGCGCAGGGTCGACGGGACTTGCGGTCAACGACATCACGGTCGCGTTCGGTGGTCTGACCGCGCTCGACAGCGTGTCGCTCACCGCTGATTCCGGTGAGATCGTCGGCGTGATCGGCCCCAACGGCGCCGGCAAGACGACCCTGTTCAACATCATCTGCGGCTTCGTCCGGCGCGGACTCGGGCACGCTCAGCTATCGCGGCAAGACCCTGGGCAAGCACCACCCGCACCATCTGGCCAAGCTCGGCATCGCCCGGACGCTCCAAGGGGTCGGGCTCTGGGCCGGACTCAGCCTCGTGGAGAACGTCATGGCGGGCGGCCAAGCCACGGCCAAGGCCGACTTCGCCTCCGCGCTGTTCGGGCTCCGGCGGTCGAGCCGCGAGGAGAATCGCCTCCGGGCTAAGGCGCTCGAGCTCCTCGACGAGCTGCACATCGCCCAGTATGCGAAGGGCTATCCCAACGCACTTCCCTACGGGATCCAGAAGCGGGCATCGCTCGCCCGCGCCCTCATGGCGGAGCCCACGCTCCTCCTGCTCGACGAGCCGGCCAGCGGCCTGTCGGCGGACGACATGGACGACCTCAGGCAGCTCCTCGGTCAGGTGCGGTCCCGCATGGGGGTCCTGCTGGTCGAGCACCACATGGACCTCGTCATGTCGACCTGTGACCGGCTGGTCGTCTTGAACTTCGGGCGCGTGATCGCGACCGGCACGCCGAGCGAGGTGCAGGCCAACCCCGACGTGACGACCGCCTACCTCGGTCAGGACGTCTCGGCCGTGTCGGCCGGTGAAAGCTGAGCGATGGCCATCCTCCAGATCGAGGATCTCTCCGTCTCCTACGGCGCCGTCAACGCGCTGACCGACGTGAGCTTCAGTGCCCAGGAGGGTGAGGTGACGGCGGTCTTGGGCGCCAACGGCGCCGGCAAGACGACGCTCCTGCGGACCATCAGCGGACTGGTGCGCAGCCGAAAGGGCAAGATCGAATACGACGGCGAGCACCTCGAAAAGATGTCGGTCGAGCACATCGTGCGTCGCGGTGTGTCACACGTGCCCGAGGGTCGCGCGGTCATCGACGAGATGACCGTCGACGAGAACCTGCGCCTGGGCGCACTGTGGCGGTTCGGCCGTGGCGAGCGGAGCGCGGTCATCGAGGAGATCTACGAGCTGTTCCCGGCGCTGGCGGAGCGCCGCCGCCAGCACGCCAGCACGCTCTCGGGTGGCGAGCGGCAGATGCTGTCGATCGGTCGCGCGCTGGTGGCCGCGTCCCAAGGTGCTGCTCCTCGACGAGCCGTCGCTGGGGCTGGCGCCGATCGTGACCGCCCGGCTGATGGCCGTGCTGCGCGACCTGACGGCCGGGTCCAAGCTCATCGTCGTCCTCGTCGAGCAGAACGCGCGGAGCGCGCTGTCCATCGCCCAGCGCGCGGTGGTCATCAACCTCGGCAAGGTCGTCGTCTTCGAAGACGCCGCCGCCGTGGCCGGCGACAGCGACCTTCGTCACCACTACCTCGGGTACTAGGGCTGGTCGACCGTGCAGTTCTTCCTCAACATCACCCTGGGCGGGATCGCGAGCGGCATGATCGTCGCGGCGGTGGCCCTCGGGCTGGTGTTGATCTTTCGGGCCACCAACATCGTCAACTTCGCCCAGGGCGCGATGGCGATGATCACGACCTACGTCGCCTATGCGATCTTCCATCAGGGCGTGGACTACTGGGTGGCACTGATCTGTGCGCCTGGCCGTCGGCCTGCTGTTCGGCGCCGTCACGCAGTTCGTCCTCATCCGCCCGGTGCAGAACAAGTCGCCGCTCAACGCGGTGATCCTCACGTTCGGCCTCCTCATCTTGCTGGAGGGAATCGCCGGAGCCATCTGGGGGAGCCAGCCCCGGACGTACCCGGCGCCGTTCTCGGAGGCGGGCCAGAAGCTCGGCAGCACCCAGATCGCGTTCTCGCCCTTCGACGTGTACATCCTCGTCTCGGTCCTCGTGCTCATGGGCGTCATGCTGGTGCTGTTCCGGGCCACGAACCTCGGTCTGCGCATGCGGGCGGTCGCGTTCGCTCCCGAGGCCGGCGCGCCTGCTCGGCGTGCGGGTGCAGCCGCTGCTCACCCTCGGGTGGGCGCTGGCGGCGGCGGCCGGGGTCTCTGGCGGCGCTCCTCGTCGTGCCGACCGCCTCGCTCACCCCCAACTTCATGGACGTGATCCTCGTGTACGGGTTCACGGCGGCGGTGGTGGGCGGGCTCGACAGCCCGGTCGGGGCGCTCGTCGGGGGGCTCATCACCGGGCTCTCGCTGGCCTGGGTGGGCGGCTACCTCGGAGGCTCGCTGGAGCCGATGGGCGCCCTCGCCCTCGTGATCGTCTCCCTCATGATCCGCCCGGAGGGCATCTTCGCCCGCCCGGCGGCCCGGAGGGTCTGAGTGTCCGCCATCAAGCGCCCCGTGCAGGCGCTCGCGGCCAAGTCGTGGTTCCGGCTGCCGCGCCAGCCGATGCTGCGCCACCTCACCTTCGCGGTGCTGGCCGGCGTGGCCTTCTACTTCATCACCAACTGGTTCAGCGCCTTCAACGACTACGAGTTGGGAGAGATCGCCTTCTTCGCCATCGCCCTGGCCGGCCTGACGCTCCTCACGGGGATCACGGGGCAGATCTCCCTCGGCAACGGCGGGTTCATGGCCGTCGGGGCGTTCACCCTGGCCCTCCTCTACACGCACACCAGCTGGAACCTCGTGCCGGAGCTCGCCGTCGTGGTCGTCGTGAGCGTCCTCGCCGGCGCCATCATCGGCATTCCGGCCACCCGGCTGCGGGGTCCCTACCTGGCGGGCATGACCCTGACGGTGGCCCTCGGCCTCCCCTATCTCACCAATCAGTACGAGAGCATCTTCGGCGGGGACCAGGGGTTGCCCACGCCGCCGCCCACCGGTCCGAGCGACATCAACCCCGAGCAGTGGCTGGCCTGGATCCAGATCCTGTGCGCCCTGGTCGTCCTCGTGCTGCTGGGCAACCTCCTGCGGAGCCGCTTCGGGCGGTCCTTCCGGGCGGTGCGCGACGACGAGATCGCCGCGTCGCTGGCCGGCATCAACGTGCCTCGCACGAAGGTCGTCGCCTTCATGGTGAGCGCCGGCTGCGCCGGGCTGGCGGGCGCGCTCTTGGCCCTGTCGGCGGGTGTGACGAACTCCGCCGAGTTCCCGCTCGCGCTCTCGATCTACCTGTTGGCCGGGGTGGTGCTCGGCGGCACCGGCAGCCTGATGGGCGTCTGGTGGGGCGCGATCATCGTCGTCTACCTCCCCAACGAGTGGGCGATGGACCTGGCCAGCGACTTCCATGCCAATTCACTGGTCAGCGCGAATCTGGCGATCATCATCTTCGGCCTGGTGTTGGTCGTGATGATGCTGGTGGCGCCGAGCGGGATCCAGGGCGGCATCCGCTGGGTCGCCGCCCGGGTCGCCGCCTACTTTTCCTCCGACACCGTTACCAATATGACGCTACCGTTACAAGAGCCGCCGGGATCGGGTGATGGTTCGCCCGGAGAACGGGGGCGCGTCGGTGATCGCGACGGACAAGCAGGGGGTCTGACCATGACCCGGATCACAACAAGGGGGGTACCTATGAAGCGACTCTCATTGCGTACGGCCGGTAGCCGGACGCGGATCATTGCCACCGGTGCGGTGGTGGCCGCGCTGGCCGGCACCATGGTGGTGAGTGCCTTCGGGTCGACCGCCGGCGCCGCCAGCGCCTCGACGCCCGGGGTCACGAACACCTCGATCACCCTCGGGGCGACCGAGCCCCTGACGGGCGTGGCGGCGAACTACAACGACATCGCCCCCGCCATGGCGGCGGTCTTTGCCTGGGCCAACGCCCACGGCGGCGTGAACGGCCGCAAGATCGACTTCAAGTACCTCGACGACCAGTACACGCCGTCGATCACGTCGACCATGACCCACGAGCTGGTCCTGCAGGACAACATCTTCGCCGACGTCGGCTCGCTCGGGACCCCGACCCAGCTGGCCGTGCAGCCCTACCTCAACAGCCAGAAGATCCCCGAGCTGTTCATCCTGTCGGGCTGCAACTGCTGGAGCAGTGCCAAGTACCCCCAATCGAGCGGCTACCAGCCGCCCTACACGGTCGACGGCAAGATCCTCGGCAGCTACGTGGCCAAGAACTTCGCCGGGGAGAAGATCGGCTACTTCACCCAGGACGACGAGTTCGGCCAGGACACCATCGTGGGCCTGAACCGGGAGATCAAGTCCTCCGCGGTCGTGTCCAAGCAGGTCTACACCGCCACCACGGCGGCCTACGTCGCCGGCCTGAACCCCCAGGTGGCGGCCCTGCAGGCGTCCGGAGCCAAGGTCGTCGTGTTGGCGGCCATCCCCCCCTTCGTCGAGCTGTTCACGCAGACGGCGGCGACGCTCGGCTACACCCCGCAGCTCGTCATCGACGGCGTGGCCGGTGACCCGTCGGCCATCGGCGCCAGTGCCGCGTTGACGACCCCGCCGTCGCCGGGCCAGGCGCTGCTCAACGGTGCCATCACCGACGGCTACGGCGCGTTCGAGAACCAGACCTCCAACCCGTGGGTGAAGACGGCGACGAAGCTCCTGACGCAGTACGCACCGTCGCTCGTGGCCAAGAACGGCATCACGGGCGACGAGCTGGTCGGGTTCAACCTCGGGTACACGATCGTCCAGGCGCTGCAGGCGGCCGGGAAGAACCTGACCCGGCAGGGACTGCTCAATGCCATCGCCACCGACGGGAAGAACTTCGCCAACTCGGGCTTCGTCCCCTACTCGTACTCGTCAACGGTCCACTACGGCTACGAGGGTGAGCAGCTGTACAAGATGTCGACGTCGGCGCCCCCGATCAACCTCCCGACCGGGACGTTCATGGGCGTCGAGCCGATCGGCCCGGTGTACTACACGAGCCCGGGCGCCGGTCCGGTGAAGGTCTGGCACGGCGCGCAGGACAAGGTGCCGGCCAAGCTGGCGAGCACCGCCTAGGACAAAAGGGTGTCAGGAGCGCCGCCGGCTCAGGCCGGCGGCGCTCCTGCGTCCGCCCGCGAGGTGTGCCTACTTCCAGCGGAAGTGGACGAACACCCGCCCGAAGTTGTGGGAGTCCTTCTCGACCCGGTGGTACCGGGCCTTGATCTCGGGCTGGTCCAAGAAGCGCAGCACGTGCTTTTTCAGCTGGCCCGAACCCTTGCCCGGAATGATCTCGACGAGGGGGGCCTTCTTCGCCTCCGCCTCGTCGATGATGGCCAGTAGCGCGCGATCGATGTCGTGGCCCTTGTTGTAGACGTCGTGCAGATCGAGCTTGAGTTTCATCGTGCGCGGCCCGGCGCCACCGGGATCAGCTCTGGTGGGCGAGGAACTTCGTCGCCTCCGTGAGCACGGCGCGCAGGATCGTCTCGGTCTCGTCGAACTCGTCCTCGTCGAACAGGAGCACCGGCGAGATCTGGATCACGGGATCGACCCGGTCGTCGGCCCGGCAGATGAGCCCGGACTCGAAGAGGCGCGGCGCCACGACGGTGCGGATGAGCTCTCGTCGCTCCTCGGGCGTGAAGCGCACCGAGTGGTCGTCTCCGTCCTTCACCATCTCGACGGCCCAGAAGAACCCGTCGCCCCGCACGTCGCCCACGATGGGCAGGTCGCGTAGGCCGTTCAGGCGGCTGAGGAGCGAGTCGGACGAGGCAGCCACGTGCTCGACGATGCCCTCGCGTTCCATGAGATCGAGGTTGGCCAGGCCCACGGCGCAGGAGACGGGGTGCCCGCCGAACGTGATGCCGTGGGCGTAGCTGGCCTCGGGCGCGAGGAACGGCTCGGCCAGGAAGTCCCGGCAGATGACCCCACCGAGCGGGGCGTAGCCGGAGGTCACGCCCTTGGCGAAGGTGATCATGTCGGGCTGGAAGCCGTAGCGCTCCGCGCCGAACCAGGCGCCCAGGCGGCCGAACCCGCAGATGACCTCGTCGGAGACGAGCAGCACCCCGTGGCGGTCGCAGATCTCCCGGACCTTGGCGAGGTAGCCGGGCGGCGGCGGGAAGCAGCCGCCCGTGTTCTGGAGGGGCTCGAGGAACACGGCCGCGACCGTTTCTGGGCCCTGGGCCAGGATCTCGGCCTCGATCGCCCCCGCGCAGGCCGTGGCGAACTGCTCGTCGTCCCCGGTCGGGAACGGGGAGCGGAACCGATTGGTGTTGGGTACGTGCGACGCGCCGGGCACGAGCGGCTCGAACTGCTCTTTGATCAGTGGGAGGCCGGTGATGGCCAGGGCCCCCATGGTGGTCCCGTGGTAGGCGAGGTCGCGGGCGATCACCTTCGTGCGCTCCGGCTGGCCCACCGCCCTGAAGTAGGCACGGGCCAGCTTCCAGGCGGACTCGACCGCTTCGGAGCCGCCCGTCGTGAAGAACACCCGGTTGAGGTCGCCGGGGGCGATTTCGGCCAGGCGGGCGGCCAGCTCGATGGCAGAGGGGTGGGCCGCCGACCAGATCGGGTAGTAGGCGAGCTGCTCGGCCTGGCGGGCTGCCGCCTCGGCCAGCTCCGTGCGGCCGTGCCCGACCTGGACGACGAAGAGCCCGGCCAGAGCGTCGAGGAAGGTCCGGCCGGTCGAGTCGAACAATCGCACGCCCGACCCCCGGACGAAGATCGGCATCGGCTTCTCCTGGTAGGCACCGAGCCGGGTGAAGTGCGTCCACAGGTGGCGCCGGGCCTTGGCCTGCAGCTCGTCGGCCACCGCATCGCTAGTCGTCTGGTCCGCTGTCACGGGCGTCCCCATTCGTAGGTTTCCTTGTGGACCCGAAGGTAGATGTAGGTCTCGGTGGTCTGCACGCCGTCGATCGCCCGGATCTTGTCGTTCAGCACGTGGAGGAGCTGCTCATCGTCTTCCACTACGACTTCTACCAGCATGTCGAGGGCGCCGGCCGTGAGGACGACGTACTCCACCTCGGAGAGAGCCGCCACGGCGTTGGCGACCCGCCGGGTGTCCCCTTCGATCTTGAGACCGATCATGGCCTGCCGGGTGAACCCGAGCACGCGCGGGTCCGCCACGGCCACGATCTGTATGACCTTGCTGTCGATCAATCGCTGCACTCGCTGCCGGACGGCTGCCTGGGAGAGCCCGACCGACGGCGCGAGTTGCGCGTAGGGCAGCCGACCGTCGCGCTGGAGGTGCTCGATGAGGCGCCGGTCGATGTCGTCGAGGCCGTTGGCGGCGGAGGGGGTCATAGCTGTCCTTGTGAGCGTATGCAGTCCCTGCGAACCTGGGACGCATCACACCCGCCCTGCTCAGCGATGACTACGTGCCCATGCCGTACTGGTGGGAGGGGGTCGACCTGCCCGACCCGACGGGGGAGCGGCCGCCGGCTGTCGTCGATGTGGTCGTGGTCGGCGGCGGCTACACGGGTCTCGGGTCCGCGCTGGAACTGGCGCGCCGGGGGCGGAGCGTCGCCGTCCTCGACAGCGGCGGCATCGCCCGCGGGGCCAGCTCGCGCAACGGCGGGATGGTGCATCCCGGGGTGAAGCACGACCTGGCCACGTTGCTCGCGGAGCCGGCCGGGCGCCGGCGGTTCGACGACACCGTGGCCGCCTACGAGGCCCTGGGGGCGTTGATCGAGGAGTGCGAGATCGACTGCGACTTCGCCCCGACCGGCCACCTCGAGCTCGCCCACCATCCGCGCCAGGCCCAGGGGCTGCGTCGGGCCGCCGCGGCCTACGCCTCGATCGGGGAGGACGCGGCCTACCTCGACAAAGACGAGCTGCACGACGAAGTCGGATCGGATCGCTTCTTCGGTGGTCTGGTCGTGGCGCACAGCGGGGCGGTGCACCCGGCCAAGCTGGCCGCAGGGGTGGCCCGAGCGACGGCGGTGGCGGGTGCGTCCCTGCACCCGGGAACCTCGGTGCTCGGCATTGAGCGACGCGGCGCCGGTCACGCGGTGCGTACCACCAGCGGCGAGATCGCGGCCGGCGAGGTCATCATCGCCACGAACGGCACGACCGACTCGACGCTCGTGCCGTGGCTCGGCCGCCGAGTCCTCGGCGTCGGCAGCTTCATCATCGCGACCGAGCCGATCGACCCGGACGTGGCCGCCGCCATCAGCCCCAACGGGCGCATGTTCTTCGACACCAAGAACTTCCTGCACTACTGGCGCCTGTCCCCCGACGGCACGCGCGTCCTGTTCGGGGGTCGAACCTCGTTCTCGTCGACGACGCTCGATGCCGCACGCGACGCGCTCGTACGCGGCGCTCGTGCGGTTTCATCCCGAGCTCGGCGGCGTGCGCGTGGCGCGCGCCTGGGGAGGACAGGTCGCCCTGACCGTCGATCGCATGCCCCATATCGGCCGCCACGAAGCGAGCGGCGTCCTCTACGCCATGGGCTACTGCGGCACCGGTGTCGCCGCATCGCTGCACTTCGGGCGATCGCTCGGTCGCTGGCTGTGCGGCGACGGTGAGTTGCCCAGCTTCGCCGAGGATCGGTGGCGTCCCGTCCCGTGGCCCGGACGGGTGCCCGGCCTGCTGCCGGTGGCGGGTTGGTGGTACCGAGCACTCGACGCCGTCGGCCGCTGACCGGAGCGGCTCGGCGTGTCTCATCGACCGGCGATCGTTAGGCCAACGCGGCGCAGAACTCGCCGTAGACATCGACGTAGCGGTCGATCTCCTCGTCCTCGTGCTGGACCGAGAGCGTCCACTGCTCCTCGTCGCCCGGGGTCATGAAGATGCCCCGGTTGATCAGCCAGGCCCACGACGCGTCGAACAGGTCGGCGTTGGTCTCGAGGAAGCTGCGGTAGTCGACGAGCGGCTCGGACCGGTACGAGACGCAGCCCTTGCAGCCGAGGTCGATCACGTGCGCGGGGATGTCGAAGCTCGAGATGGCCCGCTGGCAGCCGTCGGCCAGTCGTGCGCCCAGGTGCTTGAAGTGCAGGTAGGCGTCGGGCGTGAGGACCTCGGTCAGCGCGGCCAGGCCGGCTGCGGCCACGAGCGGGTTGCCGTTGAAGGTGCCCTGCTGCGCGATGCCGCTGCCGATCTGGTCCATGAGCTCGGCCTTCCCGCCGAAGGCCCCGCCCGGCGCCCCACCGGCGATCGACTTGGCGAAGCAGGCCAGGTCGGGCTGGACGCCGAAGCGCTCGATGGCGCCGCCGGCCGCGATGGTGGCCCCGCACTTCACCTCGTCGAAGATGAGGATCACCCCGTAGCGGGTGCACAGCTCGCGCAGGCCCTCGAGGTAGCCGGGCTCGGGCAGGACGATCCCGATGTTCATCATCACCGGCTCGATGATGAAGCAGGCCAGCTCGTCGCCCCGGGCCTGGAACAGCCGCTCGACCGCGCCGAGGTCGTTGTAGGGCACGGCGGTCGTCCACTCGGCCATGCCCCGCGGGATGCCCTTGGAGGCGGGCGGGAGGAGGTCCCCCTCGGCCTGACCGCTGTCGCCCGGTCGCCGGTGTCACCGAGAACATCACGGCGTCGTGGTGGCCGTGGTACGAGCCCACGATCTTGCAGATGAGGTCGCGCCCGGTGGCGCCGCGGGCCACGCGGATGGCGTCCATCGTCGCCTCGGTGCCGGAGTTGGTCAGCCGCACCTGCTCCAGCCGGAAGCGCCGGCAGAGCTCCTCGGCGAAGAGCACGGTCGTCTCCGTGGTCACCGCGAAGTGCGTCCCGTTGCGGGCCGCCTTGTCGATCGCCTCGATGATCTTCGGGTGGGCGTGGCCGACGGCCATCGAGCCGAAGCCGTTGTGGTAGTCGACGCGCTCGTGCCGTCGACGTCCCACACGTACGCGCCGAGGCCGCGCTCGAGGTAGATCGGGTACGGGTCGGCCGCCTGGAACGACGAGGCCACGCCGAGCGGCATCGACTTGCTGGCGCGCTCGAACAGCGCGCGCGAGCGCGGGGTGGCCTGGGCCAGCGTCTCCTTCTCGACGACGGAGATCTCGCGCGCCCGCGCGCTCATGCGTTCGCGTGTCCGCGGCTGACTGGGTTGCGTTGTCCTTGCTCATCTCGATCACCACTTCACCATCACGTGTTTGGGTTCGGTGTAGGCCTCGATGGCGTACACCGACATGTCCTTGCCGTATCCCGACTGCTTGAATCCGCCGTGCGGCATCTCCGAGACGAGCGGGATGTGGTCGTTGATCCACACCGTCCCGAACCGCAGCTGCGCCGCGGCACGCATCGCCTTGCCGACGTCGCGTCGTAAAGACGCTGGCGGCCAAGCCGTAGTCCACGCCGTTGGCCAGCGCGATGGCCTCGTCTTCGGATGCCATCTTCTGCACGGTCACCACCGGACCGAAGACCTCGCGCTGGACGATCTCGTCGTCCTGCGAGACGCCGCCGACGACCGACGGCTCGTAGTACCAGCCGGCGCGATCGGCGACGCGACCACCCGTCGCCACCTTCGCCCCGTCGGCCACCGCCCGGTCGACGAAGCCGGCCACCCGGTCCCGTTGGGCGGCCGAGATGAGCGGTCCGAGCTCGGTCGTCTCGTCGCTCGGGTCGCCGAGCACGAGCGAGGCGGCCGCCTCGCGGAGGGCGTCGGTCACGTCGTCCGCTATCCGCGGCCCGGCCACGACACGGCAGGCGGCGGTGCAGTCCTGGCCGGCGTTGATGAACCCGGCCAGGCGGACGGCCCGCACCACGTTCTCGAGGTCGGCGTCGTCGAAGACGACGACCGGCGCCTTGCCGCCGAGCTCGAGGTGGACGCGCTTCAGGCTGGCCGCGGCGGCCGCTGGCGATGTCCTTGCCGGTCGGGACCGACCCGGTGAGCGAGACCATGTCGACGCCGGGGTGGCGCACGAGCGCCGCGCCGACCTCGCCCGCCCCGGTCACGACGTTGCACACGCCCGGGGGCAGGATGTCGCCCGAGCAGCGCGGCCAGCTTGAGCGAGCTGAAGGGGGTGAGCTCGCTCGGCTTGAGAACCACGGTGCAGCCGGCCGCGAGCGCGGGCCCCAGCTTCCACATGGCCATCATGAGCGGGTAGTTCCAGGGCGTGATCGACCCGACCACCCCGACGGCGTCGCGCCGGAGCATCGACGTGTAGCCGGCCAGGTACTCGCCGGACGGCCCGGCCTTCGAGCATGCGGGCCGCGCCGGCGAAGAAGCGCAGGTTGTCGACCGCGAATGCCGATCTCCTCGGGGACCCCGCTGATCGGCTTGCCGACGTTCAGGGACTCGAGCGAGCTGAACGCGGCCTCGTTGTCCTCGATCGCCTGGGCCATCGCGAGCAGGGCCGTCGAGCGCTCGGCCGGTGAGACGGCCGACCAGGCGGGGAAGGCGGCGGCCGCCGCGTCGACGGCGTCGTCGAGCTGATCCGGGCTGACCGAGGCGACCGAGGCGATGGACTCCCCGGTGGCCGGGTCGATCACCTCGAACTCGGGACCGGCGCCCGCGCGGAATTCCCCGCCGACGAAGTTCTCGAGCGGCACCTCCGTGCCGGCGATGCGTACCATGGCCCTCCTGGCGCCAGCGCCGATCGGCGCTGGCGCAATGGATTCAGTCGTCGAATAGGCTGTTTGACAATCAGATTACTCGTCAAATGGGCCATTGGCTCACAAACCGATACTGAGGGGGGTCGATGGCGATCACCGACGTGGGGGAACGCCCGGCCGAGCCGCATCAGGTGGGCGGCAAGGGCCTGAAGGTCGGGGCCCTCGGCCTCGTCTCCAGCCTCGTCATCGGCGTGGCGTCGACGGCCCCGGCCTACAGCCTGGCGGCGTCGCTCGGCTTCGTGACCGCGGTCGTCGGGCTCTTCGCGCCGTCGATCATGCTGATCGCCTTCGTGCCGATGCTCTTCATCGCCGCGGCCTACTACTACATGAACCGCGCCGATCCGGACTGCGGCACGACGTTCACGTGGGTCACCCGGGCCATCGGGCCCAAGTCGGGCTGGCTGGCCGGGTGGGGGATCCTCGTCACCGACCTCGTGGTCATGCCGAGCCTGAGCCAGATCGCCGGGTCCTACACGTTCTCGCTCTTCGGTGCGAACGGTCTGGCCGCCAGCACGTTCTGGGTGACCTTCGTCGGCGTCATCTGGATCATCGTGATGACGCTCATCTGCTACATCGGGATCGAGCTCTCGGCCCGCACGCAGGTGGCGCTGCTCGGCGCCGAGATCATCATCCTGGTCATCTTCGCGGTGACGGCCCTGGCCAAGGTCTACGGCGGCGGGGTCGCCCACAGCGTGCGCCCGTCGATCTCCTGGCTCAATCCGTTCAACATCCCCTCGGGCGGGGCGCTGGCGAGCGGCATCCTCGTCGCCGTGTTCATCTACTGGGGCTGGGACACGGCGGTCACCGTCAACGAGGAGTCCAAGGACGCCAAGCGCACCCCGGGCGTGGCCGCCCTCCTCTCCACGCTCGTGCTCGTCCTGATCTACGTGATCGTCTCGATCGCCGCCCAGTCCTTCCACGGCGCGACCTTCCTCACCAACAACAGCGACGACGTGCTGAACGCGCTGGCCAAGGCGGTGCTCGGCTCCCCCTGGAACAAGCTGCTGATCATCGCGGTGCTCACCTCGGCGTCGGCCTCGACGCAGACGACGATCCTGCCCGCGGCCCGCTCGTCGCTGTCCATGGCCGTGCACAAGGCGTTCCCGGCCGCGGTTCGCCAGCATCAATCCCCGGCATCTGTCGCCCGGGTTCTCGACGCTGCTCTTCGGCGCTGTGTCGATCGTCTGGTATGTGGTGCTGACGCTGATCAGCCCGAACGTGTTGGAGAACTCGATCCTCGCCCTCGGATTCGGGATCGCCTTCTACTACGCGATGACCGGCTACGCCTGCGTCATCTACTACCGCCGCCAGGTGTTCAAGAGCCTGAAGAACTTCGTGTTCATCGGCCTGGCCCCGCTGATCGGCGCGCTGATCCTCACCTGGGCGTTCATCGACTCGATCTTCGTGTACTCGAACCCGGCGAACTCAGCCGGGCGGGCCTGGTTCACGTTCATCCACTTCAATGTGCACGTCCTCGGCGTCCATCTCTACGCGCACGGCGTCGGGTCGGCACTCGTGATCGGACTCGGGCTCTTGCTGATCGGCGTGCCGATCATGCTCATCTGGCGTATCAAGCACCCGGACTTCTTCAAGCGCGATCGCGAGGTGGCAGAATCGCTCGATGCCTCGGCCCCGCCGCTCACGCCGGGCGTCCTCCCGGTGACCGACTGATGGCCCCGACCGTTGTCCTCGGCTACGACGGGTCGGACGGCTCCAAGGCCGCGCTCTCCACGGCGGTCACCGTCGCCCGCGCCTTCGCCGCCCGCCTCACCATCGTGTTCGGCTACGAGCCCAACCCGATGGGCGGCGAGTCCTCCGACTATCGGCACCAGCTCGAAGAGCTGGGCAAGGGGGTCGTCGGCGAGGCCGTGGCGGCCGCCCGGGCCCAGGACTCCTCGGTCGAGGTCGAGGAGCTGATCGTGCCCGCTGCGACCGGTGGAGTCGCTGCTCGAGGCGGCCGAGCAGCGCGAGGCGCTGGCCATCGTCGTCGGTGGGAACGGTGAGCGGCCCATCATGGGCGCCATCTTGGGGTCCGTGCCCCACAAGCTGCTGCATCGCTCGAGCGTCCCGGTCCTGGTCGTCCCGATTCCCGAGTAGGGCCCGGCGGCCTCGCCAAGGCGTCCACCCCGGGGACTTTCGACCTGTGCCATCGTGGTCGGATGAGCGCGCACGACGAGCAATGGCGGGCCCGGGTGGTCGCCGACTCGCTGTCCCCGCGGGCTCGCGGGTGACGACCATCGAGGCCCGGATCCACCGCTTCGTGCTGGCCGAGCTCAACACGCACCGGGCGTTCTCGCGCAACTCGGCCAGCTCGCGGGCGGTACCGGTGGCCAGGATGATCCGGTCGGTCGAGACCGACCCGGCCCTCCCCGAGGAGTTCGGCACGGCGAAGGCCGGCATGCAGGCGGGCCCGCCGATCGAGAACGACATGGAGGCGTTGACGGCGTGGCTGGCCGCCCGGGACGCCGCGGTGGCGGCCGCCCGCACGCTGGCCGAACTGGGCGTCCACAAGCAGGTGACAAACCGCCTGCTCGAGCCCTTCCAGTGGCACACGGTCATCGTGACCGCGACCTACTGGGACGGGTTCTGGCAGCAGCGCTGCTCCGATCTCGCCCAGCCCGAGATCCGGGTGGCGGCGCAGGCCATGCGGGCCGCCTACGACGCCTCGACCCCTACCGCCGTGGGCGAGGGCGAGTGGCACCTGCCGTATCTCCAGGCCGATGAGGCGAGCCTCGACGTCGAGGTCGCAAAACGCGTCTGCGCCGCCCGCTGCGCCCGCGTCTCCTACCTCACCCACGACGGTGTCCGCAGTATCGACGAGGACCTGACCCTCTACGAGCGCCTGGTCACGGCGACCCCGCCCCATGCGTCACCGCTCGAGCACGTGGCGACGCCCACCAGGTCCGACACCGACCCCGTCGGCAACCTGCGCGGGCTGGGTGCAGCTCCGGCACCTGGTGCTGGTCTAGGTCGAACCCGCCGAGCGCCGGCTCACCAGCCGACGCTGCCGTCCACCAACTCGCGGATCAGGTCGGCGTGCCCGTTGTGGCGGGCGTACTCCTCGACCATGTGGGTGTAGATCCAGCGCAGCGAGCACGGCTTGCCGTCCCGCATGCCGGTGTCGTCCAGGCTCCGAGGCGCGGCCACGGCGCGGCTCGCCTCGCACTCGGACTCCCAGCGGTCGCGGTCGGCGTCCCAGTCGGCGCCGTCGAGCGGGAACAGGTCTGCGTCCTCGTTGGTCGGGATCGTCCCAGATGTGCGGGATCGGTTCCTCGGCCAGCGTCCGGCGGAACCAGCCCCGCTCGACCTCGGCCATGTGTCGCACCAGGCCGTGCAGCGAGAGCTGCGACGTCGCGATCGGGCGGCGCTTGCGCTGCTGCGTCGTCGAGCCCCTCGCACTTCAACAGCAGGGTCGTCCGGTGGAACTCGAGCCACGCCTCGAGCATGGCCCGCTCGCCCAGGCCGTAGTCGGGTTCGCTGCGTCTTGGGTCCTGTAGATCTTCGACCATGGTCGTCTCTCCTTGCGGCGGCGCTCAGTCCTCCGGCTGGTGACACACTGCCTCGACGTTGTGACCGTCGGGGTCCCGCACGAATGCGCCGTAGTAGTTGCCGTGGTACTCCGGCCAGATCTGGGGGTCGTGGAGCACGGCGGCGCCGGCGGCCACCGCCGCGTGTGAAGAACGCGCGGACGGCGGCCCGATCCGGCGCGGTGAACACGATGTGGGACTCGTGGAACCCCTCGCCCGTCTGGCGCGGGGCGATCCAGAAGTCCGGCCGGGGCGGCACGCCGTAGCCGACCACGTCGCCGTAGTCGGCGATCCGGGTGCCGCCGATCGGCGCGAGGACCGCGTCGTAGAAGGCGGCGCTGGCCGCCACGTCCGTGCACTGGATGGAGAGGTGATCGAGCATGGTGGTTCCCTTCCGTGGGGCCGCTGGGGGACACGGTGAAGATCGTTGGTGCTGCCCGGGGTGTCCCGACGGCGAGTGCGTTGGCTCTCGGTCGACCGAACAGTACCGTCGGCAGCCCGGAGCGAAAAACGGAGCACGGCAGCGATGCGCCCACGCACCCAACCCGGGTTGGACTGGCGGGCCAATTGCGTGTCCCCAAGGTGTCTTCCAGGATGTAGCTGTGACGAACGAAGGCCTCCCAGCCGTCCCCCCGATCACGGGGCGAAGCCTGAACTTCGGGTCTCTCATGAAGATAGGGAGCGGGTCGTAGAGGTCCTCACTGTCGCGGCCGGGGATGGGCGTCTGGCGGCGGCTGAACTCGACGAGCGTCTGGAGGCAGCGTTGACCGCTCGCACGAGTGGGGAACTGGCGGCGCTCACGGCGGACCTACCCAATGCGGTCCCGGCCACCGCAGAGCCCAAAGAAGTCGTCCGGCTCGACCTTCAGGGCGGGAGCGGCCGCGGCGCGGCCGGTGGACCGTCCCTCGAAGAATGGAGATTCATGCCGTCGGCGGCTCGGTGAAGCTCGACTTCACCGACGCAGTGATCACGGGCCCGACCCTCGACATTCAGGCCGAGGTCCACGGCGGGCGGCTCCTCGTGGTGACTCGGCCGGGCATCGAGGTCGATGTTGATGGCCTGGCGGCCCGTGGGGGGCGCGTCAGAGTGCGTCCTGAACGTCGGTCCGACGAACCCCTACGCCTGATGATCAAGGTTTCTGGCGAAGCCGATGGCGGCAGCCTGGTCGTACGTCCGCGGCGCCGGACCTTCTGGAAGCGGGCGCCGCGCCGCGCCTAGGTAGCGCATGTCGGACCCGGTAAACGTTGCCTGATGCGGCACTAGGGTCGAACGTGTCGGCACTGGGGCCGTGAGAGGGGGAGCCGTGCTCATCATCGCAGGACATTTCGAGGTCGACCCGGCCCAGCGCGACCAGTTCATCCGCGACCGGATCGAGGGCATGCGCAAATCCCAGGCCGAGCCCGGGTGCATCACGTACGTGTTCATGGCGGACCCGATCGAGCCGGGCCTCGTGCGGTTGTTCGAGCGCTGGGAGAGCAAGGAAGCGCTGGCCGTCCACCTGGGCGTGCTCCGCGAGGGACCCCAACCGGCGAGCGACATCAAGGTGCTGGGCGCCGAGATCCTGCAGTACGAGATCAGCGCGGTCGGCCCCGTCGGCAGCTGATCGCCGGCCACCGTCGACCGCCGTCTTGTCCGGACGATAGATGGTGGGCGATCCTGGCTACCGCCCCAACGAAGAGAGTGAGGATCCATGGCCGTCGCAGTCGGTGATCGAGTCCCCGAGGTCGACCTGATGACGATGACGAAGGACGGAGTGAAGAAGGTCGCGTCCGCCGAGGCGCTCGGGACCGGCAAGGTGGTCCTGTTCGCCGTGCCCGGCGCGTTCACTCCCACCTGCTCGGACCACCACCTGCCCGGCTACGTGGTCCGTGCCGACGAGTTCAAGGAGAAGGGCGTCGACACCGTCGCCTGTCTCTCCGTCAACGACGCGTTCGTCATGGGCGCCTGGGGCGGCGACCAAGAGGTCGGCGACAATGTCGTGATGCTGGCCGACGGCAACGGCGACTTCACGAAGGCGATGGGTCTCGAGATGGACGGCAGCGGGTTCGGCCTGGGGCGCCGTTCGCAGCGCTACGCGGCGGTCATCGAGGGCGGCGTCGTGACTGCCCTGTTCGTCGAGCCGGGCCCCGGATTGACGGTGAGCTCCGCAGAGTCGGTCCTCGGGTCGCTGTAGGGGTCGGTCCCCACCGAAAGCACCGTTCAGGTCCCGGCCATGCACTTCGGGTTCCGCTTTGACCTTCGCAATCCGGGCATCGCGGGCACGACCATGGCGGACCGCTACGCCGCGGCTCTCGACATGGCGCAATGGGCCGACGCCCTGGGCTGCATCTCCATCGCGGTCTCCGAGCACCACGGCTCTCCCGACGGCTACCTCCCGAGCCCTATCCCGATGGTCGCCGCCATGGCGGCTCGGACGTCGAACGTCCGCTTCATGATCGCGGCGCTGATCGCCCCGTTCCACGACCCGCTCCGCTTGGCCGAGGACCTGATCGTGCTCGACAACCTGAGTCGGGGCCGGGTCGACCTCATCGTGGGCGGCGGGTACGTGCACGAAGAGTTCGCGATGTTCGATGTGCCGATGAGTGAGCGGGGCTGGCGGGTGACCGAGGCCGTGACGGTCTTGCGGGCGGCCTTCTCCGGCGAGCCGTTCGAGTACCGCGGCCGCATCGTGCACATCACGCCGGCGCCATCGCGCCCGGGCGGTCCCACCATCTCGCTCGGCGGGAGCAGCCAACCGGCGGCGGTGCGAGCCGCGCGGATTGCCGACGGGTTCGTCCCGACCACCCCCGACGTGTGGCCCTTCTATCGCGCCGAGGTGCAGAAGCTGGGCCGGCCGGACCCCGGTCCGAGCCCGGTCGGCGCCACCCAGGTGGTGGCCCTCGCGGCGGACCCCGACGAGGGATGGGAGCAGATGGCTCCGTTCTTCCTCCACGAGAACAACGCCTACGGCGTGTGGCAGGCCCAAGACGACATGGCCAGTCCGTACCACACGGTCGCCGGCATCGACGAGCTGCGAGCCACCGGCCAGTACCGGGTGCTCACCCCCGAGCAGTTCGTCGAGGAGCAGAAAGCCGCACCGTTGCCCTTCGCGATGCTCCATCCGCTGTGCGGGGGGATGCCGATCGAGTTGGCCTGGTCGAGCCTGCGCCTCTTCGAGCACGACGTGCTGCCGGCGTTCACCTAGCCCCGGCTGTCTCAGCCGGTCAACGCCGGTCCGTGGGATATCCGGCACACCGATCAGATCGTGGGCTGCGTCATCCCCTGGCGGCTTTGGCACCGGTCACGAGGCGCTCACGATCGAACATCGAAGAGACGATTCGCAGCGCCAGAACATCGACGAGCAGCAGCCCACCGGCAAATTCGAGTGCGACGTCGAATGTCGGATGGATCACGCCAGTCACCAAGAGGATGACCACGCCCACCATGGGAAGGCTGGCGATCGTGCCCAACTGCTGGGCGACGCGGATCTCGCTCGCCCGGACCGAGACCGCCATCCCGACCACGATGGCCCAGCCGGCCACCAGTGGCGCCAACAGGAACAGGGCGAGAAGGACGGGCCCATCGTGGAAGACGGCGGAGGCGATGGCGGGGTGGGCGAACAGCTCGACGGCGGCCAGGAAGAGCCCGAACACCACGTAGGAGAGCACCACCGTCGGGATCATGACCGCCGTCGCCTTGCCCAAGATGAACTCCTGCCTGCGAAGGGGAGTGGTGAGCAATGGCTCGAGCGTCCCCTGCTCGCGCTCGCCGGCGACGGAGTACGCGGCGAGAGTGCTGGGCATGACGACCGGGATCAAGAGCATGTAGAGGAGGGGAAGGATGACGAACTTGGCCAAGCTGGGACCCGATTCCGAGGCCGGGCTGACGAAGATGGCGACGATGGGCTCGACGAGAAAGAGGATCGGCAGGACGAACATCGTGACGACGACGGCCCGCTTGCGCCGGTAGTCCCGCAGCTCCTTGCGGACGACGGCCCGGACCCGCCCCATATCGAGGTGCATCACTGTCTGCTGGGCCTCCACGTCTTCGGCGATCAGCTCGAGGTACACGTCTTCCAGCGAATGCTGCGCCTCGCCGATGGAGAGGACGTCGGCGCCCGCGCCGACGAGGGCTCGGGTCACCTGCGGGTGCGGCGACGAGGGGATCGGACACCGCGAGCACGTAGGAGCCGGGTTCGTCGGAGCGCCACTCCTCGACGGGTCCGAGAGCACCGAAGAGCTGGCCCGGATCGCTGACGGGCGCGAGGGTCCTGACGACGAGCGCGCTCTTGAAGAGCTGTTCTCGCAGCTCGGCCGGCCGGCCAACGGTTCGCAGCGTCGTGTTCAAGATGGCGACACGGTCGCAGAGCCTCTCGGCCTCATCGAGCCGGTGGGTGGTGAGAAAGATCGTCACCCCCTTCTCCCGGAGCCCGTTGATCAGGTCGTGCACCTCGCGTGCGGCGACCGGGTCGAGGCCCGATGTCGGTTCGTCGAGGAACATGATCGCCGGGTCGCTCAAGCAGCGTTCGGGCCAGTCCCACCCGCTGGCGAAGGCCCTTGGAGAGGCCGCCGCAGAGATCGCCCGCCCGATCGGCGAGGTTCACCGCTTCGAGGGCGTCTTTGATCCGCGGCCCGATCTGCCGCAGGCCGTAGAGACCGGCGAAGTACTCCAGGTTCTCGGTCACCGTCAGCCGCAGATAGAGCCCCGGTGCCTCGGGCATGATCGAGATCCGCTGACGGATCTCCACCTCGTTTTCGGGGCAGAGCGGGATGCCGGCGACGGTGGCCGAGCCCGATGTCGGGGCGATCAATGTGCCGAGGGTCCGGACCGTGGTGGTCTTGCCTGCGCCATTGGGGCCGAGGAACCCGAACACCTCGCCGTAGGCGACCTCGAAGGAGACCTCGGAGAAGGCGGTCCGCGCCCCGAAGCGCTTGGTCAGCTGGTTGACCACCAGAGCGAGGTTGTCCGTGCGACCGTCGAGCGGCGGGCCACCGGTGACCGCCCTGGCCGGCGGGCGCGGCGCTGGGCGTGCGGAGGGTTGGGCGACGGCGCCGTCGAGCTCGTTGTCGGTCGGTCGCCGGGTCACCGTCGGAAGGGCGTTCTCTCCGGCGTCGCCCTCGTCCATCGTCAGATCGATCCAAACGTCGTGCTTCACCAGGCTGACGAGCAGCCAGAAGATCGATCGCTGGACAATGAAGGGGTGACGGGCTCGCGGGCGGCACGAGAAGGAGACGATTCGCCCCGCGGCGGCCTCGAAGGGCCGTGCGGCGCTGCTCAGGTATCGGTTGGACCGCACGCGAACGGTGTGCGGTCCCGGTTCGATCGGCAGTTCGACCGCCTGGCCCTGGCCGACCGAACCGACCACGTGTCTCGTCGATCAGGACATCCCAGGTTGCGTGGCCACTTGACCCCCCCGGGCCCGTCCACGACACGCTCACGGAAGCCGGCTCGGGTCATGGCGCTGTGCCGATGGCTGCCCCGGGCCGCCCGTCCGGCGCGGTCGTTCCTCCCAGGGCGACCGGGGCGCAGAGCGTAATGCGAGGGCTGCGGAGCCAGCTCGCCCACAGGGTCACGATCGTCCTTCCCGAAGCGAGTGTCCCATCAGATTGGTCCGCTGATCGGCCGGCACTAACAGCTTCGGTCCAAGCTCGCTCCCCAGCTGTTGGAGCCTACGCTCGGTTGGGGCGGACGCCAGGTACGGGCAGAAGCGTCCAGGACCGGCCCGGAGCCTCTGAACGTGGTCGTCAGAGGCTCGGGCAGGGCTTCAACCCGAGTCACCGACGACCTGATTCTGCCCGGCTCACCATTTGCTGGTTCATCGATCGATGAACCGCCTCGCCCGGCTACTCGATGATGGCGAGCTCCAGGGCTTGCACGAGCACCACCTTCTGTTGGCGCGGTTGGAGCACCTCCACCGATACGGCGTCATCGAGGTAATCCGGCAGCATTGGGGGGCGAGGTCCTCTGTACGTGTCCTGCGGAAGCATCATGCGAGGGTCGGGCAACAACTCCTCGAAGGCCGTGATGTTTCGCACGAACCGAGATGCCCTGACGCAACAGGCCGTAGGACCGGTGGTACCCGTCCCGCAGGTAGTACCGGTCGCGGTACTCTCCGACCTGCAGGAAGGATTCACTGACGCCAATGCCGAAGCCGAATACCGGAAGACCTGGCTGGCCAGGGTTTGGGGTTGCTGCACCCAATACTGGCAGGTTCATGTTCGGCGACGAGATGATCCAGGTCTGATGATTCTGATCCAACTGGACCGGCAGTTGGGTAGGTGAACCGAACGGGAGCGTGAGCGTCGCCAGCGCGACCATGTCCGTACCGTCGATGCTGGCGACCCGTTCGATCGCCTGCTCGCTGTTGACCAGTGGCTGGAAGGCGCACACGCGGCGTAGGTCGACGACCGCGACATCCCAACCCTCGTTGAACATCTGCGCCCCCATCGGGGTAGGCCGCGATCCCGCCACATGTGGGTCGAGCTCGGAGGGCCGGGGGGTGACAAGTCCGCTTGGTCAACCCCCTCAGGACGGGCCGCGACGGCCGCCCGGGCCCGCGACGCCGCTTCGAAGTGCCGCGTGCCTGGTCCCGGAGCCTGGTCGCTCGCCGCTAGCAGTTGCGTGGGCGTCCGGCGGTTTCATCCAGCAGTCTGGGCGAGGAACATGCTCCGGTGCAGCAGCACGTCCGCGGCCTCGTGGGCCAGGGTGGTGCGGATGAAATTCTCGGCGCCTGTCTCTTGGTGAGCGGCTCGCTGACTTAGTCGGTCCGAGATCCGCATTTTCACTTTGCCGCTCGGGAAGAAGTCGGAGGCACCCTGTACGCCGTCGGGGAGCGCGACATATTCGGGCGTGATCTTCAGGTGTAGCTCGATGAAAGCATCGACGTCGACCGCCTCGGAGTCGTTGAGCCGGGGTTGGCCAGCCCGCTTGAACGCCTCGTCCATGATCTGGTCGATCTCGTCCTGCTCGAAGTAGAGGCGTGACGGCATACGTCGGGTGTGGTCCCTCGTCTCGCGCATCAGCCGTCCTCTGTGTCATCGGGGTCAGCGTCGCGGACGATGTTCTCCATCTGCCTGAGCAACTCGTCGCGGGCCGGGGCGTCGCGGAGTTGCCTTAGCAGACTCGAGACGCGGGGCTCGTGGGCGATCCACTCCTTTACCTTCGGGCTGAGTCGAGGGTCGAGGTTGCGCATGCTCTCCTCGGGCAGCTCCAACACCTTGGCGATGCGAGCAAGGACCTCGGGTCCGGGACGTCGGCGGTCAGCCTCCATGTCGGTTACGAACGGTGGCGCTACGTCAATGGCGGCCGCGAACCCGCGAACGGTCATCCCCTTGCGTTCCCGCCCCGCCTTGATCAGCTTCCCCAGGCTTGCCATAACACCCATGTTAGCTCACGTAGCTAACAGCGAATTACTGGAGTTGACCTGGGGTCTATTTATTGTTCCAATATTGGTATAATAATGTCCATGCCAGGAGACCGGCTCACACTCGTGGAAGCGGCGGAGCGCCTCGGCGTCTCCCGACGCCGGGCTCAAGCCATGGTCCTCAAAGGACAGCTTCCGGCTGAGCGCATCGGACACCAGTGGACTGTCACGGCCGCTTCCGTGCGGGCCGTTGACCGCAACATGTGGCGTGAGCCCGGCCGGCCCATGGCGCAGTTGGCGGCATGGGAGCTCTTCGATCACGGGAAGATGTCGGGAGCCTTCAAGCACCTTGCGGATCTCGATCGGCTGCGTCGGCGACTCCGATCCAGGGCCAGGCATCTTGAGGTCTACGTCCACCCCAGTGTGCTTCGCCGGCTTCAATCGGACTCACGCGTTGTCATCGGAGGCCGATTCGCTGCCGGACACCTAGGCGTGCCTGTTGACGGCGGCAACTCCGTCGATGCCTATGTGCGAGCCAGTGATGAGCACGACCTTCTACGCGAACTCGCTGCGCGGAAAGTTGTCGAAGGTGCCAACCTCCATCTCCACGTCGTTGACAACGCCGCCTGGCCATTTTCTGAGGACCAGCGGTATGTCGAGGGATGGGTGGCGTGGCTTGACCTTGCTGACGGCCAGGACCGGGCCGCCGACACGTTGCTCGACCGGCTAGTCGGTGGTCACGTCATTGCGTGAGATTGACCTCACCCGATCACTTCTGCCTCGGCATCACGGCGTCTTGCGGGCGATAGGCGCCATCTCGACACGTCTGAGCACTGACAGCTGGTGTCTGGTGGGCGGAATGATGGTGCTCATCGCCAGCCGTCTGACGGGTCGCACCGTCGATCGAGCCGAGGAGACGAAGGATGCTGACGTCCTCGTCGACATTTGTTCCAGTCCGTCCATTCTCGCCAGGGTAGTGAACGAGCTGAAGAACTTCGGCTTCCGACCGATCGAGGCGTTTGGCGGTCAGGACTTCGCCCGCTGCACTTTCACCAACTCGACCGGGCAGGGACAGATCGACGTGCTCTGCCCCGAGGACGCCACCGACGACGAACTCAAGTCGGTTAGCGGGGTGCAGAGCTTGGCCATACCAGGCGGCCGCCGAGCTCTGCAGGTGTCCGAGGAAGTGTTGATCACCTATGACATCGATGAGCTAGACGTTCGGCTCCGGGTGCCCCTGCTGCCAGGGGCCATCGTTGTCAAGGCCGCCGCCGCGCTCGACCTGCGGACGGTTGACCAACCGCGCCACGTTCAGGATGTCGTGGGACATGTTGTCGGTGCTCGACGATCCAGTCGACGCCCGCACGCAGCTGAACGACGCTGACTTCGAGCTGTTGTCGTCGTTGCGTCCACGGCTCGAGGACGATGGCGATGTGGCCTGGGAGAGCTTCGGTGCACAAGCCCGACTCGAAGCCGCCGCGGCATTTGACATCTTGATTGGCCGGTAGACAGGAGACTCCCGGGTCGAGGAGGGCGATTGCACTGCGGCGTGGACGTCCAGCACGACCTTGAGGGACTCCCCCTGCCACAGCATCACGCTCTTCAGCGGCAAATTGCGTGGGAGCCAGACGGTCATGTTTGCGTTGTCTCAGCTCGTGATACCCGAAGGTGGCGCCGGTGCGAAGCCACCAACAACCCGCCGTCGCTCCGAGCCAGATCCGGCACTGTGATCCAGCCCGCGGACTAGGCACCCAGTTCGGGTACCAGCCTCTTTGAGCTGGACATGCGCACGAGAGCGGGCGACGGGAATCGAACCCGCGTTCTCAGCTTGGGAAGCTGATGTTCTGCCGCTGAACTACGCCCGCGGGTGCCGTTCACACTATCGGCAACACTGCATACGGTCCCCCTCGGAGGTGGGCTACGCCGCTCCGGGTTCGCAGCGGCCGTAAACCCCGAGGGCCCGGATTCGGCCGCGAGCGAGGCCCGCGGGCCGCGGTACCCTTTCGCGATGTTCGGAGGTCGTGACGACAGGGTGCCGCTCGGCGAACGCTTGCGCGGCGCGCTGCTGAGGCCGGTCAACCCCAACGTGACCCCGGCGGCGCCGGCGGCGCCGAGCTCGGTCGAAGAGCTCGAGGCCGAGAACAAGTACGCCAACGACAAGGAGCGGCTCATCGGGCTGCTCGCGGCCCCGATCGCCGCGATGATCGGTTTTGCCATCACTCCCTGGATGTCAGCAACGCACACAGGCTTCATGAGAACACGTCGACCTACTACGACCTCGAGATCGTGCTCCTGGCTCTTGCGTTCGTCATGCTCATCATGGCGATGCGTCGGAAGCGCCTCTTCCTCGGGATGGCGATGGCCCTCTACGGGCTGACCGTGTTCAACCTCCATTACTGGGGCTTCGGGATCCCGTTCATCCTGTTCGCCTCCTGGTACCTGGTGCGGTCCTACCGGCTGTCCCGGGACCTGCGACTCGCCACCGAGGGCGCGGCGTGGCGGCGGACAACCGCGACCCAGCAAGCGCTACACCCCGCCGACATCGCGGCAGAAGCGCCTGCCACCGGCGCAGTCCGACTAGCAACGAGGGCGCTGACCTGGTCGTTCGTGCTCCGACGGCCACAGGCCGGCGGGGTGCCGCCCCGAGCACTCAGGCTGAGGTTTTCGACCCGCTGGCCGGCGCCCGGGTGGCCCGGCGCCATCTGAGGACCACGTACGCAACGCCCAGGGCGAAGAGCGCCGCCAGGATCGCCGGCAGGATGAACACGTTGCCCGATGGGTGCTCGGCCGAGACCATCCCGGCCGTGGCCAGGAGACCCGGGTCGTCGGGGTCGGTGACCCCGCGGACCGTTGCGCCGGGACGGTAGTGGGTGTCACCGGGAATGGACTCCCGATAGACGTGTCCGGCGAGGGTGAACGAGCCGTTGCACGCGTACCCGGCGGCGTTGCTGCCGCTTCCCCCGAGCAGGCCGAGGCAACCCGACACGGTGATCTCGACCGGGACCCCGTGCTGACGTAGGCGAGTGATCTGTGCGTTCTTCTGAGCGCCGGCTGAGAACAGAATGCCGGCGGTCACGGCCAGGGCCAGCAGAACGAGGGCCAGGATGACCCGGCCGATGCGGTGGAGGTCGACGTCGACGCCGGCCCCGCGGAGGTGCGTCAGCGGCTCGCTGGCACTGCCGCCGTCCCCGTTCTCCACGTCGCTGCCTCCGGGGCCGATCGGCTGGGTGTCGATGCCGACCGCAGCGTAGTGGTGACGCCGCGAGGCGACGGACGGCGCGCGCTGTCGTCACTCGCGGGCCGACGACCGCGTCGTGCGGCCTGCTCGTCGTGCCTGGCGCCGGCCAAGTTCACATTTTGGTAACACGGGCGTGACTGTGCGGAAACCCCCGGTCTGCATCCTTGTGGCGTCACGGCGAATCGCTGCCGTGACATTGGCGCACCTGGTGCCATGTGACGACCCGTCCATGGCGCCCGGCGCGGGACGCAGTTGTCTGTACGAGAGAGGGAGTGCTCGAGCCGTGCACCTGCTAGCCGCAGCAGCAACTCGTATGTTCCGTATCCCAGTTGGCTGAATACGGGCGACAACACGTGGCAGATCGTTGCCGCCACGTTCGTCGGCCTGATGAGCCTTCCCGGATTGGCGGTCCTCTACGCCTCGATCGTCCAGAAGAAGTGGGCGGTGAACGTCCTGGCGATGATGTTCGCCGGGTTCTCGCTCGTCCTCGTCGCCTGGGTGCTGTGGTCCTACAAGATGGGATTCGGTGCCACCTCCATCGGGGGCGGGGTGAGAAACGGGGTACAGACCCAGCTCACCGGCGCGGGGTGGGTGAAACACTTCTTCGAGAACTTCGTCGGGAAACCGGGCGGCATCACCGACCAGCGTCGGTGAACAGGGCCAGGCGGTGTCGGCGGCCAACACCGTCATCCCGTTCCACTTCCCGACGACGTCGCTCGCCTACTTCCAGTTCGTCTTCGCCGCCATCACCCCGCTGCTGTTCATGGGGAGCGTGCTGGGCCGGATCAAGTTCAGCGCCTGGTGCCTCCTGGTCCCGCTGTGGTCGACCTTCGTCTACGGCGTCGACGCCTTCCTGCTCTGGGGCGGCGGCTACTTCGCCCAGGAGGGCTCGCTCGACTTCTCCGGTGGCTTCGTCATCCACATGTCGGCCGGAGTGTCCGGCTTCGTAGCGGCCTGGGTTCTCGGGCCTCGACTGCTTCGAGATCGACAGCACGCCATACCGAACAACCTGGTCATGGCGGCCGTCGGTGCCGGAATCCTGTGGCTCGGCTGGAACGGCTTCAACGGTGGGGACCCGTACTACGCGGGTGCCGACGCGGCTGCGGCCGTCGTCAACACCAACCTGGCCACCGCCGTCGGCGTCCTCGTCTGGATGGGTATGGACGCCTGGCTCAGCAAGTCGAAGAAACCCACGTTCCTGGGTGGCGTGAACGGCATGATCTGCGGCCTGGTCGGCGATCACACCCTGCGCCGGTTGGGTCAACGGCTGGGGTGCCATCGCCGTCGGTGCGATCGCCACCGCCATCGTCTGGATCGCTTGGAACTACCTGTCCAAGGTGCGGCCCTTCTCGAAGGTGGACGATGCGCTCGGGGTCATCTACACCCACGGCATCGCCGGCCTCTTCGGCGGCCTGCTGCTCGGTATCTTCGGCGACCCGAACATGCTCGAGTACGGCTGTGGGTCGCTCAACACCGCCGGACAGGTCGTCAACACGTCGCAGGCGACTTACGTCGCGGCCCACGGTGCGTGCGTCCCGTTCGGGGTGGCGGGGCTGATGTATACGGGCTCGTCGCACCAACTCTGGGAACAGTTCCGAGCCGCCCTGTGGGTCATCTTCTGGTCGGCGCTCGTGACCTTCATCTTGATGAAGCTCATCGGGCTGGTCCTGCGGGGTGCCCGCTACAACGACGAGATCCTCGAGATCGGCGACCTGGCCATCCACGACGAGGAAGCCTTCCCCGACGACACCGCTGGCCGAGCGCGTCGGCGGCGGCGGGCCGGGAGCGGGTGCCTTCGAGCTGGCGGGCATCGGCAAGAGTTCGCCCGAACCGGCCAAGAGTCCCGATCCGCCGCTAGGGTCCGGCTCCGAGAGCACGTCCTGACGTCGACCAGTCCAGGAGAGGGAACGCAATCACCATGAAGCTGATCGTGGCAGTCATCAAGCCGTTCAAGCTCAACGACGTCAAGGAGGCACTCAAGACGGCCGGAGTCCAGGGGATGACCCTGACCGAGGCCAAGGGGTTCGGTCGGCAACGAGGCCACACCGAGGTCTACCGGGGAGCGGAATACGAGGTCGACTTCGTCCCGAAGATCCGGGTCGAGGTGCTCGTGGACGACCCGCAGGTGGACGACGTGGTGGACGCAGTCATCAGCTCGGCCGCCACCGGCAAGATCGGCGACGGCAAGGTCTGGGTCGTTCCCGTCGAAACGGTCGTGCGGGTTCGCACGGGCGAGCGGGGGGTCGACGCCATCTAGTTCCGTGCCGCAGTCTCCCGTGCAGGTCCGGCCCCCTCGGGTCGGCCTGCCGGGTGACGGCGGTCGGTGTTTCACAGGTGACGCGGCCGCCGGGCCTGCGGTTTGCCGGCGGCGATTGACCGGGTTCGACTGCGGCGGCTGAGCGGCCCAGCACCGGAGGGGCCGTGCCGTCCCCGATTGGCCGGGGATGTTTTGCCCCCGGGTCCGCCGCCCAACTGCCCCCAGCGGTGGTGCTCCCACTATCGTCTCCCCGCATGGCCAGCCCTTCGCCTACGCCGTCGGGTGCCGCACGCGGCCGACAGCGGCCGTCGTCCTTCGGAGCCTGAGGAGCGCAGATGCCCGTCCGGATTGCTCTGGGAATGGCGGTCACCGCCCTCGCGTTGGCGATCGCCGGGAGACGCTTCTACTGGATCTCCCGCCTGGTCCGCTCCGGCCGGCCCGCCCCCGAGCGCCTCCGCAACCCGAGGTTGCGCGCCGAGGCCGAGCTGGTCGAGGTCGGCGGCCAGCGCAAGCTCCTCCGCTGGACCGTGCCCGGGTTGGCCCATGCGTTCACCTTCTGGGGCTTCACCATCCTCATGTTCACCATCCTCGAGGCCTACGGCGACCTGTTCTCCAAGAAGTTCGCCATCTGGGGATTCGGCCACAACCCGGTGCTCGGGTTCATCGAGGACTTCTTCGCGGTAGCCGTGCTCGTGTCGCTCAGCGTCTTCGCCACCATCCGGATCAAGCAGGCGCCCGCCCGGCGCGAGCGAGCGTCGCGTTTCTACGGCTCACATACGGGCGCGGCGTGGCTGGTGCTGGCGATGATCGCCTCGGTCATGGTCACGCTGCTCCTCTACCGGGCGGCCCAGACCAACACCGGTGACTTCCCCTACACCTGGTGGGCGTTCGCCTCCCACGGGATCGGCAAGGCCTTGCACCCGCTGGGGTCGGGGGTGAACAGCGTGCTCGAGACGACGTTCCTCATCCTCAACATCACCGTCATCACCGGGTTCTTGGTCTTCGTCTCCTACTCGAAGCACCTGCACATCTTCCTGGCGCCGATCAACGTGGCCACCTCCCGGCGCCCCCGGGCGCTGGGCGGGCTCGACAAGACGCCCGACATGGACATGGAGAACGTGTCCGAGGACACGGTGTTCGGCGTCGGGCTGGTGGAGCAGTTCAGCTGGAAGCAGATGCTCGACTTCGTGACGTGCACCGAGTGCGGCCGCTGCCAATCGGTGTGCCCGGCCTGGAACACGGGCAAGCCGCTCTCGCCCAAGCTCGTGATCATGGGCCTGCGGGACAACATGTTCTCCTCGGCCAACCGGCTCTTGGCCGCCGGGGCGAGCGACGCGGAGACGGCCACCGCCGTGCTCGAGACGCTCGTGCCCACCACGATCGCAGACGACGTCCTGTGGTCGTGCACGACCTGCGGGGCCTGCGTCGAGGAGTGCCCGGTCGACATCGAGCACGTCGATGCCATCGTCGACATGCGCCGCTACGAGGTCCTCATGGAGTCCCGGTTCCCGGCCGAGGCGGGGCTCATGCTCCGCAACATCGAGAACCAGGGCGACCCCTGGGGGCTCGGCCAGGCGAAACGGACCGACTGGATCCAGGGGCTCGGCTTCGAGGTGCCCGTCGTGAACGGCAGCATCCCCGACGACGTCGAGTACCTCTACTGGGTCGGCTGTGCCGGGGCACTCGACGAACGGGCCCGCAAGGGGGTGCAGGCGACCGCTCGCATGCTCCATCGGGCGGGGGTCACGTTCGCCATCTTGGGCCCGAAGGAGTCCTGCACCGGCGACCCGGCCCGCCGGCTGGGCAACGAGTACCTCTACCAGGAGCAGGCCAAGGCCAACATCGCCACGCTGCAGGCGGTCGGCGCGAAGAAGGTCGTGGCATCGTGCCCGCACTGCTTCAACACGCTGAAGAACGAGTACCCCGCCCTCGGCGGCAACGTGGAGGTCATCCACCACGCCGAGCTGCTGGACCATCTCGTCCGCAGCGGGAAGCTCACGCCCGGCACCTCCTACCAGGGCAAGGTCACCTACCACGACCCCTGCTACCTGGGCCGCCACAACCGCGTGTTCGACGAGCCTCGCTCGGTGCTGAGCGCCATTCCCGGCGTGGAACAGGTGGAGATGAAGCGCTGCCGCGAGCGCGGGTTCTGCTGCGGGGCCGGCGGTGCCCGCATGTGGATGGAGGAGACCATCGGCAAGCGCGTCAACATGGAGCGCACCGAGGAGGCGCTGGGCACGGGGGCCGACGTCGTCTCGACCGCCTGCCCCTACTGCATGATCATGCTGGACGACGCGGTGCGGGCCAACAACAAGGAGGACGAGGTGCGGGTGCTCGACCTCTCCCAGTTGGTCGAGGCGTCACTGGCCGGAGCCGATCAGGAGCGGGCGACCCCGTAGGCGCGGTCGGGCCCGGAGGCGGGCCACCAACCGGCCGTCGGCCACCATGGCCCGGCGGTATTCATCCCAGTCGGGGTGCTCGCCGCTGATGGCGCGGTAGAGCTCGACGAGCTCGTCCGTTGCCGCATCGTGCGGATCGGTCGCCACCGCCGACAGCTCGACCGTGCCGTCGAGCACCACGTAGTCCCAGAATCCGTCGCCGGCCACGTGCAGGAGGGCCCGGGGATCGCGCCGGAGATTGCGGGTCTTCACCCGATCCTCGGTGATCGAGATCCGTGCCACCCCGTGGTCGTCCATGGCGAAGGCGATGTGGGTCAGCTGCGGCCGCCCGTCCTTTTGGATCGTGACCAACGCGCCCTGGTGGCGATCCGAGACGTGCGCGACCGCCCAGGGGAGATCCACCGGAGGACTAGTGGAAGGCCTTGGTGTCGGCCTCGCGCAGGCGGACCGCCATCGCACCCAGCAGCTTGCGGGCCAGGGCCGGGTTGGTGTCGAGGAGGTCCACGAACGGTCGCTGCTCGAGCAACAGCATCGTCATGTCGGTGTCCGCCCGGGAGTCGGCCTCGCGGAGGCGGACCGCCATCGCACTCAGCAGCTTGCGGGCCAGCGAGGGGACGCTGTCGAGGATCCCGATGAACGACCGCTGTTCGAGGACGAGCAGGGTCATTTCGGTGTCGGCGACGACGCTCGCCGAGCGGGGCAGCCGGTCGAGGAGGGCCAGCTCCCCGAAGTAGTTGCCCGGGCCGAGGGTGGCGACCTTGCGTTCCTTTCGGCGCACGGTGGCCTGGCCCTCGACGATGAGGAAGAACTCGCGGCCGGCCGAACCCTCCTGGATGAGGACCCGGCCGGGTGCGACGGTCACCTCGTCTAAGGACTGGCGAATGTGCCGCAGGTCCCGGGCGGAGCAGCTGGCGAACAGCCAGATCTCGGAGAGGTCGATCTCCTGCTTGTTAGACATGGCGACAGAGTAGCCCTCCGACATGCGGGTTTCCCGCTGTTCATCTGCTGGTAACACGGGCGTAGCAGCGAGGAAATCGTGGCCGCCCATACTGGTCCGGTGAAGCTCGTCGTGGCGATCATCAAGCCGTTCAAGATTGACGACGTGAAGGGCGTCCTGAAGGACATCGGCGTCCAAGGGATGACCCTCACCGAGGCCCAGGGGTTCGGGCGCCAGCGCGGCCACACCGAGGTCTACCGCGGGGCCGAGTACGAGGTGGACTTCGTCCCGAAGCTCTGTCTGGAGATCCTCGTCGACGACGCCCAGACCGACGAGGTGGTGGACGCCATCGTGCGCACCGCGGGCACCGGCAAGATCGGCGACGGCAAGGTCTGGGTGCTCCCGGTCGAGACCGTCGTGCGGGTGCGCACCGGCGAGCGCGGCAGCGACGCCCTCTAGCTGACGCGGCCGGCGGACCGGCCATTGTTCAACCGGCCTGTTTGGCCACCTTCTCCGCCGCTGCCCGCGCCTCATCCGGATCGCCCAGGTACTCGGCGCTCGTGATCTCGAGCGCGTCGTCCAACCGGCAGCGCCAGGGGATGCCCGTCGGGATCTCGAGGCCGACGATCTCGTCCGCGCTCCGGTGCTCGAGATGCTTGCGCAGGGCTCGGATGCTGTTGCCGTGCGCGACCACCAGCACCGCGCCGCCGCGGCCCGCAGTCTCGAGGAGGTCCGGCACGATGGCGTCCACCCAGTAGGGCACGACCCGGCGGACGACGTCGGCCAGGCATTCGGTGGCCGGGAGGGCCTCCGGAGCGACGTCGCGGTAGCGGGGGTCGTGGGCCGGCCCGGCCGGGTCGTCTGATTCGAGGGCCGGCGGTCGGACGTCGAAGCTGCGCCGCCATTGCTGCAGGAGCTCGTCGCCGTAGCGCTCGCGCTGTCTCCTTCTTGTTCTTGCCCTGGAGCGCCCCGTAATGGCGCTCGTTCAGGCGCCAGTGCCGGCGCACCGGGAGCCAGCTGCGCCCGGCGGTGGCCAGCGCGAGCTCGGCCGTGTGGATCGCGCGGGTCAGCAGCGAGGTGTGCAGCACGGTCAGATCGAGGTCGTCCTCGGCCCCCAGCAGCGCACCGGCGGCTCGGGCTTCGGCTTCGCCCCGGGGGGTGAGACCGACGTCCACCCATCCCGTGAACAGGTTCTCGGCGTTCCACACCGATTCACCGTGCCTGAGTAGGACCAGATCGGCCACCGCCGCAGCGTAGCGGCCGGTCTGTGGCTGTCACGGTGACGCCGGGCGCGGCCGTCGGCGGGTCGTGCCTGGTCCGTGTCTCGCGACGGTCGCCGGTGTCGCTCGGGCTCCCTAAATCCCCGCTGACCTGCGAGTTCGTGGCTGGCGACGAAATTCTCCCACCGACTTGATACTAGGGCACTCAACTTTGCTACACTCTAGATAGACAAATCGGGCCAACGGTGCCCGGATCATGGTTTTCACATAGACGAACAGAAGAAAGAGGCAAGAGACATGGCCAAAGCGGTAGGGATTGACCTCGGAACGACGAACTCGGTCGTGAGTGTCTTGGAAGCCGGCGAGCCGGTCGTCATCCCCAACGCCGAAGGTGGTCGGACCACCCCGTCGGTGGTGGGGTTCTCGAAGACCGGCGAGGTTCTGGTGGGCGAGGTCGCGAAGCGCCAGGCCATCACGAACCCCGATCGGACCATCCGCTCGGTGAAGCGCCACATGGGCACGTCGTGGACCATCGACATCGACGGCAAGGCGTACACACCCCAGGAGATCTCGGCCCGAATCCTGGGCAAGCTGAAGCGAGACGCCGAGGCCTACCTCGGGGACACGGTCACTCAGGCCGTGGTCACCGTGCCGGCCTACTTCGACGACGCCCAGCGCACGGCCACCAAGGAGGCCGGGCAGATCGCGGGTCTCGAGGTGCTGCGCATTATCAACGAGCCCACCGCCGCGGCGCTCGCCTATGGACTCGATAAAGAGGACAAGGACCAGACGGTGCTCGTGTTCGACCTGGGCGGCGGGACCTTCGACGTCTCCGTGCTCGAGATCGGCGAGGGCGTCTTCGAGGTGAAGTCCACCTCGGGGAACACGCACCTGGGCGGCGACGACTGGGACCAAAAGGTCATCGACTGGCTGGTCAAGTCGTTCAAGGACACCGAGGGCGTCGACCTGGCGGCCGACAAGATGGCTACCCAGCGGCTGAAGGAAGCGGCCGAGAAGGCCAAGATCGAGCTGTCCTCCGTCCAGGAGACCGAGGTCAACCTCCCCTTCATCACCGCAACGTCCGAGGGCCCCAAGCACCTCGACCTCAAGCTGTCGCGGGCGAAGTTCAACGAGCTGACCTCCGAGCTGGTCGACGCGTGCCGTGGGCCGTTCGAGTCGGCCATCAAGGATGCCGGCCTCCAGACGTCGGACATCGATCACGTGGTGCTCGTCGGCGGCTCCACCCGGATGCCCGCCATCCAGGATCTCGTCCAGTCGCTGTCGGGGAAGGAGCCCCACAAGGGGGTCAACCCCGACGAGGTGGTCGCGGTCGGCGCGGCGGTCCAGGCCGGCGTGCTGAAGGGTGAGGTGAAGGACGTGCTGTTGCTCGACGTCACCCCGCTCAGCCTCGGGATCGAGACCAAGGGCAGCGTCATGCACCGGCTCATCGAGCGCAACACGACCATCCCGACGAAGCGGTCGGAGATCTTCACGACGGCCGAGGACAACCAGCCGTCGGTCGAGATCCACGTGCTCCAGGGCGAGCGCGAGATGGCCAACTACAACAAGACCCTCGGCAAGTTCCAGCTGGTCGACCTGCCGCCGGCCCCCCGCGGGATCCCGCAGATCGAGGTCACCTTCGACATCGACGCCAACGGGATCGTGCACGTGGCCGCGCGGGACAAGGCGACAGGCAAGGAGCAGTCGATGACGATCACCGGGCAGTCGTCGCTCGCACGCGACGACATCGAACGGATGGTCCGCGACGCCGAGACGCACGCCGAGGACGACCGCCGTCGGCGCGAGGAGGCGGAGGTCCGCAACACGGCCGACACCCTCGTGTACCAGACCGAGAAGCTCCTCCGGGAGCAGGGCGAGAAGTTCGAGGGGTCCGAGAAGGAGGACGTGAGCTCGGCACTGCAAAAGGTCAAGGACGCCCTCTCGGGCAGCGACATGGAGGCCATCAAGTCCTCCACCGACGCACTCATGACGGCCAGCCAGGGCTTCTCGCAGCGACTGTACGAGCAGGCCTCGCAGGCCGGCTCGTCGAGCGACGCATCGGGTGGCGAGGGCTCGTCGGCTGACGACCCGTCCGAGGAGGAAGTGGTCGACGCCGAGATCGTCGACGAACAATGACCCAGCACGAACCACAGTTCTTTGACGACGGCACGTTCGACGAGATCCTCGACGCGGAGATCTCCGGAGCGGAGTTCTTGAACACCGTCGACGACGAGGAGACCGACGCCCCCGCGCCGGAAGCCTCGGTCGTCGACGGTGGGATCCTGCCGGACCTGGTGGCGTTGCGCGCCGAGCGCGACGACTACCTGGGCGCGCTCCAACGCGTCCAGGCCGACTTCGAGAACTACCGCAAGCGGGTGCTCCGCCAGCAGGACGAGCAATCCGCGCGCGCTGCCCTCGGGCTGGTGGAGAAGCTGCTGCCGGTGCTCGACTCGCTCGACCTGGCCGTGGCCCACATCGAGAAGACCGGCGTGGATGTCGCGGGTTCGACCGAGGCGCACGCGCTGGTGCATGCGCGGTCGCTGCTGAACGAGATCCTGGCCAAGGAAGGCCTCGACCGCGTCGATCAGGCCGGGGCCGTCTTTGACCCCCTGATTCATGACGCTGTCGCGCAGGCCGCCGCCGAGCCCGCGGCGGACGGCGGCGCGGAGCCGGCTACCGAGACCACCGTCGAAGAGGTGTTGCGGGCTGGCTACCGCTGGCGCGGCCAGGTGCTGCGCCCCGCCATGGTTCGCGTCAGGGGCTGAGCGTGGCGCCACAGCGCGAGTGGTTTGAAAAGGACTACTACCAGGTGCTCGGTGTGTCGTCGACGGCCACCGACAAGGAGATCACGCGGGCCTACCGCAAGCTGGCGAAGCAGTTCCACCCCGACGCCAACCCCGGCTCCGAGGACCGCTTCAAGGAGATCAGCGCGGCCTACGACGTGCTCGGCGACGACGCTCGCCGAAAGGAGTACGACGAGGTCCGGCGGGCGGGCCCGATGGCCAGCGGCTTCGGTGGCCCCGGCAACGGCACGTTCCGGGTCCAAGACGTCGGCGATCTCGGCGACCTCTTCGGTGGCCTGTTCGGCGGACGGAACCGCCGTCGGGCGCCGGGTCCCCGAGCGTGGGGTGGACGTCGAGACGGAGCTGCACCTGTCCTTCGAGGACGCGGTGCGCGGCGCCACGGTGTCGGTGCACGTTCCCGAGGACGCTCGCTGCCGGACGTGCAACGGGAGTGGCGCGGCACCGGGGACGAAGACCCATACCTGTGATCGCTGCAACGGACGCGGCGTGCTCGACGACAATCAGGGGCTGTTCTCCCTCAGCACGGTCTGCCCCAAGTGCAATGGCCGGGGGACGTTGGTCGACACCCCCTGCCCGACCTGTGGCGGGACCGGAGTCGAGCGGCGGAACCGCCAAGTGAAGGTCCGGGTGCCGGCCGGCGTCGAGAACGGTCAGCGGATCCGCGTGAAGGGGCGCGGCGCGCGCGGCCAGGGGATGGCGCCGCCGGGCGACCTCTACGTCGTCGTGCACGTCGACAAGCACCCGAAGTTCGGTCGGCGGGGACGCAACCTCACGCTCACGGTGCCGGTGACCTTTCCAGAAGCGGCGCTCGGCACCACCGTCACGGTGCCGACGCTCGACGACCCGGTGACGGTTCGGGTCCCGGCCGGCACCGCCCCCGGCACGCTGCTGCGCGTCCGCGGCCGCGGCATTCCCGCCGGCTCACAGAACGGGTCGACTCCGGGCGACCTCCTGGTGAAGGTGGACGTGCTGGTGCCCACCTCCCTCACCGACGATCAGCGCGCGGCGGTCGAGTCGCTGGCGGCCACGACGGAGGTCCCGTCGCGCGAGAACCTGACGAGCTGACGCAATGGCCACTCTTCCCCCCATCCGCAGTGACGACCCCGCCGGGCGCGCGGTCTATGTCATCTCCGTCGCCGCCGAGTTGGCCGGCGTCCACCCCCAGACGCTGCGCATCTATGAGCGAAAGGGCCTGCTCGATCCCACGCGCACGACCGGCGGGAGCCGGCGCTTCTCGGAGCGGGACCTGGCTCGGCTCCGTCGCATCCAGCAGCTGACGGCGGCCGGGCTCAACCTCGAAGGGGCGAAGCGCGTCCTCGAGCTCGAAGACGAGGTGGCGCGGCTCGAGATCGAGGTGGCCCGCGTGCGCACCGAGGCCCGCCAAGCGGTGGCCGAGACGCACCGGCAGTACCGACGGGATCTCGTGCCGCTGAGCCAGGCCCCCGTTCCCTATCGCACCAACCGCCGGACCAGGTGAAGGACATGACACTCAACCCCGACCGCTGGACCATCAAGACAAAGGAGGCGTTCGCCGACGCCGCGCAGCTGGCCGGCGCGCGCCAGAACGCCGAGATCACGCCGGCGCACCTGCTGGCTGCGCTGCTGGCCCAGCCCGGCAACATCGCCCGACCCCTCCTGGCCAAGGTGGGCGTGGAGCCGGCGGACATCGCCCGAGGCCTCGACGAGACCCTGGCCCGGCTGCCGCAGGCATTCGGCGGGTCCGAGCCGACGCTGTCTCGCGCGGCCCGCGACGGACTGCAGGAAGCAGACAAGGCGCGGATGGAGCTGACCGACGAGTACCTCTCGGTCGAGCACCTGCTGCTCGCGTTCGCGGGCGAGCTCGGGACGACCCGTGAGGAGCTGCTGGCGGCGCTCCGAGAGATCCGTGGCAACCACCGGGTGACCACCGAGAATCCTGAGAACACCACGCAGGCCCTGGAGCGCTACGGCAAGGACCTGACCGACCTCGCCCGGGCGGGCAAGCTCGACCCGGTCATCGGGCGCGACGAGGAGATCCGCCGCGTCATCCAGGTGCTGTCCCGCCGGACGAAGAACAACCCGGTACTGATCGGCGAGCCGGGCGTCGGCAAGACGGCCATCGTCGAGGGCCTGGCCAACCGGATCGTCGAAGGCGACGTCCCCGAGGGCTTGAAGGGAAAGCGGGTCGTGGCGCTCGATCTCGGGTCGATGCTGGCCGGCGCGAAGTACCGGGGTGAGTTCGAGGAGCGCCTCCAGGCAGTCCTAAAGGAGATCACCGACGCCGAGGGCGACGTGATCACCTTCATCGATGAGCTGCACACGATCGTCGGCGCGGGTGCCGCCGAGGGCGCGATGGACGCCGGGAACATGATCAAGCCCCTCCTCGCCCGGGGCGAGCTACGGCTCATCGGCGCCACGACCCTCGACGAGTACCGGCGCTACATCGAGAAGGACGCCGCGCTCGAACGGCGCTTCGCCCAGGTCTACGTCGGCCAGCCGTCGGTCAACGACACGATCGCCATCCTGCGCGGCCTGAAGGAGCGCTACGAGGTCCACCACGGCGTCCGCATCCAAGACGCCGCCCTCGTCGCGGCGGCCGTGCTGTCCGATCGCTACGTGACCGGCCGCTTCCTCCCCGACAAGGCCATCGACCTCGTCGACGAGGCGGCGAGCAAGCTGCGGATCGAGATCGACTCGATGCCGACCGAGCTCGACGTCGTCACGCGTCGCATGCGCCAGCTGGAGATCGAGAAGATGGCGCTGGCCAAGGAGTCCGATCGGGCCTCGGCTGAGCGACTCGCCGCGTTGGATGCCGAGCTGGCCGAGGTCACCGAGCGGGCCGACGTCATGACGGCGCACTGGCTGGCCGAGAAGGCCGCCATCGAGGTCATCCGCGAGCGCAAGACCGAGCTCGAGGACAAGCGCAGCGAGGCGGAGCGGCTGCTGCGCGACGGCGACCTCGAACGCGGCGTCGGCCATCCGCTACGGGGAGATCCCCGAGCTCGAGCACCGCATCAACGAGGCCACCGACGAGCTGAGCAAGCTCCAGGCGTCCCAGCGCTTCTTGAAGGAGGAGGTCGACGCCGAGGACGTCGCCGAGGTCGTGAGCCGTTGGACCGGCGTGCCCGTGACCCGCCTCTTGGAGGGCGAGGTCGACAAGCTCGTCCGCATGGAGGACGCGCTCCACCGCAGCGTGGTCGGGCAGGACGACGCGGTGGCGGCCGTGGCCAACGCCGTGCGGCGCAGCCGCTCCGGCCTCTCGGACCCCAACCGGCCGATCGGCTCGTTCCTCTTCCTCGGCCCGACCGGGGTGGGCAAGACCGAGCTGGCCCGGGCCCTGGCCGAGTTCCTCTTCGACGACCCCCGGGCCATGGTGCGCATCGATATGAGCGAGTACATGGAGAAGCACACCGTGTCGCGGCTCGTCGGCGCCCCCCCGGGCTACGTCGGCTACGAGGAGGGCGGCCAGCTGACGGAGGCCATCCGCCGCCGCCCCTATGCGGTGGTCCTGCTGGACGAGATCGAGAAGGCCCATGCGGACGTCTTCAACGTGCTGCTCCAGGTGCTCGAGGACGGTCGCCTGACCGACGGCCAGGGCCGCACGGTCGACTTCACCAACACCGTGTTGATCATGACCTCGAACCTGGCGGTGGACCCCAACACCTTCTTCAAACCCGAGTTCGTCAACCGCATCGACGAGATCGTGCGGTTCCGCGCCCTGAGCGAGGCAGACCTGGCGGTGATCGTCGGCATCCAGCTCCGCCGCCTGCGGATGCGCCTCGCCGAGCGGCGGCTGTCGCTCGCGGTGACCCCGGCGGCCGAGGCCTGGCTGGCCCACGCCGGCTACGACCCGGCGTTCGGCGCCCGGCCGCTACGACGGGTGATCCAAAAGCAGGTTGAGGACCCGCTGGCCCTCGCACTCTTGGAGGGTCGCTACCTCGAGGGTTCGACGGTGACGGTCGACGTCAGCGACGGCACGCCGGTGCTCCGTTAGGAACCCGCTCAGCCGGGGAACGGGGGCAGCGGCGAGTTGCTGACCACGCCCGCCACCAGCACCTCGTCGGACCAGTCGTCCCCGGTCCAGAGGCGCAACCGCTGGGGATCGGCCGGGTCGGGGTGCCAGCCGGGTGGCGGGCCCGTTCCGGCTTCGGGCGTCGCGACCGATCCCAGTGCGACGGGTCCGGCGGGGGTGCCGAAGAGCTCCGGGGCGCTGCGCCCCGCGGCCGGCACCGGTGGATTGGCGAACCGGTCGGGCGGGCCGCTGCCTTGACCGAGGGGTCGGGCCTTCGTGGTCATGCAGGCGAGCAGCGCCACCAAGAGACCGATCACCCCGAAGAAGAACCCGGCCACGCCCCAGGCGACCGGGGGGATCCCCCAGGGGTTCTGGCCGGTGCGCTGGCGGAAGGACCCCGTCCGCAAGTAGCTGAGCAACCCGAAGACGACGGCCAGGAAGAAGAGAACGAGCGTCGTCGTCTCCCCCGCGGGGAGCCGCATGCTCGAGCCCACCGTCACCGCGTCATCGTACGTCGCCCAGGCGTGCCTGCCGCTCCCGTCGGGCTGCGACGGAAGTGAATGTCCCCGCCCGGATCTGCACCCTCCCTGCTGGCCCAGGTAGAGTGAGACGTAATCCGTAGCCGCAGACGGAGGATGGCGCGTGCCCGCAACCGTGGTCGTCGGGGCCCAGTGGGGTGACGAGGGCAAGGGCAAGCTGACCGACCTCTTGGCGGGCGAGATGGACGTCGTCTGCCGCTATCAGGGTGGCCACAACGCCGGGCACCGGATCGTGGTCGACGGCGAGACCTTCGCCCTCCAACTCGTCCCGAGCGGCGTCCTGCACTCGAACATCACGCCGATCATCGGCAACGGCGTCGTCGTCGACGCCGGGGTCCTCCTCGAAGAGATCGACCACCTGAACGCCCGGGGCGTCGACACCGACCGGCTCATGGTGAGTGGCAACGCCCATCTGGTCATGCCCTACCACCAGGAGCTGGACCGGGTGACCGAGCGCTTCTTGGGCAAGAACGCCCTCGGGACGACCAAGCGCGGGATCGGCCCGGCCTACGCCGACAAGGCCGCCCGGGTGGGTCTGCGGGTGCAGGACCTCCTCGACCCCAAGATCTTCCGCCAGAAGCTCGACGTGGTCCTGAAGGAGAAGAACGCGATCCTGGCCAAGGTCTACAACCGCCTGCCGCTGTCGGCGTCCGAGATCGCCGAGCGCTTCCTCGACGAGTACGCGCCCCGGCTCTCACCGATGGTGGGGGACACCGTGGGGTTCTTGCACGACACGATCGAGGCCGGTCGCAACGTCCTTTTGGAAGGCGCCCAGGCGACCTTCCTCGACGTCGATCACGGCACCTATCCATTCGTCACGTCCTCCAACTCGGTAGCGGGCGGTGCGTGCGCCGGGTCCGGCCTCGGGCCGCGGCACATCGATCGGGTCATCGGGATCGCCAAGGCGTATCTCACCGCGGGTCGGCGCCGGTCCGTTCCCGACCGAGCTCACCGACGAGACCGGGGACCTCCTCGTGGAACTGGGCAACGAGTACGGGACCAACACCGGTCGCCGCCGCCGGGTCGGATGGTTCGACGCCGTCATGCTGCGCCAGGCGGTTCGGCTCAACTCTCTTTCGGAGATCGCCCTGACCAACCTCGACGTGCTCGACACCTTCGAGTCGATCAAGCTCTGCGTTGCCTACGAGAGCAACGGCACGCGCCTCACCAAGCTGCCCTATCACCAGTCCACGCTGCACCAGGTGACTCCGATCTACGAGGAGATGCCGGGGTGGTGCACCGATCTGTCGCATGCGACCTCGCTCGCCGACATGCCCACGGCCGCTCGCGACTACGTCGAGAAATTGGCGGAGGAGATCGGCGTGCCGGTGCGCCTGGTGGGCGTGGGGCCGGGCCGGGAGCAGTTCGTCTCCTTCGCCTCAGTGTGAGCGGGGCCGACGGGTGACGGTCTGTGTGGTTGGGAGCGGCGCTCGGGAGCACACGCTGGCGCTGGCGCTCGCCCGCAGCGACGACGTCGTCGTGGTCCCCGGCAATCCGGGCATGGTGGGTTCGGGTGGGCGGTCCGTCACCTGTCGGCCGGGCCCGCCGGAGGAGGTTGCGGCGGATCTCTTCGTCATCGGCCCCGAGGCCCCACTGGTCGACGGTCTGGCCGATCGCCTGCGCGCCCGCGGGCACCTGGTGGTCGGCCCGGGTGCCGACGGCGCCGCGCTCGAGGGCTCCAAGGCCTTCATGAAAACCGTGCTCGACGAGGCCAAGGTGCCGACGGCGCGCTTCGGCGCCTTCGACGATCTCGGTGAAGCGCGGGCCTTCCTGTCCCGCCTGCCCGGGCCCTGGGTCATCAAGACCGACGGGTTGGCCGCAGGCAAGGGCGTGCTGGTCGCCACCGATCGGGCCGCCGCGGAGGCCGATCTGGCCGCCAAGCTCTCGGGTGAGGCGTTCGGCGACGCGGGCCGACGGGTCGTGATCGAGGAGGGGTTGGTCGGGCGTCGAGTGCTCGCTGCACGTCCTGTGCGACGGCCGGCGGGTGGTGCCCCTGGCCGCGGCGCGTGACTTCAAGCGGCTGGGCGACGGGGACGACGGGCCCCAACACGGGCGGCATGGGTGCCTACTCGCCGCTTCCCGACATGGACGACGAGCTCATCGGCCGATTGCTCGACGAGTGCGTCGAACCACTGGTCGGCGCGCTGCGTGGCCCGCGGCATCGACTACCGCGGCGTCCTGTATGCCGGCCTCATGCTCACGGCCGACGGTCCGAAGGTGCTCGAGTACAACGTTCGCTTCGGGGACCCCGAAACCCAGGTGCTGTTGCCCCGGCTCATCGACGACCCGGTGGAGCTCCTGACCCGGACCGCCGACGGGAGCTTGGGCGACGCCCCGCGGTTCAGTGACTCCGCCGCGGTGTGCATCGTGCAGGCCGTGATCGGCTACCCGGCCCGGCCGCGGACCGGTGATGTGATCTCCGGGCTGGCCGACGACGGCCAGTTGGCCGAGCCGGTCGCCGGGGTCACCGTGTTCCACGCCGGGACCGAGCGCGGCGGTGACCGCGCCTTTCGCACCGCCGGCGGCCGGGTCCTCGGCGTGACCGCGCTGGCCCCGGACCTCGCCGCCGCGCGCGACGCGGCCTACGAGGCCGCCGGCCGGATCTCCTGGGACGGCTGCCACTACCGGGGCGACATCGCGAGCGACGCGGTCGCCGGCGTCGCGGTGCGGCCGTGATCCCCCGCTACGCACCGGCGGACATGGCGGCCTTGTGGAGTGACGAGGCGCGGCTGTCTCTCTGGCTCGAGATCGAGCTGTTGGCCGTGGAGGGCCAGGCCGCCGCCGGCGTCGTCCCGGCCGCGGAGGCGGCGGTCGTGCGCGCCCGCGCGCCCGAGGTCGACGGCGCGTTCGTCGACGCCGTGGCCGAGCGCGAGCGCGTGATCGACCACGACCTGGCGGCGTTCGTCGATGTCGTGCAGGAGAAGATGGGTGGGGCCGAGAGCGCCTGGGTGCACTTCGGGCTGACGTCCTCCGACGTGGTCGACACGGCGCTCTGCGCCACGCTCGTGCGGGCGGGAGACCTCCTCATCGAGGCGTCGGATGCCCTGGTGACCGCGCTCGCCCAGCGGGCCGTCGAGCTGGCGGCGGTGCCGGTGCTCGGGCGCACCCATGGGATGCACGCCGAGCCCACCACCTTCGGCGCCAAGTTCGCGCTCTGGGCGCTGCAGGCCGGGCGGGACCGGGAGCGCCTGCGAGCCGCCCGGCGAGCCGTCGGCGTCGGCAAGCTGTCGGGCGCGGTCGGGACCTTCTCCAACATCGACCCGTCCGTCGAGGCGTACGTCTGTGGCGCGCTCGGGCTGGAGCCGGTCCCGGCCACCCAGGTCATCGCCCGGGATCGCCACGCCGAGTACCTCTGGGCCTGCGCATCCGTCGGCGCCACCATCGAGCTCATCGCGACCGAGATCCGTCACCTCGCCCGCAGTGAGGTGGGCGAGGTGGAGGAGCCGTTCGGCGCCGGCCAGAAGGGCAGCTCGTCGATGCCCCACAAGCGCAATCCGATCTTGTCCGAGCGCCTGTGCGGGCTGGCCCGCGTGCTGCGCGGCTACCTCGGGGCGGGACTCGAAGACGTCGCCCTGTGGCACGAGCGGGACATCTCGCACAGCTCGGTCGAGCGGGTGGTGTTGCCCGACGCCTCGATGTTGGCCTGCTACATGCTGCGCAAGACGACGACGCTCGTCTCCGGGCTCGTCGTGCACGCGGAGCGGGCCCTCACCAATCTCACGGAGGGATCGCTCGGACTGGTGTTCAGCCAGTCGGTCCTGCTGGCGCTCGTCGCGGCCGGCCACAGCCGCGACGAGGCCTATCGGATCGTCCAGCGCGACGCCCGGCAAGCCTGGGAGACGGCGACCCATCTCCGCCTGGTCCTGGAGAAGGATCCCGAGGTCGCCCTCGACGGCGCCCAGTTGGACGCGGCGTTCGACCTCGACCGGGTGTTGGGGCATGCCGGCCGAGCGGTGGCGGCCCTCTCGCAGCTTGGGGTGGACGGAGTCGCCGGGTGAGCGAATCCGGCCGCGACCTGCCCCTCGTGCACTCGGGAAAGGTCCGCGACCTCTACGACGCCGGTGACGGGCTCCTCCTCATGGTGGCCTCCGACCGGGTGAGCGCCTTCGATGTCGTCTTCGCCGAGCCCGTGCCCGACAAGGGTCGGGTGCTCACGGCGATGAGCGCCTTTTGGTATGCCGAGCTGGCGGACCTGGCGCCGGGCTCGCTGGTGTCGGCCGACCCGGTGCAGATCGCGGCCGCCGCCTCGCTCGCGCCGGGCGATCCCCGCTGCTCGGGGGGTCGGTCCATGCTGGTCCGGCGCGCCGAGATGGTGCCCATCGAGTGCGTCGTCCGCGGCTACCTGGCCGGTCAGGCCGCCCTCGAATACGCGTCGACCGGCACGGTCCACGGCAGCGTGATGCCGGCGGGGCTCCGCCTGGCGGACCGGCTCCCCGAGCCCCTGTTCACGCCGTCGACCAAGGCGGTCGTCGGCCACGACGAGAACATCGACTTCGCTCGTGCCGTACAGCTGGTGGGCACCGAGACGGCAGAGGCGGCCCGCACGCTGTGCCTCTCCCTCTACGGCCGCGCCGCCGAGCGGGCCGCCGCCGCCGGGCTCGTCCTGGCCGACACCAAGTTCGAGCTCGGCTTCGTCGACGGGGTGCTGTCGCTGTGCGACGAGGTGGTCACGCCGGACTCCTCGCGTCTGTGGCCGGCGGGCGAGGTGGTCCCCGGCACGACGCCACCGGCCTTCGACAAGCAGCCGCTGCGGGACTGGGCGAGCGCGCAGGCCTGGGACAAGCGCCCGCCCCCGCCGCCCCTCCCCGCCTCGGTCGTGGCCGCGACGGCCGAGCGCTACACCGCCGCCTACGAGCGGCTCACCGGGCTGAGCCTGGCCGACTGGTACGGTGCCGCGAGATGAGGTTCGCCGTCCACCTCGAGGTCCGGCTCCGACCCACCATCGCCGACCCCGAGGGCGCCACCATCGAGCGAGCGCTCCCCGCGCTCGGCTTCGACGACGTGCACCGCGTGCGGGCCGGTCGCTCCTTCCGCCTGGAGATCGAGGCCGACGACGCAGCCACGGCCCGGCGCCGCGCCGGCGAGCTGGCGCACCGGTTGCTGGCCAATCCGGTGATGGAGGACAGCGACCTGTTGAGCCTCACCGCCGTGGCTGTCGAGCCTGCCCCGTGACGACCCGGGTGGGAGTCGTCGTGTTCCCGGGCAGCAACTGCGAGCACGATGTCGTGCGCGCCGTGCGGCGCATCGGCGGCGACGCCGAGATCGTCTGGCACGCGGCCACCGATGTCAGCGCGTTCGACGTCGTGGTCCTTCCCGGTGGGTTCGCCCACGGTGACTACCTGCGGGCGGGCGCGCTGGCCCGCTTCGCCCCCGTGATGGGCGCCGTCGCCGATTTCGCGGCGTCCGGCGGAGCCGTGATCGGCATCTGCAACGGCTTCCAGGTCCTGACCGAAGCCGGGCTGCTCCCGGGCGCGCTGCAGAAGAACGTGCACCTGCGCTTCCTCTGCGAGCCGGCGGCGCTGCGGGTCGACTCCACCGCGTCGGTGCTCACGCGCCGGGTCCCGCTCGGCACCGAGCTCGTGCTGCCCATCAACCACTTCGTGGGCCGCTTCGTCTGCGACGACGCCACCCTGGCCGAGCTGGTCGCCGAGGAGCGGGTCGTGCTGCGCTACGTGGATAACCCGAACGGCTCGGTGGACGACATCGCCGGTATCTGCAACGAGGCCGGCAATGTGGTCGGTCTCATGCCGCACCCCGAGCGCGCCGCAGACCGCCTCGTGGGCGGCGTCGACGGCGTGCTATTGCTCACGTCGCTATTGGAACTATCGGGCGTCGCCGCCGCCTGAGCGGCGGGACGCCCGAGGCTCACCCCCTGGTGCGGGCGATACCGGCCTTCTGGAGAGAAGCGGCGCTGACGCCGGCGGTCCGCCAAGTGCCGTAACCGATTCCCTTGCGCTGACCGTAGGACTTCGCCACCTTGACGAATTGCTTCTCCAAGGTCGAGATGTCCTGCGCGTCCCCGGACTTGTCCAGCTCATCGTGCAGATCCTTCTTCTGCTGGAGCAGATGGAGCCTGGTCAACGGATCGGCCGCGGCCAGTTCCGCTTCGATTGCGGCCAGCTTCTTGGTCATCGAGGCAGTAGTCCGACGGCGCCCCCGTCGTGGCTTGGAGGACTCGAGTGCCTCCAGATAGCGACGGACTGCAAGGCCCTCTTCCCGGCCCTTTGCCAGGGCTGCTTTGTGCTCGGCGCTCATTGAGCGACCGGCTGTTTTGCTCTTCGTTGTTGGCATAGACAGATTCTCGCCTATACAGCCCGCTCAGGCAAAGTCATATGAAACAAAACTTGAGGAAAATTTCTCCCATCCGGTGGATTGCCGCCACCCATCGGGCTTCCGCAGCCCGTTAGAAGTCGCTCGGCAGGTCCCCCCATGCACCCCCATGGGCTGTTGGATGCCGAACAGCGAGCTCCGAGCCACCGTATGCAGGGCACAGAACGATCGATTCCTGTGAAATATGGACAACCGCGGTTGCGCGGCACCACTGAACGATTCGGAAGGAATTTGCTGTGAACCAGTTGAGTTAGTCCGCCGCGTCATCCCTATATCGAAAACCGATACATCCGCCCAAATTCGTCAAAGTACAGCTATTCCACTCCCCCCAATTCTCCCCCCAGGCTCGGATCGCCCTGCCCGATGGCCGGCGTGGCGCCCGCTACGGTGAGGCCGTGGAGCGAGGCGCCCAGACCGAGCCGCTCCACCGGGCACTTGGCATGAGTGACGGCGAGTATGAGACCGTCGCCGAGGTCCTGGGCCGGCCCCCCAATCGCCTGGAACTGGCGCTCTTTTCCGTCATGTGGAGCGAGCACTGCTCCTACAAGTCGTCGCGTATCCACCTGCGCCGCCTCCCCACGACCGGTCCAGGGGTGCTCGTCGGACCTGGGGAGAATGCCGGCGTCATGGACGCGGGCGATGGCATCGCGGTCGCCATCCGTATCGAGAGCCACAACCACCCCTCGGCAATCGAGCCCTACCAGGGGGCGGCCACCGGCGTGGGGGGCATCCTGCGCGACATCTTCACGATGGGCGCCCGTCCGCTGGCGGTGATGGACCCGCTGTTCTTCGGGCCGCTCGACGATGCGCGCCAGCGGTGGCTGTTCGAGCGTGTCGTGGCCGGCATCTCGGGCTACGGCAACTCCGTCGGCGTCCCGACGGTCGGCGGCGAGCTGACCTTCGATCCCACCTACGCGGGGAACCCCCTCGTGAACGTGCTCTGTCTCGGCGCGCTGCCGGTGGAACGACTCGTGCTCGGACGCGCCTCGGGCCCGGGCAACCTGGTCGTGCTCTTGGGCTCGACGACCGGCCGCGACGGCATCGGCGGCGTGAGCGTGCTCGCGTCGGCGGGCTTCAGCGGCGCCGGAGCGAGCGCGGAGGACGACGCCAAGCGACCCAGCGTGCAGGTGGGCGATCCCTTCGAGGAGAAGCGGCTGATCGAGGCCTGCCTGGCGCTGCTCGACGACGGGCTGGTCGTCGGGATCCAGGACCTCGGCGGGGCCGGCCTCGTCTGCGCCACCAGCGAGACGGCGGCGCGCGGCGGGGTCGGCATCGACGTCGACCTCTCGGCCGTGCCGCTGCGCGAGGAGGCGATGACGTCGTGGGAGGTGATGACGAGCGAGAGCCAGGAGCGGATGCTGGCCGTCGTCACCCCCGAGTCGTGGCCGGCCGTGCAGGCCCTCTGTGACCGCTGGGAGGTCCGCGTGCGTGTGATCGGGGTCGTGACCGAGCCGACGGGCCTGACGGGCGACGGTGAGCCGGCCGGCCGCCTGCGGGTGCTCGACCGGCCGGGCGGCGAGGTCCTGGCCGACGTCCCGGCGCCCGCGCTCGCCACCGAGGCGCCGTTGTTGGAACGACCGCTGGCGCCGCCGGCGGACCTCGCCGCGCGCCGACTCGACGGGCCCGACTCCCTGCCGGCCCCGCGCGACTGCGGCGCCGATCTCCTCGGGCTCCTGCGCGACCCCAGCTGGGTCTACCGCCAATATGACCACCAGTTGTTCTTGAACACGGTCGAGGGTCCCGGCGGGGACGCCGCGCTGCTCCGCTTGGGAGGCCCGGGCCTGCCCGAGAGCAATCGGGGGATCGCCGTCACGACGGACGCCAATCCCGCGGTGGTGCGCCATCGACCCCCGGCTCGGCACGGCGCTGACGGTGGCGGAGGGCATGGCCAACCTGGCCTGTGTCGGCGCCCGGTCGGCGGCCGTCGTCAACTGCCTCAACTTCGGGAACCCCGAGCACCCCGTCGTCATGTGGCAGCTGTCCGAGTCGATCGACGGGCTCTCCGACGCCTGTCGCGAGTTCGGGCTGCCCGTGATCGGGGGCAACGTCAGCCTCTACAACGAGAGTGCCGGGGTCGACATCGACCCGACGCCGGTGATCGGAGTACTCGGCCTTGTCGAGACCCTGGCCCACCGGCCCCCGGGCATCGGCTGGGTCGCCGGCGCGTCGGTCGTCCTGCTGGGGGCGCGCCAGGCCGGCGCCGGCTCGGCCCATCCGCTGGGCGGGAGCCGATGGGCCGTCGAGGTCCGGGACCACCGGCGGGGCACGCTGGCCGCGCTCGACTTCTCCGCCCACGCGGCGTTGGTCGAGCTGGTCCGGGGCCTGGTGGCCGAGACGCTGGCGACCGGTGGCGGCCTGCTGTGCGGCGCCCACGACGTCTCGGGCGGTGGCCTCGGTGTGGCCCTGGCGGAGATGGCGCTTCGGTCGGCCGTCGGCTGCCGGGTCGATTCGATCGTGAGCCACGCCGAGCTGTTCAGCGAGCTGCCGTCGCGGATCCTGGTGGCCTCCGTGGTCCCCGACGAGGTGATCGAACGGGCTCGGACCGCCGGCGTGGAGGCGACCGTCCTCGGCGTCGCCCGGGGGGACGAGCTCGTCGTCGACGGGTTGCTCCGCCTGGGGTTGGCCGAGTTGTCGGCCGCGTTCACCGGCGCGATCCCGCGGGCGCTCGGCGAGGCCGGGTAGCCCGGCTGCGCTCAGGCGGGACGGCGGGCTTCGAGGCGGTCGAGCACCGAGTCGTCGACGGAGAGGTCGCCCTCGCCGGTCCCGACCGACAGGCCGGCCTTGACCGTCCCGTGGTAGTCCGACCCGCCGGTGGCCACCAGCCCGGCCCGTTGGGCGAGCGTCGTGAGCGCCGCACGCTGGTGGGGGTTGTAGCGGCCGTAGGTGGCCTCGAGCCCGGTCAGTCCTGCGTCGGCCAGTTCGCTCACCGCATTGGCCAGGGCGGAGTCCTCCAGCCCGAGCGTGAGCGGGTGGGCCAGCACGGCCACACCGCCGGAGCCTCGGGCCGCGCGGATGATGTCGGCCGGCGCCACCCGCGCCTTCGGAACGTACGCGGGGGCACCCTGCCCGAGCCAGCGGTCGAACGCGTCGGGCACCGAGTCCGCCGCTCCGGCCCTGACCAACAGCGCGGCGAAGTGGGGTCGGCCGACGCTGTCCTCGGTGGCGGCCTCGGCCACGGCGTCGTCGTAGGTGACGGGAAGATCGAGCTCGCGTAGCCGATCGGCCAGCGTCCGGTTCCGGGCGACCCGGTCGGCGCGCAGCCGTACCAGTTCGTCCTGGAGCGGCCCGTCGCCCCCACCGACGAAGTAGATGAGGATGTGGGCGCTCGTCTCGCGAAAGGAACAGGACACCTCGCAGCCGTCGACGAGCGTCACGCCGAGGGCGGCGGCCCGCACCCGGGCGGCGTCGAGCCCGGCCAGGGTGTCGTGGTCGGTCAGGGCGAACGCGCTGCAGCCGGCCGCGGCCGCCAACTCCGCGATGCGTGCCGGCTCGTCCGTTCCGTCCGACACGAGCGAGTGTGTGTGCAGGTCGATCACGGTGCGGCGGGCCCGTTCCGTGCGACGCGCCGGGCACAGGGCAACTCAGGGACAGCCGGGAGTCGGACCACCACCGGCGACCCTACCTTTGGGCGGGGCACGAGCGTCCGGTCCAGCCCGGCTCGCCCGAGATGGCCCGCCCTCCCGCCCGAGATGGAGAGTGTGCTGGCTGTCGCCGGTATGGGGGCCGGCCGCACCGCGACCGAGTGCCGTCGGAGCCACGCTCCTGTGCGAGACTGCCGGGGACGACTGGGTCCGCGCCATCTTGGCCACGCGGGCCCCCGAGCAGCGGGGCGAGCAAGCCGAAACCGTGAAGGAAGCCTGCGGGGTTTTCGGGGTCTATGCGCCGGGCCGAACGGTGGCCCAGCTCACCTTCGACGGCATATTCGCCCTGCAACACCGGGGCCAAGAGTCCGCCGGCATGGCCGTGAGCGACGGCGAGTCCATCACCGTCGTGAAGGACATGGGTCTCGTCACCACCGTCTTCGACGAGCGGACCCTGTCGGGGCTCCACGGGCACCTGGCGATCGGCCACACGCGCTACTCGACCCGTGGTGCGTCTGATTGGTCGAACGCCCAGCCGGCCTATCGGGCCGTCGGGCGGGCCGGGTTTGCCCTCGGTCACAACGGCAACCTGACCGAGACGGAGATCCTGGCGAAGGAGGCGGGCATGCTGCCGGGGTTCGTCACCTCGGACAGCGACCTCGTTGCCGAGCTGCTGGCCCGTGCGTTCCCGACGCCGGGGCACGCGGTCGAGGAGGGCTTCGGTGGGGAGCTGACCGCGGCGCTCCGCCAGGTCATGCCGACGGTCGAGGGGGCGTTCTCGATGGTCTTCGTCGACGCCAGCCACCTCTACGGGGTGCGGGACCCCCACGGCTTCCGTCCGCTGTGCCTCGGTCGGCTGGGCCCGGCGAGCGATCCCGAGGGCTGGGTGCTCGCCTCGGAGTCGCCGGCCCTCGATGTCGCCGGCGCCACCTTCGTGCGGGAGCTCGATCCCGGGGAGATGGTGGTCATCGGGGCCGACGGCGTCCACAGCGAGCTCCTGTTCCCGAGCGACGAGATCGACGCCAAGTTGTGCATCTTCGAGTACGTCTACTTCGCCCGGCCCGACGCGCGTCTCTACGGGCGCGAGGTCCACGGCACGAGGCGCCGGATGGGCGAGCTGTTGGCCGAACAGGCACCGGTCGAGGCCGACATGGTGATGGGGGTGCCCGACTCGGGGGTGCCGGCCGCCGAGGGCTACGCGCGCAAGAGCGGCATCCCCTACGGCCAGGGCCTCGTCAAGAACCGCTACATCGGGCGGACCTTCATCGATCCCGACCACACGGCGCGGGTGAACGCGGTTCGCCGCAAGCTCAACCCCCTGCGCGAGAACATCGCCGGTAAGCGGCTGATCGTCGTCGACGACTCGATCGTGCGCGCCACGACGTTGCTCTCGGTCGTCGGCATGCTGCGCGACGCCGGCGCCACCGAGGTGCACCTGCGCATCTCGTCCCCGCCGTTCCGCTGGCCCTGCTTCTACGGGATCGACACGCCCATCCGAGAAGAGCTGCTGGCCGCCCACCGGACCCTGCGCGAGATCGAGCAGTACCTCGGCGTCGACTCGCTGGCCTACATCAGCCTGGAGAATCTGAAGCTCGCCATCGACGCGCCTGACGCCGGGTTCTGCGACGCCTGCCTCACCGGCCACTATCCGGTGCCGGTGCCCGTGGCTCTCGGGCGCCCGCCCGAGCGAGAGCACGTCCACTCGGCCGGTGATGCCCTGCAACCGGTGCTGCCGGGCGTCTAGTGGGTGCCGAGTCACCGATGACCGAGCCCACCAGTTACGCGGCGGCGGGGGTCGACCTCGGAGCGGCCGAGGAGGTGGTCGAGCGCATCAAGGGGATCGTGGCGTCCACCGCTCGCCGTGAGGTGCTCGGCGGTGCCGGCGGGTTCGCCGGCCTGTTCTCGCTCGACACCGATCGCTACCCCCATCCGGTCCTCGTGGCATCGACCGACGGCGTGGGGACCAAGCTCCTCGTGGCCCAGGCCACCGACCGTTTCGACACCGTCGGGATCGACCTCGTCGCCATGTGCGTCGACGACCTCGTCTGCGTCGGCGCCGAACCTCTGTTCCTGCTCGACTATCTGGCCGTCGGCCGCCTCGACCCCGACCGGGTCGAGGCACTGGTGGGGGGCGTCGCCGAGGGCTGCCGACGCGCCGGCTGTGCGCTCCTCGGCGGCGAGACGGCCGAGCATCCGGGTGCGATGGGCAAGGACGACTTCGACCTGGCCGGCTGCGCGGTGGGGGTGCTCGAGCGCGGCAGCGAGCTCGGCGCGGCGAGCGTCCGGCCCGGCGACGTCCTGGTCGGGCTCCTGTCGCCCGGTCTGCGGTCCAACGGGTACAGCCTGGCCCGCCACGTGCTCCTCGAGCGCGCCGGCCGTTCGCTCGAGGGCCCGGCCTGGCCGGGGGCCTCGCACTCGCTGGCCGACGAGCTGCTCGTCCCCTCCGTGATCTACGCCCGCCCGGTCCTGACCGCGATCGCCGAGGGTGGCGTCCATGCGGCGGCGCACGTCACCGGCGGGGGGATCCCCGGCAACCTGGCGCGCATCCTGCCCGACGGCACCGGCGCGGTCGTCGAGCGCGGCGCCTGGGCGGAGCCGCGGATCTTCACCGAGATCGCACAGGCCGGCCAGATCGAGGGAGACGAGATGGCGCGGGTGTTCAACCTCGGGATCGGCATGATGCTGGCGGTCGAGGCTCCCTCGGCCGATCGAATCGTCCGCGTGCTCTGCTCGGCGGGCGTGCCGAGCACCGTGGTCGGCGAGGTGGCGGCCGGGACCGGGGTGCGCCTCGTATGACCGGCTCCCCGCACCCGGCGACCCTGTCGGCGCTGCGGGATCACCTGCTCGCCCACTCCATCCGGCGCGGGGACTTCGTGCTCAAGTCGGGGGCGCGCAGCAGCTGGTTCATCGACGCCAAGCAGACCGCGTGCCGCCCGGAGGCGATGCTGCTCGTTGCCGACGCGGTGCTCTCGGTGATCCCCGAGGACACGTCGGCCATCGGGGGCCTCACGATGGGTGCCGATCCCGTGGCCTACGTGACCGCCACGGTCGCGGCCACCCGGGGGTGGCCGCTGCGCGTGTTCAGCGTGCGCAAGGAGGTCAAGGACCACGGCGGCGGCGGCCGGATCGCTGGCGCGCTCGACCCCGGTGACCGGGTCGTGGTGACCGAGGATGCGGTGACCCGGGGCACCTCGCTGCTCGAGGCCGCCCAGGTCATCCGCGAGGCCGGTGCCGAACCGGTGCTCCTGCTCGCGCTCGTCGACCGGGGCGGCACGGTGGAAGAGATGGCGGCCCGAGAGGGCCTGGCCTTCCGGGCGATATTCACGGCCGAGGATCTCGGGATGGTCGAATCCGGGTCTTGATCGGTCGACGGGGCGCCGGCGCCGGCCGGGCGACTTCCGCGCGGTCAGGGTCGCGGTTGTCATGCTTCGGCAACAATTCGCTGGTCAGCCCCTAGAAATCTCGACCGCCGCCTACCGGGTGCGGCCGTTCGCGCCTACGTTGGGTGCAATTGCTCCTCGGAGAGGGCTCCAGTTTTGGCGGCAGCCACCATGACAGCGAGATCCCGCCGGGTGCGGGCAGCGTCCGGCCCGAGATGGCGCCGGACTGGGCTCGTCGCGACCGCCCTCGGGGGCCTGGCCTTCTTCGCCAGCAGCTGCCTCGGCTCGGGCTACGCCTACATCAGCCACACGAACCCCGACGGCACCGACGTGTACTTCAAGGTCCCGTCCAAATGGACCCTGTTCGACACGAATCAGATCATCGTGGCCGAGAACGGCCCTCTCGGGCCGAGCCAGAAGAAGCAGATCGCCAACAGCGAGTGGCTGATGGGGATGACGTCGGAGCCCAACGCCACCGCCAAGGACACCCTGGCCCTCGGCAATTCTTACCCGAGCGGCATCGTCGAGGCCCGCCTGCTCCCCGAGAACCAGCGTGACGTGCTCTCGTTCTCCACGATGCGCTCCGAGATCCTGGGGACCGACCCCCTCACGGCCACGTCGGGCTACCAGGTGCTCACCTACGATGAGTTCACCTATCCCGGCGGGGTCCGGGGCGTGAAGTTCACGGTCAACATCACCTCGAAGAACAAGCCGACCCGAACGTGGGGTCAGGTGACCGCCGTCGATCCCCAGACGAACTGGATCATGGCGATCGGCATCGGCTGCAAGGCTGAGTGCTGGGGGGCCAACTCGGGTGCCATCAAGCAGATCCTGGACTCGTGGACCGTAAAGGAGCAGAACCCATGACCAACGGGCTCGGGCCACACGACCCAGGGGCGGTCGACCAGCTCGAAGAGCTCCCGATTCTCGACCCGTCCACCGCCCACCGGGTGACCGACCGGGTGGTGCGGCCCCCGATGGCGTTCTGGGACCGCTCCAAGATCCTGATCCTCCTCTTCGCGCTGTGGTGGATCCTGCTGTGGGCGGCGCTCTCCAACAACCCGATCGAGCCCTTCTCGGCGGCGGTCGGCAAGGAGCTCACCACGCTGTGGTGGGTGGAGGGCCTCTTCGGCTTGGAGGTCATCCGCCAGATCCACTACCTGATCAGCGAGCGCTCGGCCGGCTGGCACCGCCTCTGGTCCGAGGGGGTCTTCGGTGGCCTGAACCGCTTCACGCACCGGATCAACGACTGGAACCGCTTCCGGATCGGTCGGGCCATCAAGGTCGTGCTCCTCCTGGCGGTCCTGGCCGTCATCCTGGCCGCCTTCTTCCACACCTCGCCGTTCGTGTCCCTGTTCCAGGTGCCGGCCGCGGTCATCTCCGCGCTGCCGCTGCATCCTGCAGGTGATGTTCACGCTGCTCATAGTTGTGCTGCAGTTCGTGGCGCTGTTCTGGTTCCTCTCGCGCGGGGGCGTCGACACGTACTTCCCGGGCGACGTGAAGACGCGCTTCACCGACGTGTGGGGGCAGGACGCGGTGCTCGACCGCGTGAAGGAGAGCATCATCTACCTGAAGGACCCCGACGAGATCGAGTCGCGCGGCGGCTACGTGCCCGGCGGCATCCTCCTGTGGGGACCTCCGGGCACGGGCAAGACGCTGATCGCCGAGGCGGTCGCCGGCGAGACGCACAACCCGTTCGTGTTCGTCGACCCGGGTGCGTTCACGAACATGTTCATGGGCGTCGGCATCTTGAAGGTGAAGAGGCTCTTCCGCAAGCTGCGCAAGCTCGCCCTGCGCTACGGCGGCGTCGTCGTGTTCTTCGACGAGGCGGACTCGCTCGGCAACCGAGGGTCCCTGGCCGGCGGTCAGGGTGTGTTCGGACCGAACCCGATCCGCGAGCCGGCGCCCTGGGATCAGTCGGGGTGTCGCGGGGCGGCGTACATGGACCCCGCGATCCACAACCAGGTGATGTCGATGAGCTCGCCGTTCGACCCGCCCGATGACGGTCCGGTTCGCCAGCACCGGATGATGGCCGGGATGATGGGCGGCGGCGGCATGGGCACCCTGCAGTCCCTGCTCTCGGAGCTCTCGGGCCTGAAGAAGCCGCGCGGCGTGATCAGCCGGGTGGTCCGGCGCACGCTGGGGTTCCCGCCGAAGCCCCCGCCCAAGTACCGGATCATGGTCATGATGGCGACGAACATGCCCGAGTCCCTCGACGAGGCCCTCCTGCGTCCCGGCCGCATCGACCGCATCTACAAGGTCGGCTACCCGAGCAAGGCCGGGCGGGTCCGCACCTACCAGGGCTACTTCTCCAAGGTGAAGCACGAGCTCACCGCCGAGAACCTGGACCGCCTGGCCACGGTGACCCCCTATGCGACCGGCGCCACGATCAAGGACCTCGTCAACGAGTCCCTGATCAACGCGATCCGCGGGCAACGCGACGCGATCACCTGGGACGACGTCGTCAAGGCCAAGCAGATGAAGGAGCTGGGTCCGCCCGAGGACGTGGAGTACGTCGAGCGCGAGCGCCACGCCGTCGCCATCCACGAGGCCTGCCACGCGGTGGCGGCGGCCACGGTCAGCCGGGACGTCGTGATCGACGTCGCCACGATCGAGAAGGGCGGCAGCTACCTCGGCATCGTCTCCCACGTGCGGGTGGAGGACACCTTCACGCGTTGGAACAGTCGACTACGAGGGCCAGGTCATGGTGGCGCTGGCGAGCCTGGCCGGCGAGAAGATGTTCTTCGCCGGCGACAACTCCTCGGGCGTGAGCTCGGACCTCGCGACCGCCACCCGCACGGCAGTCTTCATGGAGGGCTACTGGGGGATGGGCCGAACCGTGGCCAGCCACGGCATCACGCGGGAGGCCGGGATCGGCGGCGAAGGGGCCAACGATCGTCGCCGGCGGGAGAGCCAGATGCTCTCGGGCGGCCTGGGGACTCGGATCGAGGCGAAGCTCGAGGAGCTCCTCGAGCGCACCCGGGTGCTGCTCGACGAGCACCGGTTGGAGGTGCTGGCCGTCGCCCACGCCCTCGAGCAGTTCAAGACGGTCACCGGCGAGGACGTGGTGGCCATCATGACCGGGACCCAGGGTCCCCTCATCGACGGCGCCCGCTATCACACCGACGAGTTCCGGGCCACGCTCGAGGAGTACCACACGAAGATGGTGGCGGCGCACGAGAGCCGGGCCCAGGCGCACATCGAGTTCCCCGTGCTGCCGGTCGCGGTCCGCGACCCCGCAGAGGTCCCCGCGTTCGCGGACCACGAGGCTGCCGACCCGACGCACTGACAGCACGGGAGCGACCGGACAACGCTCACGCGACACGTACGCGAGCAGGCGGGTGCGCCCGGTAACCGATGCTTCTATTGGGGGTGTTGGTGGTCGGGACCGGCGTCGATCCGGTGACCTCACGCTTTTCAGGCGCGCGCTCTGCCGACTGAGCTACCCGACCGCGCTGGACAGGCTACAGCGCCGAGGTTGCGCTCCTCGGCGCTGCGGGATTGGCGGACCTGACGGGATTTGAACCCGCGACCTCCGGCTTGACAGGCCGGCGTGCACTCCAGGCTGCACCACAGGTCCTCGACGGCGAACGCCGTGGGGGCCGTCCCGGGGACCTGCCCCGAGACGAGGGCCCACTATAGGCCACGCCCATTCGGGGCTCGCCGGGCGTTGCCGGTCACGTCCGGGTCGGGCCGGGACCTCGCCCAGGGCATCGGGGTGGCCTTCTCGCTCAGCGCGGCCGTGTTGGCCCTCGGGTTCGACCGCATGACGGCGGCGGACATCGTGCTGGCCTCCTGGCCGCCGCCGCCCTGCTCGAGTCGGTGTTCGGGTTCTGCCTCGGCTCGCTGTCGGGTCTTCGCCGTCCTCATCGGCTCGGCGTGGTGCCCGACGAGGTCTGCCTGCGCTGCGCCGACATTTCCGCCGGCCCGCACTGAGGCGACCCAGCGGTCAGCAGTCGGGTAGTCCGCCTTCGGGGTGCTCGGACACCGTTCCGCCGCGGGCCTTGATGTCGGCGAAACGCTCCCCGAAGTGCCAGCGGTGCCCCTCGAGATCGGTGGCCTCGTAGCGGCGCTCGCCGTAGAAGGCGTCCTGGACAGCCATGCTGATGACGGCCCCCTCGGCGACGGCGTGTGCGTAGTGGGCGTCGATGTCGTGGACGTAGGTCATCATCTGCACCGTCGTGCCGCCGACCGTGGTCGGGCTCGAGATCTGGTGCACCTCTTCGTTGGCGTGGCCGATCATGATCACGCCGCTGCCCATGCGGAGCCACGCCAGCATCGTGCCGCCCTGCTCCATGCGCGCCTCTCGTATCTCTTCGAACTGGAACACCCGCGAGAGGTACTCGACCGCCGCGTACTCGTCGTTGTAGGCGAGGCGCGGGTAGATGTCGGGCATCATGTCGGTGAGCGCAACGAAGTCGGTGTCGCCGATCGTGGCCATGAGCTGCTCCTTGTGCCTGGAGAACACTGTCGGCTCGGCCGGGTAATCAGGGTGGACCTGATCCGGCCGGAGCCGGCGCAGTGCGCTGAAATTCATCTGTCATCTGTTATCTCCCGCTCGGAGCCCGCAGTTCGCGCAACCGTCGGCGGGCCCGGTTCAACCGGGACCGCACCGTCCCGACCGGCAGGCCGAGCGCGGTGGCGATGTCTTGATAGCTGAGATCCTCCCAGGCGTAGAGGAAGAGCACGTCGCGCTCTCCGTCGGGCAGGGTGGCGAGGGCGTCGGCCACCACCGGCCAGGTGGAACGAGCGTCGAGGGCGTCCAGCACCTCCTCCGTCGGATCGCTCCCCTGGTCGAGCGTCGCGACCAGACGCGCGGTGGCGCGCAGGCGGCGGGCCTCACTGCGGCGATGGTGCGCGAGGAGGCGCGTGGCGATGCCGTAGAGCCAGGGCCGGGCGTTGGGCTGCTGGCAGTCGTAGGTGGTGCGCCGCTCGAAGGCCACGCGGAACAGTTCTCCCAGCAAGGAGTCGGCCGTGTCCGGCTCGACTCGTCGGACGAAGTAGCGGTACATCGCCGTCGCGTGACGGTCGAACAGGACGCCGAAGTGTTCCGGCTCGTCGAGCGACGCGGCGATGACCATCGCGTCCGAGTCGACCCCCATTGCCCAATTGTTGCCCGCTGGCCCGTCCCGGTTCGCGAGACGCCCGCCGCCGCCCCACTCGACCCCCGACCGGGAGCGGTTCAGCTGGTCCGAACCGGTAGGGAGATGTGGATCATCTCCCCGCCGATCGGACGGAAGCCGGCCCGGCCGTAGAGGCGCTCCGACTGCGCGTGCTCCGGGGTGAGCCACAGCATCTCCACCCCGTGGGTGAAGGCCTGGCGGACGAGCAGTGCCGAGACCGCGCCGGCGACGCCCCGGTTCCTGGACGACACCCGTGTCCCGACCGCCGCCAGCTCGCTGACCCCGGCACGCGGCGCTCCGAAGAGTCCCGATCCGGCCGGCTCGCCCGTCGATCGGTCCCGCGCCAGGACCACGGCGCCGCCGGCGGTCACGAGCGAACGCCGGGCGGCGAGCGCGCGCGCATCGGGGAGGCCGAGCTCGCCGAAGGCCTCGTTGGCGACGGCCACGGCGTCGAGGTGGTCCCGGTCGGACTCGGCCAGGCCCACGACGAAGTCAGGCGGTTCCGGCATGGCCACCTCCTCGCCGGCGTGGCAACCGAGCACGGAGAATCGGGCCTCGACCCGGAAACCGGACTCGGTCAGCCTCGCCTCGAGGTCCGGCGCCGCCTCCTGCGAATACTCGAGGCGCGGCACGCGGCCGCGGCGCGCGAACGCCTCGATCAGGGCGTCGACCTGTGGTCGCGACGGACGCACCCGGTCATCGGGGATGGCGTAGTTCAGCATCGGGTGGTCGGTCCCGGGCGTGAAGGCGGCCACGAACGGCCCGACCCGCTCCAACTCGGAATTGGCGCCGCCGGCGCGCAGGTATGCATGAATCCGTGTACCGCTCAACTCGGAACTCCTTGTTCGATGGGGGAATCTGGTGGCGGCGCGCCACCGTTCGACAAGGAACCGAGCAGCCCGACCTAGTTCAGGGTCGGCCGATCTCGTCTCCGATCGAGGGCGCGCCGAAGCAGAGTGACGTGATGCACGGCGGCCTCACCTCCGTTTCGACGTGTCGGCGAGGGTGGTCCCTCGCCCCCGACAGCATGCTTGCGCTGGACGGATCGGTCAATGGGCTGGACCCGCCGTGGCGGCTCACGCGGCTCGCGCCATTCGCAGTCGCTGCGCGGCCAGGGTCCACCAGCACAGGCTGGTCAGCGCGGTCGTGCCGGTCGAGTACCACAGCGCCAGGCTCCCGTAGACCACCGTGAAGACGCTCAGGCAGGCGGCCGTGATGAGGCAGGTCCACAGCGCCGGCTTGTGCGCCGATCGCAGGGTGGGAACGAGTGCGGCGGCCAACAGCAGCGAGCCGGTAGCGAGAACGATGTCCTGCCACCGCATAGGGCCCCCTCCGAGAGAACAGGCCGACGAACTTATCGTGACCGGCTCCCGGCCCGGTGGAGGTGAGCGCGTGCCGCAGCGGTGATGCCGCTGCTGGTGCCCAGGCGACGCTGTGACCGCGTCCGGCCCGCCCGTGCAGCCGTCCACTTCGTCGTCGCTCCGCACTCAGCGGGGCCGCCGATCGGGCAGCCCGACTACTTGCAGTAGTAGGTCAGCAGTCCGGTGCTCGGCACGGTGACGTTGAAGCAGTGGGCCACCACCCAGCGCGTCCGCCGGTCGTCGTTCGGCGGGAAGAGCACCAGGTGGAGTTGCCCCGTCTGGAAGTCCGCCTGCAACTGGGACAGGGTCGGTTCCGGCTGCGAGCCATTGAAGCCGCCGATCGGCAGGATCTCGTCGCCGGTCGCGTAGATGAGCGGAGCGGCGAGCAGCGAGGTGTACGCCGCGGCGAGATAGCGCGTCCCTTGGCCTTTGGCGAGCAGCCTGTCCGCCGTCGCGCCCTTGGTGATGGCCACCGCCACGTCGGCCTGGGTGACCGCCCGGGCCGCAGCCGGCTCGTAGGGGGTGTTGAAGGGCCCGCCGTGCTCGGTCACGAGGGCGATCGCCGCGATGCCGGGGGCGAGCAGTGCCGCGGCCAGGGCCAGGGCCATCGTGCCGCGGCGCAGCGCGACCGCCCCGACGCAGAGCCCCACCGCGACGATGAGCGCGAGGGTCCGCACCAAGGTGGGGGCCGGCGCCAGCAGCCAGTAGCCGTAGGCGACCGTCCCACCGACGACGGCCGCGACGAGGATCCGGGCGCGAGACGAGTGGTCGCCGCGGAGGGCCTGCCACGCGGTGTCGACTCCGATGCCGGCGAGCGCGGCGATCGGCGGCGTCAGCGCCCCGAGGTAGTAGGCGTTGATCGTGTTGGTCACGAGGAACGCTCCGATGTCGACCGCCAACCAGGTGCCCCAGAGCAGGCAGGCGGCGCGCAGCGGATCGCCGCGGGACCGCCGCCGGGTCCGCAGCAGCCCGGCCAGCAGGCCGGCCGCGGCGAGCGGGAGCAGCCAGCCGATGTCGCGGCCACCGGCGCCGGCGACGACGCGGTCGGCGCGCGAGCCGTTGTCGAGCGTCGCCAGGCGCAGTGTCGCCACCGTCCGCGTGTCCGTCACCGGCGTCGACACCGGCGAGTCGGCGCGGCTGAAGCCGTTGTATTCGAACACCTGCTCGAACAGAGAGTCGTGGCGGCTGCCGTCGACGTAGGGCCGGTCCTGGTGGGGGACCGCCGTCACAACGAGCATCCAGCTCAGGGACACGACAGCCGTGATGACGAGCATGGCGAGGCCGGTCAGGACCCGTCGCGCCCACCCGGGCGGGGCGGCCACGAGCCAGATGAGCAGGAGCGTCGGCACGATGAGCCAGGCCTGCAGCATCTTGGTTTGGAACGCCAGACCCACCCACAGACCGGCCAGCAGGAGCGATCGGCTCCGCCCGGAAACGATGGCCGCCGAGGCGGCGTCGGCCGCACACACCAGGAGCAAGACGAGCAGCGAGTCCGAGACGTTGCCCCGGTTCAGCGCCACCGTTGCCGGCGTGCACGCGTAGACGACGGCGGAGACGATGGCGACGCGTGGTCCGCACAGGCGGCGGACGGCCCGGTAGAGCACGAGGACGGTGAGGGTGCCCTCGATCGCCTGGGGGAGATTGAGGGCCCACAGATGCAGCCCGAAGAGGCGCACCGCCAGCGCCTGGACCCACAGCGCCCCGGGGAGCTTGTCGATGCTGATCGTGGCCCGCGGGTCGAAGGCTGCGAAGAAGAAGTTGTGCCAGCTCTCCGACATCGACCGGACCGAGGCCGCGTAGAAGAGCTCGGGCTGTTGCGCGGCGATGTTCCAGCCGTAGCTGAGTGCCGCGATGGCGGCCACGCCCAGGAGGACCGGTCGGGCCCATCGGGGTTGTCCGACGGGCGAGCGCCAGACCCGCACCCGCGACCAGCGCGGCGGGTCTGACGACGGGGCGATTGGGTCGGGCTGATCGGCTGTCACGATCCGTCTGCGCTTCTCCGCTGGCCTTATGTGCTGGGCGGTCCGGTCGGCGAGATAATAGTCAACTTATGTGACGGTCTGGGACCCGTACCAAACTCGGGCGGAGCAGCGGTATCCCGGGTCGCGGTCTTGGAACCGTACGTGGCCCGGCCCCCGCCACCGGGAAGGCCGGCGGCGTCGCCTCAGACGAGCGTCGTGGGCTCCCGTTGCCCGGACCCGCCGTTCGCCGAATGGGCGGCGAGCCGGTGCCGGCGCTGCACGCTCGAGTGATCAACCAGCAGGGCGGCGACGGTATCGGCCAGCATCTCGAGCGGCTCGATGTCTTCGCTGGTCAGGCGCACCGGCTTCGAGTGTGCGAAGACCAGCGTCCCCAGTCTTTGACGGCGAGCCCACAGCGGCAGCACTGCCACCGCCCGGGCTCCCCCGTTGCGGAGCGACTCGGTTCCGACGAACCCTCGTCCGGAGGTGTCTCCGGCCGTGTAGCACGATCGGATGTCGCCCACGAGGGAGGTCATTGCCTCGAGTTCCCCGGTCGAAAGGCTCTGCAGTTGGGCCGCCAGGCGCCCAACTGACGTCGTCACCTTCGGCCCGTCGACGGTGTTCAAGATGAGGCACGCGGAGTCCATGGCGGAGGCTTCCTGCAGGCAGCCGAGCAGCTTGTCCGGCATTCGCATGCCCGTCGTCAGGCCGGAGATCGCCGTCGACGCCCGCGAAGCCCGCTGCCAGGCCGTGGCGTCGCGTCGCTCGCCGATCTCTCTCAGGCGATCCGAGAGAAGTCCGGCGCAGTGCTCGAGCACCTCGACCAGATTGGTCGGCAGGGGGCTGAGCGACTCGACGTTCAGTGCACCGATGGCCCTCCCGTCGGCGATCACCGGTACGCACATCTCCGCGACCACGCCCGGGACGGCCTCGAGGTAGTCGGCGTGCGTCGCGACGTTGTCAACGACGATCGGCCGGCCGAGCTTCCACGTCGCTCCGGTGATGCCGACCGAATCGGGCATTCCGTCGAGGACTTGCCACAGGCCGCGTTGGGCGACACAACGGAGGGAACCCTGCGACTCGAGGTACAGGCTCGGGAGGAGCTGACCCTTTCGGAACAGGTGCTCCACGATCAGCGAGCAGGCCGCGGTCGCGTCGTTGGCTCTCGACAGTGAGTCGCGCAGGCGCTCGAGACTCGCCTGGTCCTTGCGGCCCGTCCAGGGACCCAGCTCGCTGTTGGTTCCGGTCGAGACGCACGGCCACGGTTCGCCCGGACGCGCCAGCAGGTAGCCCTGGACGAGGTGGACCTCCGCCTCTCGAAGGGTGTCGAGTTCGGCCTGAGTCTCGACGCCCTCGGCGATGACGCTCGTCCCGACCTCGGACGCGAAGGCGACCACCGCCCGGATCAACGCGAGGCGGTTGCGGTCACGGTCCACCTCGCGGACGAGCTCTCGATCAAGCTTCAAGAAGTCGGGCTTGAGCTCGATGACATGGCGCAGACTGGAGTAGCCGGCACCGGTGTCGTCCACCGCCAGGCGGACTCCCCGGGCCAGCCACGGAACGAGCTGACTGCGGAGCTCGTCGTAGTCCCCGACCGCCTCTTGCTCGGTCATTTCGATGATGAGTCGAGAGGGAAGCGAGTCGAGGAGGCGAAGCGCGAGGGGATCGGTGAGGGTCGACGGGCTGACGTTCACAAAGAGCATGCGATCGAGCGGCGGGTCACCGAGGGCGGCCGCGGCGGCGAGGCACGCGAGCTCGAGTTTGCCGCGCAGTCCGAGCGCTTCGGCGCCTTCTAGCCACCAGTTCGGGGGTTGCAACGGCTCCACCGGCATACGCGCCAACGCCTCGTACCCGATGATCACGCTGTCTGAGGTGCGGACGACGGGCTGAACCACGGACCGGATCCGACCGGGCTCGCAGAGTAGTTCGACGGTCTCTCTGGAGGGCATAGCAGTTGCTTCTCCGTCAGGAGGGGCTGCCGCATTCGGCAAATCGAGGGTACCAAAGCGCCCTCCGCGGCGGTCGGATGACCCCGCGGCCACTTCCGAAGTGTGCGTGCCCATCTCTGTCCCGTGTTCTGCCGAGAGACGCGGGTGAAGCCGCAAAGGGGCTACCGAGATGGTGCCGCCTAGTGTTCGAGCCAAATCCTGAGTTTGCCCGGCCTTCTCTCCGATCTCGGGTGAACAGGCCAGGACCGACGAGGAAGCAGACCCATGACCAAGCGATGGACCGAGGCCGACGTCCCCGACCAGGCAGGCCGGGTGGCGGTCGTGACCGGCGCCAACACCGGGATCGGCTACGACGCAGCGAGGGTGCTCGCCGACCACGGCGCCACGGTCGTCTTGGCCTGCCGGAGCCACGAGAAGGCAACCGAGGCCGCCGGCCGGATCGCGACGCAGGTACCGGGGGCCAATGTCTCTGTCGTCAGTCTCGATCTGTCCGACCTCTCGTCGATCCGTCTGGCCGCCGAGACGATCCGTTCGACGCATCACCACGTCGACCTGCTCGTCAACAACGCCGGAGTGATGGTGCCGCCCTACGGGCTGACGGCCGACGGCTTCGAGCTTCAGTTCGGCACCAATCATCTGGGCCATTTCGCACTGACCGGACTTTTGCTCGACTGCGTGATGGCGGCACCCGGGTCGCGGGTGGTGACGGTGTCGAGCTTCGTCCATCGCATTGGCCGGATCGACTTCGATGACCTCCAGAGTGAGGCCAACTACCGGGCGACACGCGCCTACGGGCAGTCCAAGCTGGCCAACCTGCTGTTCACCTACGAGCTCCAACGCCGGCTCGAGGCGGCCGGCAGCACGACGATCGCGGTCGCCGCGCACCCCGGCGCCGCCAACACCGAGCTCGGTCGGCACGTGGCTCCGGCCGGTCTCATGAAGGCGCTGGGCTCCGTGTTCAGCCAGAGCTCGTCGATGGGCGCCCTCCCCACGCTGCGCGCCGCCACCGACCCCGCCGTCCGGGGAGGCGAGTACTACGGCCCGCGCGGCCTGCTCGAACAGCGCGGCTACCCCAAGCGGGTGGGCTCGAGCGCCCGGTCGCGCGACCTGTCGGTCGCCGAACGGCTGTGGGTTGTGTCAGAGGAGCTCACCGGCGTGAGCTACCCGCTCGAGGGAAAGCGGGTCGCGTCCTAGAAGACGCACGGTCGAGCCGGCGTCCGCCAGGCAACTCTCAGATGGTGCGGCGCAGACCAGCGAGCAGCTGGTCCGCGACAGCCTGGAATCGTCCGATGTCTTCGAACGGCCGAGCCACGAGCATGGCTCCTTCGAGCCCGCTCACGATCATCCGCGCCGTCTCGGTCGGACTCTCGGCGAACTCCAGCGTTCCCTCGGCTTTCCCGCGGGTCAAGACACCGCTCAACCAGGTCTCGTTGTCGTTGAAGAAGCGCACGACGGCGTCCTGCATGGGGGTGGGCAGGGTCGGGTACTCGGCGGCCAGCATCCCGCAGAGGCACATGCGCTTCTCGCGCAGCACCGTGAGATAGAGATCGACGTAGGCCGCGAGCCGGGCCGGTGCGTCGGCGAAGCGCACCTCCACCTCGGCCAATGCCTCGGCGAACCGGGTGGCGTAGCGCGTGATCAGCGCCTCCCCGAGCTCCGCCTTGGTGGCGAAGTGGTAGTGCAGGGCCGCCTTGGTGATCCCCAACTCGGAAGCGACGTCGGCGTAGCTGAACGCGTTGAAACCCCGGATCTGCACGAGCTGCTCGGCCACGTCGAGGATCTGCGTCGACGTCTGGATCCTCTTCGCCGGGGCCTTCTGCATCACGTCCATGGCCAGAGGTTACCGGTCCCCCTTGACTCCTGACCTACCAGTAAGCAAAATACCTACTAGTAGGTAAGACCCTCGGACCGCAGAAGCGAGGCGACCATGCACGAGACCGAGCACCGGAGCTTCGGGCAACCCGACGAGACCCGGCGGTTCCCGAACGGGCGGGCCGAGATCCTCAAGGTTGGTGGTGGGGAGGTCGGCCGTCTGGTCTTCGAACCGGGATGGCGCTGGTCGAACGACGTGCAGCCGATCGCCGAGACGGCGAGCTGCGAAGCGCCCCATTTCCAGTACCACGTGGCCGGACAGCTGGCCATCCGGATGGACGATGGAACCGAGTTCGTCGCCGGCCCCGGGGATGTGACATCGCTGCCGAGCGGTCACGACGCCTGGGTGGTCGGCAGCGAGCCCGTCGTCGTCGTGGATTGGTTCGGCGCGAGTACCTATGCCAAGTAGCAACAGCGCTGTTTCCTGGACGATTCAGAACCGACAGAAAGGCCCTGACATGGCTCGAAAGATGATCGATTGCGGCAAGGTGCCGAACGAGATCAACTGCACTCTCACGATCGCCGGGACCGAGGACGAAGTCCTTGACGCCGCGATCGGCCACGCGGTCGCCAAGCACGGCCACCAGAACACTCCGGAGCTTCGCGAGATGATCCGTGCCGGCCTGGAGGATGTCCCCGCCTAGATGAGATGATCCCTCGCACGGTCCGGGGTTCGTTCGGTCGAAAGCTCCGCCTCGATCCGAACACTCCATGCCGCCAATGGGTCTCGGGTGTCACCCTCCGTTGGGGCGGGCCAACGGGTCGCGTCATGAGCCGGCCCTGAAGCGTCGATGGCCGTGTGGTGACGCGGCGCGAGCGGGCATGAGCGACCACTCGAGCTGGCCGAACGCATGAGAGGCCATGTCGCGGGGTGCCTTGCTGTGGCCTCGAGGCCGGTACCCGGGTATTGGCCGGGCCTGGTGTTGGCACGAGGGGATCACACCAGTTGGCCACCTTGGTCGGCTGGACGAGCCGGAGGAGGATAGCCAGAGCGAGGGTCTGAGTTGGCACGCCCGGGAGGGCATTTCGACGTGGGCGGAGCCGAACTCGGTAGAGCCTACATCGTGAACACGCAGCTATTTCGCGTCGCCGGGTACCGGTTCCGGGCCACGTTCGCCCGCCGCTGGGGCGGCTACCTGACGATCGTGCTCCTCGTCGGCCTGCTCGGTGGCCTGGCCATGGGCGCCGTCGCCGGGGCTCGCCGCACCCAGGCGTCCTCTTCGACCTACCTCGCCAGCACCAATCCGTCAGACCTGGTTGCCTTCACCGCCTTCGACAACCCGGCGCTCGGCTCCGCGAATGGATACAGCGCGGCTGCCGTGGCCGAGGTGGCCCACCTGCCCTATGTCCGCCACCAGGCAACCGTCGTCGGGTTTGACGGCAACCTCGACACCGTCACCGGAGTCCACGTCCGCATCCCCGCCGGGGAAAACCGCCGGTCGTGGAAGGGAGCTTCGACGGCGAATACGCGACCCAGGATCGGGTCACGCTCGTGCGCGGTCGCCTCGCCGACCCGGGCAAGGTGGGCGAGGCGGTCATGAACGCGCAAGCTGCAGCAGAGCTCGGGATCCACGTCGGCTCGGTGATCCGGGTGAGCTTCGATTCCGACGCCCAGAGCCTCCTGGCGAACCCGGGCAAGCCGAGCGTGGTCGCGACCGTTCGAATGGTCGGGTTGGTGGTGTTGAGCCAGAACGTCGTCGAAGACCAGATCAAAGCGCTGGGCTCGGCGGAGGTGCTCCTCTCGTCGAGGCTCACCCGGGAGCTTGCCGCCTGCTGCGCCACCTACTCGGACAGCGCGCTCCAACTCGTCGGTGGCACCACGCACGTGGCCGCCGTGAAGGCCGAGGTCGGCCGCCTCTTCCCTCGACTTGCCGCCGCTGTCGGCGCTGAAAACACGCGCGAACATCCAAGCGACGGCCGACCGGGCGATCAAGCCGGAGGCCATCGCCCTCGGCGTGTTCGGAGGGTTGGCCGGGTTGGCTGCGCTGCTCATCGCCGGCCAGATCATTGGTCGCCAGCTCCGAGTCGGAGCAGGCGACCTCGAAACGATGCGTGCCCTCGGGGCCAATCCGGCCATGACCGCGGCTGATGGGGCATCGGCATCGGCAGCGCGATTGTGTTGGGATCCCTGCTGGCGGTCGCTCGTCGCGATCGGACTCTCGCCGCTGGCCCCATTGGGACCCGTGCGCCCGGTGTACCCGACCTTGGGCGTGGCCTTCGACTGGACGGTCCTCGGTTTCGGGTTTGTGCTGCTGGTCGTGGTCTTGGCTGGCATCTCCGGGCTCCTCGCCTTCCGGCGAGCGCCCCTTCTCGCCGTCCGGCGTCGCCGCCTGGCCGCCGACCGCCACTCGAGCGTGGCGCGGGCGGCCGCGACCTCCGGTTTGCCGACCTCGGCCGTGACCGGCATCCGCTTTGCTCTCGAACCCGGCGCAGGGAGCGACGCCGTGCCCGTGCGCTCGGCCATCTTGGGGGCGGCGCTCGCCATGACCGTGTTGGTGGCCACCATCACGTTCGGTGCGAGTCTCAACAGCCTGGTCTCCCATCCATCCCTCTACGGGTGGAACTGGAACTACGCACTGCTGTCCGGTTTCGCCGGCGACGAGGACCTCCCGGCCCACCAAACTGCGGCCCTGCTGGCGAGCGATCGCGAGGTGGCCGCCGCCTCGGGCGTCTACTTCGCGGCCTTGCAAATTGACGGACAGAGGGACATCCCCGTGCTCGGCGCCAATCCCAACGCCGCGGTGGCGCCGCCGATCCTGAGCGGCCACGGACTCGAGACTCCGCATCAGATCGTGCTTGCCGCGTCGACCTTGGCAACGCTCCACGAACATCTGGGGGGAACCGTGGTGGTGGCCAACGGCGTCAACAAGCCGACCAGACTGCGCATCGTCGGAACGGCCACGATGCCCGCCGTCGGAAATCTCGAGATGGGAACCGGAGCCATCGTCGACTATCGGCTGATCCCGCCCGCGGTACGAAACGCACAGGAGAGCACTGTCGCCGGCCCGAACGCATTCCTCATCCGAACCCGCGATGGTGACGACTCGACGGCGGCCTTGCGCTCGCTTGGCAAGATCGACCGCACCTTGAACGCCACGAACGAAGACGGACCGGCAGGAGGTCCCGTTGGCGTGCTGCGTCCGGCGGAGATCGTGAATTCCCGGTCCATCGAGGTGATCCCGACGGTCCTCGGTGCCAGCCTCGCCGCGGGTGCCGTCGTGGCACTCGGACTGACGCTCGTCGCCTCGGTCCGGCGCCGTCGTCGAGATCTGGCCCTGCTCAAGACCCTGGGTCTGTCCGGCCGTCAGTTGGCGACCGTCGTTGCCTGGCAGTCGAGCGTTGCTGTCGCCATCGGGACCGTTGTGGGAGTGCCCCTCGGGATTGTCTTCGGGCGGGCCCTCTGGGATCTCTTCGCCAACGACATTCACGCGGTGCCGGCTCCGACCGTGCCCGGGCTGTCGATCGCTCTCGTGGCCATCGGGGCGCTCGTTCTCGCGAATGTCGTGGCCGCTCTGCCGGGGCGGATCGCCGCTCGGACGCCGACCGCACTGCTCTTGCGAGCCGACTGACCGCGCCGCAGCGGTTCCCGAGATCGCCGGTCCGCCCCACGCAGCTCCCTTTGCCTGTGGTCTCGCTGAGCGAAAGTACCGGAACCGAACTCCGAGGCACCGGTGAGATCCGGCACGGTACGCGAGGGAGAGAGCACTTCTCCTCCCAGCCGATCGGCATATGTGCGACACTCACGGTTGTCCGGACTCATTCGGCCAGCATCACCACGACGGGGGAGGTCCGGGTCATGAGCGATACCGGTTGGCAGGCGAGCGGTCAGGCAGGCGGCCAGGGTGTGAACCCGGCCGGTTCCTCTTTCCCGGCTGCCGCTGGTCACGATGCGGCGACGGCCCTGCAGTCGGACATCACCTACCCGGTGACCTGCGCCCTCGACGCGCCGTTGGAGATGGCGAACCTCCAGCCCTTCATCAGCTATCTGCTCGCCATACCCCAGGTCTTCGTGCTCGGGTTGTATGGGATCGTCGCCTTCTTCAACGCGATCATCGCCTGGTTCTCGATCGTGACCCAGGGGAGTCCGCCCGAAAGCGCCCGCGAAAACATCGCCGGCTTCGAGCGGTATGCCTACCGGGTGATGGCCTTCCAGTACTTCTTGACCCCGCAGTACCCGGAGTTCAAGCCGATCCCTGGGTACGCCGACCCCGGCGGTTACCCGGCCCGGATCGACATCACGCCCGCCACCAGTTACGACAAGACGCAGGTGCTCTTGCGGTTCCTCTACGTCATCCCGCTGTATCTGTACGGGATCTACGTCGCCATCATGTTGTGGATCGGGTTGCTGATGGGGTTGATCAGTGTGGTGACCGGCGGCAAGTGGAACCCACAGTGGCGGCGGACCGTATTCAACGCCATCACGTGGATCACGCGGGTCAACTGCTGGTACCTCCTGCTCGTCGACGAGTACCCGGGTTTCACTTTCCAAGCGTAGGCGCACGCCTTAGCCCGGCAGGAGGCGCGGCCGCATTCCAGCGGCGCGGATTGGGCCGTGCGAGGCTCGCACCGGTGGCGACTCTCAGGAGTTTTAGCCTTCACCTTGCGAACGTCACGGCATCGGACAACTGCGCGCGCGGCATCCGCGGACGAGGCACGGCCGGGTCCGCAAAGCCGATCGACAGGCCGCAGGCCAGAACGAGGTTGCTCGGCGGTTCGATGACTGCGGCGACCGTCTCGTGATACTCAGCCCAGGCGATCTGAGGACAGGTGTCCATCCCTTCGGCGCGAAAGAGCAGCATCACGGTCTGTAGGAACATCCCGACGTCCATCCATTGAGGCGGAAGCATCACCGTCTCGAGATAGCAAAACAGCGCGGTGGTGGCTCCCCAACAGTCCCAGTTCCCAGCGCGGACTCGTGCGCGTGCTTCCCGGTCATCCTGGGCCACTCCGACGGCTGCGTATCGACGGGCGCCCATGTCCTCGAGTCGCCGTGCATGGCGGTCGGGCAGAGGTAGAGGGTACGGCGGTGTTGGTGGGTCATCCCCCCGATCCCGGCCGCCACCCGCCGCCGAATCCGGGCCTTCAGGTCGTCGAGCTTCGCTCCCGAGAGCACGTAGACGTGCCACGGCTGGAGATTGCCTCCCGACGGGGACTGCAAGGCCGCGCTGAGAACTCTCCGTGTCACATCGGGCGGCACGGGACGATCGAGGAAACCTCGTATGGACTGGCGGGAGCGCACCGCTTCGTAAACGTCCATTGCGACATCACCCGCCAGTGCGTCGCGATCCTCGGTACCAAGACGGCCATGCGTCGCCGAAGCTGCGGTCGGGAGCAGAGTGATCCGCCGCGCGGGCGACGATCACTTCTCGCTCCCGCTTCTTTGATCGTCATCCGCCGCGCCGTCGCTGGACCAGTCGGTTGTGATGTGACCTAGATGGGCTCGCATGAGGGTCTCGGCGCGGCGGCGGTCGTGGGCAACGATGGCGGCGAGTATCGGCCTGTGCTCCCCGGCGGATGCGACGAGCGCGCCGGTCTGTGCCAGGTGACGGATGTTGTAGAGACGCGTCTGGTCACGAAGCTGCGCGACCTGTTGGACGAGCCGCCGATTGCCGCAGATGTCGACGAGGCTGAGATGAAACTGGCGATCCGCGGCGAGGTTGCCTCCGACGTCGCCAAGCGCGGCGGTTTGTTCAATCCGCTCGACGAGTCCTTCCAGCTCCGCCGCCCTCTGGCCAAGGTCCGTCAGTGCCGCGATTCCAGCCGCAGGCACCTCCAGGAGCATCCGCAGCTGGGCGATCTCCGCGAGGTCGGAGCTGGTCAGCGCCACGGGGCGGTAGCCGCGGTTCGGGACGACCTCCATCAGTCCTTCGTCGACCAAGGCGAGCATCGCCTCACGCACGGGACTGTTGGAGATGCCGAGTTCGGTGGCGAGAGAGGCGGCGGAGTACACGACGCCGGGGATGATCCGGCCGGTGATGAGTGCCTCTCGGATCGTCGCGAGCACTTGCTCTCTGAGGTTCACACCCCGGAGGGCGGGCGCGAGCCAGGTTGTAGCCATAGCCAATAGAATATTACCGATCACCGGTAGCCGCTAATAGGGGGATGGCTATGGCCGTCCCGGGGGGATTCGGGGGCGTGAAACGGCAGAATCGTTGGCAATGCCCGGCGCACCGCCCGAGAGGATCGAAGACCCTCCAGTCGTGTTGCGGAGGTATCGAAGCTAGCGACTTGCAGGCGCTCTTTGAGGCGGTATCGACCAGCACTGATCACCTACGTCCATGGTTGGCGTGGGCCTCGGTAGAGCCCTTGGAGCAAGGTCTCGCAGACTTCATTTCCCAATCGATTGAGGAGTTCGACCGTGGCGAAAACTACGGCTACGCGATCTGGAACCTCGTTGAGAGCACGCTGATCGGTGGAGCCGGGCTGCATCCTCGGTTGGGCCCTGGTCGGATTGAGATCGGCTACTGGGTCAGGACGGGCTGGCTCCGACGCGGCATCGCCTCAGCCGCGGCCCGTGCTCTGACGGGAGCCGCGTTTCAGTTGCCCGGGATGGAGGAGGTCCACATCCGCTGTGATGAAGCAAACCTCGCCAGTGCCGGCGTCCCCCGTGGCTTGGGGTTCCGCCTGCTGAGAACGGTCGAGGACGAGGTGACTGCTCCCGCCGAGGTCGGACGAAGTATGGAGTGGGCGGTAACTGTCAATGATTGGAACAGCATTCACGAGCGACCAGCTACGTCCTGACCTTCCAGGACCAGGCAACGACATCCCTTGTGCCGGCTGGCGCGGGCCTGCACATCGACGGTCTGAAGATCGAGATCATGGGACTTGACGGCTCACCGTTGCGGAGACTGGTCCTCGATCCGACCAAGGACTACCAGCGCATTCCCTGACAAGGACGGCGCAACCTTGATCTCGACTCGCCAGGGTCGGCTTCAGGGTGTGGGGTTGGGATCCTTGGGGCGTCGCCCGAGCAGCCACAGCAGGACCTTGCCGGCCCGGCCGGGCTCCTGTGAGTGTTGGTGGTTGCCCCCGTCGCCCGTAGGACCGGTCGTCGCCCCGCCGACCAGCCCTGGGAGGGGGAGGGTGTTGGGCTCCTCGTACTTGGGCACCTTCGGCAGTCGGCGCTTCAGCTTGCGTGGCTTGTCGCCCTTGGATCCCACGGCGACATGATGCCCGATCCAGGTCGAGTTACCAGGGACCGAGCTCCGGCACCGCCGTCCACCCAATCGTCCAGGCCAGCAGGCAGGACCCTCTTAGGTTTGACGCACGAGCCCTCTTGAAGTCTGCTGGGCGCCGCGGTTTGTATGCCATATCTATGGCATAATCATGGCATGCCTCGCGTGAGGGTCAGCACGACGGTCGATGAAGGCCTGCTTTCAAGCGCTCGCCGTCTTCGTTCGAAGTTGGCTGACGCGGCGCTTCTTGACGAAGCGCTCGAAGCGCTTCTGGCTCGACATCGTGCAGCGGAGCATGACGCAAGTTACGTGGCCTACGAGGCACACCCGCTCGAAGAGCCGGACGAGTGGGGCGATCTCGCGTCATTCCGCGAAGCAGCCGGTGCATCGTGATCTCGCTTCCAACCCGCGGTGAGATCTGGTGGTGTGAGCTATCTGACATCGGCCGCCGCCCGGTAGTCGTGCTGTCGCGTGACGCAGCCATCCCGAGGCTCCGTCGTGTCTTGATCGCTCCGTGCACGACCACGATCCGCGCTTTGCCTAGTGAGGTAGTGCTGGAGCCTGGCAATGACCCGATCCCGCTGCAGTCTGCGGTGAATCTTGATTCGGTCGAGAGCGTCTCGGTCGCTGTTCTCGTTGAGCGCCTCGGGCGACTCAGTGATGAACGAATGCGTCAGGTTTGTACGGCGTTGGAGGTAGCGGTCGACTGCGCTGGCTGACCTTCGAGCGAGATCAACCCTGGTTGGCGCCGAAACCCATCTGTCGAGTGGTCCGTAGCCTTGACCAGCCAACTTTCAAATCCAGGGTTCTTGGACGTCCTGCGTTCGCTGCTGACAGAGGTCCAAGCTCAATGAGATGTCTCGAGGATGAAGAGCTCCCAGGTACCCGGGATGCCCTTGAGCTCGTGTACGCCAAAGTCCCGGAACTCAAGGCCCGAGCCAACTGTGAGATCCCGCACGGTACGCGACACGATCACTTCACCGGCACCGGCCTTGCCCATCACCCGAGCCGCGAGATGGACCGCGATGCCCGCGACGCCAGCTCCCCGCAGCTCGACCTCCCCGACATGGACGCCCGCCCGCATCTCTAGGCCGAGCTTTCTCAGCTCCGTCCCGATCGCGGCGGCACACCGGACGGCACGCGCCGGGCCGTCGAAGGTGGCGAGCATCCCATCTCCCGCCCGGTCCACGAGCTTCCCGCGGTGGTCGTTGACGCCTCGAGCCGACACGCGGTCGTGGATTTCGAGCAGTTCCTTCCACCGGCTGTCTCCCAGCTGAGCCAGCTGCGTGGTCGACGACACCAGATCGGTGAACAGCACCGCAGCCAGCACCCGGTCGTCAGCGTCTGGGGCGGCTGATGCCTCCCCCAGGAACGAGCAGATCTCCTCCACCAACCTGGGATCGGAGAACAGCCAGATATCGGAACCCTCGAGCTCGACATGGCGCGAGTCGGGGATTCGGTCGGCAAGATAGCGACCCTGGCCGACGGGAATGAGTGTGCTGGCGTCGTGGGAGAGAACCAGCGTCGGCGCTCGCACGAACGGCAGGACCGCCCGTACGTCGATCTGTGCAGCATCCTCAAACGATGCGATCATCGTCGCCGGAGGTACCGACAGACGTTCGTAGCGAGCGCACCACTGGACGGTGGACCGGTCTCCCAGAAGGCTCGGAGCCAAGGCCGCGAGGGCGACGCCCGTTCCCCAACTCTCTCGGACCGCATCGATGATCGCGGAAATAGCGGTTTCGTCCAGCCCCCACGGATAGTCGTCTGCCGTGGTTACTCTGGCGCAACTGTCTTGCAGGACCAGAGCCTCGGTCCGCTCCGGATGGGTGGCCGCGAAGACGATGGCTGCGACGCCCCCCGTGTCGGCACCCAACAGGGTCGCCCTGGTCGATTCGACCTCATCGAGGACCACCAACATGTCTTCGTCGGCTTGCTCGAGCAGCGAGACATCGAACGTACCGTCACGTACCTCGAGAGGATCCGATGCTCCGGTGCCGCGTTTGTCGAACAGAACAAGTCGGCCGTATGAGGCGAGGCGACGAAGGCAATGCTCGTACCTGGGCTCGTCCCACATCAGATCGATGCTCGACAGCCAATCTGTGCAGAGCAGGATGTCGCGGGCCCCGTCGCCGATGACCTGGTAGGCGACGCGCGCGCCGTTCGGGGCCGTCGCGTACCGGGTCTCGGGCACGTCCATCACCCTGCCAATACGAAAGGGTCCATTTGATTGCCACGAGGAGATTCTTGATCCGGTGGTCGGATTCGGAATTCCTGGAGCCCTAGGTCGAACCGATGGAAGTTCGGACTCCTCTGTGCCAGTGTCCGGCGGAAGAAGCCGGCGAGCCCACAATTTTTGGCACCCCCAACGGGACGGCATTCGAACTTCACAACCTCCGAAGTGAACCCGCTCACAGTGTTGTCGCGTCATTTGTCAGATCCCGAGTTCTTGCGAATCCTGCAATCTCTACCGAGATAGAGACCCCAACGGGATGCCCTTCGAACTTCCCAGACGAGCACCCCGTCGCGAAGTCGCAAGTCTGCGACAAGCGCGATGTGTGCCGAAACTGTCCCGCCAGTGGCCTAAATCTGCATGAGGATCTACGACGCGGCTGCGCCGGCGAGCATCGACTCGAGCGCCGCCTGATCGAGGCCTTCGAAACGGGGAGCGTCCGGTACCTGGGCCAGCGAATCGACGAACATGGAAAGCATGGATCCAGGGGCGGGAGGCAAGTGGCTGCTGTAGATCCTCGTAGGCTCGAGAGCCCGCCACTGCTCCAACTTGGCAGCAAAAGCGCCCCGGTCGACGTCGTGCACCCACGACGAATCGACCGTCGCCCATCTGACCTGTCCTGAGGTGACAGTGGCGGAGTCGAGATCCGAGGCGTCTTCGGGCACGCCGGGCAGGAGGGCGCCAAAGCAGTCGGAACTGAATAGGGCCCCGGTCCGGTTGTCGACGAATCCGGCGGTAATCGGGTTGTCGAAGACGGGTGGCCGGACCGCAGTCAGACGGCGGCCGCCTACCGTCACGGTCTGCCCGGGATTGATGAGATGCACCCTGTCCATCGGGAGCGGAGTGGAGGACAGGCCCATGATGCCGACGCCCATGAATGACGTGATGACTCGGATACTGGAGTTGAGTTCGAGCAGCGTCGCCATCGAGCCGATGTGATCGAAGTCGGTATGGGTGAGCCAGATCCAGCGCAGTTCCTGCGGATCGATCACGGATTCGAGCGTGGTCATGAATTCGGTGCTGCCGGCGACAGTGCCGGTGTCGACGAGTAGAGGCTCCGGCCCGCGCAGGACGAAAGCGTTGATGGCAAGAGAGCCGAGGGTTGGGATCTCGGCGGCAGTGGTGATCACGTCGACCCCGGGGCCGCCATTGAAACACGTGGTCATGGCTGCACCTTGTTCCGTGCGGGTTGCGTGCGCGAGTCTGCGGCAACCTTGAGTCGCCCCAATGTCGTGCGCATATTCTCGACGAGCTCCTTGTGCCGATTCAGCGGGACGTCGAGGATGCGGGCCCATGTCGGGATCCAGCGGACCTCGTAGCCCTCGGTCACCCGGGTCCCGGTCGCCGTCGGCTCGAACCGGTACCGCCACAGCGTCGACTCCCGACCGCCCTCGTCGGTAATGAAGGTGAACTCCTTGCCGCGCTCTGCGACGAGGACCCGACCGTGGCGTGAGTAGCGGATGCGGCGTCCGGGCCCGACGGCGTTGTGGCCGTTGAATGTGGTGCCCTCCACCGGCACGGTGACATCACCCTCCCATTCGACGCGCTCGCATTCGGGACTCCACTCCCCGATGCGAGGAAGATCGGAAACCATCTCGTACAGCAGCTCAGCGTCGGCTTCAATGACCAGTTCGACCTGGTCCTCGGTCAACCACCAGCGTTGGTTCTTCGGCGCCATGGCGCCCTCCTTCGTGATCACGGGTCAGCGACGAATAAGCTATAGAGCTTAGCTATTCCTGTCAACCCTCTCTTATGATAGAGTTCCTTCATTGTGAGCGCTCTCCCTGATGGTTCGCACGACGACCCGGCGTCCAAGCCGGCCCGACCCGATCGGCGGGCCCGGCGCCGCCAGGAGACGATTGAGGAGATCCTCGACATCGCTTTAGAGGTCATGGCTGAAGAGGGGGTCAACGGCCTCACGTTCTCGGAGGTAGCTCGCCGTCTCGGGGTCCAGCCGCCGTCGCTGTACAAGTACTTCGATTCGCTCATGGCTCTCTACGACGAACTCTTTCGGCGGGGCATGGTGACCCATCTCGAAGTTATGCGAACGGCCATTGAACAGGCAGAGCCGGGGCTCGACGCGCTGGCGGCCGGTCTGGACGCCAGCGGGCGGTGGTGCTTGGCGAACGGACCGATCGCTCAGCTGCTGTTCTGGCGCCCTGTCCCGCGGTTCGAGCCAAGTGTGGTCTCGATGGCACCGAGCGTCGAGATGGTCGCGATCCAGCGTCGAGCACTCGCCGATGCAGTCGCGGCGGGTCAGCTCGGCCCGGAAGCAGACTCCGAAGAAGCTCTCCACGTGGTCGCGGTCTTCATCGCAGGTGTCTTTGGCCAAGCCCTGGCCAATGAGCCCGACCTGGCCTGGGGAACAGGTCGCTTCACGCCGCTGCTCCCGAAGCTGATGGATGTCCTTCCCGCGCTGTACCCGCCGACCAGCAGCCGAAAGAGAGAGAAATAGGCGGTACGGTCAAGGATCGTGCAGTTGCGCCCGTTCTGACGGCGTCAAGGTCTGGCAGCACCCCCAACGAGACGGTATTCGAACTCCGTTGATCTCAAGGTGGCGCACTTCGTAGCGCTGATCAGGCAACTCGGTAACCCAGACTTCCTGCAGATCCTGCGTTCACTGTTGACGTGCGAACGCAGTGCGATCTTCACTACCGAGCCGGGCTCCGCTCACCTGGTGAATGATCGGACCACAGCGCATACCATAGTGCATCCCAGAGAAGGTATACTTTGTGGATGGCTACGGAGCAGATCGCCGTCCGGCTCCCCGCGGAGCTTCTGAACGAGCTTGACGTGCTGCGTAGCAGGTGGTGTCTATGAGAGCCGGGCCGCAGCCGTGCGAGCCGGAGTCGAAGCCATCACGGTGCTCGGAGCGGCGGCAGCACACCGACCGGGCCATCGTGGAAGGCTACCGCCGCACCCCACCCACGACGGCCGAGCATGACGCCGCGATCGCATCGCTCCGAGACGCCATCGCCGAGGAGCCCTGGTGAGTGAGCCTCGTCGCGGCGAAGTGTGGTGGGGCGAGATCGAGAACTTGGGGCGCCGCCCGTTCCTGGTGATGACCAGATCAGCGGCGATTGCTGTGCTCAACGGTGTACTAGCCGCACCTGTGACGCGGAACTGTTCGGAACATCCCGACGGAGGTATCGCTCGGTCCCGACGACGGGATGCCGACAGAGTGCGCTGCGAGCTTCGACAATCTCCGCGTCGTACCAAAGGCGTACCTTGTCGACCGCGTCTGCATCCTTGACGCCGCTCGGCTGGCCGAGGCGTGCGCCGCGCTCCGGGCCGCCGTCGACTGCTGACAACAGGAGTGGGTCACTGCCGGTAGCGAGCCGCAGCCGAGCACTCGATCCGAAGCCAACTCCCAATGAGAACGCCGTTCGAACTCGACATTGAAAACGGATCTTTCGTGACATTGACCGGCCAGCACTCGTACCCGAGCGTGTTCGACGCGAGTGGTTAGGCTCAGAATCTCCGAGATCGGCTCACGAAATGACCCGCCCACCCCTTATTGGCGGTTAGCGGGCTCGGGACACTTCAACCAACAAACTCGTCGGGCATCGCTCGGACCAACCTTCCACGTGAGTCGGAGTGGTATCCAACAAACTCGTCGAACTCGTTTAGTGCGGAGTACAAGCTCGACCTAAAACCAATCTAGGGGAGTCACGTCATCGCCAGGGTATGTATGACCGGAACTGCTGCGACGATCAGGCAAGTCGATAAGGCTACACAGCACCCCCAACGGGATTCGAACCCGTGTTACCGCCTTGAAAGGGCAGCGTCCTGGGCCGCTAGACGATGGGGGCCTCTACGGAACCTTGTGGGTTGCCGGCCGACGACGCTACCAGCGAACCGTTGGCCTGCTCCTCCCGGCCCGGCGTCCGGCCGGGGGGACGACGCACCCCGGTAGTCGATTCGATCGGGTGGTGAGTCAGCGCGAGGAAGAACTGCACCGTCCCGATGACGAGCGACCGTGGCTCCGGCGACGTGGATCTCCACGAGGGCCGCCGGGAGGTGGGTGAAGTACTGCGTGTAACCGATGGCGGCCTGCGCGAGCAGAACGGCCATGAGGATCCGCCCGGCTCGCCGCACGCGCTCGGGGACGGCGCCCGTGTGGATCGCTACGACCAGTCCGAGCGCCAGGCCCACAAGGAGGATCGCGAGGCTCGAGTGGAGCTCCGCCATGTCGCGTAACGCGATCGGGATCCGTTTGGCGACGACCTGTCCCTGGGCGTTGCCGGCGTGGGGCCCGGCACCGGTGGTCGCGGTCCCGGCGGCCAGCACGACGGCGAGCAGCGCCACCAGTGCACGCGTGGCCAGTTGCAGCGTCCGGTCGACCAGTGGTCGCGCCGAACCCGGGCCGTAGCGGCGGTTGCTCCGGTGGAGGAGCACCACGGCGTCGACGACGAGCGCCATCGAAGCCAAGAAGTGCACCATGACGAGGTAGGGGTTCAGCTTCGTGTACACCACCAGGCCCCCGAGGGCGGCCTGGGCCAGGACCCCGATCAGGAGCCCGATGGCGAGCCACGCCAGGTCTCGGCGGAATGGGCGGCGCCGGAACGCCCCGACCACTGCGGCGGCCACGACGATCGTGAGCAGGACGGTGACCATCCGGTTGCCGAACTCGATGACCGGGTGGAACGAGAACGCCGGCGTCAGATGCTGCTGGGTGCACGATGGCCAGTCCGGGCACCCCAACCCCGAACCGGTGAGGCGCACCGCAGCCCCGGTCACCACGATCAGCGAGACCATGACCAGCGATGCGATCGCCAGCCGCCGGAACAGCCGGGGCGACACGACGGGTAGTCGCCGCCACAGCCGGGTCGGTTCGTCGGGCGGAGAGATGCCTGTCACCCGAGTGGATGGTACCGGGGAGGCGGCGCTCGGCCCCCATCGCCGGGTCCGGATTGGTGCCCCCACGAGGCGCTTGGTTTCGAGCGGGGCACCCGCCGTAGGCTCAGGGCCGTGGTGGCCCCCGCTCCGGCGTTGAGATCCGTTCGAGCAGGCCAGCGCATCGGGGCCTATGTCGCCCTGACCAAGCCCCGAATCGTCGAGCTGCTCTTGGTCACCACGCTGCCGACCATGGTGGTGGCCCAGCGAGGGTTGCCGTCCATCGGGCTGATCGTGGCGACGCTGGTGGGCGGGTCGCTGGCCGCGGGCGGGGCGAACGCCATCAACATGTTCATCGACCGCGACATCGACGGCGTGATGCACCGCACCCGCAACCGGCCGCTCGTGACCGGGGTCGCTCACCCCCCGGGCCGCGATGACCTTCGCCTGCCTGCTCGAGGTCGTGGCGTTCGCCGAGCTCTGGCGCTTCGTCAACCTGCTCTCGGCGGTGCTGGCCGTTTCCGCCACCGCGTTCTACGTCTTCGTCTACACGATCTGGCTGAAGCGGCGCTCGTCCCAGAACATCGTCGTCGGTGGCGCGGCCGGTGCCGTGCCCGTGCTGGTGGGCTGGGCGGCCGTGACCGGGAAGCTGAGTTGGGCACCCGTCGTGCTCTTCGCCATCATCTTCCTGTGGACCCCGCCGCACTTCTGGGTGCTCGCCGTTCGCTATCGCGACGACTACGAGCTCGCGCACGTGCCGATGCTGCCGGTGGTCGCGCCGGCCCGACGCACCGCCCGCGACGTCTTCTTGTACACGGCGGTCCTGATCGGCATCTCGATCGCCTTTGCGCCCGTCGCCCACATGGGGGTGCTCTATCTCACGGTCGCCGCCGTCTCGGGGGCGGTCTATCTGGCCCTGGCGGCGCGACTCTGGCTGCACACGAACGATGATCGCGATCTGAGCCGAGAGGCGATGCGCTTGTTCGGCTACTCGATCACCTACCTCACCGTGCTCTTCGTCTCGATGGCCGCCGACGTCTTCGTTCGCCGATTGCATTGACCCCGGAACCGGCCGGAGCGGGTGGCCCGCGACGACCGCGTCGGGTGTTCCTGCTCGTCGGGGTCGTGCTGGCGGCCGGCCTGGGGTTCGGGCTGTTCAGCACCGTCGGGACCGGTCGGTCCGGACCGCCGGCTCCCGGCGCCCCCGCTCCCTCGTTCTCCCTCCCCCGTCTCGGCGGGGGTGGAGCCGTCGGCACCCCCGCCGACGGTGGCGGCGGCGGGCGCCCGGCCGTCCTCGTGTTCTTCGCCAGTTGGTGTGCACCCTGTCAGGCCGAGATGCCGGCCATCGCCACCGCGTATCGGAGCCAGCAGCGCCACGGTGGCCGACTGGCCCGCGTCGCCGTGATCGGTGTCGACACGGCGGATCCGACCGCCCAGGCGCTGGCGTTCGTCCACACGAGCAAGGTGACATTTCCGGTCGGGGCCGACCGCGCCTACGACGTGACCGAGGGCAGTTACTACTTCAACGGTGACCCCGACGCCGTCTTCATCGACGGCAACGGCACCATCGTCCACATCGTCCACGGTGCCATCACGCGCGGCACAACTGGTCCACTGGGAGAACAAGCTCGGTCCGAGCTGACTCACTCCCAACGGAAGGTGAGGGCCGCGGCCGCGGGAGCCACCAGCGCCCAGACCGCCAGCACGACCCAGGACTCGCCGGGTACGGCCTGCCCGCTGCCGAGCAGTGCGTGGAGCCCGCCGGAGAGGGCGGCGGCCGGGAACACCTTCGCCACATCGGCCAGCCCATGGGGCAGCTTGCCGAGCGGAACGAGGACGCCGCCGAGCAGCAACAGCACCAGATACAGGCCATTCGCCACCGCCAGGTTCACCTCGGCGCGGAGCGTCCCGGCGAGGAACAACCCGAGCCCGCCGAATCCCGCCGTACCGAGAAGCAGGAGGGCCAGCACCTCGAACACGGTGGCGGTGGCGCCGCCGTGGGCGTGTGGTCTCCACCCGAGGCCCACCCCGACACCCAGGAGCACGGCGGCCTGGATCGCCTCGACGACCAGCACCGCGCTGAGCTTGGCGAGCACGAGTCGGTCTCTGCGCAGCGGGGTCGCGCCGAGGCGCTTCAGCACGCCGTAGCCGCGCTCGAAGCCGGTGGCGATGCCGAGCGACACCATGGCGGTCGACATGACGGCGAGCGCGAGGACCCCCGGCACCACGAAGTCCACCGGTCGCCCGGTGGTCGGCAGCACGTGCACCGTCGAGAAGAAGATGACGAACGCCACCGGGATGCCGATCGTGACGAGGAGGGTCTCGCCGCGGCGAAGGGTCATGGTGGTCTCGACCCTGGCCTGGGCCACGAGCGCGCTCATCGCGGCCGGCGCCGGCGGGCGGGTGTGGCAGCGTCTGGTTCGGGCGTGGTCTCGTCCGGCTCGCCCACGAGGGCCAGGTAGCTCTCCTCGAGTGACCGGCTCGTACGGAGCTCCGTGAGCTCGGCCGCCTGCGACGAGAGCCAGCTGGTCAGAGCCGCCACCGATGGCAAGGGGGCGTCGACGCGGTAGTGGCCCGGCCGCTCCTCGGCGACATGGGTGGCGACGGCCGCCGAGAGGGCGGCAGCATCGATCGGCGGTGACGTGGCAAAGCGCATTGTCCCCGGGCCGCCGGCCGCGAGAGCGTGGGGAGGACCGTCGGCCAGGACCTTCCCCTCGCGCACGATGACGACCCGATCGGCCAGCTCCTCGGCCTCGGCCAGCTCGTGGGTGGCGAGAACGACGCAGGCGCCCCGGGCCCGCAGCGCCCGAATGACCGAGCGGACCGAGCCACGCCCCTCGGGGTCGACGCCGGCGGTCGGCTCGTCGAGAAAGACGACGTCGGGCTTGCCGACGAGCGCCAGCGCCAGCGACAACCGTTGCTGCTCCCCTCCGGAGAGATGCCGCCAGGGCGTGGTCGCCACCGACGTGAGAGAGACCATCTCGAGCAGGGCCGCCGGGTCCTCGGGATCGGGGTAGTAGCGGGCGAACAGCTCGAGGACGCGGCGGGGACCGAGGACCGGGTAGACGCCGCCCCGCTGGAGCATGACCCCCATGTGGTCGACCAGAGCCCGGTGGTCCGCGACCGGGTCGAGGCCGCGCACTCGCACCGTGCCGGAATACGGCCGGCGGTAGCCCTCCAGGCTTTCGACGGTCGAGGTCTTCCCGGCCCCGTTCGGCCCGAGCAGCGCGACCACCTCGCCGTCGTCGGCGGTGAGCGACAGGCCGTCGACCGCCCTTCGGGTTCCGTAGCGGACGACCAGGTCGTTGCACTCGACGGCGGGGGCCATACCGCCGAGCACGCTACCGGTTGCTCCCCGGGATCCCCCCACCGAGGCGACTACCGTTACTCCGGAGATGATCGACATTCGGCTTCTCCGCGACGACCTTGCAGGCGTGACGACCGCCCTGGCGCGCCGCGGGGTCGACGCGGCTGAGCCGAAGCGGGCGGCCGAGCTCGACACGGCGGCCCGCGCGCTGCTCAGCACCCAAGAGGACCTCCGGGCGCAGGTCAAGGCGCTCTCGCGGGCGGTCGGGGAGGCCAAGCGGGCCGGGGATACCGGCAAGGCCGACGAGTTCGCGGCCGAGAGCCGCCGGCTGGGCGACGAGGAGCGCCGGGCCGCCCACGAGTCCGACCAGGCGCACGAGGTGCTGCGCGAGATGCTCCTCGGATTCCCGAACTTGCCGTCCGACGACGCGCCCGACGGCGCCGGAGAGGAAGACAACGTCGAACTGCGCCGCTGGTGGCCGGGGCAGGACAATGGGCACCCGGCCCCGGTGCCCGAGGAGCATCAACGGGTACCCCACTGGGAGATCGGCGAGGCGCTCGGCATCTTGGACATGGAGCGCGGTGCCCGCCTGTCCGGCTCGATGTTCCCCCTGTTCGCCGGGCTCGGTTCCCGCCTCTTGCGGGCGCTCACGGCGTTCGCGCTGGATGCGCACTCCGACGCCTACGTCGAGATCCGCCCGCCCACCCTCGTCCTGACCGAGGCGATGACCGGCAGCGGCTACGGGAGCTTCGGTGACGAGGCGTATCACGTCGAGCGCGACGACCTGTGGGCCATTCCGACGGCGGAGATTCCCCTCACCTCGCTTCGCCGCGGCGAGATCCTCGACGAGGCCGAGCTACCGCTCCGCTTCACCGCGGCCACGCCGTGCTTCCGCCGCGAGGCCGGTGCCGCCGGCCGCGACACCCGCGGCATGCTGCGCGTGCATGAGTTCGACAAGGTCGAGCTGTTCGCCTACTCCACCCCCGACCAGGCGCCAGCCGTCCACGCCGACATCGTCGGGCGGGCCGAGGGTCTTCTCCAGGCGCTCGGGCTCCACTACCGAGTCCTTGACCTGTGTGCGGGGGACCTCGGCAAGGCATCGGCGCGCACGTTCGACTTCGAGGTCTACGCGCCCGGCTGTGACCGTTGGCTCGAGGTCTCGTCGGTCAGCTGGTACCGGGACTACCAGGCTCGCCGCGCCAATGTCCGCTTTCGCCCGAGCGGCGGCGGCGCACCCCTCCTCGTTCACACGTGCAACGGGTCGGCGCTCGCGTGGTCCCGCATCTGGGCCGCCCTCATCGAGAACGGGCGCCAACCCGACGGCACGGTTCGCCTCCCGGACTGCCTCGGCCCCTATCTCGGGGGCCAGCTCACCATCGAGGCTCGCTGAACGAAGCGGTGATCGGGTGTCAACGGCTTGGGTCGACGAAGCGATACCCGACGCCGCGCACGGTCGTGATCAACGTCGGCTCGGAGGGGTCCTCTTCCACCCGGGAGCGGAGGCGCTTGATGTGCACGTCGAGCGTCTTCGTGTCGCCGATGTAGTCGGTGCCCCAGATACGGTCAATCAGCACCTCGCGGGTGAGGACCCGACCCGCGTTGTCGACCAGCAGGTGCAGGAGCTCGAATTCCTTGCGGCGAAGGTGGACCTCCTCGCCGCGGACGAACACCCGTCGCTGGTCGGTATCGACCCGGACGTCGGCCGCCTCGATCGTCTCCACGCCGCCCCCGGCGGCTTCTCCCGCTCTCGGCAGGTGGTCCGAGCGACGCAGGACGGCCCGCATGCGGGCCACCAGCTCGCGCAGCCGATAGGGCTTGGTGACGTAGTCATCCGCCCCCACCTCGAGAGCGACGACGGTGTCGATCTCGGCCCCCTTGGCCGTCACCATGATGATCGGCACCGAGGAGGCGGCCCGGATCGAGCGACACACGTCGAGGCCCGAGATCTTGGGCAGCATCAGATCGAGGAGCACCAGGTCCGGCGGCGACTCCTCGAACATTCGCAGCGCCTCACTGCCGTCCCGGGCGACCGCGACCTTGAAGCCTTCGTGACCGAGCCCGATGACCAGGGCGTCGAGGAAGGACTCCTCGTCCTCGGCGATCAACACGTTCACGGGGCGCTCCTGGGCGCGCCTGCTGCGGGCGTCGGTCATTGCAGGCGGTCGGGCTGGAGGGGGAGGACGAGCGTGAAGGTGGACCCCTCGCCCTCGCGCGACTCGACCTCGATCCGGCCCTGGTGGTTGTTCGCGACGTGGCGGACGATCGAGAGCCCGAGGCCGGTGCCTCCGGTGTTCCGGCTGCGGCCGTGGTCCACGCGATAGAAGCGCTCGAAGATGCGCTCGAGGTCGCGGGCCGGGATCCCGGTGCCGTGGTCGGTCACGGCGATGCGCACCACGTCGCGTTCGTAGGGCCCGTCCTCGTCCCCGCTCGGCTCGGCGCCGGCCGTCGGGAAGGCGGGGACCGGCGGCACCGACACGGAGTTGGTCGTGCTCCCGGTCCCGCTGAAGAAGATCTCCGGGGGCGGGTCCGATCGCGAGCCGCCGTCACCGACCGCCATCACCATCGCCTGGGGGTAGGCGGGCACGGCCTGCGGCACCCCGATGGTCTGGCCGACCTGGCCCGGCATCGACGCCAGGGCCGGGTGGTTGTTGGACGCGACGATCTGGCTCACGGCCCCGCCGGGGTCGTCGGCGCGAGAGGTCTCGGCGCTCGGAGGGTCTGCGGCTTCTCGGGTGACGAGGCCGGCGACGGTGACCGTGCTCTCGTCGTAGGAATAGGTGATGGCGTTCTCGAGCAGAGCGGCCATGGCCGAGACCAGCTGGCGTCGGTCGCCGACCACCGCCACCGGAGGCTCCGGTTCGTAGAGCACGACCGCGATCGAACGTTGGTCGGCGACCGCCCGCACCCGTTCGACGGCCTCGGCCATGACGAGATTCACCAGCACCGGCTCCCGCGGCGGGGTCGCCTCCGATTCGATGCGGCTCAGGTCCAAGAGATCGTCGATGATCCGGCTCACTCGGAACGCCTCGGTGTGGATGCGGCTGGCCAGGCGTTGGGCCACCTCGCCGTCTGGCTCGGCCACGAGGGTCTCGGCCAGCAGCCCGAGCGCGCCCATCGGCGTCTTCAACTCATGGCTCACGTTGGCCACGAAGTCGCGCCGCACCTCTTCCAGGCGCCGGCGCTCTGAGATGTCGTCGATCATGGCGATGACCCCGAGCGAGCGACGACCGTCGTCGATCAGGAGCGCGCGCACCGACAGCGTGCGGCGCGGCGGGCCGTAGAGGTCGAGGGTGCGCTCGGCCGTCCCGCCGTGCCAGGCGTCCTCCAGCAGCTCGGTCACGGCGTGCGCCGCCAGCGCGTCGCCATGGCGGCTGGTCATGAGCGCGTTGGCCGGGGTGTTGCGGTAGACGACCTTGCCCGTCTCATCGCAGAGGACGACGCCCTGGGGCAGCGCGTCGAGCGAGCGGCGAAGGCGGATGGCGTCCGAGCTGGCCTCGGCCACCGCCTCGGCGGCGGCGCCGGTGACCTGTTCGAGGTACGAGAGCGCGTTCTCGATGCTCCCCTCCTCCGCGGGCGGATTGAGCCCGAGGCGCGACCCCAGCGCGGTCAGTCGCTGCGTGAGGGCGACCCGCCCGGCGCGGCGCACGACGGCGGCAGTGATGACGATCGCCAGAATCAGGATCGCTCCGGCTGCTGCGTAGGCCGCCGGTGCCGGGAGCCCAGCCACGCGGGTCGTTGCCAACAGCGCGATTGGGGGAGTCACCGCACCAGCATGACAGCGCGCAGCGCGACCGGCGAACGAGCACCCGCGTGGCGCCGTGCCGTCCACAAGACGCCTCGCTTGGCGTCGCTGCTCCAACTCGCCTGAAGCGAACCCACCGAAGGGGTCGGGTGTACCCACCGGCTCCCGCCCGGGCGGCAGTCTGTCGAACTGGAGAAACAATGAAATAGCATGAAAGATCTTGAAACAGCACACACGTCCCCCTAGAGTCCGTCTCCCGGTCGCTGCTCCGAGGCGGCCCTACGAGAGGAGAGCGGATGCCCTGGCCGATCTGGTTGGCGGACGTGACCCTCACTCCGGATCCGTCGCAGCTGCCCGGCGGCGGAACGCTGCAGCAGCTCACCAACGGGATCGGGGGCTGGGCGTTGATCCTGGCGCTCGTCGGGCTGGTCATCGGTGCGGCAGCCTGGGCGCTCGGCGCGCACTCCCAGAACTACCACCAGTCCTTCGTCGGTCGGCGTGCCGTCCTCGTCTCGGGGCTGGCCGCCCTCCTGATCGGTGCGGCGCCGACGCTCATCAACTTCTTCTTCGGCGCCGGCACCAGCCTGCACTGACCGGCCGACCGCTCCGTGCTCGTCTCCGCCCTCCCCCAGGTGCCGGGACCGGTCTGCCCGGTTCTCGGGCCCTTGGACACCATCTGCCAGGCGGCCAACGGGATCGGGTCCACCGTGGTGAGCGCGGGGGCCAACGACGTGCTGTCCGCATTCTCGAACTGGGTGGTGAGCGGCGCCAGCTGGCTGCTCGACCAGATCGGTGGCGTCTTGAACTCGACCACCTCGATCGATCTCGGTGCGTCGTGGTTCGCCGGGCACTACCGCCTGATGGCCGGCCTGGCGGCGGTCGTGGTCCTCCCGCTGCTGTTGTTGTCGGTGTTGCAGGCCGTCTACCGGCAGAACGCCGGCATCCTCGTCCGGTCCGCGCTGGTGCAGCTCCCACTCGCCCTGGTCCTCACGGCGGTCGCGGTGCAGGTGGTGCAGCTGTCGCTCGGCGCGACCGATGCCATGAGCACGGCGATCGCCACGGGAACGGGCGCCGACCTGCAGTCCGCGCTCTCCAATCTGGCCAACGTGCTGGGCTCGTTGGCCGGCTCCGGCGATGCCGCGGTGCCGGCCTTCGTGGTCCTCCTCGGCGCGCTGCTGGTCGTCGCCGGTTCGCTCCTGCTGTGGGTGGAGCTGCTGGTCCGGGCCGCCGCGGTGTACGCCGGTGTGCTGTTCCTGCCGTTGGCGATGGCGAGCCTGGTCTGGCCGGCCGTGGCGCACTGGTGCCGACGCTTGGTCGACACCCTCGTCGCCCTCGTGCTCTCCAAGTTCGTCATCGTCGCGATCCTCTCCCTCGCCGTCAGCGCAGTCGGCGCGGGAACTGGGACCTCACTGCCTTCGGTGCTGGCCGGTGGTGCGCTCTTGCTCTTGGCGGCGTTCAGCCCGTTTACCCTGCTCCGCCTCATCCCGATGATCGAGGCCGGGGCGGTCCAGCATCTGGAAGGAGCACGGCACCGCGTGCAGCAGGCCTTCGGATCGCTGCCGCGCTCGGCCGCCTCGTTCGCGCTGGCTCGCCTCACTCCCATGCCCGCAATCGGGGGAGTCGGAACGGGTATCGCCGCCGCGCTCGAAGCACCGGGTGGTGGCGAGTCGGTTGGCGCACCCGCCGCGCTGGCCCCGACCAACAGCGCGGGAGCCGCGCGCTCGAGCGAGGATGCGCCCGCAACGGCGAACGATGCGCTCCCCGCGGAGCTCGGCGGCATTCCGGTGTGGCGTGGGGTGCCGCCACCGGGGTTCCCGACCGATTCGACTCCGGGGAGACGAGGGCCCGGCGGGACGGGTCACGGACCGCCGCCACTCGTCGGCGGGTCCGTCGGCGGCGCGCCACCCCCGTCGGCGATCGACAGCGGCTCTGGTCCGCGACCGGCGTCGCCGGGCGTCACGGTCGCGGGCATCGGTGGGAGTCACGTGCTCGAACGGGATCGGCTGGGCCCGGTCATCCGCTGGCGCCCGGCCCCTCCCGCGGCCGAAGCGAAGACGAGCCGGTTCGATGCAGAAACCTGACCCCACCCGCTATCGATTCGGACCACTCGAGCGGCGCGGGCTGATCGCCGGCTGGCGAGCGGGGCAGATTGCCTCCGTCGCCGCCGGATTGGTGGTCGGGGTGACGGTGTTGCGCGCCCGGCCCGACGTCGCCGGAGGTGTGTTCGCCCTCGTCGCCCTCATCGGAGGCGTCGGCGTCGCCTGCTGGCCGATTGCCGGCCGGACCGCCGAGGAGTGGGTGCCGACGGTCGCGCGGTGGGGAGCCGACTCGGGCGGCCATCGCCGCCGGTGGCGCGCGGTCGGGACCCGCCGCGGGTCACCGTGCAGGTCGTGGGATCCACGCCCGGCACCTGGAGGGGGCGGCCGCCGAACCGGGACCGTTCGGCGATCTGACCGTGCTCGCCGTCGACAGCGGCCCGGGCAAGGTGCCGGCGACCGCGGTGGTCTACGACACTCGGGAGCGGACCTACACGGCGGCACTGTCGGTCCGCGGCCACAGCTTCGCCCTCCTCGGCGCCGAAGAGAAGGAACGCCGCGTCGGCGGCTGGTCCGGCGTGCTGGCCGGGCTGGCGCGCGAGGGCTCGGCGATCCATCGCCTGCAATGGCTGGCCCTGGCGCTGCCCGACGACGGCGCGGCGGTGCGGTCCTACTTCTCCGAGGAAGCGGCGACGCCACCCGACTCGTCGCATCACCATTCCTACGGGGAGTTCTTGGACGGCGCCGGCGCCGACACCTGTCGACACGAAGTCCTGCTCGTGCTCCAGGTGCGCGAGGTCAAGAGCCGGGGTCTGCTGCAGCACCGCCAGCGGGAGTCCTGCGTCGCCTTGCTGCGCGAGGTCGAGTCGATGCAGCGCCAGATCAGTGACGCCGATGTCACCGTAGACGGGCTCCTCGACGCCCCCGAACTCGTCGGGCTGTTGCGGCGGAACGGGGACACGAGCGCACCGCCGACGGTCACGCAGGAGCACACGGTCGTCACGACGTCCCCTTGGCCGATGGCGGTCGACGTCGAGTGGAGCCGTGTGCACACCGACGCCCTCTGGCACGCGACCTACTGGATCGCCGAGTGGCCCCGGATCGACGTCGGCCCCGACTTCCTCGCGCCGCTGCTGCTCGGACCCCTTCGGCGCACCGTCAGCGTCGTGATGGAGCCGATCAGCCCCTCGCGCGCGACGCGACAGGTGGAACAGGCGCGCACGGCGGATATCGCCGACTCCGAGCTCCGGCGCCGCGGCGGGTTTCTGTCGACCGCCCGCCGGGCGCGCGAGGCCGAGATCGTGGTTCGCCGCGAGGCGGAGCTCGCCGACGGGCACGCGTCGTTCCGCTTCAGCGGGTACGTGACGGTCAGTGCGGCGACCGTCGACGCCCTGGAGGAGGCCTGTCAGTTGACCGAGCAGGGGGCCGGCCAAGCACATCTCGAGCTGCGCCGTCTCTACGGCGATCAGGGCCGCGCCCTCGCCTGCACGCTGCCCCTGTGTCGGGGCCTGTCGTGAGGCGCCGGGCCGCCAGCGGCTTCTCGGTGCCTGCCCACACGGTGACCACGCGCAACCTCGGCGCCGCCTACCCGCTCGTGGCGGAGCCGGGTCTCGGGCACCGCGGCGTGCTGATCGGGCACGACCTGCTGGGCGGCTCCTTCGTGTTCGACCCGTTCGAGCTCTATGCCGAGGGGATCGTGAGCAATCCGAACATGATCGTGTTCGGCCAGATCGGCCGGGGGAAGAGCGCCTTCGTCAAGACCTACCTGTGGCGCCAGGCCGTCTTCGGGCGCCGGGCCTGGGTGGTCGATCCGAAGGGCGAGTACGGCGCGCTGGCGGCGGCCTGGGGTGTCAGTCCGGTGTCGCTCCGGCCGGGCGGTGCTGTGCGCCTCAACCCGTTGGATCCGGGGCCCGAGGTGTTCGGATCGGCACACGCCCAGGCCGACAGTGAGCGCCGGCAGACCGAGCTGCTCGCCTCGCTCGCCACGGCCTGCCTGGGACGACCACTGGCGCCGCGCGAACGGGTGGCCGTCGAACTGGCGCTCGCCGCCATGACCGGTGGGCGCACCGTGCCGACGCTGCCGGCGGTCGTGGACGCGCTGTTGGATCCGAGCGAGGAGGCGGCGGCCCGCATCCGCACCGACCGCCAGACCCTGCTCGAAGACGGACGGGACGTGGCGCTCGAATTGCGCCGTCTGGTGCACGGCGATCTGCGAGGGATGTTCGATGGCCAGACGACCCCCGGCCTCGATCTCGACGCCGCCCTCGTCATCCTCGACCTCTCCGCGCTGTACAACTCGCCGGCGCTCGGCGTGCTCATGGCCTGCGCGACGGCCTGGTTGCAAGCGGCGCTGGCGCGTGACGCCGCGTCGGCGGGTGGGGCGCGGGGCCACGTGATCGTCGTGGTCGACGAGGCCTGGGCGATTCTGGCCAATCTGGGCGTGGCGCGATGGCTGCAGGCGTCCTGGAAGCTCTCGCGCGCCTATGGCGTCGCCAACGTGGCGGTGCTCCACCGCCTCTCGGACCTCCAGGCGGTCGGCGCCGCGGGGACCGAGCAGGTGGGGCTCGCCCACGGACTGCTGGCCGACTCGGAGACCCGGGTCATCTACGCGCAACCCCCGGGCGAGGTGCAGGCCGCGGCGGATCTCCTGTCCCTGTCGCCGACCGAGATCGAGTTGCTGCCGCAGCTGCGCCGAGGAGTGGCGCTGTGGAAGGTGGGGCTCCGCTCGTTCCTGGTGCAGCACCTCGTCGGCCCGAGCGAGCAGCCGTTCGTCGACACTGACGCGGCGATGGCCCCCCAACGCCGGTGATCTCGACCTCGCCCGCCACGGCGCTCGCCCTGGCGGCGCTGGGTGGCCTTCTCCTCGTGGATGGGAGGCGCCGCATCGGCGCCCGCCCCGGCGGTCGCGGGTTCACCCGGCGGAGCGACCCTGGCGGAACCCGGGGTACCCACGGTGCCCGGTGGGCGACGCGCCGGGACCTGCGACCGCTGCGCGGAACCGACGACGGCACCCGCCTGGCGATCGGTTCGCCGATCGGACCGGCGGGGCGTCGCGCCGGGTCGATCCTGCACGCCGAGCGCACACAGTCCGTCGCGGTGATCGGGCCGACCCAGAGTGGGAAGACGACCGGGCTGGCCATCCCGGCGATCCTCTCGTGGCGGGGGCCGGTCGTCGCCTGCAGCGTGAAGACGGATCTCGTCCGAGACACCTGGCGCTGGCGAGACGCTCGCGGACGGATCTGGTGCTTCGACCCGTCGTCGGTCACCGGCCTGGCGGCCAACCACTGGTCGCCCATCCGGGCCGCGCACACCTGGTCGGGCGCCCGGCGGGTGGCGGCCGATCTCACCGAGGTCACCCGCGCCGGCACCACCACCGCCGACGGAGAGTTCTGGTACGCGACGGCAGCCAAGCTGCTGGCCCCGCTCCTGTTCGCGGCGTCCAGCGGGAACAAGACGATGGCCGACGTGGTGCGCTGGGTCGACACCCAGGAGGTCGGAGAGGTCATCGAGCTGCTCGACGCGGCGGGCGTGTCGGCGGCCCTCGAAGCCGCCCGGGCCAGCTGGCAGCGCGACGACCGTCAGCGCAGTGCGGTCTACACGACGGCCGAAACGGTCCTCGAGCCCTTCGCGGACGTGCCGGGCCACCTCGATCCGGACGCCGCGATCGACCCGGTGGCGCTGCTCGATGGCGAGCACACGCTGTATCTCTGCGCGCCCGCCCACGACCAGCGTCGCCTCCGGGGGTTGTTCGTCGCGGTGGTCAAGGACGTGCTGGAGTCGGCGTTCGCGGCGAGTGCGCGGGCAGGCCGGCCGCTCGATCCACCGCTCCTCGTGGTGCTCGACGAGGCCGCCAACATCGCACCGCTGGCGGAGCTCGACGGCCTGGCGGCCACCTGTGCCGGCCACGGCGTGCAACTCGTGACCGTGTGGCAGGACCTGGCCCAGATGACGGCCCGCTACGGAGCCCGGGCGGCCACCGTGCTGAACAACCACCGCGGCCGGCTCTTCCTGTCGGGGATCGCCGATCCGGCGACGCTCGACCACGCCAGCCACCTCGTTGGTGATGAAGAGGTTCTCACCCCGACGGTCACGCGCGACCAGGCCGGGGGTCGGTCCACGGCGACGGCCCGCCAGCGTCGGCCGCTCCTCCCGCCCCACGCGCTCCGGCAGTTCGCGCCCGGCACGGGCGTGCTCGTCTACGGGACGCTGCCGCCGGCCCGCGTCGCGCTCCGTCCGTGGTGGTCGGACCCCGAGCTGGCCGCTCGCGCCCGGCCCGGGGCGTCGGGCTCGGGTGCTCGGTACGCTGCGGCGATGACGGCGGTCACACCGGGGTTGCCGGCCGATCTCTCCGGTGCGCTGCGCTCGGCGATGCTCGATCTGGCCGACCCTCGGTGGTCGGCCGACCCCTGGCCGCTCTATGAGGAGCTCCGCCGCGCCGCCCCGATCTTTCAGGAGACCCCCGGCTTCTGGACGCTCTCGCGCCACTCGGACTGTCTGGCGGTCCTGCGCCACCGCATGGCGTCGTCCGACGTGGGGCGGGTCGACCCGTCGCTCCTGCCGCCCTCGGCGGTCGAGCGGGTGACCGGTGGGCCGCCCGGTGACTCGCGGCCCTTCCTTTTCCGGGATCCCCCCGATCACACGCGCCTGCGGGGTCTCGTCCAGAAGGCCTTCACGCCCCGCATGGTCGACACCCTGCGCCCGCGGGTCACGCAGATCGCGGACGAGCTCGTGGAGGCGGCGCTCGCCCGCGGTGAGATGGACGCCGTCGCCGACTTCGCGTACCCCCTGCCCGTGCGCATCATCTGCGAGATGTTGGGAGTCCCGGCCGAGGACCAGCAGCGCTTCTCGGACTGGTCGGGCGTCTTGGCCCGCGGGCTCGACCCCGACAGGGCGCTGAGCGAGGCGCAGCGCCGGGCGCAGGGGGACGCCGCCATGGCGTTCGCCGAGTACTTCTTCGCCTTGCTGGCCGAGCGCCGGCGCTCCCCGGGGCCCGAGCTGCTCAGCCAGCTGGTGCTGGCCGAAGAGGCAGGGGACCAGCTGTCCGAGAACGAGCTGCTCAGCACGGCCATCCTCCTCTTGGTGGCCGGCCACGAGACGACGGTGAACCTGCTCTCGGGGGGGCTCCTGGCCCTGCTCGAGCAGCCCGACCAGCTGGCCCTGCTCCGATCCGACCCGACGGTCGTGGCGCCGGCGATCGACGAATTGCTCCGGTTCGTCTCACCAGTGCAACGGACCGGACGCTGGATCCTGGAGGACATGGAGGTGGGCGGTCAGCTCGTCGAACGGGGGTCGTTCGTCACCACCCTCATCGCCTCGGCCAACCGGGATCCCGACGTGTTCGAGCACGCCGACCGGCTCGACCTGGCCCGGCCCGACAACCGCCACCTGGGCTTCGGCTTCGGTCTGCACCACTGCCTGGGAGCGCCGCTGGCGCGCCTCGAGGCCGCCGTGGCCCTGCCGGCGCTGCTCCGGCGCACCCGCCGGATCGAGCTCGCGGGACCGGCCGTCTACCGCGAGAACGTCGTGCTGCGGGGCCTGGCCGCACTGCCCGTCACCGTGACCGCCGCCTGAGGCCGGCCCGGCCGGGGGACCCTGCGGGTACAGTGCGGACAGTGACCGGCAGCGCCCCTAGCGATCTGGCAGCGCCCCGCTCCGGCGACCTGAAGGACCTCTACAGAGTGATCCACGCACGCCGCGACGTGCGCGGCGAGTTCACCGGCGCGCCGATCCCGACCGAGACCCTCGACCGTGTCCTGGGCGCCGCCCACGCTGCGCCGAGCGTCGGTCTCAGCCAACCCTGGGACTTCATCGTCATCGACGACGACTCCATCAGGGGTAACTTCGCCGAACACGTCCGGACCGAGCGCGTCGTCTTTTTGGCGTCGCTCCCGACCGAGCTGGCGGAGCGCTTCGCCGACATCAAGATCGAGGGGATCAAGGAGTCGACCCTCTCGATCGTCGTCACCTATGACCCCGAGCGCGGCTCGCCGCACGTGCTCGGCCGCCACGCCATCGCCGACGCCGGCCTCTACTCGGTGTGCCTCGCCATCGAGAACCTGTGGCTGGCGGCCACCGCGGAGGGAATGGGCGTGGGCTGGGTCTCCTTCTATCGCGAGGCGTTCCTGGGTGGCCTGCTCGGCATCCCCGATCCGGTGCGGCCGGTGGCCTGGCTCTGCGTGGGCCCGGTCAGTGCGCTGCAGGCGGTGCCCGACCTCGAGCGCCACGGGTGGCGGCAACGCCTCACCCTCGAACAGGTCGTGCATCACAACGGCTGGCTCGGGGCGCGATCGACGGACCGCACCCTGCTGCCCGTCCCCGGAGGTGGGTCATGAGTGAACCCGAAGACGATGACGGCGCGGCCCGGCTGGCACCCGGAGCGGTGCCGCAGCGACCGCTGACCCTGGCGATCGACATCGGCGGCACCGGCCTCAAGGCGTCCGTCCTCGACGCCTCCGGAGCGATGGTGGCCGATCGGGTGCGCGTGGCCACCACCTATCCGATGCCGCCGGACACCGACGCGGGCATGGTGGCCACCCTGGCCAAGCTGGTCGGGCCCCTGCCCTCGGCGGATCGGGTCTCGGCCGGCTTTCCCGGCATGGTGCGCAAGGGCCACGTCCTCAGCGCGCCGCACTTCGTCACCGAGTCCGGCCCGGGTTCCAAGGTCGACCCGGCGCTCGAGCGGGCCTGGCACGACTTCGACCTGGCCGGCGCGCTGGCCGAGGCGCTGGGGAAGCCAACTCGGGTGGCCAACGATGCCGACGTCCAGGGCGCGGCCGTCGTTGCCGGCAAGGGCCTCGAGCTCGTGATCACGCTCGGCACCGGTTTCGGCACCGCCGCCTTCATGGACGGTCAGCTGTTGCCGCACCTCGAGATCGCCCACCAGCCCTTCCGCAAGGGGGAGACCTACAACGAGCAGCTCGGCGAGGCCACGCGCAAGTCGATCGGAGACGAGCGGTGGAACCGGCGGGCTCGCAAGGCCATCGCCCAGCTCGATGCACTGTTCTTCTTCGACCACCTCTTCATCGGCGGTGGCAACGCCCGCCGGGTCAGCCGTGACGAGTTGGGCGACGTGCTCGAGAAGACGACGGTGGTGGACAACAACGCCGGCATTCTCGGCGGGATCAAGCTGTGGGAGGGCGACCACCTCGGATTGTGAGCGACCCGTCCTTCAGTGCACCCGGTCCTTCAGTGCACCCGAGTCCGGCCGGCGGCGGCGCTGACGGCGTGCAGGTCGGCGTTGATCTGGTCCGCGCAGCTGCGTAACTCCGAGAGGTAGCGGCCTCGCAGTTCCTCGAGGGTCACCCGGCTGGCATGGACCGACACGTTCAGCGCCGCGAACGCCTTCCCGTGGCCGTCGAGGATGGGAACGGCGGCGGAGCGCAGGCCATCCTCGAGCTCTTGGTCCACGACGCAGTAGTGCTGGCTGCGCGTCTGCTCGAGGGAGGCCACCAGGCGGTCGCGATCGGTGACGGTGCGCTCGGTCAGCGGCGTGAGGACGACGCGGCCGAGGTAGTCGGCGAGCGCCTCCTCTGACAGGGTGGCCAGCAACACCCGGCCCATCGATGTGCAGTATGCGGGGAAGCGTGTGCCGACGGTGATCGTGACCGCCATGATCCGCTTGGTCGGGACGCGGACGACATAGACGATGTCGTCGCCGTCGAGCACGGCGATCGAGGAGGACTCCTGCACGGCCGCCACGAGGTCCTCCATATGGGGGACGGCGATGTCGGTCAGCCCGAGGCCCGACAGGTAGCCGAAGCCGAGCTCCAGCACGCGCGGGCTCAGCCAGAACAGCCGCTTGTCCGTCGTCACGTAGCCCAGCTGGACCAGCGTCAGGAGGAAGCGCCGGGCCGCCGCCCGGGTGAGACCCGTCGAGCGCGCCACGTCGGAGAGCGTCAGCTGCGAGTGCTCGGCCCCGAAGGCCCGCAGGACGGCCAGTCCACGATCGAGGGACTGGACGAAGTTGGAGTGCCGCCGACTCTTGTCCGCGCCATCGGCGGTCGTCTCCTCGGCGTCGTCGTCGGTCAGGATCGGCTCAGGCACCATGGTCCTCGATGGCCCAGGGCGACCCGCATCCGCACCACGCCCTGGGCCCGGATGCGCGTGGCGCGGTTTGCCACCGTTGAGCTGCGCGAAGGTCGGCGCCTGGGAGGGTCGAGGGCCCACCGTGCCCGGGTGCCCGCGGGCCTTGTCCCTCACCGACCTCGGTCTGCATCATCAGCGCGACATCCCGGGCGATCTTCGCCGGTGCACCCGACACCAGTCCAAGTGAGGCCGCGACCTCGGACTTACCAGGCAAAGAACCCGGTCTCCCCATCGCCTTGGAGGCGAATGTCGAACCGCAATCCGTCGGCCCCACGGTGGGCGAGCAGAGAGGCCCGAACTGCCTCGTCGTCGATCGACCGAAGGACGGAGTCCTGTCGATTGGCCTCGGGCTCGTCGGGGAAGTAGCACCGGGTGACCACTCGCTGGAGCAGCCCGCGGGCGAACACGGAGATGTCGATGTGGGGCGCCTCGTTCTCGCTGAGAGCGCCTGGCTTGCTGGTCACGAAGCGGTAGGCGCCGTCCCCGTCGGTGAGGGCGCGTCCGAACCCGGTCCAACCATCGTGGGTGGCGCGGGGGAACCGCCCCTCCGGATCGGCGTGGAAGATCTCGATGACGGCGTCGGGCACCGGTGCCGAGGCGCCGTCGAGCACGCGTCCGAACAGGACGATGGCTCCGGACTGGCTTGGATCCACCAGTTCCTGGGCGCCCATCCAGGACATGCCGAGCGAGAAGAAGGGGCCCACCGTCTGCGACGGCGTGGGCTCGATCGGCATCAGGCGTCCGTCGGCGTCGCCAGGTGGCCGCCGATGACGATCTCGAAGTAGTAGCCGAGCGCCCACTCCGGGGTGGTGGTGTCGAGGTCGAATGACGAGACCATGCGCCGGCGTGCGGCCGCGCTCACCGACTGGTAGATGGGGTCGTAGTCGAGCAACGGATCGCCGGGAAAGTACATCTGGGTCGCCAGCCGCTCGGTGAACGAACGCCCGAACACCGAAAAGTGGATGTGCGCCGGCCGCCAGGCGTTGGGGTGGTGCCGCCAGGGGTAGGCGCCCGGCTTGATGGTGAGGAAGCGGTAACTGCCGTCGCTGCTCGTGAGGCAGCGGCCGGCGCCGGTGAAGTTGGGGTCGAGCGGGGCGGGATGTTGGTCGTTGCTGTGCGCGTAGCGACCGGCCGCGTTCGCCTGCCAGATCTCGACCAGCTGATCGGCGATGGGTCGTCCGTCGGCGTCGAGCAGCCGTCCCGTGACGATGATGCGTTCGCCCTGGGCCTCGCCCGCGTGCTGCGCGGTGAGGTCGGCGTCGCCCGGGCTGATCCGGTGATGGCCGAAGAAGGGCCCGTTCAGTTCGGTCGGTCCGGCCGGCAGGGGCAGGAGCGGGCGACGGGGAAAGCGCAGAGCGCTCGCCCGGTACTCGGGCCAGTCGTAGGGGGGGTCGGGCTCCCGGGCGGGCGGCGCCCCCTCGGTCATTGCCGTGCCGAGGCGAACTGGAGCGCTCGTAGCGCAGCCAGCTCCTCGTCCCTCGGGGCTTCGGTGACCGCGATGTGCGGGCCCACGGCCAGCTCCCACCCGGTCGCCGCCTGCACGTCGGCGACGTCGACGCCGTGGTGGACCTCGACCAGTGTCAGCTCACCCGTGGCCGATGGCCGAAGCACACCGAGGTCGGTGATGACGAGGGTCGGGCCGGCGCCGCGCTGACCAAAGCGCTCACGGTCGCCGGCGCCCTCGCCGAAGCCGACCGACGTCCGGAAGTCCAACCGCTCGACGAAGGTGCGGCGGCTCTGGCGGATCATGATGATCACCCCTCGACAGGACGCGGCGATCTCGGGCGCTCCGCCGGCACCGGGCAGCCGGACCCTCGGCCGGTCGTAGAGGCCAACGACCGTGCTGTTGAGATTGGCGAAGCGGTCGATCTGGGCCGCCCCCAGGAAGCCCAACTCGATCCGGCCCGGCTGCAGCCAGTAGTTGAAGATCTCGGGCACGGAGACCACAGCGTCGGCGGTCTCGGCCAACTCGCTGTCGCCTATCGAGAGGGGGAGCCGAGTGGGCTTGGCACCGATGCAGCCGGATTCGTAGATGAGGACGAGGTCGGGGGTGTGGGTGGCCCGGGCCAGGTTGGCCGCCGTGCTCGGCAGCCCGATCCCGACGAAGCAGACGCGAGTGCCCCGCAGCGCGCGGGCAGCCGCCACGACCATCATCTCGTCGGCGCTGTAGGGACGCTCGACGGTCGGGACCCCGGCGGCGCCGGCGGTCATCCTCTCCTCACTCCGCCCCCCGCCGGAACCGCATCCAAGACATGCTCGTCGATCCAGCGTCCGAACACTTGGCGGTCCCGGCTGATCGCGTCCCAGGCGACGTAGAAGCCGTCGTCGCGCTCGGAGTAGCCCGCCGCGTACGACGGGTGGGCGCCGCTCGGTGCCGCCGCCACGGCCGTGATCACCCAGCTCGGGAGCAGGACGCCGCCGGGTCTCGGCTCGAGTCGGTCCACGATCTCCTCAACTGTCACGATCACCCGCGACGCGGCCAGCACCGCCTCCTTCTGGACGCCGGTGATTCCCCACAGCAAGACGTTGCCCTGGTGGTCGGCCTGTTGAGCATGGATGATCGTGACGTCGGGGTTGAGCGCCGGCACCGCGGCCAGCCGTTCGCCGGTGAACGGGCAGGTGATGGCCCTGATCTGGTCGTTCGCCTCGACGAGCCCGGTGCCGAAGTAGCCGCGCAGCACCGCGAAGGGAAGCCCCGACGCACCGGCCACATAGCGGTTGGTGAGGCCCGCGTGGCTGTGCTCCTCCAGCTCGAGGGGGGCGGGCCAGCCCGTCTCGACGGCCTCCCGGAACCGGTGGAGAGACCCCACGCCGGGGTTGCCTCCCCAGGCGAAGACGAGCTTCGACGCACAGCCCACGCCGATGAGCTGGTCGAAGATGACGTCGGGGGTCAGTCGGACGAGGGTCAGGTCCCGGCGATTCTGTCGGATGACCTCGTGCCCGGCCGCGAACGGGATGAGGTGGGTGAACCCCTCCATCGAAACGCAATCCCCATCGTGGACCAGGGTGGCGACCGCCTCCGAGAGGCCCACGATGTCGGCCATTCGCTCCCTCCCGAAAGTGCGCGAACCGCACATGTATTCGTTGTGTGAAAAGGGTAGATGGGGCCGTTCGAACGTGTCAACGTGTCCGACGCCGCCCGAGTGTGGCCGTCACGCCGGCCGGTCGCCGCCGCCGGACTACCTTGTAGCGGGGAGTCAGGCCCGGATCCGAATCGGGTGCAAAGGCTCCCGGCCACTGGCGCTCGTAGCTCAACGGACTAGAGCATCTGACTACGGATCAGAAGGTTGTGGGTTCGAATCCCGCCGAGCGCGCTGGAACAACTTGGCTCTTCGGATTTTGACGGGCTCAGCACTCGCGAATGCCGGCGCCTGGCCTGCACGGGCTGGTGGTGTCCCCTCGCCCCGGGCATCTTCGACCACGCCGGTGCGGCGATCTGTGTCAGTTTAGGTTGACAAGTCAGTTTAGGTTGACAAACTTGGCTGTCAGTCTAAACTGACAGCATGGACATCGAAAAACTCAGCGCGAATCTCTCGTCTGATGACCCGGCGATTGGGCTTCGCGCTTCGTTGGCGCTCCATCGCCTCGCTGAGAGGGTCGAAGCGAACCAGGTGGCGTCGGCCCGGGAGAAGGGCTGGTCGTGGCAGCAGATCGGAGACGCTTTGGGCGTCACCCGCCAATCCGTGCACACCAAATACAAGGAGTCGTCATGACCACCGAACCCGTTGCGCCAGAGACGCTTCATGCCTGGGCCATCTGTCTGCAGGCCGGTGAGGAGGCTCGTCGCCGAGGTGATCGCCGATATGGCACCGATCACCTCTTGCTCGCCTTGTTCGAGGACCCCACGACCGAAGTCGTGTTGGGCGTGAACCTGCAGCAAGCTCGCCAGGCCCTTGAGTCGCTCGATCACGAAGCCCTGGGTGCACTAGGCCTGGGATCCGGCACCGACGCCCCCCCGCTGCCGATGCGCGCCGTGCCGAAGAAGCCGAGGATCAGAGATGTCGCGCAAAAGGATCGCCTCCGCATCACGCCCGCGGCAAAGAAGGTGCTCGAGGAAGCGTCTAGGCCCAACCGTCGGAGACTCCAGCTCACGGCCCAGCAGATGCTGGCCCAGATCCTCACGCTCCAACCGCCCGATCCTGCGGCGGTGCTGCTGGGCGCTCTCGGCGTGAACCCGTCAGAGGTCCGGCGTCGATTGGATGCGGTCACGCCCGACAGCTGAAGCCCGAGCGACATTTTCGACCTCGAGTGACGGTGCCCGGATCGAGCCGTTCCCCGCGGGCGGAGATCGCGAGCACTTCGTGGGTCGAGCGTACGTACGCCGCTCATTTTCGAAGAGCCACAGGTTGCGGCGTCGCGTACTGCTCAGGCGCCCCGGCCGGCGGTCCCGGGGCGTCATCGGAGGACCGACCTGAGGCGGCATGGCTCTTGCGATCCGCCTGGGAAGGGCCTTAGGTCAGCGACCCGGCGGCTCGTTCACGTTCTGCCGAGCGCTGGCCTGTGGGGCCAAGACCGTCAGGCGATCTTGCCGTCAGGAGATCTTGATGGTGAACGTCTGGCTGGCGCTGTCCATCGCCGAGTCAGTCACCGTCACGGTGAAGGTGTACGTGCCCGTTGCCCCCGCCGTCCCCGAGAGCACACCGGTGGTCGGGTTGAGCCCGATCCCGGGAACCCTCCCGCTGATCGAGAAGAGCAGCGGAGCGACTCCACCGAATGTCTTGATGACTGCCGAGTAGGCCCGACCGTGGTTAGCGCCCGGCAGGGTGCTCGTCAGGAAATTGATCACCGAGCCAACCGACACATTGCCCGAACTGGCGTTGGCGACATAGACGGAGTGGGTGGTGGGGTCCACCACGACACCAACGGGGTCGTCGCCCACCGAGTAGGTGCCGGTGACTGAATTGGTCCCCCCGTTGATCACCGAGACGTTGTTGGTGTCAGCGTTCGCGACGTAAACGGTGTCAGTCGAGGCATCGACAGCCACGCCGTACGGGTCGTTGCCGACGTTGATCGTGTGGGTGACCATGTTGGTCGCCCCGTTGATCACCGACACGGTGCCCGAGAGGTCGTTGTTGGTGACGTAGACGGTGTCAGTCGCGGGGTCGACGCCAACTCCGAAGGGGAAGCTGCCGACGTTGATCGTGTGGGTGACCGTATTGGTCACCCCGTTGATCACCGAGACGCTGTTCGAGCTGTCGTTGGCGACATAGATGGCGTCGGTCGTGGGATCGACCCCAACTCCATCGGGATAGCTGCCGACGTTGATCGTGTGGGTGACCGTGTTGGTCACCCCGTTGATCACCGAGACGGTGCCCGAGACCGCGTCGTTGGCGACGTAGACGGTGTCGGTCGTGGGGTCCACCGCCACGCTGATCGGCCCGTTGCCGACGTTGATCGTGTGGGTGACCGTGTTGGTCGCCCCGTTGATCACCGAGACGTTGTCAGACCCATGGTTGGCGACGTAGACGGTGTCAGTCGTGGCGTCCACCCCGATGCCCGTCGGCCCGTTGCCGACTCCGATGGCGTCGACGACCGCGCCGCTGCCCTCGTTGATCACCGACACGAAGCCTGAGGTTTCGAAGTTGGAGACATAAACGGTTCCGGTCGTGGCGTCCACACCGAGCAAATAGGCACCATCGCTCACCGGGATGGTGGCTGACATGGCGCCTGCAGGTCCCGCCCCCAACCCGAGCACCAACCCCCCGACGGCCAGGCTCGCCACAGAGGCGACGAGCAGGGTCGGTGTCCGCAGGAATCTCATTGCTTAGCCCCCAAGGCCGAATCCGGTTGTCGAATGCAGCACTCTAGGCCGGTTCGAGGCCCTGCGGCTCGCCCGCCGCCCCGGACCCTCGCTCGCCCCCGGCGCGAGCCCCGCAACACGGTCATTGACGAGATGAAGACGCCGCTGAACGCGATGCATGGCAACCCCGGCGAGCGGGGCCGATAGGCGGCTTGGGCCGAACCGCAATCCAGAGAAAGCGACGCCAGTCGAACCAGTTTGCTTTTCTCACCAGGGACTTCGCGAATGCTGGTCGCCTCCCAGCCCGAACGGCCCTCAAGGTCAAGCCCGTCTGTTCCGGGCAAGATTCCCGGCGGAGGCCTCCGGTCAGACCGCCGCCACTGCCGCGGAGATGCGGACCGGGTCTCTGTGTTCCGGCCCCACCCCATCACTGAGACGGGGGTCGCTTGCCGCCCCTCTATCCACCGGGCGCCGCCGACCCCATTTTGGGAAGACCCGCCGACCTCAGTTGGCGAAGGCGAAGTCTTTGATGAGCGCCACGAGCTGCAGGGGCCGGTCGCTCTGTATTGCGTGCCCGGCGCCGTCGACGACCTCGTGGCGCACCGACGGGAGGCGGCGTTGGAACTCGGCTACGTCCTCGTCCGTCACGAACTTCGAGTATCCGCCGCGGACCAACATGGTGGGAACGGTGATCGTGCTTACGTCCTCCCAGAGCGGGACGAAATCCGACCAGTTACCGCCGCTCGCCGGGCGAGGACCGAACAGGTCGTAGCGCCACGTCCACAGTCCGTCATCTCGGCGATAGGAGTTGTGCCGCACGCCTCTGCGAACACCGGAGGCGGCTCGGTAGGGACTGAGCGCGACGGCCGCCTCAGCCATAGCCTCGAACGACTCGTAGGTCGGCGCGCCGCCGATCAGCGCGACCGAGCCCCGCTCCTGGGTGGTCAGCGACCGGGTCGGGTCGTTCACCTGGGGGGTGACGTCCACGATGACCGCCCGCCGGCAGAGATCGGCCCGCTTGGCGGCAAGGTGCGTGGCGGTCGCCCCGCCCAGCGACATACCCACGACCACCGTCGCGTCCGGAGCCAGTTGGGGGATGGCGACCTCGAGAGCCTCCACGTTGCGCCACGGCCCGTAGTTCCGGTCCTCCCGCCGGGACGAGTGGCCGTGGCCGGGAAGATCGAACGCAATGGCCGACCGAGCCAGCGCCAGCGCCACGCTGTCCCACGTGTGCCCGTTCTGACCACCCCCGTGGAGGTACACGACCTCGGGATCGGCCGAACCCCAACGGATGTAACTCAGCTGCTGGCCGGGCGCGATCTCGAGGGAACCGCGGCTGACTTCGGGCGGTCGATCGAAGGGCAGACCCCACTCCTCGGCGTTCTCGTGCAAGAGGCCGAATTCGTCGTAGTCGTCGTCCGCCAGAGTGTCGTCGACCGTCGCCATAACCAGCCCCCGTTCGTTGATCGATCCCGCTGCGCCGCTCCGTATTGGAGCCACGGGGCCGCCCGCGCACCAGTTTCGAAAACTCAGTTTTCATGTTAGCTTTCGGGCTCGATCAAGGTCGTTGTTCGATGAAATGCCCGGTGATCGAGTTGGTCGGCGCGTCGGCGGCGGCTCGTCCGTCGCTCGACGATGGGCGGTGCGAGGGGTCTCCGATCCTCGGGTGCCGGTCGAGGCGGTTTGTCCGAACCCCGCCACGCCGCATCGAGCGAACCTGCCGGCCACCGAGGTGGGGAGGACACACGTGACGGAGAACGTCGGCCCAGCGTTCATCGATGTGGACGAATGGCGGGACACGCCTCGTCGGCATCGCTACGTCCACGGCGGGTTCGAGGGATCGCACACCCTCTTCTCCGTGTACCTCCCACCGCCGGAGCAGTACCGGGGTCGATTCTTCCAGTACCTCGAAGGCGGGTCGGGCGGACACGAGACCCTGATCGCCACCCAGAAGTGGATCTTCACCATGGCCTTCGACGACCTCGGGGGCTACCTGGTGGAGTCGAATCAGGGTCACTACCCAAATGAGGGCATGGGTTTCGCCAACAACTGGGAGCTGTTCGGGGCGAGTGCCTCGTCGGCCCTGTTCGCCAAGACACTGGCGGCCGAGATGTATGGCGAGGCGCCCCACCACGGGTATGTCTGGGGCGGGAGCGGGGGCGGATCGCGGTCCATCTACTGCTTGGAGAACCGGCCCGATGTGTACGACGGCGCCAGTCCGCACGTCATCTGGAGCAGCCCCCTCGGCTCCGTCTGGTCACCGATCGGTCTGTGGTGGCTGCATGCCCATAACAAGCTGGACGAGATCGTCGACGCCGTCGAGCTCGGCGGGAGCGGCGACCCCTTCGCCACCCTGACCGTGCCCGAACGGGATTCGCTCAGCGCCCTCTACCGCTACGGCTACCCGCGGGGTGCCGAGTCCCAGCTGTGGTCGTTCTCGCCCTGGATGTGGGGCTTCTTCGGCAGCACCCACAGCGACCCCGGCTACTACGAGGACTTCTGGAGCGAACCGGGCTACCTGGGGCACGACGATCCGGGCTGCCTCGAGCCCGTCCGCATCCGCACCACGGCGACCGTTCGCACCGTCATGGTCGGCAAGGAGGCCCCGACCGACATCGGTGCCCTCGCCGAATCGGCCGGGGCGGTGCGAGATCACAGCGTGGGCGTCGTCCTCGACGGCGAGTTCGAAGACCGAGAGGCGCTCTTCGGCTGCACGTTGACCTTCACCTCTGGCGCGGCCAAGGGGCGGTCGATCATCATCTCGTCTGTCGCCGGTGAGCTGCTCAGCACGAGCGGCGAGTTCTGCCCGGAGATGTTCGACGGGGCCGCCGTGGGCGACGAGTGCACCATCGACAACGGCGACTTCATCGCCTGGTGCCACTGGTTCCTCCACAACCTGTCGCTGGACCTGCTCATCACCACGGACCCGGCAACTGGTTCGAAGACATGGTTGCCGGGCTTCGAGGGCCTGCGCGCCTACACGCTCGACGACAAGGCGATCTTCCCGCAGCGGAGCGTGCCGATGGTTCCCCAAGAGGGGGGCGGGACGGGCCACAGCGGCCGCTTCGAGGGGAAGATGATCCACGTCAACTCCACGCACGATGCGCAGGTCTGGCCCAACGGTGTGGCCGCCTACGGCCACAAGGTGCGGGCCGATAAAGGTGACCGCACCGACGAGAGCTATCGCCTGTGGTGGGTCGAGAACGCCCCGCATGGGGCTCCCCAGGTGCTGGGTCCGGCACTCACCCGCGACAAGAGCCCGGGCCTGTGGCGGAGCCGACTGGTCGACTACGACGGCGTCACCGCGCAGGCACTGCGCGACTTGATCGCCTGGGTGGAGGACGGCACTGCGCCGCCGCCCAGCACCGCCTATGAGATGACGAGCGACGGTGGCATCACCCTTGCCCCTTCGGCGAGGGAACGGGGCGGTGTCCAGCCGGTCGTGGCCGTCACTGCCAACGGCGGCGCGCGAGCCGAGGTCGAGGTGGGCGAACCCGTCCACTTCGCGGCGAGGGCCGAGCAGCCCCCCGGTGCCGGCGCGATCGTCGCCGCCGAGTGGGACTTCGTGGGCGACGGCACCTTTGCGCCGCAGGCCATCGACGCCGCCGGGTCGGTCACCGTGGAGACCACCCACTCCTACGACACCCCCGGCACCTACTTCGCCTGCTTCCGGGCCGGGGCGCATCGGGATGGCGCCGGCGGCAATCGGCCCTATGCCCGCAACAACGCCCGGGCCCGAGTGGTGGTTGCCGCCGCGAAGACCGGCTCGGGGACCGGCTCACCCGTCACCCGCTGAGGCGCGGGTCCGCCGGCCTGCTGGAACGCCCGAAGGGGGCTTCCAGCTCAGGGCCTTTCCCGGCCGGGAGGCCGGCGTCGGAACGGTATGGAGGGCCCGGGACCCTACTGCCGAGGGGACAACTCCGATACATTGACCGCGCGTTGCGGGTGAGCGCCCAGCTGACCGAATGAGCAGCGGGCCCTGGGTGAAGGGAGCGCCGCGTGCAATCTGACGACATGATCCTCGTGAGTGTCGACGACCATCTGGTCGAGCCTCCGTCCATGAGTGACTACTTCCGGGACCACTTCCCGCAGCGCTACCAGGACCACGTGCCGACCGTGATCACCCGGGCCGACGGCACCGACGCCTGGCTCATCGAGGGTCGACAGGTCGACAGCTTCGGGCTGAACGCAGTGGCGGGGCGGGTCCGCGAGGAGTGGGGCTTGGAGCCCGGCAACTTCGGAGAGGTGCGCAAGGGGACCTGGGACATCAAGGAGCGCGTTCGCGACATGGACGTCGAACGGCGTGCTCGGGTCGATGTGCTTCTCATCGTGGCCGGGGCTCGGCGGTCAGTACTTCCTGCAGAGCGGCGACCACGAGCTGGCGGCCAGCATGATCAGGGCCTACAACGACTGGCACATCGAGGAGTGGGCCGGCGCCGCTCCGGGGCGCTTCATCCCGCTCGCGCTGTCCGGCTTCATGCTCGGGCCGGACTGGATGGCCGGCGAGATCCGGCGGGTCGCCGAGAAGGGCTGCCACGCGGTCTCGTTCCACTCCGACACCCATCGGTTCAACGAGCTGCCCGACCATCACGGCGAGGAGTGGTACCCGGCCTGGCAGGCCTGTGCGGACACCGACACGGTGATGGTGTTCCACTTCGGGAGCTCGCCCACGTTCATGCCGCGCTCGCCGTTCGACGTGCTGATCCACACCATGCCGTTCAACACCGGCGTGTTCGCGTCGGAGCTGCTGTGGTCCAAGGCCTTCCGGGCGTTCCCGACGGTGAAGATCGCGCTGGCCGAGGGCGGCATCGGATGGATGCCCTACTGGCTGGAGCGGGCCGACTACACCTACCAGCGCCACAGCCCCTGGACCGGGCAGGACTTCGGGGACATGCTCCCGAGCCAGCTCTGGAAGGGTCGGGTGCTCGGGTGCTTCATCGACGACTACACCGGCCTGCGCAACCGTGACCTGATCGGCATCGAGAACATCGCCTGGGAGTGCGACTACCCGCACTCGGACTGCACCTGGCCGACGGCGCCCGAGGACATCTGGAAGTCACTTGCAGGCGGCCCAGTGCACCGACGAGGAGATCGACAAGATCACCTGGGAGAACGCCTGCCGCTTCTACTCGTTCGACCCCTTTGAGCACCGCACCCGCGAGGAGTGCACGGTCGGGGCGCTGCGGGCCAACGCGCTCGACGTCGACACCGTCGCCCAAGAGCTACGGCAAGCGCTCGACACGTGGGCGTGCCGGTCGGCGGCCTTGCGGTCCTCACTGATCCCCAAGACACGGAATCGAACGCCGAGTGACCGACACGGAGACACCGTCACCCGACGCGCTGGCGGCGGCCTACAGCGACCAGGCCATGGCCGACATGCTCGACATGGCCGCACCGCAGCAGCGCTACGCCAAGATGGTCGCCGAGGGGGTGGTGATGCCGATGCCCGGCCTGGCCGTTCCCGGCCAGCCGCGACGCGGTCGACACCGTGCTCCGCCACCACGAGGTGTTCACGTCCGAGTTCGGAATGGACCTCGGCAACATCCGGCCGCTCATCCCCCTGTCGGTTGATCCGCCCAGCGGCACTCCAAGTACCGCAAGATCCTCGATCCGCTGTTCGCACCGAAGCGGATGGACGAGCAAGAGGCGGACATCGCGTCCCGGGCCAACCACTTCATCGACGGCTTCATCGAGAAGGGTGAGTGCAACTTCACCGAGGAGTTCGCCGAGCTGTTCCCCTCGGCGGTGTTCCTCGGCCTGATGGGCCTGCCCTGGGAGGAGCTGGACACGTTGCTCCGGCTCCGCGACGGCATCCTGCGGCCCTACCTGGTCGATCCCGAGGCGCAGACCGACATGGAGAAGCGCCAAGCCGTGACCCGGGCCACCGGGCAGGAGATCTACGCCTACTTCGGCGGCGTGCCTCGACGAGCGCGCGAAGCGGCCGACCGACGACATCCTCACCCACTTCCTGACCGCGGAGATCGACGGTGAGAAGCTGACCCGCGACGACATCCTCGACATCTGCTTCCTCTTCCTGATCGCCGGTCTCGACACCGTCAGCGACACGCTCACCTGCTTCTACGCCTACCTGGCCACGCACCCCGAGCAGCGCCGTCATGATCGTGGAGGACCCGGACATCATTCCGAGCGCAGTCGAGGAGTTGCTCCGATGGGAGACGCCGGTGCCCGGGCGTCCCTCGCATGGCGAAGGAGGACTACGAGGTCTCCGGCGTGTTGATCCCGGCCGGCACGATGATCAACGTGGGCCTCGGGGCGGCCAACCTCGACACGGCGAGCCTGCCCGACGCGTTCGAGGTCATTCTCGATCGCAAGGTGAACCGGCACATCGCCTTCGGTGGCGGCGTGCACCGGTGCCTCGGCTCCCACCTCGCCCGGCGCGAGCTGCGGGTCACGCTGCGCGAGTGGCACCGCCGCATCCCCGAGTACTCGCTGAAGCCGGGCCACGAGCACCTCGAGTACCCGCCAGGGCTGCGCCACGTGAAGGACCTCACGCTCGTTTGGGGCTGACGCGACCAGCGGGGGACGGGCCGCGCCATCCGGCGCAGGCCCCCCGTCCGGGTGGTTCAGTCCAGCCCCCAAGCCGTCCACGTGGGAGGCGGCCCGTCGGGGGTGAAGACGAGCAGCACGCGACCCTCCTTGGTCAATGCGGCCAGCTGCTCCTCGTCGCTCAGTCCGGCCACCCCGTGCTTCTCGCGGATGGCGCGAAAGTGCGGCAGCTCTGCGACCAGGTCCTCTCGGATCTCGGCGGTGGCGCGTACCAGGACCGCGCGGAATCCGCTGGGGTCGTCGATCGCCAACTGCGCCCGCGGGTCACGGCGAAAGATGGCGTACTTGACCCGGCTCTTCGTGATCGAGACGTAGAACCGCTCGCCGTCCCAAGAGAACCAGTTGGGACTGAGGTGCGGGGTCCCGTCTCGGCGGATCCCCGCGACGATCACGTTGCGGGGCTCGGCGAGGAACGCGTCGATCTTCTCGGTTGCGGCCATGGTCGAACGCTACCGGGGCACTCCGCCGCGCTCGTTCGGGACGGGGCCGATGCGGGCCGGATCCGCCGACCGGCTAGGCCGTCCAGAGGTCGGCGACGTGGCGCTCGTAGCGTGGCTCCCACACGCGCCGGCAGAGGACCCTGACCGGTGGCGGGGGCATGGTGAGGACGGCCCGGCGGTCCACCGCTGCGGCGCCGTCGAAGATCCAGGGGAAGAAGTGGGCCGAACCGCGCAGGCCGACCGCCTTGGCCGTCGCCTTGCCGAAGGACTCGAACTCCTCGGCGCTCAGGGCCTCGTCGATCACCGGGAAGCAGCGTGACTCCTCGTCATCGAGGTGCGCCTCGAGCAGGATCCTCATTGCGTCGAGGTGACCGGCCAGCTCCGTGCCCGCGGCCTCGCCGGGACCCGCACGGAACGAGGCGAACCCCTCGTCGATGGCCCGGTTCTCGGGGCTGAGCGAGCGGTGCTGGGCCTCCATGTCGTCGAGCACGGCCAGTGCCGCCGCCCGGCCCGCCAGCTTCGGACGGACCAGCGGCCACAACGACTCATCCTCCACCCGGTGGTGGTGATGGAGCTGGTCCTCCACGAAGTCCCAGTGGGAGGCGAGCCGGCGCGCCCGGGCGGAGTCCACGCCGGGCGTGCGGACCGCGGCGCTCAACCGGGCCAGGTCCCGGCGGAATGCCTCGTGGATGAGAAAGACGATGGTGAATCGGCCACGCGGTGGGCCGGCTTCGGATGGGTTCTGCGCCGGGCTGCTCATGGCGGCCAGAGTAGATCCGAGCGATGGTGCTCCGGCAAGGGGGTCCCAACCGGTGTCCGACGGCGCCGGGCCCCCCGCGGCCGTGGTGACCGCGCCAGCCGGGTCAGGAGCTGGCGCGCCAATGCGGCCTGCTCTCGCAGGCCGCATTGGTCGCTACGTGACCGAGGAGTGGGATCGGCTAGGCGGCCTTGTCGGCCATCGTCACGATCCCGGTCGCGTTCTCTGGGGTCTCCGGGGTGTGACGGCGCTGGCGGTAACCGGCCACCACGCCGTCGAGCCCGATCCAGCTCGATGTCCTCCAGGTGGCCAGGATGACGATGGCGAACAGTGCGTAGAAGGCGCACACGCTCGCCGTTCCCGACATCACGTAGGTGAACAGCAGGGCCAGGCTGCCGAGGGCGGCGATCCTGGTGAAGAACCCGAGCACCAGGGCGATCCCGACGGCGAACTCGGCCACGGCCACCAACACGCCGATCCATCCGGCGTTGGGGACGACGAAGCTGTGCAGGAAGGTCCCCCACCAGCTGTAGGCGGCGGTGCCGTGCGAGGCGAAGCCCGCCACCCCGGCGCCGTTGTTGTGCAGGAACGCCGGGTTCTCCGCCCCCCAGAGCTTGGCGACACCGGCCTGGATCCACATGATCCCGAGCCAGACCCGCATGGCGGTCCAACCGACGGCCATCACCTTGGACTGGGCCAGGAACTCGATGGCCCGGGGGTTCGAACGCTTGGCCGGATCACTCAACACTGCGACAGGGTTCATCATGTTGCTCTCCTTCTCGTTGGTCCGACTCCCTCGGACCTCCCTGTCATCGTGGGCCGATGCCGAGCTCGTCCCTAGGGCCGAAGGTCCTGCGGATCCCCGGCAAAGGTCCCATCTCTGGCCGCCTGCCCCGGCGTGGTCCCGGGCGGGATCAAGGGGTGTTGTGCGGGTTCTGGCTGGGCTCCCACCGGTGAGGCCCCGTGGGCTGCGCGCCGCCGCGCCGCCGCCACGAGCCCGTCTCCGAGATTGGGGGGCCGATCGCCCGAGGGAGCATCGATCACCGTCGACCGCCGGCCAACGGACGCGGTCAGCCTCGAGGCCGACCAGCCGTTCCGCTCGTGAGCTCATCGAGGCCGCCGGACCGGCGGGCCGCGCACGCCGCCCGGTAGGCGTCATCGGGTTCGATCGGGAACCGGATGTCGATGATCCCGGCCTCCATGACCCGCCTGACCGGGAACCCCGAGTCGGCGAAGACGTGCAGCATTTCTTGGTTGTCCGCCAACGTGCTGGCGAAGAACGTGTCGATTCCGTTCGGCCAGGCCGCATCGGCGAGGTGCTCCAGCAGCGTCATTCCGATGCCCCGATGCTGGTGCTGGTCGGCGACCACGAAGGCCACCTCGGCCTCCGAGGTGCCGGGGGTGCGGTCGTAGCGGGCGACGGCGATCAACTGACCGCCGTCCAGGGCGACGAGCGCCAGCCGGTCGACGTAGTCGACACAGGTGAACCGGGCGACCTCGGTGGCCGAAAGCTCGGGGTGCACCGAAAAGAACCGCCGATAGGCGGATTCGGGGGACAGAGCCCGGTGGAATTCGACGAGCCCGGCGGCATCGTCGGGACGAATCGGCCGCAGGTGCACCATCGACCCATCACGGGTCGTGGCGTCACCCGCCAGCTCGGAGGGGTAGCCACGGACTCCACCCTGGTCGGATGGTTCAGGTTCTCTGGCCATGGTCACCTCACAATCTCCCACCTCCATCATCGGCGGGGATCACCTCGGCCACCAGGGGACAAGGTCCCGCGTTTGAACAGGGCGGGGATTTCCAGGGGTCCCCCGATGCCCCGGGGCTGTGGCGTCGGCCCTCACCCCGTTTTCGGCGTCCGCGCGCTGACTCCGAGCTGGACGTCAGCCTTCCGAGTGGAAGGTGAACATCCTGTCTGCGGCGATCCGTGCTCCGATCGCGTCGGCCTGATCGAGCCAGACCTCGAATGGGGGACCCTGCCTCGGCAGGTAGTAGTCGAGCATCGCCCGGCGCAGCTCGGGGTAATCGGCGTCGTTGACCGCAAAGAGCTCCGCCCGACCGTGCACGGTCACGGCGAGCTCCTCGCCCGGCAGGTAGGTGGCGCTCACGGCCGGACGGGCAGCCAGATGACGCATTCGAACCGAATCACGCCCCGAGCTGAAGTAGAAGGACCCGTGCAGGAAGTACCCGTCGACCGGACCCACCAGAGGTCGCCCGTCGGCCGTCACCGTGGCGACGGTGATGAGGCACATGCCCTGCAGGCGGTCACAGAGCTGCTCGGCGTCGAGCCGGCGATCGTCGCCGATGATGCCTCGTAGGTGGGGGCCGGCGCCCGCCGAACTCGCATCGAGCAGTCGCTGGAGGTGAGCGACCTCCTGGGGTGTCTCGTTCATCGCGACATTCCACCACGGGCTCGCCAGAGCGTCACCGCCCGGCGCACGAAGCGGGTGCGGATCGCCGATGGCGGGTGAACGCCGGTCGGGATCGCCGTATCGTCAGGCCGTGCAGTTCAGTCCGGAGCTACGCGAAGACGTCGCCTCCGGGCTGATCACTGTGTCGTTCCGGCTCTGGAAGCGGGCGAAGGTCAAGGTCGGCGGCCGCTATCCGGTGGGTCTGGTGCGCATCGAGGTCGACTCGATCGAGCTCGTGCCGTTCTCGAGCCTGACGCAGCTCGACATTCGACGATCCGGTGAACGCGACCGAGACTCGCTACGGCAACGGGCGGCCCACTCAGGTCCCATCGACGAGGACACGCTCTTGTATCGGATCGAGTTCCACGTCGTCGCCTAGCCCGGAGCCGGCAGGCGGATCCGGGCTAGGTCTTGGAGCGGTACAGCACCTGCAGCTCGGTGAAGCCGTAGAGGCCCCAGGGCCCGTTCTCCACGCCGATGCCGCTCCACTTGGCCCCGCCGAAGGGCTGGTGGGGCGCCAATGCCAGGTGCGCGTTGACCCAGGCCGTCCCGCACTCCAGCCGGGCGGCCACCTCGGCGCCGCGCTCGGGATCGGCGCTCCACACCGAGCCCGACAGGCCGAAGTGGGTGGCGTTGGCTCGCTCGACGGCGTCGTCGAGATCCCGGTAGGAGATGATCGGCAGCGCCGGGCCGAACTGCTCCTCGTCGACGATCCGGGTCCCGTCGGAGATGTCGGCCAGGATCGTCGGCTCGAAGAAGTAGCCGCCACCGTCGATCGGCTTGCCGCCGGTCACGGCTGTGGCCCCGCCCTTGATGGCGTCGGCGACCAGCTCGCTCACCCGGTCGAACTGCGGCTTGTTGTTGATCGGGCCCAGCTGCACCCCCTCGGTGCTGCCTTCCCCCACCTTCACCGTCCGCGCCTTCTCGGCCAGGGCCTCGACCACGCCGTCGTAGAGGCTTTCGGGGACGTACACGCGCTTGATGGCCGAGCAGACCTGGCCGTTGTTCTGGAACGCGCCCCAGAACAGCTTGTCGGCGATGGCGGCCGGATCGACGTCGTCGAGGATGATGGCCGGGTCGTTGCCGCCGAGTTCCAGGGTGACCCGCTTGAGGTCGGGCGCGGCCGACATGGCCACGTGCTTGCCGGTGGCCACCGAGCCCGTGAAGCTGATCTTGCGCGGGATCGGATGCGAGGTCATCCACTTGCCCAGATCGTCCCCGCCGCTCACGACGTTGAGCACGCCGGGGGGAAACACGTCGCCGAGGATCTCTCCCATCCGCAGGGTGGCGAGCGGCGTGTAGGGGGAGGGCTTGAGCACCATGGTGTTGCCCGCCAAGAGGGCCGGGGCGATCTTCCAGGAGGCGAGGATGAGCGGGAAATTCCACGGCGTGATGGCGGCCACCACCCCGAGCGGGCGGCGGACGACCTCGGCGAACGCGTTGTCATCGTCCTGGATGACCTCCCGGGGCATCTCCAGGTTGGCGTAGTACTGGAACCAGATGCCCGCCGCCAGCCCCTCGGTGGACGCCTCGCTCAGGGGCTTGCCCTGTTCGGCCATCAGGATTGACCCGAGCTCGCCGGCGGCGGCGAACATCGCGTCCGCCGCCTTGAGCAGCAGGCTCCGGCGCAGCTTCTCGTCGGCCTTCCAGTCCCGGTAGGCCTTCTGCGCGGAGTCGAAGGCGGCGTCGAGTTGCTCCTTGGAGCACTCCGGTGCCTGGGCGTGGGCCTCGCCGGTCGCCGGGTTGATCACGTCGAAGGTCTCGGCGGTGGGGACGGCGGTGCCGTCGATGGTCATTGAGAGTTCGGCCATGGTGACTCCCCTTTGGTTGAGCGATTAACCCTACCGACGCCCGGCTCGCCCTGTCGGGGCGAGTGGCGCCTAGAGATCGAGGCCGAGGGTGAAGGTGGGCTTGGGCGACGTGTCGGGCAGGCGGTGCTCCTCACCGAGGCGGCGAACGGCCGTCCCGGTGGCCAGGAACTCGGTGGCGTGCTCACCCCAGACGTGGTTGAGGACCTGCACGCCGACCCCCACGATGCCCGACGACTGGGCCGCCGTCGCCTCGTCCTGCATGCGCGCCAGGGCGAGCTCTCGAGCCTCGTAGATACCCTGGGTGAACTGCACCATCTCTTGGTTCTGACCGGCCTGGCGCAGCGCCTGCATCGCCGACTGATGGGCGATGTGGTACACGCAGGTGCCGAGGACGAAGGCCACCGGAGTGGCCCCCGCCGCCAGCAAGCGGAAGAAGTCCTGGGCCGACAGGTCGGACGTGAACGCCCGACCGTCTGGAGCCCGGTGCGCGCCGGTGCCGGCGAGCGAACGGACGGCGGTGCCGGTGGCGATGAACTCCAAGACGTCCTGCCCCCAGACGTACGCCTGCATGCGCAGCGTGACTCCGACGATGCCGTCGGCACCGAGCGCGTCCGCCTCCGCCCGCATCCGGCCCATCGCCAGTTCGCGGGCGTTGTACATCGCCTGCGTCAAGACGTCGAGCTCCTGGTTCTGGCTCCAGCGGCCGACCTGGATTCCGATGTGGTACACCGACGAGCCGACGACGAACCCCAGCGGCTCGAATCCGGCCTCCCCGAGCAGGACGTACTCGGAGACCGACAGGTCCGAGGTGAACACGCCGGTCGGATCCTTGCCGGCGGTGTGTGCCAGACGGCTGTCGGCGGCTTCGGGCTCCCAGCCCGCCGCGTCGGTGCTCTGGCCCTTCCCGAAGAGCGGCATGTCCAACCTCCCGCTAGGCCGGGGGCCGCTCGGCGCTGTTGCCACCGACGGTCGCCATGTCGGCGTAGCGCTCGCCGGCGGGCTCGAGCGATGCCAGCTGGTCACGGTCCTGCGCGTCGAGCACCAGCGTGACGGCGCCGACGTTCTCTTCGAGGTAGCGGCGCCGGCGGGTGCCCGGGATCGGGACGACGTCGTCACCCTGCGCCAGCACCCACGCCAGTGCCACCTGGCCGGGGGTGCAGCCGTGGCGGCCGGCGATCTCCTTCACGACGGCCAGGAGTGACAGGTTGTGGTCGAGATTTTCGCCCTGGTACCGGGGCTGGCGCCGCCGGAAGTCGTTGTCCGCCAGCTCGCTCGTCGAGGTGATGACGCCGGTGAGCAGGCCTCGGCCGAGGGGGCTGTAGGGGACCAGGCCGATCCCGAGCTCGCGGCAGGCGGGGACGATCTCGGCCTCGAGGTCGCGGCTGAAGACGGACCACTCCGTCTGCAGGGCGGCGATGGGGTGCACGGCAGCGGCGCGACGCAAGGTCCGCGCCGAGGCCTCCGAAAGGCCCAGGTGGCGAACCTTGCCTTCGCCGACGAGCTCGGCCATCGCACCGACGGTGTCTTCGATCGGCACCTCGGGGTCGATCCGGTGCACGTAGTAGAGGTCGATGTGGTCGACGCCGAGCCGGCGCAGCGAACCCTCACAGGACTGGCGCACATAATCGGGCCGGCCGTTGATGGTCCGGTACGTCGGGTCCTCGGCGCGCCGCTCGATGCCGAACTTGGTGGCCAGGACCACTCCGTCCCGCCGACCGGCGAGGGCGCGGCCGACCAGCTCCTCGTTGGCGCCGACGCCGTACATGTCGGCCGTGTCAAGGAACGTCACACCCAGGTCGAGGGCGCGGTGAATGGTGGCGATGGACTCGGGCTCTTCGTCGGGGGTGGCCCCGTAGAAGTCGCTCATGCCCATGCAGCCGAGGCCGAGCGCCGAGACGACGAGGCCCGAACGGCCGAGGGTGCGGGTGGGGAACGTGGTCATGGGGCCACCCTAAGACCCGGCGCGGCCCCGCGGCGACGGGGTCAGGACTGGTGCGCGGCTGGCTCGTCCATCCGCTCGACGTCGACCCCGACCTCCAGGGTCTGGGAACCGGCGCCACCGTCGACGGAGCCGCGCAGCGGGGAGACGTCCCAAAAGTCGCGACCCCAGCCGAGGGTGACGTAGCTCTCGTCGACCAGCTGGTCGTTGGTCGGGTCCATGTCGAGCCATCCCCAGCCCGGCAGGAAGATGGAGGGCCAGGCGTGTGATGCGTCCGCACCGATCAGCTTCTCCTGATCGGCCGCCGGCGCTGTCTCGAGGTAGCCGCTCACGTAGCGGGCGGCGAGGCCGAGCGAGCGCAGGCACCCCACCATGAGATGCGCGAAGTCCTGGCACACGCCGCGCCGGTGTTCGAACACGTCGAGCAGCGGCGTGGTGACGGAGGTGAACCCGGGGTCGTACTGGAAGTCGGCATGGATGCGACTGCACAGGTCGACGGCCCCCTCGACGAGCGGTCGGCCCCGAGTGAAGGAGGGATGGGCGTACTCGGCCAGCGCCGGCGCCGTCGGCACGAGGCGCGAGGGGCTCAGATACCGACGCGCCTCGCGGGCGACCGGCAGGCGATCCGAGTGCAGGACCCGCAGCGCACTCTCCCAGGGCGCTCCGGCCGTCGGCAGGTCCGGCGGGACCAGCGCCACCTCGCTCGTGGCCACCACCTCGAGGCGCGTGAAGCCGCCCTTCACCTGAAACGACGCCATGGTGTTGCCGAACGCGTCCACGTGTTCGAAGCAGCTGACCGGCTCGGGGTCGATATCGAGCCGGTGGCTCAGGACCTGCTGGCGCTCGGTGTCGCGCGGCCGCAGGTGCGCCTCGTTGTAGGACTGCTCGGCGGCCAGGCCGTAGGTGTAGAGGGTCCGGTGGCGGATGCGATAGCGCCGCGTGGGGGCGTCCGGGTTCTCGTCGAACGCCGGTCGCGCGGGCCGGGCCGGCAGCTGCTCGGGGGCTTCGTCGTCGACCGTCCGGTAGGACCGGGAGAAGTAGGCCGAGTCGATACGCTCGTGGAGGCCACCGATCGCCTCTTGGACCTCCTCGGCGAAGACCCGGAGTTCGGCCGCCCCCATGCGGGAGAGCGGCGCGTCGGCCACCGAGACCATGAGGTCCGCCGCGGCGGCCATGGGATCGTCGCTCGAGGGGAGCGCCTTCAGGTTGGCGATGATCTCGCTCAGGCACGCCGCCATGGCGCGGGGGAACCGCTCGTCCAACACCAAGAAGCGCAGGACCGAGAGCGGGTCCATGGCGGTCGACGCGACCCGCCGGAACGATTGGAGCGCCGCCAGCGACCGGAGCACGGCCGCCCGACGCACCTCGTCGTAGGCGTCAGCGGAGTTCGGGATGACGCTCTCGGCCCGCACACTCAGCACCCGGGCAGTCATGTCGATCCGCTCGATGTGCTGCCCCAGCTGGACGAACACGAGCGCCTCGTCGCGGCGCATCGTGCCGAGCAGGACTCCGTGCAGCCGCTGGCAACCGTCGATGATGCGCCGCAGGGTGGGCACCCGCCCATCCCGACCGGAGCCGTCGAGCGGGTATGAGCCCGCATCCCCGGTCCCGAGGCCCAGCCACAGGTCGTTGCACGCCTCCCACACCTCGCGGGGACGACCGGCCGGGCGATACGGAGGTTGCGACGGGCGCTCTCGAGCGATGTGCTGATCGAGGACGGGTTGTCGTGGTCGGTGAGGAGGAATCGGACGATGCGCGTTTCGAGCGGCTCGTCGTCGGACGAGCGACGCGCGTCCAGGCGATTGGCGAACGCGCGCTCGACGCCCGCGATCTCGAGCAGCGGCAGCCAGCCCACGTCGGCGCCGACCGGGATGTCGAAGTGCGCGTCGCCGTGGGCCTCGATGACGCGGGCCAAGTCCTCGGCTCGTTCGAAGTAGCGGCCCGCCCAGTAGAGGGCCTCGGCGCTCTTGGCCAGCAGCGTCACGGGAGGTCCCGTCCTGTCCTCGGCGTCCGGCCGCGCCGACTCAGCGCTCGGCCTGCCCCGGTGAGCCCTGTCGTCTGTTCCCGGTCCGGCATCTATTGCGCCATCTCCACTGGTCCGCCGCCCTGTGGGTCCGCAGGCCGGCGTGTCGCCATGGCGGGGGTGGGCCGTCGCCCGCCCGCCCGTTGCTGCTCGGCGGCGCCGGCCAGGCCGGCGCGTGATCCGAGCGAGACGAAGGAGGGCGATGCGCCGGCGATCGTTGCCGCGTCCACCACCCACGTGTCCTTGCTGCCGCCGCCCTGCGACGAGTTCACGATCAGCGAGTCGCGCTGCAGCGCCACCCTCGTCAGGCCGCCCTTGGTCACGTAGCTTCCCCCCGGCCCGAGCAGCACGAAGGGGCGGAGGTCGACGTGGCGCGGCGCCAGCGATCCCTCACAGAGTGTCGGCACGGTCGACAGCGCCAGCGTGGGTTGGGCCACCCAGCCGGCCGGAAAGGAGGCGATCCGCCGCCGGACGAGCTCGAGCGCCTCGGGTCCCGCCCGCCCGCCGATCACGATGCCGTAGCCACCCGACTCGTTGGCCGGCTTCACCACCAGCTCGCCCAGGTGCTCGAGAACGTACTGGCGTTCCTCGGGATCGCCGCAGCGGAAGGTGGGGACATTGGGCAGGATGGGCTCCTCGTCCAAGAAGAGCCGGATGAGCTCGGGCACGAAGGCGTAGACCGCCTTGTCGTCCGCCACCCCGGCGCCCGGGGCGTTAACGATCGCCACGCGGCCAGAGCGCCAGGCGCGCACGAGGCCGGGCACGCCGACCTTGGAGTCCCGGCGGAACACCTCGGGATCGAGGTAGAGGTCGTCCACCCGGCGGTACACGACGTCGACGCGTTGGAGCCCGTCGATCGTCTTCATGGCCACGGTGTCGTCGTCGAGCACGACGAGGTCGTCGCCGGTCACGAGCTCCACCCCGAGCTGTTGGGCCAAGAACGTGTGCTCGAAGTAGGCGGCGTTGTAGGTCCCGGGCGTGAGCACGACGACCGTCGGTTCGTCGACCGGTGCCGAGACCGAGGAGAGCAGCGCCCCCAGGTGCGTGAGATAGGGGTCGACCGGTTCCACGCTGTAGGAGCGGAACAGTTCGGGGAAGATCCGCTTGGCCACCATCCGGTTCTCGATCATGTACGAGACGCCCGAGGGGACCCGGAGGTTGTCCTCCAAGACGTAGATGGTCCCGTCGGCGTCGCGCACGAGGTCACTGCCGCAGATGTGGGCCCAGATGGCCCCGAGCGGCCGGGCGCCCACGCACTCGGGGCGGAAGTTCGGTGAGTTGAGCACGAGCTCGGCCGGCACCACGCCGGCCCGCACGGCGCGCTGTTCGTGGTAGCAGTCGTCGATGAAGCAGTTGAGCGCTTCGAGGCGCTGGATGAGCCCGGTCTCGATCCGCTTCCACTCGCTGGCCACGACGATGCGGGGGATGAGGTCGAGGGGCCACGAGCGCTCCGTCGGCTGCTCGTGTCCGTCGATGCCGAAGGTCACCCCGATGGCGCGGATCTCCCGTTCGGCCGCCGCCTGGTGTTCGCGCAACGCCGGCAGGCCGATCGCCTGGAGGTGGCGCCACAGGGCGTCGCTCTCGGTCCGCAGCGTCCCGTCGCTCCGGACGTACTCGTCGTAGGCACCCGAGAGCGCATATCCCTCACCAACGGCGGTGGTCATGGCGTGCTGGGCCTTGTCGCACGAGGGAGAGCAGCGCCCACATACCAGGTATACGGGGTTCGTGGGTCGGGCGAGTTTCCACGCTGTTTCCGCCCGATGAAACGAGGCGCCACCGGTGCTCGGACCGGGTGCCCAACACATCGAGACGAGGGGCTCGCGCTGCATAGGTAGTACTGACTATTGACTATCTTCGCCCACCTCCCTACGCTCCTGAGCATGCCCGGCGACGCTCCTTCGCACGCCTGGTACGAGGAAGTCTCCGTCCCGGTTCTTCTCCGCAAGGCGCGGACCACCTACGGCTCCGCCATCCGGCGCGCGCTGGTCGACGTCGGGTGCCCCGATGTGCCGCGCAACGGCATCTACGTGCTCGCCGCCATCGCGCGCAACGGCTCGCCGCTGAGCGAGATTATCCAGGGTCTGGGCGTCTCCAAGCAGGCGGCCGGTCAGCTGGTCGACACGCTGGTCGTGCGGGGCTACCTCGAGCGGGCGCCCGACGCCGAGGACCGTCGCCGGCTGACGCTGACACTGACCGAGTTCGGTCAGCTGGCTGCGGCGGCGTCCCGGTCGGCCGTCGAGCGGGTGAACGCGGAGCTCCTCGCCCGCGTGGGACCTGAGCATGTCCGCCGCACCAGGGCCACGCTGGCTGCGTTGATCGACCTGGGTGACGAGCCCGGCGAGACGCCAGGACCTCGGTCCAGCCCCTAGACCGCGCGTCCGCAGAAGTTGAGGAACTTGGTCTGGTCGTCGGCGTCGGCCGGCGGATCGATCTTCGGGGCGAAACCGCCGGGACGGCGGATGGCCTCGTCGATCGGCGTGAGGAACTCTTCGCAGGCGGCGACGGCGGCCGGGTCGAGTTGCTCCGCCTGCCCGGTCGCCCGGGCCAGGTCCCAGGTGTGCACGAGCGTGTCGGAACACAGCAGCCGCCCGACCAGCGACTCGAACGGTTGCTCGCCGAACATGCCGCCCACCATCGTGGTCGCCCTCGCCTCGTCCGATATGGCGTCGACGATGGCCCGGGTGGCCTCTTGCCACTGCGCCGCGAGGTCGGCCCCGAGATCGGCCTCGACGGCTTCGCCCCCCTCGAGGGACGACAGCACGCGCCGGTGCGTCGTGATCACGTGCGCCGCCAGGTCCCGCACCGTCCAGTCGGTGCACGGGGTCGGGAGCGCCCATTGGTCGTCTCCCACTCCGTCGAGACGGGTCGAGAACCCGTCGGCGACCCCGCGGTAACGATCGATCGTGGTCATGGGAAGCAACGGTAGTCGGGGACATCCTGGGGACTCCCTCCGGCCAACCGGCACCGGCTCAGGCGGTCTCGGCCACCTGCTTCGCCCAGGGGTAGTCGGGCTTGCCGGTGGCCAGGCGCTGCACCCGCTCGACCCGCACGATCGCCTTCGGCATCTTGTAGCGAGCGATGTGCTCGGCCGCCGTCGCCTCCAATGCCTCGTCGGTTGGGCTCGATTCGGGTGCCAGCTGGACCACGGCCACCACCTCTTCGCCCCACCGCTCGCTGCGCCGGCCCACCACGAGCACGTCGAGCACGTCGGGATGGGCCATGAGCGCCTGCTCGACCTCCTCGGCGAAGATCTTCTCGCCACCCGAATTGATGGTCATCGAATCCCGGCCGATCAGCTCGACCAGACCGTCGGCGCGAAGACGGGCCCGATCGCCCGGGATCACCATCCGGGTGCCGTCGACCAGCGGGAAGGTGGCGTTGCTCTTCGCCTCGTCGTGGAGGTAGCCGAGCGGGATCGGGCCGACATGGGCCAACCACCCGATGCCATCGTGGCCGGCCTCGAGGACTTGGCTGCGCCCCTCGTCGAGGACGACCGTCGAGGCGCTGCCGAGGAACAGGCCGCTCGTCGGCTCGCTACCGGCGCCACTCACGTTGCTCAGTTGCGGGCCGGTCTCCGACGCCCCGCCGGAATCGATGAGAATGGTGCCCGGCAGGAGGGAATGGAGTCGGGTCTTGGTTCCCACGCTGACCGCCGCGCCACCGCTCACGATGACACCGAGGGACGTCATGTCGCGGGTCGCTCGCTCGAGTTCGTCGCACAGGGGGCGGGCGAAGGCCTCCCCCACGATCGCCAGGAAATCGACGTGCTCGCGCTCGATGGCGTCGAGGGTCGAGGCCGGGTCGAACTGGGTCACCGTGTCGGGGAAGACGACCGTCCCGCCGCCCAGCAGCATCCCGAGCGCGACCCACTGGCCCGCCCCGTGCATGAGCGGGGGAGCGGGCAACGCCCGCCGTTCGGCGCTGGCCCGCACGCTGGTGGCGAGTGCGTCCAGGCTGGACGTGTCGACGCCGGCCGCCGCGATCAGCGGGGCCATCGTGGTGTCGAAGATGTCGGCCTGTCGCCACAGCGTGCCCTTGGGGCTCCCCGTCGTCCCACCGGTGTAGAGCACGTAGAGATCGTCTGGCGAGGGCTGGATGTCCGGGGTCATCGGGGAGGCTTTGGCCAGCGCATCCTCGTAGTCGAGCGCGCCCGCCAGGAGCCCGTTGCCACTCTCATCGGCTACCTGGAGGAGGAGGGGCCGCACCTCCAGCCGGTCGAGCACGTTGGCCAGGGTGGGCGCGAACGCGGCGTGGTAGACGACCGCCGCGGTGTTGGCGTCGTTCAGCAGATGGGCCAGTTCCGACTCGACGTAGCGGTAGTTGACATTGAACGAGGCGGCACGGGCCATGGCGGCGCCGAGCATGCCTTCGAGATATTCGTTGCCGTTATAGAGATACAGCGCAACGTGGCCCTGACCCGATTCCCAACCGGCCAGGCCAGCGCGTTCGTGGTGGATGGTGACTCCGTGCTCGATCAGCAGGTTGGCGAGTCGAGTCGAGCGGTCCGCCACCGTCGCGTAGGAGAGCCTCCGGCCGCGAAACACGATGCAGTCGCGCTCGGGTGCGCCAACTGCGACGGCCGAGAACGCGTCAGCGTGATTGAGTCCCACCGATGGAGATGGTGCTTGCGTTAGGTCAGGGTTCGATCAGGAAGCCGATGTTCTTCAGCCACTGATCGTCCAGGCGTTGATTCTCGCCGAGTAGGTAGTCGATCGAGCGGAGGTCCGCCGCCCGGATGGTGATCCGCGTCGACGACGTGTCCTGTCGCTGCAGTTGGATCATCCGGACGAACCGGCGCAGGAGCTCGCGCTCGGGTTCCTTCACCCGGTCGAGCTTGCTCAGGTCGAGGATGATCCGTCCCTCACCTCGGCGGTCGTTTCCGGCCCGTTCGGCGTTGCCGTCGACACCGGAGGGTTCGGCGATCGGATGCGCCTCAGGGAGCAGATTGTCGACCGGGACGTCGTAGAGCTTGGCCAGACGTTGGAGTCTCGGCACCGAGATGGCGCGTTCGCCTCGCTCATAGGCGCCGAGCACTGAGGCCTTGAACTCCTGTTCGGACATCGACTCGACCGCCTGGAGGGACAGCCGCAACCGCTGCCGGACGAGACGAAGCTGCAGCCCGACCTCGCGGGCATAGCCGTCCGACCCAGCCGCCTCATCTTCGCGATCCGATTGCAAGATCTGCCTCGCCTTGACCACAGGAGTCCTATGTTGTCGGGCTTCGTGTGACAGTTTGTCCGCTGGGCGGCCGGATGTCATGTGCAACACCCAATGCACGCCCGATCGAGTTCACTTTCCGCGCCGTCGCAGCCAGGGTGTCCGCCTCCCTGGGGGAGGCGGACACCCTTCCACTGCGTGTGTGGGTCCGCTGTGCCGGGCCACACGGCTACCTCTTGACTACGCCACGGCGCCGCCGAGGAGAGCGGGAGTGGCGGAAACCGGCACGCTGGTGTTGATCAGCGTGCCCGTCCCGCCCGACGTGGCGTTCCCACCGTCAAGGCTCACGGGGGCACTGGTGTTGATGAGGCTGGACGTGCCCGTCCCGCTTGCCCCGCCAGTGGCCGTGGTCCCGCTGCCCGCGGAAATCGGCACGCTGGTGTTGATCAGCGTGCCCGTCCCGCCCGACGTGGCGTTCCCACCGTCAAGGCTCACGGGGGCACTGGTGTTGATGAGGCTGGACGTGCCCGTCCCGCTTGCCCCGCCAGTGGCCGTGGTCCCGCTGCCCGCGGAAATCGGCACGCTGGTGTTGATCAGCGTGCCCGTCCCGCCCGACGTGGCGTTCCCACCGTCAAGGCTCACGGGGGCACTGGTGTTGATGAGGCTGGACGTGCCCGTCCCGCTTGCCCCGCCAGTGGCCGTGGTCCCGCTGCCCGCGGAAACCGGCACGCTGGTGTTGATCAGCGTGCCGGTGCCTCCGGCAAGGCTCCCCAGGTTGATGATGGGAAGATCCGGAGAAGCCGGGCTGAGCGGGGTCGTCCCGCCTCCGGCTCCAGCGGTTGGCGTGGCAGCCGGCGGCGGAGTCGCACCGCTTCCGGTCGCTGGGTTCGCGCCGGTTCCGGTGGTCGAGCCGGTCGTCCCGGAGGTGCTGCCGGCGGATGGGCCGGTTCCGGTCCCGGCGCCGACACCGCCTGGCTCGCCGCCCCTCGTCGTGACCCCCGCGGTGGTGTTGCTCTGTCCGTTGACCGTCATGGGTCCGCAGAGGGCGGTGGCCCCGGTGGGGGTCGCCGCGCCGGCGGTGAAGGCCAGTCCGGCCAGGGTGGCGCCGAGAGCGATCACGATCGCTTGCAGGGCGCGTTGAAGATTTATGCGCATCTGGTTTCTCCTATTCGATTGGTTTCATCACTCGGAAACTTCTGTTGAGCGGCGCTGGGGGCGCCGTTACGCACAAGAAGGAGTGACTAGCCGGGAGGGGCAAACCTCATATCGAAGAGAAGCAGGGGACGGCGTCGTCGCCCGATGAGCATCCCGAAGGCGATGAGCGCTGGCAACAGCAGGCCCATCGGTGGGAGTGCGTCGAGCGGACTGCTCCCGTGAGTCGGGGACGACGCGTCACTGGTCGTTCCCGCGGGAGAGGGGAAGAGCGGCGGGGGCCGGCGCGCCGGTGCCGGTGCGCGATCTGAGCCCCCGGAGGCGTTGAACGAAGTCGGATCAGTGGACACCGCCGGCGAGGACCAATCCTCGACCGTCCGGATCATTGAAGCGATCGCCAGACCGAGCAGCGACGGGAGACGAGCGCTCGTCGCGGATGCGATTGTCGCGGCGGTAGTCCCGGCAGCGGGGACCACCGCCCCTTGCGGGCCGACATGTGCGGCGGGCGACACCGTCCCAAGCGAGTCGCCGGCGATCGGGCGGGATACGCCCTTCGCCAGGAGGCCGGGGATCGGGCTGCCGTTGGAGCCCGCCAGCGTGGTGACCTTCTGGGTGACGGGCCCGAGCACCGATCCGAGGGGCGTGGCGTTCAGCACCGGTGCGGTGGTCGAACCGAGGAGCGATCCTGCCGACTGCACGATCGTGGTTGCGGTCTGCTCGGCGGTCCCCACCGTCTGGCCGACCGTGCCGGCGTTCGAGGTCCCGACCGTCTGGACGACGGCGCCTGCGACTTGGCCCACGGTCCCGACCGTCTGGGCCACCGACGAGGTAACGGCTGGAACCGGGGACGAGGAGACGACGTCGCCGGTGGTACTCAGCAGTCCGGAGACCGGCGACGTGGCTGCGCCGGCCGGATGGGCCAAGGCCAGCTGCATCAGGAAGGCGAGTGCGGCGACGCACAGGCCGCCACCGAGGCAGGCCAGGACCCGGGCAAGGCCGGAACGAGGGAGCGTCTCGGCCGCGGGAGCGACCGGCGAGACCGGCATCGACGGGTGAGTCCCCCACATAGAGTGAGAAATTACTACCCAAAGTGGGGTCTTGAAAACCCCCTTCGGCCGATCACCGAGAATTCCCAGTTCGGGGCGTTGGGATTCGTGGTGCCGGGAGCCCAGGTCCCAGCCCCGTCGCTGGCGATCAGGCGGTGCCGGTCGCGGCCCCGGCCGCCGGATCGGGCGCCGGCGCCGGCGCCGGGGTGATGACGACCGGGGCGCCCGCCCGTCGGTCGATCCGCCGCAGGCTGGGAAACGCCACCAGACCGCACAGGAGTGTGGGCACCCCCCCGAGCACCAGCGCCCAGCGCGGCCCGGCGTGCTGGCCCACCCAGCCGACGATGGGACCCCCCACCGGCGTCGATCCCAGCCAGGCCACGGACCACAGGGCCATGACCCGTCCGCGCATGGCGGGGGCCGAGCCCAGCTGGAGCGTGGTCTTGGCCAGCGAGTTGAAGCTGATGCTGCCGTAGCCGACGAAGAGGAGCACGACCAGCTCCAGCCACAGGGAGGGCGCCACCGCCGCCGCCAAGATGGCGATGCCCCAGCCGATGGAGGACCAGGCCAGCCCGGTGGCGGTGACTCTGGCCCGGCGGGCGGTGACGAGGCCGCCGGCAACGGCGCCCACGCCCATCACCGAGAGCATGGTGCCGTAGGTGCCGGCGCCACCGCGGAACGTCCGGTCCGCCAACAGCGGCAGGGACACGGTGAACTCCCAGGCGAGGGTCCCGACGATCGTGATCATGACCAGCGGGACGAGCAGCTCGGGGGTGGCGGCGACGTAGCGCAGGCCGTCGCGGATCTGGCCGGGCTGCCGCTTCTCGGGCGGAGCGGACCACAGCTCGTCGCGCCGCATCATGACCAGGCTGATCAGCACGGCCCCGAAGGAGGCGGCGTTGACCGCGAAGCACGGGCCGATGCCGACGGTGGCGATGAGGACGCCGGCGATGGCCGGACCGATGATCCTGGCCATGTTGAGGGTGACCGAGTTGAGGGTGACCGCGTTGCGCAGCTCGGCGGTCGGGACCATCTCGGAGATGAACGACTGGCGGGCCGGGTTGTCGAACACGTTGACGAAGCCGAGCGCCAGGGCGAGGCCGTCGATCAGCCAGAGCGAGACCACGTGGTGGAAGACGACCAGGGCCAGCACGGCGGCCAGCAGGCCGGACAGGGTCTGGGTGACGCACAGGACGCGTCGCTTGTCGAGGCGGTCGGCCAGCAGCCCGCCCCAGGGACCGAAGAACAGGAGCGGCAGGAACCGGAGGGCCACGACCACGCCGAGATCGGTGCCGCTGTGGGTCAGCTGGAGGACCAGCAGGGCCTGCGCCACCGTCTGCATCCAGGTGCCGCAGACCGACACCAGCTGGCCGACGAAGAACAGCCGGTAGTTCCGGATGCGCAGCGAGGAGAAGGTCTTCGACGGGTGCGCCGGATCCTTCCGCCCGAAGCGGGGGCGGATCACCGGTCGTCCCGTCCCCCGTGGCCCGCCGATGTCGCCCGCATCGGGGGCTCACGATAGTGGTCGTCCCCGGGCTGCCCGCTAGCGCCATCCGGGCGTCGCCGGGGGTTCAGACCATCGTCTGGCCGGCGCTGGCGTTGACCGCCTCGCCGGTGATCGCCGCCGCGTCGGGGGACAGAAGCCAGGCGATCGTGGCCGCAATCTCTCCGGCGCTCTGCAGCCGCCGGAGCGGGATCTCCCGCTCGAGGTAGTGGCGGAGACCCTCGGGACCGCCCACCAGCTGCTCGAAGAAGCCGTTGGGGTTGATCAGGTCGGTGTCGACGGTGCCCGGACAGACCGCGTTGACCGAGATGCCGACCGGGCCGAGCTCGAGGGCCATCGTCTGGGTGAGCAGGATCACGCCGGCCTTGGCCGTGCAGTAGGCGCCGAGGCCGGCGAAGGCGCGCTTGCCGGCCTGGCTCGACACGTTGCAGATCCGTCCGCCGACCCCGGCCGCCACCATGCGGGCGGCGCAGGCGCGCGACACCAGCCAGGTGCCGATGACGTTCACCTCGAGCACGTGGCGGAACTCCGCCTCGTCGAGCGTGATGAGCGGGCCGAGACCGAAGCCCGCGCCGCTGCCGCCGGCCACGTTGGCCACCAGTGTGATCGTGCCCAGCGCATCGCTGGCCGCGGCGACGGCGGCCTCGACCTCGTCGGCCCGGGACACGTCGGCCTGGACGGCGAACGCCCGCCGACCGAGCGCCGTGATCTCGGCCACCACGGTCGCCAGGTCGTCACCGCTCGCCAGGGCGTGGGCGGGTGCCGACTCGTAGGGGCGGGCGATGTCCAGGCAGGCCACGTCCGCGCCGGCCGCGGCCAGCGCCAGAGCCGTGGCCCGGCCGATGCCCCGGGGCCGGGCGGCGCCCGTCACGAGCGCCACGCTCCCCGCCAGCGCGTCGGCCCTCATGCGGTCACCAGGATCTTGCAGTGGCGGTCGGGCCGGCCGAGATCCTCGAAGGCGCCGGCGACGCCGTCGAGGCCGACCTCCCCCGTGATCATCGGCTCCACATCGATCTCCCCCTCGGCGATGGCCCGCAGGCTGCCGGAGAACTCGTCGAGGTCGTAGGCGAATGCGAACTGGACCGACAGTTCCTTCGTGATCCCCCAGAACGGCGTGACCTGGTCACCGCCCATGCAGACACCGACGACGACGACCCGGGTCTTGCCCGGCGCCGACCGGAACACGCTGTTGATCACCCCGGGCACCCCGACCGCCTCGAAGACCACCAGCTGGCGGCCCCCTCCGTGGGCGGCCCAGGCGTCGAAGACGTCGTCTTGCTCGGCGTCGACGACGTGGTGCGCCCCCATCGTGGTGGCGAGCGAGCGGCGCATCGGCGAGAAGTCGGTGGCGACGATGGGCTCGATGCCCCGGAGCCGGAGGGCGGCGATGACCGCGATGCCGACCGGTCCGCACCCGATGACGACGGCGCCCTCGCCGGGGACGATGGCCGAACGGTTGACCGCGTGCAGGCCGACCGCCATGGGCTCGGTGAGGGCCGCCCGCTTGGCATCCAGGCCGTTGGGCACCGGGAGCAGCAGCGGCGCCGCCAGCAGCATGCGCTCGCTGTAGCCGGACGGCAGCTCGTTGCTGTAGGCGAGGTCCGCCACGCCCGAGGCGCTCACCATGATGGGCACCGACGTGACGAGCGTGCCCGCCGCCGGCCCCTCGGTGCCGGGTCCGACCTCGAGCACCTCGGCCGCGAACTCGTGGCCCATGAAGACGTCGCGGTCGAGGTCGACGCGGGGCACGCCGAGATCGGGCGTCCCGCGCATCTGGTCGATGAGCTCGACCATCGATGACCCGTGCTTGGCGAAGTGGAGGTCGGAGCCGCAGATACCGCAGGCCTTGACGCGCGACCAGCGCCTGCCCGAACCCCGGCACCGGGTCGTCCACGTCGTCGCGGACGATCATCCGGCCGCCGCGCAGGACAGCGGCCCGCATCAGTCGCCTCCGCCGGCCGGGGCGGCCGCCTTCTCCTCGACATGGGAGGTGATGGCCGCCACGATGGCCTGGCCGGCCCGGCCGAACAGCTCGTCGCGCTTGGCGGCGGCCCAGTCGTGTGAGGTGCGCGGCGCCGCCAGCCTCCCCTTGAAGTGGGGGATGACCTCGCGGGCGAACAGCCGGTAGGACCGCAAGGTCGCGTCGCGGTCAGCCCAGTCGTGGCCGAGCATGAGGAACGTCCCGAAGCCGCCGGACTGCTCGAGGAGTCCCTCGATGTAGGCGATCGCATCGTCGGGCGTGCCGATGACCACGTTCCCGCCCGCCGCGTAGCTCTCCACGAACGCCCGCTCATCGGACCCGGAGTCCTCGACCTCGTAACCGAGGGGGACGAACCCGGCCGTGCCGAAGTACTTCGAGAAGTCCCGGAGCCCGTGCGTGCAGTCCTCGAACGCCTCTTCCTTGGTCTCGGCGATGTGCATGGCGCCGAGCACCCGCCAGTTGGCGCGATCGGGCGGGGCGTTGCCGACCTTTGCCGCCTGCTCCTCGACCACCCCCCAGGCCTGGCCGATCGCCGCGAACCCGCCCTCGATGACCTGCATGGAGAGCGACAGGAGCGACACCCCGTAGGTGCCGGCGAGGCGCGGCCCCGACGGCGAGATCATGGCGGCGACCGCCACCTCGAAGTGGGGGTGGCTGTAGGGGCGCAGCTGCAGGCGCGCCTCTTTCATGGTGAACCAGTCGGTCTCCCGGGTCACCGGTTCCTCCGAGCGCAGCAGCGCCAGGATGGCCTCCAGCGACTCCTCCATCCGACGTCGCTGGTCCAGCGGGTCGATGCCCATGACGTAGGCGTCGCTCGGCAGCGCGCCCGGGCCGGCGCCGAACAGGACCCGCCCCCTCGTCAAGTGGTCGAGGAGCACCATGCGGTCGGCCACGAGCCAGGGGTGGTGGTAGGGCAGCGAGGTCACGCCGGTCCCGAGCTTGATGTGCTTGGTCCGCTCCGCGGCCACCGCGATGAAGATCTCCGGGCAGCCGATGATCTCGTAGCCGCCCGAGTGGTGCTCGCCGAACCAGGCCTCGTCGAAGCCGACGCGGTCGAGCTCGACCACCCGCTCGAGGTCGTACTCGAGGGCGAGGGTCGGGTCCTGGCCGAGCGGGTGGAAGGGGGCGTAGAAGACGCCGAAGCGCAGTGGCCGGTCCGTCATGGGTGTGCCTTTCTCTGATCGATGTCGCTCAGGAATCCAAGCAGGCTGGCGTTCACCGCGGCGGGCCGTTCCTGCTGGATCCAGTGGCCGGCGCCCTCGATGATGCAGGTTGCCCCGGTGGTCGTCGAGCCAGGCCTCGCCCGCCGCGGGCGGGATGAACGTCAGCACCGGGTCCGCGCTGCCGGCGATGAACAGAGACGGGCACGTGACGTGCGCGTCGTCCAGGTGCTCGGTGAGGTGCCAGTTGCGGTCGAGGTTCCGGTACCAGTTGAGACCACCCGTGAACCCGGTCCGGGTGAACTCGGCGATGTAGAAGTCGAGCTCGGCCTGGTCGAGCCAGCGCCGGCAGCCCGCCGGGCTCGGGCAGGCGATCGATGAATCCCCGTCCGTCGGCCGCCGAGAACGACGCGGTCGTCGGCCGCGGCGTCCGCCCTGGCCCCGGCCAGCAGGCGCCGCATGGTCCTCGCCGGGTCCGACGCCAGCTCGGCATCGGCCACGCCGGGCTCCTGGAAATACACCATGTAGAAGAAGCCCGTCGGCGTAGATCTGGCGCAGGAGGGTGATGGTGGGCACCGGGCCCCGCGGCAGGAACGGGACGCTCATGCCGACGACCGCCGCTCACCCGCTCCGGCGCCATGAGCGCCAGCCACCAGACCACCATCGCGCCCCAGTCGTGGCCGACGAACACCGCCTTCTCCTCGCCCAGGTCGTCGAGCACGGCCAGCAGGTCGGCCGTCAGCTGGACCATGTCGTAGTCCTCGATGGCGGTCGGGCGATCCGAGCGCCCGTAGCCGCGCTGCTCGGGCACGGCCACGCGGTAGCCCGGCGGCGACGAGGGCCGGCACCTGATGGCGCCACGAGAACGCCAGCTCGGGAAACCCGTGGGCCAAGACGACCGGCGGCCCCTCGCCTGCGACGTCGACGGCGAGCTTCACCCCGTTGCGGGTGACCGTCCGGGTCGTTGTGTCGGGGATGGCCATGCTCGTCTCCTAGGCCGCGACGGTCTCGAGCAGCACTTGGCGCGAGGGTCCGGCCGGCTACGGGGGTCGGATAGGTGTCGGGGTCGGCCATGATCGCGGCGGCCCGGGCCATGAACTCGGGGTCGTGCGCTCAGTTCGGCCGGCTTCGTGAGCAGGTTCCAGAGCCGGGCCATGCGCCCGTCCGATCACCGGATCGGTCTGGCCGGCCGCCAGCACCGCGCCGAACCGGTCTCCGGTCGGCGGTCGGGTGCGTCGCTCCTGGCCGGATCGGCGCCGGACGCGGTCGATCTCCACGGCGTGGTGGAACCACGGCGTCACCTCGTCGCGGCAGGCCGCCTCGTAGGCGGGCCGCGATCTCCCGCGGGTCGTCGTGGGCGGCGACCGCGTCGGCCAGGCAGCACCGCCTGGAGCAGGCCCAGCGAGCAGCCTCGCCCGTAGAGGGGATTGGTGCAGGTGTGCGCGTCGCCGACGGCGTGGAAGTTGTGCACCACCGGTTGGCCGGCGGCGTCGGTGAAGCACCGGAGCCGGTTCATGAGCCCGCCCATCGGCCGCACGCCGCCGACCGGCTCGAGGTCGAGCTCGCCGAACCACTGGTCCGGTCCCGGCAGGCAGCGGCAGGCGCGGTCGAAGTGGTCGGGGTCGCGACAGCGCCCGCCGCAGCTCGCGGTCGTCGCTGCGGACCGCCAGCGTGGCGCTGAGCATGCCGCCGTCCCCGGGCACGATCAGGTACTTGAGGAAGCCGAGGTCTCCGCCGAGCTTGGGCCCCGGCGGGGTGGCGAAGGAGTCGGCGACCCGGTACCAGCGGGTGAGGTACATGAGGCCGCTCTGGCGGATCGTCTCGGGCACCGCGACGCCGAGCGGCGCGAGCCAGGCCGGCACGTCGCCCCGCCGTCCGGTGGCCGCGACGACCGCGTCGGCGCCGGACCTCGGTCGCCGTCGTCGAGCACGACGCCACCGACGGTCGGCACAGCGGCCGGCAGGTCCCGTGGCGGCGAGCAGTCCCGCGACGCCGGCGTCGCTGCGGACCTCGACGCCGGGCTCCGCCTCGACGGCCCGGCGAAGGACCCACTCGAAGGTGGTGCGGCGAACGAGGAGGATGGCGAGGTCCTCGTCCCCGGGCCGGGGCTCGCCGAGCGCGGAGGTGCCCGACACGGTCGAGCACCCGGCTCGCTGCAGCGCGTCGAGCAGATCGGGGAACCGCTCGCGCATGAGCACCACGATCCGAGCCAGAAACCCGTGGGTCTGGTGGGTCTGCGGCGCCCCCGGCCGCTCCCAGTCGAACGCCTCGTCCGCCGACGAGGCGTCGCGCAGCGGGTCCCGTTCGAGCAGCAGCACCTCGCGGCCCGCGCGCGCCAGCGCGAGGGCGGTCCCCAGCCCCGCGACACCGCCCCCCGCCACGATCACCCGCTCGTACCCCACCCCGGCTCCTTGGATCTCGACAATCCCAAGCGCTGACGATTAAGGTAACACGCGTTGCCAAACGTTGCCCTGGTGCCCCGTCAGCGTCGTTGGACCGGTCTGCCCGCCGCGGATCGCCGGCTGGAACGCCGGACCCTGCTGCTCGACGCCGCCCTCGACCTCCTCGGCTCCGAGGGCTTCGAGGCGATGACCGTGCGGTCGGTGCTCGAGCGGGCCCGCCTCAATCCGCGCTACTTCTACGAGAGCTTCAGCGACCTCGACCAGCTGGCCGTGGCCGTCTATGACCGGGTCGTCGACGACCTGGGCAAGGTCGTCGTGGGCCGCGCTCGGCGCGGCGGGCGACGAGCCGGGCGACCAGGTGCGGGCCGTCGTCCGGGGGACGGTCGAGTTCGTCGACGAGGACCGTCGCCGGGGCCGGATCCTCTACGTCGAGGGGCTCGGCAACGAAGCGCTGAACCGCCGCCGCGTGGAGACCGGTCGCACGGTGGTCGCGTTCGTCTCGGACTTCTCCGGCGAGCGCCGCCGCGCCGGGGCGGTCGACGAGGTCGGGCAGGTCGGCGCCTCCATCCTCGTCGGCGGGTTCAGCCAGCTGCTCGTCGACTGGCTGGCGGGCCGCGTGCAGACCAGCCGGGAGCAGCTCATCGAGGACGCGACCGTCGTCTTCGTCGCACTCGGGGAGGCGGCCGAGTCCGTCGCGGCGTCCCGCTCGACGAAGCGCCGCTCGACCCGCACCGGCTCCTAGGGCGTCGCCGCCCGGCCGTCGGGGGCCGGGGGGACCGACGGTACGGTGTGCCATGCCGCCCGCCGACGACGCACGCCGCCGCCGGCCGCACCGGCTCGATCGGTCGACGTCGCGGTCGTGCAGCCCCTGCGCATGGAGGTGCTGCGGCCGGGCCGGCCTCCCGGGCAGCAGCGCCTACGCGGGCGACGACGATCCCCGCGCCCGCCACGTCGCCGTGATCGTCGACGACGCGGTGGTGTCGGTCGGCACGGTGTTCCCGGACACCGCCGACGTGGGAACCCGGGCGCGTCGAGGCCTGGCGTGTGCGCGGCATGGCGACGCGCGAGGCCCTGCGCGGGCGGCGATTCGGCCACTCGGTGCTCGGCGCGCTGATCGAGCACGCCCGGGCCAACGGCGGCCGGTTCCTCTGGTGCGAGGCGCGCATCGGTGCCATCTCCTTCTACCAGCGTGCGGGCTTCGTGACCGAGGGCGAGCCCTTCGTGATGGAGGACGTCGACCACATCCACATGTGGCGCGACCTCTAGCCCGGCCGCGAGCCGCTCAGGCCTCCGCCGCCGCCCGCGCCGCAGACTCTTCCGCCGCGGCCCGGAAGACGCCGATCGCCATGAGGGAACGCTCGTCGACGCGCCGGCGCTCGTAGACCTGGGCCCGCTGGGCGTGTCGCTCGGGCGTCTCCTCGGCCCGCACGGCGAAGTCGGCGAGGTGACAGGCGAGACGGTGCTCGCCGGACTGCGACAGCAGGCAGCGCTCGATCCATGAGCGGCCCCGCCCCACCGGTGAGGGAGGCGATCTCGGCGGCCAGCTTCGTCGCCGGTGCCGGCTTCAGGTTGGCGGGGTCGCCGTCCCACCACCCGCCGTAGAGGCGCCAGATGTTGCGCACCACGAACTCGGGCTCGTCGTAGGTGGCCTGGAGGTAGGGCCGGCCGGCGAGGTCGGCCGGGACCGCAACGGTGTGGAGGATCTCGTCGAGCGGCGCGCCGGCGTTCATCAGGGCCAGCGTCTGGTCGACGAGGGACTCGAGGGCCCGGGCCACGTCGCGGAGCACCCGGGCGATCCGGTCGCGTCCGGTGATGGGCAGCCCGTGGGCCGGTAGGTACAGCTCGGGGGCGAGCTCGGCCATGGCGTGCAGTGCCCGTGCCCACTCCGCCGGGTAGCGCTGGACCTTCTGCGGGTTGCCCGCGTTGGGGAACACCCAGGTGACGAAGTCCCCACCGAGGATCGTCTTGCGCTCGGGCAGCCAGACCCACGTGTGGTCGTCGGTCTCGCCGCGGTCGTGGTGCAAGACGGCGGGCTCGCCGGCCAGCTCGATCTCGAGTCGATCGGCGTAGGTCACCGTCGGCCACACCCAGTCGATCGACCAGCGATCCGGGGCGGATTGCATGAGCGCCCGGCGGCCGAACTGCCGCGCGTTGATGCGCGCGTTGAATCCGTCCGTCTCCTCGTAGCGGTGGAAGCGGTCGGCCACCGCATGGTGGGCGACGACGCGGGGCGCCCGGGAGCCCATGGTCAGCGCCTCCTCGGCGAACCGCGGGGCGCCGCCCACGTGGTCCATGTGGCCGTGGGTGTAGACGATGGTGTCGACCGGCTGGGGCGACCAACGGCGCAGTGACGCCTGCACGCCACCGGCCATCGCTTCGGACGACGTGTCGACGAGCGTCAGGCCCTCGGGCGTGCCGAGCGCGATCACGTGGGAGAACGACGCCACCAGGGCCAGCCCGTCGCCGAAGTCGGCGAGCCGGGCGTCCATCGGCTGGGTCCTCGCCCCGTCCGGGGGGTCGCCGCCGTCGACGAAGCGAGTCGACCAGTCGAGCAGCTGATCCGCGACGTCGTTGCTCATGGTCCGCCCAGCATGGCACCGGTTCCGCCGGTGCTCCAGGGCCGCGGTCGAGTCAGCGGCGGCCGGGTCAAATGATTCGCCTGTGCCGGGATGCGGCCGTGGCGGAGACCTGGATGAGATTCCGCGACCGGCGCCGACCTGATCTGCTGGTGGGCGACCGCGTCCGAGCGGTGGCCCTCGAAGTGGCCGACGCCGAGGGTGGCGAGGGTGATCCTGAATCTGGTCCGACTTGGAGGGACCCACCGTTACGCCTGGTGCTGGATAGCGCGGCGTTAGCGACGGCGGAGGCGGTCGCCCGCCCGCGGGCCGCCGAAAACAAAGCTGGAAGGACGTGAGCTTGGCCACCGACGTAAGCGGTTCGGATACCGCTTGTGAGCGATGTCCCCTCTACGGCAGGGCCCCCCGGTCGAGCTAGTTGCGGCGCCCCTCGGCGTAGCGCTGCGTCCGGTTGACGATGAGCCGCGCAGCCACGAGAAGCACTAGCACCATGACCACCAGCACCAGCCCGGCGTCGTAGGCCAGGTAGTGCGACGCATTCGACGGCAAAGTGTAAAAGCCGTAGACCAAGAAGGTCAGGTAAGGGACCGGGTGGTGGGTGAGCGACACGGAGACCGGCGAGTCGGCAAAGGCGCCGGCGGTGTAGATCAGCGGTGCCGTCTCGCCGCCGGCGATGGCCAGCGCGATGAGCAACCCGGTCACGATGCCGGGCAGCGCGGTCTTCAACGTCACCTTGCGCAGGGCGTAGCCAGCGGGCATGCCGAGGGCCTCGGCGCCTTCGCGGTAGGTCGGTCGGCACCTGACGGAGCGCGGTCTCGGTCGACTTGGCGATGTAGGGGATCACCATGATCGACAGGATCAGCACCGCCGGCAGCAGCGAGAAGCCCCAGTGCAGCCCGAGCACCAGGGCCACGTAGCCGACGTAGCCGAGCACGATCGAGGGAAAGCCGGACAGCACGTCCGACGCGGTCCGCAAGAGGCCGCCGCCCGCCTTGCCGCTCTTGCGGGCTTGGCGAACTCGGCCAGGTGCAGGCCGGCCAGGATCCCGATCCCGCCGGCCACGATCAGCACCCCCAGCATGAGCAGCAGCGTGCCGATGATCGCGTTCTCAAGCCCGCCGCTCTCCCCGGCGGTCGAATGGGTGAGAACGCTCCAGCTGAAGTGCGGAACGGCTCGACCGATGATGCCGGCCAGCAGCCACACCACCGGGCCCATGATCAGGAGCAGGGCCGAGGTACGTGCCGACGCGGAACCCGACGGTTACGAACCGCCGCCGGCCGGTGCCCGGGAGCGCGTGCGAACTCATGGTCGTCTCCTCTCTCGGCCTCAGTCGGCTCGACCGAGCGGTGCACCGAACCTGCGACGACCTGCTTGATGACCAGCCGGGCCAGCAGGTTCACCGCCACCGAGATGACGGCGAGGATCAGCCCCAGTTCGGCCAGCGTCGAGACGGCGAAGCCGGTTCCGTCGGTGGACGCCGAGTCGAGCTGGGTGACGATCGCCGCCGCGAGGGTCCCGAACGTGCCGTACACGTTTGGAGCGGTACGCTGCCAGCAACGAGCCCGACGACCATCGCCACCGCGATCGTCTCGCCGATGGCCCGGCCCAGGCCGAGCACGGTGGCCCCGATGATGCCGGAGCGGACCCACGGCAGGGTCACCCATCGGGCCACCTCCCAGTCGGTCATCCCGAGCGCCTCGCCCCCCTCCTTGGGCAGCGCCGGAACCTGGGAGAAAAGGTCGCGGGTGGTGGCAGTGATGATGGGGACGATCATGAGGGCGAGCACGAGACCCGTCGTGAGCAGCCCCTCACCGTGCCCGGCGGGCCCTTTGAAGAAGTCCAGGACCGGCACGTCAGGCAGGTTGTTGGCGATCGTCGGATAGACGTGCGTCGGCCAGGAACGGCCCGAGCGTCGAGGATGCCCCACAGCCCGAAGAGCACGCTCGGGACGCCGGCCAGCAACTCGATGAAGAACCCGAGCGGTTGGGAGACCCACCGAGGCATCCGCTCGGTGAGCGCGAAGGCCGCCCCGATCGAGATCGGCAGAGCGATGATCACCGCGATGAACGACGACTCGAGCGTCCCGGCGATGAGCGCGCCGGCCCCGTAGGAGGCCCCGACGGGCACGGCCACCCCGTGGATGTGGTTCACCGTGGTGGCGTAGGACTGGCCCAGGTCGAACCCCGACCGGGTCAGGAAGCCCCAGCCGTTGACCACGATCGCTGGGCGCGCCTTGATCGCCAGGACGGTGACGGCGAACACCAGCGCGGCGAGCGGGAGCAAGACCGCAACCCGGGCTGCCCCCTGCCAAAGATGCACCCTCCGCTCAGCCTGAAGCCGTCGGTAATGCGCCGGGCGCTTCGCGCCCGGCGGATTACCTGGGCCATCATCGGCGAAGGACCTGACGGCCTGCCGACGGTGGTCACTACTGGATCTTCTTGATCTGCTTCAGTGACTGCCGTCACGATCGAGGCCGGCAAGCGGCTGGAAGTTGACCTGAGTCAGGTAGCGACGGGGAGTTGCCGTCCTTCGCGTTGATCGATCCACTCGAGCACCGAGCGGATGTCCTTCGCCGTGGACGAGCTCGTCTGGCTTGAGTTCACGATGGCGTACTCGTAGTTGACGATCGGGTAGCCGCTTGGCGACCTTGCCGTAGATCATCGAGATCGTCCCGTTGGCCGGGAGTCTTCTTCATGAACGCCGGCCGCCTCGGCGGCGATGGTGGCCGGCGTGGGCAGCACCGTCTGGCCCTTGCCGTTCTACCAGCGCGGCGTAGCCGAGGCCCGGCCTGCAGCGCCTGGGTCAGGTAGCTGATGCCCACGTAGGCGATGCAGCCGACGGTTGCCTTGCAGCCGGCCACCATGCCCGAGTTCCCGTTCTCAGCGAGAGCGCCGGGAGCGTTCGGCCACGTGATCGTGGTGTTGAACCCGAGCGTCTTGCCCCACCCGTTCGGGTCGGCGTCCGATAGGAAGGTGGAGAACAAGAACGTGTCACCGCTGCCGTCCGAACGGTGCAGCGTCACGATCGGGATGTCCGGCAGCGTCACCGACGGGTTGAGCGCGGCGATCGCCGGGTCGTTCCAGGTGGTGATCTTGCCCTGGTAGATCGAGGACAGCACCTTGCCCGACAGCACGCACGTGCGCCGTGACCCCCGGGATGTTGTACGACGACGAGCTGCGCCGAGATCGCCAGGGGGATGTTGAGCAGGGTCGGCGTGGTCGTCAGGGAGCTCGGGGCCAGATAGGCGTCAGATGCGCCGATGTCGACCGTGCCGTTGGCGGCGTCGGTGATGCCGGTGCCCGAACCGGTGGAAGCCGGTCGAGATCGTCACGGAGGGGTACTTGGTGTTGTAGCCGCCCGCCCACAGGTTGAACAGCGGGTACATAAGCGTGCTGCCCGTCTCGGTCACCGTGCCGCCGGACGGCGTCTCGACGCCGCTCTTGGGGCGCTTGGTCTTGGCGCCGGCGGTCGTCGCTACGGCGAGCGAGCCCGCAACGCCGACGGCCACGGTGGCCGTCGACGGCGACGATTGAGCGCGCAAGGCGCGTTGATCCAATCAAGGGTCCTCCTTTGGAGTTTGTTGCGGTGGTTGAGGTCGAGAGCGGACGTGCTGCCGGTCGGTCGGTCCTCGGCTCAGTGACGATCGGCGGTTCGGCGGGTCGCGACCCGTCGACTCAGCCCATACGTCCGGTGACGTAGTGCTCGGTACGAGTCTTCTGTTCGGGTCGCTCGAACACGTCCTCCGTCGGACCGTGCTCGACGAGCTCCCCCTCGTACAAGAACATCGTGTTGTCCGACGAGCCGGCGAGCCTGGCCGAGGTTGTGGGTGACCATGATGAGCGTCAGCGCCGGCGTCAGCTGGCGGAGCAGCGCCCTCGACCAGCTCGGTCGAGATCGGGTCGAGGGCCGAAGTCGGCTCGTCGAGCAGGAGCACCTCGGGACCGACGGCGAGCGCCCGGGCCAGGCACAGCAGCTGCTGCTGGCCCCCCGAGAGCCGGAACGGCGAGTCGCCCAGCCGGTCCTTGACCGCGTCCCACAGCCCGACCTGGCGGAGCCGCTCCTCGGCCACCACGTCGAGCTGCTTGCCCTTGGCGATCCGGTGCGCCTTCACGCCGGCCACCACGTTGTCGCGGATCGACATCGGAAACGGGTTGGGCGCTGGAAGAGCATCCCCACCCGGCGGCGCAGCGACAGCAGGTCCTGGTTGGGCGCCCAGATGCTCTCGCCCTCCAAGGTGACGTCGCCCTCGAACTTGAAGCCGGCGCACCTTGTCGTTCATCCGGTTGATGGTGCGCAGGAAGGTCGACTTCCCGCAACCGGTCGGACCGATGAGCGCGGTGATGGTGCCCCGGCTGAACGGGATGTGGATGTCCGAGAGGATGCGCTTTGCGCCGAACGACAGCGAAAGGCCCTTCGAACTGCACCACGTCGGCCGGCCGGGCGCGGTCGGGGTCGAGGGCGGCCAGGATCGGGTCGATCTCGCGAGCTCGGGGTGGCTGGCTCGCCTCGGTGCCGGCGGCAGGTCGGTCAGGTTGATCACCGAGAGTCATCGGTGAGGACCGTAGTGACGGCAGATGAACGTTCCGCGAACCGAAAGGGGCACGAAATCAAATTGTCGGCAAATCCGTGGCAGTTTCGAACGGTTCGCCGACCCGAGCCGTCTGGGTTGGAAGTAGGCTGATCCGGACAGAGCGACCGTGACTCGACGGATCGGCGCCAGCCGTGCTTGGTCGGCAGGCTGGGCCGCGCCGGCTAACTCCGCCAGACCTCGGCCGCCTGGGCGATGGCCCCGATGTGGGCGTCTGCGCCCTGCAGGCCCGACCCCATGGTGTTGATCGAGATATACGGCACGTCGACCCCCCGCCACTTCTCCAGGTGGTGCGCCATCTGCTCGGCCCCGCCCCAGTTCACCCGGCCCTCGAAGGCCACCGAGCCCGGGTCCCGGCCGGCGGCCCGAGCGCCCTCGTCGACGAGCGCCTTGGCCTCAGCGAAGCCCTGGCCGGGGGGAACGGCCGGGAACCACCCGTCGGCGATGCGGCCGGCCCGGCGCAAGGCGGGCGCCGCATTGGCACCGAGCCAGATCGGGATGGGTCGCTGCACCGGCATCGGGCAGAGGCCGGCCCCGACCACGTCCTCCTCGCTGGTGGAGAACGTCACGCTCTCCTCGGTCCACAGCTTGCGCAGGAGGGTGATCTGCTCCTCCAGGCGCCGCCCGCGGGTGGCGAAGTCCTTGCCGAGCGCCTGGTACTCGACGCTGTTCCACCCGAGGCCGAGGCCCAGGCGGAGCCGTCCACCGCAGAACAGGTCGACCTGGGCGGCCTGCTTGGCCAACAGGGCGGTCTGGCGCTGGGGGCCGATCACGATCCCCGAGACGAGTTCGAGGTCGGTGCAGGCCGCCAGGTACCCGAAGAGGACCATCGGCTCGTGGAACGTGGTGGCGATGTCGTAGGGGCCCGCCCACCCGGTGTGCACGGCCGGGTCGGCACCGAGCACGTGGTCATAGGCGAGCAGGTGGCCGTAGCCGAGCCCGGCCGCCGCCTCGGCGTAGGCGCGAACCGCACCGACGTCGCCGCCGATCTCTGTCTGGGGGAAGACGACGCCGATCTGCACTTGCGCTCCTATATTCCGATCCCTCTGGGCTTCTGCTTGACCTTCTTCACCGGCAGCGCGACGTGCGCGAGCACGTTGGTCCCCGCGGCCACGCAGGTGGCGGCCGACGCGCAGTCGACCGCCAGGACGTTCTGCGGCAGGTAGTGCAGTTTGGCCGGGCGCCAGGTCGTTCCGCCATCGTCCGACGTGATCACGCTCCCGACCGGGGTCGGCGGGCTGACCGGGATCCAGACGGTGCCGACGATGACGCAGACCCGCCGTGCCGTGCAGCTGACGCCGAACGCGTCGTCGACGGCGGTCGAGTGGGGCTCGGCGGTCCAGGTCGTCCCGCCGTCGACGCTGTCGAGGATGACACCCTTGCCCGGCACGACGACGGTGGCGTTGGTGGCGGTCGTCCCGACGGCCACGCAGGTTTCCCGGTCGCAGTCCACACCGTGGAGGAGCCCGACCCCTGGGGGCAGGGTCACCGAGGTCCAGGTCGCGCCGCCGTCGGTGGAGCTGGCGAGTGCACCCGACCCCTGGCCAGGCGTGCTGGGGGTGTAGCCCGCCACCAGGCACTGCTGGGTGCCCTCACACGAGAGGCCGCCGGCACCGGCCAGGGTTGCCGGAAGGTCGCCGCCGGTCATCCAGGTCTGGCCGTAGTCGTTGCTCGACGCAGACGAGTACAGCGAGCCGTCGGTGGACAGAGCGAGGCAGCCCCCGGCCGGCGAGCACTGCACGCCGGTGACATCGACCGACCCCGGGGGCGCATGCTCGAGGACCCAGGTGCTCCCACCGTTTCTCGTGCTCACGACGGCGCCGGTCGTGGCACCGGCACCGGCCGCCAGGCAGTGCAGCGCCGTCGGGCAGGAGATGGCGGCCAGCGACACCACCCCGGCCGGCACGACCTGGGGCGACCAGGTCTCGCCCCCGTTCCTGCTGGTGTCGATGGTGCCGACGCCCGTGCCGTCGGGCGTGGACCCGGTGCCGACGCTCCAGCACAACAGGGCGCTCGCGCAGGACACCCCCGACAGAGCGGCCGTCCCGGCCGGCGCCGGTTGCCCGGTGGCCTCGGCCGGGGGTGGCGGTGCCGGCTTGTGGTGCGTGGGCTTGGCGGCGACGGGACCCGCCCAGCCGACCACGGCCACCCCGAGGGCGACCACCAGGGCGGCGGACCGGCGCACCCGTACGCCCGGACCGGCGCGGCGGCCGTGCCCGGGCACCCTGTTGCACGTCTCGGGCTCCACGACGCCCAGGATTCTAGGGTCCTGGTCACCGAACGTAGATGCAGGTCGTCACCGAATGTCGGCTGGCTGACGGGTCCTCCCCCGAGCGGGTTCGTCTACCCTCGACACCCAGTGAACTGGGTCGACCTCGTGCTGTTGGTCGCCGTCGTCGCGGCGGCAGTGCACGGACTCCGACTGGGGGCGATGGTCCAGGTCCTCACGTTCGGGGGCTTCTGGATCGGCCTGCTCCTCGGCGCGCTCCTCTCCATCGCCCTCGTGTCCTCGCTGCGACCGGGCGCCGTGAAGTCGGCCGTGACTCTCGTGGCCGTGCTCGGCCTCGCCGTGCTCTTCGGCACGGGCGGCCGGGTCCTCGGCGGATGGGGAAACGCCAGCCTGCGCAGGCACCACCTGGGATCGGTCGACTCGGCGTTCGGGGTGGCGGTGGCCGTCGTGGCCGTCTTGTTGTCGGCCTGGCTGGTGTCGAGCGTCCTGTCGCAGAGCCGCTACACCTGGCTGAGCTCGGCCATCGACCACTCCGACGTCCTCCACGAGGTGGACGACATCCTGCCGTCGGTCCCGTCCCTCTTCTCGCACGTCCAGTCGTTCCTCGACAGCGAGGGCTTCCCCTCGGTCTTCGCCAAGTTCCCGCCGACCGCCGCACCGCCGGTCTCCCTTCCCTCGACCGGCTCCGCGCAACTCGCGGCCCGGGGCGCCATCGGCTCCACGGTGAAGGTCGTCGGGCAGGCCTGCGGGCTCACCCAGGAGGGCAGCGCGTTCGTCGTGGCGCCGCATCTCGTCCTCACCAACGCGCACGTCGTCGCGGGCGAGAAGCCCGGCGAGACCGACGTCGTGGCCAACGGCGGGACCTACGCGGCGACACCCGTGTACTTCAATCCGTCCTATGACCTTGCGCTCTTGCGCACCGACGCCCCCCTCGGGCCGCCGCTCGACCTCGCCACCACCGAAGCGAGTCGGGGGACCGAGGGAGCGGTCATCGGCTACCCCGAGGATGGTCCGCTGAGCGTCGTCCCGGCCGGCATCGCCGGCTCGCTGTCGGCGGTCGGGCGCGACATCTACAACGAGGGACTGGTCGAGCGCCAGGTGTACCAGATCGACGCGGTCGTCCTTCCCGGGAACTCGGGTGGGCCCCTCCTCGACCAGAGCGGCCAGGTGGTGGGCGTCGTCTTCTCCCGCTCGACCACCAGCCCCGACGTGGGCTACGCGCTGGCGTCTCCGGGCGTGGCCCCGCTCGTCGACCGGCAGATCGGCGACACTGCGCCCGTCCACACCCAGGCCTGCACGAACGGCTGAGGGCCGATTGCCTCGTCCCGCACCTCGCGCGAGAGAATGCAGCCCGTGAGCCTGCCGATCGAGGACTACGCGGTCATAGGCGACCTCCACACGGCCGCCCTCGTCGGTCGGGACGGGTCGATCGACTGGCTCTGCCTGCCGCGATTCGATTCGGAGGCGTGCTTCGCACGCCTGCTCGGCGACGATTCCAACGGCTACTGGCGCATCGCCCCCGTGGGCGAGGACGGCACCATGATGACGGCGACCCGCCGCCGCTACCGCGAGGGCACGCTCGTGCTCGAGTCGGAATTCGACACGCCGACGGGCACCATGCGCCTCACCGACTGCATGCCCATCCGCGAGGCCCAGCCCCAGGTGGTCCGGGTGGTCGAGGTCCTGAGCGGCGAGGTCACGGTCCGCATGGAGCTCAGCCTGCGCTTCGGCTACGGGTCCGTCATCCCCTGGGTGACCCATCACGACGGCCTGCTGTCGGCGACGGCCGGCCCGGACTCGGTCGGCCTGTGGACCCGCGCCGAGACCCACGGGGAGGACCTCCAGACGGTGTCGGAGCTGCCGCTGCGCGTCGGCCAGCAGATGCCGTTCATACTTGACCTGGTACCGGTCCCACGACATGTGCCCGCGGCCCATGGATCCGTTCTTCGCGCTGCAGACGACCGAGAACTGGTGGAGGGCCTGGTCCGAGTCGTGCACCTACGAGGGCGAGTACCGCGAGGCCGTCGTGCAGTCCCTCATTGCGCTGAAGGCGCTCACCTACGAGCCGACCGGTGGGATCGTGGCCGCGGCGACGACGTCGCTGCCCGAGTCGCCCGGTGGCAACCGCAACTGGGACTACCGCTACTGCTGGCTGCGCGACGCCACGCTCACGCTCGAGGCGCTCATGCGTGGCGGGTACCACGAGGAGGCGATGGCCTGGCGCGACTGGCTGCTGCGCGCCACCGCCGGCGACGTCTCGAAGCTGCAGATCATGTACGGCGCCTCCGGCGAGCGACGGCTCGACGAGTGGGAGGCGGACTGGCTGTCGGGCTACGAGGGAGCCACCCCGGTGCGCATCGGCAACGCGGCCGCCGGCCAGTACCAGCTCGACGTCTACGGCGAGGTGATGTCGGCGCTGTTCTCGGCCAGCCAGTTCGACGGGGTGACCAGCCTGGCCGTCTGGGGCCTGCAGTCCGCGCTCGTGCAGTTCTTGGAGGAGGGCTGGAAGCTCCCCGACGACGGCATCTGGGAGGTCCGCGGCCCGCGCCGGCACTTCACGCACTCCAAGGTGATGGCGTGGGTGGCCATCGACCGCGCGGTGCGGACGCTCGAGGAGTGGCCGGACCTCGAAGGTCCCCTCGAGCGCTGGCGCGCGCTGCGCGACGAGATCCACGCCGAGGTCTGCGAGAAGGGCTTCAACGAGGAGCGGCAGGCCTTCACGCAGTACTACGGGTCCGACGAGCTCGACGCCAGCATCCTCATGCTGCCGCTCATGGGGTTCCTGCCCCCGGAGGACCCGCGGGTGATCTCGACCGTCGAGGCCATCGAGCGCGAGCTCGTCGTCGACGGCTTTGTGCTGCGCTACAAGACGACCGACGACGGAGCGGTCGACGGGCTCACCGGCCGCGAGGGTGCGTTCCTCGCCTGCTCGTTCTGGCTGGCGGACTGCCTGCACCTGATCGGCCGGGTGGAGGACGCCCGCGCGTTGTTCGAGCGCCTGGTGGCGCTGCGCAACGACGTCGGCCTCCTCTCCGAGGAGTACGACCCGGTGGCGGGCCGGCTGGTCGGGAACTTCCCCCAGGCCTTCTCCCACGTCTCCCTCGTGAACACGGCCTACCGGTTGAGCGGGCACGACCTGCCCGACGGTTCGGAGGCCGAGCGCCAGGAGCGCCGCGGCCGGGTGGCCCAGCTCGCCGGTCCCCTGGTGACGCTCGGAAAGGTGACCCGACACCCGTGGCGACCGGCCACCCACAACAAGGTGAAGCGCGGCGGAGGCGGCCACGCACGGCGGGTGACCCTGCCGCACCCGCCGGCCCCCCAAGCCCCCGAGAGCGACCCCGGAGCCGATCCGCCCGCTCCATGAACCGATCGAGGAGGTCCGCATGAAAGCGCTGACCGTCGTGCCGCTCAAGTCCGGGACAGCGGCGCTCTCCGATGTCGACGAGCCGCCCGAGTCCGACGGGGCGGTGCTGGTCGAGACCCTGGCGGTCGGCATCTGCGGCACCGACGCCGAGATCCTGTCGGGTGCCTACGGCTGGGCCCCGCCCGGCCGGGAACGTCTCGTCCTCGGCCACGAGTCGCTCGGTCGGGTCCTCGAGGCCCCGGCGGGCGCCGCCGTGGCCAAGGGCGACCTGGTGGTCGGCATCGTGCGCCACCCCGACCCGGTGCCGTGCGCGAACTGCGCGGTCGGCGAGTGGGACTTCTGCCGCAACGGGCAGTACACGGAGCACGGCATCAAGGAACACGACGGCTTCCTCTCCGAGCGCTACCGCATCGCACCCGACTTCGTGGTGAAGGTGGACGCGTCGCTCGGCCTCCTGGGCGTCCTCCTCGAGCCGACGAGCGTGGTGGCCAAGGCCTGGGAGCAGGTGGAGCGCATCGGGGGCCGGGCGCACTGGGAGCCGGCCAAGGCCGTCATCACGGGTGCCGGTCCCGTGGGCCTGCTGGCCGCGCTGCTCGGCGTGCAGCGCGGCCTCGAGGTGCACGTGATCGATCAGATGACCACCGGGGTGAAGCCGGAGCTCGTCGCCGCGCTCGGCGCGACCTACCACACGGGTGCGATCAGCGACGCCTGCGCGGCGCCCGACGTCGTCATCGAGTGCACCGGGGTCGGGGCGCTCGTGTTCGACGCGATGGAGCACATCGGACCGGGTGGCGTCGTCTGCCTGACCGGCGTGTCCTCGGGTGGCCGGGAGCTGAGTGTCGACGCCGGGACCCTCAATCGCTCGATGGTGCTCGAGAACGAGGCCGTGGTCGGGTCGGTGAACGCCAACCGTCGCCACTACCAGGCGGGCGCCGACGCACTGGCGAAGGCGGACCGCGACTGGCTGGGGCGCCTCATCTCCCGCAAGGTGCCGCTCGACCAGTGGGCACAAGCGCTCGACCGATCACCCGACGACGTGAAGGTCGTGGTCGAGGTCGCCCCCCTATGAGCGAGCACGGCGCGGACGAGCACGGCGCGACGAGCACGGCGGACGAGCACGGCGCGCACGAGCACGGGTCAGCCGAGCCGCAACGGATCGCCGAGGGCGTGCTCGAGATCGACACCCTCCTCGGCGGTTGGCAGCGGGTCACCGCCGGCTACCTGCTGGAGGGCCCGCGGCCGGTGCTGGTCGAGACGGGTAGCCAGTCCTCGGTGCCGGTCCTCCTCGACGCCCTGGCGTCGCTCGGCCTGGGGCCGTCGGATCTGGCCGGCGTCGTCGTCACCCACATCCACCTCGACCACGCGGGCGGTGTCGGGGACGTGGCCCGGGCCTTTCCCGACGCGACCGTCTACGTCCACGAGCTCGGCGCGCGGCACCTGGCGGATCCGACGCGCCTCGTGGACTCGGCGTCGCGGGTCTACGGCCCGCTCCTCGATTCGCTCTACGGGCGGCTGGACCCGACGCCGCCGGAGCGGCTGCACGTGCTGGCCGACGGGGAGGAGATCGATCTCGGCGCCGGCCGCACGCTGGTCGCCGTCGACTCGCCCGGCCACGCCAAGCACCACCTCGGCCTGCACGACTCGACGTCGGGCGTGCTCTTCGCCGGCGACGCGGTCGGCGTCCGCCTGCCCGACGTCGGCATCCTGCGGCCGGCCACGCCGCCGCCGGACTTCGACCTCGACAAGGCCATCCACTCGCTCCGGCGCTTCGCCGCCCGGCGGCCGGTGGGGATCGCCCTCGCCCACTACGGGCTGCTCGGCGACCCGGACGCGCTGCTCGCCGAGGCCGAGGAGCGCCTGCGCGAGTGGGGAGACGTCGCCGAGCGTGCCTGGCGCGCCGGGGAGGACATTGCGGCGGCCCTGGCCGAACGCTTCACCCCCGCGCCGGGCGCGGTGTCGGAGGCGGACCTTGAGAAGTTCGAGGTGATGAACGGCGTGCACTCCAACGCCGCCGGGTTCCAGCGCTGGCTGGAGCACCGGGAGGAACCGGCGACCGGCGCGGGCCGCTAGACGATCCGGGGCTCAGTCGACGCGCAGGCGTTCGCGCAGATCCGCTTGACGAATCTCGAAGTCGTCGAGGGAGATCCGGCCTTCGGCCAGATCCTCGTGGAGGCGGGCGAACTCCTCGAGCAGGCCCGCCTGGTCCTCCTCTGTGCGTTCGGGGGCGTCGTCGGACTCGCCGCGGTCGGTGCGGCGGGCCTGGCGGTCCTCCTGTTTGGCCATGGCCTTTGCTTTCTTGGCCTGGGCCCGCTGGAGCTTTCCCACCGTGGAGCGCGACGGTGACATCCCCCACTCCCTTCCATAGAACTGCCCGGACAGACCTGGTTGCTGTGGTCAGGCCGAATCCCGCTCAGTTCCGATCACTCGATCCGACGGCCGGCTGACCCGCGGAGGGAGTGGGATTCGAACCCACGGTACCCAAACGAGCACAACGGTTTTCGAGACCGTCCGATTCGGCCACTCTCGCATCCCTCCGGCGGAGAGGCTACCGGGTCTCCTGCCCCCGTTTTCTCGACCCCGCCGGCTCGCGTCGTCCGGCGAAGAAGGCCCTGAGGATCGCTCCGCACTCCTCGGCCAGGACGCCGGCCGTGACTCCGACCTCGTGATTGAGCCGGGGGTCGCAGCACAGGTTGTAGAGGGAGCCGCAGGCGCCGGCCTTGGGGTCCGGCGCCCCGAAGACCACGTGGCCCACCCGCCCCGCCACCAGGGCACCGGCGCACATGGGGCAGGGCTCGAGGGTGACGACGAGGGTGACGTCGTCCAGGCGCCACCGCCCGAGGGCGGCCGCCGCGTCGGTCAGCGCCAGGATCTCGGCGTGGGCGGTCGGGTCGCGGCGCAGTTCGCGCTCGTTGTGGCGGGCCGCGACGACCTGGCCTTGCGCCAGGGCAACGGCGCCGACGGGCACGTCGCCGTGCGCGACCGCCTGGTGTGCCTCGGCCAACGCCTGGCGCATGGCCCGCTCATGGGTCGCGTCGGTGTCGGGGCGCGCGTCGGCAGACATGGCGGAGGAGGTGGGATTTGAACCCACGGTGGGTTGCCCCACACACGATTTCCAATCGTGCCGATTCGGCCGCTCTCGCACTCCTCCGGGCACTGAGGCGCGCTCAGGCTAATCGAGTCCCGTGGCCAGGCACCGATGGCCCGCCGCCGCACCGCCGATAACCTGGGGCCCTTGCCGCTCCGGCGGTGGGTGCGGTGGCCGGGTCCTGCGCAACGGTCGCTCGTGAACCGAGTCAGGGTCGGAAGGCAGCAGCTCTCAGCGGGTGAGGCCGTGTGCCGCAGTCAACCTGGCCGCCGCACCGACCGCCGGAGCGCGCCCACCCAGCAACTCTGTCGCAGGGCGCCGGTAGGCTCCGCGCCTATGGGTCCGGCCGCAGGCGACGAGGCGTTCGTCTCCCTCTATCGGCGGTTCCGGCCGGGTCGTTTCGCCGACCTCATGGGTCAGCCCCACGTGGTGGCCGGACTGCAGCACGCGGTGCGCGACGACCGGGTCGCGCACGCCTACCTGTTCAGCGGCCCGCGCGGCACCGGCAAGACGTCGGCCGCCCGCATCCTGGCCCGGGCGCTCAACTGTGAGTCGCCGCAGGACGGTGAGCCCTGCGGCGTGTGCGGTTCGTGCGTCGAGATCGCCCGGGGCGCCTCGCTCGACGTCCACGAGTTGGACGCCGCCTCCAACAACGGGGTCGACGCCATGCGCGACCTGGTGGCGCACGCCGCCCTCGGCACCCCGGGGCGCTGGAAGGTCTACATCGTCGACGAGGTCCACATGCTCTCCAACGCGGCGGCCAACGCGTTGCTGAAGACGCTCGAGGAGCCGCCCGGGCACGTGGTCTTCGTGCTCGCCACGACCGACCCGCAGAAGGTGCCGGCCACCATCCGCTGCCGCACCCAGCACTACGAGTTCCGCCTCTTCGGCTTCGACACGCTGGTCGAGTTGCTCCGCGCCGTCCGCGACAGCGCGGTGCTCGATGCTCGACGACGACGTGCTGGCGCTGGCGGCCCGCCGGGGTCGCGGCTCCGCCCGCGACGCGCTGTCGGCCCTCGACCAGCTGGCGGCGTCGGGCTCGGTGGGCGACGAGCGACCGGGGCTGGCCGCCGTCCTCGACGCGCTCTGCGAGGAGGACGCCCAGGCGATCCTGGTGGCCGCGACCGCGCTGCACGAGGCGGGGTGGGCGCCCCAGCAGCTGGCGGTCGAGGTGGTCGACGATCTGCGGCAGGCCTTCTTGTTGGCGGTCGCGCCGGAGTTGGCCTCGGTCGATGGTCCCGAGCGGCAGCGGCTGCACGACCAGGCGGCCCGCTTGGGTCTGCCCCGCCTGGTCCGGGCGATGGAGCTGCTCGGGCGTGCCCAGGTCGACATGCGCGAGGCGCCCGATGCCCGGGTGGTCCTCGAGGTCACGCTGGTCCGGGTGGCCAGGGTCGACCTCGACCCCTCGGTGGCGGCGCTGGCCGAACGGGTGGCGCGGCTCGAGCAGGGCGCCGCGGCCCCGGGAACGCCGAGCGCGAGCGCGCCGCGGGCGCCCGCCGAGCCGGCACTCCCCGCGGCCCCCGGTGCCCGACCGACGCTCGGGGCCGTGCGCAAGGAACGGCAGGCCGCGGCACCCGAACCGGTGCCCGTCATCGAGGAGGCGCCCGCACCGCCGGTTGCCCAAGAGCCGGTCGCCCCGGCCGAGCCGCCGGATCGCGACACGCTGGTCCAGGCCTGGGGCGACCACATCTTGCGATCGCTGCCCCCGCTGGCCAAGGCGCTCTACAGCGCCGGCCGTTTCCTGGCTGTCGAGGACGGCACCGCGGTGTTCGCCGCCACCAATGGGCCGACCCACGATCGGTGCGCCGACATGCAGCCGGCCGTCGAGGACGCGCTCGCCTCCTACTTCGGGGTCCGCGTCCCGCTTCGCCTGGTGGTCGACACCGAATCGGGCGCCACCGCCGGGCGCGCCGGCGCCGCGTCCGAGCGTCCCGGCCCAGGCCGATGTGGCGGACCTGGGCGACGACGACTTCGATCCGGACGCTCCGGGCGTGGCGCTCGACAACACGGCGCTGTTCCAGGCGAAGCTCCTCGAGGCGTTCCCCGGCGCCGAGGAGGTGCGGCCCTAGATGTACACCGGCCCCCCTGCGAGCCCTGATCGACGAGCTCGGCCGGCTGCCCGGGGATCGGCCCCAAGTCGGCCCAGCGCATCGCGTTCTACCTGTTGAAGGTGCCCAACGAGGACGCGCTGCGTCTCTCCGACGCCATCGTGACGGTGAAGGAGAGCACGGGGATGTGCGAGCGCTGCTTCAACGTCTCCGAGCGCGGCGCAGCTCTGCGAGGTCTGCGACGACGACGCGCCGCGACTCGACGATCGTCTGCGTCGTGGAGGACCCGCGCGACATCGCGGCGGTCGAGCGCACCCAGCAGTTCCGCGGCCGCTACCACGTGCTGCAGGGCGCCCTCAATCCCGCTGGAGGGGATCGGGCCCGAACAGCTGCGGGTGCACGAGCTCTTGGCGCGGATCGACGCAGAGGGGATCGTCGAGGTGATCCTGTGCACCAACCCCAACCTCGAAGGCGAGGCGACCGCGATGTACCTGGCGCGCCTGTTGAGCCCGCTGGCGGTCCGCGTCACCCGCATTGCGAGCGGGCTGCCCGTCGGGGGGGACCTCGAGTACGCGGACGAGCTGACGCTCGGTCGTGCGCTCGAAGGCCGGCGCGAGCTGTCGTCGGGGTGACCGACCCAGTCGCTCGGTCTGGCTGCTGCGACACGCGAAGGCGGTGGTCGACCCGCCGCTCGGGTGGCGGCGACCACGAGCGTCCGCTCTCGGCCAAGGGCCGTCGCGACGCCGCCGCCCTCGGGCGGCGCCTGGGTGACGACGGGCGACCGGTTCGGCCTCGGGTCGTTCCCCGAGCTGGTCCTGTGCTCGACGGCCACCCGGACGCGCGAGACGACGGAACGGGTGCTGGCCGACCTGGCGCAGCCGCCCGCGGTCCGGTATCTCCGCGCGATCTACGAGGCGTCCCCCGCCGACGTGATCGAGCAGCTGGCGGCGTTGGAGGACGACGTGCGCTCCGTGATGGTCGTCGGCCACAACCCGACGATGGAGGAGTTGGCGGGCGCGTTCGACCGGGGCAAGAGGCGTCGCCAGGGGCCCGCGTGCGCTGCCCACCTGCGCGTTGGCGGTCTTCAGCTTCGAGTCGACCTGGCCCGACGTGGCGCCGGGCTCGGCGACGGGCGTGAACCTGTTCGTCCCGCCCTTTTGAGCGTCGGGCTCAGGAGAGCGAGCGCAGCACGAGCGGCGTCGCCCTGGCCCCCGCCGCCGCAGAGGGCGACGGCAGCGAGCGAGCGCGCCGCGGCGCTTCAGCTCCAACAGGGCCGTCAGCGCCAGGCGCGTGCCCGACATCCCGACCGGGTGGCCGAGCGCGATGGCCCCGCCGTTCACGTTGAGCTTCTCCTCGTCGATCCCGAGCTCATCGGCCGAGGCGAGCCCGACGGCGGCGAAGGCCTCGTTGATCTCGAAGAGGTCGACGTCGCTCACGTCCGTGCCGGCCTTGCCCAGCGCCTGGGTGATCGCCGCGGCAGGCTGGAGCAGCAGAGAGGTGTCGGGGCCGGCCACCTGGCCGTAGCTCACGAACTCGCCGAGCGGGGTCACGCCGAGCGACTCGGCCCTGGCCCTGGACATCACGATGACGGCGGCGCCCCCGTCGGAGATCTGCGAGGCGTTGCCGGCGGTGATGGTGCCGGCCGGATCGAACGCCGGCCGCAGGGCGCTCAAGGCTTCGGGCGTCGTCCCGGGGCGCACGCCCTCGTCGGTGTCGACGAGGATCGGTTCGCCCCGGCGCTGGGGCACCGACACGGACACGATCTCGTCGGCGAAGCGGCCCGTCCTTGGCCGCCGCTGCGGCCTTCTCGTGGGAGCCGGCGGCGAACGCGTCCTGGCGCTCCCGGGTGATGCCGAACTTCTGGTTGTAGCGGTCGGTGGCGAGACCCATCGCGACATGGTCGAAGGCGCAGGTGAGGCCGTCGTACATCATCGAGTCGACGACGGCGGCGTCGCCCAGGCGGTAGCCGGCGCGGGCGCCGGGGAGCAGGTAGGGGGCGACCGTCATCGACTCCATCCCGCCCGCCACCACGATCTCGGCGTCACCGGCGGCGATCATCTGGTCGGCCAGGTAGATGGTGTTCAATCCGGACAGGCAGACCTTGTTGACGGTCGTGGCGGGGACCGTCATCGGGATCCCGCCCTTGACGGCCGCCTGGCGGGCGGTGATCTGTCCGGTGCCGGCCAGGAGCACCTGGCCCATGAGGACGTAGTCGACCTGGTCGGGGGTCACCCCGGCTCGCTCGAGGGCCGCCGCGATGGCGAAACCGCCGAGCTCGACGGCGCTGAAGCTGGCCAGTGCGCCCGACAACTTGCCGATGGGGGTCCGAGCACCAGCGACGATGACTGATCCGGGCATGGAAGCCCTCCTCCCTCGACGTTTTTCGGTCGCGAGCTTGTGGACTGGGAACTCCTACCGTATAGCTTCAACCCGTGGACCAGATCCTCCAGGCGGCCCTCGACGGCGCCCCGGGCGACGAGCTGGCGGCGCTGCCGATCCCCGAGTCCACCCGCGCGGCGTTCGTGAGGCGTGACGAGATCGACATGTTCGCGGGGGTGGACTCCGACGAGAAGGACCCGCGCAAGTCCCTCCACGTCGACGAGGTGGCGCTGCCCGAGCTCGCGCCCGATGAGGCCTTCGTGGCGGTGATGGCGTCCTCCATCAACTTCAACACCGTCTGGACATCGATCTTCGAGCCGCTGCCGACCTTCGGGTTCCTCGACCGGCTAGGCAAGGAGAGCAGGTGGGGGGCCCGCCACGCGCTCGACTACCACGTGGTCGGGTCCGATGCCGCCGGCGTGGTGCTGCGAGTCGGCTCGGCGGTGCGCAACTGGCGGCCGGGCGACAAGGTCACCGTGCACTGCAACTACGTCGACGACCAGGACCCGAGCGCCCACAACGACTCCATGCTCGCCACCAACCAGCGCATCTGGGGCTTCGAGTCCAACTTCGGGGGCCTGGCCGAGATCGCGATCGCGAAGGCCAACCAGCTCATGCCCAAGCCCGCGCACCTGTCCTGGGAGGAGGCGGCGATCAGCGCGCTCTGCAACTCGACGGCCTACCGCATGCTGGTCTCGCCCAACGGCGCCTCGATGCGCCAGGGCGACCGGGTGCTGGTCTGGGGGGCTACCGGGGGCCTCGGCAGCTTCGCCGTGCAGCACGTCTTGAACGGGGGCGGCATCCCGGTCGGGGTCGTGTCCTCGCCCGAGAAGGCCCAGCTGCTGCATGACTTCGGCGTCGACGCGGTGGTCGACCGGCGGGCCGGCAACTACCGGTTCTGGTCCGACGAGCACACCCAGGACGAGTCCGAGTGGCGGCGCTTCGGGCGCGACGTGCGGGATCTCGTGGGCGAGGACCCCGACATCGTCTTCGAGCACCCGGGCCGCCAGACGATGGGCGCCTCGGTCTTCGCCTGCAAGCGCGGCGGGACCATCGTGACCTGCGCCGCGACGTCGGGCTACATGATCGAGTACGACAACCGGCACCTCTGGATGAAGCTGAAGACCATCAAGGGCTCGCACTTCGCCAACTACCGAGAGGCCTGGGACGCCAACGAGCTGATCTGCCGGGGCAAGGTCGTGCCGCCGCTGTCGGCGGTCTTCCCCTTGGCCGAGGTCGGCGAGGCCGCCTACCAGGTCCAGCACAACCTGCACGAGGGGAAGATCGGCGTACTCTGCCTGGCGCCGAGCGAGGGCCTCGGCATCGATGACCCCGTACGACGGGCCGAGGTGGGGGAGGACCGCATCACCATGTTCCGGCGGCATCACGCATGAGCAGCTCCGAGCCGCGCATCGTCGCTCACGGCGATCGATCACGTCGCCATCGCCGTCAACGATCTCGACGCCGCTGTCGAGTGGTACGGGCGGGTCTTCGGGGCGACGGTCACCCACCGGGAGTTGGTGGACAGAGACGGGGTGGAAGAGGCGCTGCTCGAGGTGTCCGGCTCCTACGTGCAGCTGCTCACCCCGACCCGCCCCGATTCTCCGGTCGCCAAGTTCCTGGAGAAGAACGGCGAGGGACTCCACCATGTGGGCTATCGCGTGGCCGACTGCGCCGCCGCCCTGAAAGAGGCGACCGACGGGGGCGCCAGGGCCATCGACGCGGCCCCGCGACCGGGTTCGCGCGGCACAACGGTGGCCTTCTTGCACCCGAAGGGCTCACTCGGCACCCTGATCGAGCTCGTCGAGGAGTGACCCTCCTTCGGCCCTAGGGCGATGGATCGATCCGACCAGGCCGTGGTGAGCGCGACGCTCGCCCGGGCGGGTTGCGTCGCCAGCGACGGCCGAAGCGGCGGAGCTCATCGCCGCTGCCGGGGGGAATGCGGAGCGCCTGGCCGAGTTCGTCGGGCGCCGGGTCTCGGGCGAGCCGACGGCTTGGATCGTGGGCCAGGTCCAGTTCTGCGGCTCCACGGTCAGGGTCTCTCGCGGCGTCTACGTCCCCCGTTGGCAGACCGAGCCGCTCGCCGAGCGAGCGGCCGCGCTGCTGCCCGAGGGAGGCGTGGCGCTCGACGTGTGCACGGGGTCGGGGGCCATCGCTGTCGTGCTGCGGGCGCGGCGTCCCACCGCCAGGATCGTGGGCACGGACTCCGATCCGGCCTCTGTCGCGTGTGCCCGGGACAACGGGATCGAGGCGTACCCGGGGGATCTCACGGCTCCCGTCCCGGCGCAGCTCAGGGGCACGGTCGACGTGTTGACCGGTGTGGTTCCCTACGTGCCGAGCGAGGCACTGCACCTGTTGGCGAGAGACGTGTTGGCCTTCGAGTCCCGCGCCGCCCTCGACGGCGGCCCGAACGGGACGCGGTATCTGCTCCGGGTCGCCGACGAAGCGCTGTCGTGGCTGCGCCCCGGCGGCGCGTTGCTGCTCGAGATCGGCGGTGACCAGGGGAATCAGCTGAAGCGCCACTGTGAGCGCCTCGGGTTCGTCGACGTCTCGATCGTGAGCGACGAGGACGGTGAGGAGCGCTCGATCGAAGCGCACGGTCCGGGGCGCCGCCCGTGATCCGAGGGGCCCTTGATCGAGCGAGCCGCCTCCCAGGATCGCCGGAGCCGGGCGGGAGCGACCGCGCGGGCTCCGATAGCGTTGGGCGGCATGGAGCACTCCATGGAACAGCGCTTGGCAGACCTGTCGGCCCGCCGCGAAGAGGCCCTGCACGCCGGCAGCGAGGCAGCGGTCGAACGCCAGCACAACCGGGGGAAACTCACCGCCCGGGAGCGCATCGACTACCTGCTCGATGACGGGTCCTTCCACGAGCTGGACATGCTGGCCCGCCACCGCGCCCACGGGATGGGCCTCGAGAACAGTCGGCCCTACACCGACGGGGTCGTGACGGGGTTCGGCACGGTCGACGGTCGGCGGGTCTGCCTCTTCGCGCAGGATGCAACGGTCAGCGGCGGGTCGCTCGGCGAGGTCCACGGCGAGAAGATCCACAAGCTGATGGATCTCGCCACCTCGATCGGCGTGCCGGTGATCGGTCTGAACGACGGCGGCGGCGCCCGCGTCCAGGAGGGCGTCGTCGGCCTCCACTACTACGGCGGCATCTTCCTGCGGAACGTCCAGGCGTCGGGCGTCGTCCCGCAGATCAGCGTGGTGCTCGGCTCCTGCGCCGGCGGCGCGGTCTATTCGCCGGCCATGACCGACTTCATCTTCATGGTCCAGGGCAGCTCGCACATGTTCATCACCGGACCCGATGTGGTGAAGACGGTCACCGGCGAGGACGTCACGCTGGAGGAGCTGGGCGGGGCCATGAGCCACGCCACCAAGTCCGGGGTGGCCACCTTCGTCTCCCCCGACGAGAAGGCGTGCCTCGACGATGTCCGCTACCTGCTGTCGTTCCTCCCCTCGAACAACCTGGAGGAGGCGCCGCACGTGGTGAGCGGCGACGACCCGGAACGGTCCTGTCCCGAGCTCGTCCAGATCATTCCCGCCTCGCCCAACCAGCCCTACGACATGACCAAGGTCATCACGACGATCGTCGACGGCGGCGAGTACTTCGAGGTCCACGCGCACTGGGCGATGTCCATCACCTGTGGCTTCGCCCGCCTCGACGGCCGGGTGGTCGGCATCGTCGGGAACCAGCCCTCGGTCCTGGCCGGGGTCCTCGACATCGACTCCTCGGAGAAGGCCGCCCGCTTCGTGCGCACGTGCGACGCCTTCAACATCCCGCTGGTCACGTTCGTCGACGTGCCGGGGTTCATGCCCGGCACCGACCAGGAGTACGGCGGGATCATCCGCCACGGAGCGAAGCTCCTCTACGCCTACTGCGAGGCCACGGTGCCGCGCATCCAGATCGTGGTGCGCAAGGCCTACGGCGGCGCCTACGTGGTCATGAACTCGAAGTCGATCGGCGCCGATCTCGCCTACGCCTGGCCGTCCGCCGAGCTCGCCGTCATGGGTCCCCAGGGGGCCGTCGAGATCGTCTACCGCCGCCAGCTGGCCGAGGCCCCCGACCCCGCGGCGCGCCGCGCCGAGTTGGTCGAGGAGTACACCGAGCGCTACGCCAACCCCTATGTGGCGGCCGAGCGGGGCTACGTCGACGACGTGATCTCGCCTGCCGACACCCGCAAGATCCTGATCCGGAGCCTCAACATGCTGGCCTCCAAGCGCGAGGAGCTGCCGCGCCGCAAGCACGGCAACGTGCCCTTGTGACGGCGGGCTCGGAGGTGCGCGAACTCGGGCTCACGCCCCGGCCGGCGCCGGATCCGGCGGTGCTCGCCGCGATCACGGCGGCGGTCGAGGAGGCCTGGCCCAAGCCCACGGCACCGTCTCTCGATGGCTCGCGTGACGGCGAGTGGCGGTTCAGCGGCCGTTGGTGGGCGCGTCCGGTGCCGTTCCGGCGCGAGCGGCCCTGGACCCGCTGAGGGCCTCGTTCGTCAGCAGCCGGGCGGCCCGATCGGTCGTCGCCGGCCGGACGGTCGGAGTCAGCGGCGTCGGGCGCGTCGCCGTTCCGCGAGGGTCACGAGATCGTCCATGATGCGGCCGAACTCGAAGTCCTTGGGCGTGAAGACGGCGGCCACGCCCTTTCCGAGCAGCACCTCGGCATCGTCGGGGGGGATGATCCCGCCGACCACCACCGCGGCGTCGACCCCGGCCGCGGCCAGGCGGTCCAGAATCTCGGGCACCAGCTCGAGGTGGGAGCCCGAGAGGATGGAGAGCCCGACGATGTCGACGTCCTCGTCGCGCGCGGCGGCCACGATCTGCTCGGGCGTGAGACGGATGCCCTGGTAGACGACTTCGAACCCGGCGTCGCGGGCCGCCACGGCGATCTGCTCGGCCCCGTTGGAGTGGCCGTCGAGCCCCGGCTTGGCCACGAGCAGGCGCGGCGGGGATCCCGTCGAGGCCGCCAGTGCCTTGGCCCGCGCCACCGACGGTGGCCAGCTCGCCCCCGCGGTGGCCCGACGCCGCCGTCGACCCCGGTCGGGCGCCCGGTACTCACCGAAGACCTCGCGCAGCGCCCCGCCCCACTCGCCGGTCGTCCCGCCGGCGTGGGCGAGGGTGATGGTGGAGAACATGATGTTGGTGCTCTCGTCTTCTGCGGCCCGGCGCAGGTCGTCGAGCGCTCGTTGGACCGCCGGCCCGTCTCGCTGCTCGCCGCCACGCTGCCACGTCGGCCTTCAGCTGGGCCTCGACGGTGGGGTCGAGCCGCAGCACGCTGTTGGCGCCGCCGTCGGCCTGGAGCGGAGACGGGGCGCTGTCGGTGAAGCAGTTGACGCCGACCACCTGGAGTTCGCCGGTCTCGATGCGCCGCACCCGGTCCGCCTGGCTGCTGACCAGGCGACGCTTCAACGTGTCGATGGCGGAGAAGGCGCCCCCCATCGACACGACGTCATCGAACTCCGCCTGTGCGGCCTCGATCAGCTCGCTGGTCTTGGCCTCGACGACGTGGGAGCCCGCGAAGAGGTCGTCGTACTCGAGGAGGTCGGACTCGAAGGCGAGGATCTGCTGGATCCGCAGCGACCACTGCTGATCCCAGGGCCTCGGCAGGCCCAGCGCCTCGTTCCACGCCGGGAGCTGGAGGGCCCGGGCGCGTGCGTCCTTGGACAGTGTCACGCCGAGGGTCTCGAGGACGATGCGCGGGACGTTGTTCTCGGGCTGGCTCTCGGTCAGCCCGAGCGAGTTGACCTGGACGCCGTAGCGGAAGCGGCGCAGCTTCTCGTCGTCCACGCCGTAGCGCTCGTGGCAGATGCGGTCCCACATGGCGGTGAACGCGCGCATCTTGCACGTCTCTTCGACGAATCGCACGCCCGAGTTCACGAAGAAGCTGATGCGGCCGACGACGTCGGGGAAGTCGGCGGCGTCGATCTTGCCCGACCGGTGCACGGCGTCCAGCACGTCGACGGCGGTCGCCAACGCGTAGGCGACCTCCTGGACGGGCGTCGCCCCGGCCTCTTGGAGGTGGTAGCTGCAGACGTTGATCGGGTTCCAGCGCGGCGACGTGGCGAACCGTGTAGGTGATGGTGTCGACGGTGAGCCGCAGGCTCGGGCTGCGGCGGGAAGATGTACGTGCCGCGGGACAGGTACTCCTTCACGATGTCGTTCTGCGTGGTCCCCGACAGGCGCTCGGCGCCAACCCCCTGGTCCTCCGCGTTGGCGATGTAGAGCCCGAGGAGCCAGGCCGCGGTGGCGTTGATCGTCATGGAGGTGTTCATCTCGGCCACCGCGATGCCGTCGAGGAGCTGGCGCATGTGCCCGAGGTGCACGACCGGCACACCGACCTTGCCGACCTCGCCGGCCGCCTCGGGGTCGTCGGGGTCGTAGCCCGTCTGGGTCGGCAGGTCGAAGGCGATCGACAGCCCCGTCTGGCCGCGGGCGATGTTGGTGCGGTACAGCTCGTTGGAGGCCCGGGCCGTCGAGTGGCCCGAGTAGGTCCGCATCACCCAGGGCGGATCGCGCCGCGGGCGCTCGTTCCCGGCGTCAGCCATGTCCGACACCTCCCGCGCGGCCTGCGTTGCCGGCCGCACCATTGTGCCCGACCGCCGGCCGACCCGCCCTGCCCGGCGGTGGCGCACCGTTGGCCTAGGGGCGGTAGTCGTAGAAGCCACGGCCGGTCTTCCGGCCGAGATGCTGGGCCGCCACCATCCGCCGGAGCAGGGGCACCGCCGAGTAGCTGGGCTCTCGGTGCTCCTCGTAGAGCGCCTCGAGGATGGCGAGCGAGGTGTCCAGGCCCACGAGGTCGAGCAGGGCGAACGGCCCCATCGGAAAGCCGCAGCCGCCCACCATGGCGGCGTCGATCCCCTCCTTCGTGGCAACCCCTCCCTCGAGCAGGCGGACGGCGTTGTTGAGGTAGGGGAAGAGGAGCGCGTTCACCACGAAGCCCGCCTCGTCCTTGACCTCGACGGTCTCCTTGCCGCAGCCCGTGGCGAAGTGGCGGGCCACGTCCATCGTGTCGTCGGAGGCCGTGATCGGGCGCACCAGCTCGACCAGCGCCATGGCCGGCGCCGGGTTGAAGAAGTGGATCCCGCAGACGCGCTCGGGGCGGGTCGTCTCCATGGCCAGCTCGACGACGGCCAGGGTCGAGGTGTTGGTGGCCAGCACCACAGCGTCCGTGCATGCCGCGTCGATCTCGGCGAAGAGCTCCCGCTTCACCGTTCGGTCCTCGACCACGGACTCGATCACGATGTCGGCGGAGGCGAGGTCCTTCATCTTGCAGGTCACCGCGACGCGTCCGAGGATGTCGTCGCGTTCGGCCTCGGTCTTGCGCTCGCGCTCGACCTGGCGGTTCAGCGACTTCTCGAGCCGGTCCCGCATCGCTTGGGCGCCCGCGTCGGTCCGGCTGCGCAGCACCACGTCGTGGCCGCTGGCCGCCGCTACCTCGGCGATGCCGGTGCCCATGATTCCGGACCCGACAATGCCCACACGCTTGATCGACATGGCCCGATGGTACCGAACGGGCGTCGGCGCAAAGGAGGCGGACCGATCGAACTGGCGGCGCGGACATGCGAGAGTGGTGCCCATGGACGCCGCGCCAGGCATGCTCGCTCTCGTCGGCGGCGGCGAGTGGACGCCCGGTTGCTCCTTTGACGCGGAACTGCTGGCGGCCTCGGGCGGCACCGACGTTGTCGTGCTACCGACGGCCGGCGCCTACGAGCATCCCGAGCGCCAGGTGCTGCGTCGCCGGGACCTGGTTCGAGGAGCTCGGCGCGCAGGTCGAGGGACTCATGGTGCTCAACCGCGCCGACGCCGAGGACCCCGGAGCCGCCGCAGTGGTGGCCGGCGCGCGCTTCATCTACCTCGGCAGCGGGTCCCCGTTGCACCTGCGCTCGGTGCTGAAGGGCTCGCTCGTGTTCGGCGCGCTGGTGGAGGCCTGGCGATCGGGTGCGGTCATCGCCGGATCGGGGGCCGGCGCGATGGTGCTCACCGACCCGATGGTCGACCCGCGGGGCGGCGCCCTCACGGTCGGTCTCGGGCTCGTCGAGAAGATGGGGGTGGTGCCGCAGTTCGGCGACGTCCACGAGGACGCCCACGGCGCCAAGCTGCACCGCTCGGTGGCGCTCGCTCCCCAGGGCCTGCCGATCGTCGGGATCCCCGAGCGCACCGCCCTCGATCCGTGACTCGGCCGGCTCCTGGCGCAGCGCCGGGGAGGGCCAGCCGACGGTGTTCGTGAACGGCCACGTGGCCGAACGAGGGCTGGCCGAGCTCTCGGCCTGAGTCGGCGCTGGTGGCGCCCGCCGCCGTGTTAGTCGGACTCCTCGATCGTGACCGACTCGATGGTGACCTGCTCGGTCGGGCTGCCCGATCGGTCCCGACGGCGTCGATGGCGGTGACCACCTCGCCACCGGAGACGACCGCGCCGAACAGCGAGTACTGCGGCGGCAGCCGGCGCCGTCGGGGCCGCTGATGATGAAGAACTGGCTGCCGTTCGTGTCGGGACCGGCGTTGGCCATGGCCAGCGAGCCGATCTCGTAGCGACCGGCCTTGGGCAGCTCGTCGGCGAAGCGGTAGCCGGGACCGCCGCGGCCGGTGCCCTCGGGGTCGCCGCCCTGGAGCACGAAGCCCGGGATCACGCGGTGAAAGACGATGCCGTCGTAGTAGTGGTAGCGCGCCAGGAACACGAAGTTGTTGACGGTCCGCGGCGCGGCGATCGGGTCGAGCGCGATGACCATGGTGCCCTTCGAGGTGACCATCGTCGCGGTGTAGCGCTTGGCCGGGTCGATGCACATCGGTGGCTCTGCGCTGAACTTCTGCCGCTTGGGGCTCGAACCGTCGGCAGCTGGCAGCTCTTGATCGGGCACGTGACTCCTATAACTCGTGAATGGTGACGGACAGGATGCGCTGGGTGATCTTCGGCGGGACGCCGCTGGTCGACCCGTCCTTGTTGATCGTGGCGACGACGTTCATGCCCGAGATCACCTGACCGAACAGCACGTAGTCGGGCGGCAGGTACTCGCCCTGAGCTCCCGCCACCACGAACCACTGGCTGCCGTTGGTCTTGGGGGTGGTCGTCGCCGGCGAGTCGGAGTTGGCCATGGCGACGGCACCCAGCGGGTACTGCGGGCGAGGCCTTCGGCGGACCGGCCTCGGTGAACTGGTAGCCGGGACCCCCCGTAGCCGGTGCCGGTCGGGTCACCGGTCTGGTCGACGAAGCCGGGGATGACCCGGTGGAAGATCACGCAGTTGAAGAAGCTGTGCTTCGCCAGGAACACGAAGCTGTTCACGGCCGACGGGAGAGCTTTCGGCGTCGAGGGAGATCACGAAAGTCCCGACCGTCGTCTTCACGGTGGCGGTATAGGTCTTCGTCGTGTCGATGGTCATGGGCGGCGCCGCTGAACTTGAGCTTGTTGACCCGCGTCGTGGTCGACGCCGGGCAGCCGGCCTTGACGGCGACCGCGTTGGCGGCCGCCTGCGAGCTGGTCGTCGGCGGCGGCGGCCGGGGATTTCGGGCGTGTGATCAGGTAGACAGAGCCCACGACGACGATCGCCACGATGGCGATGGTGATCCCCCGGCGCACCGTCTTGCGGCGCTGCTGCTGCTTGGCCAGGGCGGCTCGGCGGGCATCCCGTCCGGCGCGCTGGCGGGCTCTTTTGGCGCTGGGCACGGGTCGACACCCTATCGGCCGCCCACCCGGCCTCGTGATCGTCCGCGACGCCCGGTGATTGACCCCCTGCGTGATCCGCTCGTAGCGTCGCTCGGGACATGGCACTGCGCGTCCAGAAGTTCGGCGGGACCTCGGTCGGCGACACCGACCGGATCCGGGCCGTCGCCGATCACATCTCCCGGACCCTGCGCTCGGGCGATCAGGTCGTCGCGGTCGTGAGCGCCATGGGCAAGACCACCGATGACCTCATCCACCTGGCCTCGGAGGTGAGCTCCGCGCCGCCGCCCCGTGAGTACGACATGCTCGTGAGCGTCGGCGAGCGCATCTCGATGACCCTTGCTGTGCATGGCGCTGGCCGACTTCGGCGTCCACGCCGAGTCCTACACCGGCAGCCAGGCCGGAATCATCACCGACACCGACCACACCAGGGCCAAGATCGTCGAGGTCAAGGCGGACCGCCTGCGCGACGCCCTGGCCAAGGGCGTCGTCCCCGTGGTCGCCGGCTTCCAGGGGGTGTCCACCGAGCGGGACGTGACCACCCTCGGCCGGGGTGGCTCCGACATGACGGCGGTCGCGGTCGCCGCGGCGCTGAACGCGGACGTCTGCGAGATCTACACGGACGTGACCGGTGTCTTCAGCGCCGACCCCCGGATCGTGCCCGAAGCCCGGCGGCTCGCCCGGGTCGAGCTTCGAGGAGATGCTCGAGATGGCGGCCACCGGCGGGCGGGTGCTCATGCTGCGGTCCGTCGAGTTCGCCCGCAACCACCAGGTGCCCCTCCACGTGCGATCCAGCTTCACGTGGGAGCCCGGTACCTGGGTCACCGAGGAGGATCCGTCCATGGAGCAGGCCATCGTCACCGCGGTGACCCACGACACCTCCGAAGCGAAGGTGACGATCGCCGGCGTGGCCGACCGGCCCGGTATCGCAGCGCGCCTGTTCCGGGGCCTCGCCGAGCGAGTCGGTCAACGTCGACATGATCGTGCAGAACACCTCGCTGCACGGGACGACGGACATCTCGTTCACCGTGCCCAAGATCGACCTGGCGGTCTCGGTCCGCGTGTGCGACGAGCTGAAGGCCGAGCTCGGCGCGTCCGAGGTCTCCTCCGACGACGACGTGGCCCGGGTGTCGGTCATCGGCGCCGGCATGAAGTCACACCCGGGCGTGACGGCCACCATGTTCGAGACGCTGGCGGCCGATGGGATCAACATCGACATGATCTCGACTTCGACCATCCGGATCTCCTGCATGGTCAAGACCGCCGATGTCGAGCGGGCCGTCCGGTCCCTGCACACCGCCTTCGACCTGGCCTGACGCTCGCGACCGCCCGCGCCGGGGCGGCAGGGCACGGAGTCCCGGTCCCGTAGAATCACAGGATGCGGGTCGCCGTCGTCGGTGCAACGGGCCAGGTGGGCACGGTGATGCGGGGGATGCTGGTCGAGCGCGCCTTCCCGTTGGACGACATCCGGTTCCTCGCCTCGGCTCGCTCGGCCGGGAGCCGACTGCCCTGGGGCGACGGCGAAGTCGTGGTCGAAGACGCGCTGACCGCCGACCCTCGACGGCATCGACATCGCTCTGTGCTCCGCCGGTTCGGGCTCGTCGCGCGAGCTGAGCCCCCGGCTGGCCGCGGCCGGCGCGATCGTCATCGACAACTCGTCCGCGTGGCGGATGGACCCGGACGTCCCACTGGTCGTGCCCGAGGTGAACGGCCACGCCTTGGCGAACATCCCCAAGGGCATCGTGGCGAATCCCAACTGCACGGCCATGGTGGCGATGCCGGTGCTGAAGCCGCTGCACGACGAGGCCGGCCTGCGCCGCCTGGTGGTGGCGTCCTATCAGGCCGTCTCGGGCTCGGGGAAGGCCGGGGTGGCCGAGCTGGCCGAGCAGCTGGCGAAGACCGTCGACCTGGCCCCCGAGCTCACCTTCAGCGGCCGTGCGGTGGAGTTTCCGCCGCACGACAAGTTTCCCGCCTCGATCGCGCACAACGTGATCCCGCTGGCGGGCTCGGTCGTTGACGACGGGTCAGAGGAGACCGACGAGGAGCACAAGTGGCGCAACGAGAGCCGCAAGATCCTCGGACTGCCCGAACTCGTGATCACCTGCACGTGCGTGCGCGTCCCGGTGTTCACCGGCCACTCGATGGCCATCGTCGCCGAGTTCGAGCGCGATCTTTCGCCCGAGCGTGCCCGAGAGCGCCTGGCCGCCGCGCCCGGCGTCGAGCTGTCCGATATCCCGACCCCGCTGGCGGCGGCCGGTGGCAACGTATCCCTCGTGGGCCGGGTCCGGCGGGCCCAGGGGGTGCCGAACGCGCTGGCCCTCTTCTTGAGCGGCGACAACCTGCGCAAGGGGGCGGCCCTCAACGCCATCCAGATCGCCGAAGCCCTGCTCGAGCTCCGCTTCTAACTCTCGCTCAGTCCGGCCCCGAGGTGCCCGGCTCCGGGCCGCCGCTCACCAGGGCGGCCATGCGGCGCGCCAGGCTGACGGCGTGGTCGCCGAAGCGCTCGTAGAACCGAGCCACCATGGCGAGTTCGATCGCGACCGGCAGCGGCATGGTGCCGGTGGCCACCTCGGCGGTGAGGGTCACGTGCAGGTCGTCCATCTCGTCGTCCAGGTCGTCGACGAGTACCGCGCCGGCCGCCGAGCGGGCGGCGAAGACGTCGGCCGTGCTCCGCCAGATCGTGGTCGCCACTTCGCCCATGCGTTCGACGAGCCCGCGGCTGCGCGCCGACATCTCGACGCCGAGCCCTCGTGCCGCCCGCCGGGCGATGTGCTCGGCCAGATCCCCGTTGCGCTCGAGGTCGGGCAGCATGCGCAGGACCGCCAGCAGCTCCCGGCGCTCCTGCAGTGGGCCCTCGCCCGTGAGGAGCCGCTCCTGGGCGAGATGGGCGATCTGATGGCTGAGCTGGTCGACCAGCTCGTCTCGGTGCATCAGGTGCTTGGCGGCCTCGCGGTCCGCGGCCAGCAAGGCGTGCGTGGCGCCGGCGATGCCCTCACCGACCAGCGCGAACGCCTGGACGAACAGCCGGTCGATCTCGGCGAGCACGGCCCGACCGGTCGTCTCGGTGTCGCTGGCGTGGTCGACGCCGGCGCTGTCGGCCCCCTGCCAGAGGGCGACCGGATCGGCTTCGATCGGCTGGGAGGCGTCGGCGTCCGCCCGGGCGCTCGTGCCAGCGCGTCCACGCCGCCGCCCGGAGCCGAAGGAACGAGCCACTCACCGTACGGTACCGGTTGGACGCGCGCGGCTCCGCCGCCGCCGATGCGATGGTCCCGATCGCTGATACACCCCGCCGGTACGCTGCGAAATATGGCACCTCCAGCACGGCGCAAGAGCATCGTTTGTCGAGGTCAGGGGCATCGAACGGCCGATCGAGGGTCCCGATGAGCACGGGCCTGGTCATCGGGCTCGCCATCGGGTGCCTGATCGGAGCGGCGATCGCGTGGGCGCTCCGCACCCGACGAGACGCCGGCGTCACCGTCCAGGCCCGCACCGCCGAAGCCCGACTCCTCGACGCACAGGCGATGGTGACGCGCCAGTCGGCACAGCTGGACGCCACCAACGGCGCACTGGCCCAGGCCCGAGCTGATCAAGGGCGGCTCTCGGCAGAGGTCGAGCAGCTGCGGATCGCCCTGAACGAGCGCGCGGCGCTGATCGAACAGGACCGCGAGGCGCTCATCGGCCGCTTCGCCGAGCTGTCCGGCGACGCGCTCCGCCAGAACTCCGAGCAGTTCCTGACCCTGGCGGACACGCGGCTGCGGGAGGCGCAGGAATCGGCTCGGGGCGAGCTCGGCCAGCGCCAGGAGGCGATCGCCACGCTGCTCCAGCCGCTGCAGGAGACACTGACGCGTTACGAGACAGGACTCAGGCTGCTCGATCGCGACCGCCAAGACGCCTACAGCGGCTTGACCAACCAGGTGCGCCAGCTCAGCGTCTCCCAGGACACGCTGCAAAAGGAGACGCGCAATCTCGTCACCGCGCTCCGTGCCCCCCAGACGCGCGGTCGTTGGGGCGAGCTGCAGCTGAAGAACGTGGTGGAGATGTCCGGCATGGTCCGCCACTGCGACTTCGAGGAGCAGGTCACCACCAATGGCGAAGACGGTCGGCTCCGGCCCGACATGGTCGTCAACATCGCCGGCGGCGGTCGCATCGTCGTCGACTCCAAGGTCCCGCTCGACGCCTACCTGCGAGCCATCGATGCGGAGGACGACAGCACGCGAGAGCTGCACCTCATCGCCCATGCCCGGCAGCTGCGCACCCACGTCGACCAGCTGGCCAAGAAGGAGTACTGGCAGCAGTTCGACGGGTCGCCCGAGCTCGTCGTGGCGTTCGTCCCGGGTGACCCACTCCTGGCCGCTGCGTTGGAGCACGACCAGGACCTCATGGAGCACTGCTTCGCCAGCAAGGTCGTCCTGGCCACGCCCACGTCGCTGATCGGCTTGCTCCGGACCATCGCGCTCGGCTGGCAGGAGAACGCGCTGGCCGAGAACGCTCGGGCCGTCCAAGAGCTCGGGTCCGAGCTGTATGACCGGCTGCGGGTCCTGGGCGGCCACCTCGCCAGGGTGCACAAGAACCTCAGCGGCACCGTCGAGGCGTTCAACGACGCCGTCGGTTCGCTCGAGTCCCGCGTGCTGGTCTCGGCGCGCCGGTTCCCGGATCTGGGCGTCGTCGGCCACGGCGCGAAGGAGCTCCCCGAGCTGCACCAGGTGACATCCACGCCCCGCCTGCCGCAGGCCCCGGAGCTGACCGACGACGCGCTCGAGGATCAGCCCTTCCGTCGGCCCTCGTTGGTGGTCGGGGTGGCCAGCGAGACGGTCGATCCCGCGGAGCTGCCGGGTCTCAGCGGGACGGGATAGCCCGCTCGTCGCGGGCCGTCCGGCGCGCGGCGTCGAGCACGTCGTCGATGGCCGCGTCGAGCCCGGTGCCGCTCAGTGAGGCCTCGTCCGCGCCGTCGTCGAACAGGTAGCAGACGACCGCACGCTCGACGGGGAACCCGGTGGCCAGGCGCAGCGCGTACGCGTACGCCGCCACCTGCCGCAGGTGTTCGGGGTCCGCCGAGTGCGGATCCGCGCCCTCGATCAACGAAGGTCTTGAAGTCGACCACGACGAGCCCGTCCCCCTCCAGCCCGACGAGGTCGGCAAACCCATCGATCACTCCGGCTTCCTCGTCGTCGAGCTCGATCGGCGCGGCCAGCGGCAATTCTCGAAAGTGTCTGACCCCGGCCAGGGCTCTCACCGTCGGCGACCCGAGCGCGTGACGAGCGAGCCGTTCGACCTCGACCGTGCGGTCCTCGCCGAGGCCTTGGGCCCGGGTCGCGACGTCGGCGATGACCCGCAGGGCGGCTCCACGCGTTGCCTCGTCGGCGGTTGCGTGATCGGCCCACAGCCCGAGGTCCACCTTGGCCAGCGTGTCGTGCACGGCGCGCCCGATCAGACGCTGCTCGTCGCCGCCGGGCGGCGCCGGCGCCGGTGGGCGTCGCTCGTCGGCCGGCGAGCCGCCGTCGCGAGTTGAGGTGACCGAGACCTCGATCGCGTCCCGCTGGCCGGTGCGGGGGATCCGCGACAGGGCGGTGGCGGACCACGCCGGCTGTCGGGCGCCGGCTGCGACGCGGGCCCGGCGTTGCTCGATCCAGTGGGCCTGCGCCGCCGTGCCGTCGTCGAGGTCGTCCGGTTTCCGTTCAGCATCGCGGGCCGGGCGTGCGGACAGGGCGGGCACGGCGGCCCGAGGCGGTGGGCACCACGTGGCCGCGAACTCCTCGCAGGCGGCGGCCAGGCGGATCAACAGCGAGCTGGTCTGGTCCTTGCGCGAGACGTCCACGAAGAGGTGGTCGCGCGCCCGCGTCGCCGCGACGTAGAGGAGGCGCCGCCGCTCGTCACCGTCGAGGGCCCGATCGGTCGCCGCCAGCGACTCGTGCTCGGGCGACACGAACCCCCGGACGATCCGGATCCGGGGCATCCCGCGGTCATCCCACAGCACCTGGCTCGCCGGTCGCCCGCGGTCGAATCCTTCGAGCCCGGTGAGGAACACGACGGGGAACTCGAGGCCCTTGGCGCCGTGGATCGTGAGGATCCGCACGGCATCGTCGTCGGGCTCCGGAGGACCGACCGAGCTGCTCCACCCCTCGTCCTGGCGAAGGTCGATCCACGCCAGGAAATCCCCGAGTGGGCCGCCGATGACCTCGTCGAAGACGCGGGCCTGATCGAGCACCCAGCGCAGGCGCTGCCAGTGGTCGCGCGGGCGCTCGTGGACGAGCGCCAGCTCGAAGAGGTGCAGCCGCTCCAGCACCAGCAAGACCAGCTCGGAGGGCTCGAGCCACATCCGGCGCGCATGGAGCTCGGCCAGGAGGCGCATGGCGCGGGTGACCGGGTCGGCGGCGTCCGCCGTCCGCCCCACTCCGCGGGGGTCCCACGACCCGCCGCCCGCGTAGAAGCTGACCAGGTCGTCGTCGCCACAGGCGAGCGCCGTGGTCCGCAGCGCCGCCACGACCGCGATCGCATCGGCGGGGTCCTCGGCCGCCCGCAGGATGGCCAGGAGGTCGCGCACCTCCTGGGCCGCCCAGACGAGGGCCACCCCCTCGAGCCGGTAGGGGACTCCGGCGTCCTCGAGCGCCCGTTCCAGGGCCGAGAGGGAGGTCCTGGTCGGGATGAGGATCGCGATGTCGCCGAACCGGGCGGGCCGAGGTGCGAGGTCGTCGGCGCGCGGTTCTTGGACCCGCCATGCCTCGTCGACGACTCGGCGGACGAGGAGGGCGGTCTCCTCGGCCCCGCGTCGGCGCACCTCGGACGCGAGCACCGGGAACGCATCGCCGTAGAGGACGACGGGCGGGTGCCCTCGCTCCTCGGGCGATTGGCGGACGGCCGACAACGGGCGGTGGACGGTGCCGGGTCCGGTCCCGCCGTCCCACCCGGCGCGCCCGAAGAGCTCGTCCACCCAGTCGAGGATGCCTCGGACCGAGCGGAAGTTGGTTGCGAGCTCGAGTCGGGCCTCGAAATCCTCGACCGTGGCGTTGAACAGCGCGACGTCGGCCCCGCGGAATCGGTAGATCGACTCGGCACGCGATAGTCCAACGGCAGGGCGTCGCGCGCGCCGTCCACCGCCAGCGGCAGCCGGCCGCCTTCGCGCGCGGTGAACCGGGCGCCACAGGTGGTGAGCGGATCGGTCACCCGGCGCATCGGCCGGCGGCGCAGGCTGGCATCCCCGGTCATCACGGCGAAGATAGAATGGCTGGCGAGGATGCCGCATAACAGGCGGGCGGCGGTGCCGGAGTTGCCCATGTCCAGCACGTCTTCGGGCTCGACGAGGCCACCGATGCCGCGGCCGGCGACGCGCCAGGTGCCGTCGGGATCGTGCAGCACCTCCGCGCCCAGTGCCCGCATGGCGGCAGCGGTGCGCAGGACGTCCTCGCCTTCCAGCAGGCCGGTGATGCGTGTCTCGCCCACCGCCAGTGCGCCGAACATCAGCGCACGGTGGCTGATCGACTTGTCGCCGGGCACGGTGATGGTGCCGGACAGCGGCCGGGCGGCGCGGTGCGAGATCAGCTTACGGGGGGTGGCATCCATGCGATGGATTCCTGCGGATTCGTTGGCGTGCCGCGACGCGGCACGTCGGGTCACACGTCATCCTCGCGGAAGCGGGGACCTATGCGGCATAGGTCCCCGCTTCCGCGGGATGACAGCGGGGTTGTTTCACGGACCCCGGCGCGGCGCTTAGCACGTGGAACCCCGATTTGACAGCGGCACGCCAGGGTGGCATGGCCGCCCGCCTTCCAAGACCCGACTGACAAGGCCCTGCCCTGATGGTGAAGCCAGAACTTGGCACCAAGCGTGTCTGCGTCGCCTGCGGCGCGCGTTTCTACGACCTGCTGAAGCAGCCGGCGGTGTGCCCGAAATGCGGCACGGAGCAGCCGGTGGAGCAAGCGCGGCCGCGGCGCAGCGGCGGCGGCAACGTGGTGGAGGACCGCCGGCCGAAGAAGCCAGTGCCCGCACCGGGCGTGGAGGAGGCTGATATCGAAGTCGAAGGCGTCGAGGAGGTCGAGGACGAGGACGTGCTGGAAGACACCGCCGACCTGGAAGACGATGCAGATGCGATCGGCCCGGACATCGAAGTAGAGCCGGATTCCGACGAGACCGAGCGGTAGGCCGGTCGCATGGTTCGACCGTGCGCAACGAACCGCAACCGACCAGACGTAGCGGGGGCGGGGGCGCTTCGCACCGGCCATGCCAGCCCGGAAGATCGAGATTGCACCCAGCGCCCCGGAGATCATTGACCGCCTGAAGCGGAAGTTTCGCGTCAATACCTCCGGCGAGGTGCCCAGCCGCGCGATTGCACTCGCCGATGAAGCAATGCCACGCAGCGACGTCATCGTTCTCGCGGGCGAGGCAGGCGTTACGAAAATCGATCTGTCGCAATAGGTAGGGTCCAGTGGATCCGGGCGCGGATCAGACCACGCACGGGCTGGTCTCCCAGTGGACGCGGTATGGACGCGGTGGACGCGGTGTGGACGCGGTCCGACTCGCCACCGGCTCGTTGTTCACCGGCGCCAGCCTGCCGACCAATCCGCTTGGGCGCCCGGGGGGCGCACGGGTGGGTGCCCGGCGTCCGGCTTTGCCGTCGGCGCGTAGGACCGGATCGCATTATCCGACGCCGGACTGCGCCGGAACGTGGCGATCCCGATCGTCGCCACGTTTATCGTCGCGAACGGTAACGTCCTTGCCGGCGTATGGTTGACGTTCAACCAGGAAATGATGGCGCTACAGGATCCGCGCAGAGCAGGGCGCCGCACCGGCCTGCGCTAACCGGACAGGGACACAAGATTTATCTCGCGGCGGACCGCGTAGGCGCCACGACCATTCAGCTCGGCACGCTGACAATCCTGATGGGAAGTACCAAGCCGTAACCGGTTACGGCGGTTTGCCACCCTCGCGCCTGTAGCATTCCGTCCCACAGGCTCATGCAGGCCTAGGCTAATGCAGGCTCGGCGCCTTCAGGAATTGAACCCGGTCGGCCGAGCGCACGGTGATACCCACCGGCCCACCCTCCCGCAGCAGGCGCAGCCGTACCTCCGCCCCGGCGCTGCCGGATGCCCAGACCCGGCGCCATAACCCAGCCAAGTCCGGCACCTCCTCGTCGTTCACCGAAAGGATGCGGTCGCCCTGCCGGACGCCGGCTTGGTCAGCCGGCCCGTTATCCGCCAAGCCGCCCACCACCAGCGCCTCATCGGCCTCGAGCTCGGTGGCATACATCCCCAGCCACGGCCGCGCCGGTCGGTTGACCCGGCCATAGGTCGTCAGGTCCTTCAAAATCGGCGCCAGCAGTCCAATCGGCACGACCATGTTCATGTCCAGCCGGCGCCCCTTGCGGTCGCCCTGCTGCAGGATCAGTGAGCCGATCCCCATCAGTTTGCCGTCGGTCCCGATCAGTCCGCCGCCGCCCCAGAACGGATGCGCCGGCGCGGTGAAGAAGGCGTCGTCCAGGTACATACTCCCAGTAGCCCGCGAACTCCTGCCGCCCCACCAGCCGGGTCTCGATCGCGTGATGCCGCCCGCCGCCGGCGGCGAACACCATCGTGTCCCCCAGCTTCAGCGCATCCGAGTTGCCGAGCTCCATTACCGGCAGGTCGAGCCGCCCCAGCGCCTGCACGAGCCCAAACCCCGTCTCCTGGTCGTAGGCGAGCGCATGCCCCGCCACCGCCCGCTTGTTGTTGGAGGTGATCCAGATCGTTTCCGCCTCCGTAATCAGGTAACCGATGGTCGCGACCAACCCGTTGTCGCTGATCACCACCCCCGACCCGCCCCGCTCGGTCCCGAGCGTATTGGCGGTGAAGGCGTCCTGCGGAACGTAAGTTTTCAGGCTCACCACTGCGTTGAGCGCGCGCTCCAGATCGAACGAGTAATCGTCCGGATCGGGCTGCAGGTTCGGTGGAATCTCCCAGTCGTCTTTTTTCATGCCTCGGCGTCTTCCCTGCACTCGGCTTGCTCCCCGCACTTGCCCGTACCCTCCGGGTCCGGTCCGGCGACGGCCGCAACACTATATCGGAGCTTTGCTCCAGAACGCCAACGCCCCACCCCAAAACGCCAACGCCCCAACGCCCCACTCCGCCAACGCCCCACCTAGGCGGAAACGCGCATGGCGGGAACGTGATCGCCGGCGCGACGTTCGCCGCGCAGCGCCAGAATGGAGGGGCTCCATGGACCTGACCATCCCGCAGCGACAAGCGGCCGAAGCGCTGGGCGAGGCGCTGCCGCACAGGATGGACCTGTGGTGGCGCGCCGCCAACTATCTTTTGCGCAGCGGGGAGAAACCGGGCAATTGCCGGCCGGGGCGGCCGGAAGGCGCTGGGTTCGGAGCACGCGCCTTGATGCGAGGCGTCGTCGGATCATTACGATAAGAACAAAGCCGCAACACACAAACTTCGCACTTCACATACAAAGCTTGGGGAGCTTTGGTAAACCGCGGACCAACATGGCGAAATCAGCAACCCGTTAATCCTGCCTTAGCAAAATCAGGTTTCTTCGAGATTGAGACAGGTGAAGTCGGTGTTCACGTTAGCTTCTCTGGCCGCAGGTTTCACCACTGTGTGCATTGTGCCGCTACGCTCTTCGGCCAAGGTCGGACCCGTGTCAGGATTGATTCAGATCATTGCCCCGCGGCCTGGAAGCACGCAGTCTCGCCGTGGACCGAAGTGGAAATGACGCTGTGGTCCTGACGACCTTTGCGTTCTTTGCGTTGGAGGCACTGCCATGGACGGTTCAATTGGCGCCGGAATGCTGCGGGGATAGTGGATGCTCTGGAGCATGGAGTTGACGTGGCTGCTTGCCGGCACGGCGTTGGCGGTGGCGGCGGGTGCGGCCATAGAGACGGTCGCCGCCATCCGTCGCAGGCTCCAGTGAACCACGGCGTCAGATAACAATGGACAGCCCCGTATTGTTCCGCGACAGGCGGGCTTGAGCCACGTTGCGCCAATTCGCCCGAAGGCACCAAGATGTTAGACTTCGTGAGCCACCACACGAACAGTGGGGCACGCCGATGCCCGCGTACGGGTCGGCGCGCTGCTAGACCTCGTGGGGGTGACGCCCGATCCGGCGACCGCTCGATAATCGCAGACCCGATCACCCGTTGCGTCAGCATCTCGCAGTTGCGAGGCTGAATGCTTAGGTGATTTTCGGTGGCTTTGCCTTCCCTCCGTGGCTTTGCCTTCCCAGTGTCAGCCTTGAACCCGCACCCCGACAAGAATCAGATTTTGGCAGCAACGCTTTTCCGGGTGAACCGTTGCGGCACCGGCGGTGATCATTCCCCTCGAGTTTGTTCAGACCGTGGTTCACCGGATTGCCACGGCTGCAACCCGGGGCGGTTTCCATTGTCGCAATGCCAGCTTCCGCCGCCGGCACCAAGCGTCGGGACCACACCGCGATGGCAGAAACGCGATGGCAGGATTTTCGCCGTCGGCACGCTATGCTGCGGCGCATGCAAGCCGCCATCGTCGGTATCGCCGGCCCGATACTCCTGCCCGAGGAAGCCGCCCTGCTCCGCCGCCATCCCCCGGCGGGCGTGATCCTGTTCTCGCGCAACATCCAAAACCCACCGCAGCTCGCCGCCCTGATCGCGTCGCTGCGGCGTGTCCTGCCGCGCAATGCCGTGCTGATGGTGGACCAGGAAGGCGGCCGCGTCGCCCGGCTGCGTCCGCCGCACTGGCGTGCACAGCCGCCGGCCGCCGCGCTCGGCCGGCTGTTCGCCGCTGACCGCCGTGCCGGCCTGCGCGCAGCCTTCCTGACCGGCGCGCTGATCGGCTTGGATTGTCGCGCAACCGGCTTCGACGTGGCTGCCGCGCCGGTAATGGACCTGGGCATCGCCGGCGCCAGCAACGTGATCGGCGACCGCGCCTTCGCTGCCGACCCGGAGGCCGTGGCGCGTCTAAGCCATGCCGTCGCGAGCGGCCTGCTGGCGGCCGGCATCCAGCCGGTGGGCAAGCACGCGCCGGGGCATGGCCGCGCGCTGGTGGATTCCCACCGCGCGCTGCCGCGGGTGCATGCCGGGGACCTGCGAGCCGACCTGCTGCCCTTCGCCATGAATACCCATCTGCCCTGGCTGATGACGGCCCATATCGTCTATGCCGCCTGGGACCCGCTGCTGCCGGCCACCGTGTCGCCGGCCGTGATCAAGGGTATCATCCGCGGGCGGCTTGGCTTCGGAGGCATTGTGGTAACCGACGATCTGGCGATGCAGGCGTTGTCCGGCACGCCCGCCCAACGGGCGGCTGCGGCGCTCGCGGCCGGCTGCGACATCGCGCTGTACTGCGCCGGCGACCTGGCGCCGACCGCCGAAATGCTGGCCACCGCGCCGCCGCTGTCGTCGGAGGCCGCCGCCCGGCTCGACGCGGCCCGGCGGCTCGCCGCGCGACGCCCCCGCCCTCTGGACCCGCGGCGCTGGCCGCCGAACGGGATCGGCTGCTGGCGTGAACGAAATCCTCACCGCAGATCGTCCCGGCGGTGATCGCCGCCGTGCTGGCGATCACCCTGCATGAGGCGGCGCACGGCTACGCCGCCCTGGCGATGGGAGACGACACCGCGCGGCTGGCCGGCCGGCTGTCGCTGAACCCGCTGCGCCACGTGGACCGGGTCGGCACGATCCTGCTGCCCGGCTTCCTGCTGATCTTCCAGTTGCTGACCTTCCACCGCGTGTTGTTCATGTTCGGCTGGGCCAAGCCGGTGCCGGTGGCGGCCTGGAAATTCCGCGACCCCGCCGCGGCATGGCGCTGGTGGCCACCGCCGGGCCGCTGATGAATTTCTTTCTCGCCTGTGTTGGCGCGCTGCTCATGCCGGTGCCGGCCGGCCCGCTGCCGCCGGGCGTCGATCCGCTGGACCTCGCCGTCGCGCAACACCCGATCATCGGCATGTTCCTGTTCTATTTCATCCTGACCAACCTGGTGCTGGGCTTGTTCAACCTGCTTCCGATCCCGCCGCTGGACGGCGGCCGCATCGCAGTCGGGCTGCTGCCGCTGCCTTTGGCACAGCGCTGGGCGAGGATGGAACGCGCCGGCATCCTGGTGGTGGTGCTGCTCGTGTTCCTGCTGCCGCCGCTGCTGGGGGAGTTCGGCATCGTGTTCGACCCCTTCCAGGCAGCGCTCGAGACGGTAGTGCCGTGGGCCTTCCACGTGTTGTTCCTGCTGGCGGGCCACGGCGCCAGCCTTGGCCAGGCAGTGCAGCATGTCTGACCCGGCGGACGCCGGTGGTGCGCTGGCGCCAGAGGGCGGCGCGCGGGAGGGCGTGGATGGCGACTCCCTCGTCCTGCACCTGGAAGGTTTCGACGGCCCGCTCGACCTGCTGCTGGAACTCGCCCGGACGCAGAAGGTGGACCTGGCGAAGATCTCCATCCTCTCGCTGGTGGAGCAATACCTGGCGGTCATCGAGGGCGCCCGCCGCGTCCGGCTGGAACTCGCCGCCGACTGGCTGGTCATGGCGGCGTGGCTCACCTGGCTGAAATCGCGCCTGCTGCTGCCGGCCGACGCGCTAGGCGCCGAGGAGGCCGAGGAAGCCGCTGAAGTCCTCGCCCTGCGGCTGCGCGACCTGTCCGCGATCCGCGCCGCCGCCGCCTGGCTGGGTGACCGGCCGCAGCTCGGCCGCGACGTGTTCGCGCGCGGCGCACCGGAAGACCATACCGAGATCGACCGCTCCCGCCTCGCGCTGGATCTGGGGTCGCTGGTGCGCGCCTATCTGGGCGCGGTGCGGCGCGGCACCAAATCGCGCCGCTACCAGCCCCGCGCGCTGACACTGTGGACGGTGCAGGACGCGCTGCACCGGCTGGGCGTCTTGCTCGGCAGCCTGCCCGACTGGACCAGCCTGGAGCGGTTCCTGCCCGAGCATCTGGGCAGCCCCACCGAACGCCGCGCCGCCCTGGCGAGCACGCTGATGGCCGGCCTGGAAATGGCCCGCGGCGGCGCCGTGCGCCTGCGGCAGGAGCACGACTTCGGCCCGATCCTGGTGCGCCGCCTCGATGCCGGAGTAGAGAGAGCGCATGAGCCAGGAAAAAGACACAGCAACAGAAATAGAAATGGAAACTCCGTCCCGCGCCTGCGGGAGAGGGTTGGGGTGAGGGGACGCCGCGTCACAGTCCCCCACTTGAGGCCGATGCCGTTCGACCCCCCGCGGCTCCGGCCGAAGCCTCCGTCGCCTCCGCCGAACCAGCATCGTCCCCGGCAGAAGCCGATGGTCACCCCACCGAGCCGGCCACGCACCTGTCGGAAGCCTCCGCCGCCTCCGCCGAACCGGCATCGTCCCCGGCAGAAGCCGATGGTCACCCCACCGAGCCGGCCCGGCACGTACGTGTCGGAAGCCTCCGGCGCCCCCGCCGAACCGGTATCGTCCCCGGCAGAAGCCGATGGTCACCCCACCGAGCCGGCCACGTACGTGTCGGAAGCCTCCGCCGAACCAGCATCGTCCCCGGCAGAAGCCGATGGTCACCCCACCGAGCCGGCCACGTACGTGTCGGAAGCCTCCGGCGCCCCCGCCGAACCGGTATCGTCCCCGGCGGAAGCCGATGGTGACCCCACCGAGCCGGCCACGCTCGTGTCGGAAGCCTCCGCCGCCTCCGCCGAACCCACCCCCTCCCCGGCGGAAGTTGCCGTGGAGCCCGTCCCGTCCCCCACGGAAACCGCAGGTGCCTCCGCCGAGCCTGCCGCGACCCCGACCAGCTACCGCCCGACGAAGACTGCCTCCGCCTGGCCGAGGCGCTGGTATTCGCCTCTGCCGGACCGGTCAGCGCCCGCGTCCTGTCGCAGCTTCTGCCGGATACGGTTGACGCTGACGCCGTGATCGCCGCCCTGCGCGTCCGCTATGCCGGCCGGGGCGTGGAACTGGCGGAGGCCGGCAACGGTGTGCATGTTCCGCACCGCCCCCGACCTCGCCCCCCGGCTGCGCAAGGTCATCGAGGTACCGCGCAGGCTGCCGCGCGTCGCGATGGAGACGCTGGCGATCATCGCCTACCACCAGCCCTGCACCCGCGCCGAGATCGAGGAGATCCGCGGCACCAGCCTGTCACAGCAGACGCTGGACGCGCTGCTGGAGGCCAATCTCGTCGCCCCCAAGGGCCGCCGCGAGGTGCCCGGGCGCCCAACCATATGGGGCACCACCCCGCAATTCCTGGCGCAGTTCGGCCTGAACGACCTGCGCGACCTGCCGCAGCGCGGCGACCTGATGCTGGAGCAGCCGAGCCCCTCCGGCGTCTCCGACGCGCCGCCGCTGACTCCCGAGCTGCCGGAAGCGCCGCACCGAGACCGCCCCCCCCGCCGATACCGAGACGCCCGCCGACACGGGTGGCGGTTCGCTTTCGCCGGAATGACGGATGGACTACATGCACGAGCAACTCCCCCTCTCCCGTGGGAGGGGGGGGCGGGAGGGGTGCGAGCAACCAGGAGCAATGGCTGCTCGCACCCCTCCCCCCAACCCCCTCCCACAAGGCGAGGGGGGAGTCCCCTCCGGCGATGACGGGCGGCACGGCTCTGGCCGGTCCCAGAGCCACGACAAGCTGGTAACCGCATGTTCGATTTTGCCTGGTCCGAGATAGGCCTTGATCGCCGCCGTCGCCCTGATCCTGATCGGGCCGAAGGACATGCCGGTCGCCATCCGCAGCATCACCGACATCATCAAGAAGGCCCGGCGCATGGCGTCGGAGTTCCAGGCCCACGTCGATGATATGATGCGCGAGGCCAACCTCGGCGAGGTGCGCGAGCAGATCAGCGCCATCCGGAATTTCGACTTCCGTGGCGAGCTCGAGCGCCACATCGATCCGGACCACTCCCTGCGCGACACGTTTGCCAGCAATCCGCTGGAGCCCGCGTCGACCTCGGACACCGTCGCCGGCCCGGCAGCGATCGAGGAAGCCACCGTCGCGGAGCTGGATCCCATCGCGCTGAGTCCGCCAGCAACCGCCGAGGCGGCCGCCGAAGCGCAGCAAATCGCCGCACCCGCCTTCATCCCCCCGGCCTTTGTGCCCCCCGCGCCGGCCGCCGAGGCACGAGGCCGAAGCGCCGCTTTCATTCCCCCGCAGGTCGTGCTGCAACACGCCGCCCTCCCGGGCGCGCGCCCGGGCCCGCACTGATCACCGACCACCGTTCACCGATCCATGGCCGACATCGAAGCACCCGAAGATCCGATCAACGACAAGCCGATGCCGTTGCTCGACCACCTGGTCGAGCTGCGCAGGCGGCTGATGTGGTCGATCGTCGCGTTCTTCATCTCGTTCATCATCTGCTACTACTTCTCCAACCGCATCTACTTCTTCCTGGCCGAGCCGCTGGCCAACGTGTTGCGCGAGCAAGGCCAGCCGGACCCGCATCTGATCTATACGCAGCTCTACGAGGCGTTCTTCACCCGCATCAAGGTGGCGTTCTTCGGCGGCGCCTTCATCGGCTTCCCGGTCATCGCCAGCCAGATCTATCTGTTCGTCGCCCCCGGCCTGTACCGCAGCGAGAAGCGTGCCCTGCTGCCCTTCCTGATCGCAACGCCGGTCCTGTTCCTGCTCGGCGCGGCGCTGGCGTACTATTTCGTCTTCCCCTTCGCCTGGAAATTCTTCGCCAGCTTCTAGTCGCCCAACGGCGGCGGCGGCGTGCCGATCGAGCTGTTGCCGCGCGTGTCGGAATACCTCGACCTCGTGATGAAGCTGATCTTCGCCTTCGGCATCACCTTCGAGCTGCCGGTGCTGCTGACGCTTGCTCGCCAAGGTAGGAATCGTCTCGTCGAAAGGGCTGAAGCGGTATCGTCGCTATGCATGGGTGGGGATGTTCGTGGTCGCCGCGATCCTGGCCCCGCCTGACGTGATTACGCAGAGCGGCTTGGCATTGCCGCTGATCGCGCTGTACGAGATTTCCATCATCGCGGCGAAACTGGTCGAGCCGAAGCCGGTGGATGTCTGATCCACGCCGCTATCGAGGTGCCGGCCGGAGGAATGCACTTGTGGCGTCGCAGCCGGCGGGCCAGTGTAATAACGTTCCGGCGCAGGTGGCGATGGACGCACCGCGTTCGCGTATGACTTCTTCCTTAGCCGCCGGGTTCGATCGCCGCGACGGCGCAGGAGGTCGCCGACGTGCTGGAAGCCGAGGGCTACCGCGTCCGCGTGCAGGACTACGACTTCGCCGCCGGCGGCCAGTTCGTTGCTCGACATCGACGACGCGCTGAAGCAGGCGCGCGACCTGCTGATCCTATACAGCCGCGGCTACCACGGCAGCTTCTGGACCCGGCAGGAGTTCCACAACTTCCTGGCCGCGGTCGCCGCCGGCGACGGCAGCGCCGCATCGGCCTGTTGCGCTGCGACGACGACAACCCGTCCGGCCTGCTCTCCGGCGCCACCTACGGCGACCTGCACGGCGTGACCGACCCCGCCGAGCGCCGCCGCATCATCCTGGCGGTGGCGCGTGGCGAGGCGCCCGCTGCCCGCCCCACCCCGCGCATCTTCGGCGGCGCCAGATGCCGCCGGAGAACCTCCTGTTCACCGGCCGCGAGGCCGAACTGGACGCGCTGCACGCCGCGCTGTCGTCCGGCACCGGCCGCGCCGCGCTGACGCGGGGGGGGGGAGGGGGGGGGGGAGGGGAGAGGGCAGGGGGGGGGGAGGCGGAGAGGGCAGGGGAGAGGGCAGGGGAGAGGGGAGGGGGGGCGCGGGGGGACAGGCGGCGGTGCACGGGTTGGGCGGCGTGGGCAAGACCACGCTGGCCCGAGCCTACGTCGCGCGGTTCGGGACGACTACAGCGGGGTCTGGTGGATCGCCGCCACCGACAAGCTGGCGATCCAGACCGGCTTGCTCGACCTGGCGCGCGCGCTGGACCCGGCACTGCCGGCGACGCCATGGCGGAGAACAGGCGGCGGCCAAGGCGCTCGCCACGCTGGCGGCGCGGCGCGGGAGGCGCAGCAATACGTAATCTACGAGTACAGTACATCATCGGCCTCGGCGGCGGTGGCGTCGACCAGGATCCTGGCGTGCGCGAGTGGGCTGCGCAGGATCGCGCCGGGGCAGCAGCCGGGGAGCGCGATAGCGTCGACGGAGGTGCCTGCCTCGATGAAGCGCGTCCTCCTTGCGCGGGAGCGACCCGTAAGCGTGGCTGATCCGCGTCACCCCCCGGGTTCTGTGTAGCGACTGTCCGAGGCACGGGTCGTGCTTGGAGGTCCACTGCACGGACCGGACGATGTCTCTGTAGCCGGTGCAGCGGCAGACCTGGCCGATATCGCCTCGCGGATCTCGTCGGTGGTCGGATCCGGGTCTGGATCGAGCAGCCAGCGCGCGGTCATCAGCATGCCGGGGGTGCAGAACGGATTGCAGCCCTGGCAGGCGGCGAAGGCCTCCTGGAGACGGGTCGAGCGCGCCGCCGCGGGCCACCCTCACGTGGCGATCTGCCGCCCGTCCGCCATGACGGCCAGCACCGTGCACGACTTGACCGGCGTCTCATCCAGCCAGATCACGCAGGCGCCGCAGTTGGACGTGTTGCAGCCCCAGTGCGAGCCGGTCAGCCGCGAGTTCGTCGCGGAGGAAGTGAATGAGCAGCAGCCGCGGTTGACCACCCCGGTGTAATGGCTTGGTTGACGGTGACGGTGATCTTCACGACGCAGCTCGCCGGCCCGGCGAACGGCGATCCGCAGCACGCGGGCGGTGAGCTCCTGGACGAGATGCCGCTTGTATGGCTGGGCCGCGCTGATCCAGGCCAGTGGCAGTGCCCGGCCGGCGAGCTCGCCCGCCCGCGCGAGGGTCGGCTCGTCGGCGGCCCGCCGCGCAGGAACTCCTCGGCCTCAGCCGCCACGAAACGGCCGCGCCGACCGCCTGGTCAGGCCGATGCCGACGCCTTCGCGTGATCAGGCCGCCGGCGAACGAGACGGCCGCCCGGCGGCGCCGATCCGCCAGTCGCCCGCCCGGCGGGCCACCTTAGGTCGCACTGCCCAGCTATTGGGCCTGATCGGCAGCCTGATCATCGTCAGCATCTCGGCCGGGCCGACGACGGTCTCGTACGGTCCTGTGGAAGGCCCGCGCGGACACCTCTCGCCTGCCATCGGGCCCTCAATGACCATCGAGCCCTTGAGCGCGGCGAGGCCGCCACAGGTCCTCCGGACGGGTCGGCCTGGCGGAAGAAGGACCTCCGATGTGCCCCAGTTCCTGACGATTGGGTCCGCGATCACTCGTCTCGGCGACGTGACAGGATCCGTGAAGTGCTTGCCGGCCATCGGCGCCGCCAGCAGGTCCGCGTGCCTGGCCAGCGCCGCACGTCCGCAGTTGCCGCCACCCGGTTCGATTAGCCAGCCGGCGGATCCCGTTGATGTCTATGAGCACCTCGGGGATGCGCAAGCCCGCAGTTCACATCGGTATCAGGCTGTGGCCGCCGGCCAGGATCCGCGCCCCCGGCGCGTACCTGGCCAGCAGCGCGAGGGCGTGGTCCACGCTGGCGGCCTTCTCGTACTCGACTTGCGGGGGACCTGCACGCCCACCTCCGGGCCGGGGCCTCGCGTTTTGCGCGGGCCCATTCCATGCGTCGTACGTTGCCGTTCTAAGTGCACCAGATGCGTCGCTGCCTTCCCGGCGCGCAGATGCCCGGCGATGGAGTGTGCGATGACGCTGACGCAGCTGACCGTTCGTCCTGGTCGCCCGCCTCGGGTCGGCGCGGGCGGCGGCGGGGCGCCGAACGTCAGCGATCCGCCGTGTCGAGGCGCTACACCGCGCTCCGCCGAGGATCTCGGGGACCAGCTGATCACTCGAGCCCAGGCGGATGACGCTGACGCTGGGCAGCGAGACCGCTGGTCGGCATCGCTCCAGATCGTCATGCTGGAGCCGACGCGCACGCGGCCGTCCGGGCCGCCCAGGGCGCGCCCGAGCAGTTGCGCGTCGTCGCCACGTCGACCTTCGCCGAGTTCGTGGCCGGGCCGCTGATGGAGCTGTTCCGGCGTCGGTTCGCCGGGGCGGTGGAGGTCACGACCGGGGTGCCGCCTCCGGCGAACAGGCGGTGCTGATCGGCGCCGGCTGGCCGAGGTCGCCTTCGGCGCCGGCGTGACCGGCGAGCACGAGTTCCCGATCGTCAGCGAGCCCATCTTCAAGTTCCGCCTGGTCGTGGTCGGCTCGGGAGAGCAGGGCGACAGTCGCGGCCGCGCGGGCCCGCCCGGCAGTGGCGCTGGCTGGTGGACCCGTCCGGCAGCGGGATCCGGGCAGCGAGACCGCCGGCTGCTGCGCCGCCTCGGGATCGCCGACAGCAAGCATCAGCGTTTCCAGACACGCGCCTGGGCGGCGGCGGCCGACGGCGCCGGGGTCGCGCCCGCGATCGAGCACCTGGGCTCTCAGCAGCTGCGGCGCGGCGAGCTGTCCCTGGTCAGGTACCGCCCGTTTCCGGCCGAGGAGTGCTTGCACGTGACGCTGCTCGAACGCGAGCGTTGAGCGTGCGGGGTCAGCCGCCAGAGGTTCCCGGCACCCCCGAGGCGATGACCTGATTCGATCGCCCGAGGGCGTGCCGCCGTCCCAGATCTAAGCCCCCGTTTACGTCACGATCCTGAGCTTAACCTCCGGTTTGTCTGTCATGTTCACCCAGTGAACTCGTCGATTAGCGACACTTATGCAGTTGGTAGGATTGTTAACACGCTCACCATGGTCTACTTCCGTTATCGCCGTGACTTCGGGGGAGCCGCTCGACGGAGGGAGATCGGTCATCGCCATGAGTCCACGGGCGAAGAGAACCCGCAATCCCCGGCTGTTCGAGCTGATCGAAGACGTGCCCCGAAAACCCGGAAGGCCCCACCGTGGTGGCCGTCCGCAGCTCGTCGACTACCTCAAGATCGCGGGCCAGCCGGTCTCCGGTCCGTGGCCGCGCATCAAGCCCCGGCCGACCCCGATTACGATCGGGCCCGCAGGCGTTCCCGACGCACTCCGTCGCCCGGCCCGTGACCTGCCCGGCGGCGACACGCCGAGCCAAGCGGGAGGATTTGAATGTTCCCATCGCGTTCCGCTACCAGGCGCCGCACTCCCTCTTTGACCAGGCGATCGGCCTGCGGCGACGGCGACAACCAGGGTCCTGGCGCGGGCAGAGCCTGGTGCCGATGATGAAGCTGCGCTTCGCCTCGCCGGAGACGCTCGTCGACCTCAACAACGTGCCGGCCTGGCGTACCACCGGACCGATCCGACGGCAGCCTGCGCATCGGCGCGCTCCGCCACGCCGACCTGGAGCGCTCCGATGTGCTCGGGGCACCCAGCCGACGATGGCGGCGGCCGCCCCGCTGGTGGCCGATCCGCTGGTGCGTGCCGGGGCACGCTGGTCGGGTCGCTGTGCTCGACGCCGACCCGCAGGGCGACTGGGCCTCGGTGATGCTGCGTCGGCGGCTCGGTATCGCGCAGGGCCCGGGCGGCAGCGCGCGATCCCGCTGGCCGAGTTGTGACCCGGCGCTTTCGGCGCCCCCGGCGTGGAGCACGAGCGAGATCGCGATCAGGCCGTGGTTTCCCGCTGCGAAGGGGTCAGGTTGGGCGTTACCTGAAGCTCGAGCGGCGGGTAGGGGCTTCGCGACGATCGGGTCGCGGTCGCCATCGAGACGTTGGGGTTCACCGTGGTCCGGCGGGCATCGCGCTCACCGGCGTCGGCGGATCCACGATCGGCGCCACCGAGGCGGCCGCGGCGCTACCGGGAGCCGCTACGGCCGACAGCGTCGGCGAGGCGGCCGAGCTCGCGGCGGCCGCGGCGGGCAGCCGCGGACGACCATCCCGGGACCGCCGAGTACAAGCGGGAGCTGGTAAGGGTCTTCGTCGGAAGCGCATCCTGGCGGAGCCAAAACTCGCTGAGTTGCAGTAAGTCTGGAAAAGGCGGCGTGATCATGACGATGGTCCAGGACGACCAGCGACGAGGCACCATGAGTTCCCGGTCCGCCGCATCAACCGGCTGTCACGGAGGAGAAGGTGGCCAGGTCGAGCTCGGCTGCTGCTGGCTCAGCCCCACCCCAGCGGGCGTCGAACGACGGGTTCACCGGGCTGCGACATGACCAACGGCGGCGGCGCCACGGTGCTGGTCGATGCCGGGTGATCAGCTTGGACGACGTCGGCCAGCTCGACGGCGAGGGTCACGGCCTGGAGGGCCTGGCCACGGCCAGCGAGTTCAACCCGATCCAGGAGGGGTTCAAGCAGGAGCACGGGCTGCAGTGCGGCTTCTGACGCCGGACCACGCTGGCGGCCAAGCTCACCGGAACCCACTGGATCGAGGAAGACGGGCCGGTGGTGGATATCGGGAGCTGGTGACGCTGCACCAGCACCAGCAACATCTGGAAGTCGGTGCTGTGGGCGGCCGAGAAGCTGCGGGCGGAGGTATAAACGGGTGGTCACCACCGACGAGTCACGCTCGACGAGATCAAGATCGGCGGTCGTGCCGAGCCGCAAGCGGTCGAGGGCTACCGCTTCATCCGGGGCAAGGGCAACTACACCGACGACGTGGCGCTCCCCGGCATGCTGCACATGGAGACCGAGAAGCCCGCTGCCGCACGCGCGGATCAAGCTCGATCGACGACGCCAGCCGGGCCTGGGCGTTTCCCCGGCGTCCGCCTGGGCCGACCGGCCGGAGACCAGCAACTGCCTACCAGGAACCTCGCCTGCAGGCCCACGTTCTCCCACCACACCCAGGCGCGCTGGCCACCGACAAGTTGCTTCCAGGGCCAGGAGGTGGCTCCTGCCACCGCCATGTCCTCGGCATCGCCGAGGATGTGAGCCACTGACGTTGATGATGAACGCTGCCGGCATCAATCTGTGGAGGGCTGGACCTGATGCTCGGCGTCGCCGACGAAGGTGGACCAGACCGAGCAACTACTCACAATGGGAGGTCGGCGACAAGGCGGACCGACCGGGCCTTCAGTGGCTCGACGGCTTCCAAGCCCATCCACCACCCAGCCACCCGTCGCCGATCGAGTGCTGCTGTTAAACTCCACTTTAACTGTGTTACTCCGAAGCCACTGCTTTATACATGACCATGCCAGGCGCCGCACATCTGGCCGCGGTCGCGACGGTGCGACATTCAGAGATATGTTCGGACCACCGCCGACATCGGCGGCGGCTCTGGAGAAGGCGCCGATCTACCTGGTGACCAGTTGCTCGATTCTGGCCGATCCGCTCGAGCGGCGAAATGGATCGAGGACAAGACGGAACTCGATCTCGACCGGGTTCGCGCGCGACGTCTACCTCAAGGGCGAGCTGGCGCTGCGCCGGACCTGCAGAATCTCGGCTTCCTCGACGACGACGCGACGGCGCTCTTCTTCGCCGACGCGGCGCAGCCGAGCAAGTTCAAGATCGGCCTGATGCACTCCACCTTCGCCGCCTACGACGCGCCGGAGCGCACCTGACCGCGCGCGGCGTGTACACGACAAGGCGCCGAGCGGGTCGCGACGGTTGTTCCGGTCACCGAGGTGATGTCTTTCAGGAGCGCATGATGCAGGTGGCTGCTCGATGACCTGGGCATGGACCAGCTGCTTTTGCTCAATGACAATTTTTCGTGGCCGATGATGATTTCCCATGACACTGCTCGGTCTCCCACCCACTCCGGCAGCACCAGCTGGACTGTCGGGCTCCAAGGCCATTGATGGACCGCACAAGTTTCAGGCTGCAGGGGAACACCAAAGCGGGGGCGCTCGCTGGCCTGGGAATCTCCACGATCACCCTGAGCCGCTCGGCGAACAGCCAGACGATCGGCATCGAGACGTTCGACTTGATCTCAAGGTGCACATGACCGGCAAGGCGATCCTCGATCGGCGCCAGTCGCCTCCAGGGCAGGGGCACGAGGACGTGGTGCAGATCATCGCGCAGGAAGTCGGCATCCTCGGCCGACGACGTCATCGTCGAGGAGGGCGACACCAGATGGCGCCCTTCGGCATGGGTACTACTCGTTCAGGTCGACTCCGGTCGCCGGCGGTGATCGAGGCGTCCTGCAACCGCGCCAAGGCCTGGAGCTGGCCGCGCACCTGCTCGAGGTTGAAGGACATCGAGGTGGAGCTCGGCCGGTCTCGATGTTGCAGCTCACCGCAGCGCGCGCTTCATCCAGGAATGCGAATGGCCGCCTGCAGAACACGCCCTGCACGCATGGAGCCCGGCCTCGAGAACACCGCGTACGACGACCTGCTCGAAACTCACCTGCTGTTCTCGTCGACATCGTCACCGTCGAGGTGAGCCCGGAAGACGGCGTGTGGACGTCCTGGAGATGCTCGGTCGACGGCGGAGTCCGGATCAACCCGATGATCGTCGAGGGCCAGATCATGGGCGGCCTCCACCGAGGCCTACGACGGCCAGACGGTAGTTTCATCACGTTCAGGTGACGGCAACTGCGTCGGCTCGAACTACATGGACTACCTGTGGCCGACCGCGGTGGACACCGGCTTCGATGCATACAGCGAGGTCATGCCTGGCCACGACCCAATCGGCGCCAAGGGCATCGGCGAGTGCGCCGCCGGTGGTGGCCGCCGCGTTCGTGGAACGGTGATGGACGCGCTGGGCGAGACCGGGGTCAGGAACATCGACATGCCGCTGCTGCTGATCGATGTTCTGGAGGCGCTCACTATGCAGGAAGAGGTTGATTTTGCCGGCGTGGACTCAGCCGGGTGAGGCGAGGGACGGAACGGTTGGCGCTCGCGCGAACGGGCTGGCCGAGCGCCGACCTTCGCGCTGGCCACGGCTGGTCGGCGGCAGGGACCGTCGTCGAGCAAGCAGGGCTCGCGCCATCATCACCGCCGACGGCCAGCTCGGCACGGCTGGATCGGCGGCCGCGCCGAGCTGGTCGCGGACCGAGGTGAAGAGGTCATCTTGCAGGGAACGCCCGCCGCTGCTCGGCTTGCCCGACGAGTCGGACTGGTGCCGGAAGGCATGACGGGCGCCGATCTCCTGCCAGAGCGAGGGCGCGTCGAAGATCGACACTCCAGGGCGTGGCCCGGCGCCTCATCTGGTGATCGTGGGCGGCTCGCCGAACGCCCACACCCTCGCCCAGCTCGCCCGGGTGCTGGAGGAGTACGACCTGCTCAGCACCGAGGAGTTCATGGCCGGGTGCGCGGGGACGCGGCCCAGTGCACGTGACTTGTCACCCAGGGACATGGTGACGAGGACATGATCGAGCGTGCCGCCATGAACCCGCCTCACCCGGGCCCGTTGTCTGCAGGCGTGGTGAGGTGGTGCCGCGATCGTGAGTGCGGCGGTCAGATGGAGCGGAGGTCCAGGGTGCCGCCTTGACCTCGGCAAGATGATGATGAGGAGATGGCCGTCTCCATCCTCGGTGAGCTGGTGCAGCGGCCTCGGCGCCTTCGCCAGGCTCCCGCTCGGGGTCGTGCTGGCGACGAGCTGCAACTGGCCGAGGGCTTGACCGCTTGGGACGACGGTCATGGGGATGTTGAGCTGGCCGTTGAGCACGACAGCATCAACCACTGACTTCTGCTGCGCCCGCTGTCGCCAATCTTCCAGGAAGACCGGACTGGACATCGGCCAAGGCGGTGCTGAAGGGCACCCAGCGACCTCCAGGAGCGGTTAGCCGGCTCCACAAAGCGCGGGCTTCTTCGACAGCAACAAGGCACGAGAACGGACCGAGCAAGCAGGCCGTTACGTATTGCTCAGATCGGCGGCAGGAAAGTCGGCCATGACCCGACCGTACCCGGGTCCACTGACATTCGCCGGGTCTCCCCTGTGAGCGCTGCCGCGGCCGGCGCCGGGCGGCGCGGCCGCGGCTGAGGGCAGGCGGGAGATGGCCATCGGGGCGTCGCTCGCTTCGGTTGCGACCGGCCGGACGGCCACGAGGCGAAAGCCGTTCTTCTCCAGGACACGCCGCGACGCCCGGTTGGCGGCGTCCGGGTCGGCCAGTATCCCGGCGCCGGGATGACGGCGGCGTATCTCGGTCACCAGCGCGGCGATCAGCATGGTGCCGGCGCCCCGGCCGACCTGGGCCGGATCCCCGATCGCGTAGTCGATCCCGATCTCCCCCTCGCGTGCGCCGATGGCCTCGGCGTCGTCGGGGTGATCCGCCCACCGGTACCACTGGCACCAGCCCCCGCGGCGTGCCGTCCTGGGTGACCATCAGCAGGTGAGTGGCCCCCGCTGGTCCTGGCGGACTCGTTCCCGGTACTTGGCGATCTCGCCCGGCCGTGGTGTCCGGCGTCCACCAGCGGGCCACGTGCGGCAGCCGGAGCCACGCCTCGACCGACGGGAGATCTGATTCAGTCATCGGGCGCAGGGGAAAGCACCCCGCCAGGGTAGGGGCCGCGGCCGGAAGCGGGACGGGCGCGGTGAGGATAGGAGAA